>NZ_AOJN01000026.1 GCF_000337335.1 Halorubrum distributum JCM 10118 | reverse complement strand
AGCGCTGATCAGCCACTACCGACGACTCATTGTAACAGAATAGGTGACTCAGGTCAGGTTCGCTGACGATGCTTTGTGAGGTACTGAATTTTGACAAAGCAACAGTAACGGTCATCGAAGGCGAATCACAACTTAGTTTCCCGCTTTGGGAGGATGAGATTCAGATGCGGATGGATCTTGACCCAGACGACCATGATCTGAACCTTCACGGTGGTTACCCAACACCTCACTCTGTCGGCCGCGTTGCTCGTCAACTGGGAAACGACTTGATGCGTGATTTAAATACACCACTAGATCAGGACTCTATGCTCTCCCGGAACATTGGCACAGGCGAACAAGAAGAAGAGGCAGTACCCTTCCAAGATTAGCGGATGAAGGCATTTGACCTGACACCGATCATCTCGAATTTCTACGGTGGAATCCTCAAAACGGATTCGAAACCTGATTGGGAGGCTTATGTCCTCATTGGACTTCCGTTTATTGTGGCGCTTGTTGGTCTTTATTTACCAATTACAGATTCCATTCTCTCGACGATGATCACTGCCTTAGCAATCTTGTTCGGCTTTACATTTAGTTCGCTCCTCACAACCGCACAGTACTCAGGTCGAGGTGACCGACTTGAGAAACAGATTGTTCAGGAAACCCGAATTGGCACGTCATACGCGTTACTGGTAAATCTGGCATCACTGATCTCAGTGGTTTTATCGACGATTTTTATTGTCGACTTTAGTCAGATTTCCTACCTACCGCTGGCGATTATTTCAGTTGCGGTCTACTATTTGCTATTCCACTACCTTCTCGTTATGATTTACTTAATGAGATACTTGTATCTCCTCGCAGTGGGAGGTGCATTTGAGGAATCTCGAAAAGAATCCGGGAGTCGAACTTCAGTTAAAACGGAAGAAGATGATGCGGCCGAAATTAGAATTGACCAGTAGACCGATGAACGTGAAGCTCGCGCCCGTTGCCGACCAGATCGATACGACCCTCAACAGCGACAGCGCCACGCCCACGTAGAAGTGGTGTGGCGCGAAACATCCGAGTTAATCTCAGTACCTCACAAAGCATCGTCAGCGAACCTGACCTGAGTCACCTATTCTGTTACAATGAGTCGTCGGTAGTGGCTGATCAGCGCT
>NZ_AOJN01000025.1 GCF_000337335.1 Halorubrum distributum JCM 10118 | reverse complement strand
CTTCGTGGAGTTCACTGTCTGCTTGCTGGGTCGTAGACACACCTTCAGCAAGCAGGCGTTCTAACTAAGCGGCTTTGTGAAGTACTGAATCTCTCGTCGATAGTAAAGTTGTCAATCGCTCGCTGTCGCTCACGAGTGTAGAAATTCAGTCCGCCCTCCCCGAATTGAACGGGGGACAAGTCGATCTACAGTCGACTGCTCTACCAAGCTGAGCTAAGGGCGGTTACCGAAACATAGCCGCCGGATTCGACTTAAGGGTTCCCTTTCAGAACCGGTGTGATCCGCCGTACCGCGGCGCGGATCGACGGACTCGAACGCCGCTCCCGTTCCGACCGGACCGCCTCGCCGCGCGGCAGTTAAGTCGCTCGCGGCGGGAGCGGGGACATGGCCGACGGCGACGACAGACAGGCGACGTTCGGGTCGGACGGGAGCCTCGAAACCGAGACGACGCCGGACGCGACGGGCGAGAACGACTTCGGCGAGGAGAAGGAGGCCAACGAGACCGACGGCGGGTACAGCCGCTACGTCGTCTCCAGCCTCCTCCAGAAGGCGGTCCGGCGCTCCGACGAGGAGGTCGCGGCGTGGGCCGCGTGGGAGCTGGCCCGCTCCGGGTACGCCTGGAACCTCTGGGACCGGCTCAACCTCTACGTCGTCGAGGACCTCCGCGCGGGCGACGAGGTCGCGCTCCTGATCGAGCGCTACGAGGAGCTCGCCACCGAGCGCTGGGAGCCGGACGAATGGAAGGGGCGGCTCTGTGCGGTCCACGCCGCGCTCGCGGCGGCCCGCGCGCGCTCGACCCGCGAGGCGTCGAACGCGGACGCCTACTTCTCCGCGGTGGCCGAAATCCGGGCCGAGGCCCGCGAGCACGGCGAGGAGCCGGCACACGACTTCCCCGTCGGCGACCTCGAACCGGACGGCAAGTTCGACGCCGTCTTCGACGGCCACACCGGCGAGGGGTCGAAGCGCGGGCGCGGCACCCGCTTTTTCAAGACGCACGGGGCGCGCGTCGGCCCGGACGGAGAGGACGAGCGGAGCGCGCGCTGGCAGCGCCTCGCGATGCTGCTCGACGAGGAGATCGAGTACGACGCCGACGAGCTCGACCGCGCCGTCGAACCGGTCGATCCCGAGGACCCGTGGGGCGAGTCGGACGCGGACGGCGACGGGAACGACGACACCGGTTCGCTCGACGACTTCACCGAGTGACCGCGACCGACGAGGCCGGCAGCGGCCGCGTCCCCAGCGTCGACGACCGCTCCGCTCTCGCCGATCCCCGCTTCCGCCAACGCTTATGAGCCGGGGCGCGTTACTTGGAATATGACAAACGTCGTAATCGTCGGCGGCGGACCCGCCGGCCTGAGCGCGGGACTGTTCGCGAGCAAGAACGGCCTCGACACCACTCTCTTCGACACGGACGGGACGTGGATGCACAAGGCGCACCTGTTCAACTACCTCGGGGTCGGCTCGGTCGGCGGCAGCGAGTTCATGGCGACCGCCCGCCAGCAGGTCGACGACTTCGGCGTCGACCGCCGCCAGGGCGAGGAGGTCACCGGCGTCGACGCGGCCGGCGACGGCTTCACGGTCTCGACCGAGGAGGGCGAGTACGACGCCGACTACGTCGTCCTCGCGACGGGCGCGAACCGCGACCTCGCGGAGTCGCTCGGCTGCGAGTTCGACGACGACGACACCGTCAGCGTCGGCGTCTCGATGGAGACCAGCGTCGAGGGCGTCTACGCGACCGGCGCGATGGCCCGCGCCGAGGAGTGGCAGGCGGTCATCTCCGCGGGCGACGGCGCCGCCGCCGCGCTCAACATCCTCTCGAACGAGAAGGGCGAGCACTACCACGACTTCGACGTCCCCGACACCGCGGCGTCGGTGTTCGGCGACCTGATCGACGACGAGGAGTAACACCCCTTTTCGGCGCCTTCGAGGGCGCGCCGTCGGCTCGACCCGTCCCGCTCAGCGACGCGACAGCCGGCGACGGACCGCGTCGAGGCCGCGCCGCGCCCGCCGTCCGATCCCCATCGCGGCGAACGCGCCGCGAACGAACCAGTCGGTCGGGATCCGGTCGGGGAACGCCAGCGGGCCGACCCGCGAGACCCCGACCGTTCGGGCCTCCGTGTACCGCTGAATCCCCTCACGCCCGTGTCGGCGGCCGAGCCCCGAGTCGCCGAACCCGCCCATCGGCGCGTCGTTTGCGCCCCACGTCGCGAGGAACGCGTCGTTGACGTTCACCGTGCCGCAGTCGATCTCGCGGGCGAGCTCCGCGCCGCGCTCGCGGTCCGCGGTCCAGACGCTCGCGTTGAGTCCGTACGGAGAGTCGTTTGCCGCGTCGACCGCGGCCGCCGCGTCGGGGACCGGCGTCACCGCGGCCACGGGGCCGAACGTCTCCTCGCACGCGACCGTCGCGTCCGGATCGACGCCGGTCAGGACCGTCGGCTCGTAGCAGTACGGCGCCACGTCCGGGCGGGCGCGCCCGCCGGTCTCGACGGTCGCGCCGCGCTCGCGGGCGTCCTCGACGTGCGATTCGACCCGAGCCAGCTGGTCGGCGTCGACGAGCGAGCCGAGGTCGGCGTCGTAGTCGTAGCCGATCCCGAGCGTCAGCGCCTCGGTCTCGCGGACGAACGCGTCGAGGAACTCCTGATACGCGGACTCGACGACGTAGATCCGCTCGGCGGAGAGGCAGAGCTGGCCGGCGTTCGAGAAGCAGGCCTGGACCGCGCCGCGGGCGACCTCGTCGACGTCGGCGTCGGCGCACACGACGAGCGGGTTGTTGCCGCCGAGCTCCAGCGAGCAGCCGATCAGGTTCCGGCCCGCGCGCTCCGCGATCGTCCGCCCGACCGCCGTGCTGCCGGTGAACGCGACGTAGTCGACCGCGTCGATCAGCGGCGGCCCGATCGTCGGCCCCTCGCCGGTGACGACCTGGAAGAGGTCGTCGGGGAGGCCGGCGAGCTCCAGCAGCTCGGAGCACAGCAGCGCCCCGTACGGCGTCTTCTCGTCGGGCTTGAGCACGACCGCGTTGCCCGCGGCCAGCGCGGGGATCGCGTCGCCCATCGACAGCGTGAGCGGGTAGTTCCACGGCGAGATCACGCCGACGACGCCGACCGGCTCGCGCGTGACCGTCGCGGTCGTGATCCCGGGCGCGACGCCCCGGCGTCGCTCCTCGGCGAGCGCGTCGGGCGCCTCGCTCGCGACGTACGAGCAGCCGGTGGGCACGTCGAACAGCTCCTCGACCGCGGTCCGCCGGGATTTCCCGGTCTCGACCTGGAGGACGTCGAGCAGCTCCTCGCGGCGGTCCGCGACGAGCTCGCCGAACCGCTCGACGATCCGCGCGCGCTCCGCCGCCGACGTCTCGGCCCACGCTTCTTGGGCCGCTCGGGCGCGCTCGACCGCGGCCGCGACGTCGTCCGCGCCGCAGGCCGGGACGCTCCCGATCCGCTCGTCTGTCGCCGGGGCGAACACGTCGATCGCGTCGGGATCGCCGCTCGGTCCGTCGCCGTCGTCCGCGGGCCGCGCTCGCGCCGCGCGGTCGGCGAGGCCGTCGAGTCGTCGCGCCGCGAGCGTCGGCGCGTCGCCGACCGCGGTGGGGGTATCCGTCGAGGACATCAGATACCGAACGGACGGTCGGCGGAGGGAAAGCGGTACCGGCGACTCGTCCCGTCGGGCCCGTTCGACGGGGCCGACTCACTCTCTGACGTCTGTTTCCCGCTCGGCGGAGACCGTCGCGACGGACTCACCCCCGACAGCCTCCGACGACGCGCCGTCCTCCGAGAGCATGTCGATCACCTCGAGCAGCAGCGACACGACGAGGGGACCGACGATGACGCCGACGGCGCCGAGCGTGAGGATGCCGCCGACGAAGCCGACGAAGTAGAGCCCGGGAGAGATCTTCCCGGCCCAGCCCGCGAGACGAGTCCGGATCACCGCGTCGGGGACGAACGCGACGACGACGAGCCCGATCACGAGCACGGCGACCGCCCGCGCGGTCTCCCCGACGAGGAGGTCGCCCGCCCCGAGCGCGACGACGAGGACGCTCGGGCCGACGACGGGGATGAACTGGAGGACCCCCGCGATGACGGCCAACAGGACCGGCGAGCCGTAGCCCAGCACCCGGAACACCGCGAGCGCCAGGACGAACGTGCCCGCCGCGGTCGCGGCCTGAAGCACGTAGATCGAGTACAGCGTCTCTCGCGTCCGCCTGTGGAGTCGAGCCGGGATGTCGTGGTACTCGGCCGGGACGACGCCGAAGACGGCCGTCCCGACCGCTCCCGGACGGTAGAGGATGCCGTACACGAGGAACGTGAACACGACGAGCTGTAAGACGAGCACCGGCGCCGCGCCGGCGACGGCGAGCGCGACGTCTCGGATGAACGCTTCGGCGGTCGCGACGAACGGCGCGATCTCGACGACCGTCTCGAAGCCGCCGAGGCTGATCGGGACGGCGTCGGGGATCCGTTCGAGGATCGCGATCAGCTGCGACCGACGGCGGTACAGCGCGTACAGCAGCGGCGCCACGAGGAGGGTGGCGCCGAGGAAGGCGATCGCGGTGGTGGCGGCGCACGCGATCCGTCGCGAGAGCCCGTGGCTCACCAGTTGCTGGCGGACCGGGTAGAGGACGTACGCGACGGTGACCGCGAACACGACCGTCCGCAGCACCTCGGCCAGCACGGCCGCCGCGAGCGTCGCCAGAACGACGAGCAGCACCGCAAGCAGCCGTTGCCGGGTGAGAACCATGTGCCTGAGACACTATCGGCGAGCAAAGTCGTTGCGGTGGCCGCGGCGACCGCGAGTTGGTTTTTTTAAATCTCTGCGACGGGCAGCGACAATTGCTTATAAAGAACAATGCGGTCGGCGCGTGCCTCCGAGTGGCCGCCGGAGGCGGCCGCGAGGAGCACGCGCGAGGGAGTCAGTCGCCGGAGCGAAGCGGCGGCGACTGACGAGGCTGGGGAGGTGTGAGGTGCGGTGCGGGGTGGGACTCAAAGGGGCAGCCGCGAGACCACAGTAGGCGACGTAAGCACCGCAGCGAGCGGAGCGAGCGAGGAGCGCAACGAGCGTACTGTGGTCTCGCGGCTGGGGCTTTGGAGGTGTTCATCGCCGATCCGCCAGCAACTGCGTAGAACCGAGCGGTTGGGGCTTTGGAGGTGATTGCCGCCGCTCGGCGGTCTGCTATTTATAAGCAACCCGTCGAAATTTGGAAGCGTTTCTCGGCGAAGTATCGAAAGCCGATCACGAACACGTCGATCCGGCCCGAGGTTGCCGCCAGAACCACAGCACCGTCACCAGCAACCACAGCACCTAACCTCGCGCCGGCCCGACACCGGGTATGCGCATCGACCCGTTCGGCCTCGAACGCTGGTTCGCGGAGCACGAACACGAGGCCGACATCATGCTGGCCGAAAGCGGCATCCGGTCGCTCGACGCGAGTCGGTTCGACCTCGACCCGGGGAAGCTCGGCTACGTCATCCCGACCAACGGCGACCCCGAGTTCCGGGCGTCCGTCGGCGACCGCTACGACCGGAGCGCCGACGAGGTGCTGTTCACCTGCGGGACCCAGGAGGCGAACTTCCTGACGTTCCTCTCGCTGCTCGGCGACGAGGGCGCAGTCGACGGAGAGCCGGGCGCAGACGGCGAGGGAGACTCCCCCCCGGCTGGCGTCGGCTCCGGCACCCACGCCGTCGTCGTCACCCCCACCTATCAGGCGCTCCACGCCGTGCCGGACGCGTTCGGCGACGTGACCCGCGTCGAGCTGGAGCCCCCCGAGTGGGAGCTGGACCCGGACGCGATCGCCGACGCCGCCCGCGACGACACGGCCGTGATCGTCGTGAACAACCCGAACAACCCGACCGGGCAGTACCACGACGAGGCGGCGATGCGGGCCGTCTACGACGTCGCCGTCGAGCGCGACGCCTACCTGCTCTGCGACGAGGTGTACCGCCTGCTCGCCGAGGAGCCGCGGCCGCCGGTCGCGAGCTACGGCGCGCACGGCATCTCCACGACCAGCCTCACGAAGGCGTACGGGCTCGCCGGGCTCCGGTTCGGCTGGATAGCCGGCCCGGAGCCGGTCGTCGAGCGCGCGTGGCAGTGGAAGGACTACACGACCATCTCACCGAGCCTGTTCGGCCAGCACGTCGCGAAGCAGGCCCTGGGGCGGCGCGAGGACCGGATCCTCTCGGAGAACCGCGAGCTTGCGGCCGCCCACCGCGAGACGGTCGCGGACTGGGTCAGCGACCACGACCTCGACTGGCTCGACCCGGTCGGCGTCAACGCGTTCGTAACTGTCCCGGAGGGCTTCGACGACGCGGAGGCGTTCTGCCGGACGGTCGTCGAGGAGGCGAGCGTCGTGCTCGCGCCCGGGGGCCTGTTCGGCTTCCCGGACCGCTTCCGGATCGGGTTCGGGCTTCCGACCGAGGAGCTGGAGGACGGCCTCGACCGCGTGAGCCGCGTGATCGAGGACCACGCGGCGGCCCCCGACTCGGCCGCGACGACCGGAGGTGACGCCTGATGGGACTGTTCGGCGACCTCAAAGACGACGTGGTCGAGTTCGTCCGCGACCCCACCGACGAGCAGAAGATTCTGGTGACCGCGGCGCTGTCCATCGCCGTCGCGGACCGCTTCTTCTACGCCATCGACTTCCCGTTCGTCGTCCGGACGACGGCCGCGGTCGGCGTCGGCTTCATCGTGATGTTCGTCGTCAGCTACCTGTACACGGGACAGCTCGTCCCGCCGGACGGGAACGTCGACGACGACGAGGAGCCGGAGGAGTACGCCGACGAACTCGATCCGTAGCCGCGCTCAGTTTTCCCGAGGTCCGTCCGCTCGGCCCTACGTCGCCGCGGTGGTCGCCGCCGCGCCGGCCGTCGCGGCGGAACCGTCGCCGGTCGCGTAGCTGACCGCGTCGCCCCAGTCGACGGGCGGGACGCCGGGGTCGCCGTCGTCGCCGTCGGCCACGTCCTCGCGGAGGTCGCGGTGATCGTAGTCGCGGTCACGGAGCCGGGCCGCGATCTCGGGCGTGACCGCGACGCGTTTCACCGTCCGGCCGACGCCGCCCAGCGACCCGTCGTCGAGCCCGAACTCCACGTCGTACCCGCGGACGTGCGCGTCCTCGAACTCGTCGTGGAGCGCCGTGGCGGCGCGGGCGGCGTGGCGGTACACGCCGTCCCGCCCGGGGTCGGCGGTCGCCAGCGGAATCCGGATCACCGGGACGTACACCGGGTCGCCGTCCTCGCGTTCGGCGACCTCGTGGAGGTTCGCTGCCGACGGGACGTCCGCGCCTTCCCTGACCGGCGCGTCGGTCGGCGTGGGGAGGTCGCCGTCGAGCGCGTCCGCGACGCGGTCGACCCGCTCGTCGCCCGAGCGGTACGCCAACGCGACGATGCCGCCGATGAGCAGCAGCCCGCCGCCCACGAACGCGCCGGCGACGACGAGACCGCCGGCGGTCAGCGGGAGGGCGGCAGGATCGACCGGCGGGACGCCGCCGGCCGCGACGACGGAGGCGACGATCGATACCGAGCCGTCGAGCGGAGGGGAGACGATCGGGGACATGTCCGACGATCCTTCCGGATCCACTTTGAGTGTTTCCCCGCTGAGCGGTTCGCCGCGCTCGCCGACCGGCCCCGCCGCCTGGTCCCGTGAGGGCGCGCGAACGCCGCCTCGAACGCCGTCCCGACGGCGTTCCAAACCGTTTATACACGCGCCGCGGGAAATACCGCTTATGCCGCGAGAGCAGAAGCAGGTTCGCGAACTCCAGGAGGGCAGCTACGTGATGATGGACGACGCGCCCTGTAAGATCAACCATTACAGCACCGCCAAACCCGGCAAACACGGCAGCGCCAAGGCCCGCGTCGAGGGGAAGGGCGTCTTCGACGACAAGAAGCGCTCGCTCTCGCAGCCGGTCGACGCGAAGGTGTGGGTCCCGATCATCCAGCGGAAGCAGGGACAGGTCGTCAACGTCAGCGGGGACGAGGTCCAGGTGATGGACCTCGACACCTACGACACGTTCACGATGCGGATCCCCGAGGGCGAGGACTTCACCTCGGACGACAACATCGAGTACCTCGACTACGAGGGCCAACGGAAGATCATCGGGTAGTCTGCGATGTTCCCCGGGGCGACGACCGACCGCGAAGCTGCTTCCTACGTGGTCGTCGGCGCTCCGCTCGACGCCACGACCACTTTTCAGCCGGGCACCCGGTTCGGACCGGACCGGGTCCGGCGATTCGCCGAGACGTACGACGACTACGACCGCCGCACCGACAGCCGGTTCTCCGCGCTGGGCGTCTGCGACGCGGGCGATGTACGCCCGTGGGACGACGTGCCGGCGTACCTCGACCACCTCGCCGCCGAGTTGCGGAGCGTCGTCTACGACGACGCGACCCCCCTCCTCCTCGGCGGCGAGCACACCGTCACGTACGCGGGCGTCGACGCCGTCGACCCCGACGTCTTGGTCGTCGCCGACGCGCACCTCGACCTCCGCGAGGCGTACGACGGGAACCCGTGGAACCACGCCTGCGTCACGCGCCGGTGTCTCGACGACCTCGGCGTCGACCGGGCCGTGATCGTCGGCGCCCGCACCGGATCCGAGGCGGAGTGGGACCGCGCGGCCGAGGCCGACGTCGAGGTCGTCGCGCCCGAAGACGCCCGCGGGTGGCTCGACGCGCTCGACGTCGAGGACGAGTTCGGGGAGGACGCCGTCTACTGCTCGGTCGACGTCGACGGCCTCGACCCCGCCTACGCGCCCGGAACCGGGACGATGGAGCCGTTCGGGCTGGAGCCGCGGGAGGTCCGCGACCTCGTCCGCGCGGTCGCGCCCCGGGCCGACGGGTTCGACGTCGTCGAGGTGAACGACCGCGACGACGGGCAGGCGGCGGCGGTGGCGGGCAAACTGCTGCGGGAGTTCGCGCACTCGCACGCGGACGCAACAGACGACGGCCGGACCGGCGGCTCGGAGTGAGCCGGCACCGGGCTTCGGAACGGCGGGGCGAACCCTACGAGACCTCGGAGAGACGCCGCCGCGCGGCGGTCACCGCTTCCATCGAGTCGATCCACTCGCGGGGGTCGGTACACCAGATGCGGTCCCCCTCGACGCTGACACAGAAGACCGATTCGCCGGAGGGCGACAGCGTGACGCGGTCGACGTCGGGGCGGTCACCGAGGTACGCGTCGATGAGCCGTCGGGCGGTCTCCGCCTCCGACCGGAGGCGGTCCCCCGCGGCGTACTCGATGGCTATCTCTGCCATGCCGTCGAGTTAGAACTACACGATTAATAACTACTGTTTTCTGGCAGCGATTGCGGGTTCCCCGGGTCTCGGCCGGGCGCGTCTCCGGATCCGGCCAGGCGCGTCCCCGGATCTCGGCCGGGCACGTCCCCGGATCTCGGCCGGGCGCGTCCGGGCAGCCGACTCACCTGTCGTCGAACACGACCTCGCCGTCGACGACCGTCAGCGCGACGTCGATCTCGTCGATCGCGTCGTCGCGCTCCCACGGCGAATTGTCGAGCGCGACGAGGTCGGCGCGCTTTCCCGCCTCGATCGTTCCGAGCCGGTCCTCGTCGAAGCCGGCGTAGGCGGCGCCGCTCGTGTACGCCCGCAGCGCCTCGGTGACGGTGAGCCGCTGCGCCGCCGCGGGGGCGTTGACCGCGTGGTGAACGCCGACGAGCGGGTCCATCGGCATCCCGTCGGAGCCGAACGCGAGCTCGACGCCCGCGTCGAGCATCTCGCGGTAGCGGTTCGTCTCCGCGGTGCGCTCGGGTCCCAGGCGCTCCTCGTAGAGGCCGTCCTCCCGAGCCCACTTCAGGAAGTTCGGCTGGACGCTCGCGACGACCCCCGTCTCCGCGAGCCGCTCGATCGCGTCGTCGTCGGCCAGTTCGACGTGTTCGATCTGGTGACGCGCCTCGCCCGGATCGGTCCGTGAGGCGTCCTCGTACGCGTCCAGCACGGCGTCGACCGCCTCGTCGCCGATGGCGTGGGTGGTGAACTGGAAGCCGGCCTCGGTCGCTTCCGCCACCGTCTCGTTCAGCTCGTCGGGGTCGACGACCCACTGGCCGGTCTCGCCCGGGGCGTCCGCGTACGGCTCCGAGAGGCGCGCGGTCCGGCCGCCGAGGCTCCCGTCCGTGTACGACTTGATCGCGCCGGTCTCGACCATCTCGCTCCCGGCGTTCGTGGCGAGGCCGACCTCCCGCGCCGCGTCGAGGTGGTCGCTCCAGTAGTTGATCCGAACGCGGGCGGTGAGCTCGCCCGCTGCGTCGAGGTCGCGGTAGACCCGGGGCGCGTGCGAGTCGCGGACCATGTCGTGGAACCGGGTAATCCCGCGGGCGGCGCAGTGCTCCAGCGCGGCCTCGACGACCGCGCGCGTCTCCGCCGGCCCCGGCTCGACGGCGCGGTAAATCGGGTCGATAGCGGCCTCGAGGAGGACGCCGGTCGGCTCGCCGTCGTCGTCGGTCGGCACCGTCTCGTCGGGGGCGTCGGCGAGCGCGTCCGCGAAGCGGTCGAGCGCGACGCCGTTGACCGCGGCGACGTGCATGTCCTCGCGGAACGCCGCGACCGGGCGCTCCGTCGAGACGCGGTCGAGGTCCGCGCGGGTCAGGTAGCGCGACTCGTCCCACGTCGACTCGTCGTAGCCGTAACCCAGCACCCAGTCCTCCGCCTCCCCGTCGCCGTCCGGCGCCTCGACGCCGTTCGCCTCGGATTCCACTTCCGCCGCGCGCTCTGCGAGCAGGTCGACGGCCGCGTCCGGGGAGTCCGCCGCGGAGAGGTCCGCGTGGACGAGGTAGCGGCCGACGGTGGTGAGGTGGGTGTGCGCGTCGATAAATCCGGGGAGGAGGACGCGCCCGTCGAGGTCGACCACGTCGGTGTCGACGCCGGCGAGCAGTTCCACGTCGTGGGTCCGGCCGGTTCGGACGATTTCGCCGTCGCGCACGGCGACGGCCTCGTGAACCGCGTCGCCGCCGTCGTCTGCGTCGCCGCCGTCCTCCGGGTCCGCGAGCGTGTGTACCTCCCCGTTCACGAAGATCCGGTCCGCGGCCTCGGTCATGGAAATTCGGGGGACTCACAGCGTGTTAACCGTTCGGGAAACGGCGACCGATTTATTCGGGCGCCCGACGAACCGCCGCGTATGTACGACAACGTCCTCCTGCCCACCGACGGAAGCGTCGGCGTCGACCGCGCGATCGACCACGCGATCGACGCCGCCGACCGCTACGACGCGACGCTCCACGTCCTCTACGTCGTCGACAGCGACGTGGTGAACGCTTACTCCGGCGACGAGTTCGTCGACGGCGCCGAGGGCGCCGAGGAGACGCTCGAAGAGACCGGCCGCGAGGCGCTCGACGCCGTCGCCGAGCACGCCCGCGACGCCGGCGTGGAGGCGGTCACCGCGCTGCGGTACGGCGTCCCCCACGAGGAGATCCTCCGCTACGCCGACGAGGAGGACGTCGACCTCACGGTGATGGGCTCGAAGACGCGCTCGGGCGACTACCGCCGCATGCTCGGCTCCGTCACCGAGCGCGTCTCCCGCCAGTCGCCCGCGCCGGTGAGCATCGTGAAGACGACCGTCGAGCCCTGACCGGAGTCGACGCCCGAGGCGAGCGGCCGACGCCGGCGCCTCGGGGGTATTTATAAACGGTCTCGCGCGTCCGCCGCAACCGCTGAGAGCGCCGCCTCCGCGGCGTCGACGCGATCCGCGAGGCTACAGAACCCGTGCGCCATCGCCGGGTAGTGGCGGTGTTCGACCGCGGTCCCCTCGCGCCCGAACCGCTCCGCAAGCGCGACGCCGTCGTCGCGAAGGGGGTCGAACCCGGCCGTGACGACCGTCGCGGGCGGCAGGTCGCCGAGGTGGTCCGCCCGGAGCGGGACCGCGTAGGGGTTCGCGGCGTCCACCGGGCTCCGGAGGTACCGCTCGTAGAACCATCGCATGTCCTCGCGCGTCAGGAGCGGCCCGTCGGCGTTCTCGCGGTAGGAGTCCGTCTCGAAGTCGTGGCCGGCGATCGGATAGAGCAGGAACTGGCCGGCCGGCTCGGGGAGGTCGCCGACGTCGCGGGCGCGGAGCGACGCCGCGACGGCGAGCGCGCCGCCGGCGCTCGTCCCCGAGACGCCGATTCGGTCAGAGTCGACGTCAAGCGAGTCGGCGGCCTCCGCGATCCACGACACCGCCGCGGCGGCCTCGTCGACCGCGACCGGGAACGGGTGTTCCGGGGCGAGCCGGTAGTCGACGGAGACGACGACCGCGTCGGCGCGGGTCGCGAGCTCGCGGCAGATACCGTCGACGGAGTCGAGCGTCCCGAGCGTCCACCCGCCGCCGTGGAAGTGGACGAGGGCGCGGGATGCTGCCGAGTCATCGACGGCGCTCTCGGACCGATACACCCGGACCGGCACCTCGCCGTGCGGGCCGTCGAACGCGCGGTCGCGGACCTCGGCGACGGGCGGCTCCGGCGGCCCGGAGAACAGCTCGTCCTCCAGGCGTCGGGCGTCCTCGACGGAGAGGTCGCTCCACGCGGGCGGTCCCAGCGACTCGATCTCGTCGATCGCCGCGGCGAGGTCGGCGTCGAGTTCGGCCGCGCGCATACCAGGGCGAGGCGGTGGGCCTTTGTAAGTCGGTCGGCAACTCCGGGCGATGGACGTCCGGCTGACCTACGAGGACGGCACGATCCGGGTCGACGCGGACGCCGACCTCGGCCCGGACGCGCTCCCGCCGCTGCCCGGGGTCGAGACGGACCCGCGGACCGGGACCGGTCGGGCGCCCGCGCACCGCTACGCCGAACTCCGACGCGCGCTCCGAGTGGCGGGCGTCTCGGTCGACGATCGGGTCCTCGACGCGAGCGACCGCGCCGCGAGCGAGGCCGGGCTGCCCGACGCGCTCGCCACCGACTACGACCTCCGCGAGTACCAGCGCGAGGCGCTGGAGGCGTGGCGCGACGCGGGCGACCGCGGCGTGATCGAACTGCCGACCGGCGCGGGCAAGACCGTGATCGCGATCCGCGCGATGGTCGAGCTGGGCGTCCCGACGCTCGTCGTCGTCCCCACGGTCGACCTGCTCGACCAGTGGCAACGGGAGTTAGAGCGCGAGTTCGACGTCCCGATCGGCCGGTTCGGCGGCGGCGAACAGCGCCGCGAGGCGGTCACGGTGTCGACGTACGATTCGGCGTACCTGAAGGCGGACGGCGTCGGCGACGCCTTCGAGTTCGTCGTCTTCGACGAGGTCCACCACCTCGGCGGCGAGGGGTACCGCGACGCCGCGCGACTCCTCGCCGCGCCCGCGCGGCTGGGCCTCACCGCCACCTTCGAGCGCCCGGACGGTGCCCACGAGGTCGTCGCCGACCTGGTCGGCGACCGCGTCTACGCCCTCGACGTGGACGACCTCGCGGGCGACCACCTCGCGCCCTACGACATCCGTCGGATCGAAGTCGAACTGACCGACGAGGAACGCGAGCGCTACGACGAGAAGCAGGGGACGTTCGTCGAGTACGTGCGCGACGCGGGGATCACGTTCTCCAGCGGGAGCGATTACCAGGAGCTCGTCAAGCGCTCGGGCAACGACCCGGCCGCCCGCGAGGCGCTCCTCGCGAAACAGGACGCCCGCGAGATCATGATGAACGCCGACCGGAAGGTCGACCGGCTCGGAGAGATCCTCGACCGCCACCGCGACGACCGCGTGATCGTGTTCACGGCCCACACCGACCTCGTCTACCGGCTCTCCGAGCGCTTCCTGCTGCCCGCGATCACCGCGGAGACGGGCGCGACGGAGCGCCGGGAGATCCTCGAACGCTTCCGCGACGGCACCTACGGCCGGGTCGTCGCCGCGAACGTCCTCGACGAGGGGGTCGACGTGCCCGACGCGAACGTCGCGGTCCTGCTCTCCGGATCGGGCAGCGAGCGGGAGTTCACCCAGCGGCTCGGTCGCGTGCTCCGGCCGAAGGAGGACGGCGGTCGGGCGACGCTGTACGAGCTCGTCAGCGCGGAGACGGCCGAAGAGCGGGTGGCGAACCGGCGGCGATAGCCGACCGTCGCCGGGTCACTCCGCGTCGCGGTCCCGCCGAAGCTCCCTGACGCCCAACAGCACGTACGCCGCGCCGACGAGCCGGAGGAACGTATCGAACCCCGGCCGCCACTCGACCGCGTCCGGGTCCTCGTAGAGGAGCCGCGGCGCGATCGCGCGGTACGCCCGCGGAACGACGAGGAGGACGGTTCCGAAGGCGCTGGTGACGTACATCGCCAAGGCGTAGGCCCGGCCGCCGATCAGGGCGAGCGCGACGACGGCAACGCCTTCGGCCCGCAGCGTCGGGCGCGTTCCCCGTCTCGGTTCGACGTCGTCCGAGTTCTCGACGGCGACGCGTTCGAAGGCGGCGACGATACGGTCCGGGACCAGCACCGTGAGCGCACCGAGCGCGCCGATAATTGCTCGGATCATGGTCGGAAATACGCGACGGGGCTCATTAGTCGCCCCCACGGTTCTCTCGCTTTGAGAAGGTCGGTTCAGTCGTCGCCGTCCATGTCGAGGGAGCGCTTCTCGCCCAGCTCCGATTCGAGGCTGCCGCGCTCCCAACTCCTGACCGCGTCGCCCTCGACCTCGGCGCGCAGTTTCTCCTCTAAGAGGTTCACCGCGACGCTGTTGGCGCCCTCCGGGATGATCACGTCGGCGTGCTTCTTCGAGGGCTCGATGAACTGCTCGTGCATCGGCTTCACCGTCGAGAGGTACTGGTCGATGACGCCCTCCAGGTCGCGGCCGCGCTCGATCACGTCCCGGCGGATCCGGCGCAGGATCCGCACGTCGGCGTCCGTCTCGACGAACAGCCGGAGGTCCATCATGTCGTTTATCTCCTCGTCGTACAGCGCGAGGATGCCCTCTAACACGATCACGTCCGTCGGCTCGACCGTGACGCGCTCGTCCTCGCGGTTGTGGATCTCGAAGTCGTACTGGGGCATCTCGACGGACTGGCCCTCCAAGAGGGCCTCCAAGTGCTCCCGGAGGAGCTCCCACTCGAACGCCGAGGGGTGGTCGTAGTTGACCTCCTGGCGCTCTTCGAACTCGAGGTGCGAGAGGTCCTCGTAGTAGTTGTCCAGCGGGATCCGGGTGACGCTGTCGCCGAGGTCGCGGGTGACGAGCCGGGAGACCGTCGTCTTCCCGGCGCCCGTCCCCCCCGCGATCCCGATCACGAACGAGGGAATGGCCATATCGCAGTTCGAACGTCGGAGGGTTTGAACGCTCTCTTTTCCTCGCCGCGTGCGGTCCTCGTCACCGCCGCGCACGTTTCGGCTTCGCCGCCGCGGACGCGACGCGTCTCCCCACCGCACGCCCCGTTTCCGTCCGGCGTGCGAACCGATCGCATGTCTACGACCGGCGCGGATAAAACGCTACCGGGGGCACCTTTTAGCCGGTCGGAGCGGATCCGAGTCGTATGCGAACAGACACCACGGTCCGCGACGTGATGCACCGCGAGTTCCTCGGCGTCAGCGAGTCTGACTCGCTCCCGGAGGCGGCCGAACTGCTGGTCGACGAGGAAACGAACTGCTTGGTCGTCGTGCGCGGCGGCGAGCCGGTCGGGCGGTTGGAGTCCCGCGACGCGCTCGACGCGCTGCTCTCCGCGACAGGCGTCTCCGACGAATCGGCGGCGGCGTCTCCTGAACACCTCACCGTCGGCGACGTAATGGGCCCGCCGCTGCCGGCGGTGTCGCCGGACGACTCGCTGGCTGCCGTCGAGGAGCGGCTCGTCTCGGAGGGGGCGGACCGCGTCGTCGCGGTCGACGACGGGGAGGCGGTCGGGGTGGTCACGGACGGCGACGCGCTCGCCGCGGGCGCCCCGCGGACGGGCGCCGGCGCCGAGGGGTTCGGCGACGAGAGCGCGGCCGGCACCCCCCGATCGGAGGGGGCGGTGCTGTCGACCGCGGCCGCCGCAGACTCCGACGCGGAGCGCGGCGCCGAGGCGACGATGGACCCGGAGGCCGCGGAGCGTGCCGCGGCCGCGTCGCGTGACGAGGCCGCCGGCACCGACGGCGGGGCCGACTCGGTCGCGGGCGCGCCGAGCGGGACCCCGACGCAGGGGGTCTGCGAGAACTGCGGCGCGCTCGTCCCCGACCTCGTCACTGCGAACGGGCAGGCGGTCTGCCCGAACTGCCGCGAGATCTGAGCTGGCCTCGAAGCGCCCGGTTCGCCGGCCGGCAGCCTCAACAGGCCCCGAGCCGAAGGCGATCGCATGGGCGAGACGGACGCGCGGATCGAGCCGGCGACCGCCGACGACGTCGACGCGGTCACCGACATGTGGGTGGCGCTCGCGGCCGGCCAGCGCGAGCACGGTGCCACGCTCCGCGCCGAGGCGAACCGCGCGACGGTCCGCAAGTGGGTCGCGCAGTCGGTCGTCACGGGCGACCTGCTCGTCGCTCGCGATCCGAACCCAGCGGTGGAGGCGGACGGCGAGGGCGACCGGGAGCCCCGGCCGGTCGGCTTCGTCGGCTTCTCGCTGGAACGCGGCGACTACGAGCGCGACGCCGTCCGCGGGACCGTGAGCAACCTGTTCGTACTCCCGGAGCGGCGCGGGGAGGGCGTCGGCGCGGCGCTGCTCGACGCGGCCGAGCGCGCGCTCGACGAGGCGGGCGCCGACCGCGTTGCGTTGGAGGCGCTCGCCGACAACGACCGCGCCCGAGAATTTTACGCGGAGCACGGCTACGACCGCCACCGCGTCGAACTCACGAAGTCGCTGGGCGACGAGGGCGGCGAGGAGAGCGGAGAGGACCCCGAACCCGCGGCCGAAAGCGACTGACGCCGGCCGGGTTCGCGGAAAGCGACACGCACACATAGGAGGACCGAGTACGGCCGCACGCGCCAGGGGAGCATGGGTGGTTCATGCACTCGACTTGTAATCGAGACTTCCGGGGTTCAAATCCCTGCCCTGGCTTGAGCATCTGGCTGCCGTCTTGCGTTTTCGCTTTCTAAAACCTACAGTCTACCGAATATAAATCCCAGATAACCCCTTCACAAGTCAAACCCCAAAGATTGTAATAGCAATATATAATAGATCAAGTCAATAACAGGCCAAGATTCAATGAGCGACAAACAATACGATACCAAGATACAGATCTATGTATCAGAAGAGCGTAAAGAAGAGATTCAAGAACGAGTCGACGAAGGAAACTGGACCGGACTCTCAGATTACGCTAGGCATACACTCCGGGCAGGGGAATCAAATATAGCAGAGCTAGACCCGCGCTCATCTGAGATCACTCAAACGAGTAAGGCAGGTCTCGAGAAGGAACCCTTCGTCACAGATGAGGAGCTAATATCGGAATTAAATCATCTAACTGACGAAAACGGAGGCGATTTTGTAGACTCAGTACCTCACAAAGCATCGTCAGCGAACCTGACCTGAGTCACCTATTCTGTTACAATGAGTCGTCGGTAGTGGCTGATCAGCGCT
>NZ_AOJN01000024.1 GCF_000337335.1 Halorubrum distributum JCM 10118 | reverse complement strand
TGGTTGACGAGGAAGTTAAGGAGTTGGTCTTCGTGGAGTTCACTGTCTGCTTGCTGGGTCGTAGACACACCTTCAGCAAGCAGGCGTTCTAACTAAGCGGCTTTGTGAAGTACTGAGAATGTGTGCGAATGCTCGTAGTCCTCTACAGTCTGCTTGGATCTGCTGTACGGCTTCTGAAGGAGTATCATCCTCGTGCCGGCGATCGCTGTCCAACAAGAAGCAGAAGTTGCGGTTGATCTCCTCCAAATCCTCTGGGTTACAGTTCTGGATATTGCCTGTTCCACCGAGGTGTTGGATTGTTATATTTTTACGCTCCCAGTCCTCAATATACTCTTGCGCTACGGTTCGGAGGATACTCGCGTCAGTGGGGCCTTCAGTGTAAATGACGAAGTCGCTTTGAAGTATGTCGCTGTTCCGCGCACCCAGTTCTTCTACTGCGGAGAGATAGTCTTCGTCGATCGTCCGAATCGATGTTACCCCCTCTTCTCGCTGTACGAGATGGAGGTCGCCACGACCCCGACGATCGATGAAGATTGGCGAGTGTGTGGACAGCATTATTTGCCCTCCGGATCGGGCAATCTGTTTGAGCGACCCCAGCATTTCTCGTTTCGCTTCGGGGTGAAGCCAAACGCCTGGCTCTTCAAAGAGGAGAAAGTATCCCTCATCGACGTGCCGATCCCGATAGGCCTCGACCAGCGAAAGAACGAACATGCTTCCAACCCCCGAGCCACGTTCCCCGACTGGAACGGGCGTGTCGGTGGAGTGATCCTTGACCGTAATCGAGGGAGTGAACGCTTTTCCCAGGTCAATCTCTCCGGGATTGACATTCACTTGGCTGATTGAGTCCATTCGGCTCACCAGCCGGCCTTCGATGAGGTCTGAGAGATCTCCAACCTCATCTTGGAGCTCCTCTTCAAGTGATTCCCGCTTTTGGCTGAGTGACTCGCTATCGTGGAGGAGCGGACTCAGGAGACGATCGATCCACGTGTTGGACTTGAACTTGGTCTGCTCGGAGATATCCCGCTCAGCGGGAATGTAGATAGGCTCGGGGATGTGCGACCAAATTCGCTCGCGCGACGGTTTCTTATTGAGTTCTTCGCCATCGTCTACAATCGTCCCTTTACCTAGTGTTTCCTGCTCGTCTTCTCCCAATAGTGTTGTCCGGGATGGTGCGCGTTCCCCGTTATTAGTGTACTTTCGGACGATCTTAAGAGTCCCGTCCGAGGTGTCTACAGAGTCCGTGAGTTGGTCCGACAATTCATCTGGAATCCCTTCAAATCGTCCAGTGAAGACTAATTCCTCTGATTCACCCATGTGGAAGTGGTTGGGTTCGGGCTTTCCCTTCTCTTCGAGGAAGATCCTAACCGCTTCCAGAAACGATGATTTGCCTGCGTCGTTCTTTCCAATCAGTACTGAGAGTTCTTCGATTGATCCGAAACCATCCTCTTCTATCGGTTTGAACCTCTTAACATGAAATTCACTTAATCTCATTTTAGTGTCAGAACCCGATTAACAATAATTTAGAGGTAATTTAAGAACATTACGATAGGTATATTTACAAATTGTATCTACAAAGATCTCCACAGCTTCCCCCGGGGGTTGGCTCCTTTCATCTACCCGAATCTTGAATGTGTCAGTTATAATGACATCCCCTTGTAGAAGCCGACAGCGTATTCAAGATACGCGGTAGCTGATTTGAGTGTCGCCCGTGGTGCGTAGCAATTGAATTACGCGTCTTGATTCTCGTTTTACTTTCACCCCGCTGAGTGTAGGTTTATTACCCCGCCGGGAAGTGATACACGTGTGACGAGATTCCTCCATTTGGCGGATATTCATCTTGGTCGGCAGCAGTACGGCGTACCGCAGCGGGCGACTGATGCGAAACTCTCGTTCCAGCACGCGCTGTCGCAAGTTTCGGCTGAGGATGCCGACGCAATACTACTCCCGGGTGACTTTTTCGACAGCCGGGACGTGCGGCCGGAGACGCTCGCATCGGTGGAGGATGTTCTCGCGGACGTCGAGGTTCCGGTGATCGTGAGTCCGGGGAATCACGATCAGAACATGAGTCGCCGACGGGATTTGACGTGGCTACAGTATCTGAATAACAAGGGACTGATCACGTTGTTGTCGGCTGATTTCGCTGATGGCCGCGCGTCGTTCGCTCCGACTGACGTGGAGTCGCCTCGGGACGGTGGCGGCGGGTACGTTGATTTGAAGACGGACGAGGGGACGGTTCGCGTGTTCGGTGTTCAGTACCGGGGTGCGTACATGGAACGCCAGATCCCGGCTGTTGTGGACGGGATTGAAGCTGTGAACGCGTCTGAAGGGGAGCCGGCGGCGACGGTGGTGTTGGCGCACTTCGGTGTGGATGATGCGGTGCCGGATCTGGGTGCGACGGTGTCGGTCGCGTCGTTGACGCCGCTGATGGACGCGGTGGACTACGTGGCGCTCGGCCACATTCACAAGCGGTACGAGGTGGAGAACGTCTACAACCCGGGGAGCTTGGAAGCGTTCTCGGTACAAGAGGGACGATGGGACGACGCGCACGGATACTACGTGGTGGACGCGGCTGACTGGTCGGCGGATCACCGCGTGTCGAAGCGACGGCCGTACGTGACGGTCGAGTTCGACGTGTCGGGGTACCGGACGTTCGACGATCTCCGAGCGGCGTTCGAGGACGCGGTGCGTGACGAGCAAGGAATGGTCGAACGCGTGTGTAGCAACGCCGAGTTTCAGGCGGGTGACGGGTCGCGTCGGGACCCGATCGTGAACCTGCGGTTGACGGGGACGCTGTTGCTCGATCACGTCGCGTTCGACGTCGATGCGTTACGTGACATCGCGGGAGAGACGCTAGAGGCGTTGTACGTACAACCGACGGATAACACGGAGCGGAAAGCGATCCAGGAGCTGCTCGGCGATATCGACCGTGACGAGGCGTTCGCGGCTGACGGAACGGTGAACACGGACGCGTTACAGGAACGCGTGTTCACGACGCTCGCTGAGGAGTCGCGGTACAGCGCCGCGGCGGACGACGTTGCGTCGACGCTCGACGAGCTGGAGGGACTCGTCACTGAGGACGACGCCGGTGTCGGTGAGGCGGCGTCGTACTTGCGAGAGCGCCGTCGGGAGTTGTTCCCGGACGGCGTCGGTGAGTCGGGGGAGACGGATGAGGCGGCCGCCGTTGAGGGAGGTGAGGCGGAGTGACGGTCGTTATCGAGTCGGTGACGTTGGAGGATTTCAAGAGTTACGCGGACCGGACGACGATCGAGCTCGGCGACGGCGTCACGGCGATCGTCGGGGAGAACGGGTCGGGGAAAAGCACGGTACAGGAAGCGATCGGGTTCGCGTTGTTCGACACGCACCCGTTCGACAATCAAGACCGGCTCCTGCGAGACGGCGAGAATTCCGGGCACGTCGAAGTGACGTTCCGGGTCGTCGAGATGGGTGAGGTGTACACGGTGCGGCGTTGGGTCGGGCGGTACAAGTTCGACGTGCTCGATGCGAACGGGGACGCGCTCGGACTGGACACCGGGTCGGCGATCAAAGAGTGGGTCGCGGAGAAACTCGGCGTGGACGACGCGGACGATTTATCAGAAGTGTGGGAGCGGAGCGTCGGGGTGCCGCAGACGAGTTTCCTCGCGGACTTCACGCAAAGCGAGAAGGAACGCGTGGACACGTTCGACCCGTTGTTCGATATCGAGCGGTACCGGGAGGCGTACAAGTCGCTGAGCGGCCTGGAAAGCGAATTTGACGAGGAAATCACCGCGAAAAACGAGGAGGCCACCGAACTCCGCGGCGAGTTGAATGACTTGCCCGACGTCGAATCAGAAGTCGAAGAATTGGAGGACGAGTTACGAGGGTACGAGGCCAAAATTGCGACGATAGAACACCGCGTAACGGTGCTACAGGCGGAACACACGGCGCTTGAGGAAGTCGAGACTGCGCTCGATGAGAAGCGGAGTGAGTTGGAATCGCTTGAAGATACGAAGATCCCCGCAGCAAAGGAACAACTCGAACAGGCCGAAGAGGCGTTGGCGGACGCCGAGGACGCGGCCGAGACGCTGTCCGACGTGGAAGACGAGTACGAGGCGCACCAGGAGGCTGAGAGTGAGCGCGAACGGTTGGAAGGGGAAATCGCTGAGCGCGATGAGTTGGCCAGTGAGCGCGACGAAATTAAAAGCGACATCAGACAGAAGCGAACAGAGGCTGAGCAGAAAGAGGAGGCTGTTGAGACGGCAGAGAAGGCGAAACAGCGGCTCGAAGAACTCGAACCGGATGTCGAGGAGTACCGAGAGTTAGAGACGGAGGTCGAGGAACTTGAGGAGGCCGAAGAGCGGATCGATGAGATCGATTCGGAGATCAGCGAGCACGAAGCCGAGATCTCGGACCTCGAAGGGGAAATCGAGGACCTGGAAGATCAGATCGAGGCTGCTGAGGCGCGGCGTGACGAGGCCGAGAAACTCGAAACTCTGCGCGACGAGCGCCGTGAGTTGTCCGTCGAACGAAAGTCGCTACGTAACGAGGTGGAAGAGTTGGAAGCGCAGAACGAGGAGTTGGGGGAAATCGATGTGGATGAAGCGTCGGACGTGCCGTGTCCGACGTGCGATCGGCCGATCACGGCCGAGCACCGCGATTTGGTGATCGAGGAGAATACGGAGCGGATCGAGGAGGTCGAGTCGTCGGAACTCCCGCGGATCGACTCGCGGCTCAGCGAACTCGCCGATGACATTGATGACGCTGAAGCCGCGGCCGACGCGGTGTCGGAGATCCCTGGACACGAGTCCGACATTGACGATCTGCGTGAGGAAATTGATGATATTGAATCGACGACCGAGGAGTTACGGACCGAGCAGTCCGAGCTCGAAGCCCGCACCGAAGACCTCCCTGAGAAGCAGCGTCGCCTCGAAGCACTCGATGGTGTTGAAGCGGACTACACGACAGCGAAGACACGGTACGAGGACAACGAGTCTGCTGAGGCAGAGTTGGAGTCGGTTCGGGAGCGTATCGAAGAGTTAGAGGGTGAAGTCGCGGAGCTCGATGAAGAGATCGCGTCGTACGGTGATCTGGATTCGGAGCTTGACGCGGTCAAAGAGACGTTAGCGGAGACGAAGAAAGGGTACAAAACGTACATCGCTCACGAGGAAGAGGCGAGTAAACGCGACAAGCGAGAAGAGGCGGTCGAGGAAGCGGAGTCAGAGTTAGCAGATCTCCGATCTGAAGCGGAGAGAGTCCGAGAGGAGATCAGCGAATTGGAGTCGGAATTCGATGAGGATCGGTTCGAGGAGTTGGACAGCGATATTGATTCGTTCGAGGCGGAGAGAAACCGGCTCGAAGGGAAGCGAGAGACCGTTGAAGAGAATTTGAGTGAGGCCAGGAGCGAACTGGACGACCTGTACGAAAAGCAGTCCGAAAAGCAAGCACTCGAAGCGGAGATCACTGAGCTGGAACGTGACAAGCGGTTTGCCGGGTGGTCGCGGAACACGTTACAGCAAGGAGCAGCGGACCTGCGTGAACTGATCACGACGGAGATCGGGCATCGCGCAAACGAGGTGTTCCAGCAGCTCCGCGGGAATCCGACGGAGACGCTGGTGTGGGATAAGACGTACAATCTCCGTGTCCGCGTGAAGGGGCAGGACAAGCCGTTCGATTCGCTGTCCGGCGGGGAGAAGATGGCGGCGGCGCTCGCGGTCCGGTTAGCGATTCTCGAACGGCTGGCGAGCGTCGGAATGGCGTTTCTTGACGAGCCGACGGCGAACTTGGACACGGAAAAGAAGCAGAACCTTGTGAACCAGTTGGAGTCGCTGGAGGGGCTCGGACAGTTGACCGTGGTGAGCCACGACCGAACGTTCGAGGCGATGACGGAACGCGCGGTCGTGCTCGAAAAAGACGAGACCGACGAGGTCACGCGGGTGGTGTCGCAGTAATGCCGTTGTACCCTGAACGCGTCGCCGAACAACTGGAAGCGAACAAAGCGGAGATTCACCGGTTCACGCACGACGACACGCGCGTCGTCGAAGTGTACCGCGACCGGCTCCGCGACGCAGTGACAGAGTCACAAGCGACGGTTCGTGACGCGGTCGGTGACGACCGGGATTCGTACCCGGGTGCGGTCCCGACGCGCGAATGGGACGCGTCGTCGGGCCC
The DNA here is from genome assembly GCF_000337335.1 of Halorubrum distributum JCM 10118. Lineage (GTDB taxonomy): Archaea > Halobacteriota > Halobacteria > Halobacteriales > Haloferacaceae > Halorubrum > Halorubrum distributum. Next base: position 64,958 of record NZ_AOJN01000024.1, on the reverse strand, counting down.
GGTCGTTGAGTTCGACGCGTCGGTTTCGTGGGATAATCACGAAGCGGTGAACGAGTTCGCGGCCGACGTGTTAGCCGGCGTGTCAACGGTGGCGGCGGACGGGTCGGAGATCGGGCCGACACGCGAGTTCACCGTCCCGCTCGGCCTGGTACAGACCGCGTGGTGCCGGAACGGGCACTCACCGTCCCGCGATTACGAGGAGGACGTCTCAACGCGGCTGCTCGTCCCCACGGATCTAACTGAGGACCGTGACGACGGGCGGCGGTACGTGGACGGGCAGGCACCGGCGCACGAACGGTACCGCGAGGAAGCACGGACGATCGTCGATTGCATCGAGCGGTTCGCGGACGTGACGCCACCGCCGGTCGTGTTGTACGACGGGCCGCTCGTCCCGTCGTTCGCTAACACGTTCGCGCCGGACGTCCGAGATGAGTATTACCGTGAGCCGATGGCGATGGTGTTGGCGGCGTCGGAACACCACGGCGTCCCGGTCGTCGGGTACACGGCCGGGAGCGGTAGCACGAACCTGGCGAAACTGCTGCGGCGGCGGTACCCGGACGCGTTGGGTGACCGGCCGTTCGTCGCGGACTCCCGGATCCTTGACCCGTTCATCGAGCACTGGGGTGACCGGTCGCAGTTGTTCAGTAACCGGCAGGACGGCGCGGTTGACGCGATGACGACACGGTACCGCGGGGAGGCGTACGAGTTCTGGGACGACGTGTTGTTCGCGTACCTCAACGTTCCGGGCGGGGACGCCCTCGATCGCGTCGAGCTTCCGGGGTGGGTGCTACGGGATGACCGGGCGGAGTACGTGTTCGACATCGTGCGCGCGGAAGCCGGCGTCGGGCGCGGGTACCCGGAGATACTCCAGCAAGCGGACGCTAATGCGGTGCTTGATACGGGGGCGAAAAACCGGTTCCTCGCGCTCGTACAGGAGTTCGCCGACGAATACGACCTCCCGATCGAATGGGACGCGAAAGCCCTCTCGAAGGAACGCCGCCGCCGATAACACGACGACACAACTCATGACACAACAACCGAACGCGGACGATTCGACGCCGGCGATCGCACCGACCGACACGGCGTTAGGCAGTATCGTGCACTCCAACACGCAGATGGACTACGTCGCGCAGGCGTTCCGAGACGGTGAGCGGGAGGACCCGCCGTCACGCGACGAGTACGAGTTCGGCCAGCCCGTGTACGCCACGGAAACCGTTCGCGGCACTCCGTACGCCGTGGTCGGGGTCGTGTACGACACGCGGCTCGTTGACCCCGATCAGGGACGGGACGGCCCACGGCTTTCCGCCCCGGATCAGGAGATGTTCGTCCCCGGGTACGTGAACGAGAAGCAGACGATGCTCGGGGTCGCGCTCCTCGGGACGGCCGAACTCGATGCCGACCCGCACCGGCATCCGAACGGTGACGAGGAAGGCGACCCGCAGTCGTTCAGCGCGGTGTCGCAGTCGATGCCGCGGTGGACGCTGGACATCGACGATTTCGTGTACGCGCTCTCGGACGACGGGTTCCGACAGTTCCACACGCACGACGGGACGCTGAACTTGGAGTACTACGAGCGCTTGATCGCCACGGCCGACCAGTTCGGCCCGGAAGTCGCGTTAGCCATCGTGGACCGGTTACGGCGACTCACGGACGCTGACGACGTGTTAGACGTCGTCGAGAAGAAGGTCCGCTGGCAGTCCAGCGAGAGCCGCGGGGTGCTTCGATGACGAGCGACGACCACGGGCTCCCGAGTCCGCCGGCGACGCGCGACGTCCCCGCGCTCACCGGGACGCCGATCGGGACGGTCGCGTGCCCCGGAGACGACCCTTCGGAATTCGAGTTCATCGCACCCGGCGACCAGGGGCTTCGTACCGGGGAGTTCGTCGCCTACGACGCGACGGTTGACGGCGAGCAGGAAGCGATCCTCGCTCGGGTGACGAACACGGCACAGGAACGCGGGCTACCGGGCGAGTTCTTGGCGAACCCGGAGGTGGACCCGGCCGAGGTCGCCGGTGCCCTCGGTGTTCCGACGGAGGACACGGAACTCAGTCGGTTCACGGCGCGAACGATCGGGTACTTCGACGAGCAGATATCGACGTTCACGAACCCGCGTATCCAACCGCAGCCGGGGACGCGACTCCAACTCGCCGCCGACTCGTACTTGGAGGCCGTGTTGCCGAGCGCGGACTGGGACTCCGGAAGCGGCACGGCGCACCTCGGATGGCTGTTGAACCGGCCGCACGGGGCTGCGAACATGCACATCCCGATCGATACGTTCGCGGCGACGCACCTGGCCATCCTCGCATCGACCGGGAGCGGGAAATCCTACACGGCGAGCGTTCTGATCGAGGAGATGATGCGGCCGGCGTCGCGCGCCGCGATGCTGGTGTTCGACCCGCATGCGGAGTACGACACGCTCCCGGAGATGCGGCGCGACGAACACAGCCACGTGTTCGAAGGCGACGACGGGTACCGGCCCGAAGTGGAGATCATCACGCCCGACGAGATCACGATCCCGATCCCGGACCTCACGTACAGCGACTTGCTCGCGTTGCTCGACGGGCCGAGCGACCGGATGCGGTACGTGCTCAACGAAGCCTGGCGGGACCTCACAGGTGAGAGCAACCACATCACGCCGCAAGACATCATCGACAAATGCGAGGAGGTTGAGGGGGAGCGCAGCGGGACGGTCGATGCGCTCGCGTGGCGGTTGAACAAGTCGCTGAACCGCGACTTGTTCGTCCCGGCGGCCCGCGACGAACTCACAGACCTCGTTGCGCCCGGTCAAGTAACGGTCCTCAAGCTCAATCGACTGTCCCAGTCCGACCAGCAGATGCTCGCCGCGGCGCTCCTCCGGAAACTGTACGAGGCCCGGGAAGCGGCGACGCGCGGTGAGGACGACGCGATCGACCACCCCGTCTTTTCGCTGTTCGAGGAAGGACACCGGTTCGCCCCTGACGGGGACGCTCGGAGCCTCGGAATTCTCCGCCGGATCCTCTCGGAAGGCCGGAAGTTCGGGTTCGGAGTCGGTATCATCAGTCAACGCCCGTCGAAAATCGACCCCGACGTGTTGTCACAGTGCGGGACGCAGATCATCATGCAGATACAGAACCCGAACGACCAGCAGGCGATCCGCACGTCGGTCGAGAGCGCTGGCGAAGACGTACTCGACGAACTCCCTGGACTCACACCCGGGCAAGCCGTGGTGGCCGGAGACGCGATGAACACGCCGGTCCTGTTGAACGTCCGGGAACGTCACACGGAACACGGTGCCGATAGCCCCGAAGCGACGAAGGAATGGAAAACGGCGCACGACCGGCTTGAAAACGAACCAGCGGGTGTGACGGGCGCATATGACGACGATGGCGATGTCGACGAAACCCCCTTATAATCGGTTGTAGAGAATCGGTATCTGGTGAAATGACACCTAAACATCCGGTTGAGAACCCCTTCGTTGAGTGTTCAAAAACAAAAATCGCGGAGCGCGGATCGGAGATCGGGGCACCGTACGACAGACGTGGCGCGATGAGAAACCGTCGTGTGGGATGTGTGTTGCGTGAGCGTTCCGGCTAGAGACGTTCCGGAAGCCCGGTCACGCGATCCGATCGCGTTTGATGAGCGGCCAGAGGTCTCTTAGTTCACGACCGTCTTATTAGTGGGAATTACTGCCTCTGAGTTTCTCACATCCGCAATAAAAGTTCGAGGGCAATTCTGATACAGAGTTGATGTGCTTGTCTGACGTGAACTGATTCTGACTGCGGTGTGGTGCTACTTCTTGCCCAGCCCGGTGCGTGTCCTGGCGAATTGACTGTCGGGGTGCTCTGATCGCGGTTTGTGCGTGACGTTGACGATGTTGTATCCGCGGCCGTTTTCTCGAATGTCGTATGGAGTTAGTCGTCTTCTGTTGGTGTGCGGCCGCGGATGTCTCTTCCGTGCAGAGAGATGTCGTCGCGGGACCTCGCTCGTCGAGATGGAGCTGTAGCTATCGTCTGCGTTGTAGTGAATTGCAATTCAAATGCAATCGTATCGTGATTCGCTATTCGCCGCGGAGGTACGCGACGTTTTCTGGGTACGGGTATTCGGTTTCGAGGTAATCGAGGATTTTGGCAGGGTATGGGTTCCATGACGGGGTGGTGTCGAGTTGGTCGGGCCAGCAGGTTTCGAAGACGGATTTGATGTCGAAGACGTTGGAGACGTTGACTTTTGGTTTTTTGTCTGTGGTTTCGGAGATGGTGGGGCGTTTTGCGCCGAACGATTCGAAGGCGTCGCGGAGCCAGTCGGCTCGGTCGGGGGTGTCGACGGTGATCCGCCAGCCTTGGGTTTGGAAGTACCCGGCGGATTCGAGGTAGCCGCGGATGAAGGCGGGCCGGTACTCGTCGTCGAGTTCGGGGAAGTCGCTGGGGTCGCTGGATGCGTCCGGGTACCCGGTGGCGGTGAGGTGGTCGATGAAGGTGGGGTTGCTGATTTGGAGTTGGACTTGTTGCTGGTCTTGCGGGCGGTCCGGGTTTGAGTACGTGTTGATCGAGTACTCCGAGTCGATGGCGTCGGCGAAGCCGCGGACGAAGTGTTCTTTGCTGACGACGCGGACGACTTGCAGCGCGAAGTAGTCAGCCTGGTTGTTGTGTGAAACGGTGGAGTGTGCGAACAGGGAGCCGAGCCAGTACGCTTTCTCCGTGGTGTCGATCGTTTTGAAATAGTTTTCACGGATCGGGGTGGACGTGCCGCGTTGGAAGGTTTCGAGTCCGGCTTCGTCTTTCGCGTCGTTCCAGGTGCCGAATGCGTACCGGATCGCGTCGGATGACACGTCGAGGTTGAGGGCGTCGAATTCGGTGACGGTGGGGGATTTCCCGAGTGTGTCGGCGGCGTGTTGGAGGAGTTGGATCATCTCGGCTTTCTCTTCTTGGGCGACGGTTTCTCGGATTTGCTCGGGATCCTCCGGGAGAATATCGTTGAGATGAGCATCGATGTCGTCGATGAACTCGTCTGCCATTACGCGATTTGTTGGATGGGTGTGTAATATACGTACAGGATCGAAGTGAGGTGTCTTACAACGAACCAGTGCGTGTTCACCGTGACAGGATAGTACGACTCGTTCACGGGTGCCAATCAGTTTGAGACGTTATGACTAGATGGCGTTGAGGTGACGGTTCACGTCAGGCGCTACAGTCATGCAGGACGGGTTCATACTGCTATGGGGGCACGGAATACTAATAACGGGATCTAGAGTGCGCGGGAGGAGTGTGTTGGGGAAGCGGTCAGTTGTCGGTGTTAGAGTCCGTGTTCGAACTCGTCCATGATCTCGTCTAAGATCGCGTCGTCGCTGGGAGCTGCTTGTTCAGTGCGGTTTGAAGCTGGGGTGGGGTCGGTATCGAGTAGTTCGCCTGTGGGGGAAATGTGTCCGAGTACTTCGTCGTCGCCGGGCCCGTAGGTGTCGGTGATTTGGAAGGCTGGCCTGTCGTTGCGGGTCACACCGTGGAGGCCAATATTTGTTCGTCGGATGTTTGTCGTGTCGAACTCGCCGGATACGGAGCGTGTTGCTGTGTTGTAAATGTACACCGTGTGATCGGTTAATCGCCAGTAGGCAACGTGGTCGCCGTCAGGTGTGAACACTGGCGACCGGGCGACTTCTACACGCTCTTCGAGGAGGTGTTCTCCTGTCCACGTTGTGATGTGGAAGACGGATTCTCGATGCTCGCCTGAGTGGTATGCTACGTGTCCGTTTTTTCCGATTGCAACGCGGCTGATTGGTTCGTCTTCGTCAATGAGGAACGAGAACTCATCATCGACGAACACGGCAGCAGCATGTCTGCTCGATGCGGAAGCGACTGTACAGTCACCAACAGTAGTTACCGTGGCTTCGTGTGCGTCGCCGTTGGGAAAAACTAGTTTTGTGGTGTCATGTCGTGTGTGGTATAGTTGAGGCGTGTCAGAGACGGCCTCTACGTGCGGTGGGGAGTAGACCGGTACGTCGTCAAGGTTGTGTTCGGTCACACTGCCAGTCTTTTTGAGTTCTTTGAGTGCCCAGTGGGCCTTCCAGTGTGCTGTATCCGCTTTTTCCGCAAACCAAGACACCGGTTTTGGCGAAGTCAATTCCGCGCCGAGAATGACCTGGTTAATATCTCGTAAGACGTTGTCAGCCGTGTTGAACGGAGAGTTCCCAACGTCTTCGCCGACAAACAGCCACGTTCCGTCGCTGTCTTGAACCGGTTTCATCCACCCACCGTCGATCCACGCCGTGAGATAACGCTGTGTCTCTTTGGGACCGATGTCGAACTGCTCTGCAAACCACTTGACCGATTTCGGCGGGTCTTGTCCTTTCGCAGCGTCTAGGATGTCGTCAGCCAACTCATCATCTAATTCGTCGGTTCCCATACACTTCCTCACAGATCAGTGTATATTAAGGATAACTACACAAGCTCGGATAGCACACTGAGGAAATATCGAGCTCTACGCGACGCTAGACCTGCATTATCGCGGCCAGGTATGTTCAATCGCACCGATATCTGGATTCTCCTTTGGACTCACGATTCTCACTGACGTTCCAGCGCTGCTCACCGTCTGCGAGAGCTATTTTGTGACTGCGGTGTCGATGGCGGTGGTCATCGCGGTGGTGACGGCGGTTCGGAACGCGTCGTATGACGGGTACGTGTCGGTGGTTGGGAGTTCGATGAGGTGGAGTGGGTGGCCGTTGACGATGGTGCAGGTGTCGGTGACGGTGCCGCCTTGTGACGGGTATGCGAGGAGGCTTGGGGCGGTGTGGGCTTGTTGGTAGGCGGCCATTTGGTAGAAATCGGCGTTGGGCGGGGTGCCGTGTTTCCATTTGGCGTCACCGATGAGTTGCACGGCACCGTCGGGGTCGCGGATAGTGAAGTCGGGTTTGAGCGTGACGTTGAAGCGGCCGTCGTGGATGAGTTGTTTGCTGTTGTCTTGCCGGGTGATGCGCCACCCGTCACGGTCGGTGATGGCGGTGTCGGCGGCGTGCGTGACGGCGTTTTCGAAGACGGTGTTCATGTTGACGAGCAGGGAGAAGGCGTTGCGGGTGCCGGTGGTGATGTCGCCGACGTGGCTGTTGCGGAGGAAGAGTTTCGTGAGCTGCAGGATGTGGTCGTAGTAGTCGTTGAGGCGGGTGAGTTCGATGGTGGCGATGTCGCTGTGGGTGATGTGGGTGCGGGTGACGTCTCGGCGGAGGGCGTGGGCGTGGCGTTGGAGGGCGCTGGTGAGCTGGTCGTCGGTGACCATGCGGAGGAGGGCGTCGGTGACTTGAAGGATGGCTTGGTTGATCGGGATGTCAGGCGTGAGCTCCTGGTAGGTGCATTCGAATTCGGTGGGGACGGGCGGTTGGCGTTGGAGTTGGCGTTGGATGTCGAGGCGGCCGCGGAGGCGTTGTTCGGTGGCGTGCCGGGTGACGTAGTCGGTGTGGAGGCCGCGGTTGCGGACGCGTTGGAGTTCGCGTTCGTACAGGACGCCGAGCGCGTCGACGAACACGGTGCCGGCTTGGAGTTGCGTGTCGGTGTCGAACGTGTCGGCGGAGACGTTGGTGGCGTACTGCAGGATGTACAGGAGGTTGGTGGCGGGGAGCTTCGGCCGGATTTCGAGTGTCGGACCGTTCGGGAGTGCGATGAGCCCGACGTACGACGTAGCGGTGAGAACGGCGTCGCCGTCGGGCGTGTACGTGACGTTGATGCGGTCACCGTCGCGGTCGGTGCCGCCGTTGATTTCATCGCGGAGGTACGCTCGCGCCTGTTCGGACAGCGGGATCGGTGGAGTGGAGTCGTACTCGGTGATGACGTGCGTCTCGTTGCGGGGTGGGTGCGGGTCGGTCGCGCCGGGGTCACCGGTCGTGTCGGGCGGTGTGGGCATGCCGGGTTACTCGTCGACGTCGAGCAGCGCAGCGAGTTCGGCGGTGAGCGTGGCGGCGTCGAACGATCGGATCTCTTCGCTGTCGTAGTTGATGAGGCGGTGGCCGCCGCCGTCGAACAGTGTGTCGCGGATCCGGTCGAACTGTCCGTAGAAGTACTCTTCGAGGAGTGGGAGGAGTTCGAACCGCCACGTGTCAACGAGTTCCGGTCCGGTGGTTTTCCCGAAGAAAAAGGAGTGCCCGATTTGCTTGCCTTTGCCGAGGTCGGCGGTGGTGAGGATCGTGTCGTTGAATTTGCGGACGGCGAGGATTGTCAGTGCGAACAGGCGGTTGGCGTGCCCGGGGGTGTTGGCGGCGGCGCGGAGCGCGTCGATGGAGGTGAACGGCGTGGTGTCGTCTTCGATGATGGCGTCGAAGTTCGGGGGGAATGAGAGGAAGCGGAAGCGGCGGCGGAGGGCGGCGTCGACGAGTGCGATGGATCGGTCGGCGGTGTTCATGGTGCCGATGAGGTACAGGTTTGGCGGGATGGTGAACGGTTGCCCGGAGTGCGCGAGTGAGACGCTGGTTTCGTTGGCGGCGTCGAGCCGCTTGTCGTATTCGAGGCCGGTGATGGTTTCGCCGAAGATCTGCGCGAGGTTCCCGCGGTTGATCTCGTCGATGATCATGACGTACCGCGGCGGCGCGTCGGTCGCGGTGCGGTACGCGTCGCGGGCGGCGTCGACGAATTCTTTGAACACGCCGGGCTGGTAGTCGTAGACGACGCCGTCGTCGGTGTTGTCGGCTTTCAGGCCCTCGATGAAGTCCTCGTACGTGAACGACGGGTGGAACGTGACGGTTTCGAACTGGTCGGTGGTCGGGTCGATCCCGGGTTGTTGGTGGAGCCACCACCGGGTGAACTGCGCGGCGGTGTAGGTCTTCCCGGTGCCGGGCGGGCCGTAGAACACGATTTGTCCGGTCGTGTCGAGTTGCCGGGCGATGTCGTCGGCCTGGTCGGGTTTCGCGGCAGCGTCGAGCGGTTGGCCTTGCGGCGGTGTCGTCGGGCGGCGCGGCGTCGTGACGGTGTAGGATTCGTCGAGGACGGCGCGGACGTTCACGGGTTTGACGTACTCGGTCGTGTCGGCGGTGCGTTGCAGATCGCGGAATAAGACAAAAAACAGGGTTTCCGGTTCGCTGAGTGGTTGGACGGCGCCGATCCCGAGGCGTGACACGGTTGTTGTGAGATGCGGTTCGGTCCTGTCGAACACGTCACGGAGGATCTCGCAGTACGTGTCTTCGCGCGGCGTGACGTCGCTGTCCGGCTGGATGGTCGGAAGCGTGTCGGTGAGGTGCGTGATGACGGTGGCGAGTGTTTCGTCGGCGAACCAGTCGAGGCCGTGGTCGCTGAACGCGATGCGGACGCGGATGTCGACGAGCGCTTCCTCGATCGACGTGTACGTGTCGGTGGGCGCGGGGCGTTGTACTTGGTAGTGCCACGTTTTCAGCTGGTCGAGGAGCGCCGGGGCTTCCGCGATGAATAATTCGAGCAGGGCGGGCGGGCACTGCGTGAACTGCGTGTCGGCGACGAGTTCGCGGTTGGCGTCGTAGAGGAGCTGCTCGTGGGAGTCGGCGATGTGGTTGAGACGGGTGCTGTACGACGGGTCATCAAGTACGTCCTCGAACAGGTGGATTGCGGGATCAAGTGCGTGGTACTCGCCGACGGTAACGGTGGCTGCGGTGTCGTCCGGGGTGTCGGTGGTGGCGATGACTGATGTGCCGGTGATGGTGTGCGTGTCACTGGAGAGATGGAGGACGATGTCACCGGGTGCGGCGTCTACTGCGTGGTCGGTGACGGTGAGGTGCGGATTCGTGAGGCGGGCGGTGTCGCCGGGCGAGTGCGGAGTATCATCGGGGCGCGTGTCGATCCACACGTCTGGGTCGTCGCGGTGCGTGAGGAGAAATCGTTGAATGGTGGCGTAGTCGTCTTCGACGGCTGCGTGTTCGGTCTCGGTGAGTCGGTGGAGTAGCTGCGTGGTGTCGGTGTCGAGTGTGTCGTGCAGATCACGCCGGTTGATGGTGACGGGAAGTGGGACGCTGAGCAGTAGCACCGTGTCGGTGAAGGTCGCAGACGAGTCGGAGTGGTTGGATCCTGCGGTGAGTCCGGGGGCGGTTCGAACGTCGTTGACGGTTGCGACCCACGTGTATTGGTCGCCGTTGACGTCGAAGAGGATCGTGTCGCCGACGGCGTGGTAGGGGTCGAGATCCGTGTCGGCGGGGACTGGGAGGCAGTGGACGGGGTCGGCGTGGGTCGCAGGGAGATCGGCCGGGAAGTCGCGGCGGTCGATCCCGGGTCGCACGTACGTGTCGAAGAGACCGGGTGAGTCGGTGAGAGACGCGAGAAGGAGCGTCGAGCGCATGCGTAGCTACATAACGCGTAACGGGTGACATAAAGGCCTGTGCTCCGGGCGGGGAGGGGTGTGTGGCAGTGCGTCCCGGGACTTATGACCCCTGGCCTCGCAGGGATACGTATCTTGGAGAGGGTGGTGTAAATGGGGTTTGCGCTGTCGAATCCGGAGTGGGTTGAAGCCCGGTCGTATCAGCAGGATGCGATCCGGTCGTGGGTGGAAAGCGGTGCGCAAGGCGTGTTACAGATGGCGACGGGAACGGGGAAGACGGTGACTGCGTTGATGGCGGCGAGTACGATCACGGCGCAACTCGACGGGAAACTCGGCCTGATTATTGCGGTGCCGTATCAGCACCTCGTCGATCAGTGGCGTGAGGACGTGCAGGATTTCGGCGTGAGTCCGGTGCGTGCGTACGAGTCCCGGGCGACGTGGCAAGATCAGTTCGAGGGGCAAGTGGCGGAGTTCAATCGCGGGTTCCGTGACGGATTCGTCGTGATCACGACACACGAGACGTTTACGTCGGACGCGTTTCAACGGGTCCTCACTCGGGTCAACCGGCAGGAGCTGATGCTGATCGGCGATGAGGTGCATCACCTCGGGGCGGCGCATCGCCGGGAACGGTTACCGGAAAGTATCCCGATGCGGCTCGGCCTGTCGGCGACGCCGCAACGCTTCTACGACGACGAGGGGTCGGAAGCGCTGTTCGAGTATTTCGGTGATGTCGTGTTCGAGTACTCGTTGCAGGAAGCGATCCGGAACGGGAACCTGTGTGAGTATTACTACATCCCGCATGTCGTCGAGTTAACGCCGGAAGAAGAAGACGAGTACCTCGGGTTGTCCAGAAAGATCGCGCGGTTGGTGCAGCGGTACGGCGGTGACTTGGGCGACGCCGAGAACAACGAGCAGACGGATTTGAAATTCGCGTTGTTCGAGCGGGCGCGGTTGATCGGGAGCGCGGAGAATAAACTCGACCGGTTAATGCAGTTGATCGGTGAGCAAGGCCCAGTTGAGCACACGCTGGTGTACTGCGGGGACGGGACGGTTGAGGGGAGCGTGGGGGACCGGACGGAGCGGCACGTGGACGCAGCGCTGTCTACGCTGCGGAAGCTCGGGATTCGTGCGAAGCGCTTCACAGCAGATGAGGACCGCGGAGAACGCGAGGAGTTGCTCGCGGCGTTCGATGCTGGTGACGTGGAAGCGTTGGTGGCGATTCGGTGTCTCGATGAAGGAGTTGACGTGCCGGCGACGCGGACGGCATACGTGCTGGCGAGTTCGTCGAACCCCAGGCAGTTCGTGCAACGCCGCGGCCGGATTCTCCGGACACACCCGGGAAAGCAACACGCGGTGATTCACGATTTTATCGTGGCACCGCCGAGCGAGATCCGGGACGCGACGGCGGGTGACGAACGGTTCAAAACGGAGCGGAATCTCGTTCGGCAAGAGCTGGAGCGCGTGAATCTGTTCGGGGAGGCAGCGCGGAATCATCCTGATGCAGATGTGCAAGGCATCTCGACGGACGCCGGAGCGATCGGGGAGTTGAAGCGCGCGTTCAACTTACGGCAGTTGTAAGCGCATGCCGGAGCTGCGGGCTTTGCGTTCCGGTATCGTGCCGTGACTGTCGGTGACGGGAGTGTCTCCAAGCTGGAACAATCATTAAGACAGAGGGACAGATACGTTCGAAGCATGGACGATCAGGGGTCAACAGCTGATATTGGGGACGAGACGCTGCGACGGATTCGAGAGCGGACGTTACAGGCGGAAAGCGAGCAGCTCCACATGCGCCGCCCGCACAAGATCATCCCGGAGATCCGAGAGATCGTCGAAGAGGAGATCCCGGAATAGATGCAACTGCATCGACTGCACCTCACGAATTTCCGGCAGTTCCGGTCTGAAACCGTGGAGTTCGCGTTAGGTGACGATCAGAACGTCACCGTTGTGCACGGGCAGAACGGGTCCGGGAAGACGACGCTGAAAAACGCGTTCCTGTGGGTGCTGTACGACGAGTCGAATTTTAACTTGCGACCTGACAAGCTCGCTAGTCAAGGCGCGCTCGCTGAGGTGGACCCAGGTGAGACGGTGTCAGTCGAAGTGGCACTGGAGTTCGAACACGAGGACGTCGATTACGAAGTCACGCGGTCCTACGAGTATCAGCGGCAGGCGACGGACGATTATCTCGGCGAGATCGTCGATGAGGACCTGTCGTTGTCCTACGAGACGGCGGACGGGAAACGCGGGACGCGACAGAACCCGCAGCGGTCGATCGAGCAGATTCTCCCCGACCGGTTGAGCGACCTGTTCTTTTTCGACGGCGAGTACATCACACAGCTCTCCGAGGGGCACAGTCAAGACGAGGTGAAGCAGGCGATTCAAAATATTATGGGCCTCACCATCATCGAGCGGTCGATCCGGCATCTCGGTGAGGTTGAGGGACGGTTCGAATCGGAAGTGCAGGAACACGGGAACTCGGAGTTATCTGACCTGATCGACACGCGCAGTGAACTTCGAGACGAGGTTGAGGATTTGACCGGGTCGATCGACACGAAAAAGCAGAGCCGCCAACGGCTTCGAGAGGAAATCAGTGAGATCGAGCGGAAGCTCGAAGGGATCGAAGAAGCAGCGGAGTTACAAGAAGAACGGAACCGGTTGGAGTCGCGGCAGGACGCGTTACAGGCGGAAATCGCGGAGATCAACGAGTCGATTGACGCGGAGATCAGTAAGAAGGGTCACCTCCCGTTCGTGATGCCAGCGATCGAAGCAACGGCACAGGACCTTGACGATCTGCGCGAACGCGGTGAGATCCCGTCAGAGGTGTCGAATCAGTTCGTGGACAAGCTCCTCGCGCAAGGCGAGTGTATCTGTGGCCGACCGTTAGAGGAAGGGACACACCCGTACGACAGCGTTGAGGCGTACCGGTCGGATGCAGCGGAGAACGGGGTTGATCAGGCGGCGATCAGGATTATCTCGCATCTCACCAGTATTCAGGACGAGCAGGCGGAGGATTTGGACACGGTTGACGAGCTGCTTGAGGAGCGGTCGGAATTACGGGATCAACTCACGTCCGTTGACGAGCAGTTAGACGAGATTCAAGGCGAGTTAGAGGAGATGAACATCACGGATCCCGAGACGGGCGAAACGCCGTCCGAGTTGGAGTCGGCGCGGAACCGGAAGAAATCTGAACGTGAGGAGTTGAAACGCGAGATTTGGGATTTGGAGCGTGATATCGAGACGCGCGAGGAACGGCTTGAAGAAATCGGCGAGGAGATCGATGAGGCGCGGCAAGAGGAGAGTCAAGCCGAGCTTGCGCGGCGACGGATGCAGGCGACGTCGAAGGTCCAACAGCAACTTGAAGCGTCGTTCGAACAGCTCCAGAATCAGGTGCGGGAGTACTCGAACGATCTCGTGTCGAAGACGTTTGATGAGATTGCGACGAAGGGATATGAGGCCGAGATTACGGACGAGTTCGAACTCCGGATCCGCGATCAGTTGCAGGGTGAGTACTTGGAGGTCGACAAGTCGCGTGGGGAACGGCAGATTGCGAGTCTGACGTTCATCGGGAGTCTCGTGCAGATTGCCCGGGAACGGTACGAGTCGGATACTGACGCGGAGTATTTCAGCGGCGGGATTTACCCGATCGTGATGGATTCGCCGTTCGGGGCGTTAGACGACGACCATCGGCGGACGGTGAGTCGCGTGATCCCGCGGATGGCCGAGCAGGTCGTGGTGCTCGTCACGGACTCGCAGTGGCGGGGCCCGGTTGCGAACGAGATGAACGAGATCGCCAGTCGGCAGTACCGGCTTGATTTCGACGACGGCGACGGTGACACGTCGTACCCGCGGACCCGGATCGTTGAAGAAGAGATTTCTCAGAAGGTGAATCAATGAGCGACTCCAGTACGGCGACGACACGGCAGTACTACCACCGGCACGACATTTACGATCAGATGGTGAGCGACTGGGAGATATTCGATAGCCTCGTCGATTTCTTCGTGTTCTCGGCGAGCGTCGGGTACGCCGTGAGCGACCGGCCGACGGTGAACACGTACGCCGACAAAGAGTTCCAAGGGAAAACCGACGAGGGAACGCAAGGCGAAATGCTGTGGATGCATTTCACTGACAAGCCGACGTACCGGGCGGTCGCCGCGTCGATCGCGTATCAGCACACGAGCGATTCGAGCGCGCTCGTGGAACCGGAAACGCAACTGGAGGTGCTCGCACGGTACGCGCACGCCGGGGCGATGCGGTTAGACCGCGAGTTCGGCGACGCGGCGAACCCGCCGCGTGACGGGCTCGTTTCGTTCATCGATAAGTTCCACGAGGCCGACGGCACCACGGACAACGAGGATATCCTCTCACAGATCGTCGATAGCTTCGATAGCGACATGATGAGCAGCTGATCACGTCGCTTCACCCGAGTCGTCACAGGAAAGCACTCATACTTTCACTAATGATGAGGTTTCCATGACGAATCGCTCCGGGTTCCCTGTGTCAATTATCAAAGAAGGTCCGACGTTTCGTGATGAGTTGACACGCCAGCCGCAGGACGTGCTCCGTGATGATTCGATCGAGTCACTCCGGATTGTGCCGGCGAAGTCCGCTGCGACCGGTGTGTACGCGATTTATTTTGATTCGGCGCACCGTGAGTGGGCGTTGGTTCGCTTGGTGATCCGGTATCGGTGGTTGTTTGAAATCCAGTTGAACCGCGGGATGTCCGGGGAGCGCCAGTTACTTCAACAGGGGTTCACGCCGGACGATCTCGCATTCCTGTTCGATATCATTCCGGCGCCGCCCGAGGAGTACAACCCGATCGTGTACGACATGTTGTGGTTGGTGGCGACGTACGATGAGTACCGCGCGTTGACTGAAGCGATGCTGGACCGGGACCGGTTCACGCCGCGAGAGTTGTTCGGTGCCGTTTCAACAGTTGATGAGAGTAAAATCGGGTTTTTGACGCGATTCCTTCGCAGTCATCTCATCGAACCGGTGAGCACTGCGTCGGAGCAGCTGCAGAGTCACGACACCGCGTCGAACGGAGACTTGCACGCGACGATCGATGAGACGTATACGGTCACAGTAGACGGTGAGATTGCACTGCAAGGTATCCTCGCGGAGTACGACCGGATCTTCGAAGATGCTGATTTCGAACCGTTGTTTATCAACGCGGAGTTGGATCCGCGGCGGCATTTAGCCGAGTACAGTTCCGATGCAGAGCGCCCGGCACCGGACGTCTCGTTCGATGAGATTCAAAACGAGGGCGGGATGCTCGGCGAGATCGCCTCGTCGTTCTCGTCGTTGGTTGACGAGGCGGACGGCGGTGAGGAGGATGCAAGTACGGAGGCCGTCGGTGATGTGGAGACTGACGCGCAGACGGACGACGGGGTGACAGCGCGTGCCGATGAGGGTACGGATTCGCCGCGGTCGGCAGAGGCCGGTGATTCCGAGCGTCGGGACCGGTCCGATGCGGCTGAAACCACCGTTCGTGAGGCGTCAGGCTCGACCGGAGCCCGGGCTGTGCGTTCAGAACAAGACTCCGATACGGTGTCCGGTCAGGAGGAGACGGAGTCACCGGAGTTCGGTGCGTACACGGAGTCGGGAGTGGTGGACGGTGCCGTCGCCGCTGCGCGGTATATCCGCGAGCGCACGGTCGCGCGTTCACAGCACGTCAAGCAGGCCGTGTGGGACGCCGTTGACGTTGGCGATCGGGACCGGACTGAACTGTGGGAGTACGTCACGCAAGTACTCATGGCGATGGACAGCGTTCACGGGCGGCCACACGGTCGAATCTGGACCACGGCGTAACGGCGAGGGAACTCCATTTGGACCTCGGTCGGAACGGATGTTGTTGTGCGGAACTCACTCCGCTTCGGAATCAGAAAATTCGTCGAAATCGTTCATAATATCGCCGAGAATCCCGTCGTCGTCAGGGGTCGTGCCAGTGCTCTCATCACCGCTGGTGGCCTGGTCGCTGTCTCCAGTGTCCCGTGCGGTTGTCCCCCCACTCCTCGCTGTGCTCGCGCCGGATCCCGTCTTCGTGGCGTCGGCCTGATCTGCGGTGTCCGTGCCGGTCGGTGAACGAGTGGCTTCTGCTTCGTCGAACGCTTGTTCGACGGCGGCGGTGTACGTGCCGAAGTACGTGGCGTAGGTGGTGGCGGAGACGTGCCCGTGCTCGTTCATTTCGGTGGTGGTGGGGCGGTGTCCGAGGGTGTCGGCGACGCGGTGCAGGTCGTCGATGAGTCGGGCTTTGTTGTCGATGCCGGCTGAGTCGAGGGCGTTTTGCCAGGAACCGAACACGCGGGTGATATCATTCACGGAATACGCTGTGGTGTCGCTCACGTCGCTCGCTTTCAACGGCCGGTCGATCGTCTCGCCGACGTGCTGCATCGCGTCAAGGAGGTCGCCACGGCTTGGGGTGCCACTACTCCTCGTTCGACTTCTGCCACTGTTCGAAGCGCTCTTTCCACTGCTCGTACTGGTGTCCCGGCTACGTCCGGACGTCGAACTCGTATCCGCGCTCGACCGTGACGGCGGGTTGATGTCCGGCGTGTTGCCCGCAGAGCCAGCGTCAGTTGGCATGACGCGGAAGTCTTTCGTGCTGCTGAGTTGGTGTCCGGTCCCGGTGCTTGTCTCCCAGCTTTTGTGCCGAGCTTGCTCGATCGTGTACGTCTCGCCGACGCTCCAGTCAAGCGAGAGGTCGTGTGTGGACCAGATGTCGAGCGGGACTTCGGTGCCGTCTGTGAGTGCGACTTGGAGACGGGCGTCGCGTTTCGACCCGGGGTTCGGGTCGTGGTTGAGGACAGTAACGGTGAGCGTGTCGACGCGCCCGTCGGGCAGGGTCGGGCTGTCCGGACTCACGTCGGTGTCGTCCGGTGCTGGGCGGTCGGCGTCGGGGTACGCGGGGAATTCGTCGAGCAGTTCGATAGCTGTGTCGAGCGCTTCGGTGCTTGCGATAGCGACGGGGAGCGGCGTGTTCGAGTCGGGTGCGACGGGGACGGCGTGGTCCCAGTCGTCGATCGCGTCGCCGAGTAAGTGCTGGATCCGGTCGTCGGCAGGGGCGAACTCGACGTGATGGAAGTCCGTGACGCGCTCGCCGTCGCCGTGCGCGTCGCGGTAGTCGCGGATGCTGAAGTCGTTCCGGTCGCGCTGTTGAACGCCGTAGTTCGGCGCGCCGGCCGGGCCGCCGCTGCCCCAGTGGTCGGCGACAGCGTCCGCCCACTGCTCCATCGGTGCGGTCCCGTCGGTGTCGAGTTCGCCTGCGAGCTCGGTTAACAGGTGCTGGAACCGGTCGAACGCGACGTACAGCTCGGCGAGTTCGTTCGAGTGAAGATCGGTCATGGTGCTCGAATCGACTGACTGCGGTTGCTTCCCGGTAGTCGACGCGGGTCTTGTATCCGTCGAGTTCTCGGCGGTCTCGGCGGCTGTGTCGTCATCGGTCGTGTCAGTGTCTGTGAGTCCGGCTTCGAAGAGAGCGGCATCGACGCTTCCGAACGCGTCGTCGTACTCGTCCGGGTGGTAATCACCGACGGAGTACAACAGTTTCCGGTCAATCGTGTCCCAGTCCTCCGCGAGTTCTTGGAGTTCGGTGATGAGTTCGTCGTGCTCATCGAATGGTGACGATTTGTCCGCGGTGACCGCCGTCGCTGTGTCCGGGTCGGCGATGTCGGCGGCAACGAGCGCCGCGTCGAAACTCCCGAAGACGTCTTCGTACTCGTCCGGGTGGTGGTTCCCGACGGAGTACAACAGTTTCCGGTCGATTGTGTCCCAGTCCTCCGCGAGTGCTTGTAACTCGTTGATGAGCGCCTCGCGTGATGGCATCCCTGTGGTTGTCTTTTTTGTCCTTGTCTGGGAATTGGGAGTCTCGGACGACGTTTCCGTGGTTTCCGCCGCCTCGTCGGTGTCACGCGTGGACGTGCTGGAGGTGGTGTCTGCGGGGTCGGAGTCAGTCTCATTTGACGGCGTTGCGGAGTCGTCTGGATCGTGGACGCCGGCGACGGCGAGTGCGGCGTCAAGACTCCCGAAGATGTCTTCGTACTCGTCGGGGTGATGGTTACCGACGGAGTAAAGCAGTGTCCGGTCGATCTCCGACCACTTGCGGTCCAACTCGCGTAACTCGTCGAGTAGCTCGGTGCGTTGCGACCCGTCACCCCTGTCGTCGGGTGATTCGCCCCGTACTTCATCGGCTGCCCCTGACGCAACGCTGCCGGCCGATTCAACAGGTGTCCCTGACTCAGTGTCCGATTCGACGGTTATAGACGATGCAGATCCTCTATAGATTGCTGGCGTCGATTGGGCCTCGGCCGCCGATCCCGTCGACGCCGTGTCGTTTCCGTCGCTGTCGTTTAACGCGATCGACGCAATTCCGTACAGCAGTCCGATGGCGAGGACGAGCAGCGTGACTGGTGACGTGACAAGCCCCGATAGACCGTTCGGCAAACTGAATCCTAGGACCCCGCCGTCGCCGGTATTCGAGTCGTCAAAATCGGTTTCAACACCGGCACCTCCAGCGCCCCCGTCGAGGGGAACCGGTGACGCTTCAGGCGACGTGATCGAGTACAGCGCGCCGTCAGTGCTCCCAACGAACGCGATCCCGTCGACGACCGTCGGCGTCGACACAATCGCGTCACTAGTCGGGAACCGCCACTGCGGGGCACCCGTATCCGCATCGATCGCGTACAGGTTGTAGTCTTCGCTCCCGACGTACACCGTGTCGTCGGTAACCACGAGCCCGCCCGACACACCGGGCCCCCAGTAGAGGAAACTCCACGAGTCGTTCGCATTGAACCGCCAGCGCTCCGCCCCCGACTCCGCCGCTAATGCAACGACATCGCCGTTATCCCCGCCGACGTACACGGTGTCATCATCAATCGCGGCCCCGCTCTCAATCCATCTCGTGGTACTGAACGCCCATTGGTCCTCTCCGGTGTCCGCACTGAGTGCGTAGACGCGCCCCTGTTCGCCCTCACCCGGACTCGCCCCGGTAACGACCAGTATTCCGCCTGAAACCGTGACGGTCGGTCGCCGGTCGATCACCGTACTGGTCGTCCACCTTTCGGTGAGCGTCACAGAACTGGTCGACCGCTCGACGTCGAACGCGTACACCGTGCCCGCGTCAGTCGCGGCGTACAACGTGGATCCGTCGACTGCCGGTGTCGAGACAATCTCACCCGTCAGATCGACGGCCGTTGCAGCCGTTCCATCAAGAGCGAACGCGTGTACGGTGTTTCCCCCGGCAACGAAGATCACCCCGTCGGTCACTATCGGGGATGACGGGTCGGCACCGATCGTTTCGACCCATCTCTCAGCGCCATCACTCACGTCGAGTGCGTGCAGTGATTCACCCGTCGTAACGCAGACCATTTCACCGGCAATAACCGGGGATGTAACGATCTCCTCGTCGAGATCGACCGCCCACTGCTCCATTCCGGTGACGGCGTCGAGAGCACGAACAGTCCCGGTCTCATCCGCCGTGTATGTGACGCTATCGACGACTGCGGCGGAACCGATGAGTGCGTCACCGGCGTCGGAACGCCACAGTTCCCGCGGATTACTCCGCGGCCCACGTTCGTTCGGTGCGTACCCGGTGTTCGCGGCGTCGTACTGGTCCATCCGCGAGTCACCAATCGACGTCTCCTGTGCCGTGACCAACCCGGCGGTGGAACACCCTGCAGCGACACCGCCAGTGAGTGTGAGACCATACAGGAAACCGCGCCGGGTCGGCGAGGTCATTCAATTACCGATGGTCGATCGTCGAACAAGTATTTTCGCTATTCTCTCACCCGTCAACCCGCAATAACGAGAGGCATCTACGTCACACGGTTTCCAGTCTCAAAACACCATGTTGCCCATGTTCGTTTTATACCCAGGCAGTGCGGACCAGGTCATTTCGTTCTCAGTCCTGTTCGAACTCGCTCGCTTGCTGAGTGTGTTTGAAGCGGGAGTCGTTCAACTCACGGTGATCCAAGACAGAGCGCAACCGTCTCGCTCGTGAGGATATTTCATCCGAGCTTTCGTCCGTGTATTGAGAGAGCGTTTTGATTTTGATGTCGCCATCTGTCAGTTGACTTGCTCGCCGGAGTGCCGCGAGCCCCCACAGCGTCGCTTCTTTATCAACAGGGTACTCGTCCGCCCGTGCATTTTCAATCAACAGTTCCGCGAGGTCTCTGGTTGCCGACCCGACCTCGCTTGCACCCGCGACGTGGTCGATAACTTTGATCGGGTCAGCCGGGAGCGGTTCGGCCTGCCGCAGGCCGGCGCGCTGTTCCTGATACCGGTTTCTGATCGTTACTTCCGAGACGTTCGCTATCCCACTGAGTTCCTGTTGCGTCCGTTTCTCACCGACGTCGAGACACGCGTTGTACACGGCCGCGGCGGCCCAGCCGGACGGGCTTTTCCCGCTGGACAGCCCGGATTCCTCTGTGATTTCGATGATCTCGCGTGCACGCTCGTTGACTGCGTCACTCACGTCGAGCGCGTCGCAGTACCGGTCCACATACTGTCCGCTGCCGAAGAACGCGGACGGGTCGAGTCCGACGGTACTGGCGATATCTTTCGACCGTCGAAGTAATGCTTTCCGGGTCACCACAGTATCGTCCGCGGTAACGAAGTCAGTTGGATCCAACGGGACTTCTGTGACTTTGACTGCGCAGTACAAGCATGAAGCAGCGACTAATTCGAGCGCGGTTCCGATGAGGTCTCCGCGCTGATCACGGTACTGATCGCGCAGAGATTTTGCAAGATCGACCGTCGCCGCGGGAACATCCAGCTCAGCCGCTAACTGGTCGATCCCATCATCAACGATCGCGGTTTGCCGCTCAGCAGACACCGACTGTCCGAACGTGATGTTCTGCTCTATCTCTGCTGAAGACGTGGCATCGACATCGCTGAGAACATCTGAGAGAATATCGTCAATCTCCTCAATAAACTCCTCACTCATGTCTGGTATATAAACTGATGTGAGTCAATAATGGTATCGACTCACCCCTGTCCCCTGGTTGCTGACATGCTCAGAGCTACTAGTTGTAAGCTGGGTTGGTCGTAACATCTTGACTCTTCTACTTCCTTTCCACGTTTAGAATGGCGCTGTCCTTCGTATCCCATGGGTCCAACAGAACATTTTATACAGTTACGTTGAGGTATTGTCATTCACTATGGATACGATATCAGTCGACGGATCAGACGGGGTAAAAATAGTAATCTCGGATGATATTTCTGTGTCAGAATTTGCTGAGTGGCTTATTGCGTCTGACTTGAGCGACATGAATATTTTGGTGTCGAAGACAACTGCTGATAATCTTAGAAGGTCATTCCCTTTGAATTCGAAGATTAAAGAGATACTTGAACAACACAACGCGACCCTCTACCTGACTGAGGAGCCCTCTTTACCAACTACTGTTATCGACGGGAACCAAGCACACTACTATGTACGAATGGGTAATGTTAGGAGGTTCGTTAAGCTCTCTGATGACGAGATCGGATCAATTCTCACTGATGAGTTCGAATCACTTCTTGAAGCCGCATCTCGTGTTGATATAGATACCCCTGTTTGGTCAGAACTTCTCGCAAAACTCGAATCCGTCGTCGGGTTACAGACCCGTTCTGAATTTGAACAACTCATTGAAGCGGCCAAACTTGAGGAGATGGATTCACTTGATGCCGTGTCAGTGGCACTAATAGCTGCGGCCCAGAGTGGTGCTCTCAGTTACGATTTAGGAAAGTGGGCCGAGGAGACGGGTGTCGCAAGCAAGGCAACTATTTCGAGGCGAAAAACGGCGTTAGAAACAGATGGTGTAATCTATACGGAAAAGGTCCCAGTTGAGGTTGGTCGCCCGAGACAGCGACTTCTTTTAGCCGATGATATTAGTGCTGTACGCATTGATACCGCCGAGGTAGATGTGTCTCGGAAAGAATCTACTGAACCGCGACTAGCGGAGGATGAACCAGACTCAACTACTGTGTCTGAGCAGGGAAATCAAAAGCAAGAATCCGATCAAGATGAGATAACCTCGGCAATCGAACAAGAAATTCAAGACGTTATCAGCTCGGAGTGACACAATATTTTCGCAAATCGGTGAAGATCTGCGGTGGAGTTACCTGCTCCAGTTGATTCAAGCTCGTTAATTGCGGCTAGGGGCAATCCCACGTAATTGAGTTAATCAACGTACTCGTGTCACTTACTGAGGATTTCAATGAAGTCGAACATCTCTATATTTGGAATACTCTCGTGAGTCAGTATAGTTCAGATGTGCCACCAACCGCTTGCTCTAACTGCCACGTGTTGCTCAACACGTTGCTTTTGTCGTCGGTGCCGCCGGTGGTGAGGATTCCGAGGTGGTAGAGCTGGTATTTAAATTGGAAGTGGATGCCGGATTTGTAGATCGTCGGGTCAGTTAACACGAACTCGTTAATATCACCATCGGCGGTGAGAACGTCGTCGCGGCGATGCTGGGTGAAGAAGACTTCGACGGCGAGTGGCTGGTTGATGCGCGTGGCTTCAAGCGCGACATCAGCAAGCGTCGCGTCACGGACCCCGTTCTGATGAAGACGCTCAAGCGCAGTAATGATCAGCCGCGTGGGCTCGTATTGGATTGCGATGGACCGTGCGAGCTGCGCCCATCGCGGAGCGAGCTCGGTGAATCGCGTTCGACTACCGGTCCACGTGTCGAACTCGGCGAGCGCGGCTGTGACGCTGCCGTGCTGGTTGCGGGCGAAGCGGACGACCTCTGCGCCGAGGTGCGTGAGTGAGTCGCCGTTTGGCTGGTCGTCAACGAGATTCAACAGAATAGCACCACGTCGCCCATCAGAAATAGTGTTGATGACGTTGTCGGCGTACACAGTCTCGGTGTCGCCGTCGGCAGCAAGCGCGAGCGCGTACCCGAGGTAGTTTTTCGGGTGGTTCACGGGGAAACTCCCGTCGGTGAGGCGGTGCGTGGTTGCTTGGAGTCGCACCGCGTCGATCGTCGTGGAGAACTCACCGGCCCCGGTGACGCGCGCCGGTTCAACGACACGCGCGGAGTCAGTGTTTTCCACGGCGATGACGCCGACGTTGAGGTTCCTCGCTTGTGCGCGTGCCGTGTCGGTGATACTGGGGGCTGGCGCGGCGACGTACCCGAGGTTGACTTCAGGGAGGTGCGCGTGCGCTTGGGTGATGCCGCGAGCGACATCCGCGGCAGCCGGATTGGAGTTGTGGCCTTTCGCTTCGATCACCGTGACTGGGGTCGTCGCTGCGTCGCCGTTGAGAACACCGGTGGCTGGCATGCCAACACCAAGTAAATCGGGTTCGCCAGCAATGAGTCGAATCGTGTTGTACGGTGCGAGGCAGTCACGAATCGTGTCCGGGACGGTCCAACCGCCCCACGTAGATTGTGTGAACTGGGTTTCCGTGACCGCGTACTGATCTGCGGTCGTGTCTTCGTCAGGGTACAGCGTGTCTTTCGCGGCAGCAAGCACCATTGGCTCGGCGAGCGTGACTGCCATTATTTTGTCCACCAACGGATAGATAATATAGCTAAGGGGATACAGGCACTGTACAAAGACTGGGTGTGCGAGTGCGCACAGGCGCTTGCTGAGGAGGTTGGCGCAGCTGACTTCTCGCATATCGAAATGGGACACCTTCCCAAATCGGAGCGTCAAGCTTGACGGACGAGGAGATGGGCGTGGCTGACGCGGACCTGGAGAGTGATGGGATTCCGACGTCGTACGTCCCGTTCCGAAACGCGAATCTGGTGTCGGTAGCGATATCGTACGCGGAAGCAACAGATTCAGAAGCGCTGTTTATTGGGGCGCACTCGGAGGATTTCTCCGGGTATCCTGACTGTCGCCAGGCGTTCTTTGACGCGTTTCAGAATTTGATCGACGTGGGGACGAAACCGGAGACGGACATCGAGTTGAAAACACCGTTCGTCGAGTGGTCGAAAACGGAGATCGCGGAGCGCGGGTTAGAGCTCGGGGTGCCGTACGACATGACATGGTCGTGTTACCGCGATGAAGAACCAGCGTGTGGAACGTGCGATGCCTGTGCCTTCCGGTTAGAGGCGTTCCGGAACGCCGGGTCACGCGACCCGATCGCGTACGCTGAACCGCCGGTGACCTCGTAATCGCCGCAGCCGCTTTAGAGCGCGACGAGTCTGTCCTTACTGGTGACAGCCATTTCGCCACGATTCCCGGTGTCAGCGTTCAAAAGTACCGGTGATTACTTGTATTCCACATTCGAGACACTGACGACTCGCATTCTCCAGATCGAAGTACTCCACGCAGATGCCTTCCACATCGGCCTTGTACTTCACGAGAGCAACAAGTTGGCGATGCGCCCACTAGTGGAACTCTTTGACCGGTCGTGAACGGCGCACGTCGAATCTCGGCCCCCGACGCGGCTTATCGACGCTGTCGAGGGAAACGACTGATAAGCGGTGGCAGGTTCGATCGCACCGGGATCCACTTAAGTATCCTTCGCGCAGATCGCCGGTATGGACTCGTCGGACCGCGCGCTGCTCGGCGTGGCCGGGATCGTCGGCGCGCTCGTGATCGCGATCGCGTTCGCTGGCGGCGCCCTCTTCGGCTTCGACGAGTCGGCCGCGCGACCGATCCGACTCCTCGCGGTCGAACCCCTCACGTGGATTGTGATCGCCGCGCTGGTCGTCGCGGTCGTCGGGAACGCCTACATCGACTGACGGCGGGCGCCCTCGCGCCCCTTCCGAAACGTTCCCTCCTCA
Organism: Halorubrum distributum JCM 10118; assembly: GCF_000337335.1. GTDB lineage: Archaea > Halobacteriota > Halobacteria > Halobacteriales > Haloferacaceae > Halorubrum > Halorubrum distributum. Next base: position 40,017 of record NZ_AOJN01000024.1, on the reverse strand, counting down.
CCGGACGACCGTCACCGGCACCGGCGACCGCTGGAACACCGTCTTGGCCACGTTGCCGACGAACAGGCGGTCCGCGAGCGACCCGCTGTGCGTGCCCAACACGACGACGTCGAACCCCTCCGAGTGGTCGATGATCTGGCGTGCGGGTCGGCCCGCCTCCACGGCCGTCTCGACCGTCTTGTCGTACTCGGCAGCGATCTCTCGCGCCCGCTCGAACACCGGCTCGGCGGCCTCGCGGACCCCGCCCTCGTCGTCGTCCGACAGCGCGATCCCCGCGGCCTGTCCCATCATCGGCGACGCCCCGCCGACGACGTTCAGGACGGTGATCTCGGCGTCGGGGTGCCCGTCGAGCGCGTACCGAAGCGCGCGCTCGGAGAGGTCGGAGCCGTCCATCGCGACGAGTACGCGCTCTATCATACCGGCAATACGCGCCGTCACCTGATAAACGCACGTGGTGGACCGGGTCGCGCGGCCCGGTCCCTGCTGGCTCAGTCCTCGACGCCTTCGATGGCCCGAACGAGCGCGTCGAGCGCGCGCTCGGCGGCGCCGCGCTTCACCGCGTCGCGGTCGCCGTCGAGGACCGCACGCTCGGTCCGGACGAACGACTCCTCGGTGCCCCACGGCGCGGCGTGCGCGACGCCGAAGTACACCAGCCCGACCGGCTTCTCGTCGGTGCCGCCCGTCGGCCCGGCGATACCGGTCGTCGCGACCGCCCAGTCCGCGTCGGCCCGGTCGCGCGCGCCGGCCGCCATCTCGCGGACCACCGGTTCGCTCACGGCGCCGTGGGCGTCGAGCGACTCGCGGGAGACGCCGAGCAGCTCCCGTTTGGCGTCGTACGTGTACGTCACGAACCCGCGGTCGAAATAGGCGCTCGCGCCCGGCACGTCCGTCACCCGCGACCCGACGAGGCCGCCGGTGAGCGACTCCGCGGTCGCGAGCGTCTCGTCGCGGTCCTCGAGGAGCGCGTTCAGGCGCTCGGCGGGCTCCGTCTCGTCTTCCATACCCCCGTTCCGGGCGAGGCGCCCCTGAGGTTTACGCCCCGTGGCGTCGAAAGGCGAGCGTGACCGAAACCGACTGGGACGAGCGCTTCGCGTCGGGCGAGTACCCGCGCGCGCCGGAGCCGTCCCCCGTGCTTCGCGCCTACGAGCCGTCGCTGCCGGGCGGCCGCGCGCTCGACGTCGCGGCCGGCACCGGCCGCAACGCGGTGTTCCTCGCGGACCGCGGCTACGACGTCGACGCGCTCGACGCCTCGGCGGAGGGGCTCCGGATCGTCCGCGAGCGCGCCGCGGAACGCGGGGTCGCCGACCGAGTCGAGACGGTTCGGGCGGACGTCTCGACGTACGGGTTCCCGACCGAGGCGTACGACCTCGTGGCGATGAGCTACTTCCACACGCTCGACCGGTTCGCGGACCTCGTCGAGTCGCTCGCGCCGGACGGCTACCTCTTCGTGGAGGGGCACCTCCGGTCGGCTGCGCCGTCGCCGTCGGGGCCGAGCGACGACCGGTACCGGTTCGCGGCGAACGAGCTGCTCCGCGCCGGGCTCGGACTGAGCGTGCGGTACTACGACGAGACGACGGCGGAGCGCCCCGGCGACCGCCGGCGCGCGACGGCGCGGCTGCTCGCACAGAAGTCGAGCGGCGGCCGGCAGTCGTATCCGACGCGCCCGGACGAGCCGGCTCGGTGGCCGGCCGGGGAACGAGACGCGTGAGCGACGACGGCTCCGCGTCGCCCGCGGCGGTCCTCCGATCGGTCGTGGCGCGCGCGGTCGACGCCGACCTCGGGGAACTCGACGGGCGGATCGCTGTCGTCGAGCGCGGGAGCCAATCGACTCGCGGGGAGGCGGCCGGGAGCGACTCCGCGACCCCCGCGGAGCGGCTCGCCGAACTCCTCGGCGAGGCGGACAGCGTCGTCGCCGTCGTCCCGCGGCTCGACGCCGACCTCGCCCGTCGGATCAACGCGTCGCTGAAGGTCGGAGACGACGGAACGGACGGAGGGACCGACCCCAGCGCGCCGCGGTCGGCCCGCGTCGTGTTCACCGGGTCCGCGGCCGACCGCCTCTCCGGCGCGACGGGACCCGTCGTCAGGCGCGCGCTCGCCGACCGCGGCGTCGACGCGTACCGCCACGACGGCGAGTCGCCGGTGGCGGTGGCCCTCGGCGACGACCGCGCAGCCGTCGGCCTGATCGACGACGCCGGCGTCGCCGCGCTGCTGTGGACGCGAGACCCCACTGTCCGCGAGTGGGCGGCCGCGACCTGCCGACGCTACCTCGACGCGGCCGAGCCGGCGAGCGGCGGCTGAGCGCCCCGAGCCCGACCGCCCGCGACGGTCCCCGCTCCGCTTTTGAGGGTCGGCATCGAAGGGGGTCGCATGAAAGCGCTACTGCTGTTGGCGGCCGGAATCGGCGGACTGCTCGAAGCCGTCGCGCCGCGGCGCGCCGTCGCGCTCTGGACGCGCGCGCTCTACCGGAACGCCGGCGAGGCGGAGCCGCGCGACTGGACGTACGCGGCCGCGAAGGCCGAGGGGGCGCTGGTCGCCGCCGCGGCGCTCGTGGGGCTGTTCCGGCTCGCGACCGCGGACGACGCCGCGGCAGGTGGCGAGGCGGACGGGCGCGACGACGACGCCGACGCGGACGCGGCGTGAGCCGATAGGCTGCCGGCGTCGCCCCGGCCCACCCGAACGTATATCTGGCGGCCCTCGGTACAACTTCGCATGTCGGAGCCTCCCGTGGACTCCGGGTCGGAGGACGCGTCGACGGTTCGGGTGCTTCACGTCGACGACGACCCGGACTACCTCGATCTGACAGCGACCTACCTCGAACGGATCGACGAGGCGTTCGAGGTCAGCTCCGAGACGGACGTCGGCGACGCGCTCGACGCGCTGGAGACCGAGCCCATCGACTGCGTCGTCTCGGACTACGACATGCCCGGAACGGACGGGCTGACGCTCCTCCAGCGGGTCCGCGACCGGGGTATCGAGGTCCCCTTCGTCCTATTCACCGGGAAGGGGAGCGAAGAGATCGCGAGCGAGGCTATCTCGGCGGGGGCGACGGATTACATCCAGAAGGTCGGCGGCAACGACCAGTACGAGGTGCTGGCCAACCGGGTGCGCAACGCCGTCGACCAGCACCGGTCGCGGGTCGCACTCGCCGCCAGCCAGGAGCGGCTCTCGCGGTTCATCGACCAGTCGCCGCTGGGGACGATCGAGTACGACGCCGACTTCCGGATCGTCCGGGTGAACCCCGCCGCGGAAGAGATCCTCGGCTACGACGAGTCCGAACTGCTCGGCGGCACGTGGCTCCCGTTCGTTCCCGAGCCGGAGCACCGACACGTGGCGGCGCTCGAACGCGACCTCCTCTCCGATAAAGGCGGCTACCAGAGCGTCAACGAGAACGTCCGCAGCGACGGCGAGCGGATCCGCTGCGCGTGGCACAACCAGGTCGTGACCGACGCCGAGGGGGCGGTGATCGGCGTGTTCTCGCAGTTCGAGGACGTCACCGAGGCGGAGGCGCGCAAACGTGAGATCGAACGGTCGAACGCCGTGCTGTCGACCGCGCTCGACGCGCTCCCGGTGGGGATGCTCGTCGAGGACGCGGACCGACGGGTGATCCGAGTGAACGAGCGGCTGTACGAGCTGTTCGGCGTCGAGGGCGACCCGGAGGCCGCCGCCGGCCGCGACTGCGAGGCGCTCGCCGCCGAACTGAGCGAGCGGTTCGCCGACCCGGAGGGGTTCGTCGAACGGATCGAGCGGATCGTCGGGAGCCGGCGCCCGATCGACGGCGAGCGGCTCGCGCTCGCGGACGGGGACACGCTGATTTTGACCTATCGGCCGATCGACCTGCCGGACGGAGACGGTCACCTGTGGGCCTACCGGCGGGCGCGTTCGTCCGAGCGAGCCGACTGATTCAGTCGTTCGCGGAGTCGGCCTCGGCGCTCTCGAACGGGCGCTCCTCGTCGGGGCGGTCCCCGGTCAACAGCACGTGGCAGTCGCGACACCGCGCCTCGTAGGACTCTTCGGCGCCGACGAGGATCGTCGGGTCGTCGACGTGTGCGGGCTCGCCCTCGATGAGCCGCTGGTTCCGGGAGGCGGGCTCGCCGCAGACCGAGCAGATGGCCTGCAGCTTGTCGACGTACTCGGCCGTCGCCATGAGCTGCGGGAGAGGGTCGAACGGCTCGCCGCGGAACGTCTGGTCCGTCCCCGAGACGATCACGCGGCTGCCGCGGTCCGCGAGGGCGTTACAGACCTCGATGAGCGCCTCCGAGAAGAAGTTCGCCTCGTCGATCGCGACGACCTCGGCGGGGTCGTCGTCGAGGATGTCGAGCGGGCCGTCGCCCTCGTTGTCGACGACGGTGGCCTCCCACTGCCGGCCCGTGTGGCTGCCGATCGTCGCCTCGCCGTAGCGGTCGTCGATCGCGGGCGTGTAGACGGCGACCGACTGGCCGGCGATTTCGGAGCGTCGGAGCCGCCGGAGCAGCTCCTCCGTCTTGCCCGAGAACATCGACCCGGAGATGACCTCGATCCACCCGGATCGAGTGATGGCGTGCATACCCGATCGGGCCGGAGCCAGCGACTAAACCGTTTCTCTCCGGGGTCAGAACCCGGTCGCGACCGCGACGGCGACTGCGGCGACGAGGACGTACGTCGCCGCGGAGACGGCCCAGTCCCGCCGGATCGGTCCAAGCCGCTGGCGCGGGAGCCCGGGCGCGCGCGGGAGCGGGACGAGCGCGAAGAAGCCGACCATCAGCGCGAACTGCGCGACGCCGGCGACCACCACTGCGACGGCGACCCCGACGCCGAGCGCCGCCTCCACCGCCGCGACGAGCCCGACGAACAGCAGTCCCGAGCCGCCGCCGGCGACGTAGTGGACCCACGTCGCCAGCCGCTCGGGCGCATCGTCGACCGGGGTGTCCGTGAGCACGCCCGCGGCGACCTTCGGCGCCGTCGCTCCCTCGGGGAGCCGCGCCATGGCCACGTCCATCGCCAGCGTCGCCACGAGTCCGACGACCGGCCCGAGCGCGAGGCCGGCGAGCAGCGAGAGCGTCGTCATGGGAGCAGGGAGGGGCGGAAGCGGTTTCACTCCGTCGGCGGCGGAAACGGGTCGGGAGCCCCGAGCCGTCGGCGCCTCAGTCGTCGCGCTGGACGACGGGCTCGCCGCCGGTCACGACGCGCGAGACGTCGGCGTGGCCGGCGCGCCTGACGACCGCGCGGACGAGGTCGCGCGCACCGGCGAGGTTGTCGGAGTCGCCGTCGAGGACGAGCAGGTCCGCGTCCGCGCCGGGCTCGATCGCGCCGCGGTTCAGCCCGGCGATCTCGGCGCCGTTGACCGTCGCCATCCGAAGTATCTCCCGGGCGGGGAGGTCGGAGAGCTTCGCCGCGAACTCCATCTCGCGGAACATCGACGGCGAGTCGGTCATCACGTTATCGGTGCCGAGCGCGACGGTCGTCCGCTCGGCCAGCTCGCGGATCGGCGGTACGCCGACGTTCGTCACCAGGTTCGAGCGCGGGCAGACGACCACGGGCGTGCCGCGGTCGTCGAGCCGTTCGAGGTGGATCCCCTCGGCGTGGACCATGTGGACGAGGAAGTCGGGATCGAGGTCCATCGCGGCGTTGATGTCGTCGGCGTCGCGCTCGCCCGCGTGGATCCCGAACAGCTTTCCGGCCTCGCGCGTCGCCGCCCGGACCGCGTCGAAGTCGGCGTCGCGGGCGCCGGAGGCACCGTACCCGTCCGCGACCGAGAGCACGTCGGAGTCGTCGCGGCCGAAGACGACCCCCTCGATCGCGCGCTCGCCGAACCCGACACCCTCGCCCGCGAGCGCGTCGCGGAGCGCGCTCACGCCGTCGACGCCGCCCTCGCGGAACTCCAGGAACGTCCCCGTGCCCGTCGACTCCATGTACCGCAGGGTGCGCGCCATCGCGGCCACCTTCTCCCCGTGGTCCGCCGCCCGGAGGAGGCGGTGTTTCAGCCCGTCCGGCGGCGCGACGAGCTCGTCGAGCGAGAGGCCCTCGCCCGCCTCCTTGGCGATCGAGTCGCCGATGTGGGTGTGCGCGTTGACGAACGCCGGGAGGATCACCTCGTCGCTCTCGACGGACTCCTGCTCGATCCGGACGATCTCGCCGTCCGCGACGACGACCCGGCCCTCGACGGGCTCGAAGTCGGGGCCGACCAGCACCGTCCCCTCCAGATGCATACCGGTGGCTCGCCAGCCCGAGGTTAAAACGTCACGGGAAGCAACCCCGCTCGGCGGCCTCAGCGCCCGTCGGGTCGGGCCCAGAACCCGAGCGTCTCGGGGAGGAGCGCCCGCGGGGCGGCGGCCGCCGCGGCGTCGCCCTCGCTCGTCGTCTCGCCGTCCTCGGGCTCCGGTTCGACGACGCGCTCGACGGTGAACCCCGCGTCCACGAGGGCGCGGTGGAGCTCGGAGACGGTGCGGTCGAACGCGACCAGCTCCGCGTCGTACGACTGGTCGACCTCGATCTCCCGCCGAGGGGACGCGTGGTACCCCCGGCGCGGGCCGGTGCCGTCCGGGTCGATCAGCTCCCGAAACGGGTGCATCACCGCCATGTAGAACGCGCCGCCCGGCCGGAGGACGCGGCGCGCCTCGCGCACGGCGGCGTCGAGGTCCGCCACGAGCTGGAACGCCGCCTCCGAGAACGCCGCGTCGAAGGCGTCGGCGGCGAGCGGGACGCCGGTCGCGTCCCCCTGAACGAACTCGGCGTCGACGCCGTAGTGGTCCCGGAGGCGCCGTGCGTGTCGGAGCTGCTCCTCCTAGATGTCGACGCCGACGGCCCGGCCGGCGCCCGCCAGCGCGGTGCCCACGGTCCCCTGTCCGCCGCCGCAGCCCAGTTCGACGACCGCCGCCTCCTCGATCGGCGGCGGATACTCGGCGCCGGTGGCCGCGTGGCCGTCGGAGTCGAACGGGGTCGGCGCGGGCGGCGATCCCCCCTCGTCGGTGTCGGCGTTCCAGAGCGCCTGGAACGCGTCGCTCCACTCGTTCCAGAGGCGGCGGTTCTCGCGGTGCGCGTCGGTCACGCCGGCACGTCGAACGGGGTCGGCATAAACCTCACTCGAACTCGTCGAGCGTCGTCGGCATCGCGCCGCGCACCTCGGTCACGAGCCCGTCGGGGTCGAGGCCGAGCACGTCCGCGGCCGCGCGGCCGACGCGGTCGGTCGCCGGCTCGGGGGCGTACACGCCGAGGCGCCACTGGTTTCGCTGCGCGGTCCGGAGCGCGGAGACCAGCGGCGACTGCCGTTCGAGCCGCCGTATCTCGCCGTTGACGGTGACGCGCGCGGTCGACTCGCGCATCGTCGGCTCGGGCGGCACGTCGAGGATCACGTGATCGCGGGCGACGCCGGCCTCCGCGGCGATCTCGCGTTCGAGGGCGGTCTCGGCCGCGCGGTCCGCGTCGTGGACGCGGTCGGGGACGTCGTCGTACTCGGCCCACACCGCCAGCTTGTACAGGTCGCGCTCGTCGTAGCGGCGGGAGAGCTCGGCGGTCGCCCGGCAGTCGCGGACCGCAGCGAGGAAGTCGTGGTCGTCCATCCGGCGCAGCTCGGCGGCCGTCGTCGCGGTCGCGTCGAGGAGCTCGCTCGCGGCCCGGCGCAGCATCGCCTTCGAGATGCGCGCGACGTGGTGGGTGTAGACGACCGGGTTCATCAGCGCGCGGGCGAGCAGGAGGCTCTCGGCGGTCTGGACGTTCCCCTCGTCCAAGACGAGCTCCGGGCCGTCGCGATCGGGTCCGCCCCCGCCGTCGCCGTCCGCGCCAGCGCCGCGCTCAACGAAGGTTAACTCGCGGACGAACCGCTCGGTGTCGATGGTGCCGTACGGGACGCCCGTGTGGTAAGCGTCGCGCACGAGGTAGTCCATGCGGTCGACGTCGAGCTCGCCCGAGACGAGGCCGGCGTACGGGCCCTCGCCGGCGACGATTTCGGCGATCCGGTCCGGGTCGAGGTCGTGGTCGCGCAACACCTCGCCGACCGCGCCGGTCGCGAGCAGCTCGTCGACGTCGTCGTGGTACTTCCCGGTGCGGCGGTGGGTGAGCGATTCGAGGTTGTGGCTGAAGGGTCCATGACCGACGTCGTGGAGCATCGCCGCCGCCTCGATGCGGTCGGCCCGTTTCCCCTCGATCCCGAGGTGGTCGAGCGCGCGGCTCGCGAGGGGGTAGACGCCGAGGCTGTGTTCGAACCGGGTGTGGTTCGCGGAGGGGTAGACGAGCTGGACCGTCCCGAGCTGTTTGACGTGGCGGAGCCGCTGGAGGGCGGGGGTGTCGACGAGGGCCGCGGCGACACCGTCGATCTCGATGTGGTCGTGGACGGTGTCCTTGACCGTGATCATGCGTTTGCCTTCGGCGGCACGGGATAAAAGGCTGGGAGTGTCGCCCGTGTCGGGGGAGCGGCGCCGCGGGCCGCTGTCCTTGCGGGCCGACTCCGCCGCGGGCCGCTGTCCCCGCGCTCCGACTCCGCCGCGAGCCGCTGTCCCCGCAATCCGACTCCGCCCCCCGACCGATTCCGTCGCCCGCGAATTTGCGGCACGATTTAACATCCGGCCCCGCGAACGGTCGCGTATGTACGACGTACTCATCGGCGTCGGGCTCGACGACGAATCGCGGGCGACGGCACAGGCCGAAGCGGTCGTCGACCTGCCGGGCGACTCCGACGAGGTCACCGCACACCTCTGTCACGTCTTCCAGGATAACCCGGAGGGGGCGTCGGTCCACCAGCTCGGGACCGTGCGGCGCGCCCGGGAGATCCTGGAAGACGCCGGCGTGAACTGCGTCCACCACGAGGCGAGCGGCGATCCGGGCGAGGAGCTCATCGCTGCCGCGGACGCCGCCGACGTCGACCTCATCTGCGTGTCGGGCCGCAAGCGGAGCCCGGCCGGCAAGGCGGTCTTCGGTAGCACCACGCAGACGGTCGTGTTGAACGCGGACCGACCCGTGTTGACCGTCCCGGTGTCGGCCGGGGACTGAGTCGACGCAGAAGCGGCGGGGTCGGGAGCCGACGTCCCCCGCGGCGCTCAGGCAGAGGGCCGTCCCGTCGCGCGCAGTCCCAGAACGTCCCGCGCCGCGGCCGCGACGGCGTCGACGCGTTCGGCCGGGCAGTAGACGCCGAGCGTCCAGCGGCGGCGCTCGGCCGCCCGGAGCCCAGTCACGAGCTCGGAGGCGTCCTCCAGCCGCTGGGGGACGCCGTCGACGACGACCGCGGAGCCGGCCTCCTTGAGCGCCGGGCGCGAGGGGATGTCGACGAGGACCGCGTCGTGGTCGACGCCGACGGCGTCCGCGATCTCGCGCTCGGCGGCCCGCTCCTCCGCGCGTCCCGCGTCGACCGTCCCCGCCGGCACCTCGTCGATCCCGGCCCAGACGGCGCGCTTGTAGAGGTCGCGCCGCTCGATGCGCTCGCCGAGCCCCGGGACGCGGTCGCGGAGCGCGACGAGGAGGTCGTGATCGGCCATCCGGCGGAACGCCTCGACCTCCGTCCCGGTGCGGTCGAGGTACCGCTCGCAGGCGCGCTCCAGCATCGCGCCCGCCACCCGGGAGACGTGGTGGCGGTAGACGACGGCGTTCATGAGCGAGCGCGCGACGAGCAGGCTCTCGGCGGTGGCGACGTTCCCCTCGTCCAAGACGAGGTCGGCGGCCGTCCCGCTCCCGTCGCCGCCGATCAGCCGGAGCTCGGTGACGAGCCGGCCGGTGTCGACGGTGCCGTACGGGACGCCGGTGTGGTGGGCGTCGCGCACGAGGTAGTCCATCCGGTCGACGTCGAGCTCGCCCGAGACGAGGGGGCCGAGCGCGCCCTCGCCGTCGATCAGGGCGGCGACGCGCTCGGGATCGAGCCCGTTGCGTTCGAGGACCTGACAGACCTCGCGGTCCGCGTCGGTAAGCAGCCACCGCACGTCGTCGTGGTCGCGCCCGGTCGCGCGCCGGATTATCCCCTCGGTCTGGTGGCCGTACGGCCCGTGCCCGACGTCGTGTAGCATCGCCGCGGCCCGGACGTGCGCGGCCGTGTCGTCGTCGACGCCGAGCCCCTCGATCGCGCTGCGCGCGAGGTGGTAGACGCCGAGGCTGTGCTCGAACCGCGTGTGGTTCGCGGAGGGGTAGACGAGCCGGACCGTGGACAGCTGTTTGATGTGTCGCAGCCGCTGGAACGCCGGCGTGTCGACCAGCTCGGCGGCGACCTCGCCGAGCCGGACGTGGCCGTGGACGCTGTCCTTGATCGCCTTCATTGGCGGACGGTCGCTCCGCGCCGGATTGGTCGTTTCGCCTCGGCGACGGGGAGGACGGAAGTCACTCGTCGACGACGTCGATCCCGAACCGCTCTTCGAGCGCGCGCACGACGGACCCGCCCACGTTGGCCGTCGCGGCCCGCCCGTCCTCGACCGCGAGGAGGTCGTCCTCGTCGACCCCGAGCTCGGCGGCGACCTCCTCGACCGTCAGCCCGGCGTCCTGCCGCGCCCCGGTCACGACGTCGCCGTAGCCCGAGACGAGGTACGGGAGGCGGTCCGACTCGTAGCTCGTCCCCTCCTCCTCCCAGCGCTTCGAGTCGCCGGTCGCGGAGTCGTACATCTTCGCCTGCTTCCGGGCGAGCTCCTTGTTCCGGCTCTCGGTGGCTCCCGAACCGGAGTCGGCGCCGGCGCCGCCGGGGCTGCCCCCGGAACTGCCGCCGCTCGGCCCGCCCCGGTCGCTCGGGGCGTTCCCGGCGTCGTCGTGGGGACGGCAGTCCGAACACACGAGCAGCTTCGCGCCGGCGACCGTCGCCTTTCGCAGGTCCGTGGTCTCGCGCCCACAGAGCTCGCACGCGTCGCCGTCGTCGCCGCCGCCGCCGCCGCCCGTCGAGTACTTCGGCATACCACGAGTAGTGGGACCGGACCGTTAAAAGGTCGTGGAGGGGAGCGTCCGTCGCCGCCGGGGACGCCGGCGCGAGCCGGAGCGTCGCCCGGGTCGGGCGTCAGGGTCCGAGATACCCCCACGCCTGGAGTCGGTCGCCGTCGCCGTCGACCCACCGCTCGCCGATGTCGTCGCGGTAGTACATGTTCGGCATGAGGATGTCATCGATGCGGTCGTACGCTTGCTCACGCGCGGCCTGCATCGTCTCGCCCTTCCCGGTCACGACGATCGGCATCCCGTTGTCGCCGGCGACCCGCCACTGGCCGTCGACCTTCTTGGCGTCTTCGAGGTGAACGCCGTCGCGGCTCTCCGTTTCGAACACCACGGCCGCGTTCCGCGAGTTCTCGTCGTACGTCTGCTCGTCGTCGAACGGGAACGGCGGCAGGACGACCCGCACGGCGATCTGGTACCCGTTGTGAACCTCGACCTCCGGCTCGTTGCCGTGCGCGAGGTCGTAGAAGAACTCGCCGGTAGACGACTCGATCGACTCCTCCTGCAGCGCGATCGTCGGGTACCCGAACCGCGGCGTGAACTCCAGCGGGTAGATCCCGTTCTCGTTGACGATACAGTTGATGTCGATGCTCCCGACGTAGCCTTCGTTGGCGAGCCAGTCTTCGATTTTCCCGAACGTTTCCTCGAAGAGTCTGTTCTGGCCGGCCCAGAACATGGAGGTTCCCATCTCCCCGGTCGAGGGACCGATGTTTCCCGGGAATAATTTCTTATGCTCAAAATTAAAATTGACCTGGTCGATGAACTCGCTGCCGTTGAAGAACCCGCAGATAGCGATTTCGACCCCCTCGACCTTGCGCTGGAGTTGGAAGCCCTTCATCCGGTGGCCCCACGCCTTCTCGTACGCCTTCAGCACGTCTACGACGTCGCTCCCGTCGTCCTCGTTCCCGACGTACAGTAGGCGCTTGACGTTCTGGACCTCTCCGAGCGGTTTGATCACGTACGGGGCGGGGTTCTCCTGAACGTGTTGTATCCCCGCGTCGAAACTGTCGAAGATGTGGTGTTCGACGGTGTTCACGCCGTGTTCTTCGAGTATCTCCATCGCATAGCCACGGTCCTCTTCGAGGTGATCGGTGTTCGGCGTCCCGCCGACGACGGCCTTCCCCTCCTCGCGGAGTTCCTCGGCGAGTTCGCCCGTGCCGATGTCGGAACCGACCCAGATGTCGTCGAAGACGATCACGTCGGCCCAGTCGACCTCGGCGCGCCAGTCGTCCGTCTTCGGGACGAACCCGTCGCCTATCTCCCGGTCGCTCTCGGCTTCGACGTAGTACTTCACGGCGTGGCCCTCGCGGTGGACCTGCCACGCCAAGTCCGTGATCAGTGCCGCGTCGGCCGAGACGAAGAGGAAGTTCGCGGAGTCCATGCGGGACCGACACCCGGGACGGACTTGAGTGTGGGTGTCGCAACGGGACCGGGCCGGCGCCGCCGTGCCCCGCCATCGACCCGGAGACGACAGCGCGTCGGCCCGCTCGGATCAGTCGTCCGCCGGCGCGTCGACCACGTCGGCGTCGGTCGGGTTCGCGCCGCCGTACGCCGCCACGAGTTCGTCCAGCCGCTCGGGGTCGTCGGCGTGTGCGAGCGGCTCCTCGGCGGTCTCGCAGTCGGCCTCGACTCCCAACCGCTCGCAGACGCGGTCGACGGTCGTCTCGGCCATCTGCCGGTAGGTGGTCAGCTTCCCGCCCACGACGCTGTAGAGCCCGGCGGCGCCGTCGCGCTCGTGGTCGAGCAGCGTGAACCCGCGGGAGATCCCGCGTCGGTCCTGTCCGGCCTCGTCGGGCTCGTAGAGGGGTCGAACGCCCCACCAGGTCCGCACGGTCGGCGCGTCGGCGACCGCGGGGAGCATCGCGGCGCACTCCTCGACCGAGCGCTCGATTTCCCAGTCGGCCGTCTCGTAGTCGTCGGGATTGGAGACGGGGACGCTCGTCGTTCCCAGGACGACCTCGCCGTCGTGGGGGACGACGATGTCGCCGTCGTCGGGGTCGCGACACCGGTTCAACACCGGGCCGAGCCCGTCGTACTCCACGGAGACCATCACGCCGCGGCTCGGAGCCATCCCGACCTCGACGCCGGCCATCTCGGCTATCGAGTCCGCCCACGCGCCGGTGGCGTTGACGACGACCTCGGGCGAGAGCGTCCCGTCGACATCGCCGCCGACCCGGACCGACTCGACCGCGCCGCCGGTGACCGTCACGTTCTCGACCGGCGCGTGCGGGTGGACGCTCGCCCCGCGGCGCTCGGCGTCCGCGGCGTTGGCGGCGACGAGCCGGGACGGGTAGATGACGCCGTCCGGAACCCGAAACGCCTCCGCCACGTCGTCCGCGATTCCCGGCACTACATCGCGGACGGCGTCGACGTCGAGCCGTTCGGGCTCGATCCCGATCGCCTCGCAGGCCGCGAGCTTCTCCTCGAAGTAGTCGGGGTCGTCGTCCGCGAGCCGGACGAACAACCCCCCGGTCTCGCGGACGCAGGCCCCGGCGATCTCCCGGAGCGTCCGGTTCTCCTCGATACATTCGCGCGCCCCCTCCGCGTCGGCCTCCGCGTACCGGGCGCCGCTGTGGAGGAGCCCGTGCGAGCGCCCGGAGGTTCCGCTCCCGAGCCCGCCGCGGTCGACGAGCGTCGCGTCGACCCCGCGGGCGGCGAGGTCGCGGGCGATCCCCGTCCCCGTCGCGCCGCCGCCGATCACGAGGACGGTCGGGTCGTCGGTCACGCGTTGCTCACCTCGGTCGTACAGGAGAACAGGTCCGCCACGGGACGCCGCCTGCTCGGGTCGCTGTCGAACATGCGATCAATACGCACTCCGAACACTTGAGGCTGCTGTCAGGCGGCGATAAAAGCAGTTTATCGAGCCCTCTCCGGCCGATTAGTGATTCTCCGCGACTGCTCTCAGCGCGACCTGCCGGCGTCCGCGGGACAGGTGTCGACACCGATCAGGGCGTACAGGCCGCAGGTCCCGGTCGCGGCGGTCGCGAGCATCGCGATCGCGACGACGCCCAGTATCGGCGCCGCGAGGGCCGGAAGCGGCGCGGCACCCGCGAGCGTCGCTATCGAGGCGGCACCGGCGACGGCGCCGACGGCGGTCCTGACGCGCTTGTCCATCGCACCGACGTTTTGGTCCATAACACACAATACGGTACACGGCCGTATGAACCTTTCCACAGTGTCTCCACCGCGTCCGAGACCGCGGCCGGCCGCCCGTCAGAACTCGTCGAGGTCCGTTTGGGCGGGGCCGCCGTCGACGTCCGCGTCCGATTCCCCGTGGTCTGCCGCGATGGAACTGGCTGCGTCGAGTCCGCCCGAGAGCGACGCCCGCCGGGCGATCGCGTCGTCGCCGAGCCTCTCGGCCGCGGCCGGGTACGCCGCTCCGTAGCGCTCGCGGAACTCCTCCCGGGCCGCCTCGTAGTCGACGACGGGGTACGGGTACGCCTCGCCGATCTCGATCCCGACCTCGCGCTGAACTGCGAGCGGGGCCTTCTCGGGGGCGTCGAGGTGTGCGGCCGGCAGCGGGTCGAGCTCGGGGACCCACCGCGTGACGAACTCGCCGTCCGGGTCCTGATCGCGCACCTGCTTTCGCGGATCGTACAATCGCAGACCGGGACGGCCGACCAGCCCGCACTGCGACTGCCACTGGGTGTAGTTGATCGCGGGGTCGCCGTCGATCAGGTGCTCGTAGAAGTGGTCCGCGCCGATCTTCCAGGGCTGCTGGAGGATGTGGAAGTAAAACGAGGCGCACAGCGCCCGCATCCGGAAGTTGAGCCACCCCGTCTCGCGCAGGCAGCGCATGCTCGCGTCGACCATCGGGAACCCCGTTTCGCCGCGCTTCCACGCCGCGACGAGGTCTGGGTCGTGTCGGTCGCGGTTGAACCCCTCGTAGACGGGGTTGACGGCGCGGTCGAGCCACCCCGGCCAGTCGAGTAGCTTCTGCGTGTAGTGGCGGTTCCAGAACAGTCGCGAAACGAACATCGACTTGCCGCGGCCGTCGGGCGCCCGCTCGTCGACGTGTCGGTGGACCTCGCGGACCGAGAGGCAGCCGAACCGCAGATAGGGAGAAAGGCCGCTCGTCCCCTCCAGAGCGTCCACCGGCGAGGAGATCGATCCGGGATACTCCGCAATCCGGTCCGTAAACGCCCGGAGCCGCTCTCTGGCTGGGCCGCGTCCCCCGGTCGGGACGCGCGTCTTCGCCGGCTCGATCCCGTACGCGTCGGCGAGCCGCCCGGGGGAGATCCCGGTCTCGACGCCGTCGACCGCGACCGACCGGGGGTCCCAATCGAACGGGTCGCCCGCGAGCCACGACTCGACGCGGTCGCTCCACCCCTCGCGGGGGCGGTCCGCGTCGCGCACGAGTCCGTCGCCCGCGACGAATCGGACGCCGAGTCGCTCGCGGGCGCGCTCGTCGCGTCGCCGCCCGTACCGGCCGGTCGGGGTCGCGCTCGCGACCACGTCCCAGCCGGCGTCGGCGAACCGACCGAGGACCTCGATCGGGTCGCCGTGCGCGTACGTCAGCCCCGCGCCGTCGACGTCATGGTACTGACGGTCGAGGTCACGCAGGCAGTCGTGGAGGAACGCGATCCGCGCGTCGCAGGCCGCGCCGCGCTCGTCGTGGAACCCGGGGTCGAAGACGAACAGCGGGAGGATCCGGTCGGAGTCGTCGGCGGCCGCCGCGAGCGCCGGGTTGTCCGCGATCCGAAGGTCGGAGCGGTGCCAGACGACGGTTCCGGTGTCGGCGTCGCCCGTCCGGGAAAGGGAGCGGACCGCCTCGGCCGCTGGCGTCGTCGGAAGGGGAGCGTCGGCGGACGGACCCATCTCGTTTCAGGCTTCGTCGCGTCCGGGCAAGGGTCTGTCGGCGAACCGTCGGCGCCGTCGGTAACTGAACAAAATACATTTACAAAAAAGCTACAATAAAAGTCCGTGAACCGAGCCCTCCGCTACGGTGTCGCCCTGACCGTCGGCCTGTCCGTTGCCGGTCTCGTCGCACGCTTCGGCAACGGTGACCACTCGCTGGCCCCGTCGGTCTTCCTCATCTACGCGGCCACGACATCGCTCGTCGTCGCCCACCGAGGGACGTGGCGAACGTTCTTTGATACCGATTCGGACCGGAAACAGCGAGTCCTAGGGGCCGTGAGCGGCGGTGTCGCAGGGGGAGCCACGAGCGCCTTCGTACAGATCTCCGTACCGGCCGCGACCGCGGCGTTCGGACTCATGGTGTTCGGAACGGCGATCACCGTCGCCGACTTCACCCACCGGTCCGAGTCGACGCCCGACTGAAACCCGCTCGTCGCCCACCGCGCCGCGCGCACCCACCGATCCCCGGGAAACGTTCAAGACGTTTCCGCCGCCTGTATGATCCGGATGTCAGACTCAGGCGAGACCGACGTACTGCGCGAACTCGCGAAGCTGCCGACGATCGCGAGCCCGCGCGTGTCCCCGGACGGAGAGACCGTCGCCCTCTACTACGACGTCACCGGCCGCAACGAGCTCCATCTCTGTGACCCGGAGGACGGGTCCTTAGAACAGCTCAGCGACGGTGACGTTCCCCGGTCGGTCCGCGCCGGGTTCGAGTGGGACCCGAGCGGCGACCGACTGTTCTACCACCGCGACGAGGGCGGCGACGAGCAGCACGACGTGTGGGCGATGTCGCTCGACGGCGAGAGCGAGCCCGTCGTCGAGATGGACGGGCAGATCCGCCTCCACGACGTGGGCGAGGACGGGGAGACCCTCTTGCTCGGCTCCAGCCGCGACGGACAGATGAACCTCTACCGCCACGACGTGCCGGGCGGCGAGACGACGAAGGTCACCGACTACGAGCGCGCCGTCGCGGCCGGCCAGCTCTCTCCCGAGGGCGACCGGATCGCGTACATGACGAACGAGACCGACACCTACGAGAACAGCGACGTGTACGTCGCCGACGGCGACGGGTCGAACGCCCGGAACCTAGAGATCGGCGACGTGGGCGCGGAGTCGGTACCGATAGACTGGGGGCCCGACGGTGACCGGCTCCTCGTCGGCGACAACACGACCGATCTCGGTCGCGCCGGGGTCGTCGACCTCTCCGGCGGCGTCGACGACGCGACGGTGACCTGGTTCGGCGACGGCCAGTTCGAGGAGTCGCCCAGCCACTTCCTCGACGGCGGCGAGCGCTTCGTCGCCGGGCGGACGCGCGGCGCGGTGACGGTCCCCGTAGTCTACGACGTCGAGTCCGGCGAGGGCCGCGAGCTCGACTTCCCGGCCGGCGTCGCGAACGTGGCGGAGGGCCGCCTCGACGACGACCGTCTGCTCGCGTACCGCACCACGTCGAGTAAGCGGCCGGAGCTGGTCGCGTACGACCTCGACGCGGACGCCACGGAGACCCTGTTCGACGCCGAGTACGGCCCGTTCGATCCGGACGACTTCGTCGAGCCGGAGGCGGTCTCGTTCGCCTCCGACGGCGTCCCCGAGACGCCGGCGCGCGCGGTCGACCACGACCCGTACGAGGAGTTCGAGATCGAGGGGCTGCTGTTCGACTCGGGCCGACGCCCCTCGCCGCTGATCGTCAACCCGCACGGCGGGCCGCGACACCACGACATGCGGCGGTTCAGCTACCGCGTCCAGTTCCTGCTCTCGCGCGGCTACTCCGTGCTTCAGGTGAACTACCGCGGCTCCACGGGGCGCGGCCGCGAGTTCGTCCGCGAGCTGTACGACGACTGGGGGGGCGCAGAGCAGGGCGACGTGGCGACCGGCGTCGAACACGTCCTCGACGAGTACGATTGGCTCGACGAGGACCGCGTCGCCGTCTACGGCGGCTCCTACGGCGGCTACTCCGCGAACTGGCAGATGGTCCAGTATCCGGACCTCTACGCCGCCGGGGTCACGTGGGTCGGCGTCAGCGACCTGTTCGACATGTACGAGAACACCATGCCGCACTTCCGGACGGAGCTCATGGTGAAGAACCTCGGCGAGCCCGAGGAGAACGAGGCGATCTACCGCGAGCGCAGCCCCGTGAACTACGTCGAGAACGTCGACGCGCCGCTCCTGATCGTCCACGGCGTCAACGACCCGCGGGTCCCCGTCTCGCAGGCCAGAATCTTGCGGGACGCGCTCGACGACGCCGGCTTCGAGGAGGGCGTCGACTACGAGTACGAGGAGCTCGGCGAGGAGGGCCACGGCTCCGGCGACATCGACCAGAAGATCCGGTCGCTGGAGCTGCTCGACGACTTCCTCGACCGCCGGATCGGCGCGGAGCGGACCGCAGTCGCCTCGCTGGAC
This sequence comes from Halorubrum distributum JCM 10118, assembly GCF_000337335.1. Classification (GTDB taxonomy): domain Archaea; phylum Halobacteriota; class Halobacteria; order Halobacteriales; family Haloferacaceae; genus Halorubrum; species Halorubrum distributum. The sequence goes on along the minus strand of NZ_AOJN01000024.1, from coordinate 21,897 downwards.
GACTAGCGGGGCGCGGGCGGATCGCTGCCGTCGGGACCGGCGGAACGGTCCCGGAACGGTCGGAGCGGTCGCCTCTGACGGACCCGCGCACGCCGGACGGCGCGGGCTGGATTTCGGCCCGGGACCGCATGTTGCCGACCGAGTCGAGCCGTCGTTCGAAGCGCGCGAGGACCGCCTCGAAGCGACCCGGCCGGCGCCCGTCCGCCCGGGCTTATTTAGCCGGCGCCGTCGTCGGGGGGAGTAACATGGCTCGATCGCTCGTCGAGGGGGTCGCGTGAGCGTGGCCGGCGTCGGCTTCTGGGCCCTCGTCGCGTTGGCGACGCTGACCAGCCTCGCCACGGCGTGGGCGCTCGGGGCGAACAGCAACTCGCCGCCGTTCGCCCCGGCGATCGGCGCCAACGCCATCTCGACGATGCGGGCCGCCTTCCTCATCGGAATTCTCGCCGCACTCGGCGCGCTCACGCAGGGCGGAGCGATCTCGGAGACGGTCGGCGCGGGGCTGATCGACGGCGTCCAGATAACGTCGCTGGCGGCGACGGCGGGGCTGCTCACCGCGACCGGGTTCATGGCCTTCGGCGTCTCCACCGGCTATCCGGTCCCGGCGGCGTTCGCGACGACGGGCGCGATGGTCGGCGTCGGGCTCTCGCTCGGGGGCGACCCCGCAATCGACACCTACCGCCGCATCGCGCTGTTCTGGGCGCTCGTGCCGCCCGTCTCCGGCGGGCTCGCGTACGTCACCGCCACCCTCCTCCGGCGCGACGACATCCCGGAGACGGTCGGCGTCCCGCTGCTCGCGGCCGTCGTCGGCGGTATCGTGGCCAACGTCCGGCTGGGTGTCATCCCCTCGCCGCCGGACGCGGCCCAGAGCTCTCTCGCGGGGTTCATCGCACGACGGGTCGACGCGCCGACGGTCGCCGGTATCGATCCCGTGACGGTACTCGTCACGCTGCTCGCGGCCGCGGCGTGGTTCGTCGCCGTTCGGCGCCGGACGCAGGCGTCCGCCGAGGGCGGTATCCGGACGTTCCTCCTCGTCCTCGGGAGCGTCGTTGCCTTCTCCAGCGGCGGCAGCCAAGTCGGGCTGGCGACCGGCCCGCTGGAGAACCTCTACGGCGCCGAGCTCGGGCTGCCCGGCATCGTGCTGCTCTCGCTTGGCGCCGCCGGCATCCTCACCGGTGCGTGGATGGGCGCGCCGAAGCTGCTCCAGGCGACCTCGCGCGAGTACGCGCAGCTCGGCGCGCGGCGGTCGATCGCCGCGCTGGTCCCCGGGTTCATCATCGCGCAGGTGGCGATCGCGCTCGGGATCCCCATCTCGTTTAACAACATCATCATCTCCGGGGTCATCGGCGGCGGGCTCGCCGGCGGCTCCGCGGGCGTCTCGCGGCGCAAGATCGGTGTCACGCTCCTCTTTTGGGGGATCACGCTCGTGGCCTCGATCGCGATCGGGTACGGGCTCTACGCAGCCTTCGCCGCGGTGCTCGGCGGGTGAAGAGGGGGCCTCAGCGCACGACCGTCACGGTCACGGGCGCCTCGCCGACCACGTTCGTCGCCACGGTGCCGAGCAGCCGTCTCGCGACGCGGCCGCGCTCACCGCCGTGTCCGCCCATGACGACGCGGTCGACGTCGTGGGCGTCGACGTACTGTAGGATCGCCTCCGCCGGGTCGCCCGTCCGCACCGCCGTCTCGACGCGGCGATCGCACTCCGCGGCTCGGTCGGTCGCCCGGTCGACGATGCGGTCGGCCCGCTCGCGCGCGCTCTCGCGGCGGCTCTCGCCGGCGCCGAGGACCCCGCCTTCGCTCATCGGCGCGTCGAGCGGCGTCACCACGTTCAGGACGGTCACCCGACAGTCGAAGAGTTCGAGCGCGTCGTCGAGCGCGTCGGCGGCCAGTGGCGATCCGTCGAGGGGAACGAGGACGTGAGACGCCGCCATGCGACGCCTTGCCTCCCCAGATACATATCGCCGGTGATCGGTCGCGCGGTGCGGGGACGGGCGACCGCGGGGGTCGCTTACTCGCCCGTCTCGATCGGCGCGCCGACGAGGTTGCCCCACTCGGTCCACGAGCCGTCGTAGTTGCGGACGTCGTCGTAGCCGAGCAGCTCGTGCAGGAGGAACCACTCGATCGACGAGCGCTCGCCGACGCGGCAGTAGGTGATCGTCGACTCGTCGCCGTCGACCCCGGCCTCGCTGTACAGCTCGCGGAGCTCCTCCGCGCTCTTGAACGTGCCGTCCTCGTTCAGCGTGGTGCCGATCGGGACGTTGCTCGCGCCGGGGATGTGCCCGCCGCGCTGGGCGGTCTCGTTGAGCCCCTCGGGGGCGATGACCTCGCCGGAGAACTCCTCCGGCGAGCGCACGTCGACCATCGGGATCCCCTCCTCGATCGCCTTGTCGATGTCGTCCTTGTACGCGCGGACGCTCTCGAAGGGGCCGCGGGCCTCGTAGTCGCGCGGCGTGAAGTCGGGCTCCTCGGTCGAGAGCGGGTAGTCGTTGGCGACCCAGTACCCCTTCCCGCCGTCGATCACGCGGACGTCGTCGTGGCCGTAGTACTTGTAGATCCAGTAGCCGAACAGCGCGAACCAGTTCGGGACGCGGCCGCCGCCGTACACGACGACGGTCGTGTCGGCGTCGATGCCGCCCTCGCCGTTTCGGGCCGCGAAGTCCTCCTTCGAGACGATGTCGCGCTCGGTCTCGTCGGTGAACACCGCGTCCCACTCGAAGTCGAGCGCGCCGGGGATGTGGCCCTCCTCGTAGGGCGTGTACTCCGACTCGTCGGTGACGGTCGGGTTGTTGATCTCGACGAGCCGGTGGTCGGAATCGTCGTCTTGGAACCGGTCCAGGTGGTCTTCGACCCAGTCCGCCGTGACGAGTACGTCTTCTGTCATCGGCGGTACTACGGCCTAACGCCGTTTTGAACGTCCGATAATGGCGGTTCTTTCCGGCGCCTGTGACAGCCGGATCGCCGCGCGAAAACGGAAAATTCGACCGCTTCGCGGCCGCTCAGTCGTTTTCTTCGGCTGACACCTATCGGATCACCGTCACGGGCACGTCGGCCTTGTCGACGACGCTCTTCGCGACGCTGCCGACGACCTGCTCGCGCTCCTCCGAGAGTCCGCGATGGCCGACGTAGATGGCGTCGACGGGCTCCTCGACCGCGTACTCGGTGATTGCGTCGGCCGGACGCCCCGTGAGGAGCTGGGTCTCGACGTCGATCGACTCGTCGCCGACCGCCTCCTCGGCGATGCTCCGGGCGCTCTCTAAGACCCCCTGTCCGGCCTCGACGGCCGCCTCCTCGCCCGGGAGGACGATCGTCCCGTCGACCAGCTCCGAGTCCGGCGTCAGCACGTGGGCGATCTCGAGCGTCTCGTAGAACGCGACCGCCTGACGCGCCGCGTATCGGACGGCTTCGTCGCTCTCCGTCGACCCGTCGGTCGCAACGAGGTAGCTCATACGCGGTAATGGACCCGTGAGACACATAACTCCTGCCGGGCGTTCCCGGGCCGCGACTCCGCGGTCGGGTTATCTCCTGTCGCCCGCACCGAGGTGAACCCGGTCCCCGTCGGAGGCGTGGATCGCTTCGAGCACCTCCTGAACGCGCGTCGCCTCGGCGAAGGAGACGAGGTCGCCGCCGTCGCCGTCGACCGCGCTCGCGAACTCCGTCAGGAGCGCGCGCACCGTGTCGCCCCGCTCGTCGACGAGCGTCTCCTCGTCCTCGCGCCCTCGATTCCGCGCGAGCCGATACCACTCCGTCAGCGACAGCGACGCGTCGTCGCCGACGACCGTGACGCTGTTCTCCGCTTCGCCCTCGTGGTCGCAGAGCAGATCGATCGTCCCGCGGACGCCGTCGGCCCGGAATATCCCCGCCACGTCGTCCTCGTAGGCGTCGGGTCCGGAGTAGCCCACGTCGGCCGAGACGGAGTCGATCGGTCCGAACAGCTCTTGGACGCCGAACAGGAAGTGCGTCCCGACCTCGCGCAGCGGGCCGCCCTGTTCGCGCGACTCCAGCCACGCCACGTCCTGCCACTCGCGGGGCCACTCCGGGAACCGGAACCGGAGCTCGACCCGACGCGGGTCGCCGATATCGCCCGCGGCGACCGCCTCGCGCAGGCGGACGAACCCCGGCGTGTAGCGGAACGGGAGGTTCACGGCCGTGACGCGGTCGGTCTCCTCGGCGAGCGCGACGAGTTCGCGGCCCGTCTCCGCGTCGGCCGCGATGGGCTTCTCGCAGATGACGTGTTTGCCGGCCGCGAGCGCGTCGGCGACCACCTCGCGGTGCGCGAGCGGCGGCACGCCGACGTACACCGCGTCGAGGCCGTCGCGCTCGACGAGCGAGGCGTGGTCGGTCGTCGTCGCGGTGCGGTCGGTACCGTGGTCGGCCGCCAGCGACGCCGCGCGGTCCGCGTCGAGGTCGCAGGCGGCCGCCAGTTCGTAGCGGTCGTGCTCCGCGACGGCGGCCGCGAGTCGGTTCCCGATGACGCCGCAGCCGACGATCCCGATCTGTATCACGGCCGTCGAGAACGGGCGAGCGCGCTTGTAGCTTCGGGAGTCGGAACGGGAGGTCGGGCCGATCGCGGTCGCGCGGCCGTGACGTCAGGCGTCCTCCAGCGGCCGCGCGACCATCTCGCCCCACGGCTCGAAGCCGTGACGGTCGTAGAACCCCTTCGCGCGCTCGTTCGCGGGGTCGACGTCGAGGACAATTCGGTCGAGCGGGAGGTCCTGATCGGCCGCGAGCGCGAGCGCGGCGTCGATCAGGTCGTCGGCGACGCCGGTGCCGCGGTAGTCGGGGGCGACGTAGATCTCGTTCAGGACCGCCGCGTCCCAGATCATCGCGGTGCGCTCGGGGAGGACGAAGACGTAGCCGACGACCGCCTCCGCCTCGGGTTCGTCTCCGGCGTCCGCGTCTCCGGCGTCCGCGTCTCCGGCGCCCGCGTCTCCGGCGTCCCCCTCCCCGTCATCCGCGCGCTCGTCGACCGCGACGGTCACGCACCGCGGGTCAGCGTCGACGCAGCGGTCGACCCAGTCGAGCCAGCGCTCGCGGTACGCGTCGGTGAGCTTCCCCTCGTAGGCGGCCGCCTTCTCGTCGCCGCCCGTATTCTCGCCGAGGCCGCGCTCGAAGGCGATCTTCAGTTCGTAGAGGCCGTCGGCGTCGCGCTCGCGGTCGTAGGGTCTGATTTCGAGCGTCACGCGTCGCCCTCCAACACGAACTCCGCGAGCGTCGGCACGAACGTCCCGATGTCGGTGACCATCCCGATCGCCTGCGCGGAGCCGCGGTCGAGCAGCTGGGTGACGGTGGCCGGGTTGATGTCGACGCAGACGGTCTTCGTCGTCGACGGGAGGCAGTTCCCGACCGCGACGGAGTGGAGCAAGGTGGCGAGCATGATCACGAGGTCGGCGTCGTGGGCCTGCTCGCGGATCGCGTTCTGGGCCTCGACCGCGTCGGTGACCGTGTCCGGGAGCGGGCCGTCATCGCGGATCGACCCCGCGAGGACGGTGTCGACGTCGTTCACCACGCACTCGTACATCACGCCCTCCGTGACGATTCCCTCGTCGACTGCCGCCTCGATCCCGCCGGCCCGGATGATCTCCGAGATGGTCCAGATGTGGTGTTTGTGGCCCTTCCGCGGGTGTTCGAGCGTCTCGACGTTCATCCCGAGCGAGGTGCCGTAGATGGAGCGCTCCAAGTCGTGCGTGGCGAAGCCGTTGCCCGCGGAGAGCGCGTCGACGTAGCCCGCCGCGACGAGGTCAGCCAGCGCGTCGCCCGCGCCCGAGTGGATCACGGCCGGCCCCGCGACGACCATCACGTTGCCGCCGTCCTCCTTCACCGCGCGCAGCTCCTCGGCGACCTCGCGGATCGTCGACTCGGAGGGGCGCTCGGCGGAGACGCCGCCCTGCATGAAGCCGAACGCGCCGCCGCCGCTCCGTGGGCGCTCGGGGGGGTTCACGCGGATTCCCGACTGGTCCGTCGCGACGAGATCGCCCTCGTCGACCGCGTTGAGGGTCTTGGTGTAGGCGCGGGGACTCTCGCCGGAATCACCGCCGGGGTCCACCACCAGCGCGCAGTCCATCTCGATCCGCTCGACGTCGATCCACTCGCCGTCGTACAACACCTCGGTCGGGTGGTTCGTCGTCGAGTAGAAGTTCGGCGGGACCACCTTGTCCGCGGGCGCCGCGACGAGGTCCACCTCGGAGGGATCTTCCAGTACCGCGCCGTTCTGGTGGAGCTCGTGAAGGATGTCCCGCAGCGTCTCGGGATCGTCCGCGGAGACAGTCAGCCGGCAGTACGATTCTTCGGTCTCGTGTTTCCCGACGTCGAACTGCTGGACGTCGAACGAGCCGCCGAGGTCCATCACCGCGCCGAAGCAGCGCTGCATGGTGCCGCTGTCGATGATGTGGCCCTCGAGTTCGACGGTCCGCGAGTGCGTCATACGGGGGCGTCGCGCCCGCGGGGGAAACCCGTTTCCCTCGGGCTGTTACGACTCTTCGACAGAGAGGATTCCGACGTATCTCGCGCGGTACGGAAACGGCGGCGAACGGTAGCGAGGGCGTATGAACCGGTGTCGTTGATTGGTTACTTATAAACCGGATCGTGGTATTGCGTCGGCTATTTATACGTGACCGATGGCGCGGTGACGATCTCCAAAGCCACAGTCGCTCGTTTATAAATACCTGGTCGCGGATCGACGGAGACAACCTCCAAAGCCCCAGCCGGGAAGCGGGCGCACGCTCGCTGCGCGCTTCGGTCGCTCACTCCGTTCGCTCCCTCCAGTGCTTGCGTCGCCTGCGCCCGCTTCCCGGCTGCCCCTTTGAGTCCCGCCCCGCACCGCACGGCACAGCGCCTCACACCTCCCCAGCCTCGCGGTTCGCGCTCTTCGAGCGCTCACCGCTCCCTCGCGCGTGCTCCTCGCGCCCGAGGGGCGCTCGGAGGCACGCGCCATCGCCTCAGATCAGGCCGAGCGCGGTGAGGATCTGGTTACCGAAGATCATCGCGACCAGCCCGGCCAGCATGACGAGCCCGGACGAGACGGTGATCGTCCGCACCGCGGCGTGTCGGTCGCTGATCGGGACCCGGCTGATCACCGCCTCGGCGACCATCCGGAGGATGCGGCCGCCGTCGAGCGGGAACGCCGGGAGGCAGTTGAACAGCGCCAGCTGGATGTTGATCCACCCCGACCAGAAGAGGAGGTTCGCCAGCAGGAAGGTGCCGCCGCCGAGCGCCGCGAGCGGCCCCTCGACGACGAAGAAGTTGGTCAGCTCGCCGGTGAACCCCGCGAAGTTGAACGGAAGCCCGAACAGGCTGCCGAGCGGGAGGATGAGCGCGACGAAGACGAGGCCGAGCGGCGACTCGGTGACCCCGCCGAGCGGGACGCCGTCCGCGGCCTCCGCGCCGCCGTCGCCGCCAAGTAGTTCGAGGTACGCGCCCGCCGGGTACTCGGTGACGCCCACGTCGTCGAGCGCGAGCCCGCTCGTGCCGGGGAAGACGCTGACGCCGATGAACCCGCCGTCGCGGTTCGGGTGCTGGTCGAGCTCCACGTCGTACGTGGTGCGCTCGCCGTCGGCGTCGAAGACGGTGACGGGGACGGTCTCACCGGGGTCGCGCTCGCCGAGGACGGCCGAGAGCGCCCCGTTATCGACGACGCGCTCGCCGTCGACGGAGACGATCGTCAGCGGCTCGCCGAGGGCGGCGCCCTCGTCGTGGATCGGACCGCCCTCCTGGACGCCGACGACGTACGCGCCGACCGGCACGTCGGGGACGGTGACCGCCGCGTCGCCGTCGGCCGTCTCGACGCCCGAGGCGTTCTCGGCGCCGGGCGCGTCGCGGACCTGATCGATGACGCTCGCGTTGCCCGTCACCGTCAGCGTCGCGCGCTCGTCGCCGCCGACCGCGTCGAAGAACTCCGACTCGGTCGCGACCGACTCGCCGTTCACCGCCGCGACCGTCACGGGCACCTCCTCGATCGTCACGCCGAGGGGGTTGCCGCCGGCGGAGCCGACCACCTGTAGCTCGCGGTCGATCGTCACCGCCTTTCGCGTGTCGCCGTCGTCGACGGTGAGCGCGACGGAGTCGCCGGCGTCGGCGATCGCGGACTCGAACTCCCCGCTCGTCTCGATCGGCGTCCCGGCGACCTCGACGATCCGGTCGCCCTGCGAGAGGTCGGCCGCGGCCGCCGGGGAGCCGGGGTTCACCTCGCCGACCGCGTAGCCGGCCGCCGGCGAGATGGCGCCGACGACGGGGCCGAAGAGGAGCGCGAAGACGACGATCGTCAGCACCGTGTTCGCGGTGACGCCGGCCGCGAACATCCGGGCGCGGGCGCCGCGGGAGGCCTGCTGGGTCGCCTCCTCGTCGGGCTCGACGAACGCGCCGACGGGGAGCAGCGCGAAGAAGACGAGCCCCATCGAGTCGATGTCGATGTCCTCGACCCGGCAGAGCAGGCCGTGCGCGCCCTCGTGGACCACCATCGCGCCGGCGAGGCCGGCGACGATCTCGGGCGCGACCGACAGCGGGAGGAAGTCGTTGACGCCGGGGATGATGAGGAAGTTCTGCGGCTGCTGGATCGCGGAGGGCTGCGCGTTCGTGAACGCCGAGGTCGCCGACGAGAGGATGAGCGCGAACGACGCCACCATCGCCACCAAGGCCCCCCCGAGCCCGAGGTTGGCGACCGCGCGCCAGAACCGCTTCGGCGCCGCGAGTCGGCCGAGGAAGGCGCGCCCGCGGAGCGTCCGGAGGGTCAACACCGGTCCGGAGACCCTGAACGCGTCCGGGAGGATCCCCTCGTTCCGCAGGTACATCGCGACCGCGGAGTACGCGAGGATCCCGGTGAGCACCCAGAACAACGTATTCATTACGACGGCGTTGGGCTCGCCCGTTCGTAAGGGGTTCGGTTCCCGGAACCCCGGACGGCGAGGAATGATACCCCTCCCGCCCGTGTGGCGAGGTATGACCGACGCAGACCAACCCTGCTCGACCGACGCAGACGAAACGGAGTCCGGGCCCTCACTCGCCCCGCTGATGGGTGCGACGTACGTCGTCGCCGGGATCGCTCACTTCCTGATCCCCGAGCGCTTCGCGGAAGCGGTCCCGCCGTCGTTCCCGCGGCCCGTCGGGCTCGTGTACCTCTCCGGAATCGCCGAGATCGTCCTCGGGGTCGGCGTCGCGTGGCGACGGACGCGGCGCCCGTCCGCGTGGGGGATCGTCGCCCTCCTCGTCGCGGTGTTCCCGGCGAACGTCCACCTCGCCCGGAGCGACACGCTGAACGACCTCGTCCCCGACCGACTCCTCGCGCCGGCGCGGCTCGCAGCGCTGATTCGGCTGCCGTTTCAGGCGGTCCTGATAGCTTGGGCGCTGCGGTACACGGACTCGGACGAAGAAGCGGCGGCGACAGCGGAAGCGGCGACAGCGGAGGCGTAGCCGTCGCCCCGTTCGCGACGCGACCGAGCGTGGCGAACCGTCGCCGCGAACTCAACACCCAAGTACCCCCCGGTCCAACCGTGCCCCATGATGGCGCTCATCGACTTCGTCTCGCGGCTGGTCGGCGACGTCGGCCGGTTCGTCGACATCTTCCTGAACGACCTGATCCTCGGCGCGGGCGACCCGCTGTCGGCGCTGCTCGTCGTCGTCGGACAGGTGCTGATCGTCGCCTCCGTCGGCGCGCTCGGGTACGCCGCGGTCGGCGCGCTGCTCGGCGAGATCGGCGTGAACCTCCCCTCGCTCGGCGGTCGCGGCCGCTCCGAGTAGAAGCCGAAAACCGGGCGGCCCGATCGGTCTCTTCCTCAGTCGTCGTCGGCGCCCGTCGCCGACCGCGTCCCGGAACCGTTCGCCGGGCCCCCGACCGCGGTCGCGCTCCCGTCCGACCCGTCCGGAACCTCGAACTCGTTCAGCCGCGCGAGCAGCTCGTCGGACTGGTCGGAGAGCGTGTGGACCTGCCCCGTCACCTCGGAGACGGTCGCGGTCTGCTCCTCGGCCGCGGCCGCGACGGTCTCGGCCTCGGTCGCGGTCTGTCTGCTCACGGAGGCGACGCCGTCGACCATGTCGACGACCTCCTGGGTCGTGCGCGCCTGGTCGTCGGTCGCGTCGCTGATCTCCTGGACGGTCTCGTCGACCGTCGTCACGTCTTCGACGACCCCCTCGAACTCCCGTAACGTCGACTCGATCGTCTCGACGCCCTCGGCGACCTGGGTCTCCATCTCCTCGGCGTCGGCCGCGGTCTCCGCCGAGGCGGTCTGTACCTCCTCGATGCGACCGGAGATCTCCGCCGCGGACTCGCGGGTCTCCTCGGCGAGCGACTTCACCTCGTCCGCGACCACCGCGAACCCGTCCCCGGAGCCGTCTGCGCGCGCCGCCTCGATGGAAGCGTTCAGGGCGAGCAGGTTAGTCTCCTCCGCGATCTCGTCGATCACGGCCGCGATCTCGTCGATCTCGCCGACCCGCTCCGCGAGGTCGGTGACCGCGGCCGCCGTCTCGCCGATCCGGGATTCGAGTGTCTCCAGCTCCGCGATCGCCTCTGCCGCCTCCTCGCGCCCGGAGCGACCGCGCTCGGCCGCGTCGCGGGCGGTCTCGGCCGCGTCGTCCGCGCTCGCCGCGATCTCCTCGACCGTCGCGGACAGCGTGTTCATCTCGCCGGCGATCGCCTCCAGCTCGTCCGTCTGTTCGGCCGCGCCGTCGGAGATCTCTTGGACCGAACGGGCGACCTCGCCGCTCGCGTCGTCGACCTCGTCCATGCTCGCGCGCACGTCGTCCGCGGTGCCGGCCACGTCCGCGGTGAACGCGCCGACGTCGCCGAGCGTCTCGCCGAGGGTCGCGACGAGCCGGTTGTAGTTGTCGACGAGCTCGGCGTACCGCTCCTCGTCGGTCGCCAGCGCGTCCGCGTCGATGGTCGCCGTCAGGTCGCCGTCCTGCGCGCGCTCGGCGGCGTCGCCGAAGGCGTCGACGAGCGCCTCCAGCTCGGCCGTGTAGGCGGTGAGGTTCTCGGCCATCTCGTCGAGCGACTCGCCGAAGGAGCCCGGGACGTCCTCGTCGAGCGCCGGGTCGTCGAACTCCTGGGCCGCGAGCGCCTCCGCCTGCGCGGAGACGGTGGTGAGGTAGCCGCGGACCTCGCCGAACGCGCCGACGAGGCTGCCGACCTCGTCCGGCTGAGTCGGATCGAGGGCGCCCGCGGACTCGCCGTCCGACGGACCGGCCGCGTCGACGCCGCTCGTCCCCTCGATCTCGCCCGCAGCGATCGCCTCCGCCTCGCGCTCTAACGCCCGGATCGGGGCGACGAAGTCGCGTCGGACGATGAGCAGCGTGTTGTAGATGGCGACGACCGCGCCGAGGAACAGGGCGCCGGAGACGACGTACGCGGCGGTCCCGGAGAGAACGAACTGCGTGAGAAAGATGCCGACGGTGACGAGGAACTGGATGCCGACCGCCGTGACGACCTTGCGCTCGATCGACTCAGTGACGCCGAGCCCGTCCATCGTCCGCCACAGGAGGGCCTCGTACCGCCCGCGTATCCCCGGGCGGCGCTGTCGTGTCGTGGACATGTCCGGACCTCGACGAGAACGGCATATGAACCTCCCGCCGGGGTTATCACGAGCGATTCTCGATTGTCACGGTGCGGGAATCCGCCGACCGAGAGCGGAGCGGAGCGGGGCGGGCGGCCGCGCCGTCGCGGCCGCTCAGAACAGCCCGTCGACCGCCTCGGCCGCGAGGTCGACGGCGCTCTCCAAGTCCGGGCCGAGCGGCGACCCGACGACGAGCCCGTCGGCGTGGTCGGCGACGGCAGCGGCGCGATCGCGGACGGTCTCGGGCGTGCCGGCCATACAGAACGCGTCGACCATCGCGGGCGTCACGCGCTCGAAGGCCGCGGAGAACTCGCCGGCCGAGACGCGGTCGCCGATTTCCGTCGCCGCGTCCGGGTCGATCCCGTGGCGCTTCAGGACGGGCGGCGCGGCGCCCGCGGTGATAAAGGCGACCGGCGGGCGGGCGGCCTCCCGGGCGGCGGTCTCGTCCTCGGCGATAGAGACCGCGGCGTACGCGATCAGGTCGAAGTCGCCCCGATGGTCGGGCCTGTCGGCGAGGCCGTCGTCGACCTGCTCGCGGGCCCACGCAAGGTCCTTGGGGTGCGAGCCGTTGTACAGTAGGCCGTCGGCGTGCTTCGCGGCCATCCGGCACATGTGCGGCCCCTCGCCGCCGACGTGGACCGGAATTGCGGCGCCCTGCGGGGGCTCGTAGTTGAGTCCCGCGTCCGTCGCGTCGAAGGTTCCCTCGTGGTCCACCCGGTCGCCGGCCCACAGCTTCTGTGCGGTCTTGAACGCCTCCAGCACGGGGCGGAGCCCGCGCTCGTCTTCGAGCCCGAGGTTCGCCAGCGTCGAGGGGTCGCCGGGGCCGAGGCCGAAGACGGCGCGGCCCTCGGACGCCTCGTCGAGCGTGGCGACCTTGGAGGCGAGCGTCACGGGGTGGGTCTCGTAGGGGTTGGCGACGCCCGGGCCGAGCCGGACGGAGTCCGTCGCGGCCGCGAGCCGCGAGAGGAACGCCCACGGGTCGCGGTTGTTGTAGTGACACGTCGAGTAGACGGCGTCGTAGCCGGCGTCCTCGGCGCGGACGCCGAGGTCGACGAGGCGGGACAACTCGTGTTCGGGGGTGAGTTCGATACCGAGCATGGTTATTCGTCGAAGGTCCACTCCCGCAGGGCCTGCCGGACGAAGTCGCCCTCGACCTCGCGGAAGTGGTTGTCCGAGCCGTCGTGGTCGCCGAACTCCCAGTCGCGGACGACGACGACCGGGGTGCCCCCGTCGCCCTCGCCCGCGACGAGGTTGGCGGCCGCCGCCAGCTCGTCGATCACGTTCTGGACGGTGACGCCCATCTCGCGGCCGTCGCGGTCGCGCTCGCCGCGCCAGTCGCGGCTGGCGGGCATCCCGGCCCACCCGATAGCGACGCCGCGCTGACCGTGGCGGAACGGGCGCCCGCAGGTGTCGCTGACGACGACGCGGTCGGCCGCGATCCCCTCGCGGATCCGCGCCGCGCTCTCGGAGGGGCGCTCCGGGAGCAGCAGCAGGTCGCCGTCGGGGACGTTCGAGCGGTCGATACCGGCGTTGACGCCGATGTGGCCGAAGCGCGTCGCGGTGAGGAGGAACGGCGCCTCCATGACCAGCTCCGTCGACTCCTCGATGACGGCCTGTGCGAAGCGCGGGTCCTTCTCCTCGCCGGATATCTCCGCCAGCCGGTCGGCGACGGCCTCCGCGCGCTCGCTCGCCGGGAAGTCCGAGAGGTCGAAGACGCGCCCTTCGGCCTTCGAGACGACCGTGCTGGCGACGACGACCACGTCGTCCGCGCGGAGGTCGACGCGCTCGTCGATCATGGCCGCCAGGTCGTCTCCCTCCCGGATCTCCGGGAGGTCCGGAACCGCGAACAGCTCCATACGATCACCTGCGCGGCGACGAGGAAAAACCCCGCCGGTACCGGGCCGGTTTGACGGTATCAGGGGTGTCGTGTCGGGAGGAGAAACCGGTAGCGAAATCAGAATACAAGTATCGATCAGATCCTTCGGATATAGCTCCCACGACAGCGCTCGAATCGCTCATAGTATTAAATATATATTAGGTAATAACAGAGATAACGAGACATTCAGCCGAACTGTTTTGTACGGCGAGCGGCGACGGTCGTCCGCGATGGACGAACCAGCATCGGAAGACGAACCGGCGCCGATCGCGACGCAGACCCGCGTCCCGTCGGAGACCGACGACGGCGAACCGATCGTGACGCAGACTCGCGCCCCGTGACGGACGGCGCGCGGCGGCTTTACCTATTTTTGCGCTCCCCCCGTCCGTTCCGCTTATAAGCGGCTCCGCCGAACGCCGAGTGTGGACCTTCACGTCCGGTACGAGGGCGACGACGACCCCGACAAGTGTACGGCCCGGAAGCTCGCGCGCTTCGACCTCGCGGAGCTCCACCGCTCGGACCGGGCCACGCCGTACGGAGTCGTCCTCAACCCCCACGCGGAGCGAGCGCTCTCGCCGGCGGACGCTGACCGCGCCAGCGAGAACGCCCTCGTCGCGCTCGACTGCTCGTGGGAGTCGGCCGGCGAGAAGATGTTCTCGTTACCCGGCGAGCACCGCGCGCTCCCGTACCTCGTCGCCGCAAACCCCGTGAACTTCGGGCGGCCGATGCGACTCACGACGGTCGAGGCGTTCGCGGCCGCACTGATCATCCTCGGCGAGCGCGACCACGCTGAGCGGATACTAGCGAAGTTCACGTGGGGCGAGACGTTCCTCGAACTCAACGCGGAGCCGCTCCGGCGGTACGCCGACTGCGAGGACTCCTCGGAGATCGTCGCGATCCAGCAGGAGTACCTCGACCGCGAGTAGCCGCCGCTCGGTCCGCGACCCCGCGCCGACCCCGGCACCGAACGCGGTCGCGACAAGCCTTTTGCGTGAATCGGCCGTACTGTGCGACGATGGTATCCACAGGCGACGCCGCACCCACGTTCACCGCGACCGTCGGGACGAGCGACCACGAGCCGTTCGACCTCGACGACCACGTCGGTGACGGACCGGTCGTGCTCGCGTTCTTCCCCGGCGCGTTCACGCCGCCGTGTACGAACGAGATGATCGCGTTCCAGGAGCGCGCCGACGCGTTCGCGGACGCCGGTGCGACCCTCTTCGGGATCAGCGCCGACTCCCCGTTCTCGCAGGGCGCGTTCCGCGAGGAGCACGGCATCGAGTTCGACCTCGTGAGCGACATGGCCGGCGACGCGATCCGGGCGTACGGGCTGGAGATCGACATCGCCGAGCTGGGCCTCCACGGCATCGCGAACCGCGCCGTGTTCGTGATCGACGACGACGGCGAGGTCGTCTACGACTGGGTGGCCGACGACCCAACGAACGAACCCGACTACGAGGCGGTCCTCGACGCCGTCGAGAGCGCTTCGTAAGCGACTGGTTGCGGAGGAGGCGGTTCCAGTGCCGTTCCGGTCGTTCTTTTATAAGACAGCAGGGTGCCCGTAGTGGCGCATCCCTCTGGAGCCCCAGCGGATCGCTTATAAATAGCTGCTGACCGAACGACGACGAACACGCCGGCGCCGCCGAGCAGGCTTCCGAGCGGGCCGCCCACGAGGCCGACGAGGCCCGCGGCCGCGTGCCCCACGACCGGGACCGTCGTCGCCAACACGCCGGCGATCAGCATCACGACGAAGCCGTAGCCGACGGCGCGCCAGTCTGTCGTGCCTCCGAGTAGCCGACCGACGGATAAATACGCGCGGATTGTTTATTAGAAAACTGCCTAATTTTAATAATTACTTATAAAATAGGCCGGGAGAATGGTAGTTGGATTAATAACGATGCGACGGCTACGGTCGGCCAATGAGCGACTCACGCGAATCGACCGGTCCCGACGACGGAACGGCCGGTCGGCCGTCCGGGGGGGTGGCGGAGCGGCCCGACGGCGCGCAGCTCCGGCTCGCGGTGCCGGACATGGACTGTTCGTCGTGCGCGGGGAAGGTCGAGGGCGCGCTCGACCGCGAGGGCGTCCTCTCGGTCGACACCCGGCCGACGACGGGCGTCGTCGTCCTCACGTACGACCCCGAACTGACGGACGTCGAGGCCCTGACGGCGGCCGTCGAGGCCGCCGGCTACGCGGTCGAAGACGCCGACTCCGACGGCGTCGCCGACGACCTGTTCACGAGCCCGCGAGCGATCGCGACCGCGGTCGGCGGCGTCATCCTCGCGGTCGGGCTCGCCTTGGAGTGGCTGCTCCCGGGGCTCAACCCGACGTTCGCGACCATCGGCGGCGTCGGCTTCCTCGGGCCGTGGGGCGTCACCGGCGCGTCGGTCGCGTTCCTGCTCGCGATCGCGGTCGCCGCGCCGCCAATCCTGCGGAACGGGTTCTACTCGCTGCGCGGCCTGAGCCTCGACATCGACCTGCTGATGAGCGTCGGGATCGTCGCCGCGCTGCTCGTCGACCTCCCCTTCGAGGCCGCGACGCTCGCGGTGCTGTTCTCGGTCGCCGAGCTGCTCGAACGCTACTCCATCGACCGGGCGCGCACCTCCCTCCGCGAGCTGATGGAGCTGTCGCCCGACGAGGCGGTCGTCATCCGCGACGGCGACGAGGAGACGGTGCCCGCCGAGAGCGTCGCGACCGGCGAGCGGCTCGCGGTGCGCCCCGGCGAGCGCGTCCCCCTCGACGGGGTGGTGCGCGAGGGCTCCGGCGCGGTCGACGAGTCGCCGATCACCGGCGAGTCCGTCCCCGCGGAGAAGGAGCCCGGCGACGAGGTGTACGCCGGCTCGATCAACGAGGCGGGCTACCTCGAGATCGAGGCGACCGCGCCCGCGAGCGAGTCGACCATCGCGCAGGTCGTCGAGCTCGTCGAGGCCGCCAACGGCGAGGAGACGCGCGCCGAACGGTTCGTCGACCGCTTCGCGAGCGTCTACACGCCGATCGTCGTGGTCGGCGCGATCGCCACCGCGACGCTCGGCCCGCTCCTCGTCGGCGGCGGCGCGGAAACGTGGTTCGTCCGCGGACTCACCCTCCTCGTCGTCGCGTGTCCGTGCGCGTTCGTCATCTCGACGCCCGTCAGCGTCGTCTCCGGCGTGACGGCGGCCGCGCGCAACGGCGTCCTGATCAAGGGCGGCGAACACCTGGAGGCCGCCGGCGACGTCGACGCCGTCGCGCTCGACAAGACCGGGACGCTCACGCGCGGCGAGCTGTCGGTGACCGACGTGGTCCCGCTCGGCGACCGCGAGGCCGACGACGTCCTCGCGTGCGCGACCGCCGTCGAGCGCCGGAGCGAACACCCCGTCGCGGCGGCGATCGTCGCGCGCGGCGAGGAGGTCGGTGCCGAGCCCGTCGACGGCGAGGACGCACCCGACGACGGGACCGAGGTCACCGGCTTCGAGGCGCTGACCGGCGAGGGCGTCCGCGCCGACCTCGACGGCGAGACCCACTACGCCGGCAAGCCCTCGCTGTTCGAGGAGCTCGGCTTCGACCTGAGCCACGCCCACGTCCGCTCGGACGGCGGGTCCGTGCTGGAGGAGCGAGACGGCGACGAGGCGGGCGACGCGGAGGGTGACGCTGCGAACGCCGTCACGGCGGCCGAACCCTGCGACCACGGCCAGTACCTCGACTTGGCGAGCGAGACGATCCCGCGCCTTCAGGCCGAGGGGAAGACGGTCGTTCTCGTGGGGACAGAGACGGAGCTGGAGGGCGTCATCGCGGTCGCGGACACCGTCCGCCCGGAGGCGGCGTGGGTCGTCGACCGGCTCCACGAGCTCGGCATCGACCGCGTCGCGATGCTCACCGGCGACAACGAGCGGACCGCGCGGGCGATCGGCGAGCGCGTCGGCGTCGACGAGGTGCGCGCGGAGCTGCTCCCGGACGAGAAGGTCGCGGCCGTCCGCGAGCTCGCGGCCGAGACCGAGGGGGGCGTCGCGATGATCGGCGACGGGATCAACGACGCGCCGGCGCTCGCGGCCGCGGACGTCGGCATCGCGATGGGGGCCGCCGGCGCCGACACCGCCATCGAGACCGCCGACGTGGCGCTGATGGCCGACGACCTGACGCGGCTCCCGTACGTGATCGACCTCTCCTCGCGCGCGAGCTCGACCATCCGGACGAACATCGGCGCCTCGCTCGGCGTGAAGGCGCTGCTCGCCGCGGGCGCGCCGCTCGGCTACGTGAGCGTCGCGATGGCCGTCGTCGTCGGCGACATGGGGATGAGCCTCGGCGTCACCGGGAACGCGCTCCGCCTCGGCAACGTCGAGCCCGCCGAGCCGCCGGAGGCGGAAGCGCCGCCCGGGACCGAGTCGTAACCGAGTTCCGACCTCGACGGTGGCCAGCTTTAATCCCGTGTCGCGTGTATCGAACGTCGAGATGCCCTCCAAAAGCGATTCCACGGCCGAGACCACCGATACCGTAGAGCGGCCCGACTCGACCGGAACGACCGAGCCGCCGGCGGGCACGCGGACAGCGGCCGAATCGGAGCCGGACTCCGGCCCGATCGAGTGGGGGCCGGTCCGCCACGACCGGCTCGGGTCCATCGCCCTCGGCATGAGCCTCGTCGTTGCGGTCGGGCTTCTCGCAGTGGTCGCGGTCGTCGGCGTCGCCGCGGCCGGTGTGGCGCGGACTGCGGTGACTGGCGGCGCCGTCGCCGGCGGAGAGCTGTGGGTGCTGGGCGTGTTGCTCCTCGTCGGCGGACCGTTCTCCCTCGTGTACCTTCTGATCGCACGCGATCGATCGGACGGACGGACCCGCGAGAATCTCCGGTCGGCGCTCGGCGACTACTCGTTTTCGCGGGAGTCGATCCGGCTTCCCTGGGTCATCGCGGGCGCCGTCCCGTTCGTGGCGCTCTGGGTGTGGGGACCTCCGCTGGCCGACGTCGGAGTGTTCTATCTGTTCCCACTGATCTGGTTCCTGCCGATGGTCGCCGGGTCGAGGGGAACGTCGATTCGGCTCGACTCGGCGGAGCGCGTCGTCGAGCGCACGAATCACACACACGACCACTCCCAGACCGACGACCTCACGGCGGTGATCCGGACCCGCCGGATCGACCTCGCTTGGTTGACGGTGTTCCTGCTCGCGTACCGCGGGAACGCGTGGTATCGATCGACGCCGTGGCTGTTCGTTCCGTCCGAGAAGGCGGACGCAGTGGAGTCGGCGCTCGACGCGGTGCTGACGGCGAGCGACGGCCCGGACCGCGCGAGCGTTCCGGAGCGGGTCACCCTCGCGGCCCTCGGGTCGTTCTCGCTCGTCGTCGGCCTCCTCATGGCCGTCGCCGGCGGCGAGGGGGCCGGCGGCGTCGCGCTCACGCTGCTCACGGCGCCGTTCTCGATCCTGTTCCTCGCGCTGGCCGCGCGGCTCTAAGCAGGGCTCGTCACCGGACGTGACACCCCCTATCACGCGACTCATATACCTACGGCACGTAGGTCGTGTATGGACAGACAGCGTCTGGAACGCGAACTCGAAGACGAGTTCGGCGGGACCGAGGCCGAGCGGCGCGCCGTCTCGCGGTCGGCCCGCGACCTCGTCGACTCCGGGCGGCCCTCCGAGGACCGCGGCCACGGGCTGACCGTGACGGGGGTGATCGGTCACTTAGCGGACGCCCCCGACGGCTCCTCGCTGGTCGAGCGGTGGAACTGGTGGATGGGCGCGCTCGACGCCGCCTACGGCGGCTACGACTACTTCACGGTGCGGTTCGTCGCGGACGACGAGGCGACGGGCCTCCGCCGGTAGAGCGACGGCGAGGCGGGCCACCGGCACCCCCGTTCGGATCGCCCGGCAACGGGTCGAAGCCGTCTACTTTCACTTTCACTCCGCGGATGGCTCGCTTATACGGGCTGTCCGGTCGAACGGTGAGATATGAGCGCAGTCACCGCCGACCGACCGCGGTACGCGACGCCGACGCGCGTGGACGTCACCGACTGCCGAACCGACCGCCTCCCGGACCGCGTCCGGGCGAACCGCGTCGACGGCAGCGAGGTCCACCTCGAACGCCGGGGCGGGCGGACCTTCCTCGTCACGCGACCGCGGGAGTGAGCGGCGCTCCCGAGCGGTAGCGAAGCGGGCGGTAGCGAAACGAGTGCGGTCGCCGGGGGCGTCAGTCGTCGGCCGGGAGTTCCGTCCGGACCAGTTCGCCGTCTGCGAGTCGACTGTCGAGGCCTACCCCGAGCGTCTCGTTCGTCCGCGCGACCGACTCGGCGGCGTCGACGTCGCTCGCCATCGCGCGGATCGCGTCCACGTTCTCGGGGACCACGTCGGCCTCCTGGTGGACGTTCTGGAAGAGGTAGAGGTCCCGGCCGGTCACGCTTATCGACTCCTCCCAGACGCAGTTCTCCCAGAGGTCGCCGCGCGGCCGCCCGGCGTCGGCGGCGTACTCCTTCAGCGCGCCCGCGCCGTCGATGCCGGCGCCCTCGGGGACGAGGAAGATCCGACTCTCGTCGGCGAGCAGGTCGCGGACCGCCGCCGGGTCGGGGTCGGTCTCGAGGGTGACGTTGACGCTGTGGGTGTGCATCCCTGTGACCGGCGCCTTCAGCGCCGCGGTGTCGACGGTCACGTCGGGGAGGATCTCGTTCACGTCCGGGCCGTGGTGAGAGGGCACCGTCGCCGGGTCGGGGACGATGTCGTTTATCGGACCGCGGTCGGTCTCGTTCGGGTCGCCGCCGCGGCGCACGAGCGTGACGCGCGCCTTCTCGACGCCGTAGGTCTCGTCGAGCGGCGCGAGCAGCCGCGAGAGCGCGGTCGTGTTACAGGAGACGACGCGGACGGAGTCGGCGCCGCGGGCGGCCTCGAACCGGCCGCGCGCGTTGAAGGAAGCGTCGGCGACGGCGGCGTCCTCGCCGCCCTGAAACACCGCCTTCGTGTCGTGCGCCTCGTAGACCGGCGCGTTGCGTTCGCCGACGCCCGAAGGCGCGCAGTCGACGACGACGTCGACGGCGTCGAGCAGGTCCCCGATTGCCCCGGCGAGGTCGACGCCGGCGGCCGCGAACTCGTCGGTGCGGTCCTCGACGGCCGCGTACAGGTCGTAGCCCCGGCGGGCCGCGGCCTCGACGCCGTAGTCCGGCGAGGCCTTGGTCACGCCGACGAGCTCCATGTCGGCCTGGGCCGCGACGGCGTCGGCGACCCGCTTCCCGATCGTCCCGTAGCCGTTGACGCCCACGCGTATCATATCTGCCCCTCGCTCGGGAACCGGTATAATTGTTTCGAGGTTCGCAAATTGGAATTAACTACCCCACGAGTAATCGATCGGTTAATTCGACGCCGATCGCCACCGGACGTAAATAATTCGATTACAGAATTGAGTAAAATCGTCGATGGCAAGGCCTAACGCCCGGCCGAACGGAGACGCGGGCATGGTAGCCGACCTCTCCGACGCCGCGGCGACCGCGGTCGAACAGTGTCTGAACGTCGCGCCCGACGAGTCGGTCGTCGTGGTCACCGACGACGAGCGCGAGCCGATCGGCGAGGCGCTGTACGCGGCCGCGAGCGCCGTCACCGACGACGCGACGGTCCTGCGGTACCCGCCGGCCGAGCAGCACGGGACGGAGCCGCCGGCCCCGGTCGCGGCCGCGATGCGGGAAGCCGACGTCTTCCTCGCGCCGACGACGAAGAGCCTGAGCCACACCCGCGCCCGCGGCGCCGCCTGCGACGCCGGCGCGCGCGGCGCGACGCTCCCGGGGATCACCGAGGCCGTGTTCACGACCGGACTCGACGCCGACTACGCCGCCATCGACGCGGCCTGCGACGACGTGCTCGACCAGGTCGCGGGCGCCGACGAGGTCCGCGTCACCGCGCCCGCCGGCACCGACATCACGTTCGGGATCGGCGACCGCGAGTGGCTCGCGGACACGGGCATGGTCCGCGAGCCGGGCGACTTCTCGAACCTGCCCGCGGGCGAGGTGTTCGTCGCCCCCGAGACCGCGACCGGGACCTTCGTCGTCGACGGGACGATGATGCCCCACGGCCTGCTCGACGACGGCCAAGAACTCGCATTCGAGGTCGAGGAGGGGTTCGTGACCGAGATCGGCGACGACGAGATCCGCGCGGACGTGGAGGGGGCCGCCGAGGCGGTCGGCGACGCGGCGTACAACCTCGCGGAGCTGGGCATCGGGACGAACGGCGGCGTCGAGGAGCTCGTCGGCTCGGTCCTTCTCGACGAGAAGGCGGGCGGCACCGTCCACATCGCGATCGGCGACAACGCCGGGATCGGCGGCGAGACCGACGCGCCGCTCCACCTCGACGGTATCATCCGGAATCCGACCGTCTACGCCGACGGCGAGCCGGTCGACCTGCCGAGCGCGTAGGACGGCCCAAGGCGGAATCTAACTTTTCATTTATAACTGATCGGCGGTGCGGCGGCGCGTGCCTGCGAGCGGCCGCCCTCGGCGGCCGCGAGACGCGAGGGACCGAAGGTCCCTCTGGCAGCCGGCGCGAAGCGCC
>NZ_AOJN01000023.1 GCF_000337335.1 Halorubrum distributum JCM 10118 | reverse complement strand
CTGTGCGTTCCCGCGAGCGAAGCGAGCGGGAGCACGGAAGTCGCAGCCCGCACAGCGACCGAAGGGAGCGAGCAGGAACGTCTTCCGGTGGGGCGGGACTCGAAGGGGCGGCCGTGCGGCAGGCGCAGGCGACGTAAGCACTGGAGGGAGCGAGCAGCGCGAGCGACCGAAGCGCGCAGCGAGCGTGCGCCTGCCGCACGGCCGGGGCTTTGGAGTTAGTCGCCGTCGATCCGCAGCCGACTACTTATAAACGACCAGCCGGGCTCCGGTGGTGTTCACCGCAGATCTGCTATCCGCGATTTATAAACCAGCAGCCGAGACATCAGAGGCGGTCGCCGCCGATTCGCTATCGATAATTTATAAGCGAACGATCGAGATTTCGGGGCGCTCCACACAGTATCTCCAACTCATTCCACGACCGCGAGCGCCACGCCGTTCACGTCCCGGACGCCGACCACTTGGTGGCGCCAGCCGTCGCCGGCGTCGACGCAGAGCGTCCCGGCGTCGGTGACCGCCACCGACACACCGGGCCCGTAGCCGAGCGCGACGACCGCCTCGTCCACCGGGAGCTCGGCGGTCTCCCACGCCTCGTCGCCCCACTCGCCGCCCGCGTCGGCGTGAACGAGCAGGTCGCCGCCGCCGACCGCCATCGCGTGGCCGTCGCCGTCGGCTGCGACCGCGTCCGCGACGCCCTCCCGGACCGTCATCCAGCCGTTGCCGAGCCAGTAGAGCCCCGCACCGGTCGCGGCGAGCGGCATCCCGGACCCGGCCACGTCGCGCGCGTCGTCGAGGCCGACGTCGGTGAGTCCGCCATCTCCCGCCTGAAACACTCCCTCCGCACCCGCGACGAGCGCGCCGTCGACCGCGCGCGGGTCCGTGACCGATCCGAGTTGCGTCGTCGACGCGACCGCCGTCCCGCTTTCTTCGAACTCGACGTGCTCGACCGCGCCGTCCTCTCGCGCGACGATCACGCCGTCGCGACCGCCCGCGACGCCGACCGCGACCGTCGGCTCGTCGTCGACCAGCGCGAAGTCGGGGTCGTCGCCGACCGCGGCGACCGAGAGCCCGTCGGGTGTCGCGGCGGCGACGAGGTCTGACCCCTCGCCGCGCGCGAGGACGGCCGCGTCGCGGGCCGCGTCGCGGGCGACCATGTCGAACGCGCCGATCTTGTCGGCCGACAGCGAGACGCGGACGATCCCGGACCCCGTCGCGACGTAGGCGTCGGTGCGGCCGGCGCTGCCCGCGTACACGCGCTTTTCGTCGATCGAGATGTCGTCCTCGGCGGGAGCCATCGGATGGCCGTTCTCCGCGCCGGGACATAAGCCCCGCGCGCCGGCGCTCTCGGCCCGGGTTCGGGCACCGTCGCGCGTTCCGACCCCCCGGGCACCGTCGCGCGTTCCGACGCCTCGGGAACGCCCGCGCGTTCCGACGGCCATTTGGCCGCCGCTCGCGTACGCGGATTCGTGCAATCGGTCGCCGCCGACCTCGCGACGCTGCTCGCGGACGTGGTCCCCAGACTCGCCCGGATCACGGCGTTCATCGCGGGCGGCGTCTTCGCCGCCAACGTCGCCGTCGCCTTCGGGCTGGTCCGCTACGTCGCCGGGCTCGCGGGGTGGCTCACGCGCCCGGCGAACCTCCCGGACGAGGTCGGCACGGCGATCCTCACGACCGCGGCGTCGACGACGGCGGGCTACGCGACGCTGGCGGAGTACCGCGAGACGGGCCTGCTCGACGACCGGGCGACGCTCGTCGCCGTGGTGATGAACACGTTCTTCGGGTTCGTCCAGCACGTGTTCACCTACTACGTCCCGGTGTTGATCCCGATCCTCGGGGTGACGACGGGCGCCGTCTACGTCGGCGCGCGCGCCGGCATCGCGCTTTTCATCACCGTCACGGGCGTCGTCGCTGGCGGACTCCTCCTCTCAGAGGAAAACGTCGACCGCTCTGCGCTCGCCGACGTCGACGCGACCGGCCCAGAGGCCGACGACCGTACCGGCCGCGAACGCGTCCGCGACGCCGCCGAGAAGTCGTGGAGCACGCTCCGGCGGATCGTCCCGCGGCTCGCGGTCGTGTACACGCTCGTCATCTGGCTCGTCACGACGTACGACGTGGCCGCGCTGACGAGCGTCGCGGAGCCGATCACTGGCGTGCTGGGGCTGCCGGGCGAGGCGGTGCCCGTCATCGCGGTGTTCACGCTCGACACGACCGCGGGCGCGGCGACGCTCGCCGGGACGGAAGCCGGCGTCTTCACCACGCGCACCGCGGTCGCGTCGCTGCTCATCGGGAGCATCCTCTCGTTTGCCGTCTCGACGTTCCGGCGCTCGATCCCGTTCCAATACGGGATCTGGGGCGCGTCGTTCGGCACGAAGGTGATCGTCGTCAACACCGCCCTGAAGCTCGTCTTCATCTCGGCGACGGTCGCGGTGCTGCTCGCGCCGGTGTGGTGAGTTCCCGACGCCCGAATCAGTAGGTTCAACACCGCCCCGGATCGAACGGCGCGCATGGCGCTCGAAAAAGACGTGGACTGTCCCGCGTGCGGCGAGACCCGTTCGTTCTACCGGACCGCGGCGATGACGCTCCACCTCGGCGAGAAGACGAAGTGGCGCTGCCCCGACTGCGGCTACGGCTACGTCGAGGTCGACGGCATCGATACCCTCCCGGCCTGAGGCGACACTCATTCTCCGTCGGCCGCGGCGACGCCGCAACACTCAGTACCCCGGCGGTTGAGCCGGATCGCATGAACCGGACACGGCGACGGTCCGCGGAGGCGAGAGCGCGTGGTCGGTGAGGCGCGCGAGCCCGAGGGCGACGCGGGGCCGCTGGACGGCCTCACGGTGCTGGACCTCTCGCGCGTGCTCGTCGGGCCGTTCTGTACGATGCAGCTCGGCGACCTCGGCGCGGAGGTGATCAAGGTCGAGCGGCCCGGCCCGGGCGACCAGACGCGGACGTGGGTCCCGCCGGCGTTCAGCAAGGCTGACGGCGGCGAGGAGCGAAAAGCTGACGGCGAGGGCGGTGAGAGCGACGACGGCGCCGAGAGCGCCTACTACGTCAGCGTCAACCGAAACAAGCGCTCGATCCAGCTGGACCTGACGACCGAGGCGGGCCGCGCGGTCGTCCGCGACCTCGCGCGCGAGGCCGACGTCCTCGTCGAGAACTACCGGGTCGGCAAGACGGAGGAGTGGGGGCTCGGCTACGGCGACCTCGCGGAGGAGAACCCCGAGCTCGTTTACTGCGCCATCTCCGGCTACGGCGAGTGGGGGCCCGACCGCGACAAGCCCGCGTACGACATCATGATGCAGGCGCGCGGCGGCTTCATGTCGTTCACGGGCGTCGAGGGCGGCCCGCCGGTCCGGATCGGCGTCGCGCTCGCCGACGTCGGGGCCGGGATGTACGCGACGCAGGCGATCCTCGCGGCGCTCCTCGAACGCGAGCTCGGCGACGGGCGCGGCCAGAAGATCGACGTGAGCCTGCTGGACGGGCAGGCCGCCTGGACCAGCTACATGGCGACGAACTACTTCGCCAGCGGCGAGCCCCCGGGGCGGATGGGGAGCAAGCACCCGAACATCGTCCCCTATCAGGCGTTCGAGACGACCGACGGCTACGTCGTCGTCGCCTGCTCGTCGGACCGGTTCTGGCCGCCGCTGTGCGAGGCGATCGACCGGCCCGACCTGCTCGCCGACGAGCGGTACGAGACCAACGAGGGGCGCGTCCGGAACCGCGAGGAGCTGGACAGCGAGCTGGGGGAGACGTTCGCGTCCATGACGACCGCGGAGGCGACCGCGGCCCTGGAGGACCACGACGTGCCCGCGAGCCGCGTCCGCGACGTGAGCGAGGTGTTCGCCGACCCCCAGATCGAGGCCCGCGGGATGCTCGCCGAGGCGGAGCACCCGACCGCGGGCACGGTGCGGTTCCCCGGCTCGCCGATGCACTTCTCGCGGACGCCGACGACCGTCCGCCGTCACCCGCCCGCGCTCGGCGAACACACGGAGTCGGTGTTGCGGGAGTACGGTTACGGCGACGGCGACATCGACGAGCTGCGGGACCGGGGCGCGATCTCGGAGTAGAACCGGGCACGAAATAAGAAGAACTGCCCACAGCACGCGGCGCCGCGAGGAGACCTTACAGGATCCCGGCCTGCTCGGCGCGCGCGACGATGCCGCGGGCCATCTTGTCGGTCGCCTCGTCAACCATCTCGCCGTCGACCGAGACGGCGCCTTTGCCCTGCTCTTTCGCCTCCGCGTAGGCGTCGACGATCCGACGCGCCTTCTCGGCCTCCTCGGGCGAGGGCGCGAACGTCTCGTTGGCGGGCTCGATCTGGCTCGGGTGGATCGCCCACTTGCCGTCACAGCCCAGCTGGCTCGCCCAGCGGCAGGAGTCGCGGAACCCCTCCGCGTCCTCGATCTCGGCGTACGGGCCGTCGATCACCTGGAGCCCCTGCGCCTTCGCCGCGTGGGCGATGCGCGCGAGCTGGTAGTGCCAGTAGTGGCCGGGGTAGCCGCCGCCGGAGCCGATGGTGAGGCCGGCGGCGCCGACGTTGGCGGTGTAGTCGCCGGGACCGAACACGAGCGACTCCAAGCGGTCGCTGGCGCGGGCGATGTCGGCGACCTTCGTCATCGCCTCCGGCGACTCGATCTGCGCCTGGAGCCCGATGTCGCCGACCGGCAGGTCGTTGTTCTCCTCGACCTGCGTCAGGAGGTTGTCGACGGTGGCGACCGTCTCCGGGTTGTTCGCCATCGGCACCATGATCGTGTCGAGGTACTCGCCGGCGCGCCCGACGACCTCGATCACGTCGTCGTAGAACCACCTGGTGTCGACGCCGTTCATCCGGTAGCAGGGCCGGGTGTCGGACCAGTCGTACTCGATGAGCCCCTCGATGACGGTCTCGCGGGCGTCGACCTTCGCCGACGGCGCGACGGAGTCCTCCAGGTCGAGGAACGCCTCGTCGGCGCCGGAGTCGGGCGCCCGCTCGATCATCTCCGGGTCGGACCCGGGCGTCGCCAGCTGGCTTCGCCGGAGCGTGACGTCTTCCGGCCCGCCCATCAGTCGTCGCCCTCCGAGGCCGTGATCGGGTCGTTCTCGTCCTCGGTGAAGCCGGCCGACTCCTCCTGGCGCTGTCGCGCCTCGGGGTCGAACTCGGCCTCGATGTCCTGGTATCGCGGGACGAAGGAGAGCTCGTGGTGGCTCTCGGTCTCGTGGCCGATGTAGCGCTCTTCGAGGTCGAACTGCGCCTCCTCGTCGTTCTCGGCGATGTTCTCGAAGTCCTCGTAGGCCGCGTGGGCGCCCGAGTGGAGCCCGTACAGCGTGATGAAGATGTACTGGTACCCCAGGTCGCCCAGCTCCTCGAAGGTGAGCGGGTCCTCCTCTGCGCCCCACTCGAACGAGGAGGAGTAGTTGAACGCGAGATCGAGGTCGGGGTGGGTCTCGTGGATCGTCTCGGCGTACTCGACCGCGTCCTCGCGGGACGGGTCGGGCATCTCGGGCCAGACGAGGTCGACGCCGGCGTCGGCGTAGATCCGGCCGCGTTCGAGGTGCTCCTCCCAGTCGCCGTTCGCGGAGCCGTACGCGTCGGTGCGGGCGATGATGACGGTGTCCTCGCTCTGCTTGGCGTCGACCGCCGCCTCGAAGCGCGAGCGGGCCTGCTCGCGGGAGACGATCTGCTTGCCCGCGATGTGGCCGCAGCGCTTCGGCGAGGTCTGGTCCTCGATGTGGACCGCGGCGACGCCGGCCTTCTCGTACTCGCGGACCGCGCGCCGGACGTTGTGGACGCCGCCGTAGCCGGTGTCGCAGTCGGCGACGACCGGGAGGTTCGTCGCCTCGACCATGCGCTTCGCGTTCTCGACCATCTCGGACATGGTGACCATCTCCAGGTCGGGGAAGCCGAACTGGCCGAGAACGGTCGAGTAGCCGCTCATGTACGCCGCATCGAGCCCGGCCATCTCGGCGAGGCGGGCGTCGAGGGCGTGGTAGATCCCGGGCGCGAACGTGTACTCCTGCTCCTCGAACAGCTCGCGGAGCTTCCGGCCGGCCGGGTTGTCGATATCTCTGTCGAAGACGTCGTCGTCGAGTTCGTTGGGATTCATCGGGTTACTGCGTGGAGTCGTCGGCTGCGGTGCGGTTCGATGCGGCGCGGCGGCCGCCGTCGGTGCGCGCGGCGGACGCGAACGTCGTGGAGTCCGGTCGCGGGCCGTCGCCGGTCCCCGCCATGGGAACGGGGCGGCGCGTCGTGTTCGCCGTCATCGGGACCCCCCGTCCGTCCGCGTCCGCGAGGCGGGACGCAGGTCGGGGACGAGCGGCGCGTCGCGCTCGCCGTCCGTCGGCGGGCGCGTCGGTCGGCGGGTGTCGGTCGCCGTCGGCTGCCGGGTGTCGGTCGGCTGCCGGGTGTCGGTCGGCGGCGAGCCGGGGGTCCGCGTCCCCGTCGCTCGCCGGGTCGCGATCGTCGGGACCAGCGGCGCGCCGGCCTCCTCGGTGAGGGGGATGCGGCCGGGGATCTTCCGCGGAGAAGTAGTCGTCGAGCTCGACCCGGTCCGGCGGTCGGAGCGGGCCGTCGAGTCCGTGTCGGTCGTGCCGTCTGTGCGTCGGGTCGTGTCGTCGGGCGTGTCGTTAGGTGTCGTCATCGGGTCGTGTGGGCGGTTGCGGCGGTCGTCTGGTGATCGAGTCCGTGCCTCGGGTCGCTGCGTGTCCGTGTACGGGTACTGCCATTGCGAACGGAGAAATTCGGAGGAGCATAATAAACATAATGATTGATAATGATAATATTCGTTAATGTGTACTACCTGTTTAAATGGTTCATGACAACAAGGGGCACGGACGGGGCGGTCGTCCCGGTTTCGTGGGCCCGCGCCGACGGCGACGTCGCCCGTCGCCCGGACCGATCGCTTATTGGCTCCACGCGCGGAGCGTCGGGTAGTGAACGAGCGCGACGCCCTCCGAGCCATCGCCGCCGACCTCCCGCAGGCGGGCGACGACGCCGCCGTAATCGACGGGACGGTCATCACGACGGACATGCTCCACGAGCGGACCGACTTCCCGCCCGGGACGACGCGGTACGCCGCCGGCTGGCGCGCGGTGGGCGCGTCCCTCTCGGACGTGGCCGCGATGGGCGCCGCGGCGAGCGCCGCGGTCGCCGTCTACGCCGACGAGGCGTTCGACCGCGAGGCGCTGACCCGGTTCGTCGCGGGCGCGGTCGACGTCTGCGAGGCGGTCGGCGCGGAGTACGTCGGCGGCGACCTCGACGAGCACGTCGAGTTCACGACCGCGACCACCGCGGTCGGGGACGTGACCGACGCAGGCCCGGTCACCCGCGACGGGGCGCGTCCCGGCGACGCGCTCTGCGTCACCGGCGAGTGGGGCCGGTCCGCGGCGGCGCTGCGGTTATTTAAAAGGGGAGACGACGGGGCTATCGAGCGCGCCAACGAGCTGTTCCGGTTCACGCCGCGCGTGGCCGACGGGCTCGCGCTCGCGGGGACGGCGACCGCGATGATGGACTCTTCCGACGGGCTGGCGCGGTCGTGTCACCAGCTGGCCGAGGCGAGCGAGGTCGGGATCGAATTGGAACGGGACGCGGTTCCGGTTCATCCCGCGGTCGAGGAGGTTGCGGAGGCGTCGGCGGAGCGGTTCGAGCTCGCGGCGCACTTCGGCGAGGACTTCGAGCTGTTGTGTGCGGTGCCGGAGGAGGACGTTTCGGGTGTCAGCGAGGCGTGTCCCGCGGGCCTCACGCGGATCGGTACCGTGGTTGAGGGGTCGGACGGCGACGCGGCGGCACGCGTCACGGCCGACGGCGACCCCCTGCCCGACCGCGGCTTCACGCACGGGACAGATAAATAACCGAAGTCTCAGTGGGTCATTTATAAATAATCGTCCGCAGATCGACGGCGAACACCGCCGATGCCCCGGTCGATCGGCCGTTCGATTCCGTTTTTAAATCTCTGACCGACACGAACGCCACCGAAGCCCCAGTGGTTCGGCTGTACGATTTCGCATATAAACCTCCAACCGACATGAACGCCACCGAAGCCCCGGCCGTGAGGCGGTCGCACGCTCGCTGCGGTCCTCAGTCACTCGCTCCGCTCGTTTCTTGCGGTCCTTACGTCGCCTGCGACCGCCTCACGGCCGCCCCTTCGAGTCCCGCCCCCGCACCGCACAGCGCCTCACACCTCCCCAGCCTCGTCGGTGGTTCTTCGCTTCGCTTCGAACCACCGACTCCCTCGCGCGTGCTTCTCGCGCCCGGAGGGCGCTCGAAGGCACGCGCCACCGCAAAAAGTCGCTTTTTAAGCTGTCTACCGCAGGAACTCGATCGCGGCGCCCTGTCCGAAGCCGACGCAGAGCGTCGCGAGGCCGCGCTCGGCGTCCTGCTTCTGCATCTCGTGGAGCAGCGTGACGGGGAGCCGCGCGCCCGAGGCGCCGAGCGGGTGCCCGAGCGCGATGGCGCCGCCGTTGACGTTGTAGCTGTCCTCGTCGATGCCGAGCTCGCGCCGCGAGTACTCGCACTGGGAGGCGAACGCCTCGTTGAGCTCGACCAGGTCGTAGTCGTCGATGTCGGTGCCGGCGCGTTCGAGGAGGCCGCGGGTGGCGGGCACCGGGCCGATCCCCATCACGGTCGGGTCGACGCCGGCGACGTTGTTCGTGCCGACCTCGGCGAGCACGTCCAGACCGTGCTCCTCGGCGAACGCCTTACTGGTGACGACTGTCAGCGACGCGCCGTCGGAGATCTGCGAGGAGTTCCCGGCGGTGACGGTACCGTCGCCGGTGAAGGCGGGCGGCAGGTCGGCGAGCTTCTCGGCGGTCGTGTCGGGGCGGATCCCCTCGTCCGCCTCGACGAGGCCGTCGTCGGTCTCGACCGGGACGATCTCGTCGTCGAAGCGGCCCGACTCGGTCGCCTCCGCCGCGCGCTGGTGGCTGCGGGCCGCGTACTCGTCTTGCGCCTCGCGGCTCACGTCGTACTCCTCGGCGACCTTCTCCGCGGTCATCCCCATCTGCAGCTGGAAGATGTTGTACTGCTCGGAGAGCTCGGGGTGGAGGTGCTCGTAGGAGTCGCCGTCCATCGGGACGCGGCTCATGTTCTCGACGCCGCCCGCGATGATACAGTCGCGGTTCCCCGCGGCGATCGCGTCCGACGCGGAGATGACCGCCTGCATCGAGGAGGCGCACCACCGGTTGATCGAGGTCGCGGGTACCGACTCGCCCAGGTCCGAGAGCAGCGCGATGACGCGCGCGACGTTGTTGTCCTGCTCGGTCCGCTGCTGGGCGACGCCCCACATCAGGTCGTCGACGTGGTCGCTGGTCAGCCCCGTCTCGTCGAGCGCGTGGTCGATGAGCGTCGTCGAGAGGTCCTCGCTGCGGACGTCCTCGTAGACGCCGCCCTCTTTCCCCTGCGGCGTTCGGTAGGCGGCCGCGATCACCGGCGTGGTCTCGTCTGTCATGAAAGATAACAGGTGAGTCGGCGTATTAAAACGCCGTGGAACGAGCGAAAATCGATCCGAAGTTTATCGTTTATTTAACTGACGGGCGCGGACGGCGCCAAGTCACTCCGTGAGCAGGCTCTCGCCGGTCATCTCCGCCGGCCGGTCACGGTCCATCAGGTCGAGCAGGGTCGGGGCGATGTCGCACAGCGACCCGCCCTCGCGTACCGCGCGCCCGCCGTCGTCGCCGTCGGGCGTCAGGTAGACGAACGGGACCGGGTTGTACGTGTGGGCGGTGTGGGGATTCTCGGCGGTGCCCATGTCGTCGGCGTTGCCGTGGTCGGCGGTGACGACCGCGTGCGCGCCCGCGTCGGCGACGGCGTCGAGCAGGCGGTCGAGCTGGGCGTCGACGGCCTCGACGGCCTCGACGGCCGCCTCGAAGTCCCCGGTGTGGCCGACCATGTCCGGGTTCGCGTAGTTCAACACGAGCAGGTCGGGATCGTCCGACGCGATGGTCTCGACGGCCTCGTCGGTCACTTCGGGCGCGGACATCTCGGGCTGGAGGTCGTAGGTGGGGACGTCCGGGCTCTCGACGATGGTCCGGATCTCGCCGGGGAACTCCACCTCGCGGCCGCCGTTGAGGAAGTAGGTGACGTGGGGGTACTTCTCCGACTCCGCGATCCGGAGCTGGGTGCCGCCGGCGTCCGCGACGACCTCGCCGATCGTGTTCGCCGGGATCTCCGGCGGGAACGCGACCGGGAAGTCGAACGTCTCGTCGTACTCGGTCATCGTCGTCATCCGGATCTCGGGCTGGTCGAGGTC
The DNA here is from genome assembly GCF_000337335.1 of Halorubrum distributum JCM 10118. Taxonomy (GTDB): domain Archaea; phylum Halobacteriota; class Halobacteria; order Halobacteriales; family Haloferacaceae; genus Halorubrum; species Halorubrum distributum. Next base: position 147,320 of record NZ_AOJN01000023.1, on the reverse strand, counting down.
GAACCCCCACTCGGGCCGGACACCGGTGAGCATCCGGACCAGCTGCCGGGCGCGGTCCGCGCGAAAGTTGAAGAAGATCACGGCGTCGCCGTCATCGAGCGCGGGCTCGTCGGCGACGACCGTCGGCTCGACGAACTCGTCCGTCTCGCCGCGGGCGTGGGCCTCGCGGGCGGCCGCGACCGCGCCCTCGGCCTCGTGGGGCGCCTCGCGGGAGACGATCGCGTCGTACGCCTTCCGCGTCCGCTCCCAGTTCTCGTCGCGGTCCATCGCGTGGTAGCGGCCGGTCACGGTGGCGACGTGGCCGGTCCCGCGCTCGTCCGCCTTCGCGGTCACGTCGGCGAGGAACTCGTCGGCGATCTCCGGGGCCGTGTCGCGCCCGTCGGTGAACGCGTGGCTCGTCGCGGGTACGCCCGCGTCGGCCGCGGCGTCGATCAGCGCGAGCAGGTGCTCGACGTCCGAGTGGACGCCGCCGTCGGAGACGAGCCCCATGAAGTGGACCCGGCCGCCGGTCGATTTCGCGTGGTCGAGCGCGGCCGCGATCGCGTCGTTGTCCGAGAGCGATCCCTCGGCGAGCGCGTCCGTGATCCGGGTGTACGCCTGTTTGACCACCCGCCCCGCGCCGATGTTGAGGTGGCCGACCTCGGAGTTCCCCATCTGTCCCTCGGGGAGCCCCACGCGCCGCCCGTGGACGACGAGGCGGCCGTCGGCCCCGCGCTCCGTCGCCGCGTCGAACGTCGGCGTGTCGGCCGCCTCCACGGCGTCGCGGCGGTCGTGGTCGCCGAGCCCCCAGCCGTCGAGGATGACGAGTGCCGTCTCCATACCCCAGCGTGCCGCCCAGGGGGTAACTACCCTTCGATGGGGTCACTCGACCCAGACGGTCTTGCGGTTGACGAACTCCTTGATCCCGGCCTCGGAGAGCTCCCGGCCGTAGCCCGAGTCCTTGACGCCGCCGAAGGGGACCCGCGGGTCGGACTTGACGAGCTGGTTCACGTACACGCAGCCCGCGTCGATGCGGCTCGCCACGCGCTCGCCGCGGTCGCGGTCCTCGGTCCAGACGCTCGCGCCGAGCCCGAACTCGGTGTCGTTGGCCGTGGCGATCGCCGCTTCCTCGTCGTCGACCTCGTACACCGTGGCCACCGGCCCGAACGTCTCCTCGGTGTCGACGGGGCAGCCATCGGGGACGTCGGTCAGGACGGTCGGCGGGTAAAACGCCCCCGCCCGGTCGAGCGGCTCGCCGCCGGTCACGAGCGTCGCGCCCGCGTCGACGCTCGCCGTCACCTGCTCGTGGAGCGACTCCATGAGGTCCTCCCGCGCCTGCGGCCCGACGTCGGTCGCCTCGTCGGTCGGGTCACCGACGACGAGGGCGTCGATCTCGTCGACCAGCGCGTCGAGGAACGCGTCGTACACGTCCGTGTGGACGACGAAGCGCTTCGCGGCGATACACGACTGCCCCCCGTTCAGGTTCCGCGCCCAGGCGCCCGTCTCGGCCGCGGCCGAGACGTCGGCGTCGTCGAGGACGAGGAACGGGTCGCTCCCGCCGAGTTCGAGGACGGTCTTTTTGAGCTGTTCGCCGGCGCTCGCGGCGACCGCGCGCCCGGCCGGCCCGCTCCCGGTCAGCGTCGCGGCCCGGACCCGGTCGTCCGTCAGGAGACCGTCGACGAGGTCCGAGGGGATCAAAAGCGACTGGAAGACGTCGTCGGGGTATCCGGCCTCGCGGAACACCTCCTCGATCGCGAGCGCGCATCCGGGCACGTTCGACGCGTGCTTGAGGATTCCCACGTTCCCGGCGGTGAGGTACGGCGCGGCGAAGCGGAACACCTGCCAGAACGGGAAGTTCCACGGCATCACCGCGAGGACCGGGCCGAGCGGCTCGTACTCGGTCTTGACCGCGGAGCCCGGGGGACTCGGGTGGTGGTCCGCTTCGAGGTACGCGCTCGCGTGCTCCGCGTAGTGGTCGCAGACCCACGCGCACTTCTCGACCTCGCCGATCGCCTGCGAGATCGGTTTCCCCATCTCCCGCGTCATCGTCTCGGCGTACTCCCGCTTGTTCTCTCTGAGCACGTCGGCCGCGTTCGCGAGGAGCCGCTCGCGGTCCCGGAGCGGGCGAGTCCGCCAGTCCTCGAACGCTCGCACCGACCGACCTAACGCCGCTTCGACGTCGTCCGCGTCGTGTTCGTTGTACGTTTCGATCTGTGCTCCGGTCGCCGGGTTTACCACGTTCATGAGAGGTGTGTGAACGTTGTACAGTCGTTGTAATAGTAGTCACGCCGGAAGACGGGCCGCCGACCCCCGCGTTCGGCCCGGCCGATTCGGGTTCAGGCCGGGGATCTCGGGAGAGACATAAATTTCCCAATACGTCCGTGTGTCATAGACCCGCATATTTATGTGGAGAGCGATACTCACGGACGATTGTTAACAATGGTAACCGAAGACGGCGATACCGAAAACAAGTATAAACGGGCCGACGCCGCTGAGACGAGTTCGGAACGCAGAGCGCCGGTCGGGCGGCGACGCTTCCTCCAAGCCGCCGGCGCGGGGACGGCGGTCGCGCTCGCCGGCTGTTCGGGCGGGGGCGGCGACGGCGGCCCGGTGACGCTCGGCGCCGCGTACATCCTCTCCGGGTTCGCGTCGCTGTACGGCGAGGAGGCCGAGCGCGGGATCGAATTCGCGGTGTCGGAGATCAACGACAACGGCGGCATCGACGGCCGAGACGTCGAGGTGCTCGTCCGCGACACCGAGGCGAGCGGCGACACGGCGATCCAGCAGATCCGCAGCCTCGTTCAGGAGGACAACGTCGACGGGCTGTTCGGGCTCGACTCCAGCGGCGTCGCGCAGGCCGTCGCGCCGCAGATCTCGCAGCTCCAGATGCCGTTCATGATCACGCACGCGGCGACCCCGTTCGTCACCTCGCCGCAGGGCGAACACGAGGACTCCGTCGGGAACGAGTACGTGTTCCGCGACTCCAACAGCCTCGCACAGGACGTCTACGGGGCCGCGCGCACCGCCCAAGAGCTCGACGCCACCGAGTGGGCCACCATCGGCCCGGACTACGCGTTCGGGTACGAGACCTGGGACTACTTCCAGGCGTACTGCGACGGGCTCGGCGTCGAGGCCGAGTTCACGGCCGAGCAGTTCCCGGCGCTGGCGACGAGCGACTACACGCCGTTCATCAGCTCCATCCTCGACGCCGACCCGGACGCGGTGCTCACGCCGCTGTGGGGGGCCGACCTCACGACGTTCATCGGGCAGGCCGAGAGCGCGGGCTGGTTCGACCAGATCGACCACACGCTGTTCAGCGTCGGGATGGGGACGGACCTGCCGAGCGACGGCAGTCCGCTCCCGGAGGGGGAGTACGCCTCCACCCGGTACGATCCGTTCGTCCCGGACACCGAGGCGAACAACTCATTCCGCGAGGCGTACTACGAGGAGTACGGCTCCCTTCCGACGTACAACGCCGAGGGGGCGTATCGCGCGCTCCACCTGTACAAGGAGGCGATCGAGTCGGCCGGGAGCACGGAGCCCGACGCGCTCGTCGACGAGTTCACCGGCATGGAGCATTCGGGCCCCGTCGGCGAGTACCAGTTCACCGAGACGAACCAGGCGACGGTTTCGTCCATCTGGGGCACCGTCACGTACGACGAGGAGTGGGAGAGCAACGTGCTCGACCCCGTGAATCGGTACGAGGCGGGTCCCGACGTGCTGTCGGACGCGCTCGGCGACTCCGACCTCCCGACGGGTATCTAAGCCCGTCGCCGTTCTCATGAGTCTCACATCACTCGTTCCACTGATCGGTATCGCCGACGTCGTCATCGGGCTGAGCCTCGGGAGTCGGCTCTTCCTGATCGCCGTCGGTCTGAGCCTCATCTTCGGCGTGCTCGGCGTGCTCAACTTCGCGCACGGCGGGTTCTACATGCTCGGTGCGTACGTCACCCTCGCCGTCGTCTCGAACGTCGTCGACAACTTCTGGGTCGCCGCCGTGGTCGGCGCGCTCGCCGTCGGCGTCGTCGGCGCCGCGATCGAGTTCTCGGCGATCCGCCGGCTGTACGACCGGGTCGACTCGGACCTCGACCAGCTCATCGTCACGTTCGGGTTCGTGCTCGTGATCCACGAGACGGTCCGGTTCGTCTGGGGGTCGGGGTCGTACTCGATCGACCCGCCGGACGTGTTCAACTTCTCCGTGACGCTCGGCGGGAGCACGTTCAACGCGTACCGACTGGTCGTCATCGGCCTGGCCGTGGGGGTGCTCGTCGCGCTGTGGCTGTTCATCACGCGGACGTACTTCGGCTCGCTGGTCCGGGGGACCTCCTCTGACCGCGAGATGGCGGCCATGCTCGGCGTCGACGTGCCGCGGCTCTACACCGGGGTCTTCTTCCTCGGGAGCGTGTTGGCCGGGCTCGGCGGCGCGCTCTCGGCGCCGCTCCAGTCGACCAGTCCGGCGCTCGGCGACCAGGTGATAATCGACGCGTTCATCGTCGTGGTCATCGGCGGACTCGGGTCCATGAGCGGCGCCTTCGTCGGCGCGATGCTCATCGGCATGATGCAGAGCCTCGGTCCGCAGTTCATCAGCGCCGGCAGCATCGCGATCCCCTTCCTCGCGATGGTGATCGTGTTGCTGATCCGTCCAGAGGGCCTGTTCGGGGGGATCGGCGAATGAGCGCGACCGACACGGGCGGCCGGGTCAGCCGGTTCGGCTCGGCGGTCGCCGAGGGGTGGACCCGCGAGCGGTTGGGCCTCCTCGGCGCCGTCGCGCTGGTGCTCGTCGCCTTCGCGCCGCCGTTCCAGGTGTACCTGTTCACCGACTTCCTCGTCGTCGCGCTGTTCGCGCTCGGCTTCAACCTGCTGTACGGCTACACGGGCCTGCTGTCGTTCGGTCACGGCCTGTTCTACGCGGGCGGCGCGTACGGGATCGCGATCGTGTTGCGGGACCTCGGCCCGGTGATCGCCGACGTCGTCGGCGCCGGGATCTCGCCGCTCGTCACGTTCGTCCTCGGCGGCGTCGTCGGCCTCGCGCTCGTCGTCGCCCTCGCCGTGCCCGTCGGGTGGCTCAGCGTCCGGCTGGAGGAGATATACTTCGCGCTGATCACGCTCGCGTTCGGGATGTTGGGCTACTCGCTCATCATCCAGGACCCGGCGGGGCTGACGAACGGGACCGACGGGGTAATCGTCCTGCTCGGGACCGTCGACCTCGGCGGCTTCAGCCTCCGGATCGGCGGCCGTCGGATCTACTACGCCATTTCGGCCGTCACCGTGGTCGCGGCGGTGTACGGGGTGTGGCGCGTCGTCAACTCGCCGTTCGGGACCGTCTGTAAGGCGATCCGCGAGAGCCCCGACCGCGCGGCCGCGCTCGGGATCGACGTCAGCCACCACCGGTGGATGACGTTCATCGTCTCGGCGGCGGTCGTCGGAATCGCCGGCGTGTTGCGCGCGGGGCTCGCGAGCGTCGCGTCGCCCGGGCTCACGCACTGGTCGACGAGCGCGATCGCCGTCATCGCGACCGTGATCGGCGGCGCGACCTACTTCTACGGCCCGATCGTCGGCGCGTTCATCTTCCTGTACATCCGGTGGGCGATCAGCCGCTTCCCGGCGCTCGAAGCGTACTGGGAGCTGTTCTTCGGCGCGCTGCTCATCGCCGTCGTGCTGTTCTTCAAGCAGGGCGCCGTCGGCGGTCTCCTGCTGCTCCGCGACCGACTGTTCGGGGACGGAGACGCCGACGACGCGGGGAGTGGCGGTGGCGGCGCCCGCGACGACGGCGGGCAGGCGACGGCTGCGACGGACGACGGAGCCGAATCGGGCGACGACAACGCGCGCGCTGACAGAGGTGATAACTCGTGACGACCGTTCTCAAGACCGAAGACCTCCGCAAACAGTTCGGCCAACTGACCGCCGTCGACGACGTCTCCATCGAGATCGACGACGACAAGATCACCAGCATCATCGGCCCGAACGGGGCCGGAAAGACGACGTTCTACAACCTGCTGACGGGCGTGCTCGAACCCACGTCGGGGTCGATCTGGCTCCGGAGCGGAGAGGGGGACGAGCTCGCCGACGTCACCGACGCGGAGCCGCACGAGGTGGCGCAGGCGGGGCTCTCGCGCTCGTACCAGATAACGAACATCTTCGAGGGGCTCACCGTCCGCGAGAACGTGCGGGTCGCCCGGATCAGCCACGAGGGGACCCGGCTCGACTTCCGCTCGCGGGCGACCGGCGACGAGTCGGTCGAGGCCGACGTTGAGGAGCTGTTGGAGCTCACCGGGCTCACCGACATCGCGGACACGCCCTGCGACACGCTGAGCCACGGCGAGAAGCGGACCGTCGAGATCGCCTTGGCGCTCGCCATCGAGCCGAACGTTTTCCTGATGGACGAGCCGACCGCGGGGATGAACCCGACGGAGGTCACGGAGATCGTCTCGCTGATCCGCGAGCTCGACGCGGACCTCGACGCCACGTTCGTCGTGACGGAACACAACATGGACGTCGTCACCGATATCTCCGACCGGATCGTCGTGCTCGCCGAGGGGTCGATCCTCGCGGACGGGGCGCCGGAGGACGTGCTCACGGACGAACGGGTGACCGAGGCGTACCTGGGGAGTGATAGCGTATGACGATACTCACGGTCGACGACATCGACACGTACTACGGGAACAGCCACGTGCTCCACGGGGTCTCACTGGAGATCGACGAGGGCGAGGTGGTGACGCTGCTCGGGCGCAACGGCGCCGGGAAGACGACGACGATGCGGTCGATCGTCGGCGCGTCGCCGCCGCGCTCGGGGTCGATCACGTACCGCGGCGAGGAGATAGCGGGGCTGTCGTCCGACGAGATCAACGGGCGCGGAATCTCGCTCGTGCCGGAGGACCGCCGGGTGTTCCCCACGCTGACCGTTCAGGAGAACCTCCGGCTGGCCCACAACCTGGCGAGCGACCCGCGGCCGGTCGAGGAGATGTACGAGCTGTTCCCGGCGCTCGACGATCTCCGCGGCAGCAACGGGCGGAACCTCAGCGGCGGCGAACAGCAGATGGTGTCGGTCGCCCGCGCGCTCGTTCAGGCCCCCGACGTGCTGCTGCTCGACGAGCCGACCGAGGGGCTCGCGCCGGTGATCGTCGACGACTTGCGAGAGATCGTCCAGACGGTCGTCGACCAGAACGTCACCGTCCTGCTGACCGAACAGAACGTCGAGTTCGCGTTCGACCTCGCCGAGCGGGGGTACATCATGGACACCGGCGAGATCGTCTTCGACGGCACCGTCGCGGAGATCCGGGACCGCGAGGACCTCCTCGAAACGTACCTCTCCGTGGGGAGCGCCGATGCCTGAGGAGCTCACCCTCCGCCCGTTCTTCTGGCGGGCGACGCGGCTCTTCCCGGAGACGGAGGTCGTCTCGCGCACCCACGACGGGGTCGACCGCTACACCTACGCCGACTTCGGCGACCGCGTCCGGCGGCTCGCGACCGCGCTCGCCGACCTCGGCGTCGATCCCGGCGACCGCGTCGGGACGCTCGGGTGGAACACGCACCGACACCTCGAGGCGTACTACGCGGTCCCCCTCTCCGGCGCACAGCTTCACACGGTGAACCTCCTCTTACAGGAGGACAACGTCGAGTACATCATCAACGACGCCGCGGACGACGTGTTGATCGTCGACCGCGACGTGGTGGCGATCCTCGACCGCCTGTGGGACCGGATCGACGGCGTCCGCGAGGTCGTCGTCATGGACGATACGGTGCCGGAGACGGAGGCGGACCTGCCGCTGTCGGCGTTCGAGGAGCTGATCGCGGACGCCGACCCGATGGAATCGTGGCCCTCGCTCTCCGAGGACGACCCCGCCGGGATGTGTTACACCTCCGGGACGACGGGGAAGCCGAAGGGCGTCGAGTACACCCACAAGATGATCTACGCCCACGCGATGATGGTGATGACGCCCGCCGCGCTCGACATCGCCGAGGACGACGTGGTGATGCCGGTCGTCCCGATGTTCCACGTGAACTCCTGGGAGTTCCCGTACGCCGTGACGATGGCGGGCGCGAAGCAGGTGTACCCGGGGCCGTCCCCGGACCCCGCCGACCTCGTCGAGCTGATCGAGGAGGAGGGCGTGACGCTCACCGCCGGGGTCCCGACGGTGTGGATCGACGTGCTCGACCACTTGGACGAGCACGGCGGCGACCTCTCCTCGCTCGAACGCATCGTCGTCGGGGGGAGCGCCGCGCCGCGGGAAGTGATGCGCCGGTACGAGGACGAACACGACGTGACGATCGAACACGCGTGGGGGATGACCGAGACGATGAGCATCGGCTCGGTCTCGCGGCCGGCCTCCGGAACCGCGGACGGCGACCGCGAGGCGGAACTCGACAAGCGGGCGAAACAGGGGCTGCTCTCGCCCGGGCTGGAGATGCGGGTCGTCGGAGACGACGGCGAGCCGATCGCCTGGGACGGCGAGGCGTTCGGCGAGCTGCTCGTCCGGGGCCCCACGGTTGTCGGAGAGTACTACAACCGCCCGGAGGCCAACGAGACGGACTTCGTCGCGGCCGAGGACGGCGGCGCCCGGTGGCTCCGCACCGGCGACATCGTCACCGTCGACGAGGACGGGTACGTCGAGGTCGTCGACCGCGCCAAGGACGTGATCAAGTCGGGCGGCGAGTGGATCTCCAGCATCGAGCTGGAGAACGCGCTGATTGCGCACGACGACGTCGCCGAGGCCGTCGTGATCGCGGCGCCGCACGAGCGCTGGCAGGAGCGGCCGCTGGCGTTCGTCGTGCCGAAGGCGGGCCGCGAGCTCGACGTGGACGCCGTCCGGGCGTTCCTCAAGGAGGAGTTCCCGCGCTGGTGGCTCCCGGACGACGTGCGGTTCCGCGAGGAGATCCCGAAGACCGCGACCGGGAAGTTCGACAAGAAGACCCTGCGGGAGACCGTCGAGGAGCCGGAGCTCCCGTACGCCCCGGGCGAGGGGGGCGGCGAATGAGCGGCGACGACGCGCCGTCGGCCGACGGAGACGGGGCGGACGCCGCCGCCCCGACGCCGGGCGACGCCCTCCCGGACCTCTCCGGGAAGGTCGCCGTCGTCACCGGCGGCGGGCGCGGAATCGGGCGCGCCGTCACCCTCGGGCTGGTCGCGGCGGGGGCGACGGTCGTCCCCTCGGCGCGGACGGCCGCGGAGGTCGAGGCCGTCGCCGACGAGGCCCGCGACATGGGCGTCGAGGCGCGCGGGATCACCGCCGACGTGACCGACGACGACGACGTGGCCGCGCTCGTCGAGGAGACTGTCGAGGCGTTCGGCTCGCTCGACGTCCTCGTCAACAACGCCGGGTTCAACCCGGGGGACGCGCTCGGCGACCCGAGCGAGGTCGAGTCGGACGCGGTCGACGGCGTGCTCGACGTGAACCTGCGGGGCGCGTTCCGGACCCTCCGGGCCGCCGGCCCGCACCTCCGGGAGGCCGAGGGGAGCGTCGTCAACGTCGCCAGCGTGGCGGGGGAGGTCGGCCTCCCGAAACAGCATCCGTACGTCGCGTCGAAGCACGGGCTGGTCGGGCTGACGAAGAGCGCGGCGATGGACTGGGCGCCGGACGTGCGGGTGAACGCCGTCGCCCCCGGCTACGTCGCGACCGACCTGACGGAGACGCTCCAGGAGAACGAGCGGCTCCGAGAATCGATCCTGGACCGGACGCCGCTCGACCGCTTCGCCGAGCCGATGGAGATCGCCGGCCCGGTCGTCTTCCTCGCGAGCGACGCGGCGAGCTTCGTCACCGGCGAGACGCTCGCCGCGGACGGCGGCTGGACGGCGCGGTAAGTCACCGCCCGCGGCCCGACTGCGGGCCTACAATCGCTCGGTCTCGCCTTCGACGTACGCGAGCGTCCGCGCCGCGAGCTCGGGGACCTGCGACTCCATCTTCGGATACAGCGGGTCGTCGCTGTCGTCGTTCAGGTGCCGCGCGAGGAACATCTCGCCGAGCGCGGCCATCTTGTACGCCGCGAGCGCGCGGTAGAACCGCTCGTGGGCGAACTCGCGGCCCGTCACCGCCTCGTACCGGTCGATCAGTTCCGCACGGGTCGGGTACCCTTCGCGGGCGGTGAACGTCGACATCAAGTCGGGCATCGCCGGGTCCGGGTCGCCCTCGTCGTACCAGAACAGCAGCAGCCAGCCGAGGTCGGCGAGGGGGTCGCCGAGCGTCGACAGCTCCCAGTCGAAGACGGCGACGACCGCGGGCGGCGTCCCGGGCCCGTACATCACGTTGTCGAGCTTGAAGTCGCCGTGGACGAGCGTCTCCGGGTGCTCGTCGGGCACGTTGTCGGCGAGCCAGTCGCCGACGGCGACCAGGTCGGGTACCTCCCTGACCGACTCCGTCGTCCCGAAGGCCCAGTCGAGCTGGTCCGTCCAGCGCTCGACCTGCCGGCCCGTGTACCCCGCCGGGCGACCGAACTCACCGAGGCCGACCGCCTCGTAGTCGACCGCGTGGATCGCCGCCAGCGTGTCGACGAGTTCGACCCCGACCCGCTCGCGGGCGGTCGGGTCGGCGAACCGCTGCGGCTCGGCGTCGCGCAGCACGTCGCCGTCGGCGCGCTCCATGACGTAGAAGTCGCTCCCGAGCACCGCGGGGTCGTCGCAGGCGCGCAGCGTCTGGGGCACCGGGACGCCGGTGTCTCCGAGCGCGTCGACGACGCGGTGTTCGCGGAGCACGTCGTGGGCCGTGTCGGCCGTCTCGCCGGGCGGCGGCCGCCGGATGACCAGCTCGCGGTCGCCCCACGTGACGAACAGCGTCTCGTTCGAGTGCCCCTCGGCGTGTCGCTCGACGTCGAACGTGTCCACCGGCCCGAACTCGGCCGCGAGATACGTCCCGAGCGCGTCGTCGTCGACCAGCCTGTCGAGGTAGTCGGGGTCGGTCACGACCGGTCGTCCTCCGTTCGACGCGGTCCGGAGGCAACGGCGGGTGACCGATCTATGCCCGAACGGCTTTCATCGGTTGTCGCATATTCGGCTAACATTGTAAATCTATTTTTCGGTACATTGGGGATCAGTTTCCCCTCATATAGAATTTTGGGAGAATAGCCGGAACCACTATTTACATTGCTAAATAAGGAACGGTATGGAGTACGACGACATCGGACGCGGACCGGAGGTCGCCGAAGCTGTCAGGGAGTTCGTCGAGGAGACGGTGCTCCCGGTCGAGCGGGAGTGGCTCGGACGGGGGCCGATCCCGCCGGCGGAGATCGAGGCGCTGCGCGACGCCGCGCGCGACGAGGGGATCTACGCCCCGCAGGTCGACGAGGAGTACGGCGGGCTCGGGCTCGGCTTCCGCGAGATGCTCCCCGTGTTCGAGGAGGCGGGACGGAGCCTGCTCGGCCCGACCGCGCTCCGGTGTGCGGCGCCGGACGAGGGGAACATGCACACCCTCGAGATCGCGGCCACCGAGGACCAGAAGGAGCGCTGGCTCCGCCCGCTCGCGGCCGGCGAGATCGACTCCGGCTTCGCGATGACCGAGCCGATGGGAGGCGGAGGGTCGGACCCGAAGATGCTGGGGACGACCGCCGAGAAGGACGGCGACGAGTGGGTCATCGACGGCCACAAGTGGTGGACGACGGGGGGACTCGACGCCGACGTGTTCCTGACGTTCGCGCGCACCGACCAGGAGGCGCACCCGTACGCGGGCTGTTCGGTCATCCTCGTGCCCGCCGACGCCGACGGCGTCGAGATCGTCCGGAACATCCCGCACCTCGGCGAGGGGTTGGTGGGGACGACGCACGCCGAGATCCGGTTCGACGGCGTCCGGGCCCCGGTCGAGAACACGCTCGGCGAGGAAAACGAGGGGTTCACGCTGGTCCAACGGCGGCTCGGGCCGGCCCGGCTCACCCACTGTATGCGGTACGCCGGGATGGCCGACCGCGCGCTCGACATCGCGACCGCCTACCTCTCCGAGCGGGAGGGGTTCGGCGAGCCGCTCTCGGAGAAGCAGGGGCCGCGGTTCCGGATCGCCGACCGCCGGACCGAGCTCCACGCCGCCCGCACGATGGTGCGGCACGCGGCCGGCCGGATCGCCGACGGCCACGAGGCGCGGATCGAGGTGGCGATGGCGAAGACGTTCGCGGCGAACGTGGTCCAGGAGGCGATCGACGACGCGCTCCAGTTCTGCGGCGGGAACGGGATCGCCTACGACCTGCCGATCGCGCGCTTCCACGAGAACGTCCGGCAGTTCCGCATCGTCGACGGCGCCGACGAGGTCCACCGGCGGACGATCGCACGGGACGCGTTCGAGGACCCGCCGACGGAGGAGCTGGAGGCCGTCACTCGGTTCGGGGAGTTCGACTGATTCGGTGACCGATGACGACGGTCACTCGTCGTCGCCGTCCTCCTGAAACACCTCGAACAGCTCGGGGTCGGTCCCGAACTTGAGGACGTTCGTCACGACGGAGTTGCGGAGGTTGGTGATGAGCTCGCCGTACTCCTTGTAGAACTCGTGGATCCACTTCGACTCCTGTTCGCGGTCTTTGAACATCATGATGGTCTTCCACTGGTAGTCGCCGTCGGAGAGGAAGTACATGAACGTGTGGCGGCTCGACCGGATGTGTTCGAGCGCGTCCCGCCAGTTCTCTTCGAACCCCTCGGGGTTGAACTGGAACTCGAAAAGCGAGAAGAAGAGGTGTTCCTCGTTGGGGACGAGCGCCTCCCGGAACACCCCGTCCTCGCGCATCCGCCGGATCGACTCGTTGACGGTGACGTGAGAGACGTCGATGTCGTACTCCTCGTCGAGGAGGTCCCGGAGCCTGCGGGAGGTGAGCTGCGGGTCGCGCGCGAGTTCCTGTAAGATGATCGTGTCCCGCTCGGAGAGGTTCCATTCGGGACGCGGCTGTTTCTCGGGCATTCCCTCCGTAAGGGTGCGCCGTCACGGTAATCAGTATTTGGGCCGCCGCGGCGGGATCGAGATACGTCGCAGCGTGAGGCGGTCGAGCGAGCGAGCCGCACGCGCTCGGGGGCGACCGCCTCAGCGGCGGGCGAAAGCGAGCACGAACGAACCGCACCACCCGCCGTCCCGTCCTTCGATCTCCGCCCGACGCGTCCGTCTCCGGAAGCCAACCTTTTATCCGCTGAACGCTAACTACACGTTAATGGACTCCGCGGTACTGCTCGATCTCCTCGGCAACGAGAACCGGCGGCGCATCCTCCGGCTTCTCGCCACCAAGCCCTGTTACGTCACGGAGATCTCGGAGTACTTGGACGTGAGTCCGAAGGCGGTGATCGACCACCTGCGGAAGCTGGAGGAGGCCGGGGTCGTCGAGTCGACGACGGACGACCAGCGGCGGAAGTACTTCCGGATCGCGCGCAGCCTCCGGCTGGAGGTGAGCGTCTCGCCGTACGGCTTCGGCGCGAAGAGCGCCTACCCGGCGAAGAACAGCCTCGACATGTCCGGCCGCTGTCCGCACCTCTCGATCGAGGCCCCCGACGGCTCGGGCTCGACGGGCGACCTCGCGGAGCTCGCCGAGGAGTTCGCGCGACTCCAGGACCTCGACCGCGAGCTCTCGCTCGCCCAGCGGTGGGTCCAGGGCCGCGTCGAGGACGCCCTCGCCGAGATCGACGAGCGGCTCGGCGGGCAGGCCGACAGCCGCTTCTTCGCGGCCGTCATCGCCGCGGTGGTCGAGACGGACGGCACGCCCGCGGCGGTCGCCGACGAGGTCGGCGCGCGGGAGTCGACCGTTGAGGGCGCGCTCCGCCGGCTCTCCGACGTGGGCGTCGTCGCCCGCGACGCCGACGGGTACCGAGTCCGGTAGGGGCATCCGCCCGCCGTTCCCTCCCTGGCGAATCCAGCGAACGCGGCCGTTTCCGGAACCTTTTGGCGCGCCGCGGGGAGAGGGCGGACGTGAGCCGTCTCAGAAACCTCTCGCTGTTCTTGGTCCTCGCCGCCGTCTGGGGCTCGGCGTTCGTCGCGATCAAGGCGGGGCTGGCGTACGTCCCGCCGGTGCTGTTCGCGGCGCTCCGGTACGACGTGGCGGGCGTCGTCATGCTCGCCTACGCGGCGTACGCGGTCGACGACCCGATCCCCCGCGGCCGCGACGCGTGGTTGGAAGTCCTCTCCGGCGCTGTGTTCATCATCGCCGCGTACCACTCGTTCCTGTTCGTCGGCGAGACCGACCCGGCGGTGACGAGCGCCGTCGCGGCCGTCATCGTCAGCCTCTCGCCGCTCCTGACCACGGTGTTCGCGCGCGCCTTCCTCCCCGCGGAGCGGCTGACCGCGATCGGCGCGCTCGGGCTGGCGATCGGACTCGTCGGCGCGGTCGTCCTCGCGAACCCCGACCCCGCGAACCTGACCGGCGGCGGCACGGGCGCGAAGCTGCTCGTGCTGCTCGCGGCCGCCTCGTTCGCGCTCGGCTCCGTCCTCTCGCGGGCCTCCGAGGCCGACATCTCCATCGAGACGATGGAGGCGTGGTCGATGCTGCTCGGCGCCGGGCTCACCCACGTGGTCTCGCTCGCGCTCGGCGAGTCGATCGCCGGGGCGGTGTGGACGACGGAGTCGCTGCTCGCCCTGGGCTACCTCTCGGTCGTCGCGAGCGGTATCGGCTTCCTCATCTACTTCGACCTGCTCGACCGGCTCGGCCCGATCGAGATCAACCTCGTCTCCTACGTCGCGCCCGTGTTCGCCGCCGTCGTCGGCTGGCTCGTCCTCGACGAGGGGATCACCGCAACGACGGTCGCCGGCTTCCTGATCATCTGCGTCGGCTTCGCGCTGGTGAAACGCGCCGCGATCCGCGAGGAGCTGCGGGCGGCCGGACTGGTGCGGTGACCGGTCCGAACGCGCGCACGCCGAAGTCGACGACCTCCGGCGACCCCGCCGCAACCGTCTTGTCGAGGGCCCGACGAGTCTCGGGACGTGAGCGCCGACCAGATCGACCCCCAGGCGAAGCGTGCCGCGGCCCGCCAGTCGCGTATTCCCCTCCCGCACGGTCGCTACAAGCTGAAACTGCTCCGGCTCCTGACCGGCCCCCTGACGCGGCTTCAGAACCGCAACCCGCCGAGCGTCGGGGCGACCGAGTCGGTGACGGTCCCGGTGCCCGCGGGCGACAGCCAGGCGCGTCTGTACCTCCCGGACGGCGACCCCCCGTTCCCGACCGTCGTCTTCTTCCACGGCGGCGGGTTCGTCCTCGGGAGCGTCGAGACCCACGACTGGCTCTGTCGACATCTCACCCGAGAGAGCGGCTGTGCCGTCCTCTCCGTCGAGTACCGCCTCGCGCCCGAACACCCGTTCCCGGCCGCCGTCGAGGACGCCTACGCCGCGGTCGAGTGGGCGGCGGACTCGACGGAGCGGCTCCGCGGCACCGGCGACGTCGCGGTCGCGGGCGACTCCGCGGGCGGCAACCTCGCGGCCGTCACCGCCCTCATGGCCGCCGAGCGGGACGGCCCCGACATCGAGCGCCAGGCGCTTTTGTACCCCGGAATCGGAATCGACCCCGAACAGGAGTCGGTGCGCGAACACGGCGGGATCGTCCTCTCGCGGGACGACATCGAGTGGTTCTCGGAGGCCTACTACCGGAACGAGATCCACCGCCGGAACCCGTACGCCGACCCGATACACGCGGGCGACCTCTCCGGCGTCGCGCCCGCGACGGTCGTCACCGCTGGCTTCGACCCGCTTCGGGACGGCGGAACGGCGTACGCGGAGAAGCTCGTCGCGGACGGCGTCGCGACGCGCTACGAGAACTACCCGTCGATGGTCCACGGGTTCATGACGATGCAAGAGGTCGACCGGGCCCGCGACGCGATCGCGAGCGTCGGCGCCGACCTCGCGGACGCGCTCGACGACTGAGTCCCCGACGTTCGACGGGAGCCTCCGAGCTCGTCGTGCGAACGGTTCGCAGAGCGCCGGTGGGTTTTATCCGCAGGTCGTCGTCTTCGCCGGTATGTTCCCGGAGACGATCGAGACGGACCGACTCCGACTCGAGGTCGGCGGCCCCGAAAACGTCGACCTCGACGAGTGCTACCGGATCTGTTCGTCGGATCTCGGCATCGACGAGGTGACCGAGTACGTCACCTGGGACCCCCACGAGACGAAGAAAGAGACGCTGGAGTTCCTCGAACGCAACCGCGAGCTGTTCGAGGCGGACGAGGCCGCGGGATACGTGATCCGGCCCCGCGAGGGCGAGGACGGCGCGGGGGAGATAGCCGGGTTCGGCGGCTTCGAGGTCGACTGGGAGAAGCGAACCGCCGTCCTCGGCACGTGGCTGCGGAAGCGGTTCTGGGGGCGCGGCTACTCCGGCGAGCGGGCGGCCGCGCTCGTCGCGGTCGCGTTCGACGACCTCGACTTGGACGTCGTCGCCGTGAGCCACCACCCGGACAACGAGCAGTCGCGGCGCGCCATCGAGAAGTACGTCGACCGGCTCGGCGGGCGACGGGAGGGACGCCTCCGCAACGCGCTCGTCTACGCCGACGGGAGCGTCCACGACGAGGTCCGGTACACGATCTCGCAGGCGGAGTGGCGGGAGTCGACCGCCTGAACACGGGGTAGCTCCGACGGTGCGAGGCGTTTCAACCGAGTACGCCGTTGAATTACGCTGACGATCCCGACCCAACAAACACTTACGGCGCCCGAAACGACACCGAGCGCATGTCCTCGTCACCATCCGGTGGAACGACCGCGACGACCGGTTCGGATCCGAGCATCGCCAGAGAGGCGGTCGGCGGCGCGGTCGCCGGCGCCGCCGCGTACCTCGTCGGCTACCTGTCCGTCTACGTCACGCAGAGCGGCCGGATCGAGGAGGGGCTGTCGGGCCTGAACTTCCTCGCCGAGCTGTTCGGGGGGGACCCCATCTCGGCGTGGCAGGTGTCCGGCTGGATGTTCTACAACGCCCACTTCGTCGAGACCGTGTCGCCAGCGGTGTTCGGCGGCACGTCGTCGCGGAACCTCCTCATGGAGGCCGAGGGCGCGGGGTTCCTGCTACTCGTCCCGCCGGTCCTACTGCTGGTCGCGGGCCTCGTCGCGGGTCGGGTCGCCGACGCGGACAGTCCCCTCGACGGCGCCCGCTCGGGAGCGCTCGTCGCGGCCGGCTACCTCCCGCTCGCGGTCGTCGGGGCGTTCCTGTTCCGGTACGCCGTCGGCGACGGGAGCGTGGCGCCGGACATCGTTACCGCCGTCCTGCTCGCCGGCGCCGTCTACCCGGCCGTCTTCGGTGCTATCGGCGGCGCGGGCTCGTCGGCGCTGAGTAACTGAAGCGAAGGACCCGCTCGCGCCGTCTGGCGCCTCAGTACGCCTCGTCCTCGGGGTCGAACCGGTCGCCGTACTCGCGGACGGGGTCGACGGGCTGTCCCTCGTCGGTCTCGGGCGCGACGTAGTCGATGAACGACTCGACGTCCGGCTCGCGGACGCGCACGTCGACGTCGATCTCGCCGAGCTCGTCCGGCTCGCCGACCGCGAAGTTGACGACGCCCTCGAACGCCGCCTGCTTCTTCAGCGAGAAGGCGAACCCCTCGTCGGTGCTGTTCTGTCGGAAGACGCGCCGCGCGGTGTCGAGTATCTCCTGCTCGTGGAGCACGTCGGAGAAGGCGTCGAGGCTGTGCGTCTCGGAGACGAGCCGCCCGTCCTCGTGGACCGGCTCCGCGTCGGGGAAGACGTTCTCGACCGCGTCCGCGACCCGGTCGGTCACCTCCGTGTCGTTGACCGGCGTCTCGATCCGGACGTCGACGCTGTAGATCACGCGCCGTCACCTCCGGCCCCGGGCGCCTCGGCGTCGGCGGGGTCGCCGTCGGAGGAGCCAGACTCCGCGTCCGCGACGCCCAGCACCTCGCGGACGCGCTCGCGGAACGCCGCGAGGCTGTCGGTGTTGTCGATCTCCACGTCGGCCCGTTCGAGGGTGTCGCCGAGGCCGAGCTCCACCTCGCGCTCGTCGCGCTCGCGGAGCGCCGCCATGTCGGAGTCGGAGTGGTCGCGGCCGCGCTCGCCCAGCCGCTCGGCGCGCAGCTCGAACGGCGCGCGGATCGCGACGAGGGTGAAGTCGTCGCCGAACGCCTCGCGGAAGCGTTCGAGCTCGACGGTCGAGCGGAGGCCGTCGACGAGGACGGTGTCGTCGCGGTCGCTCTCGGCCGCGGCCTCCCGAATCCGGGGGAGCGTCCGGGCGGCGATGGCGTCGTCGCCCTCCTCCTCGCGGAGCGTGCCGGCCATCCGACCGTGGTGTTGCGCCGGATCGAGGCCGCGGCGGCGACACTCGGCGCGGACCACGTCGCCCATGACGACGACGGGGATGCCAGCCGCCTCGGCCACGTTCGCCGCCTCCCCCTTCCCGCTGCCGGGGAGGCCGACGGTTCCGATGACGTTCATTATCGGCGGATACTCCGCTCGCGGACTTATGTCTGCTGTTGAGAGGCGCCGCCCGCCGGCGGAGGTTAGTCTGCTCTCCGCACGGGACGGACCGCGGGGGCACTCGGCCCTCGACTGCGGAGCGTTTCGGAGCGCTCCGGAACGCTCCGTAGTGGGGGAGATCATTCCGGACGACTAGTATAAAATTATTTAAATTAGCCGTCTGACGGGGCGTTCGTGGCTGACGTGTGACAGTACGACTCGTACTTCCCCTCGCGCTCGCCCTCCGCTTTCTGGAATCTCGCGCCTCGCGGTTCCGTTCGGACGGTGGAGAGTCGCGACGGCGCGCGCCGGCCGCGGACGATTCATGCGACGACGAACACTCATCACGGGAGCGGCGGCCGGCGGTATCGGCGGGATAACACTCATCGGGACGGGCGCGTTCGACACGGCGAGCGCCGAGCGGACCGCGACGGTGAACTTCGCGGACGACGAGGACGCGTACCTCGGCCTGGTCTCGAAGAGCGCGTACGCGACGACGGACGGCGACGGCGAGCTCGCGCTCGCGTTCGGGGACGTCTCGGGCGTGGGCGACGGGATCGGGCGCAACTCGCAGTTCTTCTTCGACGAGGTGTTCGCGATCGCCAATCAGGGGACCGAGACGGTCTCGATCACCGCGACGAGCGACACCGGCTCGTTCGACGGCGAGTTCCGGCTCTACCCGACGGGCGACCGCGACGGGGTCCTCGACGACCCCGACAACGCGGTGGTCTTGGAGACCGGCGACGAGCAGTCGGTCGGGACCTACGTGGAGACGGGCGACGTCGACGTCACCGAGGACCTCGACATCGACATCACCATCGAGGCGGCCTTCGAGGAGGGCGACGACGAGCCGGACGACCCCACGCCGGAGCCGCCCGAGACGATCGACATGGCGGAGTTCTACTCGACGTCGAGCCTCACGGACGCCGACGGGAACCCGCTCGACGACGACTCGGTCGTCGCGGTCCGCGCGGAGCCGACGGCGGAGAACGGAAATCCAGAGGACGACGACGGGTTCGTCTCGTATCCGGACGACGCCGAAATTCCGCTGGCGGCGGCCGACGGCAGCATCGTCGGGTTCGGGTCCGGGCTCGGCCCGAACGCCAGCGGCGTCGACGATAATCGGACGCTCATCGTGAACGCCTGGGAGGTCACGCTCGACGGGACCGGCACGGTGTTGTACGACGAGACGCACGGCCAGGAACGGACGCTCGCAGGCGACTTCTCGGATCTCGAGTCCGTGGCCGAAGGACGCGAATTCAACGTTCAGGCGCTCGAGAGCGACTTCGTCGACTCGCTCGACGACGCCGATGCGGTGATGATCGCGACCACTAACGGCGACGTCGCGGACTTCGGCGGCTTCTCGGAGGGGGAGCGGTCCGCGCTCGCAGACTTCGTCGACGACGGCGGTGCGGTGTTCCTCCACGGGACCGCATCGTACGACGGCACTTCCAACGGTGAATTGAATGAGATACTCGAGGAACTCGACCCCGCGTTCCGATTTAACTTCGACGAAGTGACTGACGAGGAAAACAGCGGCTTCGCGCCGTACGTACCGCAAACGAGCAACTTCAACGACGACGAGTTTCCCGACTTCTTCCTCGCGGAGGGTGAACTATGAAGCGCCGCAGCGTCATCATCGGCCTCGGCGCGACCGCGGCCGGCGGCGGAGCGATCGCCACGGGCGCGTTCGACACGGCGAGCGCCGAGCGGGACGCGACGGTCGCGCTCGCGGACGACGCGAGCTCGCTGCTGTCGCTCACCCCACTCGACGACGAGTTCGCGTTCGTCGACGACTCCGGCGAGCTCGCCCTGGTCTTCGACGAGGTGGAGGGCGGCGGCACCGGGTTCGGCTCGGGCACCGTCTACGAGGTCGGCGAGGTGTTCCAGGTGAGCAACCAGGGCACCGAGGACCTCGGGCTGTTCGCGACGGTCGACGACGGCGCGATCGGCGACGCCGAGTTCGCGCTCACCGTCGACGGCGAGGAGCTCGGCCCCGACCCGACAGTCGAACTCGACGTCGGCGAGGCGGTCGCGGTCGGCGTCGAGGTCGACGCGGGCGACGATCCGACCGACGGCGAGGTGTCGATCACCGTCGGCGTCGGCGACGGACCGATCGAGGACCCGGGCGACGGCCCCGGCGACGCGCCGACCGAGTTCGTCGACCAGTTGGTGTTCGACTCGACCGCGAGCCTGCTGGCCGAAGACGACGGCTACCTGCCGAGCGAGGCGATCGCGGTCGCGGCCGAGTCGACCGCGCAGTCCGTCGACGCGGACGGCAACGGCGACGCCACGACCTACCCGGACGACGAGCCGCTGCCGCTGATGGCGGTCGACCAGAACCTTCCCGTGGTCGCGTTCGGCTTCCCGTTCGGGCAAGACGACGGCGTCACGTTCGGCGAGTACGGGAACGAGGAGGTGCTGTTGAACGTCCTCGACGAGTACGCCGACTCGGAGACGGTGCTGTGGGACGAGGGCCACGGGCAGTTCTACGACCTCGCCAGTCACTCCGGGTTCGAGGGATACGCGGGGGAGAACGGCTACGACGTGGCGGCGACGACCGACCTCGAGACCGACCTGCTCGGCCCGGCCAGCGCGATCGTGATCACGTCGCCGTCGGAGTCGTTCACTCCGGACGAACTCGGCGCACTCGACGACTTCGCCGACGCGGGCGGGCTGATCGTGTTGATGGACCAGTCGGACTTCAACAACTTCGACCAGACGGACAACCTCAACGCGGTGGCGAGCGGGATCGACACGCAGATCCGGTTCAACGACAATCAGGTGATCGACCCCGAGAACAACACCGGCGCCCAGTTCGTTCCGACGACGAGCGACCTCGATACCGAGAACTACCCCGGGCTGTTCGCCGACCGCGAGGGGCTCGGACTCGAACTCGACCCGACCGAGGAGTACGAGGTCGAGGTCGTCAGCGTCGCCGACGGCGACACGGCCGACGTGGCGTTCGACTCCGGGATCGAGGACACGGTGCGGATCCTCGGCATCGACACCCCGGAGACCGGCGATACCGAGGAGCGGCTTCAGGAGTACGAGGGGATCGACGACGGTCCGGCGCTCAAGACCAAGGGCGACGAGGCGACCGACTACGCAGAATCCCAGCTCGAAGTCGGGAGCACGGTCACCCTGTCGTTCGACGAGAACGAGGGGCTCCGCGGCAACTTTAACCGCCTGCTCGGCTTCCTCGAACTCCCGGACGGCAGCGTCTACAACGCGAAGGCGATCGAGGACGGCTGGGCCCGGGTGTACGACTCCGGGCTGGCGAACCACGACGCGTACTGGGACCTCGAACGCGCCGCCCGCGACGCCGGCGACGGGATCTGGGAGATCTCCGACGTCGCGGACACGCCCCCCATGGGCGACGAGCCGGTCGACGAGCTGTTCGTTCCGTTCGCCTCCTCGGTCGCGACCGCGAACGGAGACATCGCGGGCGACCGCGTGCCCGTCAGTTCCGAGGGCGGCGACCCGCTCGTCGGCGTCGACGAGGCGAGCAACGTCGCGCTGCTGGGCGGACCGCTCCCCGCCGAGAGCTTCGAGAGCGACGAGGACGGTCCCGGAACAGAGCCGTACGGGAACTACGTCTTCCTCGCGAACCTGATCGACGCCGTCTCGGCCGACGGCCGCGAGGGGAGCGTCGTCATCGACGGCGGGCACGGCCAGTTCGCGGCCGACTACGCGCTCTCCGCGGAGGACGCCGCCTACTTCCAGCGCTACCTCGAAGGGTTCGCGATCGAGTTCGACGGCAAGAACGACTTCGACGACGACACCGGGCGCGACCTCGCCGAGGCCCGCGCGGTGATCGTCACCGCGCCCGACGACGAACTCGGGAGCGACGAGGTCGCCGCCATCGAGGACTTCCGCGACGACGGCGGCGCCGTCATCCTCGCCGGCGCCGGAGCGGAGGACGCGGCCGACGCCCGCGACAACCTCGACGCGCTCGCCGCCGACCTCGGCTCCGACCTGCGGACCGGCGATGCGGTGACCGACGAGGAGAACAACCTCGGCGGGCCGGAGAATCCGACGACGACGAACTTCGACACCGACTTCGACCTGTTCGGCGCCTACGGCGACGGCGACGACGGCGGGGACGGCGGGTCGAGCGTCGACCTCGCGGTCGACGAACTCGTCGCCGACCCCGAGGGCGACCAGACCGAAGACGAGTACGTCAGCTTCGTGAATCAGGGCGACGAGACGGTCGACCTCGACGGGTGCGTCGTCGACGACGAGGTCGACAACAGCTACACGTTCTCCGGGATCAGCGTCGATCCGGGCACGACGATCACGCTGTACACCGGCAGCGGCAACGACACCGACGACACGGTGTACTGGGGCGCGGGTCGCCGGTCTGGAACAACGGCGGCGACACCGTGTTCGTCACGGATCCGGACGGGAACACCGTCGTCGAGTACAGCTACTGAACGCGGTCGACTCGGGCAATTCCCGACGCGAACCGCGGGCGTTTTTAGACGCGGGGAATCAGGAGTTGATGAGGGCACGTAGCTCAGCCCGGATAGAGCGTCGGACTTCTAATCCGATGGTCGTGGGTTCGAATCCCACCGTGCCCGCTATCTGCGAGCGAAGCGAGCAGTAGCGGCACAGGGATTCGAATCCTATCAGTCGCGCGCAGCGAACGCAGTGAGCGAGCACGTCTGATTTTGGTTCGAATCCCACCGTGCTCGTTTGTTCTCTCCGCCACTCACAAGCATAAATCACCTACTGTCCCGCTAAGCCACCAAATCACCAAATCGATGTTTCAATTCTATACCATGTAGGTTTTCATGTAAGATATTGACTGCTTTCACTCCCCGATCAACATCAGTTGGTATATCAATATCATCGACAAAGACATTCTCAGAGTCGTGGACCAATGAACTTCGCATGTCGTAAGTCCGTCTTATTTCCCCCTTTTCTCCGTCAGATATGTTGCCTGTAATATGAAGTAACCACTCTCGCTCTTTTTGTGACTTCCTCTCCACTCGTCTTCGGACAGATTTACTCTTCTTGGATGGCTCTACTACTTTTTCCATGACCAATTCAACACTTAGTGACTCAATCATCTGGCCCGCAATACTGAAGAATTCTCTCAGTTCCTCTCTTTTCAAGAACGCATTGAGTCCTTCTGCTGTTACTGTTGAGTCAGGCGGTAACTCACTTTCATATTCGTACTCAAAAACAGGTCCTGATTTGATTTCCTTTTCTAACCGAAAGAGTTTGAGCATCTTCGCGTCAAACTCAGTGGCCCCTTCAGATATGTGTGGCATCAAAAACTCGAATGCCTCCTCAATCCCGATAGCATCCTGATCTCCTTCGACTGTTTGCTTCTCCAATACTTGCCTATCAAACTCTCCTGCCCACTCGACAAAATCCACGATCATCGCAGATTCTTCCGGTGAGAGGTCTTCTGCCGTCCACTCGTCCATATCGTTAAATTCAGCCTACGATATTTTTCCTTTTCCCCGATCAGTCTCTTGGAGTTTGTATTCAGCTGTTGTTTCTGGTACAGATTGATTTGGTTGACAATCAACACTCACCCTGCGTATTAAGCGCCGAAAATACCGGTCATAAAGTCGACTCCGTTCAATGCTTTCGAACAGTTCAAAAGCAATGATTCGGACAGCGACGCGCTCCCAATAAAAATAGACTCAGTCCGCCGCGGGCGGCGTCCCGAGGTACTTCTCGTTCAGTTCGTACTCGCCGTCCTCGCCCTCGACGAGGTACTCGCCGTAGTAGGGCACGCGGTTCGCCACCACTTCCTCGAAGGTCTCCGCGATCTCCTCGCGGGTCATCTCGCCCATCGAGCGGAGGTCGTCGTTGCGGTTGAGACAGCCCTTCAGGTAGCCCTCGTGGGTGACGCGGACGCGGCCGCAGTTGGCGCAGAACTCCTCGTTCTCGACGGGGTCGACGATCTCGACCATGCCGCCCGTCTCGTCGTCGCTCTCCTCGCCGACGAAGTACCGCTTCCGGTCGTGCATCTCGCGGTGCTCGACGCGGTCGGCCTTCTCCGCGAGCCAGTCGTGGACGCGCCCGATGTCGACGTTCCACTCGGGCTTGCCGGTCAGCTCCGGCATGTACTGGATGAGCTGGAGCTGGAGCCCCTGGTTGTCGGCGACGTGATCGACCATCTCCTCGACGTAGCCCGCGGTGTGCGTGAACACGACCATGTTGAGCTTCACGGGGTCGAGCCCGGCGTCGACTGCGGCTTTGACCCCCTCCAAGACCTTCTCGTAGGCCCCGGACTTCGTCACCTCCGCGAAGTCGTCCGGGTCGAGCGCGTCCTGCGAGACGTTGACGCGGTCGAGCCCGGCGGCCTTCAGGTCCTCGGCGCGCCCGGGGAGGAACGTGCCGTTCGTCGTCATCGAGACCTCCATCGAGTCGGGCGTGCGCTCGATGATCTCTTCGAGGTCCTGCCGGAGCATCGGCTCGCCGCCGGTGAACTTCACGGCGTCGACGCCGTACCCCTCGACGACCTCCAGGAAGCGCACCACGTCGTCGGCGGTCATCTCCTCGTCGCTCGGCTCCATCGGCCCGCGCGTGTCCCCGAGCCCCTCGTTGTGACAGTAGACGCAGTCGAAGTTACACCGGTCGGTGAGCGAGATCCGCACCCCCGTCACCTCCCGTCCGAAGTCGTCCGCGAGTGGGCCGGCCATACGAGTCCGGAGCGACTACGCGCGCTTAAATATCCGGGTTGAACGTGTGGGTGCGTAACACTCAGCGGTTACGTCGCGGCCGTGACTGCGGCGACCGTCGGTTACGAGTCCGGGTTCAGAGCGACAGGCGGAGCCCGTCGGTCGCGGTCCGCACTTCGCCGTCGAACCCCGCGTCGCGGACCCCCTGTTCCATCTCGCGCTCGCGGCCGCCGGTGTGCGGGTAGAGGTGCGAGAGGAGGAGCGTCCCGATCTCCGCGCCCGCGAGCGACTCGCCGAGGCTCGTCGGCCGCGGGTGGTTCGACACGTCGACGTCGTCCGGGAACGAGCAGTCGTGAACCAACAGCTCCGCGCCGTCCGCGAACGACGCCATCCCCGCGAACGCCTCGGTGTCGCCGGAGAGCGCGAGCGGCCCGTCGCTGGCCTCGGCGTCCGAACTCGGCGGCGAGAACCGGTAGGCGAACCCGTTCATCGAGTGGCGCGTCTCGCGCGCGGTCACGTCGAACCCGCCGGCGCTGAACGAGCGCGACGCCGACACCTCGCGGACCGCCAGGTCGATCCGCCCGTCGAGGTAGTCGTGGACGTCGAGCAGGCCGTCGACGAGCGACTTCGTCCCCGCGGGGCCGACGACTTCGAGGTGTTCCTCGCCGGCGAGCCAGCGCGCCTTGAGGAGCGGGAGCAGCGCCGCGACGTGGTCGAGGTGGTGATGGGTCAACAGGACCGTCGAGACGCCCTCGTAGCCCGCGTCCGTCCCGGCGAGCCGCTGGAGGACGCCGCTGCCGCAGTCGACGAGCAGCGACCGGTCGCCGTCGTCGAGGAGGTAGCCGGCCTGCGCGCGGTCGGGGACCGGCATCGCGCTGCCGGACCCGAGCACCGTGAGTTCCATGTCGACCGGTCGCGTCCGGATCCACCTAACTGGCTCGGACGAGCCGGGACCGCGGCCGACGATCGGGGCGTTTCGCTATTTGATGAGGAACACCGGCACCGACGCGTCGTCGGCGACGCGGTCGGAGACGCTCCCGAGCGACTGGATCCGCTCGCGCGGCGACTTCCCCTCCGGGCTCATCACGATCACGTCGATGCCGAACTCGTCGGCGTACTCGACGATCTCCGTGTCCGGCGTCCCGTGCGCGATGTGGGTCTCGACGTCGAGGCCGGCCTCGCTCGCCGCGTCGGCGACCGCGTCGACCGCGGCCTCGCCCTGCGATTCGAGATCTGCGACGACCTCCTCGTGGAGGTCGCCCGAGTTGGCGGTCGTCACCCGCTGGTCGACGACGTACAGCGCGTGGAGCGTCGCGTCGTGGTCCGTCGCGAGCCGTATCGCGTGGTCGAGCGCGCGGTCGACGGCCTCGCTTCCGTCGGTCGGCACCAGGATCTCGTCGTACATGCGTCGACGTTCGCCCGGCCCGGGCTTAACGGTGGGGCCTCGGTATCGGCGTCCGGGAGCGCCGCGCGCGAGGCGAAGCGGGGAGCGCTACTCGCCCCGCCAGCGGCCGCCGATCTCCTCGCGCCGCATGCTGTTCGCTTCGCCGTCGCGGAAGACGCTGACGCGCCCGGTCTCCTCGCTCAGGGTCACCGTCGCGACGACCTCGGGCCGGACGGAGGTCTCGATCGCGCTCATATGTCGCGACCCCATCCACGGCTCGTAGCTCACGTCGTCGACGAGGTCGGCCTCCTCGTCGCGGGTGCCGAGGTCGCGGAACCGGACCATCTGGCTCTCGATCTCGCCGTCGACGGCGACGACGACGCCGCCGTCCTGCGCGACGCTCACCGACTCGGCGGCGGCCGCGAGCGCGTCGCCGTCGAAGACGGAAGGGGCGGTGTCTCGCGGCCAGCAGTTGTCGCCCATCGGGTCAGCGTACGCGCCGTAGTCGCTGTCGCCGATGACGGCGAAGTAGAGCCCCGGCCCCTTCACGTGCGGCTCCTCCCACCCGTCGAAGGAGACGCTGACGTGCTCGGCGCAGTATGTCAGCCGGTCGACGACCTCGCGCACCCGATCGTGGTCGCCGTAGTCGATGGCGAGGTCGCTCATCGCTGTCTGTCCTCCAGGGGTCGTCCGCCGCGATTGCCGCCGTCGGTCACGAGCGAGCAAACGCGATCCCGGTATATAAGCCGGCCGAGTCGGGCGGGAGCCTACGACCGCCGCCACTCGGTGAACAGCCGCGTGTCGAACCGGTCGGCGCGGACGAGGCCGACGCCGAACGCGGCCGCGACCGCCGCGGGCAGGAGGTTCCCGAACCAGACGTTGATTCCGCCCCAGAGGATCACGAAGCTCACCATGTCGTCGAGCATGAACTCGCAGTCCCGGAGGCGCTCGCGGATCCCCGCCGCGGCGAAGGCGCGGTCGAGCGTGACCACTGCGACGACCGCGGACAGCACCCACCCGGCGTAGTTCGAGAGGGGGACGCCGTAGAACGCCCCGCCGCCGAAGTCCCAGAAGCCGAGCGACACCGCGCCGGGGTCCAAGACGACGTCCATCGCGACGACGACCGGGATCACCGTCGCCAGCCGGACCCACACGCTGTCGGCCCGCGACCCGAGCAGCAGCAGGCAGAGCAGGTAGGCGTTCATCACGAGCGGGATGAAGAAGACGGGGAGCGCGACCGGCACGCCCCCGAGCATCGGCCCGAGGTCGACTGTGTACGCGAACTCCCCGTACGGCCACCCGGTCGCGACGCCGACCCCTTCGATGAGGTACGTGTACGCGGTCAGCACGCCGATCCAGCCGAGCGCGCGGCGGTCGATCGTCGGCAACACGCCCACGACCAGCGGCGAGCGCATCACGATCACGCCGAACAGCACGAACCACGGGTGGAACGCGAACGGCTCCGGCACCCACCCCTCGGCGCTGCCGACGAGCGCGATCGCCCCGACGAGCGGGAAGACGACCGCGATGGTGAAGCGGTTCTCGCGGACGAGTCGGTCGAACAGGGCCTCCGCCTCGCGGCGCGTGTCGGGCGCGCGCTCGCGGAGGTCGTCGAGCCCGGAGGGGGTCGTCGCGGCGGCGGCGCCTCCGGTCGCCCCGTCCCCTGCCGAGCCGCCCTCGGCCGATCCCCCGCCGTCGCCGTCGGTCACGGCAGCGCCTCCCAGAGCGGGTACACCCGCCAGAGGCCGCCCATCGACAGCAGCGTGCCGACGACGGTGTTGAGCGCCGGGAACCACCAGTAGGCGCGGTCGACCGAGACCGACGAGCGCGCAACCCACGCGACGAAGACCGGGTACACCCCGAGCAGGGCGCCGAGCCGCGGGTCGACGAGCCAGAACGCGGCGGCCGCGGCGGTCCACGCCGCGAAGCAGTAGCCGTACGTGCGCCCCTCGCCGAGGAACGTCGCGGTCGTGTCGATCCCCGCCGCCCGGTCCGGTTCGATGTCGGGGATCGCGGAGAACGTGTGCATCCCCATCGTCCAGAGCCACGCGCCGGCGAGCGCCGCGAGCGGCGGGTGCGCTCCCGCGACGGTCGCGTACGCCGCCGCGCCCGGCAGGGCGTACAGCCCGTTCGACAGCGAGTCGAGGAACGGCGTCGTCTTGAAGCGGGCGGGCGGCGCGCTGTAGCCGACCGCGAGGACGAGGAACCCGAGCAGGTACGGCCACGCGACGCGGGGCGTGATCGCGAGCGTCGCGAGTCCGAGGAGGCCCGACGCGACGACGGCGGCGATCACGAACCGGCTCCCTCGCCAGCGCGCCTCGCGGCCCTCCTTCTTCGGATTCAGCACGTCGATGTCGGCGTCGAACACGTCGTTGACGCCGTAGAGGAACACGTTCGCGGGGACGAGGAAGTAGGCGGCGAGCGCGATCGTGACGGGCGTGAACAGTCCGCTCACGGCGTCGATGCCGTAGGTGACGCCGACCGCGACGGGGCCGGCGAGGTACAGCCAGAAGCGCGGCCGCGACAGCACAAACAGGTAGCGGAGCCCTTCGCTCCCGGTCCCGGCGGGCCGCTCCCGATCCTCCCCGGGGGAGTGAGGCTGCTCGTCCTCGGCGGATCGGTTCTGGTCGCTCACGGCGGAGATCACACGTCGTCGTCGGCCATCGCTTCCGCGGTCAGCCCCCCGCTGATGAGGCACATCGGGACGCCGATGCCGGGCGTCGTCGTCGACCCCGTGAAGTAGAGCCCGTCGACCGCGTCGGAGGTGTGCGGCGGGCGGAGCAGCGAGGTCTGGGTGAGCGTGTGCGCTAAGCCGAGCGCGCTGCCCGCGTAGCTGTTGTACCGGTCCGCGAAGTCGTCGACGGAGAACGTCTCCTCGACGACGATCCGGCCGCGGAGGTCGGTGTCGGTGTTCTCGGCGATGTCGTCGATGACGAGGTCGCGGTAGCGGTTGCGGATCTCCGGGGTGTCCGCAAGGCCGGGCGCGATCGGAACGAGCGCGAAGAGGTTGCTGTGGCCCTCCGGCGCGACCGTGTCGTCGGTCTTCGAGGGGACGCAGAGGTAGTAGGCGGGGTCGTCTGGCCACTCGGGGTCGTCGAAGATCTGCGCGAAGTGCCCGTCCCAGTCGGTGGGGAGGACGAGCGTGTGGTGTTCGAGGTTCGGCACGTCGCCCTCAACGCCGAGGTACAGCAGGAACGCGGAGGGGGCGTACGTCCGCGACTCCCAGTACTCCTCGGTGTACTGCCGCTTGCGCTCGGGCAGCAGCTCCTGTTCCGTGTGCGCGTAGTCGGCGTCGGAGACGACGCGGTCGGCGAGGTAGCGCTCGCCGTTCTCGGTGTCGACCGCGAAGGCGCCGTACCGCCCCTCGATGCCGGTCACCTCGGCGTCGGTGACGAACTCGACGCCGAGCTCCTCGGCGAGCTCGACGATGCCGTCGACGACGGCGCCGATCCCGCCCTCGGGGTAGTAGACGCCCATGTTGTAGTCGACGTGGCTCATCAGGTTGTACAGCGCCGGCGTGTTCGTCGGCGAGCCGCCGAGGAACACGAGCGTGTACTGCATCAGCTGCTGGAGCTTCGGGTGGTCGAAGTAGTCCTCGACGTGCCCCTGCATCTTGCCCAAAAGCGAGAGCCCCCACGAGTAGCGGAGGACGTCTTTGTCCACGTAGTCGCGCAGCCGCGGGCGGTCCTCGTACACGAAGTGCTCCATCCCGATCTCGTAGGTGCGCTGCGACTCCTCGAGGTACGCGTCGAACGCCTCGCCCGCGCCGGGCTCGTACGACTCGAATATCTCCCTGTTCTCCTCGCGGTCCGGCAGCACGTCGACCTTGTCCCCGTCCTTCCAGAACACCCGGTAGTGCGGGTCGAGCCGCTCCAGCTCGTAGAACTCGTCGGGCGACCGGCCGAAGTGACCGAAGAACCGCTCGAACACGTCCGGCATCAGGTACCACGACGGCCCCATGTCGAACCGGAAGCCGTCGACTTCGAGCCGGCTGGCGCGCCCGCCGAGCTGCTCGTTCTTCTCCAGCAGCGTGACGTCCGCGCCGGCGTCCGCGAGGTAACAGGCCGTCGAGAGGCCGCCGAATCCGCCGCCGATCACGACGACGGACTCGCCGGCGACGCCGTCGATGTCCGGGACCACGTCCATACGCGATCGTAGGAGCGGCGACGGTATAAATCCGGTCAGACGCGCCGCGGAAACGTCCCGAACGTGTCCGGGATGCCGGGCGAGGCGGGAGACCCGCTCCGCCGGTCCCGACGCGAGTGGATACCACTAAGTCGCCGACGCGCGTACCGGGTTCCACATGGACCTGACGGTCGCGATCACCGGCGCAACGAGCGGGATCGGGAGAGCCGTCGCCGAGGCGTTCGTCGACGAGGGGGCGTTCGTCGCCGTCTCCGGACGCGACGGCGCGGCCGTCGATCGCACCGTCGCGGCGCTGAACGGCGAGGGCGACGACGCGGGCGACACGGAGGCTTCCGAAGACGGCGACGGCTCGGACGGAGACGAGGCCGACGAGACCGCGGCCGAGCGCGGCACCGCGTGGGGCGACCGGGTCGACGTGCGCGACGAGTTCGACCTCGAACGCTTCTTCGAGCGCATCGCTCGCGAGGCCGGCCCGGTCGACGTCGTGTTCGCGAACGCCGGCGTGTTCCACGGCGCGCCGGGCGAGAGCCCGACGACCGAGCTCTCGTACGCCGACTACGACGACACGATGCGCACGAACGCGCGCGGCGTGTTCGCGACGATCACCGAGGCCGTCCCCCACCTCGCCGACGACGCGCGCGTCGTCGTCCCGTCGGGCGCGGTCGCGGCCGAGTCGAAGCCCGGGATGGGCGCGTACGCGGTGTCGAAGGCGGCCGCCGAGGCGGTCGCGCGCGGCTTCGCCGCGGACCTCGACGCGACGGTCGGCGTCGTCGACCCCGGCCTCGTCGCCACCGACCTCACCGGGAAGGAGCGCGCCCGCGACCCCGAGAGCGTCGCGCCGCTTTTCGTCTGGGCCGCCACCGAGGCGCCCGCCGAGGACCTGAACGGCGAGCGGCTGGGACTTCGGGAGTGGAAGTCCGCGACGCGATGAGTGTGGATTTCCGCCGAATCGGCGACAAAGGTTGGGAAAGTCTCAGCCGTTTGTTTATAAATGATTGCTGACGGAGCGACGGGAGACACCTCCAAAGCCCCAGCCGCTCAGTTATAAACATCCGTCCGCAGATCGGCGACGGGAGACACCTCCAAAGCCCCAGTTGCTCAGTTATAAACATCCGTCCGCAGATCGCCGGCGAACACCTCCAAAGCCCCAGCCGCTCAGTTATAAACATCCGTCCGCAGATCGGCGACGAACACCTCCAAAGCCCCAGCCGCGAGGCGGGCGCACGCTCGCTGCGCTCCTCGCTCGCGTTGCTCGCTGCGGTGCTTACGTCGCCTGCGCCCGCCTCGCGGCTGCCCCTTTGAGTCCCGCCCCGCACAGCGACCGCACCTCACACCTCCCCAGCCTCGTCGCTGGCGCCGATGGCGCCAGCGACTCCCTCGCGCGTGCTCCTCGCGGCCGCCTCCGGCGGCCACTCGGAGGCACGCGCCACCGCGGTTGTTATTTATAAACAGATGTCGCCGCCGCTCCTCGGTATTTAAATACCACATCGTCGATTCCGCGCTCGACCACCGAGAATTATCCCGCGGCCGGTCGAAGGTGGGGTATGCCACTCGCGGACCCCGACCTCTCGGGCTCGACGGCGTTCATCACCGGAACGACTCGCGGCATCGGCAAACAGCTAGCGCTCGCGCTCGCCGACCACGGGTGTAACATCGTCTCGACGGGCAAGACGACGGACGACGACGACTCCGAGCTGGCGGGATCGATCGAGCAGACGGCCCGCGAAGTGCGCGAGCGCGGGCCCGAAGCGCTCGCGCTCGAACTCGACCTCCGCGACGAGGACCGGGTCGACGAAGTCGTTGAGGAGGCGATCGATCGCTTCGGCGAGGTCGACATCGTCATCAACAACGCGAGCGCGATCCAGCTGGCGAACGTCGCCGACCTGCCGGCCGACCGCTTCGACCTCCTGACCGACGTGAACGTCCGCGGGACGCACCTCGTCGCGCACGCCTTCGCCGACCACCTCGCGGACCTCGACGAGGCGTGGCTGCTGACGAACGCCCCGCCGGTCACGACCGACCGCTCGCCGGGCAAGGCGCCGTACGCGTGGTCGAAGCTCGGGATGTCGTTCGTCACGCTCTCGCTCGCCGAGGAGCTGGCGAGCGACGACGTCGGCTGCAACACCTTCTGGCCGGTGACGACGATCGACACCCGCGCGACGCGCTACTTCGGGCTCGGCACCGAGGACGACTGGCGCACCCCCGAGGTCGTCTCCGACGCGGTCCTCGAGATCCTCGCGCGCGACCCGGCGGAGTGCACGGGCGAGAGCTTCTACGACGAAGAGCTCCTCCGCGAGGCTGGCGTCACCGACTTCTCGGAGTACAACCTCACCGAGGGCGACCCGGCGCCGATGTCGGCGCGGCTGTTCGCCCCCGAGTTCGAACGCGAGTGGTGAACGAGCCGGACGCGTCGGTCCGGCCGCGTTCGCCTCACTCCGTCACCGCCTCCCGGATCGCCGCGGTCGCCGCCGCCGGGTCCTCGGCGGCCGTGATCGCCGACAGGACCGCGACGCCGGTCGCGCCCGCCGCAACCACCGGCGCCGCGTTCCCCGCGTCGATGCCGCCGATCCCGATCACGGGTATCTCGACCGCGTCGGCGACCGCGGCGATCCGCTCGACGCCGATCCCGTTCCGGTCGCCGGAGACGTCCTTCGAGTCGGTGCCGTAGACGGCGCCGACGCCGAGGTAGTCCGCGCCCGCGGCCTCGGCCGCCTCGGCCTGTTCGACCGTCGAGGCCGAGACGCCGACGACGGCCTCCTCGCCCAGCTGTTCGCGGGCGACCGCGACCGGGAGGTCCGACTGCCCGAGGTGGACGCCGTCGGCGTCGACCGCGGCGGCGAGGTCGATCCGGTCGTTCACCACGAGCGGGACGCCCGCCTCGGCGGTCAGCTCGCGGAGCCGAAGCCCCGTCTCGTAGCGCTCCCGCGCACTCGCCGCTTTGTCGCGGAGCTGGACGACGTCAACGCCACCGTCCAGCGCGGCCGCGACCACCTCCGGCGTCGTGCGCCCCGCGGAGCGGCTCGTCGCCGTGACGAGATACGTCTGCCACCCGCCGATATTCATGCGTGGTACAAGCGGATAGTCAGGTAAAAACGGTTGCGCTCCGCGGACGGGCGAGCCCGGGGACGCGGGTCGGACGGACAGACACAAGCCCGCCCGGTCCGTACCGCGGTCCAATGTTATCCCGGCTCCGGAACGGCGCCGTCCGCGTCGGCGAGGCGGTCGCGGGCGCTCTCGACCGGGCCGGCGTCATCGACCGATCGCGGCTCGACGAGACGATGGGACTCGCGTGGCCCAGGATCGTGACGGGGTTCGCGATCATGTCGAAGAACACCGTCGACCTCGCCGTGATCGGGTACGCGCTCGGCGTCTCGGCGGTCGCCGGGCTCGGGTACGCCTTCGCGTTCTGGCAGCTCGCGAAGTTCGTCTCCATCGGACTCGCGGGCGGCACCGTCTCGCTCGTCTCGCAGAACTACGGCGGCGACGAGAGCGAGCGGGCGGGATTGGTCGTCAAGCAGTCGCTGCTCGTGGCCGCGCTGCTCGTCGCGCCGATCGTCGCGGGCTACGTCCTCGGCGCGGAGCGGCTGATCGGCCTCGTCGGCGGCGACGGGGCGGCGCTGTCCGCGGGGACGACCTACCTCGTCGTGACGGCGCCAGCGCTCGCCTTCGAGTTCTTCAACATGATCGCCAGCCGGACGTACGCCGGCGTCGGCGACACCCGCACCCCGATGGTCGCGCGCGCCGGCGGCGCGATGCTGAACGTCGTCCTCACGACGTGGCTCGTCCTCGGCGCGGGACTGGGCGTGTTCGGCGCGGGGCTCGGCACCGCGGTCTCCATCGCCGCCGTCGGGCTCGTCCTCGCGTGGGGGATGACCGGGCGCTCGTACTTCGGCCGCGGCGCCTCGCCCGTGCCGGTCGGCGTTTCCGGGCCGTGGCTCGACGCGGGGCTCACCCGACAGCTGCTCCGCGTGTCCGCACCGCTCATCGCGCGGCGGGTTGCCGAGGGTGTCGTCGTCTTCCCCCTCCTCTGGATCGCGTCGTCGTTCGGCTCCGCGACGGTCGCCGCCCTGGAGGTCGGCCGCCGCGTCAGGGCCCTGCTCGGCTCCTTCAGCTGGGGGTTCTCGATCGCCGCGAGCACGCTCGTCGGCCAGCGGCTCGGCGCGGGCGAGGAGTCGCTCGCGACCGCGTACGGCCGCGACGTGATCGCCCTGTCTGCGGTCGTCTACGTCCTCGCGTCGGCCGCCGTGATCGCCGCCGCCGCGCCGATCGCCGGCGTGTTCGTCGACGACCCGGCCGCGGTGAGCGCGACGGCGGCGTTCGTCGTCGCCGCCGCGGTCTCGGCGGTCCCGCTCGGCGTCGACGGCTCGATCACGGGGTCGCTGCGCGGCGCGGGCGACACGCGGTGGCCCTTCGTCGCGTCGATGATCGGGCTGTACGCGTTCGCGCTCCCGGTCGCGCTGGTCGGGCTCGTCACGCCGCTCGGCGTCGGCGGCCTCTACGCGGCGCTGGTGGCGGAGAAGCTCGTGCCGGCCGGACTGAACGGCTACCGGTTCCGCTCGAACCGCTGGCAGGCGGTCAGCCGGCAGTACCGGCCCGACGCGGGCGACGCGGAGGAAGAGGTCGGGTGAGGCCTACTCGTCGGCGGCGACGTCCTCGATCACTTCGACGCTCCCGGTGAGCTGCCGGTGGACGTACGGCATGTCGATGCCGGCGTCGTCGAACGCCTCCTTCACCGCGGTGACGTACTCGGAGCGCACGCGGACGAAGTCGCCGCGGTCGGGGTCGGCGATCCACCAGCGCGACTGGAGCCCGACGGCCGAGTCGCCGAGCTCGACGAGCCGGACCGAGACGCCGGGGTCGTCGAGGATCTCCTCGTGGGCCTCGGCCTTCTCGACGATGATGTCGGTCGCCGTCTCGATGTCGTCGTCGTACCCGATCCCGAAGACGAACTTCTGTCGGAGCGTGTCGTAGGCGACGGGGTTCGTCACCGCGCTGTTCGCGAGGTCGCCGTTCGGCACCGTCACCAGCTCGTTGTCGAACGTCCGGACCCGCGAGACGCGAAGGTCGATCTCCTCGACGCGACCGGAGTTGCCGCCCCACTCGATCCAGTCGCCGACCGCGAACGGCTTGTCCTTGAGGATGAACACGCCGGCGACGAAGTTCCCGAGGAGGTCCTGCGCGGCGAAGCCGACCGCGAGCGCGATGGCGCCGCCGAACACCGCGAACGCCGAGAGGAAGCTCCCGTAGCCGGCCACGGCGAAGCCGATCGCGATCGCGGCCACCCAGATGACGGCGTTGAGGACGTTCGTCCCGAGGCTCAACACGGCCTCGTCGAACCCGCGCGACCTGACGACCCGCCGGAGCCCGGGAATCAGGACGAGTCTTCCGAGCAACAACACGGCGAGGAAGCCGGCGACGAACCGGAGCGCCGTGGTCGCGAGCGCCGCCACGTCGACCGCGTTCGTGATCGCGTCGAACTGTAAGGGAGCCATCAGAGACTCTTTCACGAGACTATATAAAGAAGCTACTGGCAGCGCGGTTGTTTACGTCCGGCGCGAGGCGTCGATCGCCCCGAAGCGGCGGCGCGTCAGTCGCTCCGAACCGCGAGCGGCCCGTCGCCGCGCGCGACCGCTCGCAGCCGGCGCCCGTGGACGTCGTCCGCGGCGATCCGTTCTCGGACCGTCGGCGGGATCCACGCCTCGCGACCGTCGGGCTCCGGGGCGGGGTCGACGCCCGCGGGCCGGATTTCGTCAGGGAGGAACCGCGCGTACGTCGGGAGGCGCTCGCGGAGGGGGACGCCGCCGGCGTCCGCCACCGCTTCGAGCTCCCCGTGGTCTGGCCACTCGTACGCCGGGTTGATGTAGTCGTCCGTCACCGGCGAGACGCCGCCCAGGTCGTCGATCCCGCAGTCGACGAGGTCCGCCGCCGGCGAGAGGTTCGGCGGCACCTGAACCGACACCTCGGGCGGGAGCGCCGCGCGGGCCATCGCCACGACTCGGCGCATCGTCGCGAGGTCGGGCTTCGGGAAGTCGGAGCGCTCGTTGGGGACGACGTTCTGGACGATGACCTCCTGGACGTGACCGTGTCGCTCGTGGAGCTCGCGGATCGCGAGCAGGCTCTCGGCGCGGTCGCGCCAGTCCTCCCCGATCCCGACCAAGATTCCGGTGGTGAACGGGACGCCCTGCCGACCCGCCGCGCGGATCGTGTTGAGCCGCTGGCCGGGCGTCTTCCGGCGGCCACCGCTGTGCGCGTCGACGTCGGCGGTCGTCTCCAGCATGACGCCCATCGACGCGTTCACCTCGCGGAGGTCGGCGAACTGGCCCTCGGTCAGGTCGCCGGGGTTCGAGTGGGGGAGCAGCCCCTCCTCCAAGGCGATCTCGCAGGCGCGGTAGAGGTAGTCGTGGACCGAGTCGAACCCCCACTCCGCGAGCGTCTCGTGGATCTCGGTGTACCGCTCGTCGGGCTCGTCGCCGAAGGTGAAAAGCGCCTCCGTACAGCCCGCGTCGGCGCCGACGCGGCACTGCTCGCGCACCTCCTCGGGCGACAGGAGCGACGCCTCGCCGGGCACGTCGTAGTAGGTACAGTACGTACAGGAGTACCGGCACGCCGTCGTGAGCGGGATGAAGACGTTGCGCGCGAAGGTGAGCCGGTCGGCCGCGTCGACGTCGGTCGGGCGGACCGAGAGCAGCCGCTCGACCGCCCGCTCGTCGACCGTCACGTCGACGTCGTACTCGTCGGCTCCGGCGAACACGGCCGTCACTCGCGGTCGGCGTTTAAAAAGAATCGCGGTTGCGGATCCCTCGACGACACCGGATCCGGTTACGCCGCGGCCGGCCGACACGGGTCGGACAACAGAGCCGGCCTCCGCGCGAGAGGGGACGCGCGGTTCGGGTCGGAAGCGAGCCGAAAGCCGATAACCCGCGTCTCTCGACGATGAAGCCATGCCCTCCCGACGATCCGCGCTTCGGGCAGCTGGTGCCGCCGCGGCCGGTGCCTTCGCCGGCTGTTCGCGGCTCCGATCGCGCGGCGCTCGAATCGACGTGACCGTGTTCAACCAGACGGACGCACCCTACACCGTCGAAGTAGCGTTCTACGGCGACGACGGTGCGACGGAGGCCGCGGCGAGAGCGTTCAGTTCGTCGTTCGACGTCGGGCCCGACGGGGAGGCGACGGCCGAGGGGGTCGTCGACGCGGGACGGTATCTCGTCCGCTATCGCGCGTACGAAGAGAACTCGACGCTGACCGACGAGGGCCACGTTCACTTCGTCCCGTCGGGGGACGAGACGGAGGCCCTTCTCTTCGACATCCAAGAAACGGGCGAGTTGACTCGGCGGTGACCTCACTGTCGCGTCACTGACCGCGGACGGGGCGGGAGGCGCGCGGCGCGGTTCGGCGGCGCCTCACTCTCGAACCGCCGCCACGCGCCCCTCTTCCGCGTCGAGCGCGAAGCCGGCCTCGCGGAGCCACGCCGCGGCCCGCCCCTCGGCGTGGATCAGCACCTCCGCGAGGTCGGCCGGCTCGTCGACGTCGGTGCCGAGCCGATGGGAGTCGACCGTCCTGAACGCCGCGTCGATTTCGCTCGCGATCTCGCGGTGGTCGAGGTACGACGCGCCGTGGTAGTCCACCTGGAACTCCGGGTGCGAGGCCACGAACGCGTTCGTGCCGCCGCCGCGGCCCGGCGCCACGGCCACGTCCGCGTCGCGGCCGGCCTCGAACAGGCGGTCGAGCGCGGCCGGCGTCGCGAGCGCGAGGTCGGCCATCACGACGGCGACCGGCTCAACTGCTCCTCCGCGTTCGCTGTCCGCTCCCAGCCGCGCGTCCAGCGCCGCGTTCACCGCGTCTGTCAGCGGGCGGTCGTCGACGGTGACCGGCGAGTCGACGTCGACCGGGTCGGTGGCGAGGACGCGCGGCTCGCCGTCGGCGGCCGCGACCGCGTCGAGTACGTCGTCGAGCATCGCTCTCGCGAAGTCACGTCGCTCGTCGGGCGAGAGGACATCGGAGAGTCGCGACTTCGGGCGGTCGGTCGAAAAGGGGACGATGACCTCCATCGCAGCGGACGGCGGGCCCTAGAACAGGGATTCCAGCTCGTCGCTGTCGTCGCTGACGAGCTCGTCGAGGTTCTCGTCGCTCTCCTCGCGGATCTCGTCGAGGTTGTCCTGCGCCTCGATGGCGACCTGCTGGAGCTCCTTGATCCGCGGGACGTTCGTGACGCCCGCGAGCAGGATGACGGTCGCGACGAAGCCGGCGCCGCGGTACGGGTAGTCCCCGCCCCGGACCTCCATCGAGCCGGTCTGCTCTTCGAGCCACTTCCGCCCGCGCTCGATACCCTTCCGGTTGAGGTACTCCGGCGGGCCAGCGAGCACGAGGAGTGCGCGCTCGGCGCCCTCGATCTCGCAGGGGAGCGTGAGCCGGCCGAGCGCCGCCTTGCGCACGAGGCTGGTGATCCGGTTCGTGGTGTGGGCGCTGTCGAGCTCCTCGTCGTCGCCGTCGTCGCGCAGCCGCGAGAGCAGGCCGCCCGAGGAGCGCTCCTCGACCTCCTCCTCCGCGTAGCCGACCGTGGAGACGCCGCCGCCGGAGAGCGTGTTGATGATCTCCGAGGAGTCGACGACGCTCTCGGCGACCTCCTGGCCCTGCTGGATCTCGCCGGCGCCGAAGAGGATGCCGAACCGCCGGACGATCTCCTCGTTGATCTCTTCGTAGCCGCCCTGGACGGACTCGCCCGTCTTCCGCCAGGCGTCGTTGTCGAACACCATCAGGTTGTCCACCTCGCGGACGAACGTCTGGAACGAACGGGCCGCGTTGAGGGGGTAGATGCCCCCCTCGTCGCTGCCCGGCAGGATGCCGAGCCCGTAGACCGGCTCGGTGTAGATCCGCTTGAGGTGTTTCGCGAGCACCGGCGCGCCGCCGGAGCCCGTCCCGCCGCCGAGCCCGGCGACGACGAGGAAGGCGTCGACCTCGTGGACCGGGATCGAGTCGATCGCCCCCTGGACCTCGTCGATGTCCTCCTCGGCGATCTCCGCGCCCAGTTCGTTGTCAGCGCCGACGCCGTGGCCCTTCACGCGCGACTGGCCGATGAGGACGCGCTGGTCCTCGGCGATGTGTTCGAGCCCCATGAGGTCCGCCTTCGCCGTGTTGACGGCCGCTGCGGCCCGAACGATCTCGGAGCCCGTCCGCTTATCGTACTCCAAGAACTTGTCGACGACTTTGCCCCCCGCCTGTCCGAATCCGATCATTGCGAGTTTCATCGTGTGCTCCCTCCGCGTTTGAACTGAACAGAACGTGATCTCGTATATAAGCCTTCGGTTGCGGTTACCAGCGTTGAGATTAGGACAGTTGACACGTTCGTTCTCCGGCTCATCGGATCCCGAGGTGTTCGCCGAGCGTGGTCAGTTCGGCCGTGTCGACGCCGAACGCGCCGACGTCGTTGTCGGCGGTCGTGTTGTCGAACTTCAGCGAGCGGTACTGGTCCGCGCCCATCGGGAACCCGGGGACCGCGCCGAGGACCGAGAGGCCTATCTTCGCGAGCGGCATCGGGAGCGGGACGATGGTGACGCCCTTCTTTTCCGCCTCGTAGACGAGGTCCGTCACCTGCCGGAGCGTGAGCACCTCCGGCCCGCCGACCTCGTACGTCTCGCCGGCGTGCTCGTCGTCGGTCACCGCGGCGGCGATCATCGGCACGAGGTCCTCGACGTGGATCGGCTGGAACCGCGTCTTCCCGCCGCCCGGAAGCGGGTACAGCGGGACGCCCGGCGCGAACATCCCCTTCAGCCGCTTGGTGAACGAGACGAACTCCCCGCCCTCGCCGAAGACGACCGAGGGGCGGAATATCGTCCAGTCGAGGCCGCTCTCGCGGACGATCTCCTCGGCCTCGCCCTTCGCGCGGATGTAGGCGGTGTCGCCGTTCGGGTCCGCGCCGAGCGCGCTCAGCTGGACGAAGCCGTCGACCCCGCCGTCCTCGGCCGCGCGGACGAGGTTCTCGGTCCCGCCGCGGTGGATCCGGTCGTGCATCCGGTTGCCGCCGTCCGGTTCGAACAGCGGCGAGAGCGCGACGAGGTTCACGACCGCGTCGTGGCCGTCGACGGCCGACGCGATGGAGTCGTAGTCGGTCACGTCGCCGGTGACGCCCGTCACGCCCTCCGGCGCCTCCTCGGGCGATCGCGAGAGCGCGGTCACCGCGTGGCCGTCGTCCGCGAGCGCGCGACAGAGGTACGACCCGATGAACCCGGTCCCGCCGGCTACCAACACTTTCATGCGAGTCTTATCGCGTGGAAGCCCCGTAAACCTACCGCGGCGTCAGACGCTCTGGAAATTCGACGCATCGGCGGCTGACGTTGACGGGAACGGCCGGACTACTCCGCCTCGGGAACCGGGACCGTCAGCACCGGGACGGGGGCAGTCCGGAGGGTGCGCTCGGCGACGCTCCCCAGCAGGTACCGCCCCACGCCGGTCCGGCCGTGCGTCCCCATCGCCACGAGGTCGACGCCGGGGTCGTCGACGTACGCCCGGATCCCGCGCGCGGCCGAGGAGGCGACCTCGACGGCGCCGACCGCCTCCAGCCCGGCAGCCTCGACGCGTTCGACGCCCTCGGCGACCGCGTCGTCGGCGTACTCCGAGAGGACGTCCACCTCGACGTGGTCCCCGATACCGATCCCGCCGGTGTCGACGACCGAGAGGACGTGGACCGTCGCGCCCGCCCGCTCCGCGATCGGGAGCGCGCGGTCGAGCGCGGCGGTCGCGGCAGGGCTCCCGTCGGTCGGCACTAGGACGTCCTCGTACGGATACGGGACGGTCTCGTCGCCCGGGCGGAGCGCCAGCACCGGTACGGGCGACTGCCGGACGACGCGCTCGGTCGTGCTGCCGACGAGGTGTTCGACCCCCTCCCGCCCGCGCGTCGACATCGCGACGAGGTCGGCGTCGAGCTCCTCGGCGTACGAGGCGACCGTCTCGGGCACGCCCCCCTGCCGGACGGCCGTCTCCGCGTCGACGCCGCGGTCGGCGGCGCGGGCCGCCGCCTCCTCGACGATCGACTCGCCCTCCCGTTCCAGCACGTCGACCACGTCGCCGCCGATCCGGGTCACGCTGTCGCGGGTCGTGTCCGCGACGTGGAGGAGCTGAACCGTCGCGCCGTGGTCGGCGGCGATCGCCAGCACGTGCTCGAAGGCCGCCGCGGCCGCGTCGCTGCCGTCGGTGGGGACGCAGATCCGGTCGTACATACGCCCCCGGTCGCGCCCGCGGGTGAAAAACGCTCGCGTCGTCGCGCCGGCGGGGTCGCCCGCTCCCGTTCACGGCCGAACTCGCTCGGCGCCGTTACGCCGCGTCCCCATTGGGCGAACCCTCACCGTCGCCGTCGTCCGCCGACTCCGAGGGATCGTCGCGCCGCGTGACGCGTACCGTCGAGATGCGCGCGCCGTCGACCGCGGTGACCTCGAAGGCGTACGCCTCAGTCTCCGCGACGTCGCCGACCTCGGGGGACCGCCCGATGCGGTCGAGGACGAACCCGCCGAGCGTCTCGTAGCCGTCGCCGCTGAGGTCGGTGCCGAGCGCGTCGTTGACGTCGAGGAGCGCGACCGAGCCGTCGGCCTCGTGCGTCCGGTCGCCGGTCCGCCGGATGGTGTGCCGGCCGTCGGCCACGTCGAACTCGTCCCGGAGGTCGCCGACGAGCGCCTCGGCGACGTCCTCGACCGTGGCGATCCCCTCGAAGGCGCCCCACTCGTCGATCACCGCCGCCATCTGCCGGCGCTCGTCGCGGAACTGGACGAGGAGG
This sequence comes from Halorubrum distributum JCM 10118, assembly GCF_000337335.1. Classification (GTDB taxonomy): domain Archaea; phylum Halobacteriota; class Halobacteria; order Halobacteriales; family Haloferacaceae; genus Halorubrum; species Halorubrum distributum. The sequence goes on along the minus strand of NZ_AOJN01000023.1, from coordinate 105,077 downwards.
TCGCTCGCGCTCGTCGTCTCCGGGACGACGAGGATCTCTCGGGCGAGGTCGCTCGCGGTCGCGCCGTCGTCGCCCGTCTCGGTCGCGCGCAGCACGTCCTTCACGTCCACGAAGCCGACGACGCGGTCGGCGTCGTCGTTCTCGACGACCGGGTACCGGGTGTGGCCCGCCTCGAGGACCGTCTCGCGGATCGCCGAGAGCGACGCGTCCGCGGGCAGCGAGACGACGTCCGGGCGGGGGACCATCAGCTCGCGGGCCGCGGTGTCGTCGAGCTCGAAGACGCCCTCGATCATGGCGACCTCGGACTCGTCGACGTGGCCGGCCTCCCCCGCGCGGGCCAGCACGCGCCGTATCTCCCGCTCTTCGAGCGTCTCGTCGCTCTCCGAGGCGGGCGGTACGCCGATCAGGCTCGTGAACGCGTTCGCGGTGCCGTTGAACACCGCGATGCCGGGCGAGAAGATCAGGTACGAGAGCTTCATCGGCGGCGCGAGCAGAAGCGAGATCCGCTCGGCCTGCGCGATGGCGATCGTCTTCGGCGCGAGCTCGCCGAAGACGACGTGGAGGAAGGTGATGAAGGAGAACCCGATCGCGAACGCGACGAGGTGGACCAGCCCCTCGGGCAGGAGCGGGCCGAGGACGGGCTCGATGAGCGCCGCGACGGCTGGCTCGCCGATCCACCCCAGTCCGAGCGACGCGAGCGTGATCCCGAGCTGCGTCGCCGCGAGGTAGTCGTCGAGGTTGGTCATCACCTCCTGGAGCGTCTCCGCGCCCGCCTTCCCGTCCTCGACCAGCTGGTCGACCGAGGTGGCCCGTATCCTGACGAACGCGAACTCCGAGGCGACGAAGAAGCCGTTCAGGACGACCAACACGAGGGCGGCCGCCACCCGCGAGAGCGAGACGGCGATCGCTACCATCCGTCTCCCCCGAGCGCGCGTGGTGCTGACGAGTCGTCGACCATGCCGGCCGTTCGGGGAGGGGTCACTAAAAAGGGCCGTCGGGCGGACCCGCGCTCGGACCGAGGGGGGCTCGGACGCACGGACCGGACCCGCGCCGTTTATTCCTCGCCACGGCGGAACGCCACCATGCTGATCACGCTGGAGGGGCTCGACGGCAGCGGTAAGACGACGGTCTGGGAGGCGCTCCAGGACGTGTACCCCGACGCGACGTTCACCCGCGAACCCACCGACAGCTGGTACGGCGAGGCGGTGGGGCGCTCGATGGGCGACCCGGACGCCGACCCGCTCGCGGAGCTGTTCTTGTACACCGCCGACCACGCGAACCACCTCTCGGAGACGGTGCGGCCGGCGCTCGCCGACGGCGACCTGGTGATCTCCGACCGCTACTCGGACTCGCGGTTCGCCTATCAGGGGGCGACGCTCGCGCGCGCCGACGCCGGAATCGAGCGACCGGTGGAGTACGTCCGCGGGATCCACGCCGCGTTTTCCCGCCCGCCGGACGCGACGATCTACCTCGATCTGGACCCGAAGACCGCGGCCGAGCGCGCCGGCCGGACCGACAAGTTCGAGCGCGACGGCTACCTCGCGGCCGTGCGCGACAACTACGAGCGCCTGATCGACGCCGACCCCGGACGGTTCCACCGCGTCGACGCCACGCGCGCGCCGGAGGACGTGGTGGCGCGGGTCGAGGAGGTCGTGGCCGGATTGGTCGACCGCTGAAGCCGTCCCGTTCGAGCGTTCTCAGCGGTATCCGGAGTTCTCAGCGCGAGTCCGAGGGCTCTCAGCGCGTGTCCGGCAGCTCGTACTCGTCGGGCGACGGGACGTAGAGGTAGTCGATCGCGACGCCGAGCGCCAGCGGGAGCGCGACGAGCAGCGCCAGCAGGATGGTCGAGCTCCCGACGTTGATCCCGGTCCCGACGCCGAGCGCGCCCGTGAACACGAGCGTCGAGACGAGCAACAGCAGGGGAGTCAACACGAGGGTGTACACGACCGACCCCCACGACGTCGAGAGCTGAATCCGGAAGAAACGGGTCGCGACACCGGCGAGGAACGTGTGGAACGCCACCAAGGCGAGGAGGCTGCCGAACCCGAACAGCGCGAGCATGGTCGCCGTACGGACCGCCGACACTTCCCCCTATCGGCCGCAGCCCGGCCGCCGCCCCGTCGGCCCGGCCGGCCCTCCCGCTGACCGGCCCGCGGTCCCTCAGACCGGCCCGCCGCCGCCCTGCTGGCGCGCGGCCGAGAGCAGGTCCGAGACGGGCGCCGTGTACTCGTAGCCGGGGATGACGCCCTGAACGTACGTCCCCTCGACGAAGTCGATCAGCGCGCCCGCGTCGTCGACCCCGCGCCGCTCGTTGATGTCGGCGAGCTCGTAGATGACCGCGATCTCGTCGCCCTCGCGCTCGACGACGGGATCGAACTCCCGCCGTTTCCGGGTGACGCCGCCGACGTCGACCGCGCGGCGCTCGAACGTGTCGGCCCAGCCGTCCTCGACCACGTCGGCGACCTCGTCGGCGGTGACCGCCGACAGCGTCGGCACGCGGACGGCGACCGTGAACTCGACTCTCCCCTCTTCGGCCGGCTCGGCGCGGACGCGCCCGTCGAACGCGGTCGTCGTCGAGACCCACCCGTCGCCGTCGCGCTCGAAGGAGCCGTGGTCCGCGAACGCCCGCCGGACCCGGTCGGGGAGTTCGTCGGTCGGCCCGTCGCCCTCGCCGTCGGCGTTCTCGGCGTCGTCGCCCTCGGTTTCGCGCATACCGATCCGGAGGCGACGCGCCCTGAAAAGCCGCTCGCGTCGCCCGCGCGGGTCCCGCCCTCGGCGTCGTGGCGGACCTCGTCGCCCGCGTCACCGATACGGGCACAGCGAGCCGGTACGTCGGTCCCTTTTGTGCGTCGACCGCCGAGACCGGGTATGGCAGACACCTTTCGGTCCACCGAGGGACTGATCGACGCGCTCGCGGACGCCGAGTTCGAGCGGCCGCCGGCGCTCGTCAGCAACGCGCACATCACCGGGCTCGGCGTCGCTCGCGCGCTCGACGCCCACGACGTGCCAGTGATCGCGCTCGACCGGGCCAGCGGCGACGCCGCCGACGGGGGCGCCGAGAACGGGACGGTCACCCACGACGGGCTCGCGCCGCCGTCGGACGCGGTCGACTTCGCCGGCGCGGTGACGTACCCGCTCGACGACCTCGACGGGTTCCGCGAGGACGTGGAGGCGATCGTCGACGCCGCGGGCACCGAGGCGGTCGCGTTCGGCTGTATGGACGAGTGGGCGCTGTCGTACGCCGAGGCCGACCCCGACGGCGTGCGGCTCCCCTTCGCCGGCAGCGACACGCTCGACGACGTGTTGAACAAGTCGGAGCTGTACGCGACCTGCGAGCGGCTCGGCGTCCCCTACCCGGAGACGTACCGCTTGGCCGAGACCGCGGCCGCGGGGACGCGCGAGGCGGACGCGACGGTCGACGAGGCCGCGGCGGCGCTCGGCTTCCCGCTCGTGGTGAAGCCGGAGCTCAAGCGCGACTTCGAGGAGGCGTTCGGCACCAACGTGATCGAGGTCGCGGACCGCGAGGAGTTCGCCGACGTCGTCGCGGCCGCGAGCGAGGAGGGGATCGCCGTGATGGCCCAGCGGCGCGTCGACATCGCGACCGGCCGCGACCACTCGCTGGCGTCGTACGTGCCACCGTCCGGGCGCGACGACGCGCTCGCGGTCGTCGGCAACGCCGCGGTGCGGTACCCGCGCAACTTCGGCACCTCCTGTCTCGTGGAGACCGCGGACGAGCCCGCGATCGAGGAGCGCGCGCTCGCCGTCCTCGACGACGCCGGCTACCACGGGATCAGCGAGTCCGAGTTCGTCTACGACGAGGCCCGCGAGGAGTTCCTGCTGCTCGACGTCAACACCCGGCCGTGGAAGTGGATCTCGATGCCGGTCGCCGCGGGCGCGAACCTCCCGATGGCGGCGTACGCCGCGGTCACCGACGCGACCTACGCGTCCGGCGGGATCGAGCCGACGCGGTGGGTGTACCTCCGCGACTACCTCTCGCTGCTCGCTGGCGACGACGCGTTCTGGGACCAGCTGTCGGCCGCCGACTGGCGCCGGCTCGTCTCCGGCGCGTTCGAGCACGAGGGGACCCTGACGACCGGCGTCTACCGCCCCTCCGACCCGGGACCGGCCGCGAAGCTGTTCGAGACGGAGTTCGTCGACCGCGAGTACTACTGCTCCTGTTAGGTCGCCGGCGTTTCGCACGGACTGGGCCGCCGATCACGCCCGGTCGTCGTTCGGAGCGTCGACCGCGTCGTCGCCGACGGGGACCTCCCAGAGCAAGATGGCCGTCGCCCCGACGACGAGGATGGCGCCGCCAACGCCCAGCGCAAACAGCGGGGAGACGGCGTCGGAGAGGAGGCCGCTGCCGAGCTGGAACGGGACGACCGCGAGACCGCTGACCATCGCCATCGCGCTCAAGACGGTGGCCCGGCCGAGCGACTCGACCCGGTCGTTGATGTACTGTCCGGCGAACGACCGGGTGACGTCCGACACCCCGCGGATCAGGAGGAACGTCGGGAGCGCGAGCACCGGGACGAAGTACATCCCGATCAGCGCGCCGCCGACGGCGAACGGCAGGAGGAGGAACCACGTCCGCAGTCCGATCCGTTCCCTGATAGCACCCGTGTAGTAGGTGAGCACCGCGCCGACGAGGCTGTACGCCGCGTAGAACCACCCCAGCAGCGATTCGACCCGCGGCTGCCGGATCCCGAGGTCGAGAACGACGGTCTCGAAGATCGGCTGGAGAAAGACGAACACGAGGTACGTGACCGCGGCGTACAGGACGTAGTAGTACAGCAGGAACGACCGCAACCGACGGCGCGAGAGGACGTCTTTCACGATGCCGACCGTCCGGCGGAGGCTCAGGTCGCCAGTATCGGTCTGCCTGTACGTCTCGGCTTCGTCGAGCGTGAGCAGTACCGGGACCCCAAGGCTCGTCACGCCCGCCGCGACGAACCACGGGTACGAGAGGTCGACGCTTCCGAGATACCCGCCGAGGATCGCCGCGACGGCGCCGACGGCCAGCGCCGCCGACTCCCCGCGGCCCCGGACGCGGGCGAACTCGTCCTCCGAGAGGTCGTCGGTGAGCGTGTCGTAGAGCCACGCGTCCTCGCTTCCGGAGCGGAAGTTGTACCCCAGCGACCAGCAGACGTAGAGGACGGCCAGTTGGAGGAACGAACTCGATAAACCGATACCGAGGAGCGTCAGCGAGATGAGCCCGGTCCCGATGAGGAGGCTGTTGCGACGCCCAACGCGGTCGCCGACGTAGCCGGTCGGGATCTCGCCGAACAGCGTCGTCAGGTTGTACAGCGCCTCCAGAACGGCGATCTGGGTGAAGGAGATATCCTGCGCCAGGAAGAAGAGGTACATGATCGGCCGGTAGAACTCGACCGCCTTCGTCGCCTTGTAGGCGTAGTACTTCAGGATCGGTCCGGAGAGCGACTCCCGAAGGCCACCGCCAGTGCTACCGGCCATGCGTGTGGCGACCGACGAGGGGCCGACTGGTGTATCCTGTTATTACGGGATCCCCCGATCGGCACATACGTCGGACCGTCCGGTACGTTCGACCGACGAACACCCCGGTCGCGGGCGACCGCGGAACACAACGGTTAGTGGGCCCCCCGCCGCAGGGCGCGTATGGGCTTCTTCGAGACGCTCGCGGACCGGATCGACGCGGTCGACAGCGTCGTCTCGGTCGGGCTCGACCCCGACCCGAGCCGGCTCCCCGAGACCGTGACCGACGCCGACCTCCCGCGGTGGGCGTTCAACCGACGGATCATCGACGTGACCCACGAGCACGCCGCCTGCTACAAGCCGAACGCCGCCTTCTACGAGGACCCGGACGGCTGGCGCGCGCTCCGCGAGACCGCCGCGTACGCCGAGGGGAAGGGCGTCCCCGTCCTGCTCGACGCGAAGCGCGGCGACATCGGCAACACGGCGCGGCGGTACGCCGAGGTCCTCGACCACGTCGACGCGATCACCGTGAACCCGTACCTCGGACGCGACTCGCTCCAGCCGTTCCTCGACCGCGCGGACAAGGGCGTGTTCGCGCTCTGTCGCACCTCGAACCCGGGCGGGGCCGACCTCCAGGACCTCGAACTTGCCTCGGGTGAGCCCCTCTACGAGCGCGTCGCCGCGCTCGCGGACACCTGGAATGCGAACGGCAACGTCGGCCTCGTCGTGGGCGCGACGACGCCCGACGAGCTGGAGACGGTCCGCGAGATCGTCCCCGAGATCCCCTTCCTCGTGCCCGGCGTCGGCGCGCAGGGGGGCGACGCCGAGGCCGCGGTCCAACACGGGCTCGCGGAGCGCCCCGGTCTCCCGGTCGACGTGGGGCTCGTGAACTCCTCGCGGGGGATCATCTTCGCCGGCGAGGAGTCGAGCCGCCCCGGCGACGAGGCGACGTACTTCGGCGCCGCGGGCGACGCGGCGAAGCGGCTCAGAAAGCGGCTGAACCGGCACCGGTAGGTCGCGGACGGCGCGACCGTTCGGCCGAGCGCCCGGGTCGAGCTACCCGCGCCCGGCGGCGCACCCGGAACAGGCGCGGGCCCGCTCGTCCCAGTGGTCGTCGCAGACGGCGCGCCCGCAGCGGTCGCAAGTGCGGGTCGCGGTCGCCGCCTCGCAGACCTGGCAGAGTCCGGTGAGGCTCACGGCGGCGGTTGGGTCGCACGCCTTATGAGGGTCGGGGGCGAGCCCCGGATATGCGCCAGTTCGTCGTCATCGGCCGCGACGTGCCCACCGATCCCGACGCGATATCGCTGTCGGACATCCCGGGGGCCGGGCGGCTCGATCTGCTCTGTCGGTGCGTGAGCGCGGGCGTCTTCCTCTCGCACGGGATCCGCGAGGCGGTCCGGGTCCACCTCGTCGTCGCCGACGAGTTCACGGTCACCTTCGATTCGGACACGCTCCGTCACCTCCACCCCGACGAGCGCAACGTCGCCGCGCGGATCCGCGACGCGCTCGCCGCGCGGGACGACGCGATCGGCCACATGCCCGCCGACGTCTCTCCGGGCGTCGAACTCCGCCGGATGGGCCTCGACGCGACGCTCGACCGGCTCGTCGGCGGGGACGGCCGCGGTCCGGACGGGACGCTCGTCCAGCTCCACGAGGAGGGCGACCCGCTGGGCGACGCGGAGCCGCCGACGGACCCCGTGTTCGTGCTCTCGGACCACCACGACTTCGCCGAGCAGGAGGCGGACGCGATCGCGGACCGCGCGGAGCGGCGGCTGCGCGTCGGCCCCGAACCCCTCCACGCGGACCACACCGTTACCGTCGTCCACAACTGGCTCGACACCGACGGCTACGCCAGCTACTGACCGCGAGACGGATGACCGCGACACCACCCGACGGCGACGCGTCGACGCCCGACCGCGAGACGACGACCGCGCCCGACACCGACTCGCGCTTCGACGTCCCCCTGCGCGGCGTCGCCGTCGACCCAGAGACGCGCTGTGCGCACTGGGACGCCCCCGTTGACGTGGTCGCGCTCCGGTTCGGCTGCTGTGAGGCGTACTACCCCTGCGACGCCTGCCACGACGCGGCCGCCGACCACGAGGCGGTCCCGTGGCCCCGCGAGCGCTTCGACGATCCGGCGGTCCTGTGCGGCGCCTGCGGGACGACGCTCACGGCCCGCGAATACCTCGCGGCCGACGACGACGCCTGCCCCGCCTGCGGCGCCGCGTTCAACCCCGGCTGTCGGAAGCATCGCGACCGATACTTCGAGATGGGGGGGACAGTCGACGGAGATGGCGACGGCGATTTATAATTGATGACGCGGCAGCGGTGGCGCGTGCCTGCGAGCGCCCGACGGGCGCGAGTCAGCACGCGCGAGGGAGTCGGGCGCGACGAGGGCGACCGAAGGGAGCCCGCAGGACGCGCCTGACGAGGCTGGGGAGGCGTGAGGTGCGGTTGCGGTGCGGGGCGGGACTCGAAGGGGCAGTCGCGAGGACGAAGACGCGCGACGTAAGGACCGCAGGGAGCGAGTGTAACGAGCGACTGAGGACCGCAACGAGCGCATCGAGTCCTCGCGACTGGGGCTTCGTGGTACCCGCGTCTGGCGTCGATGACCTAGATATGCTATCGACTCCTCGTCCCTCCGGTCCGTCTCGATCGCCCCCTTTCGGAAGGATTAAAAGAACGAGCGGCCTTCTGTCGAGTGCGGGCCGGTGGGGTAGCTTGGTATCCTTCGGCCTTCGGGTGGCCGTAACCACGATTCAAATTCGTGCCGGCCCACTTCTCCCGCATTTTCCGCCGACTACAGACGCGTACCTACCTTTGGTGAAGCCGCGGTGTTCCGCCGCGGATGTCACCCGACCACCGCGTTCCGAGACGTGCGTTTCCCGGGCGCAGCGGGGAGGCCGAAACGGCGGAAATCGCGGTCGCGTCGCCGGCGATCTGAAGTGTAAGAGATTCGAGACGAGCGGCCGATTGTCTCCCCGATCGGCTTCTCGAAACGAGACACTACAGCCGGATATTTTTCCGTTTAGAACCCCTCTTGATCGGTAGTTGGAATGTCGATCGATAACCCGAATGAAGCCGCCACTGCGTCGATCGAAGTCTTACATGTCGACGACGATCCCGCGTTTCTCGACCTGACCAAATCCTTCATCCAGCGGGAGCTCGGCGACGTGGAAATAACCACGGTGGCCAGTCCGGACGCGGTGCTCGACACGCTCGACGAGCGGTCCGTCCACTGCGTCGTGAGCGACTACGAGATGCCCGGGACGGACGGACTCGAACTGCTCGACGCCGTCCGCGATCACTACGCCGACCTCCCCTTTATCCTCTACACGGGGAAGGGCAGCGAGGAGATCGCGGCGCAGGCGATCAACGCCGGCGTGACCGGGTACCTCCAGAAGGGCGGCCCCGACCAACACCGCCGCCTGGCCAACCGGGTCAAGCACGCCGCGACGGAGTACCGCGCCCAGATCGAGTCGGAGCGATACTCGACGGTCCTCCGGGCGCTCGACTATCCGATCTACGTCGTGAACGCCGAGGCGGAGTTCGAGTACGTCAACGAGGCGTTCCTCGACCTCGTCGGCTACGACAGGGAGGCGATCATCGGCAGCCCGCCGGGCAAGATCAAGTCCGACGAGGGTGTCCAGCGGGCGAACGGCATGCTCGCGACGATCGTCTCCAGCGCGGGGCCGGAGACGCAGCAGTTCGGGGTGGACATCCACACGAAAGACGGCGAGACGGTGCCGTGTTACGACCACATGGCCGCGCTCCCGTTCGACGACGAGTTCCGCGGGTCCGTGGGGATCCTCCGTGACGCGACGCGCGAACAGCGGCAGCGCGAGGAGCTGATCAGACAGAACAAGCGGCTCGACGAGTTCACGTCGATCGTGTCGCACGACCTCCGGACGCCCCTCCAGAACGCGAAGACGGCGGCGGAGATGGCTCGCGCCGAGGGCGAGGCGACGCACTTCGAGGCCCTCGAACGGGAACACGAGCGGATGGAGCAGATGATCGACGAGCTGCTCACGCTCGCGAAGGAGGGCGAGTCGGTGTCCGAGCCGGAGCCGGTCGACGTCGGCGCGCTCGCCGCGGAGGCCTGGAAGCCGTTCGGCTGTCCGGCCGACACGCTCGACGTGGCGGACGACGAGATAACCGTCTCCGGCGACCGCTCCCGGATCCGGCGGCTCCTCGAGAATCTCTTCCGCAACGTCGACGACCACTGCGGGTCGCCCGTGACCGTGACGATCGGGGCGTCCGCCGACGGGTTCTACGTCGCCGACGACGGACCGGGGCTCGACGAGACGGACTGCGAGAGCGTGTTCGAAGCGGGATACACGACCGCCACGGACGGGACCGGGTTCGGGCTGACTATCGTCGAGCGCATCGCCGACGCCCACGGGTGGGACATCTCGGTCGGCGACAGCGCGAGCGGCGGCGTCCGGTTCGACGTGACCGTCGACCCGGCGGTTCCCGTGACAGACGACGTACCCGTCTCGCCGTAGCGCGCCGCGTCGCGGCTTCGACCGCGCCTCGCAGGGCCCTATGCCCCGAGCGATCGGTCCGCGGACCGGACCGATTGAATAGGCACGGGAACGAGCGATCGATCGATGACACCCGACACCGTCGCGGGCGTCGACTGGGCGGGCGGCGCGTGGCTCGCGGTCGTGTTCGAGGACGACGAACCGGAGCCGCGCCTCGAACGCGACCTCGAAGCGCTGTGGAACGACGGCGTCGACCGGATGCTGGTCGACGTACCGATCGGCCTCCCCCACGACGCGGAGACGCTGGCGGCCCGCGAGGCCGTCGACTCGGCCGCGCGGTCGGCCGCCGAGCGTCCGAGCAGCGTGTTTCCCGTCCCGTCGCGGAGCGCGTGCGAGGCCGCGACGGACGGGGCCAACTACGAGACGGTGAACGAGCGGAACCGCGCCGACCTCGACAAGGGGCTCAGCCGGCAGTCGTACCACATCGCGCCGGCGGTCGGCGAGGTCGACGCGTTCCTCCGCGAGGACGAGGCCGCGCGAGAGCGGATTCTGGAGGCGCACCCCGAGGTGTGCTTCCGCGGACTCAACGGCAGCCCGCTCGAACACTCGAAAACCGGCGTGCCGGGCGTCGGCGAGCGACTGGGCGCGCTCGACGGCCACCTCGACGATCCGAACGCGGCGCTCGGCCGGGTCTGTCGGGTGCTCTCCGAGGCGCAGAGCGACGTCGCGGTCGCCGCTGACCCGACCGTCGACGACGCGGTCGACGCGCTCGGGCTGGCGGCCGTCGCCCGCCGTCCGCTCGACGAGCTCCGGTTCCTGCCGGAGGGCGCCGACTACCGCGACGGCGTGGGGATTCCGATGCGGATGGCGTACTGGAGCGCGGAGCGGCTGGATTGAGACGCCTCCTCGCCCCGCGTCCGTCTCGGGACGGTCGATCCCGGCGTTGGTAAGCTTCAAGACCCTCTGTCACCCGCTACGACACGAATGAAACTCTTCTCCTCGCGGGCGGACCGCCGGCGGGGGATCGCGGCCGTGGTCGGCGTCGCGGTCCTCGCGGTCGGGCTCTACGTCCTCGTGAGCCGCTACGCGGGCTTCATCACCGACGCCGAGGCCCTCCGGACGTGGCTCGACCAGTTCGGTATCTTCGCCCCCATCGTGTTCATCGGCATCCAGGCCCTCCAGGTCATCGTCGCCCCGATCCCGGGACAGGTCGTCGCCCTCGTCGCGGGCTACCTCTTCGGTTCGTTCTGGGGCACGGTGTACAGCCTCACCGGCGTGCTCATCGGCAGCGCGGTCGCCTTCTCGCTGTCGAAACGCTACGGTCGCTCCTTCGTCGAGAACGTCATCCACGAGGACGTGATCGAGCGGTTCGACGGGTTCGTCGACACCGTGGGAATTCCCGGGCTGTTCGCGTTCGTCATCATCCCCGGGCTTCCCGACGACGCCATCTGCTTTTTGAGCGGCCTCACCAAGTGGTCGCTGCCCACCTTCATCGGCGTCATCGCCGTCGGCCGCCTCCCGGCGTACGTGTTGACGGTGTACGCTGGCGGCGAGCTCGCGAGCGGCCGGTTCCTCTCCGCGATGGCGCTCGTCGCGCTCGTCGTGGCCGCGTCCGCGGTCGGCTACTACAAACAGGAGGCGGTCCGCGACCTCGTCGAGCGCGTCGAGCCGCGGCTCCCGTTCTGATGGACTCGACGCGGCGAGGCGGATATCACCCCCACGTCCACTGCGAGTCGAGCGCGAAGCGGTAGAGCCCGCTGATGAGGATCGCGGGGACGTTCGCGACGAGTGCGGTCATCCCGCCCCACTCGACGAGCGCGTAGAGCACACCGATCTGTATCGGCCACGCGGTACCGCGAACCAGGTTCGTCTTAAGCAGTCCGCCGAGGTACTCGGACAGGCCGGTGTTCTGACTCGCCTGAAACGTCCACGCGTTGTTGAAGACGTACGAGAGGACGATCGTGATCTCGATGGCGATCGTCGCGGCGAGGAGATAGTTCAGTCCGGCGACGTCGTCGAACAGCCACAACAGGCCCATCTGTATCCCTGCGGTGAACGCGCCCACCATTACGAACCGGCGCATTTGAACCGCGAGCGGTCCGCTAACGAGGTTGCGCAGCAGGGCGCGGACCATTACTTATACCCGAGCGCTTCGAGGCGGGCTTCGAGGTCTTCGTCGACCTCCTCCTCGGCGCGCTCGGCCGCGGCCGCTTCCGCCGCGGCACCGCGCTCGCGGAGCAGCTCCGCGTGGGCGTCGACGACCGGCTCGAACCGGTCGATGACCGCCTGTTCCTCCTCATTCGGGTCGACCGCGAGGTTCTCCTGTTGGGTCGGGTCCGAGGGGCGGTGGTACAGCTCCCGCTCGCCGGCGTCGACGTTCTCGATGTACGTCCAGTCGTCGTCGCGCGCGCTGACGAACAGGTCGCCGTCGGCCAGCGACCGCGGGATCGGCTGCTGGGTCACCTCCTCGCCGCGGACGGTCACCGAGACGACGGGGTCGTCGGGGACGTCCGGACCGTCGGCGTCGTCGTCGGCCGCCGATCCGGTCTCGTCGGCGCCGGAGAGCACCGGCACGAGCGACTCGCCGTGCCACTCGGGCGCGGGGTCGACGCCGAGCAGGTCGGCCACCGTGGGCGGAATAGCGTCGAGTCCGACGTGACCGTCGACGCGGCCGCCGTCGAGCCCGGGCACGTCGGCAACGAACGGGACGTGGATCAGCTCGTCGTACAGCTTCGGATAGTGGGCGAGGTGGCCGTGTTCCTGGAACTCCTCGCCGTGGTCGCCGGCGAGCAGCACCGCGGTGTCGTCGGCGACGCCCGCCTCGTCCAGGCTGTCGAGCAGGCGGCCGATGCTGGCGTCGACCTGTCGCACCGTCGCCTGGTACAGCGTCCGGAGCTCGCGGAGGGTCCGCTCGCCGACTTCGAGACCGAGGCTCGTCCGAGCGTGCGCGTGGAGCATCTGGTGGGTGCCGACGATGCCGTCGGAGACCTCGCGGATGTACCGCGGCGCGGGGACGTACGGGGTGTGGGTGTCCATGTAGTGGACCCACAGGAAGAACGGCTCGTCCGTGTCATCGACGAACCCGGTTGCGGCGTCTTCGACGTCGAACATGCGCGAGGCGTCGAGGAACGGGCGGTCGTCGCTCTCGCCGCGGACCTTCGAGCCGAGCCGGCGGATCGGCGAGGACGCGAGCTGGATCCACGCCTCGACGGTCGGATGCGCGGCGAGGTACCGGCTGTAGCGGCTGGAGCCGACGCTCGTGACGAACGGCTCGAACTCGTCGAACCCGTCGGGGTACCCCCAGTGGTCGGTGAGGAAGCCGTTCGCGGCGTTGAACCCGCCGGTCGCGATGCCGGCGTCGGAGAGCACCTCCGCGAGCGTCACCGACTCGTCGACGCCGATGTCGCCCGACCGGGCGAACACGGGCTCCGACGCGAGGATCGACGGGAACGAGAAGGGGGTCCAGTTGCCCGTCGCGAACGCGCGGTCGAACACGGTGCCGCCGTTTGCGAGCCCGTCGATGACCGGCGAGCGGCGGTCGGTGTCGTACGGGGAGACGGCGTCCGCGCGAAGGGAGTCTACCGTGACGAGGACGACGTTCGAGACGGTCGCGTCGTCGCTCGACGCGTCCGCGTCCGCTGCTGAAGGGGTCGACGAATCGGATGTCATAGGGTACGGTGCGAATCCCCGGAGAACGCGCTCACCGCGGGCGAACGCCGGGATTCGCGGATATAGTTGGAAGGGTGGTTGCCAGCCGCTTGAGGATTTCGATCCCCCACATCACGGGCGAGCGTACCTATTTGACGGTGCCGACGCACGGGATCGGTATGGACGAGACGCCCACCGGCCGGCCGGTCGACGAGGCGGCGCTGCCGGAACCGGTCCCCGACGACGAGATTCCGGAGTCGGTGCCGGGCCGGTCCCGCGCGATAGAGACGAACGGGGTGCCGCTTCACGTCGTTGAGGCCGGCCCCGAGGACGGGAAGCTCCTGGTCCTGCTTCACGGCTTCCCGGAGTTCTGGTACGGCTGGCACGAGGCGATCGCGCCGCTCGCGAACGCGGGCTACCGCGTCATCGTCCCCGACCAGCGAGGCTACAACTGCTCCGCGAAGCCGTCGCAGGTGCGCGACTACCGGATCGACGAACTCGCACGCGACGTGGTCGGGCTGATCGACGCCTACGACCGCGAGACGGCCGCCGTCGCCGGCCACGACTGGGGCGCCGCGGTGGCGTGGTGGCTCGCGCTCGGCCACGAGGAGCGCGTCTCGGAGCTGGTCGCGATCAACGTCCCGCACCCGACCGTCTTCGAGCGCGCGCTACGCAGCTCGTGGGACCAGCGGCTCAAGAGCTGGTACATGCTCGCGTTCCAGCTACCGAAGCTCCCCGAGGCGGTGGCGAGCGCCGGAAACTGGCGGCTCGCGACGGACGCGTTACGCGACACGAGCGCGCCCGGTACCTTCACCGACGAGGACCTGCGGCGGTACCGACGGGCGTGGAACCGCGACGGCGCCTTCGAGGCGATGGTGAACTGGTACCGCGCGATCGTCCGCGACCGTCCTGACCCGCCGAAGACGGAGGTCTCGGTGCCGACGCTGGTGATTTGGGGCGGTCAGGACCGGTTCCTCGCGCGCCGGCTGGCCAACGAGAGCGTCGAGCGCTGCGCCGACGGCCGGCTGCTCGCGATCGAGGAGGCGAGCCACTGGGTGGTTCACGAACACCCGCACCGCGTCTCCGAGGCGATCGCCGACCACGCCGACCCGCTACCGCCCGGCGCGCGCGAGTGAGCCGGCCGGGGGATCCTGTCCCCGCCGCGCCGCCACAAAGGTTATATCTGCCCTCGTCCAAAGGACAGATATGAGCAAGCACTTCGAAGACGCACGGTACTACCTCGGTCGAGCGGCGGAACACGCGAAGGCGGGGGTCGTCGAGGAGTTAGAGCCGGTCGAGGCTCGCGTGAAGGAGCTCGTCGGGCGCGAGGACGAGGAACCGGAACCGGAACCCTCGCGGCTGGACAAGCTCCAAGCGGACCTGAAAGAACTGGAAGAGCGCGCGGAGGGCGAGGCCCGCGAGGCGGTCGCGTCCGCCCGGAAGCGCGTCGCGGAGTACCGCGGCAAGGACGCCGCCGCGGAGTAGCCACGCCGCGGACTCCTTATCGGATCGGCGGTCCAGACGCGGCGGCTGCGTCGTGACCGATCCGCTCCTCGGCGGGTAGCACGGCGTACTCGATGCCCGCTTCCTCGAACAGTGACCGCGTCCGCTCGATTCCCTTCTCGGCGTCGACGTCGGTCGCGCGGTAGTGCCGGATCGGGTGGCGGATCCACGACGGCTCCCAGTGGGCGTACACGTCGGTCATCGAGCGGTCGGCGCCGGCGTACAGCGCGAGGTGGAGCTGGTGGTCGCTCGCGAGCGCGCCTTCGGGGTACCGCACCCAGCTCGCGACGGTCGTCTCCGGAGGCGTCTCGTAGTCGCGGTACTTGAGCGAGGAGACGAGGTTGCGGACGAACCCGAGTCGGTGGAGCTGCGCCTCGACGATCGGATACGGCTCGCGGAGCGTGAACGCGTACTGCTCGCGAGGCGTCTCGCGCTCTGCGTAGAGCCCGACAAGCGACAGGGGCGCGTGGAGGAGGCTCGCGACGCCTTGGCGGAGGCGTTCGAGGAAGCGGAGTTCGTGGGTCACGGGGGCGATCCGGGCGGGTGGGACATGAACGATTCGGCGGAAGGTAACTCTTAAGTTCGGAGGTCGGATACCTCGACACGAGCGGGTTGGTGGTCTAGCCAGGTTATGACGGCTCCTTCACACGGAGCAGGTCGGCGGTTCGAATCCGCCCCAACCCATACGTTCCCCGGTCGTTCTTGAAGGAGACAACCCTCGTCAGCTTATGCGATTTGGGAACTGAATCTACTTTCGACCATAACAGGTCGGCGTGTTCGGGTCCATCACGGTCAGCGGTTACGACAACGTAAAATCGCCGGACAAGTAAAGCGACGAAGGTGTTACTCCTCGCTTTCGTACGGCTCACCGACCGCAGAGGGCGTCTGTGTGGAGCCCCAGACGGTGAGCACGAGAATCACGCCGGCGTACGGGAACAGGTTGACGAGTCGGTTTGGAACGTTGATACCGACCGTCTGTAACTGGATCTGAAGCATATCCAGTCCGCCGAACACGAGTGCCGCGACGGCTGCCCCGATGGGGTTGTAGTTCCCGAACAGGTAGGCGACGATGCCGATCCAGCCGCGGCCGCCGACCATCGTCTCGCCGGTCCCGGTGAACGATCCCGCTTGCGCGAGCAACACCGCACCGCCCAAGCCGGCCATCACGCCCGAGAATATCACCGCGGCGTACCGAACACGCGTGACGTCGATGCCGGCGGTGTCGAGCGCTTCCGGATTCTCGCCGGCCGCCTGGATCCAATACCCGTATTTCGTATCGTTGAGGAACTTCCACGCAGCGACGGCCAAGACGGCGGTGACCATCACCAGCGGCGACGTGTCGAAGAAGATCGGACCGAGCACCGGAATATCCGCGAGCACCGGCACGGTCAGGTCGTTGATGCTCTCAAGGCTCGGGCTGTTTCGGCTCTCCCAGACCAGGACCGCCATGAACGGACCAAATCCGAGACCGATGAACCAGAGCGCCAGCCCCGCGACGATCTGATCTGCTTCGTACCTGATCAGCAGGACGGCAAACAGGACGGCGAACACCAGACTGACCAGTACCGAAGCGAGGATCGCCAGCCAGACGTCGCTCTGGCCGGGGGATCCTCCGCTGATGATCCACATCATCGTCGCCGCGGTCGCTGCCCCGAAGATCATGAACCCCTCGACGCCGATGTTGAAGACGCCGCTTTTCTCCGCGTACAGCCCGCCGATCGCCGTGAGGGCGATCGGGGTCGCAGCCTGGAGCGAGCGCTCCACGAATCCGATCGTAACGATTTCCCAGAACGGCAGGTCCATCGCCACGGCTGCTATCGCCGCTCCAGCGACGAGAACGGCGATACCCGCGATTCCGAGGCTGTTTCTCTTGGCGTATTCGGCGAAGCTCATCACCGGTCACCCCCGAGACCGGTCCGCACGGCAGCCATGCGGAACAGCTCCGGCACGGCGACGAACAGAATGACGAGTCCGATGACGCCGTCGATGAGCTGTACGGGAACGTCGGTGTAGATCCCGATGTGCGATCCGGCGGACTCGAGACCACCGAACAGCAAGCCGGCCGGAACGATGCCGAGCGGATTGTTCGCGGCGAGCAGACTCACAGCGATCGCGTCGAACCCGTACGTCCCGATGCCGCTCGGGTCGGTGTAGTACCCCTGAATCATAACTGCGAAGACCGCCCCGGCGATTCCCGCCACCATCCCGGAGAGGGTCATCGTCAGAACGACCGTCCGCTTGGCGCTGACGCCCGAGTACGTCGCCGCCGATTCCTGGTAGCCGCTCGTTACCATGTCGTACCCGAATCGGCTGCGTTCCATCACGACGTAGATGACCGCGACGGTCGCGAGCGCGATGGCTAACCCGATGACCGAGAATCCGGAACTGTCGAACACGACACTGGGAAAGGAGACGTACTCCGGAATCCGCTCCGTGTTCGGTGCCGCGTTCCCTTCACCGCGAAACGGGTTCTGGACCAACCACCCGACGACGCCGGTCGCGATGAAGTTCAGCATGATGGTGGTGATTATCACGTTCGCGTCCGCGTACGCCTTCAGCGCGCCGGGTAACGCACCGTACACGCCGCCCGCGAACGTTCCCGCAACGAAGCCGATCAGAATCAGTCCGGCGCCGCCGACGGTCCCTTCCGGTAACAGCGGCGCCGTCCAGATGATCGACATGACGGTCGCGATGCCGCCAACGACGAACTGCCCTTGGACGCCGATATTGAACACACCGGCTCGGAACGCGACCGCGACCGCGACGCCGGTCAGGATGAACAGCGTCGAGAACCGCAGCGTTCGTGCGATAGCCGACTCTCCGCCGACCGCTCCGTTGATCAGGCTGACGAGAAACTGGACCGGGTCGTAGCCGGCCGCCGCGACGATGGTAACGCCGATCAGCAGCGCCAACGCCGTCGAGGCGGTCGCGATCGCTAATCGCTCGACGACCGAGGCGCGCAGCATCCGTCCCGCCGCCCGATCGACGACGTCACGGAGACGTCCCGACAGGCGGCTCACGAGTGAACACCACCGCTGGGTTCGCTGTCGCCGTCGTCGGTGCCGGCGTCGTGGCCGGCCATCAGCATCCCGAGCTCCTCTTCGGTCGTTTCCACCGGGTCGACCGCCCCCGCGAATTCGCCCTCGTACATCACCACGATCCGATCGGAGAGCTTCCGAATCTCGTCGAGCTTCGAGGAGACGACGAGGATCGCCATCCCCGCCTCACGCAGTTCCAGTAGCCGGTCGTGGATGAACTCGATCGAACCGATGTCGACCCCTCGCGTCGGGTGGGACGCGATCATAACGTCCGGATCGTGTTCGATCTCCCGCCCGACGATGAACTTCTGCTGGTTCCCGCCCGACAGCGACTTCGCCTCGGAGCGTTCGTTCGGAGGCTGTACGTCGTACTCCCGGATGATGTCGCCGGCGTGGTCGTGGACGGTCTCCCAGTCGATTAGCCCGTTGTCGACGAACGGGTCGACGGTCTGGTTCCCGAGTAGCGCGTTCCGAACGAGGGTGTAGTCCTGTACGAGTCCCTCGGTCGTCCGATCTTCCGGAATGTACGCGATGCCGGCGTCGATACGCTGCCGGCGGTTCGTGTCGGTGATCTCCTCGCCGTTCAACCGTACGGACCCGGACTCGACGTCGCGGAGCCCGGTCAGCGCTTCGACCAGCTCTGTCTGACCGTTCCCCTGAACGCCGGCGACTCCGAGGATTTCCCCTTCCTGGACGGTGAGGTCGACGCCGCTGACCTGTTCGAGACCTCGGCTCCCCCGTGCGTGGAGTTGCTCGACGTCGAGCACGGCGTCGCCTTCCGGTGACTCCCGAGGCGGGCGATCGAACTGGATCTCTCTCCCGACCATCATCCGCGCGAGTTCCGTTTCCGATGTCTCAGCGGCGTCGACCGTCCCGATGGCCGCTCCGTCTCGCAGCACGGTGATCTCGTCGGCCGCGCCGAGCGCCTCCCCCAGCTTATGCGTGATAAATATGAGCGAGTGGCCGGCGTCCGCGAGTTCCCCCATCAGGTCGAGCAGATCGCTGATCTCCTGTGGAGTGAGAACCGCGGTCGGCTCGTCGAGGATGAGGATATCCGCGCCGCGATAGAGGCTTTTCACGATCTCGACGCGCTGGCGGGCGCCCAGGTCGAGATCTCGAATCTTCGTGTCGAGGAACTCGTCGACGTGGAAGTCGTAGCGCGAGCAGATATCTTCGATATCCCACCGGGCGGTCGCGGTATCGACGAACCCGTTATCGCTCGGTTCGTGGCCTAGAATGATGTTCTGTAGCACGGTCATCGTCTCTACGAGCTGGAAGTGCTGGTGGATCATGCCGACGCCCGCGTCCATCGCGTCCCGGGGCGATTCGAACGTTTTCGGCTCTCCGTCGATGTGGACCGTCCCCGCGTTCTTTTCGTAGAGCCCGTAGAGGACGCTCATCAGCGTCGTCTTGCCGGAACCGTTCTCACCGAGGAGCGCGTGTATCGACCCCTTCTCCAAGGTGAAATCGACGTCGTCGTTCGCCACGACGTCGCCGAACCGTTTCGTGATACCCTCCATGCGGACGGCGGGTGGCGTCTCCTTAGCTGTCATTGTCTTTTCGTAGTACGGTGATCATAAATGCCAACGAGCGACCGCGACGGCCTTAGTTACAGCCCGATGCGGAACACGGAACCTCGATATCGCCGCTCGTGATTCCGTCCTTCGCGTCCTGAATGTTCTGCGACACGACATCGGGCATCTCGCCTTCGAACGCCTGCCCGATCACGAGGTCGACGCCCTCCTCGTCGAGACCGAGCGTGTTCGCGCCCGTGACGCTCTCGAAGTCGCCCTCGGCGACCGCCGAAGCGACCTCCTGGGTTCCCTCGTTGATATACTTGACCGCGGAGCCGATGATGACGTCTTGGAACTCTTCGAGGGTCACGGACTGATCCGCGTCGACGCCGATCGCGAAGCGGTCGTTCTCTTGGGCAGACTCGAAGACGCCCTGTCCGGCCGCCGCTGCGGCGTGGTAAACGATGTCCGCGCCGTTGTCGTACTGCGAAGAGGCGATGCTGGCAGCGGTGTCCGTGTCGCTGTAATCGCCGATGTACCCGACGTCGACGGTGACGTCGGAGTTGACCCACTCCGCGCCGGCGACGTACGACCGCTCGAAGGCGTTGATGAGCGATCCGTCGACGCCGCCCACGAACCCGATGTGGGCGTTGCTCGGGTCGTTCGAGTTGCCTTCGTGAGAGAGTTCCTCGGTCGTCATCGTCCCGCCCAGGACGCCTGCGAGGTAGGACATCTCGTGGTTGGCCCACGTGTACCCGGCCACGTTGGGCTCGTCGACGTGCGCGTTGATGAGCATCCAGTTCTGGTCCGGATACTCCGCGGCGTTCTGCGTGAGGGCCTCGGTGTGGTTGTACGAGACCAGCACGATGAGGTCGTAGTCGCTGCTCTCGGCGAGGGTCGACTGCGTGGACTGGTAGTTCGACTGCTCGGTCTCCTCGACCTGATTGATCTCGATGTCGTACTCCTCCTGTGCGGTTTCGAGCCCGTCGACCGCCAAGTCGTTGAACGCGTTGTCGTCGAACCCGGCGGGACTGGAGACGATCGCGATATTCGTCGTCGATTCCGATCCGCCGTCGCCGCCGTCGCCGCCGAGACACCCGGAGAGAGCCGTTCCGGCAACGACGGTACCCCCGGTCGCGAGCATGGACCGACGACTGATCACGGGCTCACCGTCCGTAGTCTCGGATCCATCAATATTTTTCATGTTGGACATGACACTCTCGCACTCGATGCTTCTACATTAAAAACCTATTTGTCAACATATATTTTTACTGATGTTTTCTAAGGCCCTCCGGGTCTCGGTGAAATTGCGTGACGGGGAGGACGTCGAAACGGCAGCAGCCGCCGCGAGCGCCCGGCGTACCCGGTACCGCAGCGCCGGGCGGCAGGTTCGAATTCTCGCCAACCCGTACGGTCGCCCGCTGGCTTCGAAGGAGCCGAACCGCGAGCGGTCGGAGCGGTCGGCGCTGTTCCGGTCGTCGACGGCGCGGGTCACACCATCGGCCGGTCGCTCAACACAAGAGGTAATTCGGTGGCACCGAGTGAGGGGGCATGGACGACACGCCGCTACACGAACGCATGAAAGCCTACGAGGCGTCGGCGAGAGAGGCGGCCAGGGCCGCGAAAAAGCGCGACCGGATAGCCGCGAACGTCGGGAAGCGACTGGCGGCGGCGGTGACCGACGCCGTCGAGCAGGACGGGGCGAACGTCGAGGTGACGGGGCGGTCGGGCGACGGGCACCGGTATCGGTTCACGGCGCGGCTCGATCGGGCGGCGCTCGTCGCCACGCTGACGGAGACGCTCCCCGACGGGTTCGTCGTCTCGCACGTCAGCGACGACGGGTCACTCTCCATCGAGTGGACCGGCGCCGACCGGACCCCCTCGAAGCGCCAACACGGCGCGGTCCTGAAGGCCATCGTCGCCGAGGAGATGGTCTTAGACGACGACGGGCTGGTCGAGTCGGTTCCGACCCGCGATCGGGTGCTCGCGCGGGCGGTCGAACTGGGAATCGACGAGGACGACGCGACTTCGCGGCTGCGTCGGCTGGCGACGCTGGACGTCGTCGACCTCGACGACGGGTACGTCTACCCGGACGACAACTTCTCGCGGTACTGAACGCGACCCACGGCTCCCGCGGGGCCGCGGTGGCGCTCCCGCGGGCGACCGGTAAGACCCGTCCCCGCTCGGAACGTGATGATCTCGTAGTCTCCGTCGACCAGCGAGCGGATGCTCGAGTGACCGTCGTACTCCGCGAGAGTAGCCAGCCCGGCGTCGGCGACGGCGTCCGCGACGCCGAACGCGCTCGAACAGTAGTCGCAGACCGCGGCGTCGTCGCGGACGGCCCGAGACAGCTCGTGGTAGTCGCTCTCCTCGTCTCGCGAGCTGTCCCTCACCAATCGCGCGACACCGGCGTCTCGCTCGCGTCGACGTTCTCCAGCAGCCACGCCGCGGCGTCGTCGAGCGCGTCGTCGTCGGTCGCGGTCACCTTCAGCCGGTTGTGGTCGGCCTCGCGGTCGGGGTAACAGCCGACGGCGACGTCGAAACGGTCCATCGCCTCCTTCAGCGCGGGGATGATGTTCGACTCCGGCTCGACGGTGTAGAGGAACCGCGAGCGCCGGTCGCCCGCGAACTCGTCGGCGACCGTCTCGAACGTCGCCTTCAGCTCGTCCGGGATCCCGGGCATGACGTACGCGTTCTCGACGACGCAGCCCGGCGCGAGCCCCGCTTCGGTCACCAGCGGGCGGCTCCCCTCGGGGACCGACGCCTCCGCCGCGACGTCGACGTCGAACTCGCGGTCGGGCACGCGCTCGCGGATCGCGGCCAGCCGGCGCTCGACCGATTCGAGCGTGAGCTCGGTCGGGGCCATCTCGCGGTCGAACGCGTCAGCGACCCCCTCCATCGTCACGTCGTCCGGGGTGCTGCCGATCCCGCCCGTGACGATCACGGCGTCGAAGTCGGCGGCGTACTCACGGACGCGCGCCGCGATCTCGGCCCTGTCGTCTGGGATCGAGAGGATCCGCGCCACGGCGACGCCGCGCTCGCTCAGCTCCGCGGCGAGCCAGTTGGCGTTGGTGTTCACCGTGTCGCCCGAGAGCAGTTCGTCCCCGACCGTGATCAGCGCGACCTCCATCGACCCGGCTTTCGGTCGGGCGACGGATGTACGTTTCCCGCCCCCGGTCTAATCCAAATTATAATGAGGTATCGGGGCCTCGGTCGGGAGGTGACACGCGACACCACGCGCCGCGCGGTCCTCGCGAGCGTCCTCGCCGCTGGGACAGCCGGGCTGGCGGCGAGCGACGCGGCCGACCTCCTCGACTCGTTCGCCCCGCTGTCGGGCCGGGCGTGGGACGCGGCCGACCGCTCGCTCCCCGAGACCGTCGAGAGCCCGCACGGGCCCGCGACCGTCGCCCGCGACGAGTTCGGCGTCCCGCAGGTCGAGGCGGACGCCGAGCCCGCGGCGTACTTCGCGGTCGGCTACTGCCAGGCGTTCGACCGGCTGTTCGCGATGGACCTCCAGCGCCGCGTCATGCGCGGCCGGCTCTCGGCGGTGATCGGCGAGGCGACGCTCGGCAGCGACGAGTTCAACGTCGCGATGGGGTTCGCCGACGCCGCGGAAGCGACCTGGGAGGTCGTCGCCGAGACGCGCGCCGGCCCCCTCGTGGAGGCGTTCGCCGACGGCGTCAACGCGGCGATGGACGACCTGCCGCTCCCGCTGGAGTTCGAGCTGATCGGCTACGAGCCCGAGCCGTGGACCCCCGTCGACTCGATGTTGATGGAAAAGCAGATCTCGTGGACGCTCACGGGGAGCTTCAGCGAACTGCGACGCGCGCTCGTCGCCGACCGCCTCGGCGCGGACCGCGCGGAGACGCTGTTTCCGACGCGGTACGACCACGACTACCCGATCCTCGACGGGACGGAGACGCGGCTCGGAGACTCGAGAAGCGGCGAACTGGCCCCAGGCGAACCCGTCTCGAACGGGTCGACCGACTCCGTCGACACCGCCGACCCCGTCGACGCCGCCGACCCCATCGACGCCGCCCTGACCGACTGGCTCTCGGGCTTCGAGTCGCCGACGGGCGTCGGCTCGAACAGCTGGGTCGTCTCCGGCGAGCACACCGCGAGCGGGACGCCGATACTCGCGTACGACCCGCACCTCTCCCTCCAGGCGCCGCCGCTGTGGTACGAGCAGTCGGTCGACACCCCCGAGCGGTCGGTGCGGGGCGCGACGTTCTCCGGCGTCCCGTTCGTCATCGCCGGCGCGAACGACCGCGGCGCGTGGTCGTTCACAAACCTCGGTGCCGACGTCCTCGACTGCTACCGGTACGAGATCGACGACGCGGGCGACCGCTACCGCTACGAGGGCGAGTGGCGCGACTTCGAGACCGACGAGCGCGAGACGATCCCGGTGGCGGGGGGCGAGGACCGCGAGCTCCGCGTGCGCCGCACCGTTCACGGTCCCCTGATCGAGCGCGAGGGACGGACGGTCGGCGTCGCGTGGACGGGCCACACCGCGACGCGGACCACGGCCGCCATCGAGGCCTACGGGCGCAGCGAGGGGATCGACGACCTGCTGGCGGCGACGCGCGACTTCGACCTGCCGACGCAGAACCTCGTCTACGCCGACGCGGACGGCCGGACGCTTTACTTCGCGACCGGTCGGCTGCCGATCCGGCGTATCGACGGCGAGGTCGTCGACGGCGACCGGATCTTCGACGGCTCCGCGGGCGAGGGGGAGTGGCGGGGGTTCGAGCCGTTCGGCGAGTCCTCGTGGGAGGGGTTCGTCCCCTTCGAGGAGAAGCCGCACGCGATCGATCCCGACGTCCTCTCGACGGCCAACCAGCGCCCGATCGACGACCCGGTCCACTACGTCGGCGTCGACTACGCGACGCCGTACCGCGGGGCGCGGATCGCCGACCGGCTCGACGACGCGATCGGCGGGGGCGGCGACGCCGACGCCGGCGGGGAGGGACCGACCGACCCCGACTTCCACCGCGCGCTCCAGAACGACGTGCGCGACGGCCGCGCGGCCGAACTCGTCCCCGAGCTGGTCGAGGCGGTCCGCGACCGGCACGGCTTCAGGCCCGCTGTCATCGACGCCGCCAACGACCTCGACGACTGGGACTACCGGATGGAACGCGACTCGCGCGCCGCGCTGATCTTCGCCCGCTACCTCCCGAAATTCCGCGAGCGCGTCTTCGGGCCCGCGTTCTCGGACGCCGACCACGGCGAGTCGTACTACCCGAACGACCGGACGCTCGCGCGGCTCCCCGACGACGACCCGCTCTTCGACGGGCGCTCGCGGGGCGACCTCGCGGTCGCGGCCCTCCGAGACGCGCTCGACGAGATCGGGGCGGCCGGCTCGGAGGACTGGGACCGGTACGGCGACTACAACACCACCCGCGCGATGGCGCACCCGCTGGGCGGCGAGGCGCCGTTCCTGAACTACGAGGAGCTGCCCGCGGACGGCTCGCCCGCGACGGTGAAGAACTACCGCGTCGAGTCCGCGATCGGGTCGAGCTGGCGGATGGCCGTGCGGCCGGGGACGGACGCGACCGCGGTCCTGCCGGGCGGCAACTCCGGCGACTACTTCTCGGCGCACTACGACGACCAGCTCCGGCGCTGGCTCGACAACAACCAGCGGCCGATGCCGCTCGGGGGCGGGAGCGACCCGGTGGTCCGGTTCGAGCCGTCGACGGAGGGGTCCCGATGAGCGACGCGTCGGAGTCGCCCGGAAATTCGGAGTCGAACGTGTCTTCGGAGTCGACCGCGCTCCGCGACCGCGTCAGGACCGAGCCGGGACCGCACGCGGTCGCGGTGGTCGCCGCGCTCGCCGTCGGCGTCGGGGTCGCGTCGGTCCACTGGCTCGGGCTTATCGCGGCGGGCGCGCTCGCGTCGCTCCCGGCGCCGACGGCGCGTCGTGGAGCGGGGTACGCCTTCGGCGCCGGCGTGGTCTGTCTCGCCGCGTTCGTGCTCTCGCTCGGGCCGGCGGCCGGGGC
This sequence comes from Halorubrum distributum JCM 10118, assembly GCF_000337335.1. Classification (GTDB taxonomy): domain Archaea; phylum Halobacteriota; class Halobacteria; order Halobacteriales; family Haloferacaceae; genus Halorubrum; species Halorubrum distributum. The sequence goes on along the minus strand of NZ_AOJN01000023.1, from coordinate 79,443 downwards.
GGCGTCGGACATGTTCCCGGTCGTCTACGTCACGGTCGGCGCGGGGCTGGGGCTGCCGCTGTTCGGGTCGCTGGCGCGGGCCGCGGTGGCGTGAGGGTCAGTCGAGGCTCTTCAAGTCGGTCACCGTCTCGTCGGTCTCGACGTCGCCCGTGTTGCGCGTCTCGCTCGGCTCGAAGAGGACGATTTCGGCCTCGGGCTCGGCGACGGGCCGGTGTTCGGTCCCGCGCGGAACGATCGTGAACTCGCCCGCCTCCAGCACCGCGTCCGCCTCGTCGCGGAACTCGATCCGGAGTCGACCCGCGTTGACGAGGAACAGCTCGTCGGCCTCCGCGTGGCTGTGCCAGACGAACTCCCCGTCCGCCTTCGCGAGTTTCACCGCCTGCCCGTTGAGCTCGCCCGCGAGCCGCGGCGACCACGTCTCGTCGAACGAGTCGAACGCCTCGGCAAGGGACACCTTCTCCATACTGTCGGTCGGGGGCGGCGCGGTAAAGTCGCTGTCCACCGGGGCCGGTACGAGCGACCGCGGCCGCAACCGACGGGGACGGCGAGGGGAGTATATACCGCTCCGGAGCGGCCCGGACGTCTCTGCCCTCCGCGATACCACTCATATAAGCGCTTACGAGGGGCCTCGACGTGCCGCGACGTATGGCAGCGACTCACGCGGACGAGGGGAGCGACCCGATCCGGGCGGCGCGGGCGAAGCTCCGGGTCGAGCGGCGTCGAGTCGTCGACGAGCGGGAGGCGTTCCGAGCGTTTCGCGGCCGGGTCTCCTCGATCCCGAACGAGAGCGGGCGCGTCGACCCGACGGACCCGGGCGCGGGCGGAGGATTCGCCGGCGCGGGCGGACCGGCCGGCGTCCGCGGCGCGATCGGGGGAGCGACCGGGGGAGCCGACGGTGCGGCGCCGCCCGGGTCTCGGCTCGTCGCGGTCCGGGACGCGTACCGCGCCACGGTGATGTCGGTCCCGCACTACGAGGCGGAGTACGACGACACCTACGAGCGGAGCGTCGCCGAGGAGTTCGGTCCCGAGCTCGCCTACGTGCTCACCCGCACGGACTGCTTCCACGAGGAGTACAAGCGCTCGTTGCTGTGCGCGGTCGAGACCGCCGTTCAGGAGCGCGAGGCGTTCCTCGACGCCGTGGAGTCGGAGATCGAGTCGGTCGAGCGCGCTGGGTCCCGCCTCGAACCGATCCGGACGGAGATCGGGGCGATCGAAGCGGAGATCGGCGGTGAAGGAGACGACTCGGCGGCCGCCGGGTTCGGCGCGCTCGACGCCTGCCGGACCCGGATCGGGGCCCTCCGCGACGACTGCGACCGGATCGCGGCCCGCCGCCAGCGCGTGCTCGCAGACCACGAGCGCCGGCTCGCGCTCGGCGACGAGCTCGACCTGCCGGGGTACTGCTACCAGGACCTCGACGTCACGTATCCGGTTCTCGCGGCCGTTGGCGCGGTCGGCGACCAGCTGGAGATGCTCAGGGAGCGGATCGAACGGGCCATGGCGCGAGCTCGCTGATCAGTCGATTCGATCCGATGAAGTACCCGCGGGCGGCCGCATTCCGGTCGTATCGTGGAGGAACTCCGACGATATTTATAAAAGAGAGCGGGCGGGGAGTAGGCCTACACATCCCCGGTCGCTCGCTTATAAATAGTTGCTTGCGGAGCGGCGGCGAACACCGCCGAAGCCCCAGCCGCTCGTTTATAAACACTCGACCACGAACCGTTGGAACACACCTCCAAAGCCCCAGCCGCTCGACTGTACGTGATCCCTCGCTCTGCGGTGACCGCCTCCAAAGCCCCAGCCGCTCGACTGTACGTGATCCCTCGCTCTGCGGTGACCGCCTCCAAAGCCCCAGCCGCTCGGCTGTACGTGATCTCTCGCTCTGCGGTGACCGCCTCCAAAGCCCCAGTCGCGAGGGCGGCGTACGCTCGCTGCGCTCCTCGCTCAGTCGCTGACGCTCCTTCGCTGCGGTGCTTGCGTCGCCTACGCCGCCCTCGCGACTGCCCCTTTGAGCCCCACCCCGCCCCGCACAGCACCGCACCTCACGCCTCCCCAGCCTCGCGGTTCGCGCTCTTCGAGCGCTCACCGCGTCCCTCGCGCGTGCGACTCGCGCCCTGACGGGCGCTCGTCGGCACGCGCCACCGCACTTCGTTTATAAATGATGTCGCAGCCGATCGGGGTTCAGGTATCGATCGAATCCCGCCCTCGGCCATCGTCGTGGGCTCGTACTCGACCCGGTAACACCCGTGTCCGCACCGATTCAAGTCCCTCCGGAGCGTATCTGGAAGTATGACAGACGAATCCGACTCCGCAGGCGCCGGAACCGAGGACGGCCCGACTCCCACCCCGGGAATCCACCACGTCACCTGCGTCGCGGGCGACCCGCAGCGCAACCTCGACTTCTGGGTCGAGACGCTCGGGCTCCGCCTCGTGAAGCGCTCGATCAACCAGGACGACCCCGGGACGTACCACTTCTTCTACGGGGACGCCGAGGGCACGCCCGGCACGAGCATGACGTTCTTCCCGTGGACGGACCTGCCGGAGGGCGAGGTCGGCGCCGGGCAGGTCTCCCGCACCGCGTTCCGCGTGCCCGAGGGGAGCCTCGACTACTGGGAGGGGCGGTTCGACGAGCGCGGCGTCGACTACGACGCCCGCGAGGAGCGCTTCGGCGAGACGGTCCTCCCCTTCCGCGACCCCGACGGGCTCCCGGTCGAGCTGGTCGAAGTCGAGATCCCGGACGACGACCCGACGACCGCGTGGACCGCGCACGTCCCCGAGTCGGCCGCGATCCGCGGCTTCCACTCCGTGACGCTGTGGCTCGACGACCCCGACCGAACCGAGGGGCTCCTGCGGACGATGGGGCTGACCGAGACCGAGTCCGAGGCCGACGCCGCGACCGGCAACGACCGGACTCGCTTCGCCGCGGGCGGCGCCGTGGGGAAGTACGTGGACGTCGTCGAAACTGATCGGCAGGGAAGCTCGGGGCGCGGCACGGTCCACCACGTCGCGTTCCAGACGCCGACGGACGCCGACCAGTCCGGGATGCGCGACGCGGTCGCGTCGATGGGCCTCCGCCCGACCGAACAGATCGACCGCCACTGGTTCCGGTCCGTCTACTTCCGGGAGTTCGCGGGCGTCCTCTTCGAGCTCGCCACCGCCGACCCGGGGTACGCGAGCGACGAGCCCCTCGACGCGCTCGGGGACCGGCTGGTGTTGCCCGGGCGGTTCGAGGACCGACGCGAGGAGATCGAATCTGGCCTCGCCGACGTGACCGTCCCCGGGACCGACACAGCGTTTGCGGCGAACCGCGCCGACTGAACCGCGCCCCGGCGCGCCGCGACGAGCCTCCCGCGGTCGCCGACCGCGCCGACCGCCACGGACCGATCCTTCTAATCGCGCGCGGCCGAACCATCTCGCATGACAGAGGACCTCGGCACGCCGGTGCTGGACAACCACCTCCACCTCGACCCGCGACACGGCCGCGGGATCGAGGCCGTCGAGGAGTTCGCGCGGCTCGGCGGGACCCACCTGCTCGTGGTGAACAAGCCCTCGTGGCTGCTCGGCGTCGAGCCGGACGAGCCGGCCGACTTCCGGGCCGTCTTCGAGGAGACGCTGGAGACCGTCGCGGCCGCGACGGACGCGCTCCCGGGCCGCGCGTGGCCCGTCCTGGGCGTTCATCCGGGGCTGATCAGTCGGCTCGTCGACGAGCGCGACTTCGCGCCCGACGAGGCCCGCGACCTCATGCGCGGCGGGCTGGAGGTCGCGAGCGAGTACGTCGCCGACGGGGACGCGCTCGCGCTGAAGTCCGGGCGGCCTCACTACGACGTGAGCGACGCGGTCTGGGACGCGTCGAACGCGGTGACGCGGCGCGCGTTCGAGCTGGGCGCCGACGTCGACTGCGCGGTCCAGCTCCACACCGAGGCCACCGAGGACCTGACCGACCTCGCCGCGGTCGCCGAGGATGTCGGCCTCGACCCCTCGCGCGTCGTCAAACACTACGCGGCCGGCGAGCTGGCGGGCGTCACCCCGAGCGTGATGAGCGACAAGGAGCGGCTGGAGCGCGCGGCCGAGGCCGGCGAGCCGTTCCTGATGGAGACGGACTTCGTCGACGACCCGGAACGACCGGGGATGGTGCTCGGACCGAAGACCGTCCCGCGGCGGGTGCGCTGGCTGTTGGAGGGGGAACACGACGAGGCGGTCCGGCGGGCGCACGTCGAGACCCCCCGCGCGGTGTACGGAATCGACACCGAGGCGACGCTCGAACGAGAGGTCTGATTCCGGGATTCTCACGCGTGAGACGCTATCTCGGGCGGCGATCGATAGGAAAGGCATTTGAGTAGTCCGGGCGACGTACGGGACATGACCGACGACGACGCCGTTGAAACGTTCTATACCGACGAACGCTGGCAGAACTGGCTCGACAGGCTGGCCGAAGAGGAACTCGACCCCGAGAACGAGGACTCCGCGCGGCTCCTCTTGAACCTCCAGGACGACGCCGCCATCGCCGTGGTGAAGGTGCTCGCCGCGTTCGACGAGGACCGCATCGACGAGGAGCGCGCCGTCGAGGAGGTCCGCGACATCCGCGAGATCGTCCTCGCAGACGTCGAGTTCGACGACGAGGACAAGGTGATGCTGATCGACGGCGTCCAGACCTCGCTGGTCCCCGTCTTCTACGCGGCCGAGGAGTACGTCGTCGGCGGCGTCGTCGACGGCGACGTGAGCGAGTTCGTGCGCGCGGCCGCCGAGGCCGAGGAGGGCGACGACCTCGACGCCGCGCTCGGCTACGTCGTCCAGGCCGGCACGCGCGTCATCGACGGCGAGGCGCTCGACATCGAGCTCGTCGAGGACCTCGAGTACGGCCTCGTCTCCGAGTGGGTCAACGGGCTCGACTCCCTCCAGTCGGCCATCGAGGACCCGGAAGTCGTCGAAGAAGAAGACTGAGCGGGGTCGGCGGACCCGCTCCCGTCGGGCCGACCGTGGTGAAGTGTTTTCAGCGCACGTAGCGTCCGTTCCGTATGGTGACTCTCGCGGCCGGACTGGCGATCGCGCTGCTCGTCGTCTGGACGGCCAGCTCGTTCGTCCCGCTGGTGCCGGGCGGCGTCCTCGCGGCGCTGACCGTCGTCGGCTACGCGTACACCACCGGGTTCGCGGCACCGAGCCCCGCCGTGGTGGTCGCGCTCGTCGTCGTCTCGCTGCTGGCCTCCGCCGCGGACGTCGCGTCGGGGATGGTCTCCGGGAAGCTCGGCGGCGCATCGACCCGGACCGTCGTCGTCGGGACGCTGGTGGGAATCGTGCTCCTGATCCCGCTCGGCCCGATCGGGCTCGTCGTCGGACTTGGCGGCACCGTCTTCCTCGCCGCGCTGAACGAACGCGACGGCGACACGCGCGAGGCCGCTCGACAGGCGGCCTACGCGGTGGTCGGCGCGCTCGCCAGCGCGTTCGTCCAGGCCGTCCTGCTCGCCGGCGTCACGGTCGCGTTCGCGCTGGCGGTCCTGTGAGGCGACCGGGAACGCGCCGGTCGGGCCCTTCCTCACGCCGCCACGGAGAACAGCAGCAGGTTGTGCGCGGCCGGGCCGAGGCCCATCGCCGCGACGAAGCCGAGGAGGAGGTACCCCTCCGCCGGCTCCTCGCGGACGTAGGCCGCGAACAGCCACACGACCGCGCTCGCGACGGCGAGCTTCACGAGGAGGAACAGCCCCCCTTCGCCGATCACCGGGAGCGACGGCAGTCCGCCGATCTCCAGCAGGATCCGCGAGAGCGGCGTGCGCTCGCCGAATCCGAGCTGGGTGGTCCCCACCGCGGTCGAGACCCCGTCGAGCGCGTGCCCGAACACCGCGAGGGCGCCGACGGAACCGGTGACCGCGGCCTCGGGCCGGAAGCGAGTCAGGCCGACCCAGGCGGCGGCCGCGATCGGAATCGCGAGCGCGAGCGCGACCGCCGACCAGCGCGCGCCGATCGGCGAGAGGCCGGTAGCGACCGCGACGGCGACGACGGGGACGAGCAGGAGGACGCCGGCGGCCGCGAGCGTCGCCGCGACGCGGTCCGGGCGCGCGGCGTCGGCGGCGAGCCACGCCGCGCCGGCGAGCGTCCCCACCGTGAGGTAGACGGTCGGCGAGCCGGCGAACGGCGCGAGCGAGGACGGGAGCGCGTCGACGACGTAGAGGACGTGGGCCGCGGAGCCGAGCGCCATCCACGGGGCGAGCGCGAGCACGCGGCGGGCGGTCACTCGGGGCCGGCGGCGGCGGAGCGCGGCGACGACCGCGCCGGTCGCGAGCAGGACGACGAGGAGGTGCGGTGCGGGCGGCAGCGTCGTGCCCGCCGGGAGGAGGCCGCCGACCATCAGACCGACAGAACGGGTTGGCTCGCGTACAGGAGGACGTACTCCGCGGCCTTCCCCAACACCTCGCCGGGGTCGCCGGAGACCGGCTCGCGCGGGACGACGATGAAGTCGGACTCAAGCTCCTCGGCCGTGTCGAGGACGACGCTTCCCGGGTGGACGGTCTTCACCGACGTGGAGAAGCCGTAGGCGATGGAGTTGCTGTGGGGGACTCCGGCGGCCTCCGCGCGGCGCGCGACGGAGTCGGTGAACGCCTCGGAGTCGTCCGCAACCTCGCTCTCGTCGACCACGCCGTGGTCGATGGCGCGGACGACCTCCTCGTCGAGGACGTACAGCGCGTGGACGCTCGCGCCGTACTCGCTCGCGACCGCGATGGCGTAATCGACCGCCTCGTGCGACTCCTCGCTGCCGTCGACGGGCACGAGGACGAGGTCGATGTCGAGATCGGTCATACCCGACCACTCGGCGGGGGAGGTCAAAAAGCCCGCCCCATTGCCGCGGTCCGCGACCGGAAACCGACGGCGGCGACCGCGGCACGTGCCGCCGGGCTGCCCCGATCGTGGCCGACTCAGTATCCGGACAGTTCCCGCTGACCGACCTCACGGCGCTCGGCCGGCGGGACGTTCGTCGCGACGATCTCGTCGACCGCGTCGCGGCTGTCGGCGTCGCTGTTGATCGCGCGGGTCGCGCCCTCGCGGTCGACGCGGAAGCCCGCCTCGGCGTACGCGTCGTACATCACGCCGCTGTTCGAGAGCACGACCCACACCCCGGCGTCGTCGAGCTCGCCGGCGACGTCGAGCAGCCGGCGCTGGTCCTCGCGGTCGAACCCGGCCGCGCTGTACTCGTTGAAGCTCGCGGTCGCGCTCATCGGCTCGTAGGGCGGGTCGAAGTAGACGAGGTCGCCGGGCTCGGCGGCGTCGAGGACGTACGCGAAGTCCTCGTTGCGGACCTCCGCGTCGGCGAGCAGGTCGCTCGCCCGACGGACCCGGTCGCGCTGGACCCAGTCGGGGTCGGCGTACCGACCGATCGGGACGTTGAACCCGCCGTCCGCGTTCTCGCGGTAGAGCCCGTTGTAGCAGGTCCGGTTGAGGTAGAGGAGGAGGGCGGCCTCCTCCAGCGGGTCGAACTCCCCCTCGTACGGCCGGCGGTTGAACCGCGCGCGCTGCTGGTAGTAGTAGGCCTCCACGTCCCGACCGCGCGCCGTCTCCTCGGCGTACGGGAGGTCCGGGTCGGGGTCGCCCTCGGGGTCGTCGAACGCGGCCAGCCGCGAGAGCAGCTCGTCGGGGCGGTCGCGGACCTGCTCGTAGAAGTTCACGAGCCGCGGGTTGGCGTCGTTGACCGTCGCGCGGGCGGGTTCGAGGTCGAAGAAGACGGCCCCGCCGCCGACGAACGGCTCGTGGTACCGGCCGAACGCCGACGGGAACCGGGCGTACAGCTCGTCGAGCAGCTGCCGCTTCCCGCCGGCCCACTTCAGGATCGGCTCGGCCATGGCTGTCGGGTGTCGCCCGCGCCCGGGGATAAACGTCTCGGGCCGCGTCCGCGATGATCGGCCTCCGGGCCGCGTCCGCTCGGCCGGCCGCGACGGTCGGTCGACCGCGCCGGTCAGTCGTCCGAGGGCTCGATGTCCGGCATCGGGAGGTCGTCGACGTGGCCCGCGGCCTCCTCGAAGTTCGGGCCGGGCCTGATGGTGCCGGCCTCGCGGTCCCACTCGATGTAGCCGGCCTCCTCTAAGGCCGGAAGGTGCGTCTCGCGGAGCTCGGCGGCGATCTCGTCGGCCCGCCCGCGAACACGCAGATCCGCGACCGTCTCGACGGTGCCGTCGGCGAGGCCGGCGACCACGCGTCTGCGCTCCGGCGCCGAAACGACGACCGTTGGGTCGGTGGTGGGAGTGTCGAGTGTCATCGTGTGTAGCTGTCCGTATCTACGAGAAGAGTCGAAGCGAAATAAAAGCACCGCCGGGCCGCGTCTCGGGACCGTCCCCCTCCGCCCGGGTGAGCGGATTCGACTCCGGGGCCGCGAGCGCGGTCCGCGGCGGGCGACTCCCTGCGACCGGGACTTCGACGCCGTCACCGATACTAACTCACAGATTTTTGAGAGGTGTACTAATGAGTAGCATGGTACATCTTACACCGCATGAACAACTGTTTCAGTTGTTTTACGGACATGGTCCGTGGTACCGTTTCTCAAAACATATTTGAGAAGTGAAAGGTTTTAGTCGGCGGAGCGCGTACGGTGAGATATGTACCAAGGTTCCATCACCTCGGCGGAGGCGCACCGGCCGATCGGCTCCGAGTCGCCGCCGGGCAGTCGCTCGCCGCTGGGAACGCTCGCGTTCCTCGCGCTCATCCTCGCACCGTTCGTCGCGCTCGCGTACCCCGTCGCGACCGTCGCGCTGCTGACCGGCACCGTCGCGCTCGCCGTCCTCTCGCGGTCGGTCCTGCGGACTCTGCGCCGGCGCAGCGGGCGCGTCCAGACGCTCACGCTCCCCGGTCTGGGGACCGTCGAGTACCGCATCACGACGAACTAAGCGCTCCGGTCGCGGATCGGTCCGCTCTCGAATCGCTCTTTCAGAAAAGACTCGTTCCCCCGGCAGCGACGCCGCGGTCGACCGCGGCGGCGCCCCCTGTTTTCAAATACCGTACGCGACGCGCTCGCCGACGTCGAGCCCGTTCGCGAGCGCGGCGTGGAGCCGCCCCTCGCCCGCGACCCAGTCGCCGAGGAGGTACAGCCCCGCGTCGCGCGCCGAATCGACCGGCCCGCGGTCGACGCCGCCCTCCGGCTGCGCGTAGCGCCACCCCTGATGGTCGGTCCAGGCGGGGTCGGCCAGCCGCTCGTCGCCGACGATCTCGGCGACGTGGTCGGCGAGCGCGGCGACGTTCTCCGCCGGGTCGTCGTCGTAGTGGGCGTCGGACCACGCGTCGCTCGCCTGAACGACGAGCAGCGTCTCGCCGTCGGGGACGTGGCCGGCCTTACACTCCTCGCGGGATATCCAGCCGACCGCGTGCTCCTTGTCGGTGTTGACGAGCGCGTAGTAGGGGACATCGAGCGCGAACGGGTAGCGGAGGACCGCGGTCCAGACGCTGCGGTACTCGACCGCGCCGACGGCCTCGACGAGTGTCTCGCGGAGCGGGTCGTCCCACTGGGCGGTCCGGAGCAGCTCGGCCGTCTGCGGGGCCGGCGGGTTCAGGAGGAGGACGTCGAACGGACCGTGGGTCTCGCCGTCCGCGTCGTCGAGTTCCCACTTACTGTCGGCCTCGACTCGTCGCACCGTCTCGACGCGAGTCCGGCGGTGGACGGTCGCGTCGGTGCGGCCGAACAGGCGCTTCGCGATCTGGGTGAGCCCCCGCCGGTAGCTCCACTTGTGCTCGTCGGCGTCGCGGCCGGGGGACACCGCCCCGTCGGCCGCGAAGGTGTACACCGGGTCCGTCACGTCGACGAGCCCCTCGTCGTCGAGCGTTTCGGTGATCAGTTCGACGACGCGGTCGTCGTCGCTCTTCAGGTAGTTCGCCCCGTAGTCGTACGTGAGGTCGTCGTGGCGTCGGGTCGCCGCGCGCCCGCAGAGCCCGCCGGACTTCTCCAGCACGGTCACGTCCGCGTCGGGTACGGTGCCGTCGACCACGAACGCCGCCGCGGCCGCCCCCGCGCCCGCGCCGACGATGCCTACGTCAGTCACACCGATCGTTAGGGTTCGACCCACTTAACCGGTGGCGTGCGGGCGAAACGGGGACGAGACGGGAAGGAGGAAGCGACGGCGCGAGGCTCGGTCAGGCGTCGTCCGGGCCGACGACCATCACCGGTGCGTCGGCGCCGCGCCGGACGCGGGCCGGGACCGGGTCGGGATGGAGGAGCCGGTCGAGCCCGGTCCGGCGGGCGCTGCCGATCACCACGAGGTCCGCGTCGTGCGCGGCGGCGAAGTCGACCGCCTCGCGGTGCGGGGTCCCGTAGCGGAACCACTTCTCGACGTCGACGCCGACCGACGCGCCCGCGGCCTCGACCGACTCGACGAGCGCCTCGCCGGCCCGCTCGCGACGCTCGACGACCATGTCCCACCCCTCGGTCGTGTCGACGACGTACAGCGCGTCCACGGTCGCATCGTGGGCCGCGGCGAGGTCGACTGCCGTCGACGCCGCCGCCCGCCCGGCCGGGTCGTCGGTCGTGACGACCAGCACGCGCTCGAAGCGCCCGGGCGGGGAGCCCCCTGCGGCGCTATCGGCCTCGCGAGAGGCGATCGCGATTTCGCTCGGCGAGTCGGTGGCGTTGATGTCGGTGGACATGTGTTCGGTGCGGGCCGTCGGATAAACGACTCCGCGTTCGAATTCGCCTACGAGCGGACGCATCTTAACAATTTTCGACAGGATAGACGATTATCATAATTTATCGGCCGGTCGTGATTCCCTACCGCGGCCGGGATCGCAGTGCGCCCGGGATCCCCCCGAAAGTCGGCGGGCGCCCGGTCGGACGGACTCGGAGCAACGACGCGTTTTAGTCGAGGAGCGAGGAGTAGACACACGAAGCCACCGAACCGGGTCGACCGCGGTTCGCGGCGACTCCGGTCCGACCGGATCACATGACACGGACCAACAGCACGCAGCCGACGAACGACGATGGGTAACGACGAACCGGACGCCTCGACCGCCGAGACCGACGGAGAGACCGGCGACAATTCGGCCGTCGGGATCGACTACGCCGCGCGCGCGGCCGACGTCCTCGGCTTCTCGCGGTGGTGGCAGATCGCCGCCGCGGCTGGGATGATGGCCGCGGTGAGCCCGTACCAGTACGTCTGGTCGTCCATCTCTCCGGCGCTCTCGGAGGGGCTCGACATCGCGCTGCCGGCGCTCGGCGCGGTGTTCTCGTTTTACGTCGTGTTCCAGTCCCTCTCGCAGTTCCCCGCGGGGAAGTGGCGAGACAGCCGCGGACCGGGCGCGCTCACGTTCCTCGCGGCGGTGCTGGCCGGCGGCGGGTACATCGGCCTCGCGTACGCGACGAGCCTCTGGCAGCTGTACCTCCTCTACTCGCTCGGCGCGGTCGGCGTCGGTATCGTCTACACGGTCGCGGTCAACACCGCGGTCAAGTGGTTCCCGGACCGGACGGGGCTGACGACCGGCGTCGGGACGATGGCGTTCGCCGCCGGGAGCGCCCTCGTCGTCCCGTACGTCCGCGCGAACGCGACCGTCGCGGCGTACAGCGACGTGCTCCGCAACATCGGGATCGGCATCCTGGTCGTCACGCTCGTCGGCTCGTTCCTCCTCCGGGACCCGCCGGAGGACTGGCTGGATCGGAAAGACGGTGACGACGACGACGAGGGGCTCGCGGCGTCGATCCGGGGCCGCAACTACTCGACGCGCGAGATGCTCTCGACGTGGCAGTTCTGGCTGCTGTACGCGATGTTCATCGCGATGGCGAGCGCCGACCTGCTCGTCATCGCGAACGTGGTCCGGTTCGCGGAGAACTTCGGGCTCGCGGCGTTGATCGCCACGCTCTCCGCGACCCTGCTGCCCGTCGCCGCGGGCGTCTCGCGGCTGATCCTCGGCGAGGCGACCGACCGCTTCGACCGCAAGCGCGTGATGGCCGGGTCGTTCCTCCTCGCCGGCCTGTTCCGGATCGGTCTCGTCGGCGCCGGGGAGGCGGGCAACGGGGCGGTCTTCGTCGCGTTCGTCCTCGGGGCGATGTTCTTCTCCTCGCCGCTGTACGTGTTCTTCCCCTCGCTCTTGGCCGATTACTACGGCGCGGCCAACTCTTCCGGCAACTACGCGGTCCTGTACACCGCGAAGGTCGGCGGCGGCGTCTTCTCCGGCGTCGTCGCCGGCTACCTCGTCGCGTCGACAGGGTGGAACGCCACCTTCGTCCTCGGCGGCGGGCTGGCGGTCGCGGCGGGGCTGGCGACCTTCGTCCTCCGCCCGCCGAGCGGCTCGGGGCTGGAGTCGCCCGAGGCGTCACGGGAGCGTCCCAACTAAGGCGTAGAACGGGTCCCCACCCGGGCGTTCCGCGATCCGGTCGGTGACCGCGAACCCGCCCGCGTCGAGGTACCGCTCGACGAGGTCAGCCCGCTCGGCCATCGAGGCGGCCCGCCACGCGCGGACCGCCTTCGTCGGGAACATGCGGTTCGAGAAGCTGACGACGACGGTGCCGCCGGGGGCTAGAACGCGGGCGAACTCGGCGAACGTGGGCCCCGGGAACTGGAGGTACTGGACCGACAGCGCACAGCAGACGACGTCGAACGAGCCGTCGGCGAACGGCAGCGACTGGTCGGCGTTGAGGTCGCTGACGACGAACTCGTCGAGGCGGTCGTTGGCGGCCAGCTCCGCCTCGTTGAGCCCGTGGCCGACGACGCGGGCGTATTCGACGTCGGGCAGGTGCGACACCCAGCTGCTCATCGCGTCGAGGACGCGGTCGCCGGGCTCGGTCACCGAGGCGTACAGTTCGGTCAGCCGCGCGAGGAACGCGTCGTCCGCGTGGGTGACGAACCGCGGCTCGGCGTAGAACGTCTCGTCGGGGCGGTCGTCGCGCTTGCGGCGGTCGCGGTCCGAGAGGACGGTCGGCACGATATCGGAACGCGGGGCGCGGGACAAAAGAGCGCGTCGCCCCCACCGGACGGCTTTTGACCGCGGAGATTTTACCATTTGGTAATGGACTCCACCACCGCCGCCGACCGCGGCCTCCACCCGGCGCCCCGCTCCGAGGTCTTTCAAGATCAGGGGAAGTTCCGCACGCGGTTCAACTTCCCCGGGCGGAACCTCCCGGACCACGACGACCACGGGTACGGCCCGCTCTCGACGGTCGTCGAGTCGTTCATGGATCCCGGCACGCTGATCCGGATGCACCAGCACCGCGACGAGGAGATCGTCTCGTGGGTGCCCGCGGGCGTGATGCGCCACGACGACCGCGAGGGCAACGAGCTCGTCACCGACTCGGAACACCTCCTCGTGATGAACGCCGGGTCCGGGTTCTGGCACGCCGAGGAGACGCTGGCGGACGACCCGCCGCTTCGGATGCTCCAGATCTTCGTCCGCCCACAGGAGATCGGGTTGGAGCCCGGGATCCAGCACGGCCCGCTGCCCGAGCCCGAGCCGAACGAGTGGCGTCGCGTGTTCGCCCCTGCGGGCGCAGACCACCCGTTCACCGTGCGCAACGCGGTGGACTGCTACGACGTCCGCCTCGACGCGGACGCGGGCGCGACGCTCCCCGAGATCGAGGGTCGCGACGCCTACATGTACGTGTTCGAGGGGACCGCCGCGGTCGACGGCGCCGACCTCGCCGAGACGGAGAGCGCACTGTGGACCGGCGACGGCGCCCCGCCGACCGTGACCGCGGGCGACGAGGGCGCGACCGTCGTCGCCTTCCTCGTCGACCCGGACGCGCCCGTGACGCGGCAGGGGACGATCGGGCGGTAGGGGACAGCGGGGGTACGTGCGCCACCGCCGGACGCGATACAGTATTTAAATGACCAGGAGCGACGGCGACGATTGTTTATAAACGAACTGCGGTGGCGCGCGCCTCCGAGTGGCCGCCGTCGGCGGCCACGAGGAGCGCGTGCGAGGGAGTCAGTCGGCCGGAGCGCAGCGGAGGCCGACTGACGAGGCTGGGGAGGTGTGAGGTGCGGTTGCCGTGCGGTATGGGGCGGGACTCAAAGGGGCAGTCACGAGGGCGGCGCAGGCGACGCAAGCACCGCAGGGAGCGAACGAAGTGAGCGACCGAGGCGCGCAGCAAGCGTGCGCCGCCCTCGTGGCTGGGGCTTTGGCGGTGTCCGCCATCGCTCCGTCAGTAGCGGCTCATAACTGAGCAGTGAGGGCTTTTAAGAAGTTCATAGCAGAGCCGCTGTCCACTTATAAACGATCTGCCGAGACGGCTGACACAGATTATAAACCCGAGTAAGGTCGGAAAGGCTCAACTCCCGGCCCGCCAAACCCCGAGCCATGCGCACCCCGCTCGCGGCCGCCGGGCTCGTCGCGCTCGGCGTCCTCCTGATGGCGAACCCCCTGTTCCTCCCCGTCTCGGTCGGCGAGCCGAACCCCGCCTACACGCACACGGTTCAGCCGGTGGGCGAGGGGTCGGTCGCCGGCATCGGGTCGCCGGCGACCGGCACCGCGAACGGCTCCAACGCCTCGGACGCGGTCGTCGCGTACGCCGACCTCGCGCCCGAAGTCCGAGAGGCGTTCGACCGGGCCCGCGACGCGCCGGAGGGCGGGTTCGGCGTCGAGGACCCGGACGAGCGCGTCGACTCGCTGTCGTACCCGACGGAGCCGACGCTCGGGGACGGGCTGCTGATCGTCGAGCGCGACGGCGAGCGCTACGAGTTCTGGACCCGGACCGTCGAGCGCGAGCCGGGCGCCGTCGTCGCGCAGCGGGTCTTCCTCCAGCCGGTCGCGTTCCTCGTCGGCTTCCTCGCGGTCGTCGCCGGCGCCGCGGTCGGGCTCCGGGAGCGGCTCGCCGGAGAGGAGTGACGGTGCCGATTTCGGCGCGACGGCGACCCGCCGCATCGCGACGGCGACCCGCCGCACCGCGGCCTCACTGCCGCGACGTCGACGCCGGCTGCCCCACGGGCTTCGGCGCGTCGCCGGCCTCGATCGCCCGGCGGGTCGACTCGCCGACCTCGACGAGGTGACAGAGGGGGTTGCCGGGGTAGACGACCGGGTTCTCCAACAGGCCGATGAGGAGGCCGGTGAAGGGGGCCTCGATGCCGACCGCGTCCTCCTTGAACGGGTTGGTGATCGTCGCGATGCGGTCGCCCTCGCGGACGAGCGACCCGCTCTCGAAGTGGGTGTCGACGATGCCGCCGGAGTCGGCGCGCAGCCACGTCTTCTCGCCCGCGCCGGCGACGATCGTGCGCCAGCCGGGCCAGCGCACCGTGTCGGTCTCCAGCAGGCCGTACTCCGCGAAGACGGAGCGGACGCCCGCGAGCGCGTCGTCGATCAGCGGGCGCTGGAACCGGTGGGCCTCCCCCATCTCGATCGTGATCGTCGGGATGCCGTCGTCGGTCGCCTCGCCGCGGAGGGTGCCGCCCGGGCCGTCGCTGTCGATTATCACCTTCGAGCCGAACGCCATCGCGAGCCGGTGGACCGCCTCGTCGGTCATGTCCGCGCGGACGTGAAGCATGTTCGTCCGGCCGCGGGTGGAGGTGTGGAAGTCGAGCCCGAAGTCGCACGGCGCGATGAAGTTCTCGTAGATCTGATGGGCCATCCGCTTCGAACTGGTCGACCCCGGTTTCCCGGGGAACGACCGGTTCAGGTCGCGGTCGTACACCGGGAGGTACCGCTGTTGCGCGAGGAAGCCGGGGACGTTGAGGACTGGGAGACAGACGAGGGTGCCGGCCAGCCGCGAGAGGTCCCACTCGTGGGCGACCTCGCGGACGACCTCGATCCCGTTCAGCTCGTCGCCGTGGGCGGCCGCGGTGAGGAACGCGGTCGGCCCGTCGCGCTCGCCGTTGACGATGGTGACCGGGATCCGCACCGGGTCGCCGAGGTACGTCTCGCTGATCCCGTAGCGGATGTTCTGCGTCTCGCCGGGCGGCACCGCCCCGCCGTTGTACGTGAACGCCCGGTCGTCGCTCATGCCAAAGCGGAGCGCGGGGCCGGGTATATATATGGCGGCCCGGAGATTCGGGGGGCGACCGCCGAACCGATCGGCGCGTCTTTTAGGACGGCCCGCGCAGGAGCAGGTATGAGTTCGGACTCCGTTCGGGTGGGAGTGTTGTCGCTGCACAACAGCAAGGAGACGAAGGCGATCTGCAACGCGGTCGAGGACCTCGGCCACGAGCCCGTGTGGCTCCGCGAGGAGAACGCGGCGGTCAGCGTCGAGGACGGCGACGTCTCCGTCGAGCCCGCGGTCGACGTGATCGCGAACCGGCTCCTCCTCTCGAACACCGACCAGCCCGCGGAGCTGCTGGGGCTGGCGACGACGTTCGAGCGCATCCGACCGATGCTGAACGAGCCGGACGCGGTGCTCGCGTCGATCCACAAGTTCGCGACGGCCGCGACGCTCGCCGACTGGAACATCCGCGTGCCCGACGCGCTGCTCGCGCTCTCGAACGACCGCCTCAACGAGGGCCGCGAGCGGTTCGGCGACGTGGGCGTGTACAAGACCGCGATCGGGACCCACGGCGGCGGGACGTGGAAGGTCGACCTGACCGAGCGCGTGAACCCGAAGGTGGGGAACCGGCAGGCGTTCCTCCAGCAGCTGATCGACCGCGACGACGAGAAGCACCGCGACCTGCGGGTGTACGTCGTCGGCGACGAGATCGTCGGCTCGATGTACCGCTACGCGCCCGAGGGCGACTGGCGCACCAACGTCGCGCTCGGCGGCGCGGTCGAGGACGCGACCGACGACATGCCCCAGGAGGCCGCCGACACCGCCCTCTACGCGGCCGAGGTGATGGGGCTCGACTACGCCGGCGTCGACCTCGTCGAGGGGTACGACGGCTGGTACGTCCTCGAGGTGAACCCGACCGCCGGCTTCAAGGGCCTCTTCGAGGCGACCGGCACGAGCCCCGCCCCGCACATCGCGAAGCTCGCGATCGAGACGGTCGGCGGCGAGGTGGACGACGAGGCGGTCGAGCGCGTCGCCGCCAGTCTCGACGACTCGCGGCCCTCCTGTGCGCCCGCGCCGAAGCCGAGCTCGACCGAGCAGCCAGACATCGGCTACATCGAGGAGGTCGTCGTCACCGGCACCTCCGGCTCGACGCAGGCGCTCGCGAAGTCGGACACGGGCGCGACCCGGACGAGTATCGACACCCAGCTGGCCGCCGAGATCGGCGCCGGCCCGATCAAGAGCATGACGCGCGTCAAGTCGGGCAGCATGAAGGGCGGGAAGGCCCGCCCCGTGGTCGACCTCGTCATCGGTATCGGGGGCAACCAGCACACCGTCACCGCGAGCGTCGAGGACCGCGGGCACATGGAGTACCCCCTGCTCCTCGGCCGCGACATCCTCACCGACTACCGGGTCGACGTGCGCCGACGTGCCGACACCGACGAAACGGAGCGCGACGAGGCGGGCGAGATCCTCGAAGAAGAGGAGTAGACGGAGACGCGGTCGACGAGACGGGATCAGTTGCGGTGGCGCGTGCCCGTGAGCGGCCGCCGGAGGCGGCCGCGAACGGCACCGCGCGAGGGAGTCGGCCGACCGAAGGGAGGCCGACGAGGCTGGGGAGGCGTGAGGTGCGGTCGCGGTCGGGCGGGACTCAAAGGGGCAGCCGCGAGGCTGGCGTAGGCGACGTAAGGACCGCAAGGAGCGAGCGACGCGAGCGACTGAGGACCGCAACGAGCGTACGTCCGCCTCGCGGCTGGGGCTTTGGAAGTGTTCGCCGCCGATCGGTGGCCAGCCACGCATCGCCGAGCGGCTGAGGCTTCGGTGGTAGTCGCGACGATCGGCCCTTTATAAGATTCACCGTCGCCCGGCCGAACGACTGGCACTCGGACAACGCTCACGAGCGATCCATACCCAACCGATTACGACTCGTATTCGGCCCAGATGTACCGCGTGCCGTAGCTCCGGTAGGGGCGCCACGCCTCGCCGATCTCGCGCATCTCCGCGCGCGACAGCTTTTCGCCGCTGTGGTACACCTGTTCGATCCCCTTCCGGACCGCGAGGTCGCCGAGCGGGAGCACGTCCTCGCGGCCGAGCGCGAAGATCAAGAACATCCGCGCGGTCCACTCGCCCACCCCACGAATCTCAGTCAGGCGGTCGGCGACGGCCTCGTCGCTCACGCCGGCCAGCCCTTCCCGGGTGAAGTCGCGCTCGTCGTCGCGGAACGCGGTCGCGACGTTGCGCAGGTACTCGACCTTCGTACCGCTGAGCCCGGCCTCGCGCAACGCATCTTCCTCGGCAGCGAGGACGCGGTCGGGGGTCGGGTCGCCGCCCAGCACGTCCAGGAACCGCTCGCGGATCGCGTTCGCAGAGGCGGTCGAGAGCTGCTGGTTCACGATCGAGGTACAGAGCCGACCGAACTCGTCGTCCGCGGGCGCGACGTCGAGCGGGCCGTGTCGGTCGACCAGCGCCGCCATCGTGGGGTCCTCGCGCAGCGTCGCCGCGACGTCGTCGTCCATGTCCGGGAGACGGGACCGCACGCACGAGTACGTTCGGTTCCGTTCCCCGGCGCGGGGCGATCCGGCGTAGCCTGCCCTAATAAACTTACAGTACGTTTCGCGTTTGGAAGATGAAAACGTTCAACCATGACGGTTCCGACCGTTCGGGTATGCAGCTCGAAGACGTTCAGCGCGTGGCAGTGCTCGGTGCCGGAAACATGGGGCACGGCATCGCGGAAGTGGCGGCGCTCGCCGGCTACGACGTGTCGCTCCGCGACATCAACGACGAACTCGTCCAGAACGGATACGACCAGATCGAGTGGTCGCTCGGCAAGCTCGCCGAGAAGGACCGGATCGGCGGCGACGAGGCCGACGCGGCGCTCGACCGCGTCGAGGCGTTCGTCGACCTCGAGGACGCGCTCGACGGCGCCGACGTCGTCGTCGAGGTCGTCCCCGAGAAGATGGCGATCAAGAAGGACGTGTACGACGAGGTCGTCGAGCACGCCCCCGACGAGGCCGTCTTCGTCACCAACACCTCCAGCCTCTCGATCACCGAGCTCTCCGAGGTCACCGATCGGCCCGAGCGCTTCTGCGGCATGCACTTCTTCAACCCGCCGGTGCGGATGGACCTCGTCGAGGTCATCTCCGGGAAGCACACGAGCGAGGACACCCTCGAACTGATCGAGGGGCTCGCGGAGTCGATGGGGAAGACCCCGGTCCGCGTCCGGAAGGACAGCCCCGGTTTCATCGTCAACCGTATCCTCGTCCCGCTGATGAACGAGGCGGCGTGGATCGTCGAGTCCGGCGACGCGACGATGGAGGCGGTCGACTCCACGACGAAGTTCGACATGGGCCTGCCGATGGGCTCGTTCGAGCTCGCCGACCAGGTCGGCGTCGACGTGGGGTACCACGTGTTGGAGTACATGCACGAGGTCCTCGGCGACGCCTACCGCCCTTGCCCCCTGCTCGGCGAGAAGGTCGAGGCGGAAAACCTCGGCAAGAAGACCGGGAAGGGCTTCTACGACTACGAGGACGGCGACGGCGCCCAGATACCCAGCGACGCGATCGACGCCGACGTCCGCCGCCGCCTGCTCGCGGTGATGGCCAACGAGACGGCCGGCCTCATCGGCAACGACGTGGCCGACGCCGACGACATCGACGAGGCCGTCAAGCTCGGCGCCGGCTTCCCCGACGGCCCGGCCAAGCTCGCGGACGAGGAGGGGCTCGACACGCTCGTCGAGACGCTCGACGCGCTCGCCGAGGAGACCGGCGAGGCGCGCTACGAGGCGACCGACTACCTCCGTGAGGCCGCCGAATCCGGCGGGTTCCGGGGCGCCGCGGGCGACGCGAGCGACGCCGAGGGCGGCCCCGACTACGAGGTGCTGAACGTGGAGGTCGACGGCCGAGTCGGCCACGTTGAGATCGACCGCCCGCACCGGATGAACACCATCAGCGGCGAGGTGCTCGACGAGCTCGCCGAGGCGATCGACCGGCTCGACGCCGACGACGAGGTCCGGGCGATCCTCCTGTCCGGCGCCGGCGACCGCGCCTTCTCCGCGGGCGCAGACGTCCAGAGCATGGCCGCCGGCGGCGCCGACCCGATCCACGCCGTCGAGCTCTCCCGACAGGGACAGCAGACGTTCGGCAAGTTCGAGGAGTCGGACAAGCCCGTGGTCGCCGCCATCGACGGCTACTGCCTCGGCGGCGGGATGGAGCTCGCGACCGCGGCGGACATGCGGATCGCCTCGGAGCGCTCCGAGCTCGGCCAGCCCGAGCTCGACCTCGGCCTGCTCCCGGGGTGGGGCGGCACGCAGCGCCTCGCCCGGATCGTCGGCGAGGGGCGCGCGAAAGAGATCATCCTCACCGCCGACCGCTACGACGCCGAGACGATGGCCGACTACGACTTCGTCAACGAGGTCGTCCCCGACGACGAGCTCGACGAGCGGGCCCGCGAGCTGGCCGAGCAGCTGGCCGGCGGCCCGCCGATCGCCCAGAAGTACACGAAGCGCGCGATCCACGCCGGGCGGACGGACAACGAGGCCGGCCTGGAGGTCGAGGCGATGGGCTTCGGCCACGTGATGAACACCGACGACCTCATGGAGGGGGTCACGGCGTTCATGGGCGACGGCGAGCCCGAGTTCGAAGGGAAGTGAACGAATAGCGGTCCGCGGCGGCTCACTCGGCCAGCCGCGCCGCGAAGAACGTCCAGCGCGCGTCGTCGCCCTCGGCGAGCGAGTCGCCGACGGTCCGCTCGCGCTCGATGACGAACCCGGCGTTCCGGAGCTGCGTCCGCGTCGCTTCGGCGCCGGCGATGTGCCACTGCATCTCGACGCCGGTGTCGAGCCAGTCGGGGTTCGCGCCGGTCCACTCCTCCGGGCCCTCCGAACAGAGCAGCCGACCGCCCGCTCCGAGTACGCGGGCGAACTCGTCGACGACGGACTGGTGTTCCGCCGCCGGGACGTGGATGAGCGAGTGGAACGCCGTCACCGCGTCGAAGGCGCCGTCGCGGAACGGGAGGGCGGCGATGTCCCCCTGTGCGAGCGCCGCGTTCGGGACGCGCTCGGCAGCCAGATCCAACTGCGTCCGCGAGATGTCGGTCCCCACCGCGGCCGCCGACGCGCTCAGGTCGGCGAGGACAGGGGTCCCCTGTCCACAGCCCGCGTCGAGGACGCGCGCGGCCGCCGGCAGCGACTCGCGGAACTCGGCGAGCACCGCGCGCCCGGTGCCGTCCTCGACGCGGTCGGCGGCGTACGCCGCCGCGATCCGGTCGTATCCGCGGCGGACGGCGTCTTTCTCGACCATGCGAGACCCGTTCCGCGACGCGCCTGTTCAACGCTTCGGTCGCCGAGACAGTGCGGGCGAGCCCGGCCCGGAGCCGCCTACAGGGGCGTGTCGGCCGCCGCGGCCACCTGCCTGCCGACGCTCCCGACGAGGTACGCGACGGCGGCGACGAAGAGCACGATACCGACGGCGTCAGAGACGCCGGGGAGCGCGGACTCGACGAAGTCCGGCAGCGTCGTCGCCCCCGAAAGCGGGATCAGGAGGACGGCGACGCCTCGGCGGAGGGACCGTTTCGCGGTTGGCGCTGCCATGGCGTCGGCGAACGGAACGCGGAGAATAAAGTGAGTATCGGTCGGCGCGCGAGTTGCTCAGACGTACCCTTCCTCGACGAGCAGTTCGCCGTTGAGCAGGGAGGCGCCGGCCGCGCCGCGGATCGTGTTGTGCGCGAGGCAGTTGTACTTCGCGCCGGCGTCCGTCGACTGGACGCCGCCGGCGACGATGCCCATCCCGTCCGCGTACGTGCGGTCGAGGCGGGGCTGCGGGCGTTCGGGCTCGTCGTCGCCGAACACCTTGATCAGCTGGTCGGGCGAGCTCGGGAGGTCGCCGACGCCCTCGAACGAGCGCATCGCCTCGCGGAGGTCCGCCGGCGATGGGTCGTCGGCGAACTCGGCGAAGACGTTCTCCAGGTGGCCGTCGAGCGTGGGGATCCGGTTACAGGAGGCGGCCACGTCGGCGTCGTGGAGCGCGACTTCGGCGCCGTCGAACTCGCCGAGCAGCTTGCGCGACTCCGTCTCCATCTTCTCCTCCTCGCCGCCGATGTGCGGGATGGCGTTGTCGATGATCTCCATCGAGGTGACGCCGGAGTAGCCGGCGCCCGAGACGGCCTGAAGCGTCGAGACGCGGACGCTCTCCAGGCCGAACTCGTCGATCGCCGCGAGCGTCGGCACCATCGTGATCGTCGAGCAGTTCGGGTTCTTCACGAGGGCGCCGTCCCAGCCCCGCTCGTCGCGCTGGACCTCGATCAGGTCGAGGTGGTCGGGGTTGATCTCCGGGATGGTGAGCGGCACGTCCGCCGCCATCCGGTCGTTCGAGGAGTTCGAGGAGACGACGTACCCCTCCTCCAGGAAGGCCGGCTCGACCTCGGCCGCGACGCCCGAGGGGAGCGAGGAGAAGAGGAGGTCGACGTCGTCGCCCGCGATGCCCGCGGGCGTCGTCTCCGCGACCTCCATCCCGGCCACGTCCGCCGGGATGGGCGTGTCGACGCGCCACTTGGCCGCCTCGCGATACGTCTCGCCCGCGCTCTCCGAGCTCGCCGTGACCGCGGCGAGGTCGAACGTCGGGTGGTCGTCGAGCAACTGGATGAATCGCTGGCCCACGGCGCCCGTCGCGCCGAGGATGCCTACTCGGACAGACATTGCGCGTGGGTCCGTGACAGGGACGTAAGTGCGTTCGGATAGGCGTC
Organism: Halorubrum distributum JCM 10118; assembly: GCF_000337335.1. Lineage (GTDB taxonomy): Archaea > Halobacteriota > Halobacteria > Halobacteriales > Haloferacaceae > Halorubrum > Halorubrum distributum. The sequence goes on along the minus strand of NZ_AOJN01000023.1, from coordinate 56,849 downwards.
GATACCGCCGGTCGCGGTCCGGTCGCGCCCGCGGGCCGTGCGGTCCGGTCGCGCTCGCGGGCCGGTGCGATCCGGTCGCGGTCGTGCGTTCTCCGTCGCTCGGTGATCCCTTTTAAATATGGGTGCGTGGTACTCGCACGCTATGTCCGAGTTCGGAGCGCTCTCGATCGTCCCGCCGCTGCTCGCCATCGCGCTGGCGATCCTCACCCGCAAGGCGATCCTCTCGCTGTTCCTCGGCATCTGGTCGGGGGCCGTTATCTACACGGGCGGGCTCGGGATCGTCCAGACGTTCGACTGGATCGTGGCGGCGATCATCGCCGACGACGGGTTCCAAGCGACGATCCTCGTGTTCACGCTGCTGCTCGGCTCCGGCGTGGCGCTGGTGTGGAACCTCGGCGGGACGTACGCGATCCGCGACTGGGCGATCGAGCGCCTCGACACGCAGCGCAAGGCGGGGCTGGCGGCGTGGGTGCTCGGGATCGTCCTCTTCTTCGACGACTACGCCAACACCGCAATCGTCGGCTCGGCGATGAAGGACGTCTCCGACCAGCTCCGGATCTCCCGCGAGAAGCTCTCGTACATCGTCGACTCCACCGCCGCCCCCGTCGCCACGCTCGGGATCTCCTCGTGGGTCGCGTTCCAGCTGTCGCTGATCGAGGAGGGATACGCGGAGGCGGGCGTCGCCGAGGCGAACCGGCCCAGCACCTTCGAGGTGTTCCTCTCCTCTATTCCGTTCAACATGTACGCGATCCTCGCGATCGCGATGGTCGCCATCGTGGTGCTGTGGGGTCGCGACTACGGCGAGATGCTGACGGCCGAACACCGGTCGTGGACGACCGGGCGGGTCACCCGCGAGGGCGCGGAGCCGATGCAGGACGTGGCCGGCGAACTGGGGGAGCCGCCGGCGTCGACGCCGCGGCTGATCAACTTCTTCGCGCCGGTCGGCGTCCTGATCGTCGTCACGGTCGCGACCGCGTTCTGGTCCGGCGGCTTCGCGCCGACCGGCTTCCTGTCGGACCTCCTGGCGGCCCAGTTCGGGAGCGCGGGCGACCGCCTGTGGAACGCGGTCATCAACGCGGACTTCGCGACCGCGCTGATGATCGGCGCCTTCGGCATGGTGTTGTCCGGGTTCGTCCTCGGAAAGGTCTACCGGGTCTTCGGCTTCGGCGACGCGACTGAGTACACCGTCGACGGGTTCGGGATCATGCTCACCGCGGTGTCGATCCTCGTGCTGGCGTGGGGGATCGGCGAGGTGATCTCCGCGCTGGAGACGGGCCAGTACGTCGCCGAGGCGACGGTCGGAACGGTCCCGCAGGCCGTCCTCCCGGCGCTCGTGATGGTCGTCGCCGGGTTCATCGCCTTCTCGACCGGGACCTCTTGGGGGACGATGGGGATCATGACGCCCATCGCGGTCCCCATCGCCTGGGAGGTCACCGGGGGCGGCGCGGAGGGGCACACCCTCGTCGCGGTGATGGTCGGCGTCATCTTCTCCGGGGCCATCTTCGGCGACCACAGCTCGCCTATCTCCGACACGACGGTGCTGTCCGCGACGTTCACCGGCGCGGACCTCATCGACCACGTCCGCACGCAGATCTACTACGCGGTCACCGTGGGGCTCGTCTCGGTGGCGTTGCTGCTCGTGTGGGGCTTCCTCGGGATCACGCCGTTCGTGCTGCTCCCGGTCGGGGTCCTGATACTCGTCGCGCTCGTCTATCTGCTCTCCGAGTTCGACGCCAATCGACGCGGGATCGACCCCGTCTCCGTGTCGGAACCGCAGGAGCCGGAAGCGGACACGATCAGCGTCGGTGGCAGCGAAAAACGAGAGTGACGGTCTCCCAGCGGACCTTTTAAACGCGCCGGGCGGCTACCGTCGAGCGCGCGCCATTAGTCCCCGCCCGAGTACTCCCCGATGGGAGCGATGACAGCGCGGAGAACCCAGGCGCGCTACATCGGTCGCTGACGCGACCCGCCCGTCGCCGCGCAGGCGACCGCCCGCCACGAGGGTTTCCCGGTCGACGCGGCACGCCGCCGGAGATGAGACCGGTCGTTAGTGTCGCGGGCGTACATTTCGACTATGCTATTGGTTCCTAACGTCAGTTCTACAGCCAGTTTCGACTCACGTATTCGAGCGTCACGTCGGACTGGTCGATATGCTCGGAGAGTTCGTGCACGACATCTCCTACCTCTCGGGCCGAAAGCGTCTGATCCTTCTGAAAGAGGATTCCAGCAGTATCTTCGATGTCGAACTGAGTAAAGAAGTCGTCATCTTGGGTGAGAACGAGACGGTTCGTCTCGCGTCCGTACGTAGCGATCGCCCTGTCGTCAGCGCCGAGATCGAGCTCCTCGACATCGCCGACCCACTCGACATCGTGACCGAGTTTCCGCAGATAATTGATCGTCGCCTGCTCAACGTTTTCGTCTGCGAGAATTCGATACCCCATCAGCCACGCACGTCGTCGGGGTCTGTCGTCAGGTGATCGTGGTCTTCAATCGCAGATCGCCGCTGGCGTTCAACCGTACGCATCTCCTCGGGATGGTCGTGGTAGTACGTGAGCGCTCGATAGACATCAGCTACGTCTAGATCGTGGCGATCGGCGACTGTTCTCGGGTCGAGCTCCCGCTCTTCGATCTGTTCTTTGATGAACTGAACAGTAATCCGTCTGCCTTCGAGATGCGGTTCGTCATGAAGTTCCTGTACGATACGTCTCGTCACCTGGCTCATACAGTACGCTACGCCGCCACCATACTTGAACGTCTGGGCCGGAATTCACCCCATTTACTTCCACCGAGCCTACTAGTAGATTTTCGTCCGGTAGTGTCGCGGGCGACATTCTGACGCGTCCGAGCGTCCCGCACGTTCGAGAGCGACAGCGAGCTCACTCCGAGTCGCGCAACACCAGCGGCCCGATGGCGAGCGTGCGCTTCGCGAGGGTGAGCACGCGGAGCAGATAGGAGACGAAAAGCGAGAACGGGAGGAGCGCGACCGCGAACGCGCCCCCGACGGCGAGCGTCACGTGGTCGACGCCGAGGGTGCGACCCGGGAACGTCCCGGCGTCGACCGCCGTGAGCATGAGGCCCGCGACGACCAGCGCCGGCACCGCGGCGTACAGGATGAGCCGCGAGAGGTCGATCAGCGCCCACTGGAAGTACAGCGTCTTGACGTGCTCGCGGGCGGGCCCGAACAGCGACACGGTCGCTTTCAGCTCCCCGAGGCGTCCCCGTTCGTCGTCGGTGAGCGCCTCGTCGTGGTCGGCGGCGATGCGCTCGATCTGTCCGATCTTCGGGCCGTAGTCGAAGTTGAGCGCGGCGAAGACGACGTCGAAGGAGCCGAACTCGGCGCCGTCGAGCTGGCCGCGAACCGCGTCGGCGTTCTCGGTGAGTCCCGTCACGAGGTCGTCGACCTCCGCTCGGAGCGCGTCCCGGCCCGACCCGTCGGCGTCGTCTCCCTCGTCGTCCACCGAGTCGCGGAGGTCTTGGGCGTGCCCCGCCGCGGCGCCGAGGATCGCGTCGAGGAACGCGGCCGGGTCCGTGGGCGTCGGCCCGTCGGTCAGGTCCGCGATGTCGTCCCGGACCGCGAGCGTGTCGTCCATGCGCTCCCGCTGGTCGCCGAGCGGGCCGTTCTCCTGCGTGAGCACGAGCTGTCCGATCGTGACGACGAGGGTCGCCCCGGTGACGATCGCCGTGATCATCGACGCGAACAGCGTCTCGATCGGGTCGCTCGCGCCGACCTTCGTCGCGAGCGACGGCGAGAGCGCGACCGCGACGGCGACGAACGCGACGAAGACGGCGAACGTCAGGACCGCCGCGACGACGAGCCGGTTCGCGCGCAACAGCAGCCAGAGCTTCACCCGGTTCTCGCCGGCGCGCTCGCGCATCGTGTCGGCGGTGTCCGCGCTGCTGTCGGCGTCGGGAGCGTCGTCCGTGCCCGACGTCGCCCCCGCCGGACCGGTCATCGCCGCCCGACGCACGCCGCGAGTTCGTCGGCGTCGCGCTCGGGACCGATCGCTCGACCGCCGAGTCCGCCCTCGAACCCCTCCTCAAACGCGGTGCCGTGGCGATCGGGACACCCATCGAGAGCGCTGAGAAATCCGGCCTCTACCGCCGCGTCGGCCCGAATCGCGTCCCGTCGGTTCAGACGCCTGTGGGGTTCGGTCATACTCCGAGGGATCTCCTCCCATCGGAATAAAACTCGCCCGTGAGCGGAGCGGCGGCCGGCCGCGTCGACGCCGAAGAGAGCCCGTATCGGCGGCGTTCGAGCGTGCGTGCCGCGAGTTCGCCGCCGCGTGCGCCGAGTGAGCGCGCCACAAGTCACAACCCGCGGCTCCCCGAAAGAGAGGTATGCCGACAGACGCCGACCTCGACGTCACCCTCGCCCGCAACGCCACGGTCCTCGCGACCGTGGACGAGACGTCCTTCCTCGTCGATCCGCTGTTCGCCTCGCGGGGCGCGCTGCCCCCGATCGATAACACTCCGAACGACCGGAACAACCCGCTCGTCTCGATGCCCGAGGTCGATCTCACGCACGACGCGGTGGTCGTCACCCACCGCCACCCGGACCACTTCGACGAGGCGGCGGCAGCGGAGCTCGACGCGGACGTGCCGCTGTTCTGCCAGCCGGCCGAAGAGGACGCGTTCGTCGAGGACGGCTTCACCGACGTGCGACCGGTCGAGGAGACGGCCTCGTTCGACGGCGTCACGCTCCGCCGGACGCCCGGCCGCCACGGACACGGGGAGTTGGCCGAGCAGATGGGCCCCGTCTCCGGGTTCGTCTTCGAGGGCGCCGAGACGCTGTACCTCGCCGGCGACACGGTCTGGTACGAGCCCGTCGCGGAGACGCTCGCGCGGTTCGAGCCCGACGCGGTCCTCCTCAACGGCGGCGCGGCGCGGTTCAACGAGGGCGAGCCGATCACGATGGGCGTCAACGACGTGACCGCCGTGCGCGAGGCCACCGACGCCGCGGTCGCCGTGGTCCACATGGAGGCGATCAACCACTGCCTGCTCTCGCGCGAGGAGCTTCGGGCGGAGACCGAGGACGTGCTGGTTCCGGAGGACGGCGAGCGGATCGAGTTCTAATCGGTTCGTCGTCACGTTTCGCGAAAAGGTCCGGGTGCGAGAATCGAACCCGCGTCTCAGCCTCCACAAGGCTGAAGGATAGTCCACTACCCTAACCCGGACACGCGTCGCAAAGTACCCCGCTTCGGTAAATAACGGTTACGACTCCCGGACGGGCGTGGCATCGAGTGGCGTCCGGGACGGAGCGTCCGGCCGACGGGTCGCGCGCTGCTCCGATCACCGCGCCGCTTTTCAGGATCCGCGGCGTATCGGAGCGTAACTGTGGCCTTCACCGACAAGATCTACGTGAAAAACCACCGGCAACTCGCCTCCCAGCTGGAGGCGAACATCCCGAAGGGGGCGTTCGCCGGCGCCACCCTCGACCTGCTTTTCACCGGCGACGGCCTCTCGAAGCTCGACGAGACGACCCGCGACCGCGTCCTCGACTTCGCCGAGGACTTCCTCGACTGCGACTGCGACTCGAACCCCTACTGCGGCCATCCCGAGGAGAAGTTCATGCGCTACGTCCTCGAACTGCGCGCCGAGGGGCTCGGCCCGCAGGCCATCGTCGACGTGATGACCGACGATTACATGGTGTACGCCTACACCGGCGACGTGCTCTCGTTCCTCGACGACTCGGTCCGGAAGCTGGAGGCGATCGAGACGCTCGCGGACGTCGACGGCAACGGAGAGATGTCCGAGCGGGCGCGGAAGGCGAAACGGGAGCTGTCCGGGTGACATCCTCCTCGCCGTAAACGGAGAGGCTTCCCGTATCGCAGGTGGGATATTTGCTGGTCTACGACACGACCTGTTCTCTCGTGTGAAACGTCCCGCTCTCGCGGTCGAACAAGTATGTCGATGGCTGTGCCACACAGCCGTTACTCCTATCCTCGCCGTGAGGACTCGGAGTTATCTTCTGACGCATATTCTCCGCCCCGTTACAATCTGCGTTGGCTACCAACTCGCACGACGAACAGACGTACAGGCCACGTTCGACACGGTTCGATTTCGTGTCGTCTCCACATCGTGAACACGTTTTCGAGGTGTTCCACTCGTTCTCTTTCAGTACCTCTACACCCCGCATCTCGCCTTTGTATTCGAGGTACTGGTAGATGCGGTCGAACGCCCACGAGTGGAGCTTCTTGTTCCCGGTCTTGCCCCAGTCTGACGCNGTCTGACGCTCGCACGTCTTCAGGCCAGCTCACCGCGAGCGTGCCAACACCGCGTTCGACACACTCCGCGATGATGGCGTCCGTCAACGTGTGATAGTAATGTGTCTCACGTTTGGAGAGTTTTCGACGTGCCCACATCGACTGCTCTGACGGGCCACTCTCTCCCTCGGTGTCGTACTCAGCTCTGGTGAAGTAGTGTTTGTCTTCTTTGAGCGAGTTACCGGGGTACAACACGTATTCGTCGGGGAACGCGACTGTGGCGATGTTTGTGATGCCGAGGTCGATCCCTGCGATGCCGTCGCCTGCTGTGTCGGCAGATTCGAGCTCGACGTCACAGACGAAGTGGAGTTCCCACTCGTCACCGTTCCAGACGGCACGAACGTTCTGTACGCTGTTGACTTCCGAGAGATCAACATCTGGTCGGGTCTGGTACTCACAAAGCAGGAAGTCTGAGAAGTGTTTTTTCAGATTCGAGCCTTTCGAGAGTCGGACCCGGTCGTTCTCAGGATCGTGTTTGAATCCGTCTTCTTTGAACGTGACCGTGGAACGTGGCCGGGTGTTACCGTGTTTGCGGTAGCCGGGCGGATTCGCCTCATCGAACTTGTGTCGCAGATCGAACCAAGACTGGAAAGCGTCAGAAAGTTCTTCGATGACTTTCTGACTGGATTGTGCGTTCAAGTCTTTCCAGCACGGCTGGTTCTTCATGTACGATTTCAGCGCTCCTGAATCGGGGATCTCGCCGGTTGCGTCCCAGATACGATCGGCTGTCCATCGTGCGACGTTCCAGATTTTGGAGGCGGAATCTCCGAGCGAATCAAGACCATCGCAGACCTGTTGGTGGTTCTTGATGGAACCAACGTAGGTGCGTGTGGCCTTAATCGCCATACATAGCCTATGTAAATACACTTACTTAACGGTGTGGATGAGCGTGGAATATCCAGCCTGCAATCGGTGAGAGATTGTGTCAACGCTGTCGGATTCACTCTCGGCGTAAACGCCGGGATTCTCTCCTCGTAGAAAGATAGCGCCCGGAACGGAGTCGGACCGCCGACACCGCCCCCGCTCGCCGTCGAGGGCGCGAACGCGTCGTCAGTCGTTATCGGGCGAGGCAACCCCGGGTCCGATCTCCTCGACGGGGGCGTCGTCCTCGGTCAGGTTCCCCTCGCGCCACGTGTCCCGTTTGAACCAGAGATACGCGACCACGCCGCCGACGACATTCGAGACCGGGAAGGCGATCCACAGCCCCATCGCGCCGAGCGACCCGGCGGCGACCCACGCGACCGGCAGGCGGACGAAGCCGAGCGTGACAAGCGAGATGACCGCCGCGATCATCGTGTGGCCGGCGCCGCGAAACCCGCCGGTGTACGCGCGCATGACTCCGATGAACCCGAACGAGAGCCCGCTCACGCGGAGGAACGTCGTCGCGTGGTCGACGACCGCGGGGTCCGGCGAGAAGACGCCGGCGATCGGGCGCGCCCCGAGGACGATGACGCCGCCGCCGACGGTGAGCAGGCCGAGCATGGCACGCGCGCCGAAGTGGTTCGTCTCGGCGGCGCGGTCCAGCTCCTCGGCGCCGATGTTCTGTCCCGTCATCGTCTCGATCCCCTGCGAGACGGCGAGCGCCGGCAGGAAGATCACCGAGAAGATCCGCGTCCCGATGCCGTACGCCCCGCTGACCGCGTTCGGGAAGTTCGCGACCACGACGAGGAGCGCGGTGATCGACACGGAGCGGGCCGCGCCCTCGGCGGAGGCGGGGAGGCCGATGCCGAGGATCGTCTTGCCGAACTCGAGGTCCGGGAGCATCTCCGAGAGCCGGATCCGAACCCCTCGGTCACCGCGGAACATGATCCGAAGCCCGACGAGGAGGGCGAGCGCCCGGGAACCGACGGTCGCGATGGCGGCGCCGGCGATCCCCCAGCCGGTGAACCCGGTCGCGTCGAGCGCGGCCGCCTCCAGTCCCCCGAGGCCGAGGGCGCCGAACAGGGGGTTCGCGTCGAACCCGAAGATGAAGATCGGGTCGAGGAGGATGTTGAGGACCACCGAGCCGGCCATGACGTACATCGGCGTCACCGTGTCGCCATAGCCGCGCATCAGCGCCATGAACACCGCGAAGCCGAAGACGGCGAACAGGCCGACCGCGTACACCCGCATGTACTCGACGACGAGGGGCGCGACCGTCTCGTTCACGCCGAGGAGCGCGGTGACGTCGTCGACGAGGACGTAGCCCAGCACGCCCAGCACGACGGAGATGACGGCCGCGTACGCCATCGTCTGCGAGGCGGCGTAGGCGGCGCGCTCCTCGTTGCCGGCACCGGTGTGTTGCGCGACGAGGACGCTCCCCGCGACGGAGACGCCGAGCGCCAGCGAGATCATCAGGAAGACGATCGGGAACGCGAACGTGATCGCGGACAGCGCCTCGGTGCTGTAGCGGCCGAGCCAGAAGGTGTCGGCCAGGTTGTACAGCACCTGAAAGAGGTTCTGGACGACGATCGGTAAAGAGAGGAAAAACAGCGGCCACCCGATGTCGCCGGAGGTGAGGTCGAGCTCGTCGGCGCCCTTGAACAGCGAGTCGATCGAGTCGCGGAGGCCCATCAGCGGGTCACCCCGGAAGGGATCGGATCGTCGCGTTCGCGGAGAGGGCCGTGCGCGGCGTCGGGGATCGGTCGGTCCGTGTGTTCCATTCGGTTCGTACTAATACTGACTGACTGACTGGTCAGTCAAAAGCGTTCGGAAGCCGGCGGGCGCGACGCCGCGCTTCCCGGTCGTAGCAGGCGACCGCATGCGCTCCCCGGGCGTGGCAGGCGGCCGCATACACTTCCCGAGCGCGGGGAGCGGCCGAACGGTCTAAGTACGCGCGCGCCCGAATTCGGCCAATGAGTCTTCGGCCCGCGTGGCTAACGTTCAGGCGATACGCGGCGGCGACGACGGGGATGACGCTCGTCCTCTTCTCGCTCGGCGTCTACACCGCGGCGACCGGTTCCGGGCTCGCGTGTCAGGCCCAGTGGCCGCTGTGTTCCGACCAGCTAATTCCGGCACTCACGATCAACCCGGACTTCATCGAGTGGTTCCACCGCGTGTGGGCGATGGTGACCGGCTTCCTCATGGTCGGGGTCGTCGGGTGGACGTGGCTCGGCTCCGGATTCGAGCGCCGGACCAAGCTGGCGGCGACGCTGGCAGTCGTGATCCTCCCGGTCCAGATCACGGTCGGTGCGATCACCGTTACCCTTGGTGGACTCATCCCCGGCGGGTACACGGTCTCGACTCACGCCGCGCACCTGATCGGGGCGCTGTCCATCTTCACGCTGCTCGGACTGGCGACGATCTGGGGCGGCGGGCGCGGGAACGCACGTCTCCTCCGCGCGGCCGCGGGCGTCGCGGTCGCGGGCATCGTTGCCAGCGCGCTCTTCTCGCGGGCGGTGCCGTTCCTCACCTACGCGCCGCCCGCGCAGGCCGCCTTTTATATTACCGGGCTCGCCGGACACCTCGGGCTCGTCGCGACGGTCGCGTACGCGACGGAGGCGGTCCGAGGCGGGCACGACGGGCTCGACGCCGGCACCGCCGCCACCGTCCGCGCGCTCGCCGCCGGCTCGATGGCCGCGCTCGTCGCGACGCTGCTTCTCGGCCGCGACCTGGTCCTCTACACCGCGACGTGGCAGGGGATCAACCTCGCCGCGCTGGGAATCGCGGTCGCGCTCGCCGCGGGCGCGGCGTGGACCCTCCGCGGGACGGACGAGGTGCGCGACGGTTCCGTCCCCATCGGCGGCGACTGACCGGCGCCGCACGGCCGAATCTTTGTTAGCCACCCTGCCAGAGGCGGTGTCGGACTCCCAGAGACGGATTGGCCCTGCCCGAGGGAGGAAAGGTTAAAATCGCTCGCCGTACTCGCACGGGTATGACACGCCGCACGCACGCCGACGTGAGTCGTCGGACCTACCTGAAACTGACCGGCGGAACGGCCGCCGTTGGAGCCACCGGCCTCGCCGGCTGTCTCGGCGAGAGCGGGGGCAACATGACGATCACGCCCGGAACCGCGCCCGGATTCCCGCCGTTCGAAATGCGGGAGGACGGCGAGCTGGTCGGGTTCGACGTCGACCTGCTCGAAGCCGTCGTCGCCGAGACCGACTACGAGCTCGGCGAGTGGGCCACCTTCGACTTCGACGGGCTCATCCCCGCGCTCACCCAGAACGAGGAGATCGACGTGATCGCCGCCGCGCTGACGATCGAACCGGGGCGGGAAGAGACGATCGACTTCTCGGACCCCTACTGGGAGGCCAACCAGGCCGTCCTCGTCCGCGAGGGCGGCGACTTCCAGCCGTCCGGGTGGGCGGACTTCGAGGGGACCCGGGTAGGCGCACAGTCCGGGACCACCGGCGCCGGCGAGGTCGAGTCGAACCTCGTCAACGAGGGAATCATCTCGGAGGACAACTCCTCGACGTACGACAGCTACGTCCTCGCGGTCGAGGACCTCACGAACGGGAACATCGACGCGGTCGTCGTCGACACCCCCGTCGCGGACACGTTCACCGCGAGCCGTGACGTGACGGTCGCGTTCGTCGAGCAGACCGGCGAGCAGTACGGCTTCGGGATCCGTCAGAACGAGTCGGAGCTCCAGTCTGCGCTCAACAGCGGGCTCCAGACCGTCCAGGACGACGGGACGTTCGGAGAGCTCAGAGACACCTGGTTCGGGCAGGAGTAGGATGTCGGTCGCGGGGCCCCTCGCGCTCGACGCGTCCGATAGCCTCGGCGCTCTCGCGCCGAGTACTGCCTCCGGTGAGACGCCGCTGACGGCCGCCGCCGTCGGGTCCGTGAGCGAGTCGATCGACTGGTGGCTGGTCGGCGATCCCGCCGACTGGTGGTTCGTCGTCCGAAACGTCGACTACCTGGCCGGCGGCGTCCTGCTGACGGTCGGGCTCACCGTCGCGTCGATCCTGCTCGGGTTCCTCGCCGGCTTCCCCGCCGGCGCGGTGGAGGTGTACGGCGAGGGGCTCCCGAAGCGGCTCGTGAGCACCGCCGGCGTCGTTCTCCGCGGGACGCCGATCGTCGTCATCCTCCTCGTGATGTACTTCGTGATCGGCGTCCCGCAGGTGAACCTCGGCGTCGGGTCGATCTCACCGGCGATCTCGGCGAGCATCTTGGGACTGGGGCTGCGGAGCGCGGCGTACCAGTCGCAGATATTCCGTGCGGCGCTGTCGAGCGTCGACGACGGCCAGCTGGAGGCGGGCCGATCCGTCGGGCTCTCGCAGTTCGAAGCGATCCGGTACGTCGTCGTGCCGCAGGCGCTTCGGCGGTCGATCCCGGGGTTCCAAAACGAGTTCACCATCGTGTTGAAGGACACGAGTATCGTCTTCGCGATCGGGCTCGCGGAGCTTCTGACCCGCGGGTACGACCTGTTCACGCAGGAGACGACGGCGGTCCTGGAAGTCATCTTGTTCATCAGTGGCATCTACTTCGTCCTCACGTTCACGACGAACCGCGCGCTCGATTACCTCGGTACCCGCTACGCGATCCCGGAGGGGGAGTCGGCGTGACTGACGGCGACTTCCTCCGGGTGAGCGACGTCTCGAAGTGGTACGGCGACGAGCAGGTGCTCGACGAGGTCTCCTTCGGGATGGACCGGGGCGACGTGACCGTGCTGATCGGCCCGTCCGGCTCCGGGAAGTCGACGATGCTGCGCTGCGTCAACCGGCTCGCGGAGGCCCAGGAGGGCTCGATCACCCTCGACGGCGAGGAGGTCCTCTCGCCCGACACCGACGTCGACGAGCTCCGGCGGGAGGTCGGCATGGTGTTCCAGAGCTTCAACCTGTTCGCACACCTGAGCGCGGTCGGAAACGTCGCGCTCGGACCCCGCCGCGTCCTCGACCTCTCCGAGAACGAGGCTCGCGAGCGCGCGGCGAACCAGCTGGAGCGCGTCGGCCTCGCAGACCAGCTCGACTCGTATCCGGCCGAGCTGTCCGGCGGCCAACAGCAGCGCGTGGGGATCGCCCGCGCGCTGGCGATGGAGCCGAAGCTCATGCTGTTCGACGAGCCGACGAGCGCGCTCGACCCCGAGCTCATCGGCGAGGTGTTGGAGGTGATGCGGTCCCTGGTCGACGAGGGGATGACGATGCTCGTCGTCACCCACGAGATGAGCTTCGCGCGGGCGGTCGCCGACGAGGTCGTGTTCCTGGACGACGGTCGGGTCGTCGAACGCGGCCCGCCGGAGCAGCTGTTCGAACGCCCCGAGAACGAGCGGACCGGCCGCTTCCTCGAACGCATCGCGAGCCACGACTGATGGCGGGGGCGACGCGACCGCGGACGGTGGGCGAGCGCGTGGCCGACGCGGACGCGTCCGCGGGGAAGGCCCTCCTCGTCGCCGCCGGCGCGCTGTTCTGGGGCTGGCTCGTCGTCAGCTGGGTCAACCGATGGCTCGGCGGCGCCATCGCCCCGGTCGGCGAGCCGTTCGTCGCGCCGGACGCCGTCGAGAGCGCGTTCGCCGCGGTGCCGGGGCTCGCCGCGGTGGCGGCCGACGCCGCGTTCGTGGTCGAACTCTCGCCCGTCCTCGCGCAGGGGACGTGGCTCACGGTCGTCATCACCGGGGTGAGCCTCGTCTGCGGCTTCTTCATCGCCGTGCCGCTGGCGGTCGCGCGGGTGTACGGCCGGTTCTCGGCGTGGCTCTCGCTGGGATACACCGAGCTGTTGCGCGGCACGCCGCTGCTCGCGCAGCTGTTCGTGCTGTACTACGGCCTCAACCTCGCGGCGTCGGTTCCGGCGTCGCTGTCGGGCGTGTTCCCGCGCGACGTGGTCTGGGTCGCGATCCTCGGATTCACGCTCAACGGGGCCGCCTACCAGGCCGAATACATCCGCGGCGCGGTCGAGAGCGTCGACGAGGGGCAGATCACGGCCGGACGGGCGATCGGGCTCTCGAAGATCGAGTCGATCTACTACGTGGTGCTCCCGCAGGCGCTCCGCTACGCGATCCCCTCGTGGACGAACGAGTTCGTCTACCTGATCAAGTACTCGTCGCTCGCGGGCTTCATCACGGTCCCGGAGCTGTACTACCGGGCCAACCAGGTCGCGACCGACACCTTCCGGTACACGGCCGTCTTCCTCATACTCGGCGCGATGTACCTCGCGCTGGTGCTCACGGCGTCGAAGTTCATGGAGCGCGTCGACGCCCGCGTCGCGATCCCGGGGCTCGGCGCGAACCGCGAGCGGTGACGGTCACCCCTCGAAGTCGGTGACGACCTCGACGCCCGTCGCCTCGTACTCGTCCATCGCGGCGAGCCGGTCGGAGACCTCCGACAGCGACAGCTCGCGGGCGACCAGGTCGCCGGGGTCGATCCCCGTCGCCTCGATCAGCGCGAACAGGTCCGGATAGCTCGTCGGTGGCATCCCGCGCGAGCCGACGAAGGAGATCTCCCACCGCGTCATCCAGTCCGTCGGCAGCGACACCTCGCCGCGCTCGGCGTCCGTCGTGAGCCCGACCTGGACGTGCGTGCCCCGCGGCCGCAGCGACCGGACGGAGTTGCGGCAGGTTTCAGCGATCCCCAAGGCGTCGAGCGAGACGTCGGCGCCGCCGTCGGTGAGGTCCCGGACTCGTTCGGGAACTGAGTCGTCCTCTTCCGGCAGCGACGCCGGGTTCACCGTCTCGGCCGCGCCGAACTCGGTCGCGAGCGCGAGGGCGTCGTCGTCGACGTCGACCGCGATCACGCGCGCGCCGAGCGCCGCCGCGATCTGGACCGCGGAGAGCCCGACGCCGCCGCAGCCGTGGACGGCGACGGCGTCGCCCCCGCCGACGGTCGTCCGCTCCGCGAGCGCGTGATAGGCGGTCATGTACCGACAGCCGAGCGCCGCGGCCGCGGTCGCGCCGAGCCACTCGGGGCGTTCGACGAGGTTGTAGTCGGCGGCCGGGACGGCCACCCGCTCCGCGAACGCGCCCGGCGCGGCGGCCTCGAACCCGAGCGCGCGCCCGTCCTCGCAGACGTTGCCGGCCCCGCGGCGGCAGTGCGGACAGGTGCCGTCGCCGAGCGAGAAGGGGACGACCACGCGGTCGCCCGGGCGGAACCGGTCCACCTCGTCGCCGACGTCGACCACCTCGCCGGCCGGTTCGTGACCGAGGACCTGGCCGCGCGGGACCCGGTCGTTCGCCCACTCGCCGTGGCCGGCCCACGCGTGCCAGTCGCTGCGGCAGACGCCGCAGGCGTCGACGCTGACGACGGCGCCGTCGGGGGCCGGTTCGGGGTCCGGGAGTTCGCGGACCGCGAGCGGCTCGCCGTACGCTCGGAGGATCGCTGCGCGCATACGCCGATCCATCGGCGGCCGCGACAAAGTACCCCCGGCATTCCCCCGTTCCACCGATTATTTCACACGATATTTAGTTGTTCTCAGCGCATGACAAGTGATATCCGAGTAAGGTTTATCATTGCCGAGTAACCTCGTTGACACGTGTCGCGTTCGACGAAACGGCGGCCCGGGATCGCGTACCGTCGCCCCGAGGGCGACCCTTCGCGGTTCGTGATCGAGGCGTCCGGTGAGCCACGGCCCGAGGTCGCGGAACGACCGGACGGCGGTTGGCTCGACCGCGTCGTCGGCGACGACCGGGAGCGGCTCCGCGAGGCGCTCGACTCGGACCCCGTCGACGTGGTGTATCGAGTCACGTCTGATGAGGGGCCGCGGTGGGTCCACGAGCGAGGGCGGGCGACGGACGACGGCGACGTCGTGGGGTACCTCTTTCTGGCGGACGAACGCGTTCAGCGACGGCGACGGCTGGAGCGACAGCGGGAACGGCTCGAGGAGTTCGCGAGCGTCGTCTCACACGACCTTCGGAACCCCCTCTCCGTCGCAGTCGGGAACATCGAACTGGCCGCCGAACTCGACGAGGACGCGTCGCCCGAGCGGCTGGACCGGGCCCTCGACGCGCTCGACCGGATGGACGACCTCATCGGCGAACTGCTGACGCTGGCGCGGGAGGGAGAGACGGTCCAGTCCGCCGAGCCGACGGAACTGCGGCCGGTCGTCGAGAGCGCGTGGGAGACCGTCGGTGAACGCGCAGACGCCGCCCTCGTCGTCGACGGCCCGCTCGGAACGGTCCCGTGCGACGCCGACAGGTTCCGGCAGGCCTTAGAGAACCTCTTCCGGAACGCCCTCGAACACGGGACGCCCGAGGACGTCGACGCGCTACCCGGCTCGGACCCGGTCGAGAGCGGGTCCGGGGACCGGGCCGCGTCCGGCACGTTCTCGCCGCGCGAGGAGTTGTCGGGAGAGCGCGCCGCGGGAAACGCGGAGGACGCCGCGGTCCGCGTTCGCGTCGGGCGGACGGACGACGGGTTCTACGTCGCGGACGACGGCTCGGGGATCGACCCGGACCAGCGGGAGGCCGTCTTCGAGCCGGGGCACACGACCGCCCCGGGCGGGACCGGCTTCGGACTGGCAATCGTCGAGCGGATCGCGGAGGCTCACGGATGGACGGTCTCGGCGGCCCGGAGCCGGGAGGGCGGCGCTCGGTTCGAGTTCGTCTGCGACGAGCCGGTCGAGACCGCGGAGCCGTCCGAGGGCGAGGCGAGTCGGACTCGCGGCGTCTGACCGTCCTGCCGGAACGCTCGTCCGGTACCGCGTCGCACCCCGACGGACACGGTGCCGGACGGAAAGCGGGTCGGAGAGAAGGGACCACCTGCGAACTCCGGAGCCGATCAGGAGCCGCTCCGCGGTGCGCGGCCGGGGAGCGACTCACATGAAGTCGTTCAGCCCGGCCTGATCGTCGTCGCCGTCGTCGTCTCCCGCGGCCGCGTCGTCTGAGCTTTCCTCGTCCACGGGGTCGTCGCGACCGGCACCGGCAGCGTCCGCGTCGGATCCGGCCGCGGCGGACCCGTCGTCGCTGTCGGCCGCCGCGTCGTCGCCGTCCGCGCGCCCTGCCGCGTCGAGGGCGAAGGCGCCGTCGGCGTGTTCCTCGATCAGCTCGTCGCGCCGCGCCTGCGCGTCCTCGACGATCGACGCCACCTTGTTCGTCGACTCGCCGGAGCCGGTAACGAAGGCGACGCCCTCTTCGTCGAGGTCGTAGGCGGCCGCCATCGCGACGGTCAGCTCGCGGGGCTTGCAGTGGTGGGTGACGGCCTGGAGGAACGGCAACACCTCGCGGCGAGCGGTCGCGACGCTACAGCCGCTCGCGGCCGCGATCTTCCCGACGACCTCGTCCGCGGTCGCGTCCGACGACGACCAGAACTGCGGGCGGCCGTACCGCGTCCACCCGCCCTTCTCGCCGTCGCGGGCCGCCGCGACGCCCGCGGCCGCGTTGTCGGTCGCGTAGCGCCAGTAGGAGTAGTTCTGGGTGGCGCGCACGCGGCCGAGCCACACGTCCGCGTTCGCGAGGAAGTCGTAGGCGCGGACCGCCTCCGCGGGCTCGTACACGTCGAGGAGGTTGTTCTCGATCCACCGCGTCAGGTCGTCGGGCGTCTCGTCGACGGCGTACGCCGACTGGAGCGCCTCCTCCGCGGACTCCTCCTTGAGGACCGCGTCGAGGAACGGGAACAGCCCCAGCGCCTTGTCGCGATCGCCCGTTACCACGTCTTCGACCGTGATCGAGTCGCGCCCCTGCGTCGCGGCCTGGAGGTCGTTGATCGCGCCGCGGAGGTCGCCGCGGTTCCCCTCCGCGATCCGCTGGAGCGCGTCCGACTCGAACTCGATCCCCTCCTTGCGGCAGACGTCGCGGAGGACCGGGACGATGGAACGCGCGGAGACGTCGCGGAACTCGATCTCCTGAGTCGCGTTCCGGAGCCCGCGCGACATGTCGTAGAAGTCGTTGGCGATGAGCACGATGGGCTGGCCCGACTCCTTGACCAGCTTCGTGATCGCCGAGGCGCCGCCGCGGTCGTAGTTGCCGTGGATGTTGTCGGCCTCGTCGAGGATGACGAGCTGCCGGGAGGCGGTGTCGCCGCCGGCCGCGCCGCCGCCCGCCGCGCTCCCGCCGAGGGTGGCGTTGCGCGCGGCCCGTCCCGCGAACCGCTCGATGACGTCGGCGGTGCGCTGGTCGGAGGCGTTGAGCTCGACGGTCTCCCACCCCATGTCGTTCGCGAGCGCGTGCGCCGCGCTCGTCTTCCCGACGCCCGGGCTCCCGTGGAGGACGACCGCCTCGCGGTGGTCGTCCCACGAGCGGGCCCACTCCGCGAACGCGTCGCGGGCCTTGTCGTTGCCGCGCACCTCCGAGAGCGTGCTCGGGCGGTACTTCTCCGTCCAGTCGGCCATTATCGAAGCAAGGAGCGAGCCGCGTTTAGTGGTTGCGGAGCGGTGCCCGAGGTGATCGCGCGATCCAGACGCCCCACGCTACTTCCCCGAACCGGCGTCCGAGTCGGCGGTTTCGGGACGACGTCCCGAGTAGGCCGGGGCTACGCGCTCAACTTTCAGCGCTGATATTCATGCCATTAAGTACATAAGCCCAGTCCTCATCCGTTTAGCTAACCAGCAACCGATCGGAACGGACCTGAGGGCCACTTCGACTATGGCACACGAGTCTCTCATTCCCGTTTCTCGGTGAACCGCTGGGTTCAAACAATGAAACCACAGAACCAATCCAAATCGGACGACCGCGCGGTGAGCCCCGTTATCGGGGTCATCTTGATGGTCGCGATCACAGTCATCCTGGCGGCCGTCATCGGGACGTTCGTCCTCGGACTCGGCGATCAGTTAGGCGATACCGCGCCGCAGGCGAGCTTTACGATCGAGAGTAACTCCACAGACAATATCACCGTAACCAAGACCGGCGGTCAAGCAATTGAGGGGTCTGACCTCGTTGTCTCAGTCGACGGACAGAGAGGAGACAACTTCGGAAGTGGTGACTGGCAAAGTGGTGAACGGAGAAACGCCAGTATTTCGAGTATTAGTCCCAGTGGAGACGCTACAGTTCGGATAATCCACGACCCGAGCGGGAACGCGATCTTTGAGGACACCTGGGACTTCAGCTAATCGGCTGATACAGCGTCTTTTTCCGCAGTTTTTGCTTGCTTTTGATCGGTGCTGGCGCCAAACCAGTGACAATGGTGAGTCGCAACGGTTTCGTGGATGTTATCGGATCGGTCGTTCCCTCGCGTCTACGAAACGAACAATCCCGGGACTACTAACGCTGGTTTCCGTAGAAATTGAAGTGGGACCGCTGAGAGTCGAACTCAGGTCATACGGACCCCATCCGCATAGGATACCACTACCCCACGGTCCCTGACTACACGCTGAAAAACGACGGTCCGGTAATTAAGGACTTCGCTTCACTCCTCGTCGGCGTCCCGCGGGACCACGAGGGCGCCGTCGTCCCGGACCGCGAGGCTGCCGATCGGGTCGCCCTCGTAGACGGCCAGCCCCTCGCACCGACCGAGGACGTACCCGTCGCTGTCGGCGCGGACCGTCGCGCGCTCCGCGCCCGCGGCGTCGACCACGCTCGCGAGCACGTCGCCCTCGGCGAACACGTCGCCGGCCGCGACGCGGTGCCGGACGAGGCCGGAGTCGTCGGTCGTCGGCCCGCGGAAGCGCCGCACGGGGAACTCGACCGGAGCGGGATCGACGCCGACGCCGGGCTCGCCGACCGACTCGGGCACGTCGCCGGAGTCCAATAATCCGAGTTCGACCGCGACGCCGAAGGCGCCCGCGACGCCCGCGTCGAGGATGGCGTCGTCGACGACGCTGTGGGCGCCCAGCTCCGCCGTGAACGCTGGTATCCCGGCCTCGTTGAGCACGGCGCCCGCGGTCGAGCGCTGAAGGTTCTCCTCGACGTACTCCGCGGCGGGGTACTCCCGGACGACCGGGAGGCCGAACGCGTCGACCAGCCGGCCGAGGTCCTCGAAGAGCGCGGCCGCCTCGGACTCGCTTCGCCGGTCGCCGTAGAGGACGCGGTCCCGGATGGCGAACGGCTCGCTGCCGACGCCGGCGGTGTGGCAGTCGATCAGCGCGTCCGCGGCTGCGTTCGTCCCGACCGTCTCGAC
This sequence comes from Halorubrum distributum JCM 10118, assembly GCF_000337335.1. Lineage (GTDB taxonomy): Archaea > Halobacteriota > Halobacteria > Halobacteriales > Haloferacaceae > Halorubrum > Halorubrum distributum. The sequence continues at coordinate 37,684 of NZ_AOJN01000023.1, read as the reverse complement.
GGCGAACTGCCTCGAATCGTCCGCGGACTCGCCCGCGTCGTCGGGCACCTCACCCGTGATCGCGGCGTACAGGCGGGCGTCGATCCGCTCCTGGAGCTTCGGCGGGCGCGCTGACTCCGCGTCGGCGTCCGGGAAGTGACGGTTCGGGTCCTCGTCGGCGTAGTACGTCTCTCTCGCGTTGCGACGGAGTCCCGCGGGGGAGGCCGCGGGCACCGCGACGACCGCGCCCGCGAGGTCGGCGAGGCAGTCGCCGAAGGCCGCGACCGCGTCCTGAACGACCGCGACGCCGGTCGCCTCGTCGCCGTGGACGCCGCCCGTGAGCCACAGCGTCGGTCCGGCTTCGGCGCCGTTCGCGACGACGACCGGGAGCCGCTCCGCGCCTCCGGTCGGGAGCTCCGCGACCGGGAGCCGGCCGCGGTCGAGCGTCCCCGGCGCGGCGCTCGCGCTTCCGAGTTCGATCCGTCCGCCCGCTTCCCCGTTCGCGTCCGACTCGTCCATACCCGAACCCGGGGATGGCGGAGTTATAAAAGAACGCGCTCCAAGTCGACGGCGATCCCGCTGTCGGCGTCCGGATCGCCGACGACGCGCCCGAGACAGACCGCGACGCCGTCGGGCGTGAAACACGCAACGAGCGGCGGGTCGTCGTCGCCGTCGCGGTCCGGCCGAGCGGCGTCGTCGTCGACGTCGATCACGCCGGGCGCGTACACGGGCGCGCCGGTCGCGACGCTGCGCGCGGCGGACCGCGCGACCGTCACCGCGGGGAGGTGCGTCAGGGCGTCCTCCGCCGGACGGACCACCTCGCGGAGGAGCGTGTCGTCGCCGTCCTCGGCCCACGCGAGCGCGTCCACGAGGTCCTGAAGTGTGTGGAGGTCGCGGTCGTCGAACGGGTCGGTCGCGGTGCGCCGAAGGTGACCCATGTGCGCGCCGACGCCGGTCGCGAGCCCGATGTCGTGGCACAGTTTCCGCACGTACGTCCCCGACTCGCAACGGATCCGGATGAGCGCCTGCCGGTCGTCGACCTCCAGCACGTCGAGGTCGTGGATCGTCCGCGTGCGGAGTCGACGGCTCACGGCGCTCTTCCGCGGCGGCTTCTGGTAGATCTCGCTCTCGAACTCCGCGACCACGTCCTCGAAGTCCGCCGGGGCCGAGCCGTGGATCTCCAGCACCGCGACGTACTCCTTGGTGCCCTCTAAGAACACCTGCGCCATGCGCGTCGCGTCGCCGGTCAGGGTGGGAAGGCAGCCGGTGACCTTCGGGTCGAGCGTGCCCGAGTGGGCGACGCCGCCGGTGGGAGGGCCCTCGGGGTCAAGCGCTGCGAGCGTCTCGTCTATCGCGTCGCGAACCCACGCCGACACCTGATGCGAGGAGGGGCCGGCCGGCTTGTCGAGGTTGACGACGCCGAATCGGAGCAGCTCCGGCACCGAGCGCTCGCCGGGCGGCGCTCTGAGGGGCCCCTCGCCGTCGGCGGGAGCGTCGGCGTCGGCGTCGGAGGCGTCTGTCATGAGGTGTGCGGCGGGTGGGGCTCAGAAGTCGTAACTGACGCCCTCGACGGGCGCTTTCCCCTCGTCGTCGTCGGGATCGTACGCCTCGACGGTGGCGACGAGGACGTCGAGGAACCGTTCGGGGCCCCAGCGGGCGGTGTTGTACGCGGCGTCGTAGATCGAGAGGTCATCGATGTCGATGTCGTAGTACTCGCGGTACCGCTTGCGCTCGGAGGCCTCGCGTCGCTCCGTCTCCGTCGCCGCGCGGTCGACGGGCTTCGCCTCGCGCTCCGCGATCCGCTCCGCGCGGACCGACAGCGGCGCGTCGAACCAGAACCGGAAGTCGGCGTGGTCGGCCGCGAGCCACCCGGCGAGCCGCGATTCGAGGACGACGTCGTCGCGCTCGACCGCGATCTCGCGGAGCCGGCGGTCGAGGTCCCGGTCGATCTGGGGGTCCTCCTCGGCGAACTCGTTGAACTCGACGGGCGTCATGTCGCGTTCGGCCGCCATCTCGCGAAAGATGTCGCCGCCGGAGACGTGCCCGAGACCGAGCGCGTCCGCCAGCTGGACGGCGTTGGTGCTCTTCCCGCTCCCAGGCGGGCCGGAGACGGTGATCAACATATCACCACTGCGCGGGTGTCGTTCAAAACGGTTGTCGTTCGACGGCGCGACGGGGCGATCTGACCGGGGCGAAGCCGGCCGCGGTCAGGGCTCGCTATTGGCCGTCGCGGCCGTCATCGACCAGACCGCGACGAGGCCGAGGAGGAGCGCGGGGACGAGCGGGAGCGCGAGGTACGTCGCGAAGAAGGGGAGCCCGAACCAGCCCGCGGCGTACGGGTAGACGTAGATGATCCCCGGGATGACGAGCGCGCAGACGAAAATCGCCGCCGTCAGCGCCCACCCCTCGCGACCGAAACCGTCGGCGGTGGGTTCGTCGGTGGCCGACGCCGACGCTTCGGGGCCGGCGGCCCCCTCGCTCTCGCCGCCGTCGTCCTCCGGGACGTGGACGTAGCCGCCGTCGGTGGTGCCGTCAGCGGTCGCGTCCGCGCCGGCGTCGGTCTCAGAGCTCACTGTCGGGTTTAACCACCACTTTGCCAAAGCCCTCACGGTTCTCGATCATCTCGTGTGCGCGCGCGGCCTCGCTCATCGGCAGCACCTCGCGGACGCGCGGTTCGAAGGTGCCGTCCCAGACGAGGTCCAAGACCTCGTCGACCTCGCCCGGCGTCGCCATCGTCGAGCCGAGGACCGACAGCTGGTTCCAGAAGATGCGGTTGAGCCCGGCGCCCGGGTTCGGGCCGGTGGTCGCGCCGCAGGTGACGAGCCGGCCGCCCTTCGCCATCGACTTCAGTGAGTTCGGATACGTCGCCTCGCCGACGTGGTCGACGACGACGTCGACGCCGCGCTTGCCGGTGAGCGCGTCGATCTCCTCGGCGAAGTCGTTCGCCTCGTAGTCGATGACGTGGTCGGCGCCGCACTCCTCGGCGTGCGAGAGCTTCGCCTCGGTGGAGGCGGTCGCGAACACCTCACAGCCCGCGTGGTCGGCGATCTGGACCGCGGCGTGGCCGACGCCGCCGGAGGCGCCGAGGACGAGCACCTTCTCGCCCGCCTCGATGTCGGCGCGCGTCTGGAGCATGCGCCACGCGGTCTGGAAGACGAGCGACGCGGAGCCGGCGACCTCCCAGTCGACGCCGTCCGGGACCGGAACGAGGTTCTCGGCGGGAACCGCCGCCTTCTCGGCGTGGACGCCGCGGACGTGTTCGCCGATGATGTGGAAGGAGACGCACAGCGACTCCTCGCCGTTGCGGCAGAACTCGCAGTTCCCGCAGGAGACGCCCGCGCTCACGGCGACGTGGTCGCCCGGCTCGAACCGCGTCACGCCCTCGCCGACGGCCTCGACGACGCCCGCCGCGTCGCTGCCCGGGATGTGCGGCATCTCCAGGTCGATGCCGGGCATCCCGCGCCGCGTCCAGATGTCGAGGTGGTTCAAGGCGCCGGCCTTGACGTCGACGAGCACCTCGCCGCGGTCGGGTTCGGGGTCGGGGAACTCGCCGTACTCGATCACGTCGCGGTCGCCGTGGTCGGCGAACTGAACGGCTTGCATACGCGGACCCTCCCGCGGGACCCACTAAACAGTACGCCTCACGGAAACGGACGGCGCGTCTCGAGGGTAGCGGCCAGTTATAAATGACATTGCGGTGGCGCGTGCCGGCGAGCGGCCGGAGCGAAGCGGAGGCCGCGAATCAGCACGCGCGAGGGAGTCGGGCGCGCCGAGGGCGACCGAAGGGAGCCCGACGGACGCGCCCGACGAGGCTGGGGAGGCGTGAGGTGCCGTGCGGTCGCGGTCGGGTGGGACTCAAAGGGGCAGCCGCGAGGGCGAAGGCGCGCGACGTTCGCACCGAGGGAGCGAACGAAGTGAGCGACCGAGGCGCGTGGTTCGAGAGAGTGAAGCTCTCTCGTCATCCCGAAAATCGAAGATTTTCGGGCGACAGCGAGCGCACCGAGCCCTCGCGGCTGGGGCTTAGGCGGTGTTCACCGCGAAGTCACGAGTTGTTTATAAATAACGCCGAAGCGCTCCGGCGCATCTGCTCCCGAAACGATCGAGAAGCGCTACTCGGTGACCAACTGTTTCAGCCGAGACAGCGTTTGAACAACAGGACTCCAACAGCTCCACCTCGACGGATCCGACGCGTCCGCCGCGATCTCGTCGGACTCCGATACCACCCAAGCGACGACCGTGCGAGACCGCCACAGCGACCCGGGCGTTTCGTGATGTTTAAGTACCGAAAGCGGGAGCATACGAACGCACGAACTGCAGGGGCGTCGGGTCCCGAGTCCGAGAGGGCGATGATACAACGCGGGTTGCGGTAGCCAAGCCTGGCCCAAGGCGCAGGGTTGCTAACTCTGTGGCGTCACTGCCTCCGGGGTTCGAATCCCCGCCGCAACGCTCGAACGGACGAGTACCGCCGGATTCGCGCCGGTAGGGCTCACCACAACCAACACATGAGCACGGAAGAATCACAGGACGACTCGCCGGAGGAGGAGGAAGACCTCCAGTACTTCGTTCGGATCGGGGGCGCGGACCTCGACGGGACGAAGACGGTCGAGCGAAGCCTGTCCGAACTCGACGGCATCGGCACGCGCACGGCGCGGCTGGTCGCCGAGAAGGCCGACGTGGACAGAAACGCCACGTTCGGGCTCCTCGACGAGGATGACATCGACGCGGTGGTCGACATCGCCGAGAACCTCGAAGACCACGTCCCGTCGTGGATGACGAACCGACAGAACGACTTCTTCAGCGGAGAGACGACGCACCTCGTCGGCACGGACGTCAACGAGAAGCGCCGTCACGACATCAACCGCATGAAGATCATCGAATCGTACAAGGGCGTGCGCCACAAGCGCGGGCAGAAGGTCCGCGGCCAGCGCACCAAGTCCACGGGTCGCTCGGAGGGGACCATCGGGGTCAACGTCGAGGAGATCCGCGAGGAGATGGCGGACGACGAAGCGGGTGACGAGGAATGAGTACCGGCAAGAACACCAAGGGCTACGAGACGCCGAACCACCCGTACCAGGGCGAGCGCATCGCCGAGGAGTCCGACCTCCTCTCGCGGTACGGTCTGAAGAACAAAGAGGAGTTCTGGCGAGCGCAGTCCGAACTGCGTAACATGCGTCGAGAGGCCCGACGGCTCCTCGGCGAGGCGCAGGGCGACGTCGACGCCGCCCAGGACGCCGGCGCGGAGTTCGTCGCACGGCTCCGTCGGATCGGCATCCTCGGCGACAACGACGACATCTCGACGGTCCTGTCGCTCGACGTGACGGACCTCCTGGAGCGCCGGCTCCAGACGATCGTCTACCGCCAGGGATTCGCCTCTTCGACCCAGCAGGCCCGCCAGTTCATCGTCCACGGCCACATCACCGTCAACGGCGCTCGCGTCACGCGCCCGTCGGTGAAGGTGGACGTCGACGACGAGGGCGCCATCGCCTTCGACGAGACGAGCCCGCTCGCGGACGATCTCCACCCCGAGCGCGCGGAGTCACAGGAGTAACCAACCATGAGTGAATCCGAGGACGGAGGAAAGTGGGGCATCGCCCACGTGTACGCGTCGTTCAACAACACGCTCATCACGGTCACCGACGAGACGGGCGCCGAGACGATCGCCAAGTCGTCCGGCGGCACCGTGGTGAAGCAGAACCGCGACGAGGCGTCGCCGTACGCCGCCATGCAGATGGCGGAGGTCGTCGCCGAGCGCGTCAAGGACGCCGGCCTGGAGGGCGTACACGTTCGCGTGCGCGGCCCCGGCGGCAACCTCAACAAGTCCACCGGTCCCGGTGCGCAGGCGACGATCCGCGCGCTCTCGCGTGCGGGCGTCGAGATCGGGCGCATCGAGGACGTCACGCCGATCCCGCACGACGGGACGAAGGCGCCGAAGAACAAGCGAGTCTGACATGACCGAAGACGAATTCGACGTCCAGTACGTCGAACGGGACGATCGCAGCGCGCGGGTGCTGATCCGCGGGCTCACGCCGGCGTTCGCCAACGGCATTCGCCGCGCGATGATCGCCGACGTCCCGACGTTCTCGATCGACACGGTCCGGTTCGTCGAGAACTCCTCGGTCATGTTCGACGAGATGATCGGCCTGCGTCTGGGGCTGGTGCCCCTGACGACGCCGCTCGACGACTTCGAACTCGGCGACGAGGTCACCCTCGCGCTCGACGTCGAAGGCCCGGCGACGGCGTACTCCGGCGACATCGAGAGCAGCGATCCGCTCGTCGAAGTCGCCGACGAGAACGTTCCGATCATCGAGCTGAAGGAGGGACAGCGGTTGGAGTTCGAGGCCGACGCGGTCCTCGACACCGGCAAGGAGCACGCCAAACACCAGGGCGGCGTCTCCGTCGGGTACCGTCACCTCCAGCGCGTCTCGGTCGAGGGCGACCGCGGCGAGTTCGACGACGACGAGCCGAACATCCTCCGCGGCGTCATCGAGACGCCGGACGGAGAGATCGAGCTCACCGACGAGTTCGACAACGACCTCTCGGAACGGTTCCCCGGGAAGGAGGTCGCGGTCGAGGACGTGCCGGGGGCGTTCGTCTTCCACATCGAGACGGACGGCTCGTTCGACGTCGAGGAACTGCTGCTCCGCGCCATCGACTCCATCGAGGAGCGCGCGGACGAACTACAGACGAAAGTCGCAGTATAAGGAAATGACGGCCCTTCGAACCAATCCCCTGACCGTCGCCCCCGCAGACAGCTGCGGCGCCGCTCCGACCGCCGGAGCGCCCGCGACCGACCGCGGGGACGCCGGGACCGAAAGTGGTTTGAAGGGAGCCGGAATACGGTGGAGTGCACGCAGGGATAGCCAAGTCAGGCCAACGGCGCAGCGTTCAGGGCGCTGTCCTGTAGAGGTCCGCAGGTTCAAATCCTGCTCCCTGCACTCCGTTTTCCACGAACTCTCCGTTCAGGAGGGACAGCTATGAGTAGCAAGACGAACCCGAAACTACAGAACCTCATTGCCGATCTGAAGTCGGTCTCGCGTGACTCCGGTGCCAACGTGTGGCAGGACGTCGCCGACCGACTGGAGAAGCCACGGCGCACGCACGCTGAGGTCAACCTGGGCCGTATCGAACGATACGCGCAGGAAGACGAGACGGTCGTCGTCCCCGGCAAGGTGCTGGGCAGCGGTGTGCTCGAAACGAACGTTACCGTCGCCGCCGTCGACTTCTCCGGGACCGCCCGGACGAAGATCGACCAGGCCGGCGAAGCGGTGACGCTTGAACAGTACGTCGAACAGAACCCCGAAGGAAGCAACGTGCGGGTGATCCGATGAGCCTCGCGAAAATCGACGCGGATGTCGTCATCGACGCCCGCGACTGTATCCTCGGTCGCGTCTCCTCCGAGGTCGCGCAGCGCGTCCTCGCCGGGGAGACCGTCGCCGTCGTCAACGCCGAGCGCGCCGTCATCACCGGCAACGAGGAGGCGACGATGGAGACGTATCACAAGCGCGCGGAGCTCGGCTCGGACAGCGGGCCCTACTACCCCAAGCGTCCGGACCGGATCTTCAAGCGCGCCATCCGCGGCATGCTGCCGTACAAGTCGGAGGACGGCCGCGAGGCGTTCTCGAACGTGCGCGTGTACGTCGGGAACCCCTACGAGCGCGACGAGGACGTCGAGAGCGTCGTCCTCGACGGCACCTCGCTCGACCGCCTCTCGAACATCAAATTCACCACGCTCGGGGAGATCTCCGAGTCTCTGGGAGCCAACGTCACATGGTAACGAACACCTCAGGCAAGAAGAAGACGGCCGTCGCCCGCGCCACCGTGCGCGAGGGCGAGGGTCGCGTGCGCATCAACTCCCAGCCAGTCGAGCTGGTCGAACCGGAGCAGGCGCGGCTCAAGATGCTCGAGCCGTTCCGCATCGCGGGCGAGGAGCTCCGCGACGGCGTCGACATCGACATCGACGTCGAGGGCGGCGGCTTCAGCGGCCAGGCGGACGCGACGCGGACCGCCATCGCCCGCGGCCTCGTCCAGCACCTCGGCGACGCGGAGCTGCGCGACGCGTACATGAACTTCGACCGCACCCTGCTGGTCAACGACGTGCGCCAGTCCGAACCCAAGAAGTGGGGCGGACCCGGCGCGCGCGCTCGCTACCAGAAGTCCTACCGCTGAGGTGATCCAGTCATGATGATTCCCGTTCGGTGTTTCACGTGCGGCAACGTCGTGGGTGAACACTGGGAAGAGTTCAAGGAGCGGGCTCGCGAGGGCGACGAGGACCCCGGCGAGGTGCTCGACGACCTCGGGGTCGACCGGCACTGCTGCCGCCGGATGATGGTCAGCCACCGCGACCTCGTCGACGTCGTCTCGCCGTACCAGTAACCATGTCAGAACAGCGATACAATCGATACGAGAAGGCACGCATCCTCGGCGCGCGAGCGCTGCAGGTGTCCTACGGGGCGCCCGTGCTGATCGACACGGACCAGACGGAGCCGATCCTCGTCGCCGCGGAGGAGTACGACGCGGGCGCGCTCCCGTTCACCGTCCGGAGGGAGAGCTGATGACGCGGATCACCAGCGTCTCGCTCCGCCGCGTGCTCGACTCGCGGGGGAACCCGACGGTCGAGGCCGACGTGCTCACCGAGTCCGGCGGCTTCGGCCGCGGGGCGGCCCCCAGCGGGGCCTCGACGGGCGAGTACGAGGCGATCGAACTGCCCGCGAGCGAGTCGATCGCGAAGGCCCGCGAACACGCGGTGCCGCGCCTCGAAGGCGTCTACGCGGGCGACCAGCGCGCGGTCGACAACGCCTTACGCGCCGCCGACGGGACGGACGACTTCTCCGCCATCGGTGCCAACAGCGCGGTCGCCATCTCGATGGCGGCGGCGAAGGCGGCCGCCGACGTGCTGGGCGCACCGCTGTACCAGCACCTCGGCGGCGCGTTCCGCGGCGAGAACTTCCCGATTCCGCTCGGCAACGTCGTCGGCGGCGGGGAGCACGCCAAGGAGGCGACCCACATCCAGGAGTTCCTCGCGGCGCCGGTCGGCGCGCCGAGCGTCTCGGAGGCCGTCTTCGCGAACGCCGCGGTCCACGCGGCGGTCGCGGACGTGCTCGACGAGCGCGGCGTCCCCGCGGCGAAGGGTGACGAGGGCGCGTGGGCGCCCCCCATCTCGGACGCGGACGCGTTCGAGGTCGTCGACGAGGCGGTCGACCGCGTCGAAGACGAGGTCGGGTTCGAGATCCGGTTCGGACTCGACATGGCCGCCGCCGAGCTGTACGACGACGACCGAGAGGCGTACGTGTACGGCGACGAGACGAAGTCGGCCGACGAGCAGATCGAGTACGTCGCCGGGCTCGTCGACGAGTACGACCTCGCGTACGTCGAGGACCCGCTCGACGAGAACGACTACGAGGCGTTCGCGGAGCTGACCGACCGGGTCGGCGACCGGACGCTGATCTGCGGCGACGACCTGTTCGTCACCAACGTCGAGCGGCTCCAGGACGGGATCGACGCGGGCGCGGCCAACAGCATCCTGATCAAGCCGAACCAGATCGGGACGCTGTCTGACGCGTTCGACGCCGTCGAGCTCGCCGCCCGCAACGGGTACGAGACGGTCATCTCCCACCGTTCGGGGGAGACCGAGGACACCACCATCGCACACCTCGCCGTGGCGACCGACGCCGGCTACATCAAGACCGGCACGGTCGGCGGCGAGCGCACCGCCAAGCTGAACGAACTGGTCCGCATCGCGGACGACGCGGTATGACGGGCCCACACCACGCATGAGCGAAGACAACGACGCGGTCGAACTCGACGACGACGCGGAGACCGAGGCGGTCGACGCGGCGGTCGAGGAGGAGGCCGACACGACCGAGGAACCGACCGCCGACGCGGGCGCCGAGGAGGCGTCCGCTGACGCCGAAACTGGGGCGTCCGCCGACGCCGAAAGCGAGGCCGCCGAGGCCGCGGAGGAGGCTGACGAAGAGGAGGACGCCTCCCCGTTCGACGACGACGTCATGCCCGACGACGACGTCGACCTGCTAATCCCCGTCGAGGACTACCTCTCCGCCGGTGTCCACATCGGGACCCAGCAGAAGACGGCGGACATGGAGCGGTTCATCCACCGCGTCCGCGACGACGGGCTGTACGTCCTCGACGTGAGCCTGACCGATCAGCGGATCCGCACGGCCGCGGACTTCCTCGCGAACTACGACCCCGAGCAGATCCTCGTCACGTCCTCGCGGCAGTACGGCCGGTTCCCGGCGGAGAAGTTCGCGGACGCCATCGGCGCCCGCGCCCGCACGGGACGGTTCATCCCGGGCACGCTGACGAACCCCGACTACGCCGGCTACATCGAGCCGGACGTCGTCGTGGTGACCGACCCGATCGGCGACGCGCAGGCCGTCAAGGAGGCCATCACCGTCGGCATCCCCGTCATCGCGATGTGCGACTCCAACAACCAGCTGTCGAACGTCGACCTCGTCATCCCGACGAACAACAAGGGTCGCCGCGCGCTGTCGGTCGTCTACTGGCTCCTCGCCAACGAGACGCTCGACCGCCGCGGCGCCGACACGGTGTTCGCCCTCGAAGACTTCGAGGACGAACTGTAGGCCGGTCGCTTTTTGCGTTCACGAACTACGTTTCGCTCGCTCATCCTCCGCGAGCGACCGGTGTCTCGCTCCGAAAGAGCGCGGGCTCAGACGATGTCAGGCGTGTACGGGTACGAGTAGACCTGTCCGTCGTTGGCTTTCACGGTGGCGATGAGGACCAAGACGAGGTCGACGATCCCGATGATCGGGAACAGCAGGAGCCCGATGAACACGAAGCTCAGGACGCCCGCGATCATGAGGGAGACGAAGACTATTATCTGGAAGTTCAGCGAGTTCTTCGCGTTCTGTTTGACGAGTTCGTCGTCGTCGTCCGCGAGGACCAGGAACAGGATCGGTCCGAGGAAGGAGGCGAAGAGCGCCGACGCGTGCGCCAGCGCCGCCAGCGTCGTGTCGCCCTCGACGCGCTCGCCGCCGGTTTCGGTAGCGGGTGTTGACATAGCGAAAGTTGGGTTTCGTAGCTGATAGATAAGCTTTGGGAGACGGCTCCTCGCCCGGTGAGAGTCCGTCGACCGCCGCTCCCGATCAGTCGGCGGTCGAGGCCCCGTCGTCGGCCGTCGCGTCCTCTGCCGGCTCCTCGGGCACGTCGTGGGTCCAGCGCGGCTCGATCTCGCGGTTCGCCATCACGATCCGGTCGCCGGCGTCCGTGTCGATCCGCGTCTTCCGGAGTTCGATGGCGGCGACGGTGCCGGTGACGCCCTTCGCCTCGACGCGGTAGCCGACGTTGAAGTCCGGGTCGCGGAGGAGGTAGACGCCCGCCACCGTGTCCTCGATCATCTCGGAGAGCGCGTAGGAGACCCCGAGGGCGATGAAGCCGACGGCGGTGCCCAGGCTCGCCGCGATGTCGCCCATGCCGAGCACCTTGAGGAAGGTGAGCGCGACGCCGAACCAGAGGAAGATGGCCACGAGCGTGACGATCAGGTCGCCGACCAGTTCGCGGTCGCCGACGTACACACGCTCGATCGACGAGCGGACGAGCGCGAGGACGACTCGCACCGTCACGTACGCCAACGCGAGGAAGACCAACCCCGAGAGCAGGCGGGGGATCGCGACGGCCAACCCCTCGACGAAGTTCGTGAACGACTGTCGCAGAAGCGACGGAAGCGCGGTCATGGCGCGCACGAGGACGGCCGCCGGTGAAAAGCTGACGGGGGCAGGGCAGTCTCACGTTCCGGATCCCCGCCGCTCGCCCCGCCGACAAGCGCAACGCCTGTAAGCGCGCGGGGAGAGGAAGTTCGTATGACCGTTTGCGAAGCGCCGGGGAAGGTGTACCTCTTCGGCGAACACGCCGTCGTCTACGGCGAGCCGGCCGTGCCGGCGGCCATCGAGCGACGCGCGACGGTGACCGCCGAGCCGCGCGAGGACGACCACGTGCGCGTCGAGGCCGAGGACCTCTCCCTGGACGGGTTCACGGTGGAGTACGCCGGCGGCACCGGCGACCGCCCCGACGTCGACGTGCCGACTCCGCTCGTCGAGGCCGCGATGGGATACGTCGACGCGGCCGTCGAGCAGGCGCGGGACGCCGCCGGCGCGCCCGACGCGGGCTTCGACATCACCGTCGAGAGCGACATCCCGCTGGGCGCGGGGTTGGGGTCGTCCGCGGCCGTGGTCGTCGCCGGTATCGACGCCGCGACCCGGGCGCTCGGCGAGCCGCTGGACCGCCGCGAGCTCGCCGACCGGGCGTACCGGGCCGAGTTCGAGGTCCAGGACGGACAGGCCTCCAGGGCCGACACCTTCTGTTCGACGATGGGTGGTGCGGTGCGGGTCGAGGGCGACGACTGCGAGCCGATCGACGCCCCGAACCTCCCGTTCGTCGTCGGCTTCGACGGCGGCGCGGGCGACACCGGCGAACTCGTCGCCGGCGTCCGCGCGCTGCGCGAAGAACACGAGTTCGCCGCGGACACGGTCGAATCCGTCGGCGACCTCGTCCGGGCCGGCGAGGGGCTGCTCGCCGACGCCGACCCGGAGAGCGACCCGGAGCCGGCGCTGCTCGCGGAGCTGGGCGAGCTGATGGACTTCAACCACGGGCTGCTCGCCGCGCTCGGCGTCTCCGCCCGGTCGCTCGACGCGATGGTGTGGGCCGCGCGGGACGCGGGCGCACACGGCGCGAAGCTCACCGGCGCGGGCGGCGGCGGCTGCATCGTCGCGCTCGACGAGAGCGACGCGACGGAGACCGCGCTCTCGTTCACGCAGGGCTGCGAGGAGGCGTTCCGCGCCGAGCTGGCGACCGAGGGCGTCCGGGTGGTGGAGCCGTGACGGGCGGCGCGGCCGATCTCGACGCCGACGCCGCTGACGTCGCCGCACCCCCCGTCGTCCTCAAGCTCGGCGGGAGCCTGATCACGGAGAAGGGCCGCCCCGAGACGCTCGACGACGCGGCGCTCGACGCGGCCTGCGACGTCGTCGCCGGCGCGCTCGCGGCGGGCGACCTCGACCGGCTCGTCGTCGTCCACGGCGGCGGGAGCTTCGGCCACCACCACGCCAGCGAACACGGGGTCTCGACGACCGACGGGACGCGCGACGCGGACGCGGTGGCCGCGGTCCACGGCGCGATGAAGCGGCTGAACGCGCACGTGCTGGAGCGCCTCCGCGAGCGCGGCGTGCCGGTGGTGCCCGTCCACCCGCTGTCGCTCGCGGCGCGGTCACAGGGAGCTGACGGCGGGCTCGACCTCCCGCTCGGGTCGGTGGCGACGCTGCTCGGCGAGGGGTTCGTCCCGGTCCTCCACGGCGACGGGGTGGCGACTGCGCGCGACGGGGTGACGGTCGTCTCGGGCGACGAGCTGGTCGTCGAACTCGCCGCGGGGCTCGGCGCGCGCCGCGTGGGCGTCTGCTCGACGGTCCCCGGCGTCCTCGACGGCGAAGGGGACGTAATCGACGAGATCGACGCGTTCGACGCGGTCGCGGACGCGCTCGGCGCGAGCGACGCCACCGACGTTTCGGGAGGGATGGCCGCGAAGGTCCGGGAACTGCTCGCGCTCGACGCGCCGGCGTACGTGTTCGGCGCGGAGGGACTGGCGCCGTTCCTGCGCGGCGAGGCCGCCGGGACGCGGATCGACTGACCGCCCACCGGAGGGCGGATCGGGTGACAGAACCCTTATTCGACCCACGGCCCTCCCCCCGAGCATGAACGAAGCGGACGTGCGGGAGCGGCTCGCGGACGTGCGGGACCCCGACCTCGGCGACGACATCGTCTCGCTCGGGCTGGTGAACGACGTCGAGGTCGACGAGGGCGCGGGGACGGTCCGCGTGTCGCTCGCGCTCGGCGCCCCCTTCTCGCCGAACGAGTCGGCCGTCGCGGACGACGTGCGCGAGGCGCTGGCGGACACCGGCCTCGACGTGGAGCTGTCGGCGTCGATCCCGGACGACCTCTCGGCAGACGAGCAGGTCCTTCCCGGCGTCCAGAACGTGATCGCGGTCGCCTCCGGGAAGGGCGGCGTCGGGAAGTCGACCGTGGCGGTGAACCTCGCCGCCGGGCTCTCCCAACTGGGCGCCCGCGTCGGCCTGTTCGACGCCGACGTGTACGGGCCGAACGTGCCGCGGATGGTGTCGGCCGAGGAGCGTCCCGAGACCGACGGCGAGACGATCGTTCCCCCCGAGCGGTTCGGGGTGAAGCTGATGAGCATGGACTTCCTCACCGGCGAGGACGACCCCGTCATCTGGCGCGGCCCGATGGTCCACAAGATCATCACCCAGCTCGTCGAGGACGTCGAGTGGGGCGAGCTCGACTACCTCGTGATGGACCTGCCGCCCGGCACCGGCGACACCCAGCTCACGATCCTCCAGACGCTCCCGCTGACGGGCGCCGTGATCGTCACGACGCCGCAGGACGTGGCGCTCGACGACGCGGTGAAGGGGCTCCGCATGTTCGGCAAACACGACACGAACGTCCTCGGCATCGCCGAGAACATGGCCGGCTTCCGCTGTCCGGACTGCGGCGGCTTCCACGAGATATTCGGCTCCGGCGGCGGGAAGGCGCTCGCGCAGGAGCACGACCTCCCGTTCCTCGGCGGGATCCCGCTCGACCCGGAGGTGCGCACCGGCGGCGACGACGGCGAGCCCGTCGTCCTGGAGGACGGCGAGACCGCGGACGCGTTCAAGGTGCTCGTCGAGAACGTCGCGAACAACGCCGGTGTCGTCCGGCGTCGGGGGGTGAGCGAGGGGCGATGACCGACGCTGGCGACGACGCCCCAGACGCCGAGGGGGGCGCCGAGGCGGGAGGTGCCGCCGCCGACCGCGAGGACCCCCTCGCCGCCGCGGGCGTCGATCCGGTGGTACCGGACGAGGCGTCGGACGCGGAGTTCGCCGCGGACGACGAGGTGCGGGAGTTCCTCCGCGACGTGGCCGAGGACGTTCGGGGAGACAGCTCGGAGAGCAAGCAGCTCTCGGCGGTCCTCTACCGCGTCTCGGACCTGTACGACGACGAGGAGGAGACGTCCCCGGAGGAGATCTATCTCAACGTCCGGCACATCATGCGGATCAAAGCCGAGGGGGGACTGCGCCGCTGAGGGGTCCGCGTCGGCCGGAGAGCACGGTTTTTCCGCCCGTCAGTCGTCGGACTCGGCCGCCGCGACGGGGTCGATCGGGCGTTCGTCCAGCGGGGTCGCGTCGTCGACGACGCCGGCGAGTCCGAGCCGGTCGAGCGTCGCTGGCGTCGGGAGCCCGCGGTCTCCCCACCCTCGCGCCGCGTAGTAGCGGTCCAGCAGGCGGTCGAACGCCTCGACGTCGACGCCGGGCGTGCCGTCGGCCGCGGCGGTGCGCAGCGGGGCGGGGAGCGCGTCGTCCGCGCGGTCGAAGCCCTCGCGGGCGTTGAACAGCCGCGTGAGCGTCCAGATGCGCTCGCCGGTCGCCGCGAGCGCGTCGACCGGTTCGTCCGGCGTGGCGGCGTCGGTTCCGCTGTCGACGCCGGCGTCGGTCCCGTCCCCGTCGCGGTCGACGTCGGCGACCGCGGGATGGTCGACCGCCGCGAGCCACTCCGCGCCGAGGTCGGTCCAGACCGCCTCGCCGACGAAGTCGTCGACGACGAGGCTCCAGAGGACGGAGCGAGCGTTCTGCTCGCCGACCACGTCGCGGACCCGGTCTGCGGGGGACCGGTCCGGCCGGGCGAGGGGCTCGCTGTCCTGCGGCCGCGCGCGGCGGTGGCACGCGCCGCGGTCGCTCGTCGCGTACGCGAGCGCGACGCCGACCGCCGCGCGGGGGTCGAAGCCCGGCAGCGCCATCGACTTCACCGTCGGCACGAGTCCCGCGCCGCCGAACCGTTCGACCGCGGCGTCGATACCGTCCGCGAGCGCGTCCGGCAGGTCGGGATCGACATCGAGATCCGGCGGCGCCTCGCGGGCCGCGATCGCCTCCAAGAGGCGCTCGGCGCCGTCGGCGTCGCCGAACGAGACCGGACAGTCGACGATCCCCGCCTCGCCGGCGCGGACCGCCCACGCGACCGCGTTGCCCGCGCCGATCACGTCGAGGCCGAGCCGGTCGCAGACCCCGCAGAGGTCGACGACGCGGTCGAAGTCGTCGATGCCGAGGCCCGCGCCGAGCGTGATCGGCGCCGCGCCGCGGGGGACCACCTCGCCGTCGGGCGTGTCGATCCGGAAGCCGCCGGGGACGTCCGAGCCTTCCCCTTCGTCGGCCCCTTCGCGCCCCGACGAGCGCTCCAGGGCGGCCTCGACGCCGATGTCGTCGGCGCCGTCGAAGCCGGTCTCCGTCCACCCCTCCGCCGCGAGGATCCCGACCTCGTTGGCGTAGTCGACCGTCTCGACCGTCTCGCCGGCCGCCTGCCACTCGCCGGTCGGCTCGTCGCCGTAGGCCGCGGCGTCGCGGTCGCGGAGCGCGGCGAGGTCGTCCGGAACCGTCGGCGAGGGGTCGCGAGCGACGACCGATTTGAGGCGCTTCGCGCCCATCACGGCTCCGGCGCCGCCGCGGCCCGCGTGGTGGGCGCCGCCGCCGCTCGCGATCGTCGCGTACGCCGCCTCGCGCTCGCCGGCGGGGCCGACGCAGGCGACCCCGGCGTCAGGGAACCGCTCGGCCGTCTCGGCAGCGTCGTCGCCCCACGCGTCGGTCGGCTCGATCCGGGCGCGGCCGCCCTCGACCTCGATCCGGACCGGTCGGTCGGCGGCGCCCGTCACGAGCAGCCCGAGGCAGTCTGCGAGCGACCCCGCGAGGCGGTCGGCGAAGTCGCCGCCTGCGTAGGAGTCGAGGAAGCCGCCGGTGAGCGGAGACTTCGTCACCGCGGCGTAGCGCGTCTCTCCCGGGAGGTATCCCGCGAGCGGCCCGACGAAAAGCGCGAGGCAGTTCTCCGGGGCAGTCGGGTCCGTTCCCGGCGACAGCTTCTCGTAGAGGTAGCGCGCTCCGAGCCCCTTCCCGCCGACGTAGTCGCGTCGCCACTCCCGCGGGACGGGCTCGCGGGCGGTCTCGCGCGTCGAGAGGTCGACGCGGAGGACCCGAGTGCGGCGCCGACTCATTCAGCCACTCTGCGCGGCGGAGACGTATCAATCTGTTCGCCGCTGGGGTCGAGTGCCCGCGCGGCGCCCCCTCCGGCCGAGGCTCCGACCGTTAGAGTGAGGCCGGGGGCGGGACAACGTCCGGGCATGGACCTGACGACCGCGCTCGACGCCCGCGACGCGACCGTCTGCGTCGTCGGCGCGGGCGGCAAGAAGTCGACGCTGTTCGCGCTCGCGGACCGGCTCGACCGGTCGGTCGTGACCGCGAGCGTGCGGATACCGATCTTCGACGACCGGGTTGCCGCGGTGCGGGTGACCGAGGACCCGGCGGCCGCGATCGAGGAGGCGGCGGACGGCGACTGGCCGCTCGGGCTGGTCCCCGAGCGCGAGCGCTCGGACCGGTACCTCGGGTACGACGTCGACACCGTCGCCGAGATCGCCGACGCCGCGCCCGGCGCGACGCTCGTGAAGGCCGACGGGGCGCGCCTCCGAGAATTCAAGGCGCCCGGCGACCACGAGCCGCAGATCCCGCCGAGCGCGGACGTCGTCGTCCCGATCGCGAGCGCGCACGTCGTCGGCGAACCCCTCACCGAGGAGCTCGTCCACCGGCCGGAGGAGGTCGCCGCGATCACGGGCCGCGAGATCGGCGACGAGATCCGCCCCGCCGACGTCGCGACGGTCCTCGCGAGCCCCGCGGGCGGGCTGAAGGGGGTCCCCGGCGACGCGGCCGCGATCCCCGTCGTGAACAAGGTCGACGACGAGGCGGACGCCGCCGCGGCCCGGGCGGTCGCCGGGGAGATCCTCTTCCGCGCGAACGTGCCGCGCGTCCTCCTCACGCGCCTGATCGCGGACGACCCGGTCGTCGAGGTCGTGGAGTGAGCCGCTACGAGGTCCCCGCCGGAAGCTCCTCGAACGACCGCCACAGCGCCCGGTACAGCGTCCACGCGTCGACGCCGGTCCGGTCGGTCACGGCCCGGCAGGCGTCGTCGAACCGCCGGTAGTCGGCCGCCGACGGCGGGTCCGGGTAGGGGTCGTCGAGTTCGCCGGCGGCGGCCAGTACCGTCCACGTCCGGCGGTCGATCGCGACGAACCGCGAGGGCGCGAGGAACTGGAGGAACCCGGACGCGACCGCGACGTCGACCCCGTCGAGCGCGGTGAGCGCGTCGAGGGCGGCGGCGACGTTCGCTGAGTCGTCGCTATTCACGCCCACCGCGTCGACGGCGCCGTCGATGGCGTCGATCACGTCGTCGAACTCGTTGTCGCGGAACGCCTCCTCCCGCTCGCGCCGCTCGCGGTCAGGATACTCGCCGAGGTACCGCCGGAAGTACCACCGGACGATCCACTGCGCGTCGCGGCGCCCGTACTCGTCGCCGGCGAACGTCTTCGCGACCGTCTCGACGTGCTGGCGCTCCACGTCGTACAGCGGTTCCGCCGCCGCGTACGCCCGGGCACGGTCCCGGACGGTCGACTCGCTCAGGTCCATCGGCTCGCGGTACGGCGGTGGGACGGATGAACGTTCGTGCCGATCGTCCCGATCGATCGTTTGATACAACCGTGGGGACTGGTAGCATACATGGCAGACGACCGGATCCCGGTCACGGTCCTCAGCGGCTACCTCGGCGCCGGGAAGACGACCATGGTGAACCACCTCCTCGCGAACCCCGGCGACAGGCGGATCGCGGTCATCTTAAACGACATGGGCGAGGTGAACGTCGACGCCGAGCTCGTCGCCCGCGAGAACGACGAGGAGGGCGTCGTCGACCTCTCGAACGGCTGTATCTGCTGCCGGCTCCAGGACGACCTCCTGTCGGAGGCCGCGGCGCTCGCCGAGTCCCGCGAGTTCGACTACCTCCTCGTGGAGTCGTCGGGCATCTCCGAGCCGATCCCGATCGCGCGGGCGTTCACCGAGGGGACCGATGACAGCGAGGTCGACCCGACCGAGCGCTTCCGGCTCGACACGATGGTGACCGTCCTCGACAGCTACGGGTTCTGGAAGGAGTTCAACGCCGGCGAGAGCCTCCCGGGCGACGGCGAGCCGGCGGCCGACCGGCCACTCGCGGACGTGCTCGTCGAGGGGATCGAGTTCTGCGACGTGCTCGTGTTGAACAAGACGGACATGGTCCCCGACGACGTGCTCGACGAGATCGAGTCGGTCGCCGACCGGCTGGGGCCGCGAGCGAAGCGGATCCGGACGAGCTACTCCGAAGTCGATCCGGACGACGTGCTCGACACGGGGCGGTTCGACTTCGAGACGGCCAAGCGGTCGCCGGGGTGGAAGCGGGCGATAGCCGAGAGCGAGGGCGAGGGAGAATCGTCGGGCGAGAGCCGGAGAGAAGGAGGCGGCCACGCGCACGGCCACGACCACGCCGAGGGGGCCGCCGCGGCCCACGGGGTCGACTCGTTCGTCTACCGCTCGACCGACGCGCTCGACCCGGAGCCGTTCGCGGACTGGCTCGACGACTGGGACGGCGCCATCGTGCGGGCGAAGGGCGTCGCGAACGTCACGGGCACCGACGAGGTCATCGGCGTGAGCCAGGCCGGCCCGTCGGTACAGGCCGGACCGATCGGCGAGTGGGCCCCCGACGACGACCGCCGGACGCGGCTCGTGTTCATCGGCAGCGAGATGGACGAGGCGAAGATTCGCGGCGAGCTCGACGACCTGGCGACCGCCGAGGTCGACGGGAAGACGGCGACCGGCGAGGAGGCGACCGAGGCGTTCCCGCTGTGAGGCCGCCGCGTCAGATGCCGAGCTCCGCCTGTAGGTCGTCCCAGTCCTCGTGGAAGCCGTGGGTGGACTCCGTCTCGGCGCCGATCGCCGACTGGTAGACGTCGTCGTACTTCAGCAGCTGGCCCCACTCGTCGTGGAACGCCCAGTTACAGTACTTACACATACGAGTCACCACGAGAGGGATCGACATACCGGTTTCGGCGGGAGCGACGAGTCGGGTACGGCGAGCGGGAGCGACAAGGCAGGTGCGACGGGGCGGGGTTCCTGCGGTCGCCGCCGCGCGTCTCCACCGCCGACAGAGTGAACCCCGTCCGTGGCGTATGGTACCTATCAACGCGGAGCGGCCGCGGCGGGAATCCCATGGTCACATACAGACGCGGCGGACACGTTCAGGGCGGCGACGAGGCGGTCGAACGGGGCTGCGACCTCTGCGAGTGGCACTGCGTCGCCGACGGCTATCCGGAGCTGGTCTCGCGGTACCAGTCGCACCTCAGGGCGGAACACCCGAAGGCGTGGCTCCGGGTCTGACGCGCGTCGCGGTTTGGAAAAAACGGAACGCGGGTGAGGGGTAGCTCGAGAGTCAGGGCTCCAGCAGGACCTTCGTGACGCCCTCCTCGCGAGCGTCGAACGCCTCGTACATCTCGGGCGCTTCCTCGAGGTCCACGCGGTGCGAGACGACCCACGTCGGATCGGCTCGGCCCTCGATGATCATGTCCCGCAGGTAGCGGTTGTACTCCTTCACGTTACACTGCCCGGTGCCGCACTTGAGCCCCTTCTCGAAGAACTTCCCGAAGTCGATGCCGAGGCGGCCCTGCGCGGCCATGTCGTCGGGCGCGCCGGGGTCCTCGGGAACGTAGAGTCCGGGAATCCCCAGCTCGCCGGTCGGCCGGACCACGCGGATGAGGTTGTTGATCACGACCGCCGGGTTCTCCTTGGCCGGCTGGTAGGAGTAGTCCTCCGTCTCCGTGTCGACGTCGTCCGGGTCGGTCGCCTGGTAGCCGACCGCGTCGACGCCCTTGTCGACCATCCCGCCGTGTTCCTCGATGATCTGGTCGACCGGGTCGCCCTCGGAGAAGTCGATCGGGTGGGCGTCGCAGTGCTCCTCGGCCAACTCGAGTCGGCTCGGAACCTGGTCGACGACGTAGATCTCGGCCGCGCCCTTGAGCTTCGCGCTGTAGGCGGCCATCAGCCCGACCGGCCCGGCGCCGAAGATGGCGACGGACTCGCCGGACTCGAGGTTCGCCAGCTCGGTGCCGTGCCACCCCGTCGGGAAGATGTCCGCGAGCAGCGCGAACGCGTCCTCGTGTTCGCGGCCCTCCGGCAGCTTCAGCGCGTTGTGGTCGGCGTACGGGACGCGCAGCTTCTCCGCCTGTCCGCCCGGATACGGGCCCATGGCGACGTAGCCGTACGCGCCGCCCGCGAAGCCGGGGTTGACGTTGGTACAGAAGCCGGTGTACCCCTCCTCGCAGTTCTGGCAGAAGCCGCAGGAGACGTTGAACGGCATGACGACGCGGTCGCCCTCCTCCAGCGTCGAGACCGCCTCGCCGACCTCGCTGACGACGCCCATGTTCTCGTGGCCGAAGATGATCCCCTCCTCGGCCGCGGTCCGTCCCTCGTACATGTGGAGGTCCGACCCGCAGATACAGGACGTCGTGATGTCGACGACGACGTCGTTCGGGTGTTCTATCTCCGGTTCGTCTACGTCTTCGACGGCCACGTCGTACGGGCCTTGATAGACAACGGCTTTCATGTTGATCCCGGTTGAAACGTGTTAACAAACCATAGTAAATGTTTTTCCATTATAAATTACCATTAATAACCTGTCAGCCATCGATGCTAATTCGCCGAATGCTTCGTGCCTCATCCGCCCTCCGCTCCGCCCGTCTTCCGGTTCGCTGACCCTCTGCTTCGCCCGCTCTCCGCCTCGCCCGCCTTCCGGTTCGCTGACCCTCCGCCTCGCCCGTCTTCCGCTCCGCGCACTCTCTCACCGACGGAAACCACCGGTACACTGATGGACGGCCACGATGGATCATGCGGTATGAGCACACACGGGGGCGGTGAGACCGATGTCCAGTGAGCCGGACGACGCGACGAAGACGATCTGTCCGTACTGCGGCGTCGGCTGCGGGATCCGCGTGCTCGAGGGCGACGAGCCCGGCGAGATGCGGTTCATGCCGTGGGGCGACGCGCCAGTGAACGAGGGGAGCGTCTGCATCAAGGGCGGCGCGGCGACGCAGGTCGTCGACCACGAGGACCGGCTGACGGAGCCGCTGATCAAGGAGGACGGCGAGTTCCGCGAGGCGACCTGGTCGGAGGCGCTCGACCGCGTCGTCGACGAGATGGAGGGCATCCGCGAGGAGCACGGCCCGGACGGGATGGGCTTCTTCGGCTCCTCGAAGACGTTCAACGAGGAGAACTACCTCATCCAGAAGCTGGCGCGGCGGTACGGCACCAACCAGGTCGACAACTGCACGCGGATGTGTCACGCGTCGACCGTCTGGGCGCTGCGGACCAGCCTCGGGATGGGCGCGATGACGAACAGCATGGCCGACCTGGAGGACTCCGCGGACGTGCTGTGGATCCAGGGCGCGAACCCCGGCGAGCAGCACCCGATCGCCAACAGCCAGTACTTCCGGCAGGCCGTGCTGGAGGGCGCGACCGTCATCCAGGTCGACCCGCACGCGAACAAGACCACCCGGTCGTTCGAGATCGACGACACCGACCGGCACATACACCTCCAGCTGAAGCCGGGTACCGACATTCCGCTCCTGAACGTCGTCCTCAAGACGATTTTAGAGCGTCACGAGGAGGAGCCGGAGGCGGGCTGGATCGACGAGGAGTTCGTCGAGGAGCGCACCAAGGGCATCGACCACCTGAAGGAGACGCTCGCGGACTTCGACAAGGAGGCGGCCGCCGAGGAGTGCGGCGTCCCGCTGGCGGACATCGAGCTCGCCGCCGAGAAGTACGCGATGGCGAACGACGCCGCCATCTTCACCGGAATGGGGATGAGTCAGCACACCTGCGGCGTCGACAACGTTCAAAACGAGATCAACCTCGCGCTGATCACGGGGAACCTCGGCCGGCCCGGCACCGGCGTCAACCCCCTGCGCGGACAGAACAACGTTCAGGGGACCTGCGACGTGGGCGCGATGCCGAACGTCCTCCCGGGGTACCAGCTCGTCGACGACGACGAGGCCCGCGAGTCGGTCGAGGACGTGTGGGGGTTCGAGGTGCCCGCGGAGCCCGGGCTGACGAACGTCGAGATCTCCCACGCGATCGGCGACACCGTCCACGGCCTCTACGTCATGGGCGAGAACCCGATCATGAGCGAGCCGGACGGCAACCGGACCGAGCAGCGGTTCCGCGAGGATCTCGACTTCATGGTGGTCCAGGACATCTTCATGACCGAGACCGCCGAGCTCGCGGACGTCGTCCTCCCCGCGACGACGTGGGCCGAGCGCGACGGCACCGTCACCAACACCGACCGGCGCGTCCAGCGCATGCGCGGGGTCCACAAGGTCCACGAGAACACGCGCCACGACCTCGACATCCTCTGTGAGGTCGGCACGCGGCTGTTCGACGGCGACGAGTTCGAGTTCGACGGCCCCGAGGACGTGTTCGAGGAGCTGCGCGAGGTGTGCCCGATCATGCACGGGATGACCTACGACGCGCTCGGCGAGACGGGGCTCCACTGGCCCTGTTACGAGGAGGGCGACGAGGGCGACCCGTTCCTCTACGAGGACGAGTTCGAGACCGAGGACGGCCTCGGCCGCATCGAGGGCGTCGTCCACCAGGAGCCGAAGGAGGTCCCCGACGAGGAGTACCCGCTCGTGTTGACCACCGCGCGGCTCGAAGAGCATTACAACACCGGGACGATGAGCCGGCGCTCGCCCACGCTCTCGAAGCAGCACCCGGAGAACTTCGTCGACGTCCACCCGAACGACGCCGAGCGGTACGGGATCGAGGACGGCGACCACGTCGTGCTGAAGTCCCGCCGCGGCGAGATCACCGTCCGCGCCGACGTTACCGAGGACATCAAGGAGGGGGTCGTCTGGACCACGCCGCACTTCGCGGCCGCCTCCGCGAACCGCCTCACCAACGACGTGCTCGACGAGCGCGCCAAGATTCCGGAGTACAAGGCCGCGTCCGCGGAGATCGAGGTCGACATCGAGGCCGCGGGCGACGACTCGCCGGCTTCGGCGGACGACTAAGCGACGTCGGCTCCTTTATACGCGTTCTTCCAGCACCGCCTCATCGCCGTGGCGGACTTCGACGCGCTCCGGAACGGAGGCGTCGGCGAACGCGACGGCGACCGAGTACGGGTGTGGTTCGGCGACGTCCGAGCAGCGGTCGACGTCCGAGTCGGGGTCGTCCTCGGAGACGATCCGGAGGCGGAGCATCCCGTCGTCGAGACCGGCCTCGAACAGCGTGACCCGATAGCAGCGCCGGGGTCCGTCGAGGAGCGATCCCGCCACGACCAGCCGCGGCGGATCCTCGTCGAGGCGGCGGCGCACCTCAGCGACGTCGTTCCCGCCGGAGCCCGTGACGTCGAGTTCCCCGTCGTACTCGCGGCGGAAGGTCACCTCGGCGCCGTCGATCTCCGTGGGATCGTGGGTCCACGGTGGCGTCGGACAGCCGGCGAGCGAGGCGGTCGAGAGGGCGGCCGCGGACGCGAGGAGGGCTCTGCGGCGCATGTCGCGAGCCACGCGCAGCGCCGTGAAGTGCCTTGTGCGGCGGTCGGCGTGTGATTGAGCAGGTCGCGGGGCGCGGCCGGCCGTCACCGCCGCATCCGAAACCACTATCCCCGATCCGGCGAATTTCCCCATATGGACTGGCCACACGACCCCGACGGCGAGCAGGGGAGCGAGGGCATGCGGCAGTACGGCCACGCCGTGCTCGCGAAGAAGATCGACGAGGAGGAGGACTTCCCGCTGACGGCGGCGGAGTACGTCGAGCAGTACGGCGACCACCCGATCCGGATCGACTTCGAGACGGTCGTCTCCGTCGAGGAAATCTTCGAGAACGTCGAGCAGGAGGAGTTCGCGGACTTCGTCGAGTTCCATCAGGAGCTCGGTCGGGCGATGCGCGAGAACGGCTACTGGTTCTACGAGGGCGCCGACCAGTTCGTCGACGGCAGCGCGTAAGACGCGCGTTCAGATCGCGAGGTCGTTCTTTTTGAATGGTCCCCAGTCGCTCGTTTATAAATAGGAGACTGTAACTCGGCTGAGAACTCCTCCAAAGCCCCAGCCGCTTATTTATAAATGGCCGCTGGCGGATCGACGGCGAACTCCTCCAAAGCCCCAGCCGGGAAGCGGCCGCACGCTCGCTGCGCTCCTCGGTCGCTCCGCTCCCTGCGGTGCTTGCGTCGCCTGCGACCGCTTCCCGGCTGCCCCTTTGAGTCCCGCCCCGCACCGCACGGCACCGCGCCTCACACCTCCCCAGCCTCGTCAGTCGCCTCCGCTTCGCTCCGGCGACTGACTTCCCTCGCGCGTGCTGCTCGGCCGCAGGGGCGGCCTCGCAGGCACGCGCCACCGCAGTTTGTTTATAAATGTCGCAGCGATGGTCGGAGTTCCGTCCGATGAAATCGCTGCGGTCGAGTCGGCCCCTCGGCCGACCCTCGACTCTTTTAAGAACTCCCGGGGCGAGCGACCCACCATGGACCACGAGCGGATCGCCGTCCTCGCCCACGAGAAGTTCCCCGACCGCGCGAAGACCGCGCTCGGCGTGATGCGCTACGGCGACCAGGAGGTGTGCGGCGTCCTCGACCGCGACCGCGCCGGCGACCGAGTGACCGACCACGTCCCGGACATCGCGGACGCGCCGATCGTCGAGTCGTTCGCGGACGCGCACGCCGCGGCCGACGGCGACCTCGACGCCTTATATATCGGGATCGCGCCGATCGGCGGCGGCTTCGACGAGTCGTGGCGGTCGGACGTCGAAGCCGCGATCGAGGCCGGCTGCGACGTGGTGAGCGGCCTCCACTACTTCTTAAACGAGGACGAGGGGCTGGCCGCGCTGGCCGACGAGCACGGCGTCGACCTCGTCGACGTCCGGAAGCCCGACGACGACCTCACGGTCGCGTCGGGGGCCTCGGGCGACGTCGAGGCAGACGTGGTGTGCACGGTCGGCACCGACTGCTCGGTGGGGAAGATGACCGCCTCGCTGGAGATCGTCGCCGCCGCCCGCGAGCGCGGCATCGACGCCGCGTTCGTCCCGACGGGACAGACCGGGATCATGATCGCGGGGTGGGGGAACCCGATCGACCGCGTCGTCTCCGACTTCGCGGCGGGCGCGGTCGAGGAGATGCTCGTCGAGGCCGGCGACGACCACGACCTGCTCGTCGTCGAGGGGCAGGGGAGCATCGTCCACCCCGCCTACTCGGCGGTCACCTGCGGCATCCTCCACGGGTCGATGGCGGACGGTCTCGTCCTCTGTCACGCCGCGGGCCGCGAGGTCGTCCACGGCTACGAGTCGTTCGACCTCCCGCCGCTCGCCGACTACGTCGACCTCTACGAGGACCTCGCGGCGCCGGTCCACGAGACGAGCGTCGTCGCCGGCGCGCTCAACACGAAGGACGTGGCCGACGACGCGGCCGCCGCGGACGCCGTGGCCGACTTCGGCGACGAGGTCGAGGTCCCGGCCGCCGACCCGGTCCGGGACGGCGCGGACCGCATCGTGGACGGAATCGTCGACGCGGGGCTCGGTAGCTAATGAGCCTCGAAACCGAGTTCGAGCGGGTCTCGCTGCCCCTCGAAAACCCGTTCACCATCTCGCGGGGCACCCAGACCGAGGCCGAGAACGTGGTCGTTCGGATCACGGACGACGCGGGGATGACCGGGGTCGGCGGCGCGGCGCCGTCGGCCCACTACGGCGAGACGGCCGACACGGTGGCCGCGGTCATGCCGGACCTGCTCGACGCCGTCGATCGCGTCGGCGACCCCCACGCGCTCCGCGAGATCGAGGCCGAACTGAAGGGGGTCGTGAACGGCAACCCCGCCGCCCGCTGCGCCGTCTCGATCGCCGTCCACGACCTCGCTGCGAAGCGGCTCGGCGTCCCACTGTACAGGCTCTGGGGGCTCGACCCGAGCGACGCGCCGAAGACCTCGTTCACGATCGGGCTCGACGAGACCGACCGCGTGCGCGAGAAGGCGGCCGACGCCGTCGCGGCCGGCTACGACGTGCTGAAGATCAAGCTCGGTACCGACCGCGACCGGGAGCTGATCGACGCGGTCCGCGAGGCCGCGCCCGACGCGCGGCTCCGCGTCGACGCCAACGAGGCGTGGACGCCGAAGGAGGCGGTCGCGAAGAGCGCGTGGCTCGCCGAGCGCGACGTGGAGTTCGTCGAGCAGCCCGTGCCCGCCGAGAACCCGGAGGGGCTCCGCTACGTCTACGAGCGGGCCGAGCTGCCGATCGCCGCCGACGAGTCCTGCGTGACGGCCGCGGACGTGCCCGCGATCGCCGACCGGTGCGACATCGCGAACCTGAAGCTGATGAAGACCGGGAGCCTCTCCGAGGCGCGCCGGCTGATCGCCGCCGCCCGGGCGCACGGGCTGGAAGTGATGTGCGGCTGCATGATCGAGTCGAACGCCTCCATCGCGGCGGCCGCGCAGCTCGCGCCCCTACTGGACTACGCCGACGTCGACGGCTCGCTGCTGCTCGCCGAGGACCCGTACGAGGGCGTCGAGCTCACGGACGGCGAGATCCGACTGGCCGACCGGGACCACGCGGGGACCGGAGCGCGGCCGGCGTCGGAGTGAGCTGATCGGAAGCGGGGAAGAAAGAAGGCGGGGACCGCGGTGAGGGCGGGGACCGAACGCTGACCGGGCGCGACCTCAGTTCCGCTGTTCGTCCGCGTCGGACTCCGACTCCTCGAGCTCGACGTCGAGCTCCTCGTCGAGGTCGGCGTTCCCGGAACCGCCGTCACCATCGAGGTCGCTCTCTAAGTCGTCCGAGTCGATCTCGGCCTCGATGTCGGCCAGCTCGTCGTCGACTTCCTCGTCGCTGACGGCGGCGTCGCCGTTCGATGACTCGCCTTTTCCGAGCTCGCCCTTGAGCGTCTCCAGCTCCGCGTCGACCTCGCTGTTCGTCGAGAGCCCCTCCAGCTCGCGGTCGATGCTGTCCTTGTCCGAGAGCGCGTCCTCGAAGGCGCCGGAGTCCTCCAGCTCGTCCATCGCCTCGGCGCGCGCCTCCATCTCCTCGGTGCGCTCCTCGGCGCGCTCGATGGAGCGGCTCACGTCCTCCATCTCGTCGCCGACGCCGGTCATCGCCTCGGAGACGCGGGAGGACGCCTCGGCCGCCTCGTAGCGGGCCTTCATCGTCTCCTTCTTCGTGCGGAACTCCTCGATGCGGTTCTGGAGCTTGTTCTTCTTCTCGACGAGCTGTTCCTGCGTGTTGTTCAGCTCGGCGATCTGGCCCTCCAGCTCCTCGATCTGGGTCATCTTCGACTTCTTCTTTTCCAAGGCCTTGCGCGCGAGGTCGTCGCGGTCCTGCTGGACCGCCTCGCGGGCCTGGCGGTTGTGCTTCTCGACGTTCTCTTCGAGCTTGCGCTTCTGAATCTCCAGGCGCTTCTTCTGGGTCGTCAGGTCGGCGATCCCCTGTTTGACGTCCTGGAGCTCGTCGCGCATCTGTTCGTACGAGTAGTCGAGCGACTCAGCCGGGTCCTCCGCTCGGTTCAGGAGGGCGTTCACCTTCGAGCGGATGACGTAGGAGGCGCGCGAGAGGATTCCCATACCACGTCGTACGCGTTCCACCCGTTAAAACCTCATGCGGTTCGCGGCGCGGAGCGGCCCGGATCGCGGCGGTGGAGCGCGGTCGCGGACGAGCGTCTCGGACCCGCGGATCGATTCGACCGGCGACCACGCCGACGCTTCCTGAAGGCTTATGCGGGGCCTCGGTGAAGCTCCGCGCATGGACATCGGCGTGCTAACGGTTCCCTTGGGCGACGAACCGCTCGACGACGCGGCCGCGTACCTCGACGGGATCGGCGTCGACGCCGTCGAACTCGGCGTCGGCGGCTGGCCCGGCGAGGACCACGTCGACCGCGAGGCGCTCCTGGACGACGCGGCGGCCCGCGAGGACCTCCGGGCGCTGCTCGACGACCACGACCTCCGGATCTCCGCGCTGGCGACGCACAACAACCCGCTCCATCCCGACGAGGAGCGGGCCGCGGCGGCCGACCGCGAGCTGCGCGAGGCGATCGAGCTGGCGGACCAGCTGGGCGTCGACGCGGTGACCTGCTTCTCCGGGCTCCCCGCCGGGGCGCCCGGCGACTCGACGCCGAACTGGGTCACGGCGCCGTGGCCGACGGAACACGCCGACGCGCTCGACTACCAGTGGGACGAGGTCGCGATCCCCTACTGGCGCGACCTGGCGCAGCACGCCGAGCATCACGGCGTCGACGTGGCGATCGAGATGCACCCGAACATGCTGGCCTACGAGCCGACCGGGCTGCTCGCGCTCCGGGAGGCGACGAACGACCGGATCGGGGCCAACTTCGACCCCTCGCACCTCTACTGGCAGGGGATCGACGTGACGGAGGCGATCCGCTTCCTCGGCGAGCGCGACGCGATCCACCACGTCCACGCGAAGGACACCAAAGTGTACGACGCGAAGGCCCGCGTGAAGGGCGTCCTCGACACGACCGGCTATGCCGAGGAGGCCGACCGCTCGTGGCTGTTCCGCTCGATCGGCTACGGCCACGGCGAGGAACACTGGAAGGACGTCGTCTCGACGCTCCGGATGGTCGGCTACGAGGGCGCGCTGTCGATCGAACACGAGGACTCGCTCACGTCGTCCCGGGAGGGGTTAGAGAAGGCCGTCGACGTGCTCGACCGCGCGGTGTTCGAGACGGAACCGGGCGACGCCTACTGGGCGGAGTGAGGCGGCGACCGCGATAATCCATGACAATGACCGACGAACCACTGAAGATCGGCGTTCTGGGGTATCGATTCATGGGCAAGGCGCACGCGAACGCGATGGCGCGGCTCCCGATGTTCTTCCCGGACGCGCCCGAGATCGAGCGCCACACGCTCGTCGGGCGCGACGAGGCGGCGCTCGCGGACGCGGCCGAGCGGTTCGGCTTCTCGCACACCGCGACCGACTGGGAGGCCGCGCTCGACGAGGTGGACGTCTTCTACAACCTCGGGCCGAACCACGTCCACGCGGAGCCGTCGATCGCGGCCCTCGAAGCGGGGGTCCCCGTCCTCTGCGAGAAGCCGCTCGCGCCGACGATGGCGGAGGCGGCGGCGATGCGCGACGCGGCGGCCGCGACGGGCGTCACGGCCGGGGCCGCGTTCAACTACCGCTTCGTCCCCGCGATCCGCTACGCGAAGGGGCTGATAGAGGACGGGGAACTCGGCGATATCCGGCAGGTCCGCGGGCGGTACCTCCAGGACTGGCTCGTCGATCCCGAGGCGCCGTGGGCGTGGCGGATGGACGCCGAGATGGCCGGATCCGGCGCGCTCGGCGACCTCGGCGCGCACACGATCGACCTCGCGAACTTCCTCGTCGGCGACGCTGTCGGCGGGATCGACCGCGTCTCGGGACAGCTGACGACGTTCGTCGACGAGCGGCCCGTCTACGACGACGAGGGGGAGATAGAGGAGTACCGCGACGTGACGGTCGACGACGCGTACGACGCGCAGGTCGCCTACGAGTCGGGCGCGACCGGGAGCTTCGAGGCGAGCCGCGTCGCCGAGGGGCACAAGAACGACCACACGATCGCGGTCCACGGATCGAAGGGAAGCTTGAGGTTCTCCCTGGAGCGGCTGAACGAACTGGAGGTGCTCCGCGAGGGGAACCGCGGCTACGAGACGGTGCTGGTGACCGAGGAGTCGGACCCGTACGTCGACCGCTGGTGGCCCCCCGGGCACGTGATCGGGTGGGAGCACACGTTCGTACACGAGAACTACGAGTTCCTCTCGGCGGTCGCCGAGGGCCGGCCGTTCGAGCCGTCGTTCGAAGAGGGGTACGAGGTCCAGCGCGCGCTCGCGGCGATCGAGCGCGCCGACGAGCGCGGGGAGTGGGTCGCGGTCGAGTAGCGTCACGGCCGAGCGAACGCTCGCGAGCGTTCGTGTTCGGTTCCCTCGGTTATCGCCCGGACCGGCCTCAGACGCCGACGGCGCCGCCCGGGCTGCCGCCGCTCTCCTCGCTCCACTCTTGGATGGCGGAGTCCTCGCCGTCGTAGCTCCCGAGCGTCTCGCGGGTGTCGAACGCCACCGGCTCCCAGACGACTTCGAAGTTCTCGTTGCCGGTGGCGTTGGGCACGACGACCTGATCGCCCGGTCTGACGACGCCGTCACCCGGCCACGCGCCGAACTGGACGTTCCCGTCCGGGTCCTCGCCGCGGACGTACAGCTCTTCGGCCGGGACCGGCTCGGGGCCGAGCGCGACGACCACGAGCGAGCCGTTCTCCTGTTGCCCCTCGAACTCGGCGTCCGGCGGGGCGACGCCGTCGATGAGACCGAACACCGCCGCGCCGACGAGCGCGAGCAGCAACACGACGACCCCGACGAGCAGTCCCGTCCCCGCCAGCGGGGTGAACCCTCGCTCGTCGTCTCGGAACGCAGCCATTCGAGCGACACTCAGACGGGACCGATATAAGCGTTTGCGCGCCGCGTATCAGCGCTGATAAGTTTGGAAGGCGAGGCCGAGCGACCGGACCGAGTTCGGCCCTCCGCGTAGCGAACCGGAAACGGGTTATTCCGCGCGGCCGAACTCCGACCGTGACGTCTCGGATGAGCGATTCGGCGGG
Organism: Halorubrum distributum JCM 10118; assembly: GCF_000337335.1. Classification (GTDB taxonomy): domain Archaea; phylum Halobacteriota; class Halobacteria; order Halobacteriales; family Haloferacaceae; genus Halorubrum; species Halorubrum distributum. The sequence continues at coordinate 6,196 of NZ_AOJN01000023.1, read as the reverse complement.
CGGACGCCCCCGCGGACTCCGCGGCATCGCGCGCACGTGGGGCGAGGTTCTCGTCCGGCCGCGGCGAGCGTTCGCCAACGGGGTCACGCCCGGCGATCAGGCGCCCGCGCTGACGTTCGCGGTCGCGGTCGCCGCGGCGTTCACGCTCGGCTGGATCGGGTCGGACCCCGCGGCGATGCCCGTCGTCGTCCCCTCCTCGCGGCTGCTGTCGGAGGCCGTGGTGTTCCTCGTCGTGGTCGCGCTGGCGGCGCCGGTCGGCCTTCACCTGACCGCCGCGGTCGCGACCGTCTCGGTCGTGCTGGCGAGCGTCGAGTTCGACGGCGGGCTGGGGCTGCGCGACCGCGGCGGCGTGAGTGAGACGGTCCAAGTCGTCGCGTACGCGAGCTCGCCGATGGCGCTCGGCGGGCCGGCGATCCCCGAGCTCCGGGTGCTCTGTGGCGCGTACGCCGCGGTGCTGTTGTTCGTCGGGTTCAGGGAGATCCACGGGCTCGGACCGGTCCGGACGGTCGCGGCCGCGCTCCCGCCCGCCGCGCTCGGCTACGGCGTGGGCTACCGCGTCGTGGCCGCGGCGCGGACGCTGCTGGGCGCGTGACGGCCGAGCGTTCGTGGCGTGACGGCCGAGCGTTCGTGGCGTTCTCGTCGAGTCGCTAGCGGGCTTTCGACAACCGTTTTAGGCCCGAGACTCTCGGTGTATTCAAATGGGATCCTGTATCATCTGTGGCACCGACGTCGGGGGCGGTCGCGTCTGCGACTCGCACCAGGAAGACGTCGTGTTCGACTTCCGCGGCGACGCTCCCGACGATCTGGTTCCGAGCCGGTTCTACCGAGGCGTCGTCGACGGGTACGCCGAGTTCGGCGTGTTCGTCGACCTCGCGCCGGGCGTCACCGGACTGCTCCACCGCTCCGAGCTCGACCGCCGCCTCGACAGCCTCGACTGGGAGCCTGGCGACGACGTGTTCGTCCAGGTGAAGGGCGTCCGCGACAACGGCAACGTCGACCTCGGCTGGTCGATCCGACAGGCGGACCGCGAGTTCCGCGGCGTCCTCGTTCAGGAGTCTTCCGGGGAACACCTCCCCAACGAGGAAACGGATACCGACGCCGCTGACGACGCCGATGGCGCCGACGAACCGACGAGCGAGGAGCCCGCCGAACCCGAAGCGACGGTCGACGCGGACGACGGTGGGGCGGCCGAGGCGTCGGTCGACGAGCCCGCCGAGGGCGAGGCGGAGTCGGCCGCCACGGAGCAGACCGACGAGCCCGAGGCGGACGTGACCGACGACGAGGGTGCGGAGCCCGAGGGAGACGTGGACTCGGCAGCAGCGGAGTCCGCCGAGAGCGGCGGCGAAGCGACCGTCGACGACGCGGAGCCGGCGGAGTCCGGGGCGGCCGACGACGAAGCCGACGCGGAACCCGAGCGCGTGTCCATCGAGACGCTCGGAGACGCAGTCGGCGACGCGGTCCGGATCGAGGGCGAGGTCGTCGGCGTCCGCCAGACCGGCGGCCCGACGGTGTTCGAGGTCAGCGACGAGACGGGCGCGGTCGACGTGGCCGCGTTCGTCGAGCCGGGCGTCCGCGCGCACCCGGACGTCGAGGTCGGCGACGCGGTGCGGGTCGACGGCGAGGTGGAGAGCCACCGCGGCGACGTTCAGGTCGAGTCCGAGGCGCTCGTCCTCCTCGACGGCGAGGGGGCCGAGGCGGTCCGCCGCCGCATCGCCGAGGCGCTCACCGACGAGGCGCGACCCGAGGGCCTCCAGCCGCTCGGCGGCGACGAGACGGTCGCCGAGCTCGCGGACGGCCTCCTCGACGCGGCCGAGGCGGTCCGCCGCGCGGTCCTCGAGTCGCGGCCGATCGTCGTCCGCCACCCGGCGACGGCCGACGGCTACGTCGCCGGCGCCGCGGTCGAGCGCGCCGTCCTCCCGCTGATCCGCGACGAGCACGCGAAGAGCGACGCCGAGTACCACTACTTCACCCGCCGCCCGCTCGACGAGCCGGTGTACGGGATGGACGCGGCCACCAACGACGCGACCCGGATGCTCCAGGACCGCGACCGCCACGACGAGAAGCTCCCCCTCTTCCTGCTCGTCGGCGCCGGCTCGACGACCGAGTCCGCCGACGGCATCGACCTGCTGTCGGTGTACGGGGTCGACGCGGTCGTCGTCGACGCCGCGGTCGCGGACCCCGAGACGCGGGACGCGGTCGACACGCTCGTCTCGCCCGAGCTGGCCGACGTCGACGGCGACGAGACGCTCTCGACGGGCGCGCTCGTCGCCTCGCTGGCGTCCGCGATCAACGGCGAGGTCCGCGACGACCTCCGGCACCTGCCGGCCGTGAGCTACTGGGCGGACGCCCCCGAACGCTATGTCGACCTCGCGCGCGACGCGGGCTACGACGCCGAGCGCGTCGCGGAGCTCCGCGAGGCGGTCGCCCTGGAGGCGTACTACCAGTCGTACCAGGACAAGCGCGAACTGATCGCCGACCTGCTGTTCTCGGACGGCGGCAACCTCGCGGCGCACGTCTCCGAACAGTTCCGCGAGAAGCTGGAGACCGAGGTCGAGACGGCGGACGCGAACGTCGTGACCGAGGCGGTCGACGGCGTGGAGTTCGCGCTGCTCGACACCGACGGCTACACCCACCGGTACGACTTCCCGCCGACGCCGCTGCTGCTCGACGACCTCCACCGGCGCCGCGCGGACGGCGAGCCGTTCGCGACGGTCGGCGTCGGCACCGACGAACTGTACGTGCGCACGACCGCGGACGTCTCCGTCCGCGACGTGGCCGAGCGCGCGCGCGAGCTCGCGCCGAACGCGGACATCGCCACCGCGGGCGTCCGCGAGGGCAAGATCGAGTTCCTCTCCGGCGAGCGCGACGCGGTCGAAGACGCCGTCGTCGCCGCGGTCGCCGAGTCGTTCTGACCGGGGCGACCGAGTCGTTCTGACCGGAGCGACCGGGCCGTCCGCCCTCTGCGGGCGCCCCAGTCGAATATGCGCACGGGTTTTGGCTCACTACAGTTCCAAAACTGCTGAGCATCGGACCCGCCGGTAGATTATTGCTGGTGTGTGAAACTTCCTCACGTGAGGTGTCACACTATGGCAACACAACCGTCGGAACGGACGCTCCGCGCAGACCTGCTCGGCCGCAACGTGGACTTCAACTACTCGGAGACGTGGCTGGCGTACTCGATGCTGGGACTCCGGGTCGTGATGGCGTGGGTGTTCCTCCAAGCGGGACTGGCGAAGCTGTTCGAGGGCGGTCTCGCCGACCCCCTCGCGTGGAGCTCGGTCGGGTTCCTCCAGAACGCCATCGCCGACGCTAATCCGCTCCAGGGACTGTTCCTCTTCTTCGCGGACTTCGCGGCGATCATCGACCCGATGGTAGTGTTCGGACAGATCCTGATCGGGCTGGCGCTGCTGTTCGGCGTCCTCTTCCGGTTCGCCGCGCTGATGGGTGCGATCATGATGTCGATGTTCTGGACCGCCGCGTGGCAGGGCGGACTCATGGACGGGTTCCCGGTCGCGCACGGCTACTTCGTCGACAGCTCGCTCGTGTACATGCTGATCCTGTTCGGGCTCGGCGCGTGGGGCGCGGGTCGGATCGTCGGGATCGACCGGGCGTTAGAGGAGACGGAACTGGTCGAGAACGCTCCGGCGCTGCGGTACCTGCTCGGGTGACGGACGCCGGCGGCGACCCGACGCCGAACGTTTTTGTGCCGACCGAGTACCCGACGCTCAGCGACGCGTGAACGGGCCGGGCGGGAGGATGAGGTCGTCGAGCTCCGGTCGCTGCTTCACGTTGAACACGACGGACAGCTCGTCGGTCAGCGGGTAGCCGTTACAGGAGAGCCGGAACCCCCGCTCGGCGAGGTCCTCGGGCATGATGTGGTCGGTCGGCTGGGAGAGCTCCCCCTCGGCGAGGTACACCGCGCAGTTCGCGCAGGCGCCGCCGCGACAGGAGAAGGGCCACGCGAAGCCGCTCCGCTCGGCCGCCTCCAGCAGGCTCTCGTCGGGGTGGACGAGCAGGCGACCGTGGGCGTCGGGGCCGAGGTCGGCCTGGCCGGCCTTCCGGAACAGCTCGTCGTCGTCGAGCGACCAGCCGTAGTCGACGACGGCCTCGTAGTCGAGGAACTCGACGCGGGTCGACTTGGGCTCGCGCGCGTCGTCTCCCTCCGAGAGGTCGACGTCCGCGGCGTCGACTCCGTCCCCGCTCCCGTCGCCGTCGCCGTCGCGCTCGGACAGCTCTCGGTAGGCGCGGCGGACCAGCTGGAACTCCTCGATCGAACCGCCCTGGTCGGGATGCGCGCGCTTCACGCGCTCGCGGTAGGCCCGTTCGATCGCCTCGTCGTCGGCGTCCTCGTCGACTTCCAACACCTCGAACGGGGAGACCATTCAGACGGGGACACCTACGCGGGTGACGCACATAAACGGCCCAGAAGTCGGCAGGGGGACCGCGGGGGACTGCCGAGGGCGACCGCCGCCCGCCGCCGGACCCGTGAGCGTTTAAGAGCGGCGCGCCCCTGACTCCGACAATGGGAAACGCCGACCTGCGCGACCTCGCGTCGATCCGCGACGTCCCCTTCGCGGAGCTGGAGGGGAGCGTCGTCGCCGTCGACGCGCACAACTGGCTGTACCGCTACCTCACGACGACGGTCAAGTGGACGAGCGACGAGACGTACACCACCGCCGACGGCGTCGAGGTCGCCAACCTCATCGGGGTCGTCCAGGGGCTCCCGAAGTTCTTCGAGCACGACCTGATCCCGGTGATGGTGTTCGACGGCGCCGTCACCGACCTGAAGGCCGACGAGGTGGCCGAGCGCCGCGAGAAGCGCGAGCAGGCCGAGGAGCGGCGGGCGGCCGCCGAGGAGCGCGGCGACGCCGTCGAGGCCGCGCGGCTGGAGGCGCGCACGCAGCGGCTCACCGACACGATCCAAGAAACGACCCGCGAGCTCCTGGAACTGCTCGACGTGCCGATCGTGGAGGCGCCCGCCGAGGGGGAGGCGCAGTGCGCGCACATGGCTGCGACCGGCGCCGTCGACCACGCGGGCAGCGAGGACTACGACACCCTGCTGTTCGGCGCGCCGACGACGCTCCGCCAGCTGACGAGCAAGGGCGACCCGGAGCTGATGGACCTCGCGGCGACGCTTTCGGACCTCGACCTCGACCGGCAGGGGCTCGTCGACGTCGCGATGCTCTGCGGCACCGACTTCAACGAGGGGGTCCGCGGGATAGGGCCGAAGACGGCGGTGACGGCGGTGAAGGAACACGGCGACCTGTGGGGCGTTCTGGAGGCCCGCGACGCGGAGGTCCCGAGCGCCGAGGCGATCCGCGAGCTGTTCATGGACCCTCCGGCCGAGGACGTCGCGGTCGACGCCGACGTGAACCCCGACGTCGAGGCCGCCCGCGCGTACGTCGTCGACGAGTGGGGCGTCGACGCCGACGAGGTCGAGCGGGGGTTCGAGCGCATCGCGGAGTCGCAGGTCCAGACCGGGCTCGACCGGTGGACCTGACGGGGCGCGCCGAACGGTCTTCCCCCGCCGCGACCGCCGCGAACACACCTTTTATTTCCTCGTCGTCAGAAGGGTCAATCACACGTGTCGCGGGCCGGACCCCGAGCGGACCGCGGCGACCCTGACCAATGAGCTTCGACGTTCCCGACGACAGACGGTACCTGGAATCGCACGAGTGGGCGACGACCGGCGGCGACACCGTTCGGATCGGCGTCTCCGACTTCGCGCAGGACGAGCTCGGCGACGTGGTGTTCGTCGAGCTCCCCGAGGTCGGCGACGAGGTAGCCGCCGGCGAGTCGTTCGGCGTCGTCGAGTCGATCAAGGCCGTCTCGGACCTGTACGCGCCCGTCTCGGGCGAGGTCGTCGCGGTCAACGAGGACCTCTTCGAGCGTCCGGAGCTCGTCAACGAGGACCCGTACGGCGACGGCTGGATGCTCGAGGTCGAGCCCGCCGACGGCGGCGACGCCGAAGGGCTCCTCGACGCCGACGCGTACGACGACCAGATCGCTTGATCCCCGGACCGACGCCGAGGACGGCCCGCGGCCCCCGGACGACACACCCACCCGACACACGACCATGACCACGCCACCTTCCGACGCCACTTCACCCGCGAACCGACGAGCCGCGAACCGACGAGCCGCGAACGGACGGGCCACTCCTCGCGGGGGCGGTCGCGGTATATCTCCACGCCGTTCC
>NZ_AOJN01000022.1 GCF_000337335.1 Halorubrum distributum JCM 10118 | reverse complement strand
TCCCTCGCGCCATCAGAGATGTGTATAAGAGACAGGGCATCGACGCGCGCACCGAACGCGAGATCCGCGACGAGTGCGCCCGGGTCTTCGCGCGCAACGACGACCTCACGGAGTTCCTCGGTCGGGGCCACTACGGCCACTACGTGCCGAGCGTCGTCGACCACCTCGCGGACCGCGCGGAGTTCCTCACGAGCTACACCCAGTACCAGCCGGAGGTCTCGCAGGGGTTCCTCCAGGCGCTGTTCGAGTACCAGTCGATGCTGGTCGAGCTCACCGGGCTCGACGTCGCGAACTGCTCGATGTACGACGCCGCGACCGCGCTGGGCGAGGCCGCGACGCTCGCGGACCGCGTCCGGTCGACCTCGGGCGACACCGTCCTCGTCCCGGAACAGCTCCGCGAGGGGAAGCGCGCCGTCCTTGAGAACTACTGCGACGGCGCCGACCTGACCGTCGAGGCGTACCCGATGGCCGACGGGACCGCCGACGTCGACGCCCTCGCCGAGCGCGCGGGCGACGACGTCGTCATGCTGTACGCCGAGAGCCCGACCGTCCGCGGCTGTATCGAGGAGCGGCTCGCGGCGATCGGCGACCTCGCCGACGACACGGACGCGCTGTTCGCGCTCGGCTCGGACGTCGTCGCGCTGTCGGTGCTCGAATCGCCCGCGGACGCCGGCGCCGACGTCGTCGTCGGCGAGGCCGGCTCGCTCGGCCTGCCGACCGCCTACGGGATGGGACTCGGGCTCTTCGCCTGTAGCGACGAGTTCCTGCGGCAGGTCCCCGGTCGCCTCGTCGGCGCGAGCGAGGACGCGAACGGCGACCGCGCGTACACGCTGACGCTCCAGACGCGCGAGCAGCACATCCGCAAGGAGCGCGCCACCTCGAACATCTGCACGAACCAGGCGTGGGTCGCGCTCCGCGCGGCGATCCACGCGGCGACGCTCGGCCCCGACGGCCTCGTCGACCTCGCGAACGACTGCGTCCGCGAGGCCGAGGCGCTGGCGGCGCGGATCGACGAGCTGTCCGGCGCGGCCGCCCCGGTCCACGACCGCCACCACTTCCGCGAGTTCGCGGTGCGGGTCGACCAGCCCGCGCCGGCCGTCGCCGAGGACCTGGAGGCCGAAGGATTCGCGGTCCACGCGATCGGCGAGCACCTGCTCCAGGTGTGCGTCACCGACCTCAACGCGGGAGAGACGGACGGGCTCGTCGCCGCCTTCGAGGAGGTGCTCTGAGATGATCCACGACCAGGCCAACTACGAGCGAGAGGGAGAGGACGTGCGCGAGCCGCTGCTCTCGGAGAAGGGGCAGGAGACCGTCGACGTTCGCGAGGACTCCCCGCTGCCCGACGACCTGACCCGCGAGGAGCTGACGCTGCCGAACCCCTCGGAGCCGGAGACGGCGCGCCACTACACCCGGCTCTCGCAGATGAACTGGGCGATCGACTCGGGGCCGTACCCGCTGGGGAGCTGTACGATGAAGTACAACCCCAAGTTCACCGAGGACGTGGCGGCGGACCCGAACGCGGCGATCCACCCCGACCGCTCCGCGCGCTCGGCGCAGGGGAACCTCGAACTCCAGTACCGGCTCCAGGAGGTCCTCGCGGACATCGGCGGGATGGACGCGGTCACGCTCCAGCCGCCCGCGGGCGCCGCCGGCGAACTGACGGGGATCCTCGTCGCGAAGGCGTACCACGAACACCACGGCAACGACCGCTCGGAGGTCGTGATCCCGGCGTCGGCCCACGGGACGAACTTCGCGACCGCCGCGACCGCCGGCTACGACGTCGTCGAGCTCCCTTCGGGCGAGGACGGCCGCGTCGACCTCGAGGCGTTGGAGGCGGCCGTCGGCGACGACACCGCCGCCCTCATGCTCACGAACCCGAACACGGTCGGCCTCTTCGAGCGCGACATCACGGAGATCGCCGACATCGTCCACGACGCCGGCGGCCTGCTCTACTACGACGGCGCGAACCTCAACGCGCTGCTCGGCCGCGGGCGCCCCGGCGACATGGGGTTCGACGTGATGCACTACAACGTCCACAAGACGTTCGCGACGCCTCACGGCGGCGGCGGTCCCGGCGCCGGCCCGGTCGGCGTCGTCGACGAGCTGGCGCCGTTCCTCCCGACGCCCCGCGTCCGCGAGGCGGCGGAGGGGTCGGGGTACGAGCGGTTCGAGCCGGCCCACACGATCGGAAAGGTCCACGGGTTCGCCGGCAACTGGCACGTGTCGATCAAGGCGTACGCCTACATCGCCCGCCTCGGCGACGAGGGGCTGTCGGACGCGGCCGCGAAGGCCGTCCTCAACGCGAACTACCTCGCCGAGCGGATCGACCTGGACGTGCCCTTCGGCCCGTTCCACCACGAGTTCGCCGCGACCGCGGGCGACCGCGACGCGGCCGACGTCGCCAAGCGCATGCTCGACTTCGGCGTCCACCCGCCGACGACGAAGTGGCCGGAGATGGTGCCGGAGGCGATGCTGACCGAGCCGACCGAGATCGAGGGGCAGTCCTCGCTCGACGACCTCGCGGAGGCGTTTAACCTCGCGTACGCCGACACCGACGAGGCGCTCGACGCGGCCCCGAACCGGACGGCCGCGGGCCGGATCGACCAGGTCGGCGCCGCGCGGAATCCGCGGCTCTCGTGGCAGGCGCTCGACGAGGCGTAGCCGCTCGGGCGCGGGAAGGGAGATCGACCGCGTCAGGGCTCGGTCGCCGCCGACCGCACCGGCTCCTCGCGGTCGCGGGCTTCAAGCTCGTCCGCGTCGCGGTCGTCGCTGAACTCTTTGTCGTCGCTGTCGTCCGCGTCGCGGTCCTCACCGTCGAACTCCTCGCCGTCGAAGGCCGCCGTCTGGGGGGACTCGGCCTCGCCGGCCGCGGCCCCCTCGGCGTTCGACTCCGAAGCGAACGGGCCCTCGCCGTCGACGAACCGGCGCATCACCCGTCCCTCGGCGCGGTGGAGCGTCTCGCTACACGTCGACTTCGCGATCCCGTTCGCCTCGGCCAACTCCGTGAGCGTACACCGGCGGGGGGTGTCGTAGTACCCCGCCCTGACCGCCTCGAAGACGAGGTCGCGCTGGGCCTCGGTGAGCGTCCGGTCCGGGTCGTCACCACCCGTAGCGGCGACGCCGACCGTCATCCCGTCGCCCGCGAGCCGGCGGCCGAACGCCTCGATCCGGCCCCGGTCGCCGACGACGGTCACCGCCGCGCGGCCGTCGACGACCTCGACCGTCGACTCGATCGGGAGGCCCACCGCGCGCGCCGCGGGGAGGTACGCGGGGGCCCGTCCGACCACTCGGAGCGTGCGGACGTCCCCGCGGCGCTCGACCGCAGTCGCGCGCGAGACGTGCTCGTGGTCGCGGAGCGCGGCCTCGACGCGGTCCCTGTCGGTGCCGCCGACGCGGACGGTCGCGGCCACCGCCGGGTCGCCGTCGGTCGGCTGCCGGTCGTCGCCGTCGACCGCGATCGTCTCCGCGACCCGGAGCGTCGCCGCGGGGACGCGCCGGGAGACGTCCCCGAGCCACGATCCGGTCGGGAGGTCCAACCGCAGGTCGGTTCGGCTCATCGGTCCCACCTCGGTTCCCCCGGCGGATCGGACGCGGTCGCTGATGTGGGCATCTCGTACGTGGGTACGACGGCGGGCTCCCTCGGCGTACCCCTTCATACGTTTCGACCCTAAGTACCCGCCGCGACCGCAGCACCGAAGTTTCCGGCACGCGAGCGCGGACCCATGGAGACCACAGAGGCGTTCATCGGCCTGACCTGCGTCGACTGCGGGGAGACGTTCGACGCCGAGGCGGCGACCCACCGCTGTCCCGACTGCGACGGGATCCTCGACCCCGACTACGACTACGACCGGATCGACCTGACGCCGGAGACGCTCGACGCGCGCCCGGACGGGTCGATGTGGCGGTACGCCGAACTCCTCCCGTTCCCGGCCGAGACGGCGGTCTCGCTCGGCGAGGGCGCCACGCCGCTCGTCGAGTGCCCGTCGCTGGCGGACGCGATGGGCGTCGGCCGCGTCCTCCTGAAAGACGAGGGGGCGAACCCCACGGGGACGTTCAAGGACCGCGGGCAGTCGGCCGCGATGACGGCCGCGCGCGAGCACGGCGCGAGCGAGGTCGCGCTGAACAGCGCCGGCAACGCGGGGCAGGCGGCCGCGGCGTACGCGGCCCGCGCGGACCTCGACGCGCACGTGTTCCTCCCCTCGCGGGCCGGATTCACCCAGAAGGCGATGACGGAGGTCCACGGCGCGGACCTGACCGTCACCGACCCGATCGACGGGAACTCCCAGATCGGCGACGCGGGGAAGGCGTACGCCGAGGCGATAGAGGAGCATCCGGAGTGGTACTCGACGAAGACGTTCGTCACGCCGTACCGCCACGAGGGGAAGAAGACGATGGCGCTGGAGCTTTTGGCCCAGCTCGGCTGGGAGGCGCCAGACGGCGTCGTCTACCCGACCGGCGGCGGCGTCGGGCTGGTGGGGATGCACAAGGCGGCCCGGGAGGCCCGTGACCTGGGGTGGACCGACGAGCTGGTCCCGATGTACGCCGCGCAGGCCGCGGGCTGCGCCCCGGTCGTCGACGCCTACGAGTCGGGCGCCGACCGGCACGAGCCGCTCGACGACGACGAGGTCGACACGGCCTGTAACGGGATCGCGATCCCGGACCCGGGGGCGAGCCACCTCATCCTGAATGCGGTCCGCGAGTCCGGCGGCGGGGCGGTGGCGACGACCGACCGGGAGATCCTCGACGCCGCGATCGATGTCGCGCGGCGCGAGGGGCTGGAGGTCGGTGCCACCTGCGCGGCCGCCGTCTCGGGGGCGTTCGCGCTCGCGGAGTCGGGAGAGTTCGGCCCCGACGACACGGTCGTCCTGTTGAACACCGGCGCGGGCAACAAGGACGTCGACGCGCTGCGCGCGCACCTCGGCGAGCGGGAGGCAGAGGCGGGCGAGTAAGGGAGAGGCAGACGTCCCTCTCCACGGGCCGAGGCGTCGAACCGGAACCACTACGGCGGGGGGTCGCCACTCCTCGCGCATGGAACTCGGCGTCATCGGACTCGGGCGGATGGGGCAGATCGTCGCGAACCGGTCGCTGGAGGCGGGCCACGACGTGGTCGCGTTCGACCTCTCGGCGGAGGCGACCGCGGAAGCGGCGGCGGCGGGCGCGGAGCCGGCCGATTCGGTGGCCGACCTGTGTGACCGGTTGGGAAGCGACAAGCGCATCTGGCTGATGGTGCCCGCGGGCGACGCGGTCGACGCCACGCTCGCGGACCTGGAGCCGCACCTCGACGGCGAGGACGTCGTCGTCGACGGCGGTAACTCCCACTTCGAGGAGTCGGTGCGCCGCGCCGAGGAGACGGACGCCGCGTACCTCGACTGCGGCACCTCCGGCGGGCCCGCGAGCGCCGAGGCCGGCTTCTCGCTGATGATCGGCGGCCCGGCGTGGGCCTACGAGGAGTTCGTGCCGGTGTTCGACGCGGTGGCGACCGGTCCGGACGGCCACGACCGCATGGGCGAGTCGGGCTCGGGCCACTACGTGAAGATGGTCCACAACGGCGTCGAGTACGCGCTGATGCAGGCGTACGGCGAGGGGTTCGAGCTGCTCACCGACGGGCGCTACGACCTCGACATGGAGTCGGTGGCGCGCACTTGGAACAACGGCGCCGTGATCCGGTCGTGGCTGCTGGAGCTCTGCGAGGAGGCGTTCCGCGAGGAGGGGTCGGACCTCGGCGACGTGGCGGACCACGTCGCGGGCGGCTCGACGGGCACGTGGACGGTTCAGGAGGCGCTCGAACAGGAGGTTCCCGTCCCCATCATTTATCAGGCGCTCGCGGAGCGGTTCGACTCGCGCAACGAGGGTCGCTTCTCGCGCCGGCTCGCGAACCGGCTCCGGTACGGGTTCGGGCGCCACGAGGTCGCGCGGCGCGACGACGCGTAGCCGTCCCGGCGCGCGCGGCATCGGCGCGACGGTCCCCGCACGCGGCGTGACGTCCTCTTCAAGCGACACGTATTACTGAAGGCTGTCCGACAGTTCACACGTGCTCGACCTCGCCTTCAGTCGTCGGCAGTACCTCGTCCACCTCGCAGACGGTCCCGCGCGGATCCGGGACCTCGTCGACGCGTTCGAGCACTCCAGGTCGACGGTCAACCGAGCGGTCCGGGCCCTCGAAGCGGACGGGCTCGTCGAGCGCGGCGCGGACGGCTACGAGGCGACGTACGCCGGCCGGATCCTGTTGGACACCGTCGACGAGGCGGTCGCGGTCGCGGAGGCGGTCGAGACCGCGAACGGCGTCCTCAACGAGCTCCCGTCGTCGCCGCGGAACCACCGGTTCTTCGCGGACGCCGAGGTGGTGACGATAGCCGAGACGCCGCCGGCGACGGTGCTGTCCCGGCTTCAGCGCGTCGCCGAAGCCGCCGACCGGCTCCGGGGCGCGTCGATCGCCGCCAACGACGAGCAGTTCGTTTCGACGCTGTACCGCCGCACCGTCGTCGAGGGGTCGCTGGAGCTGTCGTACGTCCTGACGGAGTCGGTCGCGGACTACCTGGCCGCGGAGAGCCCGGAGCGGGCGCGCTCCATCGTCGAGGCCGAGGTTGAGGTGAGCGTCGTCGCCGACCTCCCGTTCGCGTGGTACCTGAGCACCGTCGACGGCCGGACGACGGCGTACCTCGCGATCCACGGCGACAAGGGCAACTTCCTCGGGTACGCCGCGAACGACGACTCGGACGCCGTGGCGTGGCTCGCCGACCTGTTCGAGGCCGAGCGCGAGCGCGGCACCCAGCTGGCGGCGTACTACCGGGCGAACGACGGCGACGCGCTCGCTCCGTAGCGGACGTCCCGGCCGAATCTCAGCGCGCGCGAGCCGCGGGAAACGCTTATATACGGTCATGGCAGAGAGTAACACGCATAGAATGTTCGAGCGATTCTCGAGCGGTTACTACCTGGGGGAACTGTACGTGGAACCCCACGACGGCGAGCGCGCCGTCATTCGGCGGGCGGACCACGAACACGTCAACGAGCAGCTGTACGCGGACGGCGAGGGGGTCGAGCGACTCGACGCGCCCCTCGTGATGAAAGTCGACGGCGGCCACATTCCGGTCGGCGGCGACGACGACGTACCGAGCGGCACGCTCGCGATTCCCCGAGGACTCGCCGACGAGACGCTCCCGGACCGGCGGAACGTGCTGTTGGCGGACGCCGACCGCGCCGAGACGCTCCTCCGCTGGGAGGGGTGGGAGCCGTTCGTGAACGCGTAGGACGCCGCCGCGTGTCTGAGGGAGTCGCGAACGGCGAAGGCCGCGGCGGTAGCGCCCGGAGACCGACAAGGGCGGGCCCGCGCGTCGAGTCGAACTGCGCGTGGGACCGACCGGCATAGCGACCGCGTAAGCGCGAAATGGTTCGATGTCGGGCCGCGGACGCCGCCGGAGCCGCCCGATCGGGCACTCGTGTTATTATGCCGGTCCGGCTCGTGTCGAACGTATGGCGCTCGCGCTCTCGGCCGAGCTGGTGGCGACCGTCGCGGTCGTCGTCGCGGTCGCGGGCGCCGTCAACGGGGTCGCGGGGTTCGGCTTCGCGGTCGTGGGGACGACGGTGCTCGCGTCGACGCTCGACCCGGCGGCCGCCGTCGCGTTCATGATCGTCCCGATGTTCGCGGTGAACGTCGCCCTCGTCGGAGAGCTCACGCGCGAGGAACTGCGGACCTGCGGGGCCCGGTTCGCACCGCTGCTCGTGGCCGCGCTCGTCGGCACCCTCGCGGGGATGGCGCTGCTCGATCGCCTCCCGGCGGCTCCCCTGCGCGTCCTGCTCGGCGTCGTCTCGCTCGGGTTCGTGGCGACCGCGCAGCGCGCGGTCTCGCTCCCGCCGCTGCCGACTTCGGCCGACCGCGAGCGCGCCGAAGGCCCGCTCGTCATGGGGGTCGTGGGCGTCGTCTCCGGCGTCCTGTTCGGCGCGACGAACGTCGGCGTCCAGCTGGTCGCGTTCGTCCGGAGCTTCGACCTCTCGCACGGGGTGTTCGTCGGCGTCGTGGCGCTGGTGTTCGTCGGGATCAACGGCCTTCGCGTCGGGGCCGCGGGCGCGCTCGGACTCTACCCGGACGCCGCGTTCGCGCTCGCGTCGGCCGCCGCCGCGGTCCCCGCGGTCGCCGGCGTCGCCGTCGGGACTCGCCTCCGAGACCGCGTGAGCGAGCGGCTCCGGCGCGGCCTCGTCCTCGGCCTCCTCACGGTCATCGGGCTCCGGCTGATACTCGGCGGCGCGGGCGTCGCCTGACCGGTGTCGCCGTCGCTCCGCCGGAGTCGCCGCCGGTCAGTCGACTGCGGCCTCGATGTCGCGGACGACGGACAGCACCGCCCGCCACTGCTCGACCGTCCCGGGCGGCTCGCGGTCGACGGTCCCGGTCCGGTCGGTGATCGACCGTCGGACCACCTGTGGGTCGTCGATCCGGCGGAGCTCGAGGTCCGGCCCGCCGGCGACTTCGATCGTGACCGTGCCGTACCCGAACGCGGAACCGGTCACCGATTGACTGTACGCCGTGTTCTGTACCTGTGCCAGCCCGACGCGGCGGACCTTTCGGCCGAGCACGCCGCGTTTCGACCAGATCGCTCGAGTCGTGACCACGTAGTCGGTCCGTGTGACGCGGAGCAGTTCCCAGCCGGCGATGCCGACGCCCAGCGGGCTCGCCGCGGCGATGCGCGGGTCGACCGCGGCCGCCGCGAGGAGCGCGACGGCGACGGTCGCGACGCCGACGACGCCCCCGCCGAGCGCCGCCGACAGCCGCGGGCGACCCGTCCACACGACGGTCTCGTCGTCGTGCCGAAACCACCAGTCGCCGGTCATCGGTCCTCGCGCGCCGTCTCCGACGCGGTCCGCTCGGCGCCGACGTCCTCGCCGGTCGCGGTCGGCGTCTCGGCGTCGCCGCCGGCACCGTCATCGGTGACCGCGGAGCGGATCGCGCGAAGTTCGACGAGGATCTCGGCGAGCACGTCGTCGGCGTCGCCGTCGCCGTCGGCGCTGTCCCGCTTTCCGGCGTCGATCTCCCTGGCGATCAGTTCCTGGACCGACGCCGGGTCCGGAATGCTCCGGAACCGTAGCTCGACGCCGGAGCCGCCGGCGGTGCTGACCTCGACCGACCCGTACCCGAGCGACGAACCGATGGCCGACTGCGAGTAGGAGATGTTCTGTACCTTCTCGAACCCGATCTGTTTCACGTCCCGGGAGAGGATGCCCCGCTTGCTGTAGAGCCCCTTGTTCGTGACGACGTAGTTCGTGTTCTTGTACTGGAGGTAGCTCGCGGCGACGATCGGGATCCCGACGAGGACGAGCGACAGGGGAACGCCGACGAGAAGCGCCGGGACGACGCTGTACCTGTGCGGCGTGCTCGCCCAGCGGATCTCCTCGTCGTCCTCGAGCGACAGCCAGTCGAGGTCGAGGTCGGCGGTGACGCCGTTGCCGGTCTTCGGTTCCTCTTGGAGGGACGGAGACGACATATCCCCCGAAGCGTCGGGAGACGCTAAAACGGTGGCGGAGGCGCACCGATCGGATCACGCGCGAAGCGGACGACGTGAACGCGGCGACGAACGGTCGCGCGGGAGACGGCGGCGGACGGTGGCGCGACGCGCGGACGGCCCGGAGAGCGGCGTCCGTCTCCGCCGCAGACGCACCTTTTACGTCGCGGCGGGTCGCGAATTCGGTATGATCGACAGGCTGCTCGGGCGCGCCGAACTGAAGGAGCGCATCGAGGAGTTGGAGGAGGAGAAGCGTCACCTCGAACGCCGCGCCGAGGCCGAGGAGGAGCGGCGCTCCGACGCGGTCGCCGACCGCCAGCGCGCCGAGGAGCGCGTCAACGAACTCGAACACCGGATCGAGTCGCTCGAAGAGCGGTTGGAGCGCGCCGAGGGGACCGAGGCGTCCGTCGAGTTCCGGCGCGTGAGCGACCGCAGCGGCTCGCGGCTGGCCGACGTGCTCGACCGCTTTCGGAGCGTCGAGAGCGACGACCCCGAGGGGCTACTTGCGGCGTACGTCCCGGACGCCGACTCGGTTCCGGCGACCGTCTCGGACTGGTTCGGCGACCGCACGGAACTGGTCCGGCGCGCCGCGCCCGCGGTCGTCCTCGCCGACGACACCGGCGCCGTGAGCGCGGCGCTGACCCCGCCGATCGAACCGGAACCGTTCGACCGCTGGGGCGATGAATTTCGGCTCGACGACGCGTGGTTCCGCCCGACCGGTCGATTCGCGTTCGCGCTGGTCCGTTCCGACGTGTTCGCCGTCGGCACCTACGAGGGCGACGAGCGGGTCGCCTTCGAGGGGTTCACCAGCGACGTGAAGGAGGCGCACTCGAAGGGCGGCTTCTCGCAGGGGCGCTTCGAGCGCCGCCGCGAGGGACAGATCGACGACCACCTGAAGAAGGCGAACGAGACGCTCGCCGGTGTCGCCGATGGGGACGACGTCGACCGCGTGATCGCCGTCGGCGAGCGCAGCGTCCTCGGCCGGGTGCGAGACCGCGCCGATGTGACTGACGTCTCCGACGCCACCGGGAAGCCAGAGGCGGCGCTCGACGACGCGTTCCGCGACTTCTGGCGAGTCCGCGTCCGCGCTATCTGAGCCATTTAAAAGGGGCAACCCCCCGTCAGAAGGGCGATTCGGGGCCTTCGTCCGGGTCGGCGTCGGGGTTCTCCGATTCGGTCAGCTCGCCAACCTCCTGTTCCCACGCCTCGATGCCGCCGCGGAGGCTCTCGACGCGCGCGTCCTGCGTGCCCTCGTAGCTGCCGATCAGCTGGGCCGCCTGCTGGCTGGCGACGCCGTGCGGACAGACGGTGACGATCCGCTCTGCTCCCTCGAGCTCCGCGATCCGACTCGTCAGCTCCGGGAACGGGATGCACTCGCTGTCGGGGAGGTGGCCGCGGTCGAACGCGCGCTGGTCGCGGATGTCGACGATACGGAGCGGTTCGGATTCGTCGTCGTCGCCGTCGGTGTCGTCCGCGGAGCCGTCGCGCTCGTCGAACAGCGCCGACAGCTCCTCGGGGTCGATTTCGCCGTCCATCAGGGGAGGGGGGCGAGAGTGGCCGTGAGCACGGCCCGGTCGTCGGTGTCGTTGCGTGCGCCGTGGACCGCGCCCCGCTCGTTCGGTACCACCGCGGGCGCCGCGAGCGCCGCTTCCTCGTCGTCGCGGACCACGGTCGGTTCGCCCTCCACCACGTGGAACACGTTCGTGGCGTCGGCGTGTTCGTGGGGGTCGACCGCCGCGTCGGGGCCGAGGACGAACGCCTTCACGAGCACGTCGTCGGTGACGACGAGCTCCGCGGTCTCGACCTCGCCGGGTGCCGGGTCGAGACCGGAGACCGCCGTCGCGTAGCTGTCGAGCGTCATACCCGCACCTCGCGCGGGACGGGGAAAAATCGCGCGCTCGGGACCCGGGACGCCCCCGCGGTCGAAACGGCGCGGGCTCAGTACGAGGGCGACTCCTCCGGCTCGCCGTCGCGCGCGTTGACGACCCTCCCGAGGGTGAAGAGGAGGTCCGAGAGCCGGTTGAGGTAGGTGACGACGGCCTCGTTTATCGGCTCCGAGCGCGCGAGGTCGACGACGCGGCGCTCCGCCCGTCGCGCCACGGCGCGCGCGTGGTGGAGCGCCGCCCCCGCCTCCCCGCCGCCGGGCAGGATGAACGACGTGAGCGGCTCCAGCTCCTCGTCGAACGCGTCGATGTGCGCCTCTAACGCCTCGGTGTGTTCGCTCTCGACCTGCGGGTCCTCCGGGTCGGGATCGGGGTTCGCGAGGTCCGCCTGGACGATGTGGAGGTGGTTCTGGATCGTCTCCAGCAGGTCGTCCACGTCGTCGTGGCCCGTCGGGCGAATCGTGCCGAGCAGCGCGTTCGCCTCGTCGACGGAGCCGTACGCCTCGATGCGGTGGCTCGACTTCGACACCCGGCTCATGTCCCGGAGGTCGGTCTCGCCCTCGTCGCCGCGGCCGGTGTAGATGCTCATGCGAGGGTCCTCTCGACGTACTCGACGATGTTCGCGCTCTCCGCCATCGTCACGCCGCGCTCCTCGTCGACGAGGACGGGGACGCCGCGCTGGCCGCTGACGCGCTTGACCTCGTTCCGGTCGGAGTGAAGCGCCTCCACCCACTCCGTCTCGTACTCGACGCCGGCCTCGTCTAACGCCTCGGCGGCCGTCTCGCAGAACGGACACCCGTCGAGGGCGTACAGTCGAACGCTCATACCGATCGATCCGTCCGCGCCGTCAAGAAGGTGTGCGTCCGCGCCTCCCCCCGCCGCGACCGCGGCGCGGAGCCTCGCCCGAGCGCCTCACAGGTCGTGGTACGACTCCATCGCGGCCCGGTGTTCCTCCGGGATGGGTGCGGGGTCCCCCGTCTCCGGGTCGAGGGAGACGAGCGTCGCCTCGGCCTCCGCGGCCGCCTCGCCGCCGGCCCGGACCTCGTGGACCATCGTCGCGCTCGACCGCCCGAGGTCGGCCACGTCGACGGTGACGATGACCTCGCCGTCGACGAGCTCGACCGGCCGCCGGAAGTCGATCGATATCGACGCCAGCACGGTCGACACGCGCGAGAGGTCGGCGTTGAGGACGTCGCTGAAGTACCGCGTCCGCGCCTGCTCAATGTACGTCGCGTAGACGGCGTTGTTGACGTGACCCATCGCGTCGATGTCGCGGAACCGCACGTCGATGTCCGCGGTGTACGTACCCATATCCGACCCACTGGCGGGGATCGTATGTAGGCGTCGGGATCGGGACGACCACGGCCGAAAACGCGGACGTGGCGGTCTCGACAACGTATAAAACGGCCGCGCGTCTATCACCGCGGTATGGACAACGGCGCGATAGACGACGTCGACAGGGCGATCCTGTACGCGCTACAGGAGGACGCACGGAACACGTCGTCCGGGGACGTCGCGGAGCGGACCGGCACCTCGGACAGCACCGTCCGCAAGCGGATTCAGCGGCTCGAGTCCGAGGAGGTGATCAAGGGGTACAGCGCCAGCGTCGACTACCAGCGGTCGGGGTACCCCCTCCGGATGCTGCTCTACTGCACCGCGTCGATTCCGGAGCGCGGCGAGCTCATCCCGGACATCCTCGACATCGACGGCGTCGTGTCGGTCCAGGAGCTCGTCACCGGCGAGCAGAACCTCCTCGTGACCGTGGTCGGCGAGTCGGACGACGACATCACGCCGGTGGCGCAGGCGCTCCTCGACATGGGCGTCACCGTCGCCGACGAGGTACTCGTGCGGACCCACGAGACGACCCCGTTCGGTGAGTTCGACGTCGAGCGGAACGGCGAGGATTGACCGAGGCGGGGCGGGCCGGAGAGGCGGTCAGCCGACGACCCGCTTCACGTCGAGCCCGGTCGCCCGCCGAACGACCGCTGCCACCGGGTCTTCGGTGTCGGAGAGGTTGTCCGAGTCGCCGTCGAGGACGAGGAGCGCCGCCCGGCGGCCCGGTTCGACGACCCCGCAGTCCAGGCCGGCGATCTCGGCGCCCGCGGCGGTGGCCATCCGCAGCACCTCCCGGTCGGTGACGTCGAACCGCTTCGCCGCGGTCGCCATCTCCCGGAACATCGACGGTTGGTTCAGCATGACGTTGTCCGTGCCGAGCGCGACCGTCGTGTGATCGAGCAGCTCCCGAATCGGCGGCTTTCCGACGTCGAGGACCGCGTTCGCTCGCGGACAGACCGCGACCGGAACGGACTGGTCCGCGACGCGCTCCAAGTGGTCCGCCTCGGCGTGGACCATGTGAACGAGGAGGTCCGGGTCCAACTCGAGCGCCGGGTGGATGTCGGTCGCGTCCGGTTCGCCCGCGTGGATCGCGAAGGGTCGGCCGCGCTCCTCGCAGGCGGCGCGCTCCGCGGTGAAGTCGTCGTCGTTCGCCCCGGAGGCGCCGTAGCCGTCGGCGACGTCGAGGACAGACGGGTCGTCGCTCCCGAAGACGAACGGGTCGACGCCGGTGTCGGCTGCCGCCTCGCGCAGGGCCCGCGCGCCGGCGGGTCCCGACTCCCGGAAGTCGAGACAGGAGACCGTGCCGGTCCGCCGCATGAACCGGAGGGTCCGCCGCATCGCCGACACCAGTTCGTCGCGGTCGGCGGCCGCCAGTCGGCGGTGTTTCAGGCTGTCCGGCGGCGCCACGGCCTCGTCGAGCGAGAGGCCGACCGCCGCATCCTTCGCGACGGAGTCCCCGAGATGGGTGTGCGCGTTGACGAACGCCGGCAGCACGATGTCCGTCGAGTCGGTGGCCGCCTCCTCGACGGCCTCGATCCGCCCGTCGTCGACGACGACGCGCCCGCTGACGGGGTCGAACGACTCGCCGGCGAGGACGGTCCCCGAGAGTTCCTCCATACCGGCCTTCCGAACTCGGGAACGATATGATTTCCTGAGTGGCGACGGCGAACGGTTCGTGAACGCGCCCCGTCGCCGGGCCGACGCGCTCGCCGCTCACCAGCCGCTCCGATAAACATAATGTTCTATAATTTTGTTTATTCGAACGTTTTGTGAATACAGACAGTTTTAATAGACATTATGTTCTCAAAACAGAGTAGACACGACCAAAACCGGATCCGGACGCGCTCCGGACGCCGGCCGCGGTCGCGTGACTGGTCGAACGATGTCAGGACGCACCTCGAAACCGACGGTCGGAGCGCTCCGGGAGACGGCCGAGTCGTCGGCCGCTCCCGTCGCACTAACGCGGCTCGCGTGGACGCTGTTCGCCGCGAGCGTCGCCGCGCTCGTCGCCCACGTCCGACTCGGGGGGCCGTGGGAGATCCCCGGCGCCGTCGCCGTCGACGGGCTGACCGTCCTGCTGTGGGTCGTCGCGACGTTCTTCAGCGGGATCGTCCACAGCTACTCGCGCCGCTACATGGCGGGGAGCGCCCACGAGACCGACTTCTTCCTCGGGGTCTTCGGGTTCACGCTCGCCGTGATGGCGCTCGTCGCGGCCGACCACGTCGCGCTGTTCTGGTGCTTTTGGCTGGCGATGGGGCTCCTGATGGCCCGGCTCATCGGCACCGTCGACGGCTGGCCGCAGGCCCGGGCCGCCGCGAGCGTCGCCCGCCGGTACTTCCTCGCCAGCAGCGCGCTGCTCGGCGTCGCCGTGACGGCGCTGTGGTGGGCGACCGGCGCGACGACTGTCTCCGGTATCGCCGCGGGCGCCGACGCCCTCGGCGGGCCCGCGTGGCTCGTCGCCGGCGCAGCGCTCGTCCTCGCGGCGATGATCCAGTCGGCGCTCGTCCCGTTCCACGGCTGGCTGCTCTCCTCGATGACCGCCCCCACGCCGGCGTCGGCGCTGATGCACGCCGGGTTCGTCAACGCGGGCGGCATCCTGTTGACCCGCTTCGCGCCGGTCGTGACCGTCGAGACCGGGCTCATGCTCGCTATCGTGGTCGTCGGCGCCGCGAGCGCGCTGGCCGGAAAGCTGCTCAAAACCGTTCGGTCGGACGTCAAGGGCGAACTGGGCTGTTCGACGGTCGGCCAGATGGGCTTCATGATCGTCCAGGCCGGGCTCGGCTTCTTCGCCGCCGCCGTCACGCACCTCGTCTTACACGGCTTCTACAAGGCGTACCACTTCCTGAGCGCGGGTGACGAGGTCGAGCACGCGGCCCCGAGCGAGGACGGACACGAGCCCGACGGAACGGGCGTCGCCGGCGCGGTCGTCGTGCTGGCGACCGGAGTCGCGGGCGGCGCGACGTTCGCGCTCCTGACGGGGAAGGGGACGAGCGTCGACAGCGGGCTGCTGCTCGCGGGGTTCGTGACGCTCACGACGCTCCACGCGGCCCGGAGCGCCGTCCGCCGGACCGGCCTCTCGACGGCGGCCCGCTACGGGGCGGTCCCGCTGGTCGCGCTCCCCGCGATCGCCGTGTACGCGCTCGCGTACAGGGCCGTCTCGGGGCTGCTCGCCGGGCTGCCGCTCGTCTCTGCCCCGACAGAGCTGACCGCGCTCCACGCGCTCGTCGCCGTCGCCTTCCTCGCCGCGTACGTCGGGATCGAGACCGGCGTCCACGAGCGGAGCGAGCGCCTCTACGTCGCGCTCACGAACGCGGGGCAACCCGCACCAGACACCGTCCTGACCGCCACGGAGGAGTACGATGAACGCTGAATCCACCACCGGAGACGACGCCGACGCAACAGGACGCGACGGAAACACGGTCGAAGACGAGATCGACGCGGCCGCGACCGCCGTCGGCTCGGTCTGGCCGGTCCACTCGTTCGTGACCGCGAACCCCCTCGCCGGCTTCGAGGACCGGCCGTTCGACGAGGCGGTGAGCCGGGCGGCGGGCCTCCTCGGCGGCCGCGGCTACCCGCGCGCGAAGACGTTCCGGGCGGCCCTCGACGAGGGACGGATCGCCCCCGAACTGCTCGACGCGGAACTGACCGACCGGGGCTACGATGCCGACCCCGAGGCCCTGCTGGAGCGGCTGGAGACCGCCGAGGAGACGGACGAGTCGGGCGGGGCCGGCGGGACGGAAGGGGCGGCCCCCGCCGCCGAGCGCGTCGACCGCGTGCTGACGAAGTGGCTGTCGGCGTTCCTCGACGAGGGGCGGGCGGAGTGGGCGATGCCGAACCGCGAGGCGGGGTTCTACGAGGCGTTCCGCTCGGTGGCCGCGTACGACGACGAAATTCCGAATACGGGACTCGCCGCCGACCTGCCGGCGTCGCCGATCGAGGCGATCGAGGCCGCGCTGGCCCCGTATCCCCGCGACCGCTGGGAGGCCGTCTTCGAGGCGCAGTTCGCCGCGCTCCCCGGGTGGACCGGCCTGCTCACGCAGCGCGCCGAGGACGGCGGCGCGTGGCAGTCCGCGTACCCGATCACGCCTGCGGGGTACCTCGCGGCGCGGCTGGCGCTGGCGGACGCCTTCGGGGTCGATCTCTCGCCGCCGGAGGAGTCCGACGGGCCGGCGGTCGAACCGAGCGACGAGATCGCCGACGCGTTTCTGAGCGCGTGGGAGGCGACCTACCGCGACGGGCTCGTGGAGCGGGTCGCCGCCGAGGGCGAGGCGCGCGACCGGGGGAGCGAAGCACGTGGGAAGGACGGGGGCCGCGCCGACGGCGGCGCGTCGGGTCGCCCGGACGCCCAGCTGGTCTTCTGTATCGACACCCGCTCGGAGGTGATCCGCCGGCACGTCGAGGCGACCGGCGACTACGAGACGCACGGGTACGCCGGCTTCTTCGGCGTCCCGATGGAGTACACCGGGTACGACACCGACGTGTCCGTCGAGGCGTGTCCACCGATCGTCGACCCGCAACACCGCGTCTCCGAGGTCCCGGGCGACGACGACGCGCGGGCGAGCCGCGACCGCTGGGCCGACCTCCGCGAGGCCGCCGGCGAGGTGGTCCAGACGCTGCGGTCGAACCCCGCCACCGCGTTCAGCTTCGTCGAGGGCGCCGGGAGCGGGTACGGCCTCGCGCTCGCGGCGCGCACGCTCGTGCCCGGCCGGGTGCGCGACCTGCTCGCCGGCGCCGACGACGCGGTGCCCGACGACCACGAGTTCTGCGAGCCCGGCGTCCACGAGCACGACGCCTCCAATGAGGGGCTTCCGACGGGACTGACCCGCGACGAGCGGGTCGAGTACGCCGCGACCGCGTTCGAGCTGATGGGGTGGGAGGCGTTCGGTCGCCTCGTCGTCTTCGCGGGCCACGCGGCCGAGACGGCGAACAACCCCTACGACTCCAGCCTCGACTGCGGCGCCTGCGCCGGCAACCCGGGCGGCCCGAACGCCCGCGCGCTCGCCGCGATCTGTAACGACTCGGAGGTGAGGGCGGGGCTGCGCGAGCGCGGGATCGACGTGCCCGACGACACCGTCTTCCTCGCGGCCGAACACAACACCACGACCGACGAGATCGAGCTGTACGACGGCGACGTGCCGGACTCGCACGCCGCAGACCTCGAACGGTTGCGCGCGGACCTCGACGCCGCTCGCGGGCGCGCCGCACGCGAGCGCACCGGGCAAGAGGCCGAGGAGTCGGCCGTCCGCGAGACCGAGCGGCGCGCCGCCGACTGGGCCGAGACGCGCCCCGAGTGGGGGCTGGCGGGCAACGCCGGCTTCGTCGTCGGTCCCCGCGAGCTGACGAGCGGCCTCGACCTCGACGGGCGCGTCTTCCTCCACTCATACGACTGGTCGACCGATCCGGACGGCGACGCGCTCGAAGCGATCCTGACCGGCCCGATGGTCGTCACGCAGTGGATCAACGCGCAGTACTACTTCTCGACGGTCGACAACGCGGCGTACGGGAGCGGGTCGAAGGCGACCCACAATCCCGTCGGCAACGTCGGCGTCTACCAGGGCAACGGCGGCGACCTCATGACGGGCCTCCCGCTCCAGTCGGTCAAGGCCGCCGCCGGCGAGCCGTACCACCAGCCGCTCCGGCTCTCGACGGTCGTCCACGCGCCGGTCGACCGCGTCACGGAGGTCTTGGCCGACAACGAGGCGGTGACCGGCCTGCTGGACAACGACTGGCTCTCGCTGACGGTCGTCGACCCGACGCGCGACCACCGCGCCTTCGAGTACGAGGAGGAACTGGCGTGGGCGCCGGTTCCCGAAGCGGCCGAATCGCACGCGGAGCCGCGCACGGCCCCCGCCGTGGCGGACGACTGAGGTCACAGCCCGCTCGACGAGGGTGCGCCGCCGGTACCCCTCGCGCCGAGTCCGACAGTTTAAACGCGTTCAAAACACCGATACGGTCGGTCTCGTGGTCCGTAGCCGCGGGTCCACGTCCGCTCCGAGGACGCGCCGAAGTTTTATTAATTTAGGTGGTTTAGTTATTACTGTACAATAGTGACCGGAGAACGTCTCTCCCGAGCTGCGACGGACCGACCGACGGCCGGCCGTGAACGAGCCGTCGGAGCGACCGGACTGATAGCACTGGTACTCCTGTCGGTGGTGGCGATAGCCGACGGGGTTAACTGGAAGCTCGTGGCGGTCTCTTGGACCGCGTTCGCGGCGATGGCCGTCGGCGCACCGCTCGGAGCGCGTGCGGTGCGGAGCAACCACCCCTTGGAGCCGGTCTGGGGGTACGGGCTGGCCAGCGGCGCGATGGTGACAAGCGCCGCGCTCTTCCTGATCCCACAGGCGCTCGGCCAGCACGGCCGACTCGGCAGCCTCGGCATAGCGGTCGGCTTCCTGGGTGGGTACGCCGGACACACGGTCGGACACCGGTTCACCCATCTGGAGCTACCCGTCGATCGAACGACGGCCGAGCTGACGGTTCACGCGCTCGCGGCCGGTGCGATCATCGGCGCGATCTACACGGCGATGCCCTCGCTCACCTCCGTCCTCGGGGTCGCGCTCGTCTCGCACAAGGCGCCCGCCGGGTACGCCGCGGCCCGTCGGCTCGCCGAGCGGGGGCATTCGGTCGTCACCCTGCTGTTGCCCGCGGCGGCGGTCGGCATCGTGGCCCTCCCGGTCGGTATCGTCGGGCTTTCGCCGGAGAGCGGGCTTCGCGGGCTCCTTTTCGGCATCGCCGCCGGCGTGTTCCTTCACGTCGCCGTCGATCTGCTGCCGGAGTGTACCACCGGGAGCGAGACGTGCCCCGTCGGCGCCGCGGACCACGACGCCGACGGCCACCGGCTCCGGGACCGGCTCCGCCGACACGCCGTCCTGAGCTCGATCCTCGGCGGCGTCGCGGTCGCCGCGGCGTGGTGGGTCGCGGTCTGACGCGCACCGCGTCGCCGCCGGCGCCGCGACGAGCGGTTCACACGCCGGGGACGCCGAACGCGCTGATTCCGAGGCCGAGAACGCCGTTCAGGACGGCGATGACGACCAGCGCGGCCGCCCACGCGACGAGCCCCATGACCGCGGCGTCCTTCCAGCCGCCGGGGTAGCGCCACTTGATGACCCACACCCACGCGACCAGCGCGACCACCGACCCGATCAGCGGGATCAGCGATCCGATCGCCCACGCGAGGGCGCCGAGCAGCGCCGTGACCACCGCGTGCGAGTAGTCGTCGACGCCCGCGACGACGCGTCCGCTGACGTATATGCCCAGTCCACCGACCAACAGCGCGACGACGAACGAGACGATAGCTCCGAGAACCATGTGTGCGCCGTCTCGGGTCGGAGGGATATAACGCGGGGGCAGCGTCTCGCTCGGTGACAAGTCGTGGACGGGCCGCCGGCGCGGCGAGTCCTCGCCGCTCGGACGGGCCGCGGTTCTCGCTCAGTACAGCAGCTCGTCGTCGTTCTCGATCATGTACAGCGACCGGGCGGCGATGTTGACCGCGTGGTCGCCGACGCGTTCGAGGTCGCGGATCGTGAGCAGGAGCCGCGAGACGTTCCGCATCGTCGCCTCCACGTCCTCCTCTTCGCGGAGCTCGTCGCGCTCGATGAGGTCGCGGACGACGAGTTCGCTCGCGGCCTCGCAGGCGGCGTCGAGCTCGTCGTCCGACTCCGCGACGGCGTAACACCGCTCGGAGTCCGACTCCGCGTACGCGTCCATCGCCTCCTGGAGCATCGCCAGCGTGTCGTCGCCGATGCGCTGGACGTCCACGTCGGGGAACACCTCGCGGTCCGCCCGCTTGGCGTACTCCCCGAGGTTCGTCGCGAGGTCCGCGATCCGTTCGAGGTCGGTGATGATCTTGAACGACGCCGCGATGAATCGCAGGTCGCCCGCGACCGGCTGCTGGAGCGCGATGAGATCAGTGCACTGCCCTTCCAGTTCGAGGTAGAGGTCGTTGATCTCGGCGTCGCCGGCGATCACTTCCTCGCCCAGCTCCGCGTCTTGCCGTTCGAGGGCGTCGAGCCCCATGCGGAGGCGCTCGGCGACCACTTCGCTCATGTAGAGGACGTCGTCGCGGAGTCCCTCCAGCTTCGTCTGGTACTGTTCGCGTGGCATCTTGGCAGATCCGCCTCGCCCGACGCACAAAAACACGTCGGCAACGGCGAAGTGGCGGAGATTGTCTCCGGTTGTCCGACGTAGGATCGAACGCTGCCCGTGTGTGCGTTGATTTATATACAGGGGAGAAACGCCGTCCCATGTCACGTGAACTCGACCGGTCGCGGCGGCGCGTGCTCCGCGGCGTCGCGACCGGAGTGACGGCGGGGGCCATCGCCGGGTGCGCCGGCCGCGGCTCCGACGACGGGAACGGAACGGCCGGAGACGGAACCGGCGGAACCGACGGCAACGGGACCGACGACGGGGGCGGGGGCGAGGGGCAGCCCGTCAGCGGCGGCGAGTTGGTGTACTCACAGCAGGTGTCGCCGATCGAGTTCGACCCGATCGTCGTCAACGACATCTACTCGCAACAGGTGTGTTCGCAGGTGTTCGAGCCGCTGTACGCCTACGACGAGCGGACGGACCCGGTTCCGCACCTCGCGAGCGAGGAGCCGACCGTCGAACGCGACGGGACGCGGTACGTCGTGGAGCTGCGCGACGGGCCGCGCTTCCAGAACGGGGACCCGGTCACCGCCGAGGACGTCAGGTACTCGCTGCTCGCGCCGGTCGAGGAGGAGACCGCCAACGCGCCGGACGTCGAGATGATCGACGCGATCGAGGTCGTCGACGACCGGACCGTCCAGATCGACCTCCAGTACGGGTACGGCCCCTTCTACACGCTCGCGCTGACGCGGAACGTGGTTCCCAAGTCGGTCCGCGAGGAGGACAAGTACGCGTTCAACCTCGAGGATCCGTTCGGGTCGGGACCGTTCGAGTTCGTCGATTGGAAGGAAGGCAACTACGTCGACTTGGAGAAGTGGGACGACTACTGGGGCGACACGCTGCCGCACCTGAACCGGCTCCGGTTCGAGCCGGTCGCGGAGAGCACGACGCGCGTCGTCTCGCTGGAGACCGGTCAGTCGGACGTCGCGGACGGGATCACGCCCCAGACGTGGGAGACGGTCCAGAGCGCGGACAACATGTCGCTCCAGTCGGAGCCCGGCATCTCCTACTACTACATCGCGTTCAACTGTAACGAGGGGCCAACCGCGGACCCGCAGGTCCGCGAGGCGATCGACTACGCCGTCTCGATGGACCAGGCGGTCTCGAACTTCATCGAGCCGGCCGGCGAGCGCAACTACGCGCCGGTGCCGCTCCCGGTCGCCGACTCGTGGGACTTCCCGACCGACGAGTGGGCGGACATCGGCCACGACCGCGACGTCGACCGCGCCGCGGAGTTGCTCTCGGAGGCGGGCGTGCCCGAGGACTACAACTTCCGTATCATCGTGCCGCCGGACGACCTCCGGGAACAGATCGGGATATCGGTCTCGAACGGCCTGAACGAGGCCGGCTACGACGCGGAGGTGCGCCGGTACGACTGGGGGACGTTCCTCGACACGTACGACACCGGCGACGAGGACGACTACAACATGTACGCGCTGGGGTGGCTCGGCGGCCCGGACCCGGACTCGTACGTGTACAACCTGTTCCACGACGGCCAGATCGGCGCCACCAACGGGACCTACTACGAGAACGACGACCTCATGGCCGACATCATCGAGGCCCGACGCGCCAGCGACATCGACGAGCGGCGCGAACTGTACGAGTCGATCATTCCGACGGTGCTCGAAGACCGGGTCCACCTGCCCAGCTACAGCCTGCGCGTCTCCATCGGCGTCCGCGACTACGTCGAGGACTTCGTCGCCCACCCGCGCTCGCAGTACAACCCGCGGGCCCTGAGCGACTACAACAACGTCTGGCTCGACCAGTGACGGACCGGTTCGGCGGGTAGCGCGGCCTCGGTCGAAGCGTTCAAACCCCGCCGCGACGAGGCCTCGGACATGCAGAACATGGAAGACTTCGTCTTCGACGAGAACGAGGAGGCGCTCGCACCCGCGGTCGTGGTCGCGACGGTCGCGCTCCTCGCGATATTCGTCGTCGGGTTCCTGGTCGCGGCGGTCGGACTCGTCGCCTGACGAGCCCCCGTTTCGGCGGCGGAACCCCGCGATTCCGCCGCCGGCGAGGCGGGCGCTCTCGCGGAGAGCCACCCAGCGGCCACGGCGTTTTTTGTTTCTCCGGCGGGTCGGGACGATATGCACCGCGGGATACTCGTCGACCTCCTCGACCGCAACGACGACCACGTCGCCGCGCTCCCGTCCGGCTCCTTCGACCGGCAGCGCGACGGCCAGCGACCCGGCGTGGTCTCCGTCTGCTGTTCCGACTCGCGCGTCTCCCAGGAGGGGATGTTCGCCGTCGAGGAGCCGGGGTTCCTCTTCACCTCCGGGGCCATCGGCAACAGCGTGAGCGCCCTCGTCGACGGCGAGCGCGTCCTCGACGGGAGCGTGGCGTACCCGCTCGGGCACACCCACACCGAGGTCCTCGCCGTGGTCGGCCACACCGGCTGCGGCGCGGTCGACGCCGCGCTCACGGCGGCTCGCACCGGTGAATTCCCGGCCGAACCGGGCGTCCGCGCCGACGTCGAGGCGCTGTTACCGATCGTCGAGGCCGGGCTGACCGACCCGGCCGTGGTCGGTGAGGGGGGCGACGTCGCTGGCGACCGCGCGGGCGACGAGAACGCGGACAACGATGCCGATACCTCGGTCCGCGACCGCCTCGTCGAGTACAACGTCCACGAGCAGGTCGCGTTCGCCCGAGAGAGCGAGGAGGCGGCGGACGCGACCGTCTACGGGTTCGTCTACGACCTCCACGGCGTCTACGGCGACCGCGACGGCGCCGTCTACCTGGTGAACGCCGACGGCGAGCGCGATCCCGCAACGCTTTGCGACCTCGTCGGCGAGGCGCACGCCGACCACGTGGCGACGCTGCTGGAGCGGTAGGACCGCCTCCCGGCGCGGATCCCGAGCGCCGGGGGCCGGGGTGCGCATCCGACAACCGTTTCACGGCGACGCTCGAAGGGGATTCAAATGGACCGACGCGTCCTGTTCGCGACGCTGATACTGCTGGCCGGCGGCGCGACTGGCGTCGGCGTGGCGCTGTTCGCGTTCGTCGGCGTCGACGACGCCACGACGGAGGCCACGGTCGTGTGGGAGTCCGAGCCGGCCGCGGGCGACGACGGCAGCGGCGCCGTGATCGCGACCGTCGACGGTGACCCGCTCCTCCTCCGGCCCGCGGTCGAGAACGGGTCGCGGGTCGTCACCGCGACGGTCGCCGGGACGGACGAGACGCCGTGGACAGTTCCGGTCTCCGGACCGGACGCGGAGCGCGGCGGCGGGGACGGCACCGGTGGCGGCGACGGGGACGCCGGCGGGAACGACTCCGACGGGGCCGGCGGCGATCCCCTCGCCGTCAGCGGCCTCACCGCGGGCACCCTCGGCGGCGACCCGGTGGTCGCGCTCACGACGGCGGCGGGCGAGCTCGTCGTCCTCGACGCGGCGGACGGGACGGAGCGGTTCGCGGTCGACCTCGGCGGCCCCGCCGGCCTCCGACCGACCATCGGCGACCTCACCGGCGACGGGAGCCGCGAGGTCGCCGCGGTCACGACGGACGGGGAGGTTCGCGTCCTCGACGGCGAGGGGGACCCGGTCGCCGAGGCCTCGCTGGCTGGGGAGATCGACCGCCGGCCGCTCGTCGTCGAGCCGGACGCCGAGGCCGGCGAGCGGGGCGGGCTCGCCGTGCTGACGACCGCGGGCGACCCCGCGACGGTCCACATGCTCGACGCGAGCGGCGGCACGCGCTGGACGACCGAGCCGAGCGTGAACCCGCTGAGCTGGAACGCGGCGGACAGCCGCGACGGGCCGGTGCTTGCGCTCGGCGGCGCAAGCGGGACCATCGAGACCGTAGAGGCGAGCGACGGGTCGGACCGGTACGAGGTCAAGCTCCAGGACCGCCCGATCGCCGTCGGGGACGCGGACCCCGGGCGGGTGTACGTCGGCGGCTCCGGGAGCGTGTGGGCCGTCGACCTCCTCGACGGCGAGGTCGTCTGGAAACAGCAGTACGGCGCGTCGACTCGGGTCAACGAGCCGCGCATGGCGGACGTCGACGGGAACGGCGAGCGCGCGCCGGTGGTACTCAACCGGGCCGGCGGGGTGCTCGCGATGACCCAGAGCGGCGAGGTGATCGCCCGGGGCGACGCCGGCGACGTCGTCGCCTACGGCGGCCCCCTGTTCGCCGACGTGACGGGCGACGGCGGCGACGAGGTGATCGTGGTCGCGGACGACGGGACCGCGATCGCGGTCGACACCTGAGACGGCGGGGTCGTTCCCAGTCGATTTATAAACAGATCTCTCACGGAAACCGAGAGACCGCGACGAGTTACCGGGCGTGATTCACCGGAAACGGGGTGTGTCGACTGAGCGAGGGCTCGGCGGGCGTCGGGCGCAGCGAAAAGTGGAAAGTTCCGAGAGCCGCGGCGTCAGTGGTCTTCGTCCTCGTACACCCACGCCGAGGTGTCGAGGTCGTAGTCGACGAGCTCCTCGTCGTCGAAGAACAGGTCGATCTCGCGCTCGTTGGCGCCCTCGTCCTCGTGGTCCGACGCGTGGATCACGTTGTGGCCGAGGTCGAGGCCGAAGTCGCCGCGGATCGTGCCCGGGGCGGACTCGGCGGGGTCGGTCTCGCCGACCATCGCGCGGACCTGTCGGGTCGCGTCCGCGCCCTCCCACACCATCGCGAAGACGGGGCCGGAGGTGATGAAGTCGACGAGGCCGTCGAAGAACGGCTTGCCCTCGTGTTCGCCGTAGTGCTCGTGGGCGAGGTCGTCGTCAATCCGCATGAACTTCCCGGCGACGAGCTTGAGCCCGCGGTCCTCGAAGCGAGAGACGATCTCGCCGATGAGACCGCGCTGGACGCCGTCTGGCTTCACCATCACGAAGGTGCGCTCGTCGTGGTGGCTCACTGCTCGTCGCCTCCGGCTCGGTGGCCCTCCTCGGTCCACTCGACGTCGCGCGCCTCGCGGCCGAGGAAGTAGTTCTTCTCAGCCTTCGAGTCGACGAAGTGGAGGACGGTGCCGTCCTTCTTGACGAACATCGTGCCCGTGCCGGGCTCGATCTCCTCACCGCTGTAATCGCAGGTACGTGTCTCGACCATTGGTTATCGGCCTCCGATTGAGTCGGCGTCGCGCTGGGTCTCCCGCAGCTGGAGCACGTCGCCCAGACGGACGGGACCCAGGACGTTCCGGGTGATGATCCGGCCCTGGTTCGATCCCTCCTGGATGCGGCACTTGACCTGCATGGCCTCGCCGTGCATCCCGGTCTTGCCGACGACCTCGATGACCTCCGCGGTCGTCGAGTCGCCGGTGCCCTCTTCTGCGCTCATGGGTGGTTATCGGAGCTCCGCGACCTTCTCGCCGATGTCCTCGACGTCGTCGGCGGCGTCGCCGGCGTCGACGACGGCGGCGGCGGCCGAGCCGACCTCGAGGCCGGCGGCCTGGCCGACCTCGTCCTGCGTGTCGACGAAGGCGACGGGGATCCCCTTCTCCTCGGCGAGTTCGGGGAGGTGCATCACGATCTCCTCGGGGGAGACGTCCTCGGCGACGATGACCAGGTCGGCGTTGCCGCGCTCGACGGCCTTGGTGGTCTCGTTGGTTCCTTTCTTTACTGTACCGGTGTCTCGGGCGACCTCGAGCGCTTCGAGGGATCGCTCCGCGAGGTCCGCCGGGGTGTCGTAGTCTACGTAAACGGGCATATGTTGTTCACCTATCCTCCGTGTAGGCTCGCGTGTCCGTCCCGTGGTCGGTCCCTAACGGAACGGCACATCATCGACCCCACAGAGGCTGTGCCCCGTGGTAGTCCGGACACCCATAAAAGCGCTTTCAATGACCCGCGCGTGTGCGAGCGGGGATCACGGGGCGACGACCGAGGGACCGCAGCGGTGGGCGAACTCCGCGATTTTTAAGCCCGGCTCGCCCCTCCGTTCGCGTATCGAATGGTCCGTCTCGTTCACTACTCCGACATCGAGAACGTCTTCGACGCCCCGGAGCGGGCGGCCCGCCTCGCCGGCCGGGTCCGGGCGCTCTCGGGCCCCGACGCCGCGGTCGTCGGCACCGGCGACACGACCGCACCGGGCGTCCTCTCGCTGGTCGCGACCGGGAGGCAGGTCCTCGACTTCTACGAGGCGACCGACACCGTCCTCGACACGTTCGGAAACCACGAGTTCGACTACGGTCCCGACGCGCTCCGGGGCCTCGTCGCCGACTCGCCCGCGACGTTCGTCTCCGCGAACGTCCGCGACGAGGACGGCGAGCCGTTCGGCCGCGGCGAGGGCGTCGTCCCGTGGGCGACCCGCGAGGTCGACGGCGCGACGGTCGGGTTCGTCGGCGTCACCGACCCCGCGACGGACTCGCTGAACCCGATGGCCGCCGACCTCTCGTTCGACGACCCCGTGTCGGCCGTGCGCGACGCGCTCGCGGAGATGCGTACGGCGGTCGCCGAGCGCGGGGAGGGGAGGTCGGGTTCGGGAAGCGAGGAGGACGCGGCCGACGCCGACCCGCTCGATCACGTCGTCGTCCTCTCGCACCTCGGCGCGGGCGACGACGATCTCGCGCGCGAGCTCGACGTCGACGCGATACTCGGCGGCCACGTCCACAGCCGCCGGAACGAGGTCGTCGCGGACACGCTGCTCGTCCGGCCCGGCGTCAACGGGGAGACGGTGGGCGAAATCGACCTCGACGCCGATCCCCCGACGGCGACGCTCCACGAGCCCGACGGCGCCGACCCCGCCCCCGACCTCGCGGACGCGCTCGCGGAGCGGATGGCCGCGGCCGACCTCGACGAGACCGTCGACGTCGTCGAGGAGCCGATCGAGCGGTCGGGCGACGTGGTCCACGGCGGGGAGTGCCGCGTCGGCAACTTCGTCGCGGACGCGTTCCGGTGGATACACGACGCCGACGTGGGGCTGTCGAACGCCGGCGGGCTCCGGCAGGGCTACCCGTGGGCGGGCGACGTGACGAAGGCCGACCTGATCTCCCTGATCCCGTTCGAGGAGCCGGTGGCGCTCGCCTCCGTCACCGGCGCGGAACTTCACGACGTGTTCCGCGAGATGGCCGCGCCCGACGTGGACTTCGGCGAGGACCACTGGTGGCACGGCCACGTCTCGAACGCGCGCGTCGTCTGGGACGACGACGCCGAACTCATCCTCGAAGCCACCGTCGGCGGCGAGCCGATCGACCCCGACGCCCGCTACACGGTCGCCGTCTCGGAGTACCTGCTCCACTCCGAACACGAGTACCCGACGCTCGCCCAGCGCCACCGGATCGACGAGGCCGACATCCAGTACGAGGTGCTGGCGGCGTACGCCCGCGAACACGGCATCGACCCAGAAATCGAAGACCGGATCGAGATCCGGAACCGCGCCGTCGCGGCAGACGACGACTGAACGGGCGTCGCGGCGGCGACCGCTTACTTATAAACAGACGCGGTGGCGCGTGCCTCCGAGCGCCCGACGGGCGCGAGGAGCACGCGCGAGGGAGTCAGTCGCCGGAGCGAAGCGACGGCGACTGACGAGGTTGGGGAGGCGTGAGGTGCGGTTGCTGTGCGTTCCCGCGAGCGAAGCGAGCGGGAGCACGGAAGCCGCAGCCCGCACAGCGACCGAAGGGAGCGAGCAGGAACGTCTTCCGGTGGGGCGGGANCCCGCGAGCGAAGCGAGCGGGAGCACGGAAGCCGCAGCCCGCACAGCGACCGAAGGGAGCGAGCAGGAACGTCTTCCGGTGGGGCGGGAATCAAAGGGGCAGTCGCGAGGACGCCGTAGGCGACGTAAGCACCGAAACGAGGGAGCGGAGGACCGAGTGAGGAGCGCAGCGAGCGTACGGCGTCCTCGCGACTGGGGCTTTGGAGGTCTCTGTCGTTGATCCGTCATCAATTATTTATAAACGAGCGGCTGGGGCTTCGGCGGTGTTCGCCGCCGATCTAGCAGCAACAGTATATAAACGATTGTTCGACCATTTATAAACACCAACCGCGAGCGAACCGTTCGAGTCCGCAGCTTCTCAGTCTCAGTCCAGGTTCACGTCGACGTCGCGCTGGAGGCCGGCAGCCTTCACCGTATTATAAAGGAGCATCGCGCGCGTCATCGGCCCGACGCCGCCGGGAACGGGCGTGATAGCCCCCGCCACCTCGCTCGCCGACTCGTAGTCCACGTCCCCGACGAGTTCGTACCCCTTCTCGGTGTCCGCGTCCACCCGATTTATCCCCACATCGATCACGGTCGCGCCCTCCTTGAGCATCGAGCCGTCGACGAACTCCGGGATGCCCGCGGCCGCGACGACGAGGTCCGCGCCCGCCAGCTTCGCCTCCAAGTCCTCGGTGCGCGAGTGACAGACCGTCGTCGTCGCGTTGCCGGTCGGCGACTTCTGGATCAGCAGGTTCGCCATCGGCTTGCCGACGATGTCGGAGCGGCCGACGACGACCGCGTCGGCGCCCTCCGTCTCCACGTCGTAGGCGTCGAGGAGCTTCTGGACGCCGTGCGGCGTACAGGGTTTAAATCGGGCGTCGCCCGCGACGAGGCGCCCGACGTTCTCCGGGTGGAAGCCGTCCACGTCCTTCTCGGGGTCGATCCGCCGGAGGACGGTCCGCTGGTCCACGTGGTCCGGGAGGGGAAGCTGGACCAGGATCCCGTGGACGTCGTCGCGATCGTTGAGGTCGTCGATCGTCTCGTACAGCTCCTCGGCCGGTGCGTCGGCGTCGATCTCGACGTGGAAGCTCTCGATGCCGACCTCCTCGCAGTCGCGCTGTTTCATCGAGACGTACGTCTCGCTGGCCGGGTCGTCGCTCATCAGCACCGTGGCGAGCCCCGGCTCGACGCCGGCGTCGGCCAGCCGCGCCACCTCGTCGGCGACCGCGTCCCGCACGTCGGCCGCCACCGCCTCCCCGTCGATGATCTCTGTCATGTGCGACCGTCGTCGTCCCCGCGATAAAAATGACTCGGGATCGTGGTCATCGAACTCGTCTCATCCCGAATTTGATCCACGTATGAGGATCGTTTACTCCGGGAACAGTTCCTCCTCGCGCTCGACGGCGTCGATCGCGGCGACCTCCGAGTCGGTCAGTTCGAGCTCGGCCGCCGAGAGGTTCGCGCGGAGGTGCGCCTCGCTCGACGCCTTCGGGATCGCGGTCACGGGGTCCTTCGCGGTCGCCCACGCGATCGCGACCGCCTCGGGCGTCGTCCCGTGTGCGGCCGCGACCTCCACGACGGTGTCGACCTCCCGGACCCGCCCACCGGCGAGCGGCGAGTACGCGACCACCGGATACCCGTGTTCGCGGGCGTGATCGAGCAGCTCCGGGGTATAACAGAGCGGGTGGAGCTCCGTCTGGTGCGCCGCGGGCGGCCGGCCGAGGACGTCGATCGCCCGGTCGAGGTCCGCGATCTCGAAGTTCGAAACGCCGACGTTCCGTACGAGGCCGTCGTCGACCAGCCGGTCCAGCGCCGACAGGGTTGTCTCCGGATCGTAGTCGCCCCGCGGCCGGTGGACGTACAGCAGGTCGAGCGCGTCGACCCCGAGCCGGTCCGCGCTCTCGCGGGCCGCGGGCGCGACGGCGTCGGCCGCGAGGTCGTCGATCCAGAGCTTGGTCGCGACGGTCACGTCCTCGCGGTCGAGGTCCTCGGCCGCGGCCCCGGCGTCCCCGGCCAGCCCCGCGGCGAGCCCCTCGCCGACGACCGCCTCGTTGTCGTAGATCCGCGCGGTGTCGAGGTGGCGGTAGCCGACGGCGAGCGCGGTCGCGACCGCGTCCGGGTCGTCGATCCCCATCGTTCCGAGGCCGACGGGCGGGAGTTCCATGATCGACCCTGTCTCGCGGTCGGGCAAAAGCCTCCGGCTTCGTCCCGTCCACGGACGCGCCCGGCGAGCGGATTTAAGTCGGTTGCGGCAGTGTGACAGAAATCCCTCCATGGCAGCGAACCCTTCAGCCCGGTGTCCTCCCGCGTCGGGCGATCGCGATCCGGCGGGGTCCAGATGAGCCGAACCGGCACGTGGTCGTTCGCGACGGTCGGCGGGCGGGTCCGCGTCGCCCCCGCCGAGATCCGGATCGGTTGAGGGGTCGTCGACGCGCCCGAGACGGAGCTCGTCGCGTGAGTCACCGCGTCACGGAGACCGTCCGCTCGACGGTCTCGTACCCCTGCGCTGCCAGCGCCTCGGCGTAGTACCGCTCCGCGGCCCACCCCTGCGGGAGCCGACGGAGGCCGAACCGACGCGTCGGCCGCAGCTCGACGTCGACGACGCTCCCGCCGTCCGGCGCCTCGCGCACCGCGACCGCGTAGGACCCCCACGGCTCCCCGCCGGCGGTCCCCTCGATGTCGACGGTCGCGACCGGTGGCCGGTCTGACGCGCTCTCGGACTCGTCGGTCCCGCTGTCACCGGCGAGCAGGTCCCCCTCGGCGACGTCCACGGCGAGGTCGAGTTCGACCGTTTTGAGTCCGAAGAGGTACGAGAACTCGTAGGTCGCGTCCGCCCCGGACGCGTCCTCGCCGACGGAATCGGTCGGGTCGGTCGCGCCGTCGCGCCGAACCTCGTCGGCGACGACCCACTGGAACGCGAGGATCGGCGGCGTCGCCGTCGCGAACTCGCGGACGACGGCCTCGGGCGTCGCGTCCGTCCGGAGGCGGGTCGAGCCGCGCCGTCGGAACAGGGGCACCCGGAGCGCGACGAGGAGGACGGCGCCGACGGCCGCGCCGGGCCAGAACGACAGCGCCGCGACCGCCGCGAGGAACGCGCCGACGGCGATCAGCGCGAGAGTCCAGCTGGCGGCGCGCTCGGCGCGGCGGTAGCGGCCGACGACGGACCGCACGTTCGGCGCGTCTGGGTCGGTGGCCGGGGTCGCGGAGGGCGAGGGCATGGTCGCGTTTCGGCGACGGGCCACATGCCCGTTTTGGTCGGGGCGGGTGGCGCGGATTCGGCCGCCGACCTCAGACCTCTCCGTCCGCATCGGCCGGCGCCCGCCCGCAGATGCTCACGAGGTCGTGGAGGTCGTCGATCTCGTAGGTCGGGTGACAGGAGAGCTCCGTCGACCGTCGGTGGGGGCGCCGGAGGAACGCGGAGTCGATGCCGGCGTTGTCGGCGGCGCGAACGTCCGACTCGTTGTCGCCGACGAACAGCGCCGTCTCGGCGCCGAGGTCCTCGAGGGCGCGCTCGATGTAGTACGGCGAAGGCTTCTTGCGCGAGAGACTCGCCACCGAGGGCTCGCGGCCGTACGCGACCTCGAAGCGGCCCGCCAGCCCGAAGTGGTCGAGGAGTGCGTCGACGGTCGCCTGCTGGTTCGAGGAGACGACGCCGAGCGAGGCGTCCAGCGCCCGGAGCGCGTCGATGTCGTCGTACGGCGTCTTCCGCCCCTTCCGGGCGGCGTCGATCTGCGCCGCGGCCGCCGTCTCGTCTCTGACCCGCCAGAACTCCGCCGGGTCGACCCCGTAGCGCTCGCAGATGTCGGTCAGCGTCGCTGGGTCGACGCCGACGGCGACGTCGTCGACGTGCGCGAGGTCCGGGTCCTCGACGCCGAGGCTCACGAACGCGTCCCAGGCGGCCTCGCGGAGCGTGTCGAACGGCGTCCGCCCGACCAACACCCCGTCGTTGTCGAGGACGACGGCGTCGTACACGCATCGCTGTGGGTGGGTAACGGCCAAAAAGGTTTCACACGTCGGGAGCGCGGCGGCTCACGCCCCGGGAGGGCTGCGATCCGGGGGCGAGCGGGCGGCCTCACACGCCGAACAGCCGGAGGAAGAGCCCGGCGAGCAGCGCGAGCGTGCCGACGATCACGCCGACGAAGGGGATCGGCACCGGCAGCGGGATCACGATCAGCGCGACGCCGACGGCGGCCAGCGCGGTCGAGAGTTTCACGTCCCGAATTCGTCCGCGGCGCCCAAATACCTTCAGGCGGATTTCGACGGTCGGACGACGGCCGCCGGCGGGCGCGACGACTCCCGCACTTTCAATACCCGGCCCGTCGAACCCTCAGATTGGACTATGAACATCTCTGATATCGCGGTCCCGGAATACGTCGAGGTCGACGTCGACGAGCGGCTCGCCAAGGTCCGTTCTATCTTCGAGCGAGAGAACCCGAAGGGGATCGTCGTCGTCGAGGACGGCGAGTACGCCGGCGTCGTCGGCGAGAAGCAGCTCATGCGCTCGCGCATGGAGGACGACACGAAGGTGTCGGCGGTGATGAAGCCGGCGCCCTCGGTCGACCGCCACGAGGACGTCCGCGAGACCGCCCGGCTCCTCGTCGAAGGTGACGTGAAGATCGCGCCCGTCTACGAGGGCGAGAAGCTCTTCGGCATCGTCACGGTCGACCAGATCCTCGAGGCCGTCCTCGACAGCCTCGACGCGATCACCGTCGGCCAGATCGCGACCGAGGACGTGATCGGTATCGGCGAGACGGAGAGCGTCGGCCGCGCGATCAACCGCCTCCGCGAGAACGGCGTCTCCCGGCTCCCGGTCTTGGACGACGAGGGCGGCCTCGTCGGCGTCGTCACCACGAACGACATCGTGGAGTTCGTCGTCCGCGACCAGGAGCGTCAGGGCAGCGGCGACCGCGCCGGCGACATCGACCGCATGCTCGACATCCCCGTCTACGACATCATGTCGAGCCCCGTCGTCACGGCGGTGCACGACGAGACGGCCCAAGCGGTCGTCCAGCGCATGTTCGACAACGACGTCTCCGGGCTGGTCGTCACGCCCGAGGGCGCGGACACCGTCGCCGGGATGGTGACGAAGACCGACGTGCTGCGCGCGCTCACGTTCACCGAGCAGGACTCGATGGACGTCCAGATCACGAACGTCGACCTGCTGGAGGGGACCTCCCGCGAACACATCGTCGAGTCCATCGAGCAGGTCGCGGACAAGTACGCGGACATGCACGTCATCCACGCGCACGTCCGGCTCCACGCGCACAAGGAGAAGCTCCGCGGCACGCCCCTGATCCAGTGTCAGATCCGCCTCCGAACCAACGAGGGCCAGGTCGGCGGCTCCGGCGAGGGGTACGGCGCCGAACACGCCTTCCACGTCGCGCTCGACAAGCTGGAGCGGAACGTCCTCGAGATCAAGGGCGTCAACGCCGACGAGGAGTACCGCGGCCAGCTCCTCCGCAAGCTCGGCGAGCTCTGAGGCGGTAAGCGCCCGAACCGGCGAGCGGGCCCCTCACGCCGTCGACCTGCTCGCCGATACCGTCGACGGACCTCGATCGGTCGCTGCGAGGATTTCGGTCGCCGTCTCCGTCTTCTCCGCCGTACGCTTCGACTCGTCGCCAGCGACGCTCAGGCGTCGGTCCCCTCGGCGAGCCCGTCGCCGACGATCCGGAACGTCGCGGTGTCGCCGGCGGGCTTCGACCGGTGCTTTTCGAGGGTCGCTCGGCGGTTCCCGCCGCGGAACCGGTCGACGCGGAGGATCGCGCCCGTCCAGTGGTTCAGCGTGTTCCCGCCGAGCGCGCGGTCGCGATCGCCCTCGGGGTCCGTGAACACCTGGTTCGTGATCACGACGGCGACGTCGTGGCGCCGCGCCAGAGAGAGGAGGTGCGTCACCTGCTTGGCGACCTTGCGGAGCGACTCGCCGCCCTCGGTGTCGCCGGCGCGCTCCAGCCGGTAGAAGCCCGTCGCGGAGTCCAACACGATCAGCTCGACCTCCTCGGCGAGCTCCTCCGCGTCGCGGACCGCCTCGCGCTGGTCGTCGAAGTCGTACGCCTCCGAGATGACGAGCCGCGAGGCGAGCTCCTCGAGGGAGTCGTCGCCGTCTCCCCGTTCGAGCCGCCCCTCGGCCATCTGTTCGAAGCGGTCGATGGAGAGCCCCTCGGTGTCGATGTAGAGGGCGCGGTCGCCGCCGCCCGCGACCTCGACCGCGGCGGCGAGCGCGAGGTTCGTCTTCCCCGCCGCCGGCGGCCCGTACACCTGCGTGACGACGCCGCGCTCGAAGCCGCCGCCCAACAGCTCGTCGACCGGGCGACAGCCGGTCGGGATCGGATCGCTCACTACCGAGCGATTCGCTCGCGCTCGTATTTAAACGGTCGATCGCGGTACCCGTCCGGGCGAGCGCCGTCGCTCGTCGGGGCGTAATAAGTGTGAGAGAAACGGAGATAGGCGTCGATCGCGTCGAGCGACAGCCGAAATCCGGTAGTGCGTGCGGACGCGTCGTCCGCTACGTGGGGGTTAGTTGCGGACGAGGTTCGTCGCGCGGGGTCCCTTGGGGGACGATTCGATGTCGAATTCCACTTCCTGACCCTCCTCGAGGTCCGGGCCGCCGACGTCTTCCATGTGGAAGAACACGTCTTCGTCGTCGTCGAGGTCGCCGTCGTCAGTCGAGATGAAACCGTAGCCGCCAGTGTCGTTGAAGAAATCAACCTTACCGTTTGCCATTGCGAATAAACGTACAGCCCGTTCGGGGATAACCCTTGCGAGGGGCACGGTACCACGGGGGTACCGGACGTTCGTCTATCCGAGAAACGCCGAATACCGGCTCGTTTCGGGGCGCTTCGGCCGACGTTCCGACGCTCCCGGTCGTGTTCAGCGCGCGCAACCAGCCGCGGGGTTCATTTACGAGCGACCACGTAAGTCGACCAACGACAATGGACCGCCGCCACTTCCTCCGCTCGCTCGCCGCCACCGGCGCCGCCGCCGGCGCGACCGCTACGGCAGGCTGCGCCGGCGTCCTCGGCGAGTCCGGTCCCGAGGGAACGGTCCTGGGTCCGCCCGAGCAGACTCGGGGAGACCCGGTTCACCCGATCCAAGGCGACGAGATGCCCGATTTTACCGTCCCCGACCCGATCTCGGGCGAGGAGATATCGACGGCGCAGTTCGAGGGCGAGCGCGCGTTCCTGTGGACGATGTTCTACACCAACTGCCCCGACGGCGTCTGTCCGGCCCTCATCCTCCGTCTGCGGCGCGCGCAGGAGGTCGCCGCCGAGGAGGGGTTCGGGGACGAGGCGGCCTTCCTCCCCACCACGTTCGACCCCGAGCGCGACACGGCCGAGGCCCTCCGGGAGTACGCTGACCAGCGGGGCGTCGACCTCGACGCCGGCAACTGGCACTTCCTCCGTCCGGAGACGTACGAGCGCGGCAAAGAGCTGTTCGACGAGGAGTTCGGGCTCAAGATCCAGAAGGCGTTCGACAACGACTACGAGAGCCTGGAGTACACGTTCCCGCACTACGGGCTCATCCTCCTCGTCAACAAGCGAGGGATCGTCGAGCGCGCGTACCCGCGCGGGCCGGCCACCGACGTGGAACGGATCGTCGACGACTTCCGACGGGTGGTCACGGCGTGAGGCGACGGCACCTGCTGGCCGGGCTCGCGAGCGTCGGCGTCCTCGGCGGTGCGGGCGCCGTCGCGACCGGCGGGGTACCGGACGCGCTCGGTGGCAGCGACGCGCCCGAACTCGTCGAGCCGATAACGCTCGACACGGTCGACGCGCCGGGGAGCCGTGATGGCGAGGTGACGCTGCCCGCCCCGGACCGACCGACGTTCGTCGACTTCTTCGGGACGTGGTGCCCGCCCTGCGCCGAGCAGATGCCGGCCCTCGCGGAGGCGCACGATCGGATCGGCGACGAGGTGCTGTTCGTGTCGGTGACGACGGAGCCCGTCGGTGAGGCGGTCAGCGAGGAGACGGTGGCCGACTGGTGGCGGGAGAACGACGGTGACTGGCTCGTCGCCGCCGACGTCTCCGCCGAACTCGCGGCGCGACTCAACGTCGGAAGCTACCCGAGCGCGCGCGCCGTCGACGCCTCCGGGCGCGTCCGCTGGGCCACGTCCGGGACCCACACCACCGAGGAGTTCGTCGAGGGTATCCGGCGGGCGCTCGACGGATGACGGGCCGACCCGACTCATGACCGACGTCTCGCTTGCGACAAACGTCCCGCTGGCCGTGACCGCGGGTGTGACAACGTTCTTTTCGCCGTGCGCGTACCCGCTCCTGCCGGGATACGTGGGCTTCTACGTGAACTCCGTCGACGCCGACTCCGCGTCCGTCGTCGGGGCGGGGGCTCGAGGGATCGCGGCCGCGGTCGGCGTGTTAGCGACGTTCGCGCTGCTCGCGGGCGCGACCGTCCGGATCGGCTACTCGACGCTGTCGAACATCACGGTGTTCGAGACGCTCGTCGGCGGGCTGCTGATCGCCTTCGGACTGCTCGTGGTCTCCGGGCGCGCGCCGTCGATATCCGTGCCGCTGCCGGAGCGGCGGTCGAGCGTGTTCGGGTTCGGCGTCTTCGGCGCGGGGTACGCACTGGCCGGCGCCGGCTGTGTGGCCCCGGTGTTTCTCAGCGTCGTCGCCCGGGCGATCGCGCTCCCGTCCGAGACGGCGGTACTCCTCCTCGGCGTCTACGCCGGAACCGTCGCCGTCCTGATGGCCGCGACGACCGTCGCGACGGGCGTCGGTCTCGTCAGCAACGCCAACCGGGTGATGAACCACGCGGGACTGCTGAAGCGGATCGCGGGCGCCGTGATGATCGTCGCGGGGATCGGACAGCTGTACCTCTCGCTGGTCGTGTACTAACCGTGAGCGACGGTGTCGAACGTTCCGATCTCTCCCGTAGATTCTTAAGCGATTGGGGGGTATCTCCGCACAGCCGAACCGAACGGTTCGGTCCCCGCACCATGAATCTCGATCAGTTCACCGCCGAGAACGCACCGACCGACAGCGCGGAACCCTTCCAGCGCGAGAACAGCTACACCCTCGACGT
The DNA here is from genome assembly GCF_000337335.1 of Halorubrum distributum JCM 10118. Taxonomy (GTDB): domain Archaea; phylum Halobacteriota; class Halobacteria; order Halobacteriales; family Haloferacaceae; genus Halorubrum; species Halorubrum distributum. The sequence goes on along the minus strand of NZ_AOJN01000022.1, from coordinate 37,967 downwards.
CGAGGTCGCCGGCACCGTGATGGCGAAGGCGGGCTCGATGGTGGCGTACACGGGCGACGTCTCGTTCACGGGCAAGGCCTCCGCGGAGGGCGGAATCACCGGCTTCCTCAAGGAGGCAGCCACCGGCGAAGGGACGCCGATCATGGCCGTCGAGGGCGACGGGCACGTCTACTTCGCGGACGACGGCAAGAAGGTCCAGGTGATCGAGCTCGGCGCCGGCGAGTCGATCACGGTCAACGGCGAGGACGTGCTGGCGTTCGAGGAGTCGCTCTCCTACGAGATCAACACGATCGACAGCCTCGCCGGCGCGCTCGCCGGCGGCTTCAGCAACGTCTACCTCGAAGGGCCGGGCTACGTCGCCCTCACCACCCACGGCGACCCGATCGTCCTCGAACCGCCGGTGGCGGCCGACCCGAGCGCGACGGTCGCGTGGGGCGGCACCTCCCCCGACGTGGAGGTCAACCGCAGCCTCTCGGACATGATCGGCCAGGAGTCCGGCGAGCGCTACCAGATGCGCTTCGACGGCGCCGACGGCTTCGTCGTGGTCCAGCCGCGCGAGGAACACGTCTGAGCCGGAAACGGAGAATCAGTACGGCGGCCAGGGGCTATCGCGCGGCCAGCCAACTGGCGAAGTCGCCGGTGAGGAAGCCGACGTAGTCGGCGATGCCGAGGCCGAGCGAGACGATCACGACAATCAGTATCGGCAGCCGGACCGCCCAGATCCACGCGGCGTCGAGGCCGCCGACGTCCCCGATCCCCTTCCTGAGTTCCTCGCGGCCGACGTCCGGCACGACCCAGCCGACGAACAGGGCGAGCAGCAGCGAGCCGAGCACGAGCAGGATGCCGTCGGCGAGGCCGTCGTACAGGCCGAGGAAGATCGAGTCGATCGTGACCGGGACGCCGAGCAGGAAGACGGCAGCTCCGAGCGCAGCGGACGCCGGCACCCGGGCGACGCCGACCTCGTCGATCAGGTAGGAGACGAGCACTTCGAGGATGCTGATCGCCGAGGAGAGCGCGGCGATCCCGACCATGCCGAAGAAGACGATTCCGAGGACGCGACCGCCGGGGATCCCCGCGAACGCGGCGGTGAGGCTCACGAAGATCGCCCCGGGACCGCCGGCTCCGGGCTCGATGCCGACCGAGAAGAGGACCGGGAAGACGACGAAGCCGACGAGGACGGCGACGAGCGTGTCGAGCGTCGCGATGATCCCGGCGTCCGCCGCGAGGTTCCGGTCCTCGCCGAGGTAGGAGGCGTAGGTGATCATCACGCCCATTCCGAGCGAGAGCGTGAAGAACGCCTGCCCGGCCGCGGCGGGGAGGATCTCCGTCCAGTTCGCGGCGATCGTCCCGAAGTCCGGCGAGAGGTAGTAGGCGTACGCCGCGCTCGCGCCGTCGAGCGTGAAGCCGTACGCGGCCAAGCCGAGGAGCATCACGAGGATGGCGGGGACCATCACCTTCACGCTCAGTTCGATCCCGCGCCGGACGCCGGCGGCGATGATGCCGACGACGAGCAGCATGAACAGGGCGTGGAAGACGAGCGTATCGAGACCGGTCGAGACGGCCCTGTACAGCGCGTCCGCCTCGGCCGGGTCGGTCAGCGTGTACCCTTCCGTGATCCCGATGAGCGTGTAGCGGAGGAACCAGCCCGCGACGACGCTGTAGTACGAGAGGATGATGAAGCCGGTGACGACGAACAGCCACCCGGCGCGCGACCAGACGCCGCTCCCCAGTTCCCGCAGCGCGCCGACGGGGTTCCGGTCGGTCCGCCGGCCGATGACGAACTCGACGAGGATCGCCGGGAACCCGATCAGCGCGACGAACGCCAGGTAGGTGATCAGAAACGACGATCCGCCGTACTGGCCGGTGATGAACGGGAACCGCCAGACGTTCCCGAGGCCGACCGCGCTGCCGACCGCGGCGAGGATGAACCCCATCCGCGTCGCCCATGTCTCGCGTGCCATTGGTGTCGAAGAGAGATCCCCAACCGTGTAAAAGCGTGTCTCTCCGCCGCTCGCTCCAGTAATCATCGAACGTGATCAATCGGGCACCGCTGTGGCGAGGCCGCCTTGGCGCCGAGGACCGCGTCGAAATTGTCGAGGGTCCCCCCGGAGCGACGGCCGAGACCGATCCCTATCGGGGACCGTGAATTTAATAGCCGGACGGCAACCTCACGGGGTATGGAACGCGTAGACGTCGCGATCGTGGGCGGCGGGCCGGCCGGATCGTCCGCGGCGCACGCGGCCGCGACCGGCGGCGCCGACGCCCTGGTCATCGAGAAGGGGGTCCCCCGAGCCGACCGCGGCCGCCTCGGTCCGGACTCGACCGACGCGGCCGGTATCCTCGACTACTGGGTGGACATCATGGGGATCCACCCCGACGAGTTCGACGACGGGGTCGTCCAGCGGGAGCTGAACCGCGCCGAGTTCCGCGGGCCCGACGAGTCCGCCACGCTCACCGCCACCGGCATCGACTCCTCGTACGACAAGTTCGGGTACACCTTCCAGCGCGCGCGCTTCGACGACTGGCTCCGCGACCGCGCCGAGGACGCGGGCGCCGAGTACCGGGTCGGGACCTCCGTCCGCGGCGTCGACACCGATCTCTCGGTGACTCCGGACGACGGCGACCCGCGGCATACGCTCGAACTCGCCGACGGGGGGACCGTCGGCGCCGACTTCGTCGTCCTCGCCGACGGCCCGCAGCGCACCGTGACAAACCGCGTCCTCGACGAGTACCTGCCCGCGGACGCGCAGGCCTCCGAGCGGCTGGCCTCCCGGACCGCGAACCACATCGCCTACCAGGAGTACCGGCGCGTCCCCGAGGAAGTGTTCGAAGAAGTCGACGACGCCATCGTCTTCTGGTGGGGCGTGATGCCCGGCGAGACCGCGTACCCGTGGATCTTCCCGAACGCGGACCGCGTCTGCCGGGTCGGACTGACGATGCCGATCGGCCTCGACATCGACGAGGTCGACGCCTCGGAGTACGCGCTGCTCGACGCGGACGACGAGTCGATCCCGCAGGGCGGCGAGTACATCCGTCGCCTCCTGGAGTGGCAGTACGGCGACGAGTACGACATCGAAGAGGACTTCCCGCTCGTCGAGGACGCCGGGAAGCGGAACGGGACCGAGACGTACCCGATCTCGTCGACCCGGCCGATCGACTCGCCGGTGGACGCCGGGGTCGCGGTCGCGGGCGGCGCGATGGGGACGACCTCGGCGTTCCACGAGGGCGGCGACCACGTCGCGGTCCGCACCGGCGCGATCGCCGGCGAACTCGCCGCCGAGGGAGACCTGGCTTCCTACAACCGTCGCTGGAAGGAGGCGATCGGCGATGAGGTCGTCCGCAACGTGACGATGGCCGACATGGTCGCCGAGTACGGGCCGGACGACTGGAACCGGGTTATCGGCGCGGCCGACGCGATGCTCGCCGCCGAGACCGGCGACAGCCTGCTCTCGCAGCCGTACCGCTCCGGCTGGGAGTCGCTGAAGCTACTGCTCGGCTACAAGTGGAACAAGCGCCGGGTGAAGAAGGACTACGTCGGCATCGACGAGAGCGAGTACGTGTACTGACGCCGCGTTCGCGCGGGAGTCCGCGCGGCGCCGGCGGTATCGCCCCCGTTACCGGACCACCGGCGCCGCCAACTCGACGGGCTCCGTGTCGATCCCCGCGACGTCGACCGGCTCGACCTCGTGAGTCGGCCACCGACCGGTCTTCGTGAGCCGCTCGGTCAGGTCGGACGCCACGAGGTGCGTGTCCTCGCTTTTCGTCGCTTGAACCGTTGGATTCCACGCGTAGCCCATCGGCCGCCGGACCGGTTCGTCGCCGTTCGGGGTCGCGAACCACTCCCGGCCGGCGAATCCGGCGGCGCCGCCCTGGTGGTGGTTCTCCCACTCGTCGGCGAAGCCGACGGCGTCGTATGCCGCTCGAATGGCTTCGAAGACGTCGCCGGCGGTGTCGGGGCCGGCGTCGCCGGGATCGGCGGCGTCATCGGCACCGCCGTCTCGTGAGAGGGTTCCGGCCGCGGCCGCCTCGGTGGCGCGGACCGCGGTCGCCTCGACGCGCGCCGCGGCGCGGTGGCGCTCCTCGAACCAGTCGGGGGCGTCGAACGCGACGGTGCGCGTCATCGAGGCGTACAGCCCCGCGTGCTCGCCCGTGACCGACACGAGCGCGTAGTCGCCGAGGGAGGCGTCGCTCGGCGTGTAGTGCCGGAACGCCCGCGCCCGGTCAGCTCCCCCGACGAGGACGACCGGCGTGTCCACGTCGCGAGAGGCGAGCGAGATGTCGATGCCGGCGGCGACCTCGTACTCGGGATCTTCGGGTTCGAGGTTCCGGCAGACGGTCTCCACGGCGGCCGCGACCTCGCGGCCGAGATCGCGGTACCGCTCGACGTCGTCGTCGGTGAGCGGCTGTCTGAGCCGGCTGCCGTCGACGGCCGCGAAGCCGGGGACGTCGAAGTCGGCGGCGGCGGGGGCGGGCGAGCGCTCGGCGACGGCCTCGGCGAGCGAGCCGGCGTACCACGGGAACGACTCGACCGCGAACGCGTCCGGGAGCTCCTCGTCGGCGAGCCGGTCCGCCTCGACGTTGTCGGTTATCACGCGGAGTTCGCCGTCGTAGCCGGCGGCGGCGACGCCCGTCGGCGCGTCTCCGTCGACGACATTGTCGCCGCCGGTGAGCCACGCGAACCCGTTCGGCCGCGCGAACCAGACCGCTTCGAGCCCGCGCTCGTCGAGGTACGCGTCGAGCCTCTCCGTGCGGGCGGCGATGTCGACCATACGAACGGACTGTCGGCGAGCGGGTAAAAACGGTCGAAAGCCGCTCGCGCCGGCCGCTTCGGGGTGCCGCCGTCACCCGATCGGCGGGTGGTGACTCGCCCCGTCCGGATCCCCGAAACGAAAGGTTCAATTACGTCCCCCGGATACGACGAGATGCGTCAGTAAGCCCCTGCGGGTTGGTAGTCTAGTCCGGTTATGACACCTCCTTGACATGGAGGAGGCCGGCGGTTCAAATCCGCCCCAACCCACTTTTCTCGACACCGCAACCGTGAGCGACAGCGAGCGATCCGTGTCGGCAAAATGGTGCCGCGGATTTGAAGCAGGGAACGGAGCGAGCGCTAGCGAGCGGAGTGACTGAGGTTCAAATCTGCCCCAACCCACTCCCTTATACGCGAAAACCGCACGACTGCGAGAGACGCTTATACCGTCAAAGGGGTCTTTATGAGCGCCCCCGCGGAAACCACCGAGGAAACCCGCGCCATCTGCGAGTTCTGCGGGTTCTTCATCGACGAACCGGAGCAGAGTTGTCCGGCTCGCGAGGAGGGGGTGTGCCGGGCATGAGACACCGCCCCGAGTGCGGAGCGAAACTCACGTGGACCTCGAAGCCCGGCAGCGCGGTCCGGGCCGCTCGAAGAGTACGGTGCCGCGTACTATCGGTCTCAGTGTAGCGGCGCTTTCTCGGCGCCTGCTGGCGCGGAGAATGCGGTCGGAGGGATTCGAGAGTTGGGCAGACTGGTTTTAGCCGCTATCCCGTTCTCGTGCGTGCCGTCCACCCCGTCTTCTGATCTAACCCTGAGGATTGTTAACGGACCCATAGTTCTTTGCTCCTTTGAGATGTTAAGGAAGTATGAAACGAACAGGGGATGCGTTCAAGGTCCTCCTGATTGTGGGAGTCGTCTTCCTCGCGGGCTGTATCGCCGCGGTACCCGGCGAGCAGGTACCGACCGGACCGGACACGGGCGACCAACCGACAGTCGAAGCAGCGAACGGGACCGTCGAGGTCCACTACATCAACGTCGGCCAATCAGTCAGTACGCTCGTCGTCGGGCCGGAGGGCGAGACGATGCTCGTCGACACGGGGCATTACAACGACGACGGCGAGTACGTCTTGGAGTACCTCCAGCGGCACGATATCACGCGTATCGACCACCTCGTAACCTCGCACAACGACGCGGACCACATCGGCGGCAACGCGGCGATCATCGACTACTACGAGACGGAAGCCGAGGGGATCGGCGCCGTCTACGATCCCGGGATCGCCGCGAGTACGCAGACCTACGCCGAGTACCTCGACGCCGTCGAAGAACACGACGTGACGCTGTACGAGACGCGAGAGGGGGACACCATCTCGTTCGGTGCGGTCGACGTCGACGTGCTCGGGCCGCCCGAGCCGTACCTCGAAAACGAGGCGCGCAACGAGAACAGCATCGTGCTCAAGCTCACACACGGCGAGACGAGCTTCCTGCTCTCCGGCGACGCCGAAGACGACCAGGAGGAGTACCTGATCGACACGTACGGCGCGGAGTTACAGTCGACGGTGCTGAAGGCCGGCCACCACGGCTCGTCGAGCTCGTCGAGTGAGCCGTTCCTCGATGCGGTGGCGCCGCAGGCGGTCGTCGTGTCGAGCGCGTACGACTCGCGGTATGGGCACCCGACCGAGGAGGTCCTCCGGCGCTTCGCGGATCGGTCGATTCCGACGTACTGGACCGCCACGCACGGGAACATCGTCCTCGTGAGCGACGGGAACGGCGTCTCGATACGGACGCAACGAGACGCGCCCACCGACCCGCTCTCGATCCGCGACGCCGAGCCGATCGAACCCGGCACGAGCGGCGAAGTCGTCGAACGCACGCGACTCGGCGGCGACCCAGTTGACGGCGGTTCCGGTGACGGAACTGACGACGGCGGCGACGACACCGACGACGAGAACGAGACGGCGTCGACCGACCCGGCCGCGGCGCTGGAGGTCGCGACGATCAACGCGGACGCCGAGGGCGACGATCAGGAGAACCTCAACGACGAGTACGTCGTCTTCGAGAACACGGGCGACGAGCCGATCGACCTGTCCGGGTGGACCGTCGAAGACGAGGCGGCACACAGCTACGAATTCCCGCAGGGGTTCACGCTCGACGCGGGCGCCTCGGCGACGCTCCGGACGGGGAGCGGGACGGACACCGACACCGAACTGTACTGGGGAGCGGGGTCGCCGATCTGGAACAACGCCGGCGACACAGTGATACTCTCGAACGCTGACGGGGAACACGTCCTTGAGGTGAGCTACGAATGACTGCTATCGAGCTTCCCGACGGCGAGTACACCGCGGTCGTCGACAACGTCGAAGACGGGCTCGCGACCGTGTTCTTCGAGCGCGACGGCGAGGAGGTCGGGAACGCGGTGCTGGACGCCTCACGGCTCCCGTCGGACGGACAACACGCCGACGCGATTCTCTCGGTGACGCTCAGTGACGGGCGTATCGAATCTGCCTCGTACAAGCCCCAGCAGACTGAGGACCGGAAAGCGGCGGCACAGGACCGGTTCGATCGGCTCTCGAAGCGGCCGCCGTCTGACGAGGAAGCCTAGCTGAGGTGGGCTTAGAAGCTAATGTTCAGCTATGCGATCCGCAACGAGGACGACGAGAATCACAAACGCGACCAAGTAGAGACCGACTTCAATATAGCATCATAGGTAGAGCAGAAATTAAAATCAAATCATAAACACTTCTGCCAGATTAACGATGACAACTGCGGGGATTAAGCCCTGCGCGACGACCGGCGAATCGAGCGAGCCCACCGACTGCGCACGCTGCCCAGCGCCGGCTGACGGCTTCGACGCCGCACGCGGCGTCGCTGTCTGTCGCGACTGCGCGGAGGCCGACGCATGAGCGCGGAGTGCGCGCCTGACCGCAATGCGCTCGCGGACCTCACCGCCTTCCAGCGCGAACTCCTCTGGGCGCTCTCTCACGAGAACGCCCGCAAGGGGACGGCCCTGAAGGCGGACCTCGCCGACTACTACGGCGAGGCGATCAACCACCAGCCGCCTCTACCAGAACCTCGACAGGCTCGTCGAGCGCGACCTCGTCGCCAAGGAGGCACGCGACAGGCGCACCAACGAGTACCGACTCACCGAGACCGCTCGTCTCGCGCTCGAAGCGCGCCGCGCGTGGCAGGCCAAGGGTGAAGCGTGAGGATCGCCCGCAGCGACCTTCGGATGCGAACTTTCTTTTAGCTCACCACGGAGGATACCGGTAGATGAGTGACCGAGGCGGTCGAACGCCGGACCGGGACGAATCGCCGACTTCGAACGGTGACGCGGCGGATTCTCTCGCTCCGACGCGGTCGACCTCGGTCGCCGACGACGACGGCCCCTCAGCCGGACGGCTGGTCGTCGTCTGCGGCCTGCCCGGCGTCGGGAAGACGACCGTCGCCGAGCGGGTCGCGGCCCACGTCGACGGGCGGATCCGCCGGACCGACGTGATTCGCAAGGAGCTGTTCGACGACCCCGAGTACACCGACGCGGAGACCGAAGCCGTCTACGCCGAACTCCTCGCGCGCGCCCGCGACGACGTCGACGCCGGCGACGCCGTCGTCCTCGACGCGACGTTCGCGGACGCCCGGTTCCGGGCGGACGCCCGCGAGACCGCCGCCGCGGCCGCCGCCCAGTTCGACCTCGTCGAGGTCGCCTGCGACGAGGCCGTCGTCGAGCGCCGGATCGAGCGCCGCGACGGGATCAGCGACGCCGACTTCGATATCCACCTCCACTTCAAGGAGCTGTTCGACGAGGTGGCGACCGACCACGTCGTCGTCGACAACTCCGGCACGGAGGCGGAGACGTTCGCGCAGGTCGATGCCGCGTTCGGGGAGAGCGGGGCCGGCGAAGACCAGCCGAGCGGTCACGGCGACCGCTCGGCCCCGGTCACCGACGCGGAGTAGGCGGCGGCGTCCACGGCTCGGCTGTCGTGCGAGCAGATCGCATGACGGGGGTACACACGCGTCTCCAATCACTTATACGGGCGAACGCACTACTGGTGGTATGAGCGAAGAATCCGGGCGGAAGAACCTCCGCATGCCCAACGACGACGAAGTGTTCGCCGTGGTGACGGAACACCTCGGCGGCAACCACGTTCAGCTGCGCTGCGCCGACGGCGAGGAGCGGCTCGGCCGGATCCCCGGCCGCATGAAGTACCGAACGTGGATCAGCGAGGGCGACGTGGTCCTCGCCGAACCGTGGGACTGGCAGGACGAGAAGGCGAACGTCGAGTGGCGGTACGAGGACGAGGACGCCGACCAGCTCCGCCGCGAAGGCCACATTCAGTAATCGAACGACCCGCACTGCGTCGCTGTCGACCGACCTCTCGCGGTTTCTCTCCACTCCGATACGACCCCGGTCGGGCGACCGCTCGTCCGACCGTACCGGTTTTCGAACGCCGATAGCGACCGCATCGGTCCGCATCGCGACGGAGCCGGACGGGAACCGCGCATCTGCGTCATCGTAGTATTGTGGAAACTATCCAAAACCATTATTACCACGAGGCGCGTACGGCTTGGTATGAGTTCGACAGAAGCCGCACCCGGAGAGCCGATCCAGCTGACCGACGCCGACGCGTTCGACGAGCACGTCGCCGACGGCGTCGTCCTCGTGGACTTCTACGCCGACTGGTGCGGTCCGTGCCAGATGATGGAGCCCGCCGTCGAGGCGGTCGCGGAAGACACCGATGCCGCGGTGCTGAAGGTCGACGTCGACGTCCACCAGGCGCTGGCCGGCGAGTACGGCGTTCAGGGCATCCCGACGCTGCTCGTGTTCGCGGACGGCGAACTGGTCAATCGGATGGTCGGCGCGCAGACCGAGGAGGCGCTGGCGGACGCGGTCCGCCAGGCCGACGCCTGATCCGAGCGAGACCCGCCGCGGCGCCGCCGAAACCGACACCATGAGAACGATCCAACTCGACGACGACCGTATGACCCCCAGAGAGCTTCGCGCGGACGTCCCGGCCCTCGGCGACGCGGCGTACTTCAACTTCGGCGCGCACGGACCGAGCCCCGAGTACGTCGTCGAGGCGGCCGGGTCGTTCGTCGCGGACCACGAGTACGGCTCCGCGACGACCGACCCGTACGGACACGCGTTCGAGACGTACGACCGGGTGCGCGAGCGGATCGCCGAGTTCGTCGGCGCCGACCCGGCGGAGATCGCGCTCACCGAGAGCACGACCGACGGGATCAACCGCGTCGCCGGCGCGATAGACTGGGAACCGGGCGACATCGTCGTCCGGACCGACCTCGAACACCCGGCCGGCGTCCTCCCGTGGAAGCGCCTCGAACGCGAGGGCGTCGAGGTGCGCGTGTTGGAGACGGAGGACGGCCGCGTCGACCGCGACGAGTACGCCGAGGCGGTCGCGGACGCCCGCCTCGTCTGCTTCAGCGCGATCACGTGGACCCACGGCACCCGCCTCCCCGTCGCCGACCTCGTCGAGGTCGCGAACGACGCGGGCGCGTTCACCCTCGTCGACGCGGTCCAGTCGCCCGGTCAGGTCCCGATGGACGTCCACGAGTGGGGCGCCGACGCGGTCGCGGCCGCCGGCCACAAGTGGACGCTCGGCCCGTGGGGCGCCGGCTTCCTCTACGTCGACCGCGACGCCGCGGCCGACCTCGAACCCCACGCCGTCGGCTACCGGGGCGTCGAGGACCCGACCGGTGACGAGATCGAGTTCAAGCCCGCGGCGGGGCGCTTCGAGATCGGGACGACGACGGCCGCGGCCCACGTCGGCCTCGTCGAGGCGCTCGACGCGATCGACGCCGTCGGCCTCGACGTGATCGAGTCGCGGATCGAGTCGCTCACCGACCGGCTGAAGGCGGGCGTTCCCGACGACCGACTCCTCAGCCCGCGGGCGTACGAGTCCGGGCTCGTCACGATCGACGTCGACGACCCGGAGGCGACCGTCGAGCGGCTGGCCGACGACGACATCGTCGTCCGGTCGCTGCCGCATCCGAACGGGATCCGCGCGTCGGTCCACGCGATCTCGACCGAGGCCGAGGTCGACCGACTCCTCGGCGCGCTGGAACGGGAGTGGTGAGCCGCGGGCGGGGTCGCTCGGCTCCGAGTCGGACGCGACCGCGCGCCGCTCGACCGGACGCGTTTTAGCACTTGGCGCACAAGACCGCCCATGGGATTCCACACGTTCGACGCCGATCAGGCGGAGCGGTTAGAGCGCCCCGGCCGCTATCGCTGGGTGTCCGCGGAGGAGCTGGTCGGGCCGCTGGTCGAGGCCGACGCCGAGGTCGTCGCCGACCTCGGCAGCGGCACCGGCTTCTACACCGACGACGTGGCCGCGCGCGTCGAGACCGTCTACGGCGTCGACGTCCAGCCCGAGATGCACGACCGGTACCGCGAGAAGGGAGTCCCCGACGGCGTCGAGCTCGTCGCGAGCGACGTCGCCGACCTCCCGTTCGCCGACGGCGAGCTCGACGGCGTCGTCTCCACGATGACGTACCACGAGTTCGCGAGCGACGCCGCGCTCGCGGAGATCGCCCGGGTCGTGCGGTCAGGCGGCGTCGTCGTGACGTTCGACTGGGCCGGCGACGGCGACGGCGAGCAGGGGCCGCCGGTCGACGAGCGGTTCGCCGCCGCAGACGCCGTCGCGGCGCTGGAGGCCGCGGGCCTCGAGGTCGTCTCGGCCGCCACCCGGACGGAGACGTTCGGCGTCGTCTCTCGGGCGCCGTAGGCGATCGGCGTTCGGTGCCGTCGTCGCGGTATCGTCGACGTTCGAATCCGCGAAACTCCCGTTTCAGCGGTGAATTCGAACGTTCATGAAGAAATACCGTTAGGTGCGTTCGGCCCGTACGGGGTGTATGTCCGTTCGTACCCGATCGGTCGCCGTCGCCGCGTTCGCCCTGTTCGCGACGCTCGTCGCGCGACCGGTCACGGCCCACGTCGACTACGTCACCGAGGACTCGGGCGATCCGCTCGACGCGGTGGCGTTCACCGCGGAGGTGCTGTCGGACCCGTTCAACGCGGCGCTGTTCGCGGGGTCCGGGCTCCTCGCGGCCGTCGGAATTGCCGCGTACCTCTGGGTGCGCCCGACCGTCGTCGACGTCGTCGTCCTCCGCGAGAAGCTCGCCGGCTACGGCGACCTCGTCCCGTGGATGCTGCGGCTGGCCGTCGGACTCCCGCTCGTGGGCGCCGGCTTCCAGGGCTACCTGTTCGCGCCGACGCTCTCGTTCGAGCCGGCGACGAGCCCGCTGCTCCGCGTCCTCTTCATCGGGCTCGGCTTCTTCACCCTCTTCGGGCTCGCGACGCGGATCACCGCCGCGGCCGGCCTGCTGACGTACGCGTGGGTGCTCGTCGCCGTCGACCCGCTCGTCGTCCTCGCGGTGGAGTACGTCCCGGTGTTCCTGGCGCTGCTGATCCTCGGCGGCGGTCGGCCGAGCGCCGACGACATGCTGCTCGCGGTCGCGAGCACGCCGGGGTCGTACTACGGCCGGATCGACCCGGTCCACCACCTGAAGTCGTTCTTGGACGAGTCGACCGGCCCGCTGCGACGCTACGTGCCGACCGTGCTCCGGGTCGGGATGGGCGTCTCGTTCGTCTACCTCGGGCTGATCCAGAAGCTCGCCGACCCGGCGAGCGCGCTACGGGTCGTCGAGAAGTACGACCTCACCGCCGTGGTCCCGGTCGATCCGGGGCTGTGGGTCGTCGGCGCGGGCGTGACCGAGGTCGCCGTGGGCCTCGCGCTCATCGCGGGCTTCTTCACCCGCGGCGCGGCCGCGCTCTCGTTCGTGCTGTTCACGACGACGCTGTTCGGCCTCCCGGACGACCCGGTCCTCGCTCACGTGGCGCTGTTCGGCCTCGCGTCGGCCGTCTTCGCGCTCGGCGCCGGCCCGCTCTCCGTCGACCGGCTGATCGGTCGCCCGGCCCTCGAAGACGAAGGGCCGGTCGCAGCGGCCGACTGACGGTCCGGTCGCCGCGTCCCCGCGCGGGCGGCGCTCGGCCCGGCCGGCGGTTTTTAAGTCGCTCTCGCCCGGTGAGTGAGGTATGCGAGTGGACCTCGGAAACGCCCTGGAGACGACCCCGGGGCTCACGACGGCAACGCTGGACAGACTCGACGACCGCGTCGCGGCCGCACACGAGCGGATCGCGGGCGGGATGGCCGACGACGAGTTCGGCTACGCCGCCCTGACCCTCCCGGAGACCGCGGACCCGGACGCGATCTACGCCGCGGTCGACGGGTTCGACCGGCCCGAAGCCGTGCTCACGGTCGGCATCGGCGGGAGCGCGCTCGGCGCGGCGACGCTGTCGAACGCCCTCGAAAGCGACGTGGACGCGTACGTCCTCGACAACGTCGACCCCGACGACGCGCGGGCGCTGCTCGCCGACCTCCCGCTGGGCGACACCGTCGTCAACGTCGTCTCGAAGTCGGGGACGACCGCGGAGACGCTCGCGAACTTCCTCGTCGTCCGCGAGGCGATGGCCGACGCGGGCGTCGACTGGACCGAGCGCACGCTCGTCACCACGGGCGAGGAAGGGAACCTCCGCCGGCTGGCCGACCGCCACGACCTGCCCTCGCTCCCGGTCCCGGACGGGGTCCCCGGGCGCTTCTCCGCGCTGTCGACGGTCGGCCTCGCGGTCGCCGCGCTCCAGGGCCACGACGTCGAGGCCGTCCTCGCGGGCGGCCGCGACGGGATGGAGTCGCTCGCGGGGTCGCTGTACGACTCGCCCGCCTACGCCTACGGCGCGGCGACGTACGCGCTCGCGCAGCGCGGCGCCCGCACCAACGCCGTGATGCCGTACGCGGAGTCGCTGGAGACGTTCGCGGAGTGGTTCGCGCAGCTGTGGGCCGAGAGCCTCGGGAAGGACGGGCTCGGGCAGACGCCGGCGCGCGCGCTCGGCGCGACCGACCAGCACTCCCAGCTCCAGTTATACCGCGCCGGCCCGCCGGACAAGCTCGTCTCGCTGATCCGGCCGACCGAGCGCGCAGAGGTGGGGATCCCGGAGACCGACCTCGACGGCCTTGCGTACCTCGGCGGGTCGTCGCTCGGCGGGCTCCTCGACGCCGAGTTCGAGGCGACCGAGGCGAGCCTCGCGGCCGCCGGGGTCCCAAACGTGCGCGTCGAGATCGACCGCGTCGACGAGCGCGCGCTCGGCGAGCTCCTCTTCGGGATGGAGGCCGCCTGCGTGCTCTACGGCGAGCTCGCGAGCGTCTCGACGTTCACGCAGCCCGCGGTCGAGTGGGGGAAGAAGGCGGCCCGCGGGCTGCTCGGTGGCGGCGACTTCGCGGAAGCGGAGGCGGTCGAACAGAAGCGCGAACTGCGGATCGACTGACCCCGGACCGCCGGGTCGGAGTCGACGGCAGCGATCCGCATCCGGTGCGTCTAAAGCCCCGCGAGCCGTGTCACCGGCAATGAGCGACGACCCTCTCGCGGCCGCGGTCGGCGACCGAGTGTTCCGCGTCGCGAGCGCGCTGTTCGCGATCGTGTTCGCGCTGCTCGTCGCGAGCGCGATCACCGCGCCGGGAGCGAACCTCGCGACCTCCCTCGGGCTGGTGTCGGAGGGGTCGACCGGCCAGCAGCTGCTCCGGACGCTGCTCCAGTTCGGCGGGTTCGCTCTCGCGGCCGTCGGCTACCTCGCGGTCACCGACGAGTGGGAGATCGCCCGCGTCTCCCGGCCGGACGCCCGCGAGGCCGCGATCATCGTCGGCGGCGGTATCGTCCTCTTCGCGTTCCAGTACGGCGCGCTGTTCGCGCTCGGCCAGCTCGGGTTCTCCACCGGGCAGAACCAGGCCGTCGTCCCCGCGGGCGACCCCGTGGTCTACTACCTCGCGATGATCGCGGTGTCGCTCGCGGTGGTCGGACCGGTCGAGGAGCTGCTGTTCCGCGGCGTCGTCCAGGGCGGCGTCCGGCGCGCGTTCGACGCCGTCCCCGCGGTGCTCATCGCGAGCCTCGCGTTCGGGCTGATCCACCTGCCCTCCGTCTCCGGAACGCCGGTCGAGCAGTGGGCGTACGTCGGCGTCGTCGTCGTCCTCGGCTCGGTCCTCGGCGCGCTTTACGAGTGGACGGACAACGTGATCGTGCCGGGGCTGGTCCACGGCATCTACAACGCGATCACGTACGCGGTGCTGCTCTCGCAGGCGCTCTGAAGGCGGACGCGACTGTTTTGGATCGCTATTCACTCTCACTCGAACCCCTGCGGTGGCGCGTGCCTGCGAGCGGCCGGAGCGAAGCGGAGGCCGCGAGGAGCACGCGCGAGGGACGCGGCGACCGGAGCGAAGCGGAGGGAGCCGCGAGGCTGGGGCGGCGTGAGGTGCGGTTGCGGCTGGGGAGGCGTGAGGTGCGGTTGCGGCTGGGGAGGCGTGAGGTGCGGTTGCGGCTGGGTGGGGTGGGACTCGCGGCTGGGGATTTGGCAGCGTTAGTCTTCGATCCGCAGTCGGCTATTTATGAGTAATCGACCGCGTCTCAGAACGTCTCCTTCCCCCACCGCAGGTCGTCGTACGTCGCCTGCTGGTCGCTGCCGAGGCGCTCCTCGAACTTCCGGCGGAGCGCGGCCTTCTCGGTGGCCGAGATCCGCGCCAGCTCGTCCGCCTTCGCGACCGGCTCCGGCGGCCCGCGCGTCGCCGCCACCTCGGCGACCACCTGTCGGGTGAGCCGCTCGCGGGTGTCCTCGTCGCGGGTGAACGCGTACGGCGCCTCCAGCTTGTAGGTCACGTCGGACCGGGGGTCGTAGACGACCATGAACGTGGGCTCGTACAGCTCCGGGTCGAGCTCGCGCTCGACGCCGAGCGCGTCGCCGTCGGCGGCCATCGGCGCGTCCGCGCCGCCGCGGCTGCGGAACCAGGTGGTGAACGTGAGGTCGTCGTCGAGGCGGGCGCCGCGGTCGGCGCCGAGGTCGTCACCGTCCGTTCCGACGGGTTCGGGGCCGTCACCCTGTTCCCGACGCTCCAGCAGCCGAGTGAAAAGCGCCGTGTCGTCGGGCCACGGCGACTCGACGCCGGCGCGCGAGAGGGCTCGGACCGCGGCCCCGCTCGCGGGGTTTTTGACGAAGCCGGCCAGCGGCACGTCGCGCTCGACGAACCGCTCGACGAGGCGGACGTACTTGTCGATCACCGCGCGGGGCTTCGCCTCGCGGGCGAGCGCGCCGAGCTCGGGGTCGCGGTCGGCCCAGGTGAAGAGTTCCTTCGGATAGATCGGGCCGTCGAGGACGAGCAGCTCGTCGACCGCGTCGGCGCGGTCGAGCGCGTGGGTCCCCTCGGCGAGGTATAAGGCGAGCGCGTGGACGACCCGCTCCGCGTAGCGGTTCACCCGCGGGACGTGGAGGACGCGCTGTTTGGTGTGGCCCTCGTCGCGGCGGGTCCACTCGCTGTCGAAGCCGGCGGTCGAGTCGCCGGCGTGGACGGTGGCGACGATCGTGCGGTCGCGGTGGAGGTCGAGGTCCGTCGGCGAGCTCGCCATCGCCGCGTGCGCAACGTCGACGACGAGCCCGTTTTTAAACGTCGTCGGGTTGATCGTCCCCGAGTCGAGGCCGTGGACCGTCCCGAACGGGCGCTCGGCGAGCGCCACGTCGTCGATGGCGGCCCGGCGGCGCTCGTGGTCGCCGAGCGCCTCGATCACGACCCGGCCGTCCCGGCGCAGTTCGGGGAGCCACTCGCGCCACACGCGCTCGGCGAGGTCGTCGTGGTCCGTCGCGTCCACGTCGCCGCCGATGCCGTACGCGAGCCGGGCGATGTTCTCGACGTGGATCGGATCGAGCGTCACGACCGTACGGCGGTCCGGACGGATATAAAAGTCGTCGGCCGCGCGGTCGACGGCACCGTCGCGGCCCGGCGACGACTCGATCCGGCGAGCTGAATCGGGGGGGCCGACCGGGACCGCCGACCGACCGAACCGGTTCGGACTACGCCGATATACCAGCAAAACGGGCCGATATCGGGGGATCGTGAGCGAACGGTAGCAGTTTATTAGCGGCGCTGCGCGTGGTAAACGACGGTATCAGGGATAATAGTTGGAGGCGATGTGTTTTTAAAACATACGACAACCCACGGGTATGGCAGAGACTGCGACCGGAGTAGATTCAGGGGGGTCGGACGGGCTGACGGGGGGCCTACGAGAGGTGATCCGGTACATCCCTGACGGCACCTCGATGCCGGAAGAGATGTGGGCGCCGCGCCACCGGAACATCCTGATCGCCACCGTGATCCAGCTTCCGCTGTTGATCGGGCTCGGGCTCTACAGCGGAACGGAGTCGGTCACCGGCGCGCAGATTCCGGCGACGCCGCTGTGGATGCTCGGCGGGTTCGTCGCCGTCATCCTCGCGACGGCCGCGTTGGCGAGCTGGTCGGGGCTCGGACGCCGCCAGCGGACGGTGCTCACGGCGTTCAGCCTCATGACCGTCTCGATGGCGCTGGTGAAGCTGTCGGGCGGGTACATCGAGGCGCACTTCAGCTTCTTCGTGTTCATCGGGGTGCTCGCGCTGTACGAGGACTGGCTCCCGTTCGCCGTCGGCGTCGCGTACGTGGCGATCGGCCACGGCGCGTTCAGCCTCATCGATTCGAGCCTCGTCTACAACCACACCGCGGCGATCGAGAACCCGATCGTCTGGGGCGGCATTCACGCGATCTTCGTCCTCGCGCTCGCCGGCGCGCTGATGGTCAACTGGTACTCGATCGAGAAGTCGCGCGAGGCGGCGCGCGAGCAGCTCGAACTGGCGGAGCAGAAGCAGTCGGAGATACAGGACGTCGAGGCGGCGAAGGCCGAGGTCGAACAGCGCCGCGAGGAGGTCGAGCGGCTGAACAGCCACCTGGAGACGAAGGCGGACGACTACAGCGCTGCGATGGACAGAGCGGCCGACGGCGACCTGACCGTCCGACTCGACGCGGCAAGCGAGAGCGAGGCGATGGCCCAGATCGGTGAGGCGTTCAACGGCATGATGGACGACTTCGACGAGGCGATGGGCGAGGTCAGGTCGTTCGCCCAGGAGGTGTCGACCGCGAGCGCGAACACGGTCGACGGCGTCGAGACCGCGGCCGACCGGAGCGAGGCCGTCAGCCAGTCTGTCACGGAGATCGCCGAGGGGGCGGACGAGCAGCGCGAGATGCTCCGGCAGGTGTCCGACGAGATGAACGACCTCTCGGCGACGATCGAGGAGGTCGCCTCCTCGACCCAGACGGTCGTCGAGGTCGCGGAGCAGACCGCCGACATCGCCGACGACGGCGAGGAGACGGCCGAGGCCGCTATCGAGCGCGTCGAGGAGTCCCGCGAGGCGCTCGACTCCGCGGCGGGGACCGTCCAGGAGCTCGACGAGCGGATGGAGGACATCGGGGAGATCGTCGACCTCATCGGCGACATCGCCGAGCAGACGAACCTGCTCGCCCTGAACGCGAATATCGAGGCGGCCCGCGCGGGCGGGAGCGGCGGCGGGAGCGACGGCTTCGCGGTCGTCGCCGACGAGGTGAAACAGCTCGCCGAGGAGACCCAAGACGCCGCCACGGAGATCGAGGAGCTGATCGGCGCCACGCAGTCGCAGACCGAGGGGACCGTCGAGGCGGTCCGGAGCGCCGAGGAGAACATCGCCGTCGGCGCCGACGCCGTCGATGACGCCGCGGACGCGTTCGCGCGGGTGTCGGACAACGCCGCGGAGGCCGGCGAGGGGATCCGCGAGATCAGCCGCGCCACCGACGACCAGGCGGCCAGCACGGAGGAGACCGTCTCGATGGCCGAGGAGGTCGCGGACATCAGTCAGTCGACCGCCGACGAGGCCGACACGGTCGCCGAGGCCGCCGACGAGCAGCTGACCGCGATGAGCGAGGCGACGACGGAGGCCGGGTCGCTCGCGGAGCAGGCGGAACGGCTCGGCGCGCTCGTCCGCGACTTCGACGTCACCGGCGACGACGTGGACCCGGCCGCCGGTGCCGGGCCGAACGTCGCCGTCGGCGACGGCGGACAGCCCGAGTAGTCGGCGACCGCTCGACGGAGCTCTTTTCGGCGGGTCGACGCCGGCCGTCGGCTACTCGCCGCGAGATGCGTCTCGGAGCGCTTCGAGGACCGCGAGCGCCCGCTTCACCTGCGCGCCGTCCTCGACGAACACCAGCGTGCGCGGCGGGTGAACCGCCTTCGGTCGCACGCGGAGGTCGACCTCCCTCGCCGCGTCCGCGGCCGCGTCCGGGGCGACGACCGCCTCGATCAGCGCGCGGTCCGGCTGGACGGACACCTCGGCAAGCGCTTCGGTCGCGCCGTCGTCCGTTTCAGCCCGCTCGCGGGCGATCCGGTACGCCAGCGCGCCGTCGGCCGTCGGCTCGACGTCGCGGTCGGCGTCGACGACCGTCAGCCCGCGGAGGTCGCTCTCGTTGCCGGTCACCTCGGAGGCGAGCAGCTCGGCGATCCGGACGCCGTCGGCGAGGCGGTCCGTGACCATCTCAGGCCGCCCCCGAGTCGTCGACGTCGCATGATTCGGCCGTGTCGCCACCGCGCTCTCCCGCCTCGGCGGCGAGCTCCTCGCGAACGTCGGCCGCCAGCCGGCCGACCGCGGCGCCCTGCTCGCGGGCGTACAGGACCGCGGCGGCCTCGATGGTGATTGCCAGCGCGCGCTGGCGCTCGTTGATCGCGGCGACCGCGCGCTGCTTCTCGACGCCCGCGGCGACGATGGCGTCGAGCGCGCTCTCGAAGGTGGACTGCTCGCGGAGCACCGACTCGTCCGGGGCGAACCCCTCCGGGACGGTGACCTCGGCCGGGTCGAACTGCGGGACCAGGTCGCCGTCCTCGGACGCCAACAGCCCGCGACCGACGGCGACGTCGACGAGGCGCTTCGCCTGGTCGGGCGAGAACCACTCCCGCTCCAGCGACAGCGCGACGACGAACTCCCCCTCGCCGAGCCGGTCCTGGGCCCGGGTCTTGAACGGGGCGGCGACGGCGACCTCCAAACTCATGTGAGACGGACGGCGCGGCGGGCGCGTAAACGTGTCGAACGCGGGGTCGCTCGCGCCCGTCGAGAATCAGTCGTCGCCGCCGGGCGTCGGGGTCGCGGGCTCGCCCACTTCGGCGCCCGCGTCGGCCGAGACCGGGTTCGCGTCGATCGTGTAGCCGGTCGCGGCCATGGCGAACAACACGAGCGGCGAGAGGAACGCGAACAGGTAGTAGGGCGCGTACTCCAGCGTGGGCACGCCGGTAACGCCAGCCATGTAGACGGCGCCCGCGTGCCACGGGAACAGCGCGCCGGTCGGGGTCCCGGCGGCCTCGACCGCGCGGGAGAGCTGGTCGGTGTCCAGGCCGAACTCGTCGTAGGTGTTCCGGAGCGTGACGCCCGGGAGGACGATGCTCATGTACTGCTGGGAGGTGAGCGCGTTGATGAAGATCGCGGAGACGCCAGTCCCCGCGACGAGCGCGCCCGGACTCCGAACGGCCGACGTGAACGCGTGGGCGATCACCGCGAGGACGCCCGTGCGCTCCAAGATCCCGCCGAGCGAGAGCGCGGCGACGACGACCGTGATCGTCCACGCGGAGCCGGTGAGGCCGCCGGTTGCGAGGAGGTCGTTTACGGTCTCAGAGGCCGACTCCGGCGCGGTCCCGTACATGAAGATCTCCCACGCGGCGACGAAGCCGGTCCCCTGGAGGAGGATCGTCGTGAACGCGCCGGCGAACACGCCGGCGACGAGCGTCGGGAGCGCGGCGTAGCCGCGCAGCGCCAGCCCGAAGGTGACGACGAGCGGGACGAAGGCGACGACCGTGATCGCGTACGTCTCCGTGAGCCCGCCCTGGATCTCGGCGATGCGGCCCGCCGGAATGGTCCCGCTCGTACGCAGGCCGAGCGCGGCGAAGCCGAGGACCGCCAGCCCGAAGGCGATCGCGGTGCCGGTCCGCATCCGTCGGATGTGCGCGTACAGGTCGGTGTTGGTGACGCCGGCCGCGAGGTTGGTGGTGTCGGAGAGCGGCGACTGCTTGTCGCCGGCGTACGCGCCCGAGAGGACGGCCCCGACCGTCATCGGCGCGGGGACGCCCAGCCCCGCGCCGATGCCGACGAACGCGACGCCGAGCGTCCCGACCGTGGTCCACGAGGAGCCGATCGCGAACGCGACGACCGCGGTGAGGACCGCGGCCGCCGGGAGGAACGTCGTCGGCGAGAGCACCTCAAGCCCGTAGTACATCAGGCTGGGGATGGTGCCGGCGCTGACCCACGTGGCGATCAGCCCGTAGATGGTGAAGATGATGAGGATCGCTTGGAGCCCCATCACGAGGCCGTTGGCGATCCCGTCGAACAGGTCGTCCCAGTCGTAGCCGAGCCACAGCCCGAAGGCGCCGACGAAGGCGATACTCCAGAGCAGCGGCGGGTGCGGGTCCAAGCCGAGGACGGCCGAGCCGATACCGAGGAACGCGACGACGGCGAGGACCGGGATCAGCGCCGCCGCGAGACTCGGGCGGCGGTCGGGATCCAGGTCGTCGTACGCCGTCGGGGTGAACGAGCGTGCCATGTCCGATTGTATTCCTTTGAAGCATAAGTATGGCTCGAAATATGCGTGTGATAGATAGAGATAGATCTTGCCGCTTACGGTGAGCGGCTCCGGCGGGCCCCGCGGCACCCGCCGCGTCCGACCGTGTGCCGCCGTGTCGCGGCGGTCCGCGAACGGACGCTCTTATACGCGTCGGCGGCGAAAACTCGGGTAACAATGATATTTGAGGGCCTCCCGACGACTCCGCGCTCCGAGGAGCTCGTCGACAAGGCGTTCTCGCGGGCTGCGCGGGCCGGGCGCGCGAAGCGCGGCCACGAGGCGCAGGAGTCGATGCTCCGGACCGCCGGCAACGTGCTCTCGGACAACCTGGAGAACGTCGTCACCTCGTGGCCCGACTTCGGCTTCGACGTCGACCCGTTCTACTACGAGCTCGCCGACGCCATCGTCGACGTCGACCGCCTCCGGCAGGCGCTCTCGCAGGTGATGTGGGCGAGCCGTCAGATCGAGGACCTCCGCGACGAGTACACGACGAAGATTCGGAACTCGGACGTCGACACCGCGCGGAAACACCGCAAGCAGGCGTTCGCCCGCATGGCGGACGTGATGGACCAGATCGAAGACGACCTGCGCTACATCGGCGACTCGCGGGACCAGCTGAAGGTGCTGCCGGAGATCAACCCCGACGAGCCCGCCATCGTCGTCGCCGGCTACCCGAACGTCGGGAAGTCCTCGTTCGTCAACCGCGTCACCCGCGCGTCGAACCAGATCGCGGAGTACCCGTTCACGACGAAGGGCGTCCAGATCGGCCACTTCGACCGGAACCACGTCCGGTACCAGATCGTCGACACGCCCGGACTGCTCGACCGCCCGGAAGACGAGCGAAACGACATCGAGCGGCAGGCGGTGAGCGCCCTCGAACACCTCGCGGACGCCGTCGTCTTCGTCATCGACCCCTCCGGCGACTGCGGCTACCCGCTCGACGTCCAGCTGGAGCTCCGCGAGGAGGTCCGCGAGCTGTTCGGCGCGGACGTGCCGCTGCTCACCGTGGCGAACAAACACGACCGCTTCGAGGCCGTGAAGGCGGAGTCCGTCGACGCGACGATGAGCGTCACGGAGGAGGAGAACGTCGAGGCCGTCCTCGACATGGCTGTCGACGCGGTCGGCTACGAGCCCGACCTCCCCACCCGCGACGGGGAATAGTCACGGGAGTACGTGTGGTAGGTCGCTCAGTGCGATGGCGTCGTTGTTTATAAGTAGAACAGCAGTGTTGCTGTCGGCTATTTATACGTGACCGACGCTGCCACGGTGAACGGCTTCAAAGCCTCAGCCGCGACGGCTCGCGCGCCTTCCTGTGCTCCTCGCTCGGTCGCTATCGCTCCCTCGATGCGGTGCTTCTGCGGCGTATCGCCCTCGCGACAGCGTGGCGCGTAGCGCCACGGGCAACCGGCGGCTTCGCCGCCGGTGACTGCCCTTTTGAATCCCGCCCCGCACCGCCCCGCACAGCACCTCTCACCTCCCCAGCCTCGTCGCTGGCACCCTCCGCTTCGCTCCGGGGCCAGCGACTCCCTCGCGGACTGGCTCGCGGCCGCCGGTGGCGGCCGCTCGCAGGCGCGCCACCGCACTCTCTATTTATAACCACTCGTCGCTGTCGCTCACGGCTATTTAAATAGCGTTTCGTCGCCACGAGTCTGTGATACCCACTCCCGCACTCGATCAAAAAGCGGCCCCGTCGATCGGATTTTTCAGGCGAGAGCCTGTCTAAAATGGAATTCCAACGGCCTCCAGAGGTCGATACGTCCCTGTACGGTCGTCAGGCCAGAACCGCCTCGTACACGACGTTCACCGAGACGCGTACGCTGACGTCGCCGGTCTCGACGGCGGTGGAGGCGCCCGCGTCGCCGCCGGCCGCCGCGTCGTAGCTCTCCCTGACGTACGGCTGCGACCCCGACTGCGCCGTCGACACCTCGTAGACGCCGGACACCTCGAGCCCGCTGGCGTTCGCGAGCGCGGCCGCGTCGTCGTCCGCGTTCGACATCGCCTGCGCGATCGCCTCCTCGCGGACCTCCCGCTCGGTCTCCTGGCTCAGTCCGAACTCGATCCGCTGGACCTCGTCCGCGCCCGCGTCGATCGCGACGTCGATGACCTCGCCGACGGCGTCGACGTCGTCAAGTTCGATCGCGTACTGGTGGATCCCTTCATACCGCGTTCGGTTCGGGTCGTCGCGGGTCTCGTAGCTCTCGCGGACGTCGTACCGCTCCGTCCGGATGGCGTCCTCGTCGAGCCCCCAGTCGGTCAGCGCCGTTCGGAGCTCCCCTTCGCCGGCGGCCAGCTCGTCGCGCACGGCCGCGGCGTCGTCGCCGGTCGCGGTGACCGCGACGCGGAGCGTGGCGCGGTCCGGCGCGGACGTCGCCTCGCCGCTGGCCGTCACTTCGATGCTCCGTTCCAGTTGCGCGTCGTCGCCGCCGTCCGTGGGGGTCGCCGTCCCCGCGAACCCCGTACAGCCGGCCAGCGCGACGAGCGCCGCGATGCCGATGAGTGCCGTCAGTCGCCTGTTCATACCCGTCCGATGGATCGCGGACACCTATAAAACGCCGATAGCACAAAGAGCCGCTTTCGCTATCGCGCGCCGTCGCCGTCGGCCGCGTCCTCATCGTCCGCCTCGTCTGCCGCCTCCTCGTCCGCCTCCTCGTCCGCCTCGTCGTGGTCCGCGATGAACGCGTCGTCGAGGTGCGGCTGCTCGTCGGCGGGGCCCTCGTCCGCGTCGCTCTCCGCCGCTTCGTCGTCGCCACCCTCGTCCGCGTCGTCGAAAACGGCGTCGACGGCCGCGTCCGCGGCGTCCGCCGAACCTTCGACACCGATCGCGTCCGCGGCGCCGGATCCCCCGTTCGCGCCAGCGCCGTCGCCGCGGTCGGAGCCGTGGGTCCCGGCGGCCCGCACGTCGGTGCCCTCCGACTGCTCCGGGTCGCGCTCGACGCCGCCCGACATGTCGGTCGCCCGGCGGCCGGAGCCGAACAGCCGCTCGCGAAGGGACCGGCTGCTGGGGCGCTCGGTGAGCAGCACGGCGGCGTCGACGTCGTGGATCACGTCGAGGTGCAGCGAGTTCGAGACGAGCCGCGAGAGCAGCCCCTTCTCGGTGGCGCCGATGATGACGAGGGTCTTGTCGACGGACGCGTCGCAGATGCCCGCCTCCACGTCGCCGCCGTCGTCGACCACGAACTCGGCGTCTTCGAGGCCGTGTTCCTCGGCCCAGTTCGCGAGGAACAGCTCGCCCTGTCCCCGCTTCTCGGGGCCGTCGACCACGTGGAGCAGCGTCACGTCGGCGTCGGTGGTGTCGGCGAGCACCTTCGCGACCTCCGCGCTCAGGTCCGAGTCCGGACCGCCGGAGGTCGGGATGAGGATCCGCGAGGTGTCCAGCTCGTGCTCGTTGAGGATGAGGAAGTCGCAGGGGAGCTGGTTGGTGAGCTCGTCGATGGGGCGCTCGGCGCGGGCGGCGCTCCACAGCTGGTCGTCGCCCCAGCCCATCAGCACCGCGTCCGGACGGGTCCGGCGGGCCATGTTGAACACCTCCTCGAACGAGCGGTGCGAGACGACCGTCGAGGTCGACACCTCGACGTCGTACTCCGCTGCGGTCGACCGGAGGTCGTCCATTCCCTGGGCGGAGACGTTCGCGATCCGCTGGCCCGCGTCCCCCGAGGAGAGCGACATGCGCTCGGGCGCCTGGACAACGTGAACGATGTGGACGACGCCGTCCTCGTGGCTGCTCGCGAGCCGCGCAGCCAGCTCGACGATCGGGCCGTCAGTCCGGGGGTTCGTGATCGGCACCATGATCCGGTACCCCTCGCCCGCGAACAGCGTCGCCTCGGTGGCGTCTAAGATCGGGACGTACGAGCGACCGGCCGCGCGGCCGAACACCCACTCGGGGACCGTCAGGCGACGGCTGACGCCCTCGAAGCGCGCCTCCTCGAGCCGCTCCTCGCTGGTCTGGAAGTAGTTGACGAGCGTGACCAGCACGACCCCCCCGATGGTGTTCCCGAGTAACACCGGGATCACGAAGCCGACGATCCCGGAGTAGAGGCTGATCTCGGCGCCGTACAGCGGGATGTTATACTCGAAGAACAGGTAGAGCACCTCGGTGAAGGAGACGACCACGTGGAACAGGTCGCCGAGCGGGATCGCGAGGAACGCGAGGTAGACGACAAGCATCCGGCTCACGGAGTCGGTGGAGGCGAAGCCGACCCAGACGACGCCGGCGACGATCAGCCCCGCCATCGCGGCCTTAAAGAACAGCGGCACGGCGCCGACGCTGAACCCCCCCTCGGAGATGTACAGCGCCGCGTCGACGGTGTCGCCCGTGAAGACGCCGCCGTACGACAGCACGAGCGCGCCGATCCCGCCGCCGACGAAGTTGCCCGCGAGCACGATCGTCCAGTGGCGGAGGAGCGTGGGGAGGCTCGCGAGCCGTTCGAGCGTCAGCGCCACCGGCGGCAGCGTGTTCTCGGTGTACAGCTGGTAGCCGCCGATGATTATGTAGATGAACCCGAGGGGGTACAGCAGCACGCTCAGGATGGGGTGGGAGTCGGTCGACGCCGTCAGCGAGGCGTACAGCATGAACGTGATCGTGATCGCCAGCCCGGCGGCGAGCCCGCTGAAGAAGAGCTCTCGGCTCCCCGAGGTCACCTCCTCGTCCGCGGCCGCGATGATCCGCTGGAACACCTCGTCCGAGGAGAATCGGTCCCGGACGGCCTCGCCGACCGCGGGCGCGCCGCTCCGGGACCGCTCGACGACCTCCCGCATCGAATCGTCGTCGGGTTGCTCTGAGTCGGTCACTGGCGGAGCCCACGACGGCCCGATAAAAATCACTTGCTCTTCGGGTCACGCGGGGAAAACTGACCGAACGGCTGGCGATCGGCGGAACCCGCCAGCGGGGCGCTCAGGCCCGTTCGACGGTCACCGTGCGGACCTCAACGGCGACCTCGCGGTCGACGACCGTCTCGATCCGGTCGTCGAGCGCGGGCGCTGTCCCCTCGACGGTGCTGCCGGGCGGTACGCCCACGGTTATCACCACCCGGTCCGTTTCGAGCGGCGGGACGGTCCCGGTCCGTTCGACGGTCAGTTCGAGCAGTTCGAACTCCGAGTCGATCGCGGTCAGTTCGTCGGTCGCGGCGGCGCGGATGTCCGTCTCGGTGGTCGAGGCGACGTACGATTCGTAGGTGACGCCGCCGAGGAACACCGAGAGCAGCGCGATGGCGACCGCCAGCACGGCGACGCGCTTGAGGAACGCGGCGCGCGCCTCGTCCTCGCGGAACCACCGCTGGGGCCGGTACCCCTCGTACCACAGCACGACCAGCGCCGAGAGGTTGATCGAGAGGACGTTCACCGCGACGATGACGCCCGCGCCGATCACGAGCTGGGGGATCCGGAAGGCGATCCCGATGCCGACCGCGGCCGCGGGCGGAATGAGCGCCACCGCGATCATCACGCCGACCAGCGTCGCCGAGACGCCCGTCATCAGCGAGACGATGCCCGCGATCCCGGCGCCGACCGCGACGACCAAGACGAGGACGTTCGGCGCGAGCCGCTCCGACACCTCCGCGAGTTCGAGCGGGTCGAGCCCGGGCGGGACCAAGGCGAGCGAGCGCAGCGCGAACGCGAACAGCGTCGCAGCGAGGATCGCGACCGCGACGCCCAAGATCTGCATCCGCACCCCGCGCCGGAACAGCGCCTCGTCGTCGACGACGGTCCCGATCGCGGCCGACATCGCCGGGCCGATGAGCGGCGCGATCACCATCGATCCGACCACGGTCGCGGGCGAGTCGAGCAGGAGCCCCGCCGTGGCGATCACCGCGGAGATGACCGTCATCAGCACGTACGTCCCGAGCCCGGAGGCGAGGCCGTCGGCCTTCGCCTGGAGCTCCTCGCGCGAGATGCGGTCGCCACCGCGCTCGGACTCCTCCTCGTACTCCTCTTCGAGCGCCTCGAACCGCCGCGAGATGACAGTCTCGGCCGCGACGATGACGGTGTAGGTGCTCTCGTCGATCCCCGCCTCTCGCAGCCGGTCGAGCACCGGCTCGACGGCGGCGGTCGGGAGCGGGAACGTCGCGACCGCGGTGTACTCCCGGCCGCTCGTCTCGTCGGTGACGACGTAGTCGACCCCCTCGTCGTCGAGCGCACGGACGACCGCCGCCCGCTTACCAGCCGGAATCATGACCTGAACGAGTCGCACGGTCCCCGGTCGCACCGACGGCTCTTATAAGATCGGCACGCGCCGCGGCCCCGGGCGCGACTCCGCGGCCACGAGAAACGGAACTTTAATGCGCGAATCGCTCGCACCTCCAGCCAAGAATGCTCTCGCCGCTGGTCATCGACACGTTCCTGCTCAACTACCACCTCGGGCACATCCTCCTGTTCGGGCTCCTCGTGTCGCTTCTGGGGGCAGCGCCGCTGAAGTCCCAGAAGGTCATCGCGTCGATTCTGGCCGTCTTCGGGGTCATCTTCCTGATGGCGCCGTACACGACGATGCCGCCGACGTTCATCCTCCTCGGCATCCCGCTCGTCCTGGTCGGGACGCTGCTGTGGACGATGGCCCGCTGAGGCTGCCGATCGACGCCGAACGGAGCGCCCGACCGAACCACCCTCGACGCGTCGGAACCCATCTCTCTTCGGCCGACCGCGAGGGCTTCCGTCGCCCTCTCGCTATCTGTTCGATCCCGCTCCTTTTTGCCCCCCGAGAGACACTCCCCGCCATGGTAACGGTACGGGCCCCCGCGACGAGCGCGAACCTCGGGAGCGGCTTCGACGTGTTCGGGGCGGCGCTCTCGCGGCCGGCGGACGTCGTCACCGTCGAGAAGGCGGCCGAGACGACGATCGAGGTCACGGGGGTCGGGGCGCAGTACATCCCGGAGGACCCCGAGAAGAACACCGTCGGCGCCGTCGTCGAGGCGCTCGACGCGCCCGCGCGGATCCACATCGACAAGGGCGTGCGCCCGGCCTCCGGGCTCGGCTCCTCGGCCGCGAGCGCCGCGGGCGCCGCGGTCGCGCTCAACCGGCTCTACGACCGCGGGCGCTCCCGGGAGGAGCTGGTCCCGATCGCCGCTGAGGGCGAGGCCGTCGTCTCCGGGGTCGCGCACGCCGACAACGTCGCCCCCTCGATCCTCGGCGGGTTCACCGTGACGACCGCGGACGGAACGCGGTCGGTCGACGCCGCGATCCCGCTGGTCGTCTGTCTTCCGGACGTGGCGGTCTCGACCCGCGACGCGCGCCGGGTCGTCCCCGAGAGCGCTTCGATGGAGGAACTGGTCGAGACGGTCGGCAACGCGGCGACGCTCGCGATCGGGATGTGCCGCTCGGACCCCGACCTCGTCGGCCTCGGGATGAGCGACCCCGTGGTCACGCCGGAGCGCGCCCGCCTCATCACCGGCTACGACGAGGTCCGCGGGCGCGCCTTCGACGCGGGCGCGACCGGCGTCACCGTCAGCGGCGCCGGCCCCGCGGTGATCGCCGCCTGCCGCGAGCGCGACCGCCGCGACGTCGCCGCCGGGATGCTCGACGCCTTCGCCGGCGCCGGTATCGAAGCCCGGGCGTATCAGACCCGGATCGGCCGCGGCGCGACGTTCCTCGCGGACTGAGCGGCGCCGGGCGGCCGCCGAGCCGACGACCCGAGTAGCGACCAGCGACGGCGCCGGGCGGTAGACGCCCGCGAGCGACCGAGTACCGATCAGCGGCGGCGCCGGGCGGAAGCCATATATGATGCGGGAAAACATAAGATTAGACGAGTCAAAAAATTGGATGTGACTTCTGATATGCCTACTGAACGCAACGACGACCGAGCGGTGACGCGACGCGACGCGGTGCGCGCCGGGGCGGCGACGGCGCTGGCCTCCGTCGCCGGCTGTACGTCGCTCCCGGGCGCGCCGGTGGGGTCCGGCCGGGCCGAAGGCGACGACGGGGGACCGGTCGCCGTGGCCTCCTTCTTCAGCTTCTACGACTTCGGCCGCCAGATCGCGGAGGAGACCCCGCTGACCGTCGAGAACCTCGTTCCGACGGGGCTCCACGGCCACGGCTGGGAGCCGAACGCGAGCATCACCCGGCGGATCATCGAGGCGGACGCGTTCGTCCACGTCGGCGAGGACTTCCAGCCGTGGGCCGATCGCGCCATTCAGACGCTCGAGGCCGACGGCGCGGACACCGCGCTGATAAACGCCCGGGAAGGGGTCGACCTCGTGGACCTCGCCGCGTCGCTCGACCGCGACGAGGAGGGCGTCGGCGCCGAGCGCGGGAAGGACCCGCACTTCTGGCTGGACCCGCGGCGCGCGAAGCGGTCTGTCGACAACATCGCCGAGGGGTTCGCGGCGGTGGCTCCGGACCACGCGGACCGGTTCCGCGAGAACGCGGGACGGTACAAAAGCGAGGTGCTCGACCGCATCGACGCGGACTACCAAGCGATCTTCGACCGCTCGGACCGCGACGTGGTCCAGCTGGCCGCGCACAACGCCTTCCAGTACATCGGGGTGCGGTACGGCGTCCGGATGCGGCCGCTGGTGACCAGCCTCGCGGCGAGCGGGGACGTCAAGCCCGCGGACATCCGGGAGGCGACGCGAGTCATCCGCGAGAACGACATCCGATACATCGCCAACGGCGTCTTCGAGTCGCAGCGGCCGGCCAAGCAACTCGTCCGGGAGACCGCCGTCGAGGCCTACTTCCCCGCCACGCCGTACGCCGGGGTCCGCGACGAGTGGGTCGCGGAGGACTGGGGCTACGAGGAGATCGCGTACAACATCAACATGCCGACCTTCGAGATCGTCCTCGGAAACGAGACGCCGGAGGCCGCGGCGCCGACCGACGGCTGGGTCGACGAGTGGCGGAACTTCGAACCGGTATGAGCGCGAACGACGCGGACCGCGCGACCGTCACGGGAAGCACCGAACGCGAGACCGCGACCGCCGTCTCGGAGGCAGAGGGCCCGATCGTCGACCTCTCCGGCGTCACCTTTGGTTACACGGCGACGCCGGTCGTCGAGGACGTGTCGCTGGCGGTCGAGTCCGGCGAGTACGTCGCCGTCGTGGGCCCGAACGGCTCCGGGAAGTCGACGCTGATGCGGCTCATGCTCGGGCTGCTCGGTCCCGACACCGGGACAGCCCGGCTGTTCGGCGAGGACGCCGCTGGGTTCAACGACGGCGAGCGCGTCGGCTACGTCGCCCAGCGGGCCACCGCCGCCGAGGACATGCCCATCACCGTCCGCGAGGTGGTGAAGATGGGCCGGTTCCCGTATCTCGGCGTCGACCGGCTGACCGACGGCGCGCTCGCAGACGAGTTCGCCGCCGACCCCGTCAACACGGCGCGGCGGACCGCCAACGTCGTCACGGGGCGGCTCACCGCCGACGACTGGGAGATCGTCGACGACGCCCTCGCGACCGTCGGGATGAGCGCGTTCGCCGACCGGCGCATCGGGCGGCTCTCCGGCGGCCAGCGCCAGCGGGTGTTCATCGCCCGGGCGCTGGCCGGCGAGGCCGACCTGCTGGTCTTAGACGAGCCGACCGTCGGCGTCGACGCCGAGTCCGTCGACGCGTTCTACGACCTGCTCGGCGCGCTCAACGAGGCGGGCATCACCGTGGTCCTCATCGAACACGACCTCGGCGCGGTCGCCGAGCACGCCGACCGCGTCGTCTGTCTCAACCGCGAGGTGTACTTCGACGGCCCGACCGACGAGTTCGTCGAGAGCGACGCCTTGGCGCGAGCGTTCGGAACCGAGGCGCGCTTCCTGACGCGGGGTGGCGAATGAGCGACCCGCTGACCGCCGCGGTCCTCGCGTGGCTCCTCGCCGCGGTCGACCAGTCCCTGACCCTCGCCGCGGTCGACCAGTCGCCGGCGCTCGCGTTACAGGGCGGCCTCGGCGGCGTCGGAGAGGTCGTCTTCGGCGTCCTGCTGTGGGCGTTAGACCAGTGGTACTGGCTGATGGACTGGGCGTACTACTCCACCGGGCTGGAGATGCTGGACCCCCGCTATCGGTACATGCACCGGGCGTTACTCGTCGGTCTCTGCGTCGGCGTGATGGCGCCGCTCATCGGGACCTTCCTCGTCCACCGACAGCTCGCGCTCATCGGGGACGCGCTGGCGCACACCGCCTTCGCCGGGGTCGCGGTCGGGCTCTTCCTCAACGCCGTCATCGACCTGGGGGTGTCACCGTACCTCACCGCGGTCGTCGTGGCGATGATCGCCGCGCTGTTCATCGAGCTCATCTCCGAGACGACGGACGCGTACAACGACGTCTCGATGGCGATCGTCCTCTCGACGGGGTTCGCGCTGGGGACGACGCTGATTAGCCTCAACGCCGGCGGGCTCGCCGTCGGGGTGAACCAGTATCTCTTCGGCAACCTCTCGACGGTGTCGCCGCAGAGCGCCGGGATCCTGCTGGTGCTGTTCGTCGTCATCGTCGGAACCGTGGCGGTGACCCGGAATCAGCTCCTGTACGTGACCTTCGACGAGACCGCGGCCGCCGTCTCCGGGATCCCCGTCAACTGGTACAACCGCGTGATGGTGATGTTGACGGCGATGGTCGTCGTCGGCGCGATGCAGATCATGGGCGTCATCCTCGTCGCGGCGATGCTCGTCGTCCCCGTGGCGGGCGCGACGCAGGTCTCTCGCAGCTTCACCGAGTCGCTCGTCGTCTCGGTGGTCCTCGCCGAGCTCGCGGTCCTCCTCGGCATCGGCGTCGCCTACTACGGCGGCGTCACCGCCGGCGGGGTCATCGTGCTCATCGCCGTGGGGATCTACGTCTGTGCGGTCGCGATCGGGAAGCTTCAGTCGGCCCGCGGCGAGCGAGAGACCAGCGAGATGGGGGGCATCGAGACCGACGGCGCCGACGGCGGCATCGGAACCGGGGGTGACCGACCGTGACGGCCGACGAGGGGGACCGCGCGCTCGTCCCCCGGCTCACTCGTTCTGAACGAACGCGCCCGAGCAGTCGTACTCGATCAGCTCGAACTCGTTCGCGGCCTGAACGCTCCCGTTGTAGGGGTTGGTCCGCTCGTACGCCTGGTAGACGGTCACGTTTGCGACGGCCGTCTCGTGGGTGCGGTTCCAGTTCCCGCAGAGGTAGTTCGCGAGGTACGAGCGGTGGTTCTCGTTGTCGGCGCCGTAGACGTTCTTGAGGTACTTCCGCCAGCGCGAGGTCGGATAGGTGGTCTCCGCGCGCGCCGGCCTGTCGAAGGTAACCGCCGCGTCCCGCAGCACGTCCCGTTGGGTCCCGTCTTCGAGCGTCCCGACCGCGACGTACCACCGCGTCGTGCGGATCGGGTCGGGCGCGAACATCTGCCACGACTGGTCCATCTCGGCGGCGTCCAGGGCGTCGTCGGCGGGCTCCGGAACCTCGGCGTAGCCGACCGACGCCGCGCTCGACAGGAGGATCAAGACGAGGAAGACGTAGGGAAGGACCGTCGAGAAGAGGACGCGTCCGCGGGCGAGACCCGCGGCGAGGTCACTACCGCGGAGGTCACCGAGACGCTCCGACGGGGCCGGTCGGGGAAGCGACGCGCCGGCCGAGAGGGCCGTCCTCGCCAGGGATTCGAAGCGGGCCCGCCAGCGCGCGAGCGCCGTCGACCAGTTCAGTCGGTCTGCGGCGCGCTCTATGGCGTCCCAGACGGGCGTCTGGAGGAACGGGATGTACCCGACAACGACGACTATCGGGAAGAGGCCGACCCGTATCGTGACCGCCATCCCGAGGTGCATGCCGACGAACAGCGAGGCGAGGGCGGCGCGCGGAATCCCCGTGAGCAGGAGCAACAGCGGCGACGCGAACAGCAGGGCGACCCACAGGAGCGTGAACACCCGCAGGAGTCCGGTGAACTCGGCCAGGTAGTTACCGAGGAGGTAGGTGAACTGGTCGGCCTGCATGACGTACGCGACCGCCTCCCCGCTCATCCAGACCTCGCTCGCGTACTTGTGGACGGAGTTCGTCAGGTACATCACCAGTATCTGCAGCAGGACCGCCATCGTGGCGACGCTCGCCACGGAGGCGGTCGCGGCGGACTCAGCGCCGGCTCCCCGGTCCGCTCGCCTGACCGCGTCGACCGACCAGCGGGCGCCGAGCGGGAGGAAGACGCTCCAGAAGAGCAGCATGCGAAGCAGGGTGTCGCCCGAGTTCAACACCATCGGGTTCCGGGCGTGGAGCGACACCAGCAGCACCCACGAGACGAGCGTCACGAGTCGCGTTCGGTACCCGACGACCAGCGCGAGCGCGAAGGCGCCGGCGACCGCGAACGACAGGGCCACGGCCCACGGCTCGCCGGAGAGCGCGTGTAGCGAGTGGCTCGTCGAGTAATCCGAGAGGAACGCCCGGAGCGGCAGCACCCCGTAGTCGGTGTAGAAGGCGGTCAGCGATCGCGAGCGCAGGAGCAGGTCGACGATCACCAGGGTTCCGAGCCCGATCCGGAACGCGGCGAGCGCCCGCAGGTCGACCGAGACTCGCGCGGCGACCGCGGCCGCAAGCCGTCGAACGGCGGCGGTGAGCCGCGACCGGACGGTCGAGGCGGAGGGGTTTCCAGCCATGCTCTTTTGATCCAACTTGTTGGAGACGCCGAGGGACCGGTATAAGTTTTCCGTGCGACGGGGCCGCCCCGGTCTCGGGCGTCCGCGGGACGAGCGTCGGCTCCACCGGAATCCTGAACTGCGACGGCCGCGTACGTCCGACAGGTGATGGACGAGGACATCCCGGAGGACGCCGCGATCGTGCTCTTCGACGGCGTCTGTAACCTCTGTAACGGGTTCGTACAGTACATCTTCCCCCGCGACCCGGAGGGCAAGTACCGGTTCGCCTCGCTCCAGTCCGACGTGGGACAGGCCCTCTTGGCCGAACACGACCTCGCGACCGAGGAGCTGGATTCGATCGTCCTGATCGAGGGCGGCGAGAGCTACGTGAAGTCGTCGGCGATCATCCGGATCGCGACGGGGCTCGGCGGCCGCTACCGGCTGCTCTCGCCGTTCCGCTACGTGCCCGAGGCGGTCCGCGACCGCGTGTACGACTTCGTCGCCGACAACCGGTACCGCTGGTTCGGGAAGAAGGACCGGTGTATGATGCCCTCGGGGGACGTGGAGTCGCGGTTCATAGAGTGAGTCGCAGGCTCGGTGTGAGCGGAGGGGCGCGCCCCGGCGTCCGGTCCCGCTCCGGCCGCGTTCAGTCCCCGTCGCGCCGCTCGTACGTGAGGAACGCGAGGTCGCCGTCGGCCTCGCGGTCGCGTTCGGCCCACGCCTCGGAGTCCCACTCCGGGAACCGCGTGTCGCCGTCGGGGCGCTCCGGGATCTCGGTGAGAACCATCCGGTCCGCGCGCTCCAGGTACGCCTCGTACACCGTCGCGCCCCCGATGACGTAGACGGCGTCGACGCCGCGGGCGGCGGCGTCCGCCTTCGCACGGGAGAGCGCCGACTCCACGTCGTGCGCGACGACCGCGCCCTCGGGAAGGTCAGCGTCGTCGATGGGGCGGGTCGTCAACACGACGCTCGTCCGGTCGGGGAGCGGGCCGCCGATCCGGTCGGCGATGCGCTCGTACGTCTTCCGGCCGACGATCACAGGGTGGCCGGTCGTCAGTCGCTTGAAGTGCGCCAAGTCCGCGGGGTAGTGCCACGGCATCCCGTCGTCGTTCCCGATCACGCCGTTCTCCGCGACGGCGGCGACGAGGACGATCTCCGGGTCGGCGTCTCCGACCCCTGAACCGCCGGAATCCGCGCCAGCCATCACTCCGCGACCGCGAACGAGATGCCGTCCGCGGAGTCGTAGTCGACGACCTCGACGTCGTCGTACGTCAGCTCGTCGAGCGGCTTGTCCGCGACCTCAATGCGGGGGCGGTCGCGGGGCGTCCGCGAAAGCTGTTCGAGCAGGCCGGGCACGTGGTCGTACCCCTCCTGGCCGTTCGGCTCGTCAGGGGCGGTGCGCTCGACCCAGCTCTTCACGTCGAGGTAGTCGTCCTTGGTCTCGACGTTGCCGAGGCGCTCCTGAACGTAGCGGAGGTTGTTGGCGTACCACTTCCCGCGGTCGCCGCGGCCGCAGTAGACGTGCGCGTCGACGACGGTGTGGCCGAACTCCCCGACCTCGAAGCCGGTCCGCTGGGCGAGCGCGTTCGCGAGCAGCGCGTACGCCGCGATGTTGAACGGGACGCCGAGGGCGATGTCGCCCGAGCGCTGCGTGAGGTGGAGGTTGAGGCGGCCGTCCTGGACGTTCACCACGAAGGTGTAGTGGCAGGGCGGCAGCGTCGAGACGGCGGCGTTCGCCGGATGCCACGCGTTCACGACCATCCGCCGGGAGTGGGGGTTCTCTTCGAGGGTGTCGAGGACGTACTGAATCTGGTCGAACGTGCGCCGCGTCGTCCCGTCGGCGTCCTCCTCGACGGTGACCCAGCGGTGGGCGTCGTCGGGCCACGTCTCGCCGGGGAGCGCGGCGTCGGTCTCCGGGACCGGGTAGCGGCGCCAGAACCGACCGTAGGCGGTGTCGAGCTTCCCCTCCTCGTCGGCCCAGGCGTCCCATATCTTCGTCTCCTCGCGGAGGTTCCGGATGTGCTCCTCGCCGGAGAGGTACCAGAGCACCTCGTGGATGAGCGAGTTCCACCGGTAGCCGTCCATCTTCTTCGTGGTCAGGAGTGGGAACCCCTCCGCGAGGTCGACGGTGTACTGCCCGCTGAACGTCGCGATGGTGTCGACGCCGGTTCGGTTCGGCTTGTAGGTGCCGGTCGAGAGCGCCTCGTCGACGAGGTCGAGGTACTGTTGCATGGTGGGGTGCGCGCGCCGGGATCGGTCGCCGGCGCGGACTGTTATCTGGTCAAACGAGGCGGGAAAAGTAAGCGCGTCGGTCCGACGGTCGAGGGCAACTCGTCGGCCGCGGCCTCATCGGTACCGGTCGGGAAGGTACGGGTCGAGAGATGAGGGGAGCAGCGGGATCACGGCCGCCGCGATCTCCGCGAGTCGCCGGCGGAGAACGGTGTACGCGACCGCGACGGCCAGCGTCCCGATCACGATCTGTCGGAGGGGGCTGTCGACCAGGAGGAGCAGGGGGACACCCAGCCCGACCGAGAGCGCGAGGTCCTCGACCGCGCCGTCGTACCGGACGCCGCGCCGCGGCGCGATCCACTTCTCGCGGTGGTGGTCGTACACCGCGCGGTCGGAGTTGCCCTCCCACGGGCGGAGCTCCAGCCCGCCCCCGTACATGTCGGCGACGCTGTGGAGCGCCGCGCCGAGGAGGAAGAAGGCGACGCCGACGGTGAGCGTCGACGGCGCGTCCACGGCCGCGAGGAGCGCGGGGACGGCGAGGACGGAGTAGTAGACGGGGTAGTGGAGCGTCCGCCGGTGGCCGGTGTACATGTCGAGGTCGGGGAAGAGCCCGCCGAGGAAGCCGGCGGCGAACCCGACGGGCGCCAGCTCCGGCGCTGCCCGCACCAGCGGGGCCGCGAGCAGCATCCCCGCCAGCACGTGGGTCGGAAGCATCATCGTACCGGAACGCAGGCGACAGAAATATATGAGCGTGTCGGCGCCGCGACCGCGGTCGACCCCGGCGCAGCGACCTCCTGTGGCGCCTCGACGGCCGCTTTCGCGGTTCGTTTATATACCGCCGGCCGAACCGAGGCGTATGCTCATGACGCCGGGACCGACCGCGGTCCCCGAATCGGTGCGCGACGCGATGTCCCGCGAGCTGATCAACCCCGACGTGGACCCGCGGTTCCGGGAGACCTACGACCGGCTCACGGAGCGACTGGCGACGGTCTACGGGGTCGACTCGGGCGGAGACGCCGACCGCGACGTCGTCGCCCTCGGCGGCGAAGGGATCCTGGGGCTGGAGGCGGCGGTCGCCTCGCTGGTCGAGCCGGGCACCGAGGTGCTCTGTCTGTCGAACGGGCTCTACGGCGAGGGGTTCGCCGACTTCGTGGAGTCGTACGGCGGCGAGGCGACGCTCGTCGCGGCCGAGCACGACGAGCCGCTGCCGCTCGACGCCCTCGAAGCGAGGTTGGCGGCCGCCGACGCTGACTTCGACCTCGTCACGATGGTCCACTGCGAGACGCCCACGGGGACGCTCAACGACGTTGGGAGCGCGCTCGACCGGATCGAGGATGCGGACCGGGAGCTCCTGACGGTCGTCGACGCCGTCTCCTCGCTCGGCGGCGTGGAGGTCCCGACCGACCGGATCGACGTCTGCCTCGGCGCCTCCCAGAAGTGTTTCAGCGCGCCGCCGGGGCTCGCGACGGCCGCGGTGAGCGACCGCGCGTGGGCCGCGATGGAGGCGCGCGACCCGCACTCGCTGTACGCGAACTTCCTCCCGTTCCGCGACGTGAGCGACGGGTTCCCGTACACGCACCTGACGACCGAGGTCGTCGCGCTCGACGCGGCGCTCGGGCTGCTGCTGGACGAGGGCCTCGACGCGGTACGGGAGCGACACGAGACGGCCGCGGCCCGGTGCCGCGAGCGCGGCGCGGAGCTGGGACTGGAGCCGGTTCCCGACCCGGAGCGCAGTTCGCCGACGGTGACCGCCTTCGAGGTCCCCGGTCGGGCCGAGGCGCTTCAGGAGCGGCTGCGCGAGGAGCACGACGTGATCCTCGCGACGGGACTGGGCGAAGACGCGGGCGACGTCCTCCGGATCGGTCACATGGGCCACAACGCGCGGGTCGAGCGCGTCGACGAGACGATGGACGCGCTCGCCGACGTTTTATAAATACGCTCTTCTGTAGGAGATTGTTGATACTGCTGAGCTGCTGCTGTCGAGTCGAAGAGGACAAGGACACCGCGTCAGCGGTGTCCGACAC
>NZ_AOJN01000021.1 GCF_000337335.1 Halorubrum distributum JCM 10118 | reverse complement strand
TAGAACTCTATCGCAAACCAGGACGAGAAGCTCTCAAACACGCCGTCAAAGCCACTCTCTGAAATCAACAATGTGCTACACAAGAGCGTTATAAATAACTCCCGGCGGATCGACGGCAGACGCTTCCAAGGATCTAGCCGCTTGTTTATAAATAGTTGCTAGCTGATCGCCGGCCAACACCGCCAAAGCCCCAGTCGCGAGGGCGGCGCACGCTCGTTGCGCTCCTCGTCGCTCGCGTTGCTCGCTCCTGCGGTGCTTACGTCGCCTGCGCCGCCCTCGCGACTGCCCCTTTGAGTCCCGCCCCGCTCCTCACACCTCCCCAGCCTCGTCGGCCTCCCTACGGTCGGCCGACTCCCTCGCGCGTGCTGTCTCGCGCCCTCCGGGCGCTCGCAGGCACGCGCCACCGCATCTCTTTTTATAAGTAGTGGTC
Organism: Halorubrum distributum JCM 10118; assembly: GCF_000337335.1. Taxonomy (GTDB): domain Archaea; phylum Halobacteriota; class Halobacteria; order Halobacteriales; family Haloferacaceae; genus Halorubrum; species Halorubrum distributum. The sequence goes on along the minus strand of NZ_AOJN01000021.1, from coordinate 24,604 downwards.
GGCAGATGCGTCGGTCGACCACGCGACACCGCCTCCGGAACGCCCTTGCGTTCGCCCGAATAACGTCCGGCCGACATGAACCACCGCGAACTCGGCGACGTCGGCGAAGTCAGCGAGGTCGGCTACGGCGCCTGGCAGATCGGCGGCGACTGGGGCGAGGTCACGGAAGCGGAGGCGGTCGCGGCCGTCGAGGCCGCCCGGAACGCCGGGATCGGCTTCTTCGACACCGCCGACGTGTACGGAGACGGTCGGTCGGAGCGGATCGTCGGGGAGACGCTCGCGGAGGACATCGCCGCGGGCGACGTGACCGTCGCGACGAAGGCCGGTCGTCGGCTCGACCCGCACGAGGCCGACGGCTACGCGGAGGCGAACCTCCGGCGGTTCGTCGACCGCTCGCGCGAGAATCTCGGGATGGACACGCTCGATCTCGTCCAGCTCCACTGCCCGCCGACGGACGTCTACTACCGGCCGGAGACGTTCGACACGCTGGCGACGCTCGAAGACGAAGGGCGGATCGCGGGCTACGGCGTCAGCGTCGAACGCGTCGAGGAGGGGCTGAAGGCGATCGAGTACCCCGGCGTCGAGACGGTCCAGATCATCTTCAACCCCTTCCGCCAGCGCCCCGCCGAGCTGTTCCTCGACGAGGCCGCCGCGCGCGACGTGGGCGTGATCTGCCGGGTGCCGCTCGCGTCCGGACTGCTGACGGGCGCGCTCTCGCGCGACGCGGAGTTCCCCGAGGACGACCACCGCAACTTCAACCGCGAGGGCGAGGCGTTCGACGTGGGCGAGACCTTCGCGGGCGTCCCCTTCGAGGCGGGCCTCGACGCGGTCGACGAGCTCGACGAGCGCCTGCCGGACGACCGCCCGCTCCCCGAGTTCGCGCTGCGCTGGATCCTCGACCACGACGCCGTCTCGACGGTGATCCCGGGCTCGACGACGCCCGAGCACGTCCGCGCGAACGCGGCCGCGAGCGACGCCGAACCGCTCTCCGACGCCGAGCGCGAGGCCGCGAGCGAGGTGTACGACGCCCACGTCCGCGAGCACGTTCACCAGCGCTGGTAGGGGGCGGGCACGGCCGGCGCGCGGCGAGACGGGAGCGAACCATGCGCCGTCACCGCACTCACTCGGCGAGCGCGGCCGCCAGCTTCTCGATCGGGTGCGGCGGCGTCTCGGCGCCCTCGCGGTCGCCGAGCTGCGACCGGCAGGAGGCGCCGGGCGCCGTCACCGCGTCGCCGTCGCTGTCGTCGACCTGCCCGAAGAGGATCCGCCCGATCGCCTGCGAGAGGTCGTAATGTTCGCTCTCGTAGCCGAACGAGCCCGCCATCCCGCAACAGGAGGAGTCGAGCGGGTCGACGCCGTAGCCGGCCCGGCGGAGCACGCCGACCGCGTGGTGGTCCTTGTTCGTCGCCTTCTGGTTACAGTGGCCGTGGTAGGTGAGCGTCTCCGCGGGCGCCTCGAACGACAGGCGCTCGTCGACTCGGCGGGCGTCGAGGTACTCGCAGACGCCCGCCGCGGCCGACGACACCGCCTCGACAGCTTCGCCGTCGAGGAGGTCCAGGTACTCGTCCTGAAACATCACCGCGTCGGAGGGCTCGACAAAGAGGACCGACTGACCCTCGCGGGCGCGGGGCGCGAGGGCGGAGACGTTCTCGGCCGCGCGCTCCCGGGCCGCATCGAGGAAGCCGGTCGAGAAGGCGGCGCGGCCGGAGGGCGCGAGGTCGTCGGGCACCTCGACGCGCACGTCCGCGGCCTCCAGCACGCGCACCGCCGCCTTCCCGGCAGCCGGGTAACTGTAGTTCGTGTAGGTGTCGGGGAACAGCGCGACCGTGTCGACCGCGTCGCGCTCGTCGACCGCGGGGCCGCCGCGGGCCGCGAACCACTCCTCGAAGCTCGTCGACCGGAACGTCGGCAGCGCGCGTTCGGGGGCGATCCCCGCGACGGCGTCCATCACCGCCCTGGCCCCGGGGACCTTCGCCGCCGCGTTCGACAGGGGCGCGAGCCTGCTCCCGAGCGCCGAGAGCCGGTCGATGTCGCGGAAGAGACGCTCGCGTATCCCCGCCCCCTCCCGCTCGTGGTGGTCGTGTTTCACCTCCGCCTTCAGCTTCGCGAGGTCGACCCCGGTCGGACAGTCGCTCTGACAGCCCTTACAGCCGACACAGAGGTCGAGCACCTCCGCCTGGAACCGTTCGGAGTGGATCTCCTCGTCGTCGAGCTCGCCGCTTATCGCGGCCCGGAGCATGTTCGCCCGCCCGCGGGTCGTCTGAATCTCCTCGCCGGAGGCCCGGTAGGTCGGGCACATCGTCCCGGAGTCGGTCTCGCGACAGGTGCCGCAGCCGTTACACAGCTCGACGAGCTCCGAGAATCCACCCTCGTCGGAGAAGTCCAGCGACGTCTGCGGCTCGATCGACTGGTACGTCGGCCCGTACCGGAGGTTCTCGCGCATGTCCGTGTCGGCGGCGGCCTCGGGGTAGCCGCGCTCCGCGGCGGTCTCGCCGTCGACGTAGACGACCTTCCCGGGGTTCATCCGCCACTCGGGGTCGAACGCGGACTTCAGCTCCTGGAACGCCGACCAGAGCTCGTCGCCGTACATCTTCGGGTTGAACTCGGTGCGCGCGAGTCCGTCGCCGTGCTCGCCGGAGAAGGCGCCGTGGTGCTCTAAGACGAGGTCGGTGACGTCGGCGGCGATGTCGTGCATCGTCTCGACGCCCTCGGACTCCTTCAGCGAGAGGATCGGCCGGATGTGAAGCGTCCCGACCCCGGCGTGTGCGAAGTAGGCGGCCGAGGTGCCGTGGTCGGCGAGCACCTCCTCGAAGGCGGCGACGTAGTCCGCCAGCTCCGCGGGCGGCACCGACGCGTCCTCGATGAACGGGTACGGCTTCGCGTCGCCGTCCATGCTCATCAGGAGCGGGATCGCCGCCTTCCGGAGGTTCCAGAGGTCCTCCTGCGTTCCCTCGTCGTACGCCTCGATCACGTCGAACGCGTCCCGGTCGCCGCCGCCGAGGAAGCGGTCGTTCGCGTCGGCGACCGCCGCCTCGAACCCGTCGACCAGCTCCGAGTCCCACTCCAGCATGAGCGCGGCCGCGGCCCGGTCGGGGATCGGCTCCGCGTACTCGGCGTACTCCGGCGAGCCCGCGGCCAGCTCGACGACCGCGTCGTCCATCAGTTCGACCGCGCTCACCGGGAGTTCGAGCGCCTCGGGGACCGCGCGCATCGCCGCGTCGAGCGAGTCGAAGGCGTACAGGGCCAGCGCGGTCTCCTCGGGGCGGGTGACGAGCGAGACCGTGGCCTCCACGACGACGCCGAGCGTCCCCTCGGCGCCGACGAACAGCTTCGAGAGGTTGATGACGCGCTCGCCGTCGTCGTTCTCGGAGATCACCTTGTGGAGGTTGTACCCGGAGACCGACCGCTTCAGCGTCGGGTAGCGCTCCTCGATCTCGTCGGCGTTCCCCTCGACGAGCGCGCGGACCGTCTCGTATAACGCGGCCTCCCGCTCGCCGCCCGCCTCGCCCGCGACGATCGCCTCGTACTCGGGGGAGTCGAGGACCACGTCGCGGGTGTGGATCGGCGTGCCGTCCACCAGTATCACGCGCAGCTCCTCGGTGTAGGCGTCCGTGATCCCGTACCGCACGGAGTGCGCCCCGGTGGAGTTGTTGCCGATGCCGCCACCGACGGTCGCGCGCGCCGAGGACGCGGGGTCGGGCGCGAACTTCAGGCCGTCCTCGGCGAGCCGGTCGTCGAGGTCGTCCTGGACGACCCCGGGCTGGACCGTGGCGCGGCGCGCGTCGGGGTCGACCGACAGGATCGAGTCCATGTGGCGCGAGCAGTCGAGCACGACGCAGCCGGGGCCGACGGTTTGTCCCGCGAGCGACGACCCCGCGCCGCGGGGGAGGACCGGGACGCCGTGATCGGCCGCGACCCGCATCGCCGCCCGCACGTCGTCGACCCCGCGGGGGTACACCACGCCCGCCGGCCGGGCCTGGTAGACGCTCCCGTCCGTCGCGTACAGCACCTGCGCGTACTCGTCGAACTCGACGCCGCCCGCGACCGCGTCGCGCAGGTCGGCCGCGAGCGACCGGTACGCCTCGACGTCCGGCCGGTCGTGGCCCAGCGCGGCGGCGGAGACGATCGACCTCTCCGGGTCAGGCTCGGAAGCCCCGGTCGCCGTCGACCCGTCGCGCGCGGACCCGTCCGGCGCGGTCCGCGTCCCCTCCGCGGCGACCCCCCCGTCCGACGCTACCCGCCGCGCTCGGTCGCCGTCGCCGCTGTCGCGCGATTCGTCCGGGCCGCCGTCACCGGCGAGACCTCCTCCGTCCATGGGGAGAGTGGGTGGGATGAGGGTGATAAATCCATCGTGAACGATAATTATATTCATTTAGGGTGGCCGCGAAGCGGGTCGCTTTTTCCGCGGGACCGCGACCGACCGACGGAGACGACCGTGGGACACGAACGCGGCGAGGACGCGAACGGTCCGGACGCCGGCGGCCGCGAGGGCGACGTGCGCTCCGAAAGCGGGGACGGCGCGCGTTCCGATAGTGAAGGCGGCGCGCGTTCCGATAGTGGAGGCGACGCGCGTTCCGGCGGTGAAGGCGGCGCGATCCCGGACGACGAGCGCGAGGCGCTGGAGACGATCGCGCACGGCGCGGTGCTCACCTCGGGCGGGGTCGCCGGCCAGCGCGCGCTGATCGCGGCGACCGAGTTCGCGCTGACCCGCGGGCTCGGCCCGACCGCCTACGGCGTGTACGCGCTGGCGTGGCGGATCGCGCAGTTGCTCTCGCGGCTCGTGACGTTCGGCAGCGTCCCCGCGATCCAGCGGTACCTCCCGGAGTACGCGGCGGACGCGGATCGGCAGGGCGCGGTCGCCGGCCTCGCGTACGCGACGACGCTCGGGTTCGGGGCCGCGATCGCGGCCGGCGTCTGGCTCGCGGCGCCGGCGATAAACGCCCGCACCGTCACGGAGCCGGCGTTCGCGGGGACGATGCGGGCGTTCGGCGGACTCGTCGGCCTCCTCGGCGTCGTGATGGTCGCGTCCGCGCTCTTCCGCGCGGTCGGGTCGGCCCGGGGCGAGATCCTCTTCAACAAGCTGTTGCGCCCGGGCGTCAGGCTCGTCGGCGCCGTCGGGGCGCTGGCGCTGGGCTACTCCGTCGTCGGCGTCGCCGGGGCGATCGTGGCCGCGACCGCGCTGCTCGCGGCGGCCGCGGTCCCCCTCTCCGCGTCAGTTACGGGGGTTCGACCGACGCTCCGGGGCGCTCGCGCGGAGGCGCGCCGCTTCTACGACCACGCGGCCCCGGTCGCGATGAGCAGCCTCGGGAAGGTGTTCCAGAACCGCGTCGACGTGCTGCTCGTCGGGGCGCTGCTGACGGCGACCGCTGCCGGCGTCTACAACGTCGTCCTCGTGGTGATCGCGGTCGCGTGGATCCCGCTCCTCTCGTTCAACCAACTCCTCCCGCCGGTCGCCTCGGAGCTGTACGCGAACGACCGGACGGCGACGCTCAACGCGGTGTACGGCTCCGTCACGCGACAGATCGTCACCGCGGTCGTCCCGATCCTCGCCGTGCTGGCGGTGTACGGCCGCGAGATCCTGGCGCTGTTCGGCGAGGCGTACGTCGACGGCTACCTCCCCCTCGTCGTCTACCTCGGCGGCGTCTTCGTCGGGAGCGCGGTCGGGGCGACCGGCTGGCTGCTGATGATGACCGACCACCAGTACGCGCGGATGGCGCTCGACTGGCTGCTCGCGGGCCTCAACGTGGGGCTCACGTACGCGTTCGTCGTCCGGTACGGGCTCGTCGGCGCCGCGCTCGGCACGTCGCTCGCCATCGCGGTACAGAACGGTATTCAGGTCGTCCTCCTCCGTCACTTCGAGGGGTTGTGGCCGTTCGACCGGACGTTCCTCACCCCGCTCGCGGCGGGCGGCGTCGCCGTCGCCGCGATGTACGCGGTCCGAACGCTCCTGACCGGTCTCCCCGCGGTGCTCGCGGGGAGCGCGGTCGGGCTCGCGGCGTACGCGGCCTCGCTCCGACTCATCGGCGTGGACCCGCGCGACCGGTTCGTCGCGCGGCGGCTGGCGCGACGGTACCGGACCGCGCTCGCGGAGCGGGTCGAGCGGTAAATCTCTCGCAGGCGGATCGCGACGATTTATGAGCGGACGGCGACGTACTGACGGTATGCAAACGATCGACCGCGAGTCGGTGGGATCAGCTCGCGTCGCGATCGTCGGCGGGATCCACGGCGACGAGCCCGCCGGCGTGCGGATCGTGGAGCGGCTCGCGGCGGAACTCTCCCCGCTCGACTCGGCCGACCGAGGCGAGAGCGACGGCGATACGGGCTCCGAGGGGCTCGTCCGGCTCATCCTCGCCAACGAACCGGCGATCGAGGCCGAGACGCGCTACACGGACGCGGACCTGAACCGGGCGTTCCCGGGCGACGCCGACAGCGACGAGTACGAGCGGGCGCTCGCGCCGCGGCTCACCGCCGAACTACAGGGGTTCGACGCCGTCCTCGCGCTCCACACCTCCCACAGCGCGCCGCCGCCGTTCGCCATCTTCAGCGACCTCTCGGAGTCGGTCCGCCGCACCGTCACCGGACTCCCGGTCGACCACGCCGTCGACGCGAGCGGCCTGCGGTCGACGACGCTCGACTCCACGATCCCGCACACCGTCTCCATCGAGGTGGGGCGACAGGGCAGCGAGGAGGCGGCCGAGTTCGGCTACGAGGCGTGTCTCGCGTTCCTGCGGGTCCACGGCGCGCTCGCGGACGAGCCGCCGACGTTCTCGGAGACGACCGTGGTGAAGGGCAGCGAGGAGGTGCCGAAGGGCGGCGGGGAGCCGCACGTCCACTTCGCCAACTTCGAGGCGATACCGGAGGGCGCGGTGTTCGCCGAGGACGACGTACACACCCACCGCGTCGATGAACCGGGCGTGGTCCCGATCCTCGCAAGCGAGAACGGGTACGACGACATCTTCGGCATGTACGGGCGGGTTACCGGCGTGCTGAAACCGCCGGGAGAGGGGGATCCGCGGGTGTACCCGCGCGACGGGGCCGAAGACTGAGACGAGCGTCGCGACTCTGACGCGGGCGACGACGACTGCGAGAACGGACCGGTCGGGGCGCTCGGACTGACTACGTCTCGGCGCGGAACGTCACTTCGCGGTCGGCGTGATGTCGCCGACGGCGTCCATCACCTGGACCGCCGCGCTGGCGGCGAGGCCGCGGGCGACCTCGTCGGTGTCGGACTCGGCGATGCCGGCGTCCAAGTCCTCCGGGTCGGGGGTGAAGCCGGCCGAAACCGGGTGGCCGGCCGGGGGGTTCACCGCGACGGTCGCCTGCGGGCCCTCGGCGCCGACGGAGAGTTCGGAGCCGACGGCGTAGCTGTCGGGGAGATACGATTCGGTGCGCGATACGATCCCGGCGACCGCGCGCCGGAGCTGTCGTTCCTGGTCCGGAGAGAGGTCGACGGCGGCGGGCGAGCCCGCGTCCGTCACACCCGGTGCCCCGGCGTACGGGTTGTTGCCGTTCATTCGAAGCTACGTCCTGTACGCGGAGCCGAGTCAAAAAGGCGTCGGCGGCGGCGACCGGAGCCGCACGAGACCCTCACAGGATCGGCTCGGACTCCCCGTACGCGGCGATCACGACCGCCGTCGCGTACCGGTCCGGCTCGGCGGCGACCCTCTCGACGCGCGTCTCGCGGGCCGGGAGCTCCCAGTCGCGAAGGTCGGCGCCGGCGTCGAGGCCGGCCTCGATCCGCTCGCGGACTCCCTCGGTGTCCTCGCCGGTGACCTCGTAGAAGAGCCCCGGCCCCGGGCCGGTCGCCCAGCCGAGCCCCGCGACCGCGTCGGGGTGTCGGCGGGGCGCGCGCTTCGACTCGGCGCCCTCGGCCCCCGAGCGCCCGCCCTCGCGGAAGTCGACCTCGTCGCCCGGCCCGATCGTCCGGCGCGCCTCGACGACGGTGAGCCGGTTGCCGGCGGGGCCCAGGTCCGGGACCTCCGACACCGCCTCGACGGTGGCCTCGGCGGGGACGACGGAGGAGACCGCGACGAGGTTGTAGTTGTGGAGGTTCGCGTCCGCGAGCGCGGCGTCGTAGGAGGCCATCGCCGTGTCGGCGACCCCGACGCCGCCGGCGACGTGGATGGTGTTCATCGACGCGGGATCGGCGGCGAGCGCGGTAAGGGGTTACGAACCCGACCGCCGGCGCGGATAACATAAACTGTACGTAAAAATGCGGTGGCGCGTGCCGATGAGCGCCCGGAGGGCGCGAATCGCACGCGCGAGGTCGTCGGGCGAAGCCCGACTGCCAGAGGGACCGTCGGTCCCTCGCTGGACGCGGCGACCGAAGCGAAGCGAGGGAGCCGCGAGACTGGGGAGGCGTGAGGTGCGGCCGCCGTGCGGGGCGGGGTGGGACGCAAAGGGGCAGCCGCGAGGACGGTGTCCGCCGGTGAGTTCTCCTCTGGCACGTATAAACAATCGGCTGGGGCTTTGGCGGTGTCTGTAGCCGATCCGCCAGTATCTATTTATAAATAAACGACCGATTCGCCCCGATCGACTCACGCCAGATCTCGATAGTCTCGGTCCTCGTCGGCGTGCGCGCGGACCCACAACTGGCCGGTCCGCGAGAGGCTCGTCCGGTGGGACTTCCCGTGCTCCTCGCGCTCGATGTACCCCTTGCCGCCGGGCCCGAGCCGGTCGACGTTATAGATGACCTTCGAGCGGAACGAGTCCGTGTACTCCTCGTTGAGCTCGGCCGCGAGCGTCTCCGCCAGCTCCGAGACGGACTCGAACTCGCCGTGTTCGCCGAGCGTGAACAGCACCAGCTCCTCGAACGGCTTGACGTTCTGGAAGGAGGCGACCGGGAGTTCGATCACGTGGCTGTCGCCGATTTTCTTCGCGCCGATGGTGGTGCCGCGCTCGTCGAACTCCGCGAGCAGGTCCGTGGTGCTCGCCAGCCGGTCCGCGACGCGGTCGGGGTCGACGCTCGCGTCGGTGACCGCCTCGTCCGTCCCCTCGTCGAGGTCGCGCAGGAGGTCCCGCGTGGCGCGCAGCTCCTCCGCGAGCTCTGTCTCCAGGTACTTCTCCGGGGCCGTGTAGTAGGTGTGGATGCGGTCGCGGTCCGCCTGCCGTTCGACCATGATCGAGTGGGCCGCGGTCGCGAACGCGAAGGAGACGGGCCGGGGCATCGAACAGAGGTTCACCCACACCTCGCGCTCGTCCGCCGGCGCGTCGCCATCGGGTGTCACCTCGGCGTCGTCGGCTCCGTCGTCCCGGTCGAGTTCGGCGTTAATGAGGTCGAACGCACGCTCGAAGGCGGCGTCGTAGTCGTACACGTCGTCCAACTGCTCGCGCACGGTCTCCGCGCCGAGGAGATTCTGAAAGTCTTGCTCCAGCTTGCGCGCGATGTTCCGCGAGTACTCGACGTTGGCCTCGCTGCCGACCGTCCCCTCCAGCAGGATCACCCGGTCCACGTCGAACTGGTCCCGGATGAGCGGGGCGATCATCCGGTCGTAGTCGAACCCGACCGGAACGATGTGCGTCTGCATACGCGGCGTAGTTGGCGCGACCGCGGTAAAAAGGGCCGCGCACCGTCGCGACGGATCGCGACCCGTGCCGACCGCGAGACCGACCGCCGATGCCACGGCCCCCGACGAAGCGCCTGTCGGCAAACGTGCGGCCGAGTACCAAAATTAAAGTCACTGTCGTTACGATGACCTGTCAACATACCGATGGCGAGCCGGTGTACGTTTCGACTCGACCCTCAGGCGGCCGGCGTGGCAGCGGACGCAGCCGCGGAGATAGACGAGGAGTGGCGCTGCCCGCACGACGCGCACCCGGAGGCCGACCGCTGCGTGTTCCACCTGTCGAGCGACGCCCGCGACGATCTCGGCGTCGACGCAGACGCCGTCGCCGAGCGCCTCCGTACGGTCGCCGGCGAACGCGGCAAGGACGCGAAACGCCTGCTCGGCGCCAGTCTCGACGACCTCTCGATCCGCCACGAGATCGTCGAGGCCGCCGACAAACATCCCCTCGATCTCAGGGGTGCGACGGTGACCGGCACCCTCGACCTATCGGAGTCGGAGTTCGAGGGGCGGATCGACCTCTCGGGCGCGGAGATCGGGGCGATCGACTGGACGGAGTCGGAGTTCGACGCGTCGGTCGACCTCTCCGGCGCCGTCGTCCGCGGCGAGACGGCCCTCACCGGCGCCGTCTTCGAGGGCGACGTCGATCTCGCCGGCACCGCGTTCGAGGGCCCCGTCGACGTCCGGGAGGCGCGGTTCAACGGCGACACCACGCTGCGCGGGGCGCGGTTCGGCGACGCGGCGACGTTCGACGGCGCCGAGTTCCGCGGCGACGCGAACCTCTTGGACGACGACGCGTGCTTCGAAGACGCCCGCTTCGACGCCCCCGTCTCGTTCACGGAGGCCGCCTTCCGGTACGCGGACTTCGTCGGCTGCGAGTTCCGCGACGACGCGGCGTTCGACCGGGCGACGTTCGGCGGCGACGCCGAGTTCGCGGACGCGACGTTCGCGGCGACGGTGACGTTCGCGTCCGCAGCCTTCGACCGGGACGCCGCCTTCGACCGGGCGGCGTTCGGCGACCGCGCCGACTTCGCGGAGGCCCGGTTCGACGGCGACACCGCGTTCTCGGGGGCGCTGTTCGAGGCGCCGGCGACGTTCGCGGGCGCGGAGTTCCGCGGCCGGGACAACCTCGAAGACGACGACCTCTCGTTCGCGGACGCGACGTTCGAGACGGATGCGACGTTCCGGCGCGCGGTCGTCGGCTTCGCCGACTTCGCGCGGCTGACGGCGGCCGCCGACCTCGTCTTCGACGAGGCGCGTTTCATCGAGGAGGCCGGCTTCGAGGACGCGACGCTGGCGTCGCTCTCCTGTGACGAGGCGCGGTTCAGAAGCGACGCGAGCTTCGCGGGCGTCGCGGTCGACGGGGAGGCGACGTTCCGCGGCGCGGAGTTCGAGGGGGGCGACAACGTCGACGACGACGACCTCTCGTTCGCGGACGCGGTGTTCGGCGGCGAGGTCGACTTCCTCAGCGCCCGGTTCGGATACAGCGACTTCTCCGGCGCAGCGTTCGGCGGGAAGGCGGTCTTCGACGAGTCGCGCTTCGACGACGACCTCGCGTTCACCGACGCCACCTTCGACGAACGAGCGAGCTTCGACGAGTGCCGGTTCGACGACGACGCCGCCTTCGAGCGGGCGACGTTCGCCGGCGTGGCCAGCTTTCGCGGCGCGGAGTTCGACGGCGGGGACAACGTCCGCGACGACGACGTGACGTTCGCCGACGCCGCCTTCGCCGACGAGGCCGACTTCTACTGCGCGGAGTTCGAATACGCCAACTTCGAGGGCGCGGCGTTCGAGCGGCCCGCGACCTTCGAGGCGACCCACTTTGCCGGCGAGGGCGACTTCCGCGACGCGGCGTTCCGCGGCGAGGCGACGTTCGCCGAGGCGCGGTTCGACGACGACGCGACGTTCGAGGACGCGGCGTTCCGCGACGCTGCCTCGTTCCTCGGCGTCGAGTTCGTCGGCGACTACCACGAGGACGACGACGCCGCGTTCTCGCGCGCCGTCTTCGACGGCGAGGCCGACTTCCGCGAGATCGAGTTCGGCCAGACCGGCTTCGACGACGCACGCTTCCGGGGACCGGTGTCGTTCCAGGAGTCGCTGTTCGGCCGCGCTCGCTTCGAAGACGTGGTCTGTACGGAGTCGGTCGACCTGTCGTTCACCCGCTTCACCGAGCCGGTCTCGTTCGACGGCATCGCGTTCGAATCCGGCGTTACCGCCGACGAGGCGCGGTTCGAGAGCGACGCAAGCTTCGCCGAGTCGGCGTTCGAGGAGGGAGCGACGTTTCGCGGCGTCGAGTTCCAGGGGGGCGCCCACACGGTCACCGACGCCAACTTCGAGGCCGCGACGTTCGCGGACAGCGCCGACTTCAAGCTCGCCGAGTTCCGCGTCGCGGACTTCTCCGGCGCGGAGTTCGAGGGGACGGCGCTGTTCGAGCGCACCGTCTTCGAGGACGACGGCACCTTCCGGAACGCTGAGTTCGGCGCATCGGCCGTCTTCTCGCGCTCCCGGTTCCTCGAGGAGTCCGACTTCTCCAGCTGCCGCTTCGGCGGCGAGGCGCACTTCGACGAGCTCCGCTTCGAGAAGGACAGCACGTTCGCCGACGCCGAGTTCGGCGGCGACGCGACGTTCCGGTCGGCGGAGTTCGAGGGGAGCGCGAACATGCACAACGACGACGCCAGCTTCGAGGCGGCGACGTTCCGAGGGAAGGCGGACTTCGACAAGGCGTCGTTCCTCTACGCGAACTTCACGCACACGACGTTCGCCCGCGACGCCGCGTTCACCGAGGCGGAGTTCGAACACTCGGTCGCCTTCCGCCCGCGGCCCGCCGAGTCCGAGACCCTCGTCGACCTGAGCGACGCGGTCGTCCGCGGCGGGACGCTCGGTCAACCGGAGCAAGGCGACGCCTTCTACGACTGTACCCACGCGGAGGTCCGGGAGGTCACGCTCGACGACGAACACTGTGCCCACGGCCTGTTCAACCACTTCCGGTTCTGTAACACCGACTTCCACGGCTTCGACTTCACCGCCCACAAGACCTACCTCGCGCGCAACAACTGGGAGATCCATACCTTCGCCGCCACCGAGGCGGCCGACCGGTCGGGGTCCGAAACGGAGTTCACGCCCGCCAGGCTGGAGAACACGTACCTGAAGGCGAAGAACTGCGCGAGCGACTTCGGCGACCGCAAGGCGGCGGCCGAGTTCTTCATCAAGGAGATGGTGTACCGCCGGCGGAAGAACTGGCGCGCCGCCTTCACCCGCGAGGAGGCGGTGTCGCCGGTCAACCGCACGAAGGCGCTCGGCAAGTGGATCGGGAACAAGGTGCTCCACCAGACGTGCGGGTACGGCGAGCGGCTCTGGCGGGTCGTGTACGTCTCCGCGGTGACGGTGTTCATCTGGGGCGTGTTGTACACCACGACGACGCAGGGCACGACCGGCAGCAGCGGGCTCACGACGCAGGGGATCGGCGGCCTCTCGAACCTCTTCTCGCCGGAGGGAGCGGTCGTCCTCGGGAAGAACATGTACTTCAGTATGGTGACGTTCACCACGCTCGGCTACGGGGACATCCAGCCGGTCGGGTCGACGGCGCGCGCGCTCGCCGGACTCGAGGCGTTCCTCGGCGCGCTCTTGGTCGCGCTCGTCGTCTTCGTGCTGGGCCGCCGGGTCGCGTGGTGATCCGCGCGCGGCGTCGAATCGACTCGGTCTCGCGGCCGCAACGGCGGCAACAGGGGCAACGGCCGCAACTACCCCCGCTCCCCCTCCGCGAGCAGTAGGATTATCTCGGTCAGTGCCGTAGGTTAGCACGGTATGTCACAGCAAGGCGTTCAAGAGGAGCTGTACGTCGACCAGTACACGCTCGGCCTCGTCGGGCCCGATCAAGAGTGGGCGGGCACGGTCGCGGACGGCGGCACGGTGACGACGTACACGCCGCCGGGCTGTTGGGGGCCGATGGTGACGCCCTCGTTCCGCGGCGGCCACGAGGTGACGCGACCGATCCGGGTCGAGGGCGCCGAGGTGGGCGACGCCGTCGCGATCCACATCCGCGACGTGGAGGTGACGAGCATGGCGACCAGCACGGGGTCGATGGCGGAGCGCGAGGGGGCGTTCGGCGACGACCCCTTCGTCGACCACCGCTGTCCGGAGTGCGGCACCACGTGGCCCGACTCCGTCGTCGAGGGCACCGGCGAGGACGCGATCCGCTGTGCGGAGTGCGGCGCGAACGCCTCCTCGTTCGGCTTCGAGTACGGCTACACCGTCGCGTTCGACCACGAGAACGCCGTGGGAATCACGCTCGACGAGGACGGCGCTCACGAGCTCGCGCTCGACGCCGACGAGGTGATGGACATCCCCGAGAACGCCCGCCAGCACCCGATCCTGCTGTACGAGCCCGACGGGATGCCCGGCACGCTCGGCCGGCTCCGTCCGTTCATCGGGAACATCGGCACCACGCCGCCGGTGACGATGCCCGACTCGCACAACGCGGGCGACTTCGGGCAGAACCTCATCGGCGCCGACCACGACTACGGCGTCGAGACGGAGGAAGACTTGGAGCAGCGGACCGACGGCCACATGGACGTGCCGGAGGTCCGCGCGGGCGCGACGCTGATCTGCCCGGTCGTCGTCGACGGCGGCGGGATCTACGTCGGCGACCTCCACGCGAACCAGGGCGACGGCGAGCTCTCTCTCCACACCACCGACGTGAGCGGGACGGTGACGATGGACGTGGAAGTGATCGAGGACGTCGACCTCGACGGCCCCGTCCTCCTCCCGAACGAGGAGGACCTCCCGTTCATCAGCGCGCCGTACAGCGACGAGGAGGTCGCGGCGGGCGACGACCTCGGCGCCGAGCACGGCGTCGACGTCGACACCGACGCCGCGCCGATCCAAGTGATCGGCTCCGGCGCGACCGTCAACGACGCCACCCAGAACGCCTTCGACCGCGCCGGCACCCTGCTCGGCATGAGCGAGGGCGAGGTCCGCGGCCGGTGTACGTTCACCGGCGGCGTCCAGATCGGGCGGCTCCCCGGCGTCGTTCAGCTGGATATGTTGGTTCCGTCCGACGCGCTGGCGGAGTCGGGACTCGACGACGTGACGCGCGAACAGTACGAGTTATAAATCGTTGCTGGCGGACCGACATCTGTAAATGTCCTATTTCTGACGAATGATTCATAAATGATTGTTTGCGGATCGGGGACGGATACCGCCAAAGCCCCAGCCGTGAGGGCGGCGCACACTCGTTGCGCTCCTCGCTCGTTCGCTCCGCTCACTCGCTGTGGTGCTTACGTCGCCTGCGCCGCCCTCACAGCTGCCCCTTTGAATCCCGCCCAGCACCGCAACCGCACCTCACGCCTCCCCAGCCTCGCCGCTCGCTTGGGGCTCCCTCCGGTCGCCCACGTCGCTCGCGGCGTCCCTCGCGCGTGCTCCTCGCGCCCTATCGGGCACTCGGAGGCACGCGCCACCGCAGTAGCGTCCCAGTCCCGTGTCGAACAGCGTTCACCGCGGCGACCGCCGGTGACCGTCGCCCGCCCGCGACGGCCCCGCGGGAATCCGCCGCGTCGGGCCCTGCGACTCGGCCATCTCCCGCAGGCGCTCGACGCGCTCGTCGGTCGAGGGGTGCGTCGACAGCCAGCGCTCGGCGGGCTCGTCGGTCCGCCTGTGGGTCGAAAACGGCGCGAACGGCCACGTCGGCTCGGTCGCGCGCTCGATCCGACGGAGCGCCCGCGCGAGCGCCATCGGGTCGCCGGTCACCTCGGCCGCGCGGTCGTCGGCCGCGAACTCGCGCCTGCGCGACCGCGAGCGGGCGACGAGCGTCGCGAGGACGAACCCGCCGAACAGCGCGCCGGCGAGCCCGCGGTGGAGCCGCGCGAACGGGCCGGACCGGTCGCCCGGTCGCCCGCGGACCCACGCCGAGGCGGCGGCGAGCCCCGACAGCGCGAGCAGCGCCGGCAGCGCGACCACGGTGGCGACCCCGACGAGGGCGCGGCCGACCCCGTCGGCCATCGCTATCGCGAACCCGTCGTTCCCCTCTAAGTGCGCCAGCTCGTGCGCGAGGATCGCCTCGATTTCTCGGGGGGAGAGCAGCCGGAACAGCGAGCGGTCGATCACCAAGGCGCCGCCGTCGCTCCCGCCCCCGACCGCGAAGGCGTTGGGCGCGCGGGCATCGGTGACGTACAGGGTCGGGCGCGCGACGTCCATCCGCGCCGCGAGCGAATCGATCCGGCGATGGAGGTCCGGCGCCCGCTTTCGCGGGACGTGGTCGCCCTCCAGGTTCGCGAGGATCTGCGCGGTGCCGAGCCGGTAGCTGAGGTACGCCGACCCGAGCGCGCCGGCGGCCAGCAGCGCGAGGAGGACCGGGAGGTCGGGGCGGGCGGCCCAGACCGCGCGCAGCAGGTCGGCGACGAACAGCGCCGCGGTCAGGTAGACGGCGAGCAGGGCGACGCCGACGACCGCCGCGGCCACGCGGAACGCGAGCCGAGACATGCTCGGAACTACGCGACGACCGGGCAAACGCGTTGCGGCCGGGGCGTTCGCGGCGGTCGGATGCGTTGCGGTCGGTTGGTTCCGACCCGGCTCTCGTCGCTCGGGCTCCCCCACGCGACCCGCCGGAAGGAAAAGCGGTAATTCCCCGGCCCCGAAACCTACTTATCATGGACGCACGCGTCCGCGAACACGCGGAGATCATCGCCGACCACGCCACCGGCATCGAGTCGGGCGACGACGTGGTCATCCAGATGCCCAAGGAGGCCGAGGACCTCGCCGTCGCGCTCCACGAGGTCTGCGGCGACCGCGGGGCCAACCCCGTCTACCTCAACTACTCGAAGCGCGCCCAGCGCGCGTTCAAGCGCTCCTCCGAGGAGTTCTCCGAGCCGAGCCACCGGCGCGCGCTCTACGAGGAGGCCGACGTCTTCGTCATCGCGCGCGGCGGCGCGAACGCCACCGAGGACGCCGACGTCGACCCGGAGACCAACGCCGCGTACAACCGCGCGATGGAGGAGGTCAAGCGCACGCGGCTCTCGAAGACCTGGTGCCTCACGCAGTACCCGACCGCGAGTCACGCCCAGCTCGCCGGGATGAGCACAGAGGCGTACGAGAACTTCGTGTGGGACGCCGTCTCGCTGGACTGGGACGAACAGCGCGAGTTCCAGTCGAACATGGTCGAGATCCTGGACGACGCGGACGAGGTCACGATTAAGTCGGGCGAGGAGACCGACCTCACGCTCGACGTGTCGGGCAACTCCACGCTCAACGACTACGGCGAGGCGAACCTCCCCGGCGGCGAGGTGTTCACCGCGCCGACGCGCGACGGCGTCGACGGCGAGGTCCACTTCGACCTGCCCCTCTACCGCTACGGCCGCGAGATCGACGGGGTCCGGCTCCGGTTCGAGGACGGCGAAGTGGTCTCCCACTCCGCCGAGCGCAACGAGGACCTCCTCTCCGGCATCCTCGACACCGACGAGGGCTCGCGGCGCCTCGGCGAGCTCGGCATCGGGATGAACCGCCAGATCGACCGGTTCACCTACAACATGCTGTTCGACGAGAAGATGGGCGACACGGTCCACATGGCGGTCGGCTCCGCGTACCCGGAGACGGTGGGGGGAGACAACGAGGTCAACGAGTCCGCCGAGCACGTCGACATGATCGTCGACATGAGCGAGGACTCCGTCATCGAGGTCGACGGCGAGGTCGTCCAGCGGAACGGCACGTTCGTCTTCGAGGACGGGTTCTAAGTCGGTTTCCGGTCGGCGACCGTTCGGTCTACTCTGTCTCGGCCGCGTCGCGCTCCGCGCTCCGACGGACGAACGCCCCGTACGCGACGACGAGGACGGCAATCAGTCCGACCGTGCCGACCGCGGCGACGCCGGGGTAGTCCGCGAGCGGCGCGATCTCCCCCGCCGGCGGGGCGACGACGTCGACGACGCCGGTGCCGATCGACAGCGCCAGCACCGCGAGCCACATCGTCCCCACCGCGTAGCCGAGTTCGACGAGCCGGTCGGTGCGCGCCGCGTGCGCGACGACCGCGCCGCCGCCGAGGACCGGGACCGCGACGAGCGGGCTCGTCGGGTCCGGGAGGAGGACGCTCCCGCCGAGCGCGATCGCCGTCCAGTACACGGCGACGGCGACGACCGTACGGAGCGAGTCGGGGAGTGGCACGGAGTGAACGTTCGGTCGGGCGGCACAAAACGATCGGGGGAGCGGAGGACCGCCTGCGTCGGTCTTTAAGTTTCGAGGCGGCGTACGACGATGTATGCCCGAAGAAGTCCTGTTCGAGTCGGAGAGCCGCCGGAGCCGCGAGGAGATCGCCGCGTACCTGCGGACGGTCGCGGACTCGCTCGACGCCGGGAACGCTATCACCCTCAAACGCGGCGACGAGTCGACGACGCTCGACCCGCCCGCGCGACCGACCTTCGAGGTGAAGGCGGAGCGCGAGGGGCCCGCGGACGGGCCGGGTGAACTGAGCGTCGAGTTCGAACTGGAGTGGGACGAGGACGGCGGCGGGGAGGCCGCCGACGGCGAGCTGGAGATCGAGTAGTCGGGGAGGACGTTCCGTCTACGGCACTTCGCCCGGGACCTCGACGAACGCGTCCCGCGCCGAGAGGTGATCGAGCGTGTCGTCGACTTCGAGCCGGACGGACTCCATCCGCTCGACGAGCTCCTCGTACTCCTCGGTGCCGGTCGTGCCCGTGGCCTCCAGCGCCGCCTTCTTCGAGGCGAGCGCGAAGAACTCCTGGCTCCGCTCGTCGAACGCGGCGCGGTGGAGGAGCACCTCGACGAGGGTGAGCAGGTCCTCCTTGGTGACCGGCTTCGTCTTGTAGTCGTCGAACGGCATCTCGACGATGTCGACGTCGGGCTCGACCGCGGTCAGCATCGCCACGCGGGCGTCGTACCCGTCTCCGCGGATCGCGTTCAGCACCTCGTGGCCCGACATGTTGGGCATCCGGCGGTCTAAGAGGACGACGTCGACCGCGTCGTCCATCGCGTCGAGCGCCTCCTCGCCGCCGGTGGCGATCCGAACGTCGTAGGCCGAGTCGAGATACACCCGGTACAGCTCCGCGAGGTCCGGCTCGTCGTCGACCGCGAGGACGGTCGCCTCCGGAGTTCCGGTCATCGGCGGAGCCCTCCCGTCCGGATCTCGCGGCCCGCGAGCGCCGGACCCGCGCGTCCGTCCGCCGTTCGTGCGTTCATACGAACGGATTCGTATTACCCGCGTTAAAACGTTGACCTCTGGTTATCGATACTGATACCGGTCGTTCGGGCCGCGAGCGCCGGTCCGGGTTTCGGGGTGAGACGGTCCCCGCGTCCGCGCCGCTGATCCAACGTTCTCTCCGTGACCCAAAGGCACATTTACGCCCGGATCCTACTCCGCACAACGAATGTCTCACAGCCCCTCACTGCCCGACCGCCCGCGGTTGGAGCTCGACCCCGAGATGAGCGACGCGGAGCGGCTGGAGGCGATCCGCCAGCACTACCGGCGGATCGTTCAGGTGAACGAGGAACTGGAAACGCGGCTCGCGGACGCCGAGGGGCGCCGCGGTGAGCTGAAAGACGACGTCGAGCAGCTGAAACGCGAGAACGAGGTGCTGAAGACCTCCTCACTGTACATCGCGTCGGTGGAGGAGATCACCGACGACGGCGTCGTCATCAAACAGCACGGCAACAACCAGGAGGTGCTCACGCAGGCCGCCTCGCGGCTCGACGAGGACCTCCGCCCCGGCGACCGCGTCGCGATCAACGACTCCTTCGCGGTCCAGCAGGTGCTCGACGACGAGACCGACTCCCGGGCGCAGGCGATGGAGGTCACCGAGTCGCCCGACGTCGAGTACGCCGACATCGGCGGCATCGACGACCAGATCCGAGAGGTCCGCGAGGCCGTCGAGGACCCGCTCGAGAACCCCGAGCAGTTCGAGACGGTCGGCGTCGAGCCGCCGAGCGGCGTGCTGCTCCACGGCCCGCCGGGCACCGGAAAGACGATGCTCGCGAAGGCCGTCGCGAACGAGTCGGACGCGACGTTCATCAAGATGGCCGGCTCCGAGCTCGTCCGGAAGTTCATCGGCGAGGGCGCGCGGCTCGTCCGCGACCTGTTCGAGCTCGCCGCCGAGCGCGAGCCCGCCGTCATCTTCATCGACGAGATCGACGCCGTCGCCTCGAAGCGGACGGACTCGAAGACCTCGGGCGACGCCGAGGTCCAGCGGACGATGATGCAGCTGCTCTCCGAGATGGACGGCTTCGACGANTCGAAGCGGACGGACTCGAAGACCTCGGGCGACGCCGAGGTCCAGCGGACGATGATGCAGCTGCTCTCCGAGATGGACGGCTTCGACGACCGCGGCGAGGTCCGGATCATGGCCGCGACCAACCGCTTCGACATGCTCGACGAGGCAATCTTACGCCCCGGTCGGTTCGACCGCCTCATCGAGGTGCCCGAGCCCGGTCCGGAGGGCCGCGAGCGCATCCTGGAAATCCACACCGAGGAGATGAACGTCGCCGACGGCGTCGACCTCGGCGCCGTCGCCCGCGACCTCGACGGGTACAGCGGCGCGGACATCGCCTCGCTGGCGACCGAGGCCGGGATGTTCGCCATCCGCGACGGCCGCACCGAGGTCTCGCAGGCGGACTTCGAGCAGGCCCGCGACAAGCTTCAGGACGCGGACAAAGAGGACGAGCGGGTCATCAACTACCAGTACTGAGGCGACGGCGACGGTGGGGTCGGCGGCCGGCCGTTTCGAGGCGGTGCCGGGTCGGTGATGTCACGCGGGAATTCAGCGGCTCGTTTATGAGTAATTCACAACGGAACGGTGGCGGCCGCTCGGCGGCGCGCGCCGCCGCAGTTGTTTATAAGTGAACGGCGCGCGCTCGGCCCTGGTTATAAGCGGACGTTCGCGATCGGCGTCGTCTGTCCGACTCGATCGGTGTCGCGACCCGCCCGTTTATCAGGGTGGAACCGGGAGCGTTAGGGGATGAGCTCGGGGGGCAGTTCCGGCGCGGGCGGATCGAACGGCGGCGGGAACGGCGACGGCGGGGGCGGCGCGAACGAGTTCGACTTCGCGGCGCCCGCCACCGACCAGTCGTTCGAGAACGCGCTCGCGAAGGCCCGCGACGGCGCCCGGCTGACGGTCGACGACGCGACCGAACTGCTCGCCACCGGCACGGCGTCGGCGGGGATCGACCCCGTCCGCAAGGAGGCGGTGCTGGAGGCGGCCGACCGGCGCCGCCGCGAGGCGGTGGGCGACGAGGTGACCTTCGTCGCCAACCTCAACAACAACGTCACCACGGCCTGCAACACGGGCTGCCTGTTCTGTAACTTCAAGGACTCCGCGCACGCGTTCGAGGCCGACAGCGACGTCGAGCACGCGGGGTTCACCAAGACGCCGACGGAGTCGCGCGAGGTCGTCGAGGACGCCCTCGACATGGGAATTTACGAGGTGTGCTCCGTCTCGGGGCTCCACCCGGCGTTCGCGCTGAACGCGGAGCACCACGAGATCCTCGCCGCGTACGACGACCCCGCGAGCGAGGTGAACTACAAGGTCCCCGAGGAGTACGCGACCGATCCGGGCACCTACGTCGAGCAGATGCGAGCGATGTCGGTCGGCGGCGTCCACCTCCACTCGATGACCCCCGAAGAGGCGTACCACGCCTCGCGAGGCACCGACTGGGAGTACGAGGCCGTCTACCGAGAGCTTGCCGAGGCCGGGCTCGACTCCGCGCCGGGCACCGCCGCCGAGATCCTCGTCGACGAGGTCCGCGACGTGATCTGCCCGGGGAAGATCCGCACCGACGACTGGGTGGCGGCGATGGAGGGCGCGGCCGCCGCCGGCCTCGACGTCACCTCGACGATGATGTACGGTCACGTCGAGACGGTGGCGCACCGCGCACAGCATCTGAAGGTGATCCGCGACCTCCAGGACCGGACGGGCGCGATCACGGAGTTCGTGCCGCTCTCCTTCATCCACCAGAACACCCCCCTCTACCGCCGCGGCGTCGTCGACTCCGGCCCCTCGCGCGCCGAGGACGAGCTCGTGGTCGCGGTCGCGCGCCTCTTCTTGGACAACGTCGACCACGTCCAGGCCTCGTGGGTGAAGTCGGGCGACGCCCACGGGCTCAAGCTGCTCAACTGCGGCGCCGACGACTTCATGGGCACCATCCTCTCCGAGGAGATCACCAGCCGCGCGGGCGGCGAGTACGGCGAGTACCGCTCGTTCGACGACTACGTCGAGATGATAACGGCGATCGGTCGGACGCCGGTCGAGCGCTCGACCGACTACCGCACGCGGCGCCGGATCGACCCCGACGACGGCCCGCACGGCCCGCGGCTCGGCCCGCGCGCCGACGGGACGCCGATGCTTCCGGATCGGTCGTCCGGCGGCGAGGGAGCCGCCGGCGACGCTGCCGGGACGCCTCCCGCCGACGCCGACGACTGACCTCACCGGACGCCGCCTCCCCGAGACCGACGACCGATGCGACCCCCGGGAGGAACGGTTAACCACCGAACACGTTCCGCCGAGCGGCGGCGACTCCCAGCGAATGGGAACCGCCGGTGTCCCCTTTATCGTGCCACACGTCACCACGTGTGAGATGGCCGCACCCGACGAACAGCCGCCCGAGTGTTTGGCGGGGAGTTCCGAGGACGAGGGAGGCGGCGAGCGGATCGCCCCCGACCGCCCGTCGCTCACGCGCTCAGACGAGCGACTGCTCTCCTACCTCGCCGACGTCGGCGCCGACTACCAGGCGTTCATCGCCGGGAACACGGGGCTCTACGACGATCACGTGGAGTCCCGGCTGACCGCGCTGGCGGACGCCGGGCTCGTCGAGCGCGTCTCCGGCGAGGCCGTCTACCGCGTCACCGACGCGGGACGCGAGGCGCTCCGCGACGACTGTCCCCGCTGGTCGGACTGAGGGAGTAAAAGGAACCGGGGACCTGTGGACCGCGGCGCCCGTCTACCGTCCCAGCTCCTCGTGCGCCGACGAGAGGTGCCGGGAGCCGAGCGCCGCGAGCAGGTTCAGCTCGCCGGCGAGCGCGCAGACCGCGATCGACTCCGCGAGCGCGTCGGCGTTGCTCCCGGCCGGCTCGCCGCCGCCAGCGACGCCGAGGATCTCCAGGCTCGCCCGCTGGGTCGGGAGCTTCGTCCCGCCGCCGACCGTCCCCACTTCGAGGCTCGCCAGCGAGACGGAGACGTAGAGGTCGCCGTCCGCGGTCGTCTCGGCGGTCGTGATCGCGTTCGCCCCCTCGACGACCTGCGCCTCGTCCTGGCCGGTGGCGAGGAACACCGCCGCGACCGCGTTGGCGACGTGGGCGTTGAAGCCGAGCGCGCCGGCCTTCGCGGAGCCGACGAGGTTCTTCCGGGTGTTGATCTCCGCGATCGCCTCCGGCGTCGTGTGGAGGCGGTCCTCGACGACCTCGCGGGGGATCGTCGCGTCCGCGACGACCGAGCGCCCGCGGCCCTCGACGGCGTTGATCGCGGCCGGCTTCTTGTCGGAACAGAGGTTCCCCGACAGCGCGACCAGCGAGGCGTCCGTCTCCGCCTCGATCACGTCGCAGGCCTCGCGCGTCGCGATGGTGACCATGTTCATCCCCATCGCGTCCTTCGTGTCGTAGCGGAAGCGCAGGAAGACGTTGTTGCCCACGACGTACGGGGTCACGTCGAGCAGTTCGCCGTGGCTCGTCGTCGACTCCGCGGCCTCGCGCATCGCGGGGACGTTGTCGCGGACCCAGTCGGCGAGCGCCTCGGCCTCGGCGACGCCCGCGACCCGGAACACGGGCGCGCGGGTCATTCCGCTCTTCGTCACCCGCGCGGTCGCGCCGCCGGCGTCCTCGATCACGGAGCAGCCGCGGTTGATCGACGCGACGAGCGCGCCCTCGGTGGTCGCGAGCGGCAGGTAGCGCTCGGCGGCCCCCGCGCCGCCGTCGATCGTCACCGGGCCGGCGACGCCGACCGGGACCTGAACGCCCCCGAGGGTGTTCTCGATGTTCGAGCCGTGGACCGCGTCGGCGTCGAAGGCGTACTCGCCGAGCGGGTCGAGGTCGGCGTCCGTCGCCTCCGCGACGAGCAGCCGGCGCGCGGCGGCCGCGACGTCGGCGTCGGCGTGGTCTTCCAGCTCGTGGAAGCGGAGGTCGCCGTCGCGGACCCGGGTCGCGAGGTCCGCGGGAGTCGGTTGCGACATGGCGCGTTCTCCTCGCGGCGGGCGCTAATTACTGTCGGTTCGACGGTCCCAGAGGCCGCGCACTGCGGGCGGAAAGCGGCCGCCTACCGGCCGACGAACCCGGAGAGCCGCTCGCGGAGCGACTCGCCGCCGAGCTTGAGGTAGTAGGCGTCGCCGCCGTCCTCGTAGTAGTCGTCGATGCGGCGGATCACCTCGAAGCCGAGGTGCTTGTAGAACCCGAGCGCCTGCCGGTTCGTGGTGCGGGCGTGGCAGGTGACCGAGCGGTGATTCTTCGCGACGTCGGCGACCAGCCGCTCGGCGTGGCCGCGGCCGCGGTGGTCGGGGTGAACGGCGAGGAAGAGGATGTAGCCGTCGCGCCGGACGGAGGCGAACGCGACGAGCCGGTCGTTCTCGACGAGCAGGTGGGCGGTCGACCGGCGGTACGCGTCGACGAAGAAGCCGCGTCGCTGTCGGAGGACGCCCTCCGCGGACCGAATGCGCTCTTTGAGCTCCCACGCGGCGGTCGCGTAGTCGGACTCGCCGGGCGGGTCGGTCCGCTTTTCGACGTTGACGCTCACTGGGGAGACCTAACACGCGGGCGGAATATAACTCCACCGCCAGCGGGGACCGTTGCGGGCGGCTGCGCCGCCAGCGAGAGCGGTTGCGGGCGGCTGCGCCGCCAGCGAGCGCGGTTGCGGGCGCGTACCCTGACTCGGCGTGGGTCGGCGCCCGCGCTCGCCGTGCGAGACCCTCGCGGTTCGACCCCGACGGAAACGATTTTGTCGCGGTCGTCCGTGGTCGCGATCAATGACCGACGAGTCGGGGATCGAACTGCTCCGCCGGGCGTTCCTCACCGGCGTCGCCGTCATCGTTCCGGCCGTCATCCCGCCTGTCTCTTATACACATCT
>NZ_AOJN01000020.1 GCF_000337335.1 Halorubrum distributum JCM 10118 | reverse complement strand
CGGCGAGCGCGCTGTCGCGTACGTCGACTACGCCGTCGAGCGGGTGCCGGGCGTCGGCTCCGTCTACCAGGGGTTCCGGCAGATGAGCGACGCCATGCTGGAGTCGGACGGCGGGAACTTCCGCGAGGTCGTCCTCGTGGAGTTCCCGACCGAGGAGACGTACACGCTCGCGTTCGTCACCAGCGAGACGCCGGCGGCCATCGCGGACCACGCGGACAGCGGGGGCGAGGGGATGCGGACGCTGTTCATGCCGATGGCGCCGAACCCGGTGATGGGCGGCCACGTCGTCTTCGTCCCGGAGCGCCGGATCGTCGACGTCGAGCTGACCGTCGACGAGGGGATCCGCGCGCTGGTCACGAGCGGCGTCGCCTTGGAGGAGGTCGCCGCCGACCTCGACGACGTCGACCCGGAGGATCTCCGCGCCGGGGCCCCGGAGCGGACCATCGACGCCCGGTTCCAGGGCGACGAGCGGTCGGAGCGCGCGGACGAGTCCCGCGAACGGACCCGCGAGGGGAGCGGCGAGCGATGAGCTACGAGCTCCGCGACCACACGGCCGACGTCGCCGTCGAGGCGACGGCCGACACCCTCTCGGCGCTGTTCGCGGCGGTCGCGGACGGGCTCGCGGCCGCGAGCGCGGAGTCGGTGCCGGAGACGGGTGGCGACCGGTTCGAGCTCGAGGTCGCCGCCGAGGGCCGCGAGGCGCTGCTGTTCGACTACCTCGACCGCCTGATCTACGAACGCGACGTGCGGCTCGTTCTCCCGGCCGACCACCGGTGTACGGTCGTCGAATCGGACGACGGCGGCGGAAAAGGGGATGCGGACCCCGGCGAGTGGCGACTCACGGCCAGCGCGCGCGGCGTCCCGCTGGACGCGGTGGCCGCCCGGGAGATCAAGGCGGTCACGTACTCGGAGATGGCGCTCGAACGGAGAGGAGACGAGTGGTACGCGTACGTCGTCTTCGACGTGTGAGGCCGCGACGACCGTCCGAACGGGGGTTGTGATAAACCATTATGTTTATCGAGTGCGTTGATATCGTATGGCACACTCAGATCGGAGCGAGGGGAGCGAACCGGCGGGCGCGGGGCGGCGCTGGCGCGCAGGGGCGGTCGGCGGGCTCGTCGCCGGCGCCGTGATGGGCGCCGTGTTACACTTCGGCCTCGGGCTCATGCCGACGATCGGCGCGCTGGTCGGGGTAGAGACGGTCCTCGTCGGGTGGCTCGTCCACCTGTTCAACAGCGCCCTGTTCGGCGGGCTGTTCGTCGCCGTCTTCGACCGACCGTTCTTCGCGGAGCTCCGGGGCGACGTCGGCGGGTGCCTCTCGCTCGGCGTCGCCCACTCCGCGCTGCTGGGCGTGATCACCGGCGGCCTGCTGTTGCCGGCCGCGATCGCGATCGAGGGCGCCACCTCGCTGCCCGTGCCGACGCTCCCGGTGCCGGGGCTGACGGCCAGCTTCGAGTTCGGCGCGGTCATCGCGGTCGCACACCTGCTGTACGGGCTCGTCCTCGGCCGGGTCTTCGCCGCGTTCACCCTCGCCGATGGCGCGGTCGACTGGCTCCCGATGGACCCGGTCGATCGGTGAGGACGCGATCGGGCGGCCGGAGCGCGCCGCCTGCGGGAACCGCTCGCGTCCGCGCCCGCTGACGCAACGCCCTTCCCCTCCCGCGTCGAACGGCGGGTATGACCACGCGCGAGTTCGACGGGATCCGACTGGAGAAGGTGCGAGAGCACGTCTGGGAGATCCCCCGCGAGGGCGAGATGAACGTCCCCGCGCGGGTCCTCGCCAGCGAGTCCCTGCTCGAGGAGATCGGCGACGACGACTCGCTCCAACAGCTGAAAAACGCCACCCACCTCCCCGGCATCGTCGAGCCCGCCCTCTGTATGCCCGACGGCCACCAGGGGTACGGCTTCCCGGTCGGCGGCGTCGGCGCGATCGACGCCCGAACGGGCTGTATTTCGCCCGGAGCGGTCGGATACGACGTGAATTGCGGCGTTAGGATGGTGAAAACTAACCTCACCTACGACGACGTGCGCGGCCGCGAGGAGGAGCTCGTCGACGCCCTCTTCGAGGCGATCCCGTCGGGGCTCGGCGGCGGCGGCGTGATCGACGGCGACGCCGACGCGATCGAGGGGGCGCTCGAACGCGGCGTCGAGTGGGCGGTCGAGGAGGGGTACGGGATCGAGAGCGACCTCGCGCGCTGCGAGGACGAGGGCCGGCGCCCCGACGCCCGCCCGGAGTACGTCTCCCAGAAGGCGATGGACCGCGGCCGCAACCAGATGGGGTCGCTCGGGTCGGGGAACCACTTCCTCGAAGTCCAGCGCGTCACGGACGTGTTCCGCGCGGACGTCGCCGAGTCGTACGGGCTCGAAGAAGACGGGATCGTCGTCCTGATCCACTGCGGGAGCCGCGGGCTCGGCCACCAGACCTGCAACGACTACCTCCGACAGATCGAGAAGGAGCACGGCGACCTGCTCGACGAGCTGCCGGACAAGGAGCTGGCGGCCGCGCCCGCCGGCTCCGAGCTGGCTGAGGAGTACTACGGCGCGATGGGCGCATGCATCAACTTCGCGTGGGTGAACCGCCAGCTCATCACCCATCAGGCCCGGAAGACGTTCGGCGAGGTGTTCGACGCCGACCCGATCGAGGACCTCGGGATGGAGCTTTTGTACGACGTGGCGCACAACATCGCGAAAAAGGAGACCCACGAGGTGGGCGTCGACGCCGAGGGGCGCCCCGCCGTCGGCGACGAGGCGGTCGACCGCGCGGAGCGCGAACTGTACGTCCACCGCAAGGGCGCGACGCGGGCGTTCCCAGCCGGCAACGCGGACGTCCCCGAGACCTACCGCGACGTGGGCCAGCCCGTCATCATCCCCGGCAGCATGGGCGCCGGCTCGTACGTCCTCCGCGGCGGGGACCAGTCGATGTCGGTCTCGTTCGGCTCGACCGCCCACGGCGCCGGCCGGCTGATGAGCCGGACGCAGGCGAAACAGGAGTTCTGGGGCGGCGACGTTCAAGACGACCTCGAGGACGGCCAGCAGATCTACGTGAAGGCGCAGTCAGGCGCCACCATCGCGGAGGAGGCGCCCGGCGTCTACAAGGACATCGACGAGGTGATCCGCGTCAGCGACGAGCTGGGAATCGGCGACAAGGTCGCCCGCACGTTCCCCGTCTGTAACATCAAGGGGTGAGGACGGTCCTCGCTCCGGGTCAAGCCCGCCCTGACCGAACCCGTCCCCGTCTGGCCCGTCTCCGCCGAGCGCTTATGTCGGATGCCGCGGCCACGTCGCACCGAGATGGCCGACCACTCGCGGAACGGTAGCTCGTCCGAAACGGTCTCCAGACGATCGGTCCTCGGCGGTGCCGCCGCCGTCACAATCGGGAGCGTCACCGGCATCGGCGCCCTCGCCGCGTCGAGCCGACCGGCGGCCGCCGTCGACGGCGACCCCGCGGCCTTCGAGGCGGGCGACGCGCCGACGGTCACGAGCAACGACGGTCGGATCGAGTCGGTGTTCCTCTCGCCCGCCGTCGAGGTGTCGTGGACCGACTTCTCCGAGGGCGTCGAGCGCGTGACGCTCACCCTCGCCGTCGGGAGCGACGCCGGCGTCGACGAGGTGTATCGGGAGACCCTGACGGCCGCCGACCCGGACGCGACGCCGGGGGACGTCTCGTCGGTCGGGAGGCCGGAGAGCGGCGAGTCCGACGCCGCCTCGGACGCGCCGCCGGACTTCGACGCTGTCGACGGCGCACTCACCGCGCGGTTCGAGCGCGCGGACGCGACCGATCGCGGCGACGCCGTGACGAGCGAGACGCTCTCCGCGGCGGGGCTCGGCGGCGGCGAGACGGCGACGACGACGCTCGACGTGGTGTTCCGCGCGGACGTCGCCGGCGGCGGCGACGAGGCGACCGTCGTCCGGACGACGACCGTCGACCTGACGGTCGAGAACCCCGACGGGGACGCGACCGCCGGCGGCAGCGTGGGAGTCGACGCCGCGTGACGCGACCCGCCGCGTGACGCGACCCGTCGCGTGACGCGACCCGCCGCGGCGGCGCCGCCAGCGCGCTCCCCACGCCGTCAGCGTTCCCGCTTCGCTGCCCGACCGAGATGTTCTTCGACCGCGTCCACCTTCTCCGCGGCGATCCCGTCGCTCGCCCGCTTGTCGTCGATCTTGAGAACGGTCGAGACGCGGTCGCCGTCGACGGCGTCGTGGGCCGCCGCCGCGGCCGCGAACAGCGTCTGCGCGTCGTCGGCCTCGATGACGGTCCCCATCGGGTTCGTCTCGTAGCTCACGTCGAACTCGTCGAGCGCGGCGACGGCCTTCGCCACCTCCTCGGCCATGCTCCCCTCGATCACCGGCGCGACGCTCAACATCGCGATGGCTGTCATGCTCGCGAGTGCGCCGCGAGGCCACTTAAGCGGTCGCGCGGGCGGCGGCCCCGCGACCGCGGGCCGCGAGGCGTCACTCCAGCGCGTCGCGCAGGAACGAGAGCTGGTGGCCGACCGCGCCCTCGAAGTCCTCGCCGAGCACCGAGAAGTGGTCCGCGGGCATGGTGACGACGGTCCCCCGCGAGAGCCGCTCGCCGGCGGCCGCGACCGAGTCGGCGTCGACGATCTCGTCGTCGGTGCCGGCCAAGAGCAGCGTCGGCGCGTCGATCTCGTCGAGCCGCGTCACCGGCCGGTAGCCGACGAGGCCGAGCAGCGACCGCGCGGGCGTCTCGTTTCGCCACGCCGACTCGCGGTCGACGAGGTCGATGTACTTCCGCTTCGTCCCCGGCTCGGTGATCGCCGCGCACTCCTCCGCCCCGCCCGCGATGGGGACGGTACGTCCGCGACCGATCCGGTGGCCGGCGAGATCGCGGAGCCCGGCCGCGCCGGAGCGGAGGAGGTACCGCCCGCCGCGCCGGAGGGCGATCGCGCGCCCGTCGAGCATCGGGACGAGCCCCACGACGGCGTCGACGTCGCGGCGCTCGGCGGCGAGCGTCAGGACGTGTCCGGCCGACAGCGACGCGCCCCACAACACGAGGTCGTCGCCGACGTCGTCGACGCGGGCCGCGCGGTCGATCGCGCCCTCGTACGCGGCGCGCTGGCGGGCGAGGTCGACCGCCTGCGAGTCGCCGTCGGAATCGCCGAACTCCGGGTGGTCGAAGAGGAGCGCGGCGTAGCCCGCGTCGGCGAGCCGCTCCGCGACGGCGGGGTAGCCGAAGGTCCGCTCCGCGCCGAGCCCGGGCGCCATCACGACGACCGGGGGGTCGTCCGCGTCGCCGCCGGGCAGGTACAGCGACCCGCGGCAGGTCGCGCCGTCGACGTCGAACGCGACCGCGCGGGTGGCGAACCGCTCGCGGGCCGGGCGCGCCAGCCGACGCTGCGCGCGGTTGACCGGATCGCGTCGGGTCACCGGTCGGCCTCCGCGTCGGGTTCGGATCTGTCGTCGTCCCCGTCTCCGGCCCCGGTCTCGTGGCTGACGGTGTCCAGCACGCGGGCCGAGAACTCCGTCTCGGAGATCTCGTAGCTCGCGAGCGCCTCGAACCACTCGGCCTCGGCGCGCCACGTGCCGAGGACGTCGCCGGGGGACCGCACCACCGTTCCCTCGACGCGGACGGGGTCCCACTCGTCGGCCTCGGCCTGCTCGATGAGCGCGTTGAGCGCGCGTCCGATCTCGCCGCGGTGGATCTCGCGGCCGGGGAACGCGGTCATGTACGTCAGCTCCAGCGGGTCGCCTCCGTCGATCGACTCGACGCTGACGCCGTAGCTCCTGAGTTCCGGCTCCAGATCGGCCGTCCGCTCGTCGCCGGTCATACCCGATCCGTCGGCGGGGCGGGATAAATCGGTACCGGCACGAGACGGCGGCGGGGCGGGATAAATCGGTACCGGCACGAGACGGCGGCGGGGCTGGTGGAAGAGAACGCAGTCGAAAGCCGCGGACGGGGGGGCGACCGCCGAGTGGCGGCCGCGGTTAGGTTGTCAGAGGCACACGATTGTCCCGCACGGCCGGGTGGCAATAATCCGTGGAGTGATATAAACGCTCGGGCCCGGGTATCATTTATGCGGCTCCCGTTCCTGTGTCGAGTCACATGCTCACCGCGGCCGCGACGGCGCTGACGCGAACCAACGACACCGCGGGCGTCGTCCTCGTCGGCGGGTCCGTGACCCTGTTGGGGTGGGTCCTCACGGCGCTGTGGCTCGGCGGCGTCCTCTTCGTCAGCCCGGCTATCGCCGTCGCGGCCCCGGTCGCGTTCGGGCCGTCGCTCATCGCGCGCGGCTACTTCGTCCGCGTGACGCGGAGCGCGATCCAGTCCGGCGACGCGGCCGGCGCGCCGTCGCTCGTCGCCTGGGGGGAGTTGGTCAGGGACGGCCTCAAGTCGGCGCTGCTGTCGGCGGCGCTGCTCGCTCCGCTCGCGGGCGGCCTCGCGGTCGCCGGCGGCGCCGTCGCCGCGCTCGTCGCCGGCCCCGTCGATCCGGGGTCGACCGCGGCCGCCGTCGAGTCGGCGCTCGGTCCGAACGGCCCGGTCGCCGTCGCGGTCGTCGCCGTCGGTCTCGTCGCCGCGCTCGTCGGCGCGTACCTCCTCGCCTTTGCGTACGTCCGCCCCGCCGCGCTCGCCGCGTTCGCCGCGTCCGGGCGGCTCAGGGACGGGCTGAACCCGCGGACGGTGGCCGGCGTCGCCGCGACGGGCCAGTACGCCACCGGGTGGACGCTCGCGGTCGGGGCGCTCGCGGTCGGCTACGCCGTCGCGGCGCCGACGGTTCCCCTGGTCGTCGGCGTCGCGCTCGCCTTCCTCGCCCGCGTCGTCGCGCACGGGCTCTACGGACGGGGCGCGGCGGGCGCGCTGCGGGAGGGGTCGGCCCGGGACGGCGCGGCGCGGCCGGCGGTCCGAACGGCCCGCGACGCCGCGCGCTCCGGGAGCCGAACGGCTCGCCGCGCGGACGCGACTCCTCGCGAGGGCTCGAATCGCGGCGCGGGCGTGGACCGTGCCGCCGACGGTGACCGGGAGGTCGGTCGCGCGCACAACGACCCACCGGTCCCCGTCGTGTCGGGCGACGGCGGGCAGCCGATGCGGAGCGAGCCGCCGGTCCCGGTTCAGGTCGGCCGCGGCGTCCCCGTCGACGAGGCTGGCACCGCCGGCGGAGACGACGCGGGCGACGGGGACGACGCGGACCACGCGGGCGACGCCAGCGGCGACGGTTCGGCCGACGGCTTCGAGTGGGGGCCGTCGCTCGCCGAGGCGGAAGGCAAGCGTTGATACGGCCGCGAGCGAACGCCCGGGCATGCGCATCTCCGAGCGGGGGTACGGCGAGGAGGGCCGGGAACGGCTCACGCTGGTCCCCGAGAACGTGGACGACCTCTGGCACCTCGCGCACGTCCTCGAACCCGGTGACCTCGTCGAAGGCGACACGACCCGGCGGATCCAGCGGAACGACGACCAGATGCGGGACACCGGCGGGCAGCGCGAGCACATCTTCGTCACCCTTCAGGTCGAGGACGTGGAGTTCGCGCGGTTCGCCAACCGGCTCCGCGTCTCCGGCGTCATCGTCGGCTGCTCGCGGGAGGACCAGCTCAACGCCCACCACACGCTCAACGTCGAAGAGCACGACGAGATAACCGTCGAGAAGCACTTCAAGCCGGACCAGACCGAGCGGCTGGAGGAGGCGACGGAGGCCGCGGAGAACCCCGACGTTGCCATCGCGACCGTCGAGGAGGGCGCCGCGTACGTCCACACGGTCCAGCAGTACGGGACCGAGGAGTACGCCTCGTTCACGAAGCCGACCGGGAAAGGCGAGTTCTCGCGGCCGCGCGAGGAGCTGTTCGCCGAGCTCGGCGAGGCGCTCGCGCACCTCGACGCCGACGCCGTCATCCTGGCGGGCCCGGGGTTCACGAAGAACGACGCGCGCGACTACGTCGACGAGGAGTACCGCGACCTCTCCGACCGGATCACCACCGTCGACACCTCCGCGGCGGGCGACCGCGGCGTCCACGAGGTGCTCAAGCGCGGCGCGGTCGACGAGGTGCAAAAGGAGACGCGCATCTCGAAGGAGGCGAACCTCATCGACGAGCTGACCGAGAACATCGCCACGGGCGAGAAGGCGACGTACGGCCCGGACGACACCGCCGAGGCCGCCGAGTTCGGCGCGGTCGAGACGCTGCTCGTCGTCGACGAGCGCCTCCGCACGGAGCGGCAGGGCGACGGCGACTGGGACATCGACGTGAACGCGGTGATCGAGTCGGTGGAACAGCAGGGCGGCGACGTGGTCGTCTTCTCCTCGGAGTTCGCCCCCGGCGAACAACTCGCCAACCTCGGCGGCATCGCCGCGATCTTACGTTACCGGCTCCAGTGAGCGGTTGACAGTCGAAATGCGGTGGCGCGTGCCTGCGAGCGGCCGCCGGTGGCGGCCGCGAGGAGCACGCGCGAGGGAGTCGCTGGCGCCGATGGCGCCAGCGACGAGGCTGGGGAGGTGTGAGGTGCGGTTGCTGTGCGGGGCGGGGTGGGATTCGAAGGGGCAGCCGCGAGGCGTCCTGCGGTGACGCAAGCACCACAGCGAGCGTCAGGACGCC
Organism: Halorubrum distributum JCM 10118; assembly: GCF_000337335.1. Taxonomy (GTDB): domain Archaea; phylum Halobacteriota; class Halobacteria; order Halobacteriales; family Haloferacaceae; genus Halorubrum; species Halorubrum distributum. Next base: position 13,900 of record NZ_AOJN01000020.1, on the reverse strand, counting down.
TCGCGGCTGGGGCTTCGGCGGCGTTCGTGTCGATCGTCGATTTATAAGAGCCACCATCGTACGGCCGAGCGGCTGGGGCTTCGGCGGCGTTCGTGTCGACCGCCGGTTTATGAGATCCACCTTCGCACGGCCGAGCGGCCGGGGCTTCGGCGGCGTTCGTGTCGATCGTCGATTTATAAGAGCCACCATCGCACGGCCGAGCGGCCGGGGCTTCGGCAGGCTCGATCGTGAAGTCGTTCGCAGCGACAACGGTCAGGAATCGCGTTCGCGGAGCAGCCGTGTCCTTATCCGAGCGCGCCGCCAACGGCGCATCGATGGCGGACCGATCCGGGGACGACGCCGAGACGGCGACTGTCGAGGACCCGTCTCCGCCCCGCGAGACCGACGCCGAAGCCCTCCCCGACGACCTCGACGCCGGCGTCGACGAGGACGTGAAGCGCCGCCTCCGCGAAGCGTACCTCAACGACGAGGAGAACGCGCTGATCGTCACCCGCGTGCGCTCCGTCGGCGACCGCGTCGCCGTCGAGATGCGCCCGCCCCACGGCGACGCCACCCACACCGAGCGGTTCGACGCGCCCCGGGACGGGTCGCTTCGGGAGTCCGAGGAGTTCCTCGAATTCCTGGAGGCCGCGGGCGTCTCGCCGCTCGACGTCGACGAACTCGTCGGGACCCGGGTGCCGGCGACGTACGACCCGGAGGCGGGCTGGCGGGTCGACGCGGCGTACCGGGCTGAATCGGAGTCGATCGGCGAGAATCGATTCGCGGCGGCCCGCGAGTGGCTGTGGACCTACAAGGCCTGGCTGTTGGCCGCGCTGCTCGTCGGCGGGGAGCTGGCGTTCGTCGCGGTGATCATCCTGTTGTACGCCTGACTCCGGGGTCGTGACGCGTCGGCTCAGAGTACCCGGAGTCGATACCCCTCGGCTGCGGTCTCGTCGGTGACGCGGCCCATTTCGAGCGCCGTGTCCAACACCTCGGCGACGAACTCCTTCGGCACCTCGACGCCGATGAAGTCGGTCCCCTCGCGCGCGGTCGTGAGCCGCGCCATCGTTCGCTTCGTGCCGTCGTCGTTGTAGACGCTCCCGACGCGCTCGCCGTCGCGGCGGAACCGCAGCGTCACGTCGGTCGGTTCGAGTGCGTCGAAGCGCACCTCGAACACCCGGTCGTCGCCCTCCAGCCGCGCGAGCATCGCGCCGTCGTGTTCGATCACGGTCGTCTCCATACCCCCGTTACGGGCTCGACGCACATAACGGCGACACGCGATTGACGGGTGCGCTCGGAGGTGACGGGGCCGCGTCACCCCGAGCTCTCGGCGTCGAGGTAGCCGATCACCGCCTGCGGCGCCACGACGCCGACCAGTATCAGCACGCCGATCAGGACGGTGTCGCTCAGGCCCGTCGCGACGCGACCGCCGTACGCCAGCGCCAAGCCGGCCGCCATGAACAGGAGGATGACCGCGTTCTCTCGGGAGACCATAGGCAAACGTGGCGACGCCGATTACAAGAGTCTTGTCGGGGTCACTTCCCCCAGAAGGGGTCGCGCTTCCGGCGCGTCTCCAAGTAGCCTTGGAGCGCCTCGCGCTCGTCGGCGGTGATCTCCTCTTTTAATTCCTGTTCGAGGATCTTGGCGTGCTTCTCGGGCACCTCGGTCCAGAGCGTGTCGCCCTCCTCGATGTCGCGGCCGACCGTCGGCCCGTCGATGGCGATGCTGACGCGCTCGCCGGAGCGCGCCTCGTCGACGTCGTCGCCCTGCTTTTGAATGCCGGAGAGGCCGCCGACGCGCTCGAACTCGTTGCCCTCGAAGAAGCCGACGTTGCGGTTGTTCTGAAGCGTGCCGGCGATGATCTCGACGCCGACGACGGCGGGGTCGTTCTGCCGGAACGTGTGGTCGGGGAGGATGCGGAAGCGGGCGGGGCGGACCACCTTGTCCAGCACCGTCTCCTGTTGCGCGCGCTGCTTCTCCTCGACGTAGCGCTCGTAGTCCTCGACCAGCTGGTAGATGACCTCGTTCTTGAACAGCTTCACGTCCGCGTTCTCCAGGTCCGACTCCGCGTTCTGGAGGAGGTCGACGTTGAACCCGAGGATCGCCTTGTGCTCGTCCTGATTGGCGGTCTCCGCGACCGCGATGTCGCGCGGCGCGATGTCGCCGACCTCGGCGCGCAGGATGGGGACCTCGGCCTCGCGGAGGGCGTTGGCCATCGCCTCAAGCGAGCCGAGGGTGTCGGCCTTGACGACGACGCCGTTGTCGGCCGTCTCGACCTCGATCTCGGCGAGCTCGGCCTTCACTTCCTCGACCACTTGGTCGACGGTGCGGTCGCGGACGACCCGGACCGGCGCGCCCGCCATCGCCTGGTCGAGGTCGGGCGCGGCGATCTTCACGCCGGCCGCGGCCCCGATCTCGCCGACCTTCTCGAACTCCTTCTCGGTCCGGATCTCCGCGAGCGGCCGCGGGCGGAGCAGCGCGCGGATCTCGGTGACGATCGGCTCGTCTTGGCCCCCGACGACGACGGTGTCGCCGTTGCGGATCACGCCGTCGTAGACGACGGTGTCGACGGTGGCGCCGAACCCGCGCTCGTCTTTCACTTCGAGGACCGTCCCCTCGCCCGGCCCCGTGACGTCGATCGCCATCTCCTCTTTCATGAACCGCTGGGAGAGGCCCATCAGAACCGTCAGGAGGTCCGGGACGCCCTCGCCGGTGAGCGCCGACAGCGGGACGACGCCGATGTTCTTCTGGAAGTCCTGAACGCGCCAGTAGAGGTCGGCGGAGAAGCCGGCGTCGGACAGCTGCCCGATGATCTCGTAGAGGTTCTCGTCGAGCATCGACTTGGCGCGCTCGGACTGCGCCTCCATGCTCCGCTGGATCGGCTCGCCGTCCTGCGGGTTCCACCCGGGCGTCGTGTCCACCTTGTTGGCCGCGACGACGAAGGGGGTCCCCGTCCGGCGGAGGATGTCGATCGCCTCCTCCGTCTGCGGCTGGAAGCCGTCGTTGACGTCGACGACGAGCACCGCGATGTCGGCGAGCGCGCCGCCGCGGGCGCGCAGCGTCGAGAAGGAGTGGTGTCCCGGCGTGTCGATGAAGAGGAGTCCGGGAAGGTCGAAGTCGGACGGGTCGATGAGCTCGCCCGCCATCCCGGAGATAGTGTCGAGCGGGATGTCCGTCGCTCCGATGTGTTGGGTGATCGCGCCGGCCTCGCCCTCGCTGACGGCGGAGCCGCGGATCGTGTCGAGCAGGCTCGTCTTGCCGTGGTCGACGTGGCCCAGCACGGCGACGATGGGGGTTCGCAGGGTGTCCGCGTGTGTGTGGTCGGTCATATGTGATCGCCCCGAGAAGGTTATACCGCCTCTTCCGCCGGCCGTCAGTTAAGCCTTTCAAAACGCCGCGACGAGCCGAACCGAACCGGACCGACCGATTCGGCGTCCGTCGCCCGTCCGGTGACGAACGCGCGGCCGCGTCCGTCGCCCGTCCGACGCCCCGTGGCGTTTAATACCGTCGCCCGGGACCGTGGGGGTATGGTCGACATCCTCGCGGAGAACCTCTCCGGGAAGGCGGTGATGAGCTCCGACGGTACCGAACTCGGAGACCTGTACAACATCACGATGAACCTCGATTCCGGGGAGCTGAACCACCTCCTCGTCAGCCCGCACGAGCAGCTCAGGCCCGAGCGCGTCGACTTCGACGTCGACGAGATGGGCCGGCTCCGCGTCCCGGTCGCGAACGTCCAGGCGGTGAAAGACTACATCGTCGTCGCCCGCTGATGCAAGTTCTCGACTCGTCCGCGTTCATCCACGAGTACACGACCGACGACGACGTGGTCTCCATCCCCGCGGTCCACGACGAGCTCACCGGCGAGGTGGCGCTCCGGTTCGACGCGATGGAGGGCTCCGGGATGACCGTCCACGTGCCGGCGCCGGAGGCGGTCGACCGGGTCCGCCGGGCCGCGAAGGGGTCGGGCGACGCCGCGGAGCTGTCGGACACCGACATCCGGCTGATCGCGACCGCGCTGGAGCTTCACGCGACGCTCATCACCGACGACTACGCGATGCAGAACGTCGCCGAGCGGCTCGACCTCCCGGTCGAGGCGATCGCCCGCGACGGCATCTCCGAGGAGCGCGAGTGGCGCTTTCAGTGCGTCGGCTGTAACCGCACCTTCGACGAGAACAAGGAGCGATGTCCGATCTGCGGCAGCGACCTGACGCGGAAGAACCCGGCCTGACCGCTCCCGCACCGCTTTCTGTGGAACACGAACCCACGTGAGAGGGGTTCGCACGCGACCGACCGATTGAACAGGCGCCCCGCTGACCACCCGCCATGAACGCCTTCGAGGAGCTGTCGCCGGACGCGCTCCGCGCCGGGCGGCCGGACGCGCTCGACGACGCGGTCGCGGCGGCGCTGGCCGCCCACCCGCTCGACGGAGTCGAGACCGAGTACCCGCACTACCAGGGGGTGGTGGAGGGACCGGAGGCGCCGCCGCGTCCCGCGGAGGAGCATCCCGTCTTCTACGGCTGCTTCGACTGGCACTCGGCGGTGCACAGCCACTGGGCGCTCGTCCGCGCGCTGCGACTCGTCTCCGACCACCCGGACGAGGCCGAGATCGCGGCGGGCATCGACGGGCGGCTGACCCCCGAGAACGCCGCTCGCGAGGTCGAGTACCTCGACGAGAACCCCGGCTTCGAGGAGCCGTACGGCTGGTCGTGGCTGCTGCGCCTCGCCGCCGAGCTCGCCCTGTGGGACGACCCGCGCGCCGACGCGTGGCGCGAGACGCTCCGCCCGCTCGAAGAGCGAGTCCGGCGCGGGACCCGCGAGTCGTTCCTCGGGACCGACCGCCCGCACCGCGTCGGCACCCACGGCAACACGGCGTTCGCGCTCGCCGGCGTCCTCGACTACGCGCGGGTCGTCGGCGACGCCGATCTGGAATCGGAGACGGAAGCGACCGCTCGCCGCCTCTACGCGGACGACACCGCCGCGGTCGTCGGCGCGGAGCCGGTCGGGTGGGACTTCCTCTCGCCCGCGCTCTTCGAGGCGGACCTCATGCGGCGCGTCCTCGACCCCGACCCGTTCGCGGCGTGGCTCGACGACTTCCTCCCGGACCTCACCGAACCCCCGCACGACGCGCTGCTCGCGCCCGTCGACGTCGAACCGGAGGAGGGCGACGGCGCCGCGATGCACCTGATCGGCCTCAACGTCTCCCGCGCGTGGTGTCTCGCCGGGGTGGCCGACGCGCTGGGCGGGCGAGACGGCCCGGCGGCGACCCGGCTCCGGGAGCCATTGGAGACCGCGGCGCGCCGCCACGCCGAGGCGGGGGCCGCGGACGTGCTCACCGACGACTACGCGGGCTCGCACTGGCTCTCGTCGTTCGCGCTGTACCTGCTGACGCGGAACGAGCGGGGGATCGCGCCGGGCGCGGCTTAGTCGGCTCCCGGCGGGTCCTGTGCGTCGCCGTCGATCCGACCCGCCGACTCGCCGTCGGCCGACCCAACCGCGTCGCCCTCCGCGATGCCGAGGGCGTCGTCCGAGAGGTCGCTCCGATCGAGCCGCGGGACGCGCTCGCGGAGCCGCGCGGCCGCGGCGCGCGCCTCCGCGAACTCCACCTCGGCGAGCGCGCGCACCAGGGCGACGGCCCGCTCCGCCCGGGCGCGCTGCCACGACTCTTCTCGCGACTCGTAGGTGCGGATGGCGCGCAGGAAGTCGGCCTCGGAGAACTCCGGCCAGTACGGCGCACAGAAGTAGACCGCGGCCTCGTTGCCGTTCGCGTGCCACGGGAGGAAGTTCGATGTCCGCTCGTCGCCGCCGGTGCGGACGATCAGGTCCACGTCGCGGATCGGGCGGTCGTACAGCCGGGACTCGACGGTCTCGACGTCGACGTCCGCGGGCGCCATCTCGCCGGCGTCGACGTCGCGGGCGATGGCGCGCGCGGCGTCGAGCAGCTCGGTCCGGCCGCCGTACGCCAGCGCGACGTTGAGCGTGAAGCGGTCGTTGTCGGCGGTGCGCCGCTCCGCGTAGTCGACCGCGTCGCGGACGCGCGGCGGGAGCCGGGGTACGTCGCCGATGGCCCGGACGCGGACGCCCTGCTCGTGGACGCGGTCGGCGTCGGCGAACTCGCGCAGCTTGTGCTCAAGCAGGTCGAAGAGGGGGCCGAGCTCCTCGTCGGGGCGCTCGAAGTTCTCGGTGGAGAAGGCGTAGAGGGTCAGCTCCGAGACGCCGAGGTCGGCGCACCAGTCGAGGACGCGCTCGGTGGTGTCCGCGCCCGCGCGGTGGCCCTCGGGCGCGTCGTCGCCCTGCTCGCGGGCGTACCGCCGGTTGCCGTCCTGAATGACGGCGACGTGATCGGGGACGTCGTCGATCTCGCGGCGGAGGTGTCGCCGGTACGCACGTCCGACGAGGCCGCGGAGTCGGTTCAGCATCTTTCCTGACTCAGACGGCCGAGCGGTATGTACTTTTATTCTCCGGCCGGTCCTCAGGCCCACAGATGGAGGCCGCGTACGTCTTTCGCGTCACGGTCCGGCTCGATCCCCGGGCCGCCGCCGTCGACCCCGACCGGTTCGAGACGACGATGGAGCTTCCGGCAGTGGAGCCCGAGACCGACGGCTGGCTGTTCTTCCGCGACCGCCTGTGGCGCGGCGGGATCGGCGACGAACCCTCGTTCCGACGGCTGGCGGCGGAGCGGCTCGGGATCGCCGACGCCCCGGGCGCCGAAGTCGCCGCCGCCGACTTCCGGGAGCTCCGCACCGACGAGGCGTACCTGGACGCGCTAAAGGACGCTATCGCCGCGGATCTCGACCGGTTCAACGCCGACTCGGTCGACGAGGTCCTCCGCAAGTACCTCGGCTCGTCGGTCCACGTCCGGGACTGAGCGGGAGGCGAGGGGTCAGAGCCCCGGCCGCTCCGAACCCGCAACGCACTTGCCCGCCGCCGGCGTACGGAGCGATCCATGACCGTCGCCGACTACGATTTCCACCTGTTCGACCTCGACGGGACGCTCGTCGACGCCGAGTGGGAGTACACCCGTGCGGTGTTCGACCGCGTCGGCGACCGGCTGGACCGCGAGTTCTCGGACCGGGAGGCGCGCGTCCTCTGGCACGGGCTCGGAGGCTCTCGCGCCGAGACGCTCCGCGGGATGGGGGTCGACCCCGACGCGTTCTGGCCCGCGTTCCACGCCGTGGAGGACCCCGCGGCCCGCGCGGAGGCGACGTACCTCCACGACGACGCCGCGCGCCTGCTCGACCGCGTGAGCGAGGTCGGCGGGCCGACCGGCCTCGTCACCCACTGCCAAGAGTTCCTCGCGGAACCGGTCCTCGACCGCGTCGACCTCGACCACCGATTTGACGCGGTCGTCTGCTGCACCGACGAGACGGGGTGGAAGCCGGAGCCGGACCCGATCGAGGCCGCGATGGAGTCGCTCGGCGTCGAGGCGGGCCGGCACCGCGGCTACTACGTCGGCGACGGCGAGAGCGACGTGGCCGCCGCCTGGAACGCCGGCCTCGACGCGGTCCACGTCGAGCGCGTCGGCCACGACGAGCGCGGGCGGTGCGTCCTCGGCGACCGGCGCGTGAGCCGCCTCGACGAGCTGGTCGGCGGCGACGGGAGCGACGCCGACCGCCGCGGCGGCGTGCGCGTCGACTCCGACGGCGCGGTCGGCGCCGGCGGGCCGGCCGACGCGTCGTGAGCGATTTATCAGCCCGCGGGGCGAGGCGCCGACCATGACCAAGTGGTTCCACAGCGGTCGGCGCCGCGACCTCTGCGCGCTCCTGTACGACCACGGCGAGCTGCGCGCGCAGTCGGCGAAGAGCCGGCTCGAATCCCATTACGACGAGCGGATCGATCCCGGCTCCTTCTACGGCACCCTCTCCGCGCTCGTCGAGGCCGGCTACCTCGACCGGCGGACCGAGGGCATCGCCGACGTGTACGCGCTCACCGACGCGGGCGAGGCCGCGCTGCTCGATCACTACGCCTGGCTCGGCGAGCAAATTGAGGGCGGCGACGGCGACGACGACGACGGAGCGTAGCCAGGCGGCGGGCGCGGGGCGGGGCGTCACGGCCCGGACCTCAAGGATTAACAACTCCGCCGGCGTGGATTAACATATGACCGTCGTCAGCGTGTCCATGCCGGAGGAGCTGCTCGATCGGATCGACCAGTTCGCGGACGAACACGGGTACACGGGCCGCAGCGAAGTCGTCCGCGAGGCCTCCCGGAACCTCCTCGGCGAGTTCGAGGACGCGAAGCTGGAGGACCGCGCGCTGATGGCCGTGGTGACGGTCCTGTTCAACTACGAGACGACGAACGTCGAGGAGCGGATGATGCGGCTGCGACACGAGCAGGAGGGGATCGTCGCCTCGAACTTCCACAGCCACGTGGGCTCGCAGTACTGTATGGAGCTGTTCGTCTTGGAGGGCGGCCTCGAGGAGATATCGGCGTTCGTGGGGAAGGTCCGGGCGACGAAGGACACGCTCACGGTCGATTACAGCGTCACGCCCGTCGACGAGTTCGGCGCCGGCGCGCTCGGTGAGGCCCGCGCACACGCCGGGCACGGGAGCGGCGAGGCCGAGGGCGACGCGCACGAGGAGGACGAGACGGAAGCGGGCGCGACCGGCGAAGACGACTGAGGGCGGACCGAGCCGGACCGACCCGCAGTTGTCCCTCCTTCAGGCGGTCTCGGGGCGGACGGAGTCGAGCGCGGCGTCGAAGTCCTCGTCGGTGACCCCCACCTCGTCGGCGTGGTCGTTGGCGGCCTCGCCGTGTTCGTCGGCCACGCGCTCGATGGCGCGCATCGCGGCCGCCCGCGTCAGCGAGGCGATCTCCGCGCCGGAGTACCCCTCCGTCTCGTCGGCGACCCGCTCTAAGTCGACGTCGTCGGTCAGGGGCTTCCCGCGGGTGTGGACCTCGAGGATCTTGCGGCGCGCCTCGCGGTCCGGCTCCGGCACCTCGACGTGGGTCTCCAAGCGCCCGGGGCGGAGCAGCGCGGGGTCGAGCGCGTCCCGCCGGTTGGTCGCCGCGAGGACGACGAGGTTCGGGTTGTCGCTGGCGCGGTCGAGCTCGGTCAGGAGCTGGGAGACGACGCGCTCGCTCACACCGGAGCCGTCGCCCCCGGCGGCGTCGCGGTCGGTCGCGACCGCGTCGATCTCGTCGAAGAAGATGATCGCGGGCGCCGCCTGCCGGGCGCGGTCGAACAGCTCGCGGACCGCCTTCTCCGACTCGCCGACGTACCGGTCGAGGAGCTCGGGGCCGGCGACCTGGATGTAGTTGACGCCGCTCTCGCCGGCGATGGCGCGGGCGAGCAGCGTCTTCCCGGTCCCGGGCGGCCCGTACAGCAGGACGCCGGTCGGGGGGTCGGCGCCCGCCGCGTCGAAGAGGGGCCCGTACGACAGCGGCCACGTCACGGCGCGTTCCAGTTCCTCTTTCGCGTCGTCGAGCCCGCCGACGTCGGCGAAGTCGGTGGTCGGCTGCTCGGCGACGTACTCGCGCATCGCGCTCGGCTCGACGCTCGCGTGGGCGGCCTCGAAGTCCGCCTTCCCGACGGTCACGTCGTTGAGCGCCCGCGAGTCGGATTCGCGTGCGCGTCGGAGCGCCGTCATCGCCGCCTCCTGCGCGAGCCCCTCGATGTCGGCGCCGACGAAGCCGTGCGTGCGGCTCGCGATCCGGTCTAAGTCCACGTCGTCCGCGAGCGGCATCCGGCGCGTGTGGACGTCGAGGATCTGCCGGCGACCCGCCTCGCCGGGGACGCCGATCTCGATCTCGCGGTCGAAGCGGCCGCCCCGCCGGAGCGCCGGGTCGATGGTGTCGACGCGGTTGGTCGCGCCGATGACGATCACGTCGCCGCGGGCGTCGAGCCCGTCCATCAGCGAGAGCAGTTGGCCGACGACGCGGTTCTCCACGTCGCCGCCGTCGTCGCGCTTGCCCGCGATCGAGTCGATCTCGTCGAAGAAGACGATCGCCGGGGCGTCGTCGCTCGCGCGTTCGAACACCTCGCGCAGGCGCTCCTCGGACTCGCCCTTGTACTTCGACATGATCTCCGGGCCGTCGACGGTGATGAACGTCGCGTCGACCTCGTTGGCGACGGCCCGAGCGATGAGCGTCTTCCCGGTCCCCGGCGGGCCGTGAAGGAGGACGCCCTTCGGCGGGTCGATGCCGAGCCGGGTGAACACTTCCGGCTCCGAGAGCGGGAGCTCTATGGTCTCGCGGACCAGTTCCAACTCCTCGTCGAGCCCGCCGATGTCCTCGTAGGTCGCGCCCGCGGTGTGCTCGGCGGGCGGCGACTCGCCGGACTTCGGGCGGGCGTCGTCTCCGGGCAGGTCGGTCCCCGAGTCGGCGGCAGGTGCGGACCGGTCGGCGTCGGCTCCGTCGTTTCTCGCATCCGCCCGTGCGTCGCCGCGATCGCTCGCGGCCCCCACGTCACCCTCGTACTCGACCGACACGCCGGTCGACGCCGTGACCCGAACGGTCCCCGCGGGCGCCGTCCGGGCGACGACGAAGCGGAGCCCGCCGAGCCGCTCGACGTGGACGGCCTCGCCCTCGGTGACGGGACGGTCGCGGAGCTCGCGGGAGAGGGCGCGCTCGACGACCTCGCGGCTCACGTCCACCTCGGCGAGGCGGCCGGGCGCCGTCAGCGTCACGCGGTCGGCGTCCGAGACGTCGACGGGCGCGATCGTCACGGTGTCGCCGACCTTCACGCCGGCGTTCGCGCGGGTGTCGGCGTCGATGAGGACGGAGCCGTCGGGGGCGTCGGGGCCGCCCGGCCACACCTTCGCGACCGCGGTGCGCTCGCCGCGCACCTCGACCGTGTCGCCGCTGAGGAGGGCGAGCCGCTTGCGGGCCGACTCGGGGAGCCTGGCGATGCCCCGGCCCGCGTCCCGCTTCTCGGCGGCACGCACCGTGAGCCGGAGCCCTGCGGTGTCGTTCATACGCCACGTTCTCGCCCGCGGCTCTTTACGCTTGTCCGGCGCCGTCGCGAGCCGGTTCCCGCCCGGAGACGCGGATCCAAAACGGCCCGAGGGTAGCGACGATTGCTTATAAACATCGACTGCGGCGGCGCGTGCCGACGAGCGCCCGCGGGGCGCGAGTCGCACGCGCGAGGGAGTCGCGAGCGCCTTTATAAGGCGCGAGCGACGAGGCTGGGGAGGTGAGAGGTGCTGTGCGGTCGCTGTCGGGCGGGGCTTTGGAGGAGTTCTCCGCCGGTCCGTCGGCACTCGTTTATAAACGACCGGTTGGGGCGTTGGAGGTGTTCTCCGCGGCATCGCCGCTTACTTATAAATATACCACTGCTCGATCCGAGTCACCGTACTCCCGCGCGTATCGACCGCAACCCCCTTCCCTCGGCCGGCCGCGGTGACTGGTATGCAACCGACGGGACACCTGCGGGGCGACGCGGTCCGCGTCGGCGGGGACGCCCGCCAGCGCTTCTACGACGCCCGGGGGTACGGGCGGCCGCTCGACGGCAACGAGATCGCGCTCTCGCGGGTCGAGGCCGCGCACCTGCTGTTCCGCGGCGACCTCTCCGGGATAACGCTGAGCGATGAGTCAGATCCCGTCGGCTTCGAGCGCTTCTTCGTCGCGAGCGCGGCCGCGGCCGACCGCTTCGCGGTGCGCTTCCTCGTCTACTCCGACCTGCGCGACCGCGGCTTCTACCTCTCGCCGGCCCGAGATCCGTGGCCGGGCGGCCGCGACGCGGAGAGCGACGCGGTCGACTTCGTCGCCTACGAGCGCGGCGAGACGCCCGACACGGGCAACGTGAAGTACCCGATCCAGGTCGTCGGCGAGCGCGAGTCCGTCGCGGCCGCGGAACTCGCGGGGCGCACCCTCGCGGTCGTCGACGAGGAGTCCGACATCACCTACTTCGCGGCCGAGGCGGGCGCCATCGACGGCGCGACCGACTACGAGCCCCCCGGCGACCTGCGGGGCGTGCTCCTCGCCGACCGCGTGGTCGTCTGGGACGCCCCCGAGGGCCTCTACGAGCGCGGCTTCTACGGGCGGCCGCTCACCGGGCGGGCGGCCGACGTGGAGGGCGCGCTCCAGCTCTCGCTGGTCGAGGCCGCGTCGCTGGCCGCGGACGGGCGGCTGTCGCTGTCGGCGTCGGTCGGAGACGCGGGGAACGACGGCGGCGTCGCGGACGCGGACTCCGGCGACGCGGCCGCCAGAGTCGTCGCTCGCGGCCGCGACGTGGAGGGCGAGCGCTTCGACCGTCGGCTCGCGATTTATAAGCGCCTCCGCGCGGCCGACGCGGTGCCGAAGACCGGCTTCAAGTTCGGCGCCGACTTCCGGACGTACCTCGACGTGGAGACGGTCGACGACCTCCCGCACTCCGAACACCTCGTGCGCGTCGTCGAGGCCGACCACGAGTTCTCGCCGCGCGAACTGTCGCTCGACGTGCGCCTCGCGGGCGGCGTCCGCAAGGAGATGGTGTTCGCGCTGACGGCAGTCGGCGGCGAGCACTCCGGCGACGACGCCGCCGACGCGCCGATCGGCGCCGACGTGGAGTGGCTCTCGGTCGACCGGCTGACGCCGTAGTTCAGTCCTCGATCTCGAATGGAACGACGTAGGTTCGATCGCTCGCCCTGAGCGAGAAGGCGTACTCGCCCGACCGGTGTAGCACCGCGTCGCGGCGGTCCGACGCGTCCGGCGCGGTCGGGTCGTAGCGGACCTCCCACGTCTCCGTCTCGCCCGGGGCCAGCTCCCGGACGGTCAGGTTGTGGGTGCCCGCCGGGGCGTTCGCGGCTGTCTCCCACTCGGGGGCGTCGGCTCCCCGCGCCGCGGCGTTCCGGAAGACGACCCATTGGTCCGGGTTGACCGGCACCGCTTCGTCCCCGACGTTCGTGGCGGTGACGCGGACGATATCCGCGTCCCGTTCGAGGGACAGCGAGAGGCCGCCCGCCCGTTCCTCCGGACACACCGGGTCGTCGACCCGCTCGCCGTCCGGTCCGATCGCGGGACAGGCCGGCGAACCGCCGGACAGACAGCCGGTGAGAACGACGAGGCAAGCGACCGCGACGAGCGCGAGCCGAGACATACCCGAGACGACCGCTCGCCGTTCAAAAAGGGGTGCCGGAGGCTACAACGGTCGCTTGAACCACGACTTCCGAGCGCGGAGGTCGTCGGGAGAACGGGAGGTTTTTTCCGGCGGTGACGCCCTTCGCCACCCATGGACGATCCCTCCATGTTCCCGTCCGAGTCGGACGAGTACGACATCTCGACCGTCGACCTCAGCGACGACCGCTACGAGGTGAAACAGTCGCTGGTCCGGAACAAGTACACCGTCCGCGACAGCGCCGGCGACGTCGTCCTCCGCGGGAAACAGAAGATGTTCAAGCTGAAAGAGGAGTTCCCGTTCGTCACCGGCGACGACGAGGACGCCTTCTCGGTGAAGGCGGGCGGCATCGTCGACATCGGCGGCAACTACGCGATCATCGACGCGGGCACCGGCGAGGAGGTGGTCGTGCTGGACGAGGACTACTCGCTGTTCGTCGAGAACTGGACGGTCCGCGACCCCGAGACGGGCGAGGCGCTGGCGACGATCAAATCGAAGAACAAGCTGCTGTCGGGGCTCCGCCACCTCGTCGGCGCCGCGAACCTGATCCCGAACAAGTACGAGATATTCGACGCCGACGGCGGCCACGTCGGCGACATCGAGGGGCAGTTCTCGATGCGGGACGCCTACACCGTCACCATCGACGACGCGAGCGACGTGCCGAAGGAGGCGGTCGTCGCCGCCGCGTGCATCCTCGACGCCTTGGAGAACCAGTAGCGGCGGTCGGACCGTTTTGGACCCAGTCATAGGTCCGCAGATGAGACATGCGAACACGCCTCGGCGGTAATCAAACGAGATGAGAAAAGAAGAGCGCGCGTACGAGATTGTCGTCGACCTCTATTTCGACGACGTCCTCGGATTCGACGCTGTCTCTTATACACATCTCT
>NZ_AOJN01000019.1 GCF_000337335.1 Halorubrum distributum JCM 10118 | reverse complement strand
TGTGTATAAGAGACAGGTGTGGTACCGATGCGTTTCGAACGTTCAATACCGGAGGCGCAGACCGCCTTCGAATCCGTCCTATTCGGACGCGAACTGGTACTACTCCCCGCCGAGCTTCGATTCGCCCACCGCGTCGTGGCCCTCGATGACCTCCGTCCCGCCCATGTACGGCCGCAGCGCCTCGGGGACGGTGACGGTGCCGTCGTCGTTCTGGTAGTACTCCAGGATGGCGACGACGATCCGCGGGACCGCGAGCCCCGAGCCGTTCAGGGTGTGGAGGAACTCGGCCGACTCGTGGTGCTCCTCGCGGTAGCGGATCCCCGCGCGGCGCGCCTGGAAGTCCTCGAAGTTCGAGACCGAGGAGACCTCCAGCCAGCGGCCGCCCCGCTCCGGTCCCTCGTCCATGTCGTCGGCGGGCGCCCACACCTCGACGTCGTACTTCTTCGCCTGCGTGAACCCGAGGTCGCCGGTACACATCTCCAGGATGCGGTAGGGCAACTCGAGGCGGCGCAGCACTTCCTCGGCCTCGTCGACGAGCCCCTCGAAGCGCTCGTCGCTCTCCTCGGGCCGGACGAAGTTCACCATCTCCACCTTGTTGAACTGGTGGACGCGAACGATGCCGCGCGTCTCGGTGCCGTGCTCGCCCGCCTCCTGCCGGAAGTTCGGCGTGTACGCCTGGTACTTGAGGGGAAGGTCCTCGCCGAGCAGGATCTCGTCGCGGTGGAGGTTCGTGACGGGCACCTCCGCGGTCGGGAGCAGCCAGAGGTCGTCGTCGTCGTACTCGTCCTCGTTGGTGCCCTCCACGCGGTAGGCGTCCTCGGTGAACTTCGGGAGCTGGCCGGTGCCGCGCATCGACGCGGAGTTAACCGGGATCGGCGGGAACACGTCCTCGTACCCCTGCTCGCGGTGCACGTCGAGCATGAACTGGATCAGTGCGTGTTCGAGGCGGGCGCCGTCGCCCTTCGCGACGTAGAACCCGCCGCCGGCGACCTTCGCGCCGCGCTCGAAGTCGAGGATCTCGAGCTCCTCGCCGAGGTCGTAGTGGGGCTCGACCTCGTCCGGAAGGTTCCGGAGGTCGTCGAACCCCTCGCGGCGGCGCTCGACGTTCTCCGACTCGTCGGCGCCCACGGGGACCGACTCCTGCGGGATCTGCGGGAGTTCGAGCAGCGACTCCTCCAGTTCGGCCTCCAGCTCCTCGGCGCGCTCCTCGATCGCCTGAAGCTCGGCTTTGAGGTCCTGTGACCGCTCGATCGCCTCTTGGGCTTCTTCCTCCTCGCCGGCCGCCTTCAGCTCGCCGATCTTCGAGGAGACCTCGTTGCGCTCGTGTCGCAGGTCGTCGCCCCGCTGTTTCAGCTCCCGCCACTCCTCGTCGACGTCGAGTATCCGGTCGAGGTCCACGTCGACGCCCTTGTTGTCGAGCGCCTCACGGACGACCTCGGGGTTCTCCCGGACGAACTGTCGAGACAGCATTTACCCGGAGTTCCGCGGGGCGACCCAAAACCGTATCGGAGCGTCGGCACCGATTCGCACGGAGCGGTGCGGTGGTCGGAACGTGAGGTGGTCGGAGCGTGCGTGCGGCCGGGTGAGACACACGCGAAAAACGGACGCCGAGCCGGGGCGTCGGGAGCGGTCCGACGTGACCGCCCGACTGGGGTGTCGGCCGATCCGGTGTCGGCCTAGTTAGTGATCACGTGAGCGACGCAGTCCTCGTCCACGAAGGCGCCGTCGGCGGACAGCTGGGCGCAGTTCTGGACGCCGTCGGAGCCGCCGGGGAACTGGTCGACCGGCGCGACCGCGACGGTCAACACGAGCGTCGGGAGACACTGACCCGCGCTGAGTCCGCCGCTGTTCGGGTGCGTGGCGGTGACCGTTCCGCCGCTCGCCGAGGCGTTCCAGCCGCTGCCGGACGCCGAGACGAACGATATCCCGCCCGGCAGCGTGTCTGTGACGGTGATCTGGCCGTCACAGGTCTGCTCTTGGAGCATACACACGTCGATCTCGTAGCTCGACTGCTGGCCGTACTGGAACTGGCCGCCGGTCGTCTTCTCGATGTTGAGCCCGTCACAGGAGGCCTGCGGGGGCTGGACCGGAACGCTGACGCAGCTTCGGTTGTTCCTGGCGTTGCCGTCGTCGCTCTCGATGCTCGCGCAGTTGCGAATCGCATCGCCGGTCTCGTCTATCGAGCCGATCTCGACTTCGAGGGCGAGCGTCGGGAGGCAGTCGCCCGGGGCCAATCCGCCGCTGTTCTGGTGTTCCGCGCTGACGACGCCGCCCGACTCGCTGACCGACCAGCCGCTCCCGCTTCCGCTGAGGAACGTCACGCCGCTCGGCAGCGCGTCGATAACCGGGATCGGTCCACGGCAGAGCCCGTCGCCGTCGTTACAGACGGTGATCTGGAACTCGGTCGTGTCGCCGGGCGCGACGCTGTCCGCCTCGTGGACCTTCTCGATGGACAGGTCGCAGTCGCCCCCGGTGCCCGTCGTGTCGATCGGGACGCTGACGCAGCTCTGGTTGTTGTCCGAGTTCGCGTCGTCGAACTTGATGCTCGCGCAGTTGCGGACTGCGTCGCCGGTCTCGTCTATCGAGCCGATCTCGACTTCGAGGGTGAGCGTCGGGAGGCAGTCGCCCGGGGCTAAGCCCCCGCTATTCGGGTGTTCCGCGGTGACGACGCCGCCGGTCTCGCTGACCGACCAGCCGCTCCCGCTCCCGCCGAGGAACGTCACGCCGCTTGGCAGCGAGTCGACGACCGGCACCGAGCCGCGACAGCTCTCTCCGCCGACGTTGCAGACGGTGATCTGGAACTCGGTCGTGCCGCCGGGCGCGACCGCCTCACCGTCGTGTTCCTTCCGTATCGAGAGGTCGCAGGCGCCGCCGACGGTGTCCGTGTCGACGGGGACGCTGATACAGTCGCGGTTGTTGGTCGAGTCCGCGTCGTCGCTCTCGACGCTCGCGCAGTTGCGGATCGCGTCGCCGGTCTCGTCTATCGAGCCGATCTCGACCTCGAGCGTGAGCGTCGGGAGGCAGTCCCCTGGAGCTAAGCCGCCGCTGTTCGGGTGTTCCGCGCCGACGACGCCGCCCGATTCACTGACCGACCAGCCGCTCCCGCTTCCGGCGAGGAACGTCACGCCGTTGGGCAGCGAGTCGACGACCGGGACCGGCCCTCGGCAGAGCCCGTCTCCCTCGTTACAGACGGTGATCTCGAACTCGCTCGCGCTACCGGGCACGGCGAGGTCACCGCGGTGCGCCTTCGATATCGACAGGTCACACTCGCCGGTGCTCGTGACCGGGACGGTGACGCAGTCGGTCTTGTAACTCAGGTTCGGATCGCCCTGTTCGACCGTGACGCAGTTGCGGACCGCGTCACCGACTTCGTCCGGAGATCCCACGTCGACCGCGAGGGTCAGCGTCGGCAGACAGTCCCCGGGGCTCAGGCCGTTCGCGTTGGGGTGCTCGCAGGTCACGACGCCGCCGCTCTCGGTACAGTTCCAGTCGGTCCCGGTGTCCCCGGCGTACGTCACGCCGCTCGGGAGGTCGTCCGTGACGGTCACGGTGTCCTCGCAGGTGCCGTCGCCGTCGTTACAGACGGTGATCTCGAACTCGGTGGCGGTCCCGTACGAGACGGTATCGCCGACGTGTGCCTTGGTGACGGAGAGGTCACACTGGCGAGGCGGCCAAGTACAGCCGGCCAGCGAGATCGCGCCGCCCACGCCGACCGTCTGAAGGACACGACGCCGGTTGATCGGTCGCTCGTCCGTCATCGGAGCCACCGCTTCTCCGAGGGGATCCGGGCGGTGCCGAGAGAGCGGCCCGTCTCACGGCCGCGACCCCCAGAACTCGATCGGACGCGAGTCCGAGCCGACCGCGTTCGCAGGGATTGAGCCCGGAGAGATCCGCGTTGATCGAGGCGTCTACGAGTAGAGAGTCCGCTTCCGTTGAGCTGGTCTGTGGTTGTCATAGTCTGGCATGAAATCACACCCTACCGGGCAGTAAGTGTAGGATACAATTTATGAGTATTCTTATGTTTAGGAAAGCACTCCATATATATCTATCGTCGGGACCGAATACCGAGCGTCCCCCTTCCGCCACGACGGGTCGGACGTATTTGAGGGGAGTAACCGGCCACGGAGGCCGCCGCCTCTCGGTCAGGGGATCACGGTGAAGACGCCGTACAGCATGAACAGCGCGAGCGCGGCGACGACGACGCCCATCACGCGCATCATGAGGATCCGCGTGTCGCTCGGTTCGATTCGCTGCGTCGAGCCGTCGGGCGATCGGGTCTGCCAGCTCGTCATCTTTCGCGGGAACGCCGCCATCGTCAGCGCCCCGGCGGCGACGAGGAGGGGGACGGCAGCGAAGAACAGCCGAAACGGTGCGGGGAGCATGCGCCCGCACCTGTTCGCGCGAGCCAACAAAACTTACGGAGTCGAGCGATCCGCGGGCACCGGCGGCGGTCCCCCGGTGTGGCGCGGGAGCGCCGGCGTCAGTACCCGCCCGGTAGCGCCATCCCGACCGCGAGCGCGACGAGCGGGACCGCGGCGACGACCGCGTACCACAGTCCCGCGCCGCCGAGGAGGAGCCACGTCGAGGGGCCGTACCCGGTCGGGTCCCAGTCGAGCCCGAACCGCGGGAGGCCGGCCGCGGCGACCGCCGGTGCGACGAAGGCGACGAGCACGGTGCCGACCAGCGCCGTGGCGAGGAACCCCCCGCTCCAGGCGGGGCCCGCCTCGCCCGCCCGCGTGACCGTGAGCGCGACGCCGACGAGATACGGGACCGAGAGTGCGATCGAGACGCCGAGGTAGGATGGGAGGAGGCGCCCCGTCGGCGGCAGGGCGCGCAACAGCGCCCGGAGGCGCTCGCCGGCGAGGAACGGCGCGCATAACCCCGCAGCGACGAGGCCGGGGAAGAGGAACAGCGCGACCGTCCACAGCCACCCGACGACCGCGTCCGCGACGGCGGGAACTGCGAGGGAAGCGGCCGAACCCGAGATCGGTGGAACGGCACCTGAGAGGGCGGAGAGAGGAGGGACCATGCGAGAGAGAGCCGCCGCGGGCGACAAACCTCTTGCGGTGCCTTGTGGTGAGTCGCGGCGACCGCAGCCGACTCCTCCGCGCCGACCCGGAACCACCAGCGTTTATCCCGCTCGCCGCGACCGGCCGACAACGATGCTCATCACGGGCGCGACGCTGGCCGACGGCCGGGTTCGAGACGTGCGGATCGGCGACGACGGACGGATCGCCGCGGTCGCCGAGGGGCTCGGCGCCGACGCCGGCGAGCGCGTCCTCGAAGCGCGGGGCAGACACCTCCTCCCGGGCGCGGTCGACGTCCACGTCCACTTCCGCGAGCCGGGCGGGGGCCACAAGGAGACGTGGACGTCGGGGTCCGAGAGCGCGGCCGCGGGCGGCGTCACGACCGTCGTCGACCAGCCGAACACCTCGCCGCCCACCGTCGACGGCGCGGCGTTCGACGAGAAGGCCGCGCTCGCGGCCGACTCGCTCGTCGACTACGGCATCAACGGCGGCGTCACGGAGGAGTGGGACCCCGAGAGCCTCTTCGAGCGCCCCCTCTTCGCGCTCGGCGAGGTGTTCCTCGCGGACTCGACGGGCGACATGGGGATCGACGCCGACCTGTTCGCCGACGCGCTCGACGCGGCCGCGGCCCGCGACGTCCCGGTCACCGTCCACGCCGAGGACGCGACGCTGTTCGACGAGTCGGCGCTCGACGGCGACCTCGGCGGCGTCGGCACGGCCGCGACCGCGGACGCGTGGTCCGCCTACCGGACCGCCGACGCGGAGGTCGCCGCCGTCGAGCGCGCGCTCGCGGCGGCCGCCGACCGCGACGCGCGGGTCCACGTCGCGCACACCTCGACGCCGGAAGCGGTCGACGCCGTCGCCGAGGCCCGCGAGAGCGGGTCGACCGCGACCTGCGAGGTGACGCCGCACCACCTCTACCTCTCGCGGGAGCGGGCGCGCTCGCTCGGGACGTTCGGGCGGATGAACCCGCCGCTCCGCTCGGAGGAGCGCCGCGAGGCGCTGTTCGCCCGGCTCGCCGAGGGCGCCGTCGACATCGTCGCGACCGACCACGCGCCGCACACGGTCGGAGAGAAGCGGCGGGGGCTCGTCGACGCGCCGAGCGGCGTCCCCGGGGTCGAGACGCTGTACCCGCTCCTCCTCGAATCGGCCCGGAACGGGGAGCTGTCGCTCGAACGCGTCCGCGACGTCGTCGCCGCGAACCCCGCCGAGATCTTCGGTCTCGACCGGAAGGGACGGGTCGCGGAGGGACGCGACGCCGACCTCGTCCTCGTCGACACCGCCGACCCGCGCGAGATCGAGGCCGCCGCGCTCCACAGCGCCTGCGCGTGGACCCCCTTCGAGGGGCTGCGCGGGGTCTTCCCCGAAGTGACCCTCGTCCGCGGCGAGGTCGTCTACGAGCGCGACCCGGCGACCGGGGCCGCGTCGTTCGGCGAGCCGGTCGGCCGGAACGTCAGGGAACGGTAGTCGCGCGCCGCGGGGAGTTCGCGGGGTCGCCGCCGACTGGGTGAAACGCCGAGACGCCGAAGCGCCGGGGACCCGAAACGCCGAGACGACGAAGCGCCGGGGACCCGAAACGCCGAAATCGGCCGCGACGAGCGGACCGCCGCCGGCGGAACGCATATGACGTTGCTCGCCTTACCCGGGGTATATCGATGATCACGGGGAGCATTCGCACGGTCGTCTCCGGACGGGAACCCGACCCCGACGAGGACGACCGACCATGACGGACCCCGGAGAGTCGGGACCGCTCGGGGCCGGTCCCGCGGAGTCGGCGGACGCCGAGACGGAATCGACCGAGGGCAAGGGGACGGGCACGGCGGCCGGCACCGCCGCGGCGGTCGAGCCCGAGACGCCCGCGGACGTCGCGGCGCTCGCGGACCGGATCGTCGAGGAGGTCGAGGACGTGATCGTCGGCAAGCGCGACGCCGTCGAACACGTCCTCGTCACCGTGTTGGCGCGCGGCCACCTCCTCGTCGAGGACGTTCCCGGGGTCGGGAAGACGACGCTCGCGAAGTCGGTGGCGCGCTCGATCGACGGCTCGTTCAAGCGCGTCCAGTTCACGCCCGACCTGCTGCCCTCCGACGTCACCGGCGTCAACGTGTTCAACCGCCGGACCGACGAGTTCGACTTCCAGCCCGGCCCGGTGTTCGCGAACGTCGTCCTCGGCGACGAGATCAACCGCGCCCCGCCGAAGACCCAGTCGGCGCTGCTCGAAGCGATGGAGGAGAACCAGGTGACCACCGACGGGACGACCCGCGCCCTGCCGGACCCGTTCTGCGTGATCGCGACCCAGAACGACGTGGAGCCGGGACAGACGTACGAGCTCCCCGTCGCGGAGGTCGACCGCTTCACGAAGAAGATCCGCCTCGGCTACCCGGACACCGAGGAGGAGGCGGCGATCCTCGGGCGGCTGACCGGCGACCACCCGGTCGACGCGGTCGAGCCCGTGGCCACGATCGCGGACGTCCGACGGGCCCGCCGGATCGTCGGCGAGGTCGAGGCCTCGGAGGCGGTCCGGGAGTACGTGGCCCGGCTGGCGGTGTTCACCCGCCGGAACGCGAGGCTCGGGGCGAGCCCGCGCGGGAGCCTCGCGCTGATCCGCGCGTCGCAGGCCCGCGCCGCGCTCGACGGCCGCGGATACGTGATCCCCGACGACGTCCAGGCCGAGGCGCCGACCGTGCTCTCGCATCGCATCCGGACCGAGTCGGGCGGGACCGACGGCGCGGACGTCGTCGACGACGCCCTCGACCGGATCCGCGTGGAGTGACGCCGATGACCCCGACGCTCCCCTCGTCCCGATGACCCCCGAACTCACCCGCCGGGGACGCGTCGCCGGCGTCGTCGGTCTCGTCGCGGCCGCCAGCGCGCTCGCCGCCGGCGGGCGCGCGCTCGACGCGATCGTGATCCCGGTCGCCATCGCGCTCGCGGCCGGCTACGTCCAGGTGTCGCGCGTCGACGTCCCCGCGGTCCGCCACGTGACGCCCCCCGACGGGTTCGTCGGGGAGACGCGCGAGGTCCGCCTGGAGTTCGGCCCCGAGGCGGCCCGGGACGGCGACGCGAGTGGCCCCTCGTTCCTCGCCGACGTACGCGTCCAAGTCGACGCGGGTCTCGAGGGGCCGACGGCGCCGATCCGGGCGGCCGTCGGCACCGAACCGGTGTCGTACGCCGTCGCGTACCGCGAGCGCGGCGAGCGGACGCTCGGTCCCGTCGACCTGACCGTCACCGACGTGTTCGGGCTCTTCGAGCGCGAGTTGGTCGTCGACGAGACGGACGCGGTGACCGTGTACCCGCCCCGGGACCCGGTCCCGACGCGGTTCCGCCGCGAGCTGTACGCGGCCGACGCGGTCGACGTGAGCCGCCGGCGCGAGGAGTTCGACCGCCTCCGGGAGTACACCCGCGGCGACGCGGTCCGCGACGTCCACTGGGCGACGACCGCGAAGCGCGACGAGATCGTCGTCAAGGAGTTCGCGGCCGAGACCGCCCGGAACCGGGTGACGATCGCGGGCGGCACGGAGGTGCGCGGCGGGGAGGCGGGAGGGCGCGGCGACCGCGACGGCCGGGAGCGCTCGGGGTTCGGCGCCGCCGCCCGCGGCGGCGACTCGGCGGCCGACCACTCCGCGAGCGCGGCCGCGGCCGACGAGCTCGCCCGGGCGACGGCGAGCCTCGCGCTGGCGCTGCTCGACGACGGCGTCCCGGTCGACGTCCGGCTGCCCGGCGGGCGCGTCTCGGCGGCGCCGGGCGGCCGCGGCCGCCGCGAGGTGCTGGAGCTCGCGGCGCGGACCGGCCCGGGCGCGGTGGCCGACGACGAGGCCGACGTGACGATCGTCGCCGACGCGGACGGCGCTCGGTTCCGCGCGGGCGACCGCTCCGTCTCGTTCGCCGACCTGCGCCGCGAGGCGGAGGGCGAGCGCACGACGGGCGACGACGCCGAGAGGAGGCGGGCCGACGATGCGGCGGACGGACGGGAGGTGGCGTCGCCGTGAGTCGGCGCCCGACCGTCCGGGAGCGCCTCTCCGGGGGCGGTTCCGACGAGGCCGACCGACGGTTGGCCGACCCGGCGGTCGTCGGCGTCGCGGTCGTCGCCGCGGCGTACCTCGCCGTGTTCTTCGAGGTGACGAACGTCGTCGGCGGGACCGGGCGGACCGCGGCGGTCGTCGCGCTCGCGGGGCTCGGCGGGATCGCGCTGGCACGGGCCGTCGGCGAGCGGACCGCGCTGTGGCTGGCCGGGGCGCTGTTCGTCGCGGGGCTCGCGGGCTACTTCCTCGCCATCCCCGCGAGCCAGCGCGCGCTGTTCACGGTCCGGAGCGTCGCCCTGGACCTCCTCGCGCTGTCGACCGGGCTCTCCGTGCTGCGGCTTGCGCTCGCGGACGTCTGGGTGCTCGCGGTGGCGCCGGTGCCGACGTTCCTCGTCGGCTACTTCGCGGGGCGCGGGCGCCACGTCGCGGCCGCGGCGGTCGCGGGCGGGACCCTCGGCTTCCTCGTGCTCACCGGCGACGCCGGGACGGGCGCCGCGGTCGCCGGCGTCGTCGGCCTCGCGCTCGCGGTGGGGCTCTCCACGCTGTCGACCCCGAGCCGGCGCCGCGGCCACGCCGGCACGTTCGCGCTGGTGGTGGCGGCGATGGTCGTCGCGAGCGCGACGGTTACCGTGATCCCGGCGGGCGCGGCGGCGCCGCTGGGGCTCGACCGCGGCTCGGCGACGCTGGAGTCGAGCCTGAGCGGCGACGACGAGCTGGAGGTGGTCGGGTCGACGCGGCTCTCGCCCGAGGTCCGATACACGATCGAGAGCCCGGTCGAGCGGAACTGGCACACGGGCGCGTACGACACCTACACCGGCGACGGCTGGGTCCGGACCGGCGAGCGGACCGCGGTCAACGAGTCGCTGCCGGCCCCGCCGGGAGCGAACGACAGCGTCGAGACGACGATCACCGCGGAGACCGAGTCGAGCGCGCTCCCGGCGCCGTGGAAGCCGGTCTCGGCCTCTGGCGGGGGCGCGGTCGAGGCCGACGAGCGCGGCAGTCTCCGGCTCGCGAGCTCGCTCGAACCGGGCGATCAGGTGACCGTCGAGAGCCGCGTCCTCGACGCCGACCCCGCGACGCTCCGCAACGCCAGCACCGACTACCCGGCGGCGATCGAGGAGCGGTACACGCAGCTGCCCGAGAGCACGCCCGACCGGGTCGGCGAGCGGACCGAGGAGATCGTGGCCGCGGCGGACGCGGAGTCGCCGTACGAGCGGGCGGCCGCGATCGAGGCGTACCTGCGCTCGGAGTACGACTACTCGCTGACCGTCGAGGAGCCCGAGGGCGACGTGGCGGACGCGTTCCTCTTCGAGATGGACGCCGGCTACTGCGTGTACTTCGCGACGACGATGGCGGCGATGCTCCGGTCGCAGGGCATCCCCACGCGGTTCGAGACCGGCTACACGCCCGGCGAGCGGGTGGGCGACGACGAGTACGTCGTCCGCGGACAGAACGCCCACGCGTGGGTGTCGATCTACGTGCCCGACCACGGCTGGGTGGCGTTCGACCCGACCCCCTCGGACCCGCGCGACGAGGCCCGAGAGACGCGACTCGCGGAGGCCCGCGCCGACGGCGCCGAAGACGTCGACACCGAGGCGTCCGCGCCGGACGCGGCGACGGAGACCGAGCCGGACGAGACCGACGCGGAGGCGACCGACGATCCGCGGACGCCGACTCCCGGTGCGGGCAACGTGACGAGCGGAAACGAGACCGCCGCGGGAGAGGCGGGGACGCTCGGCCCCGGTGGCATCGCGCAGCTCGACGGCACGCAGACGGGAACCGCGCCGTCGACGGCCACCGGCCCGGCAGCGGGGACCGGGGCGAGCGGGAGCGACGGCCCGTTCGACTCGCTCCCCGACCCGGAGACCGCGCTCTACTGGCTGATCGTCGCAGGGCTCGGCGTCGCCGGCGTTCGGCGGACCGGCCTCGCGGGCCGTGCGGGCAGACGGATAGGTCCGCTGCTCCCGCGGCGGCCCGGCGACCCCACCGCGGACGCCGAGCGGGCGTTCGCCGACCTCGAACGCCTCCTCGCCGAGCCCTACCGCGAGCGGCGACCGGGGGAGACCCCGCGGCGTTACGTCGACGCGGTCCGGACGCTCGGGGCGGACGAACGCGTCGAGATCGTCGCGGACGCCTACGAGCGCGCCGCGTACGCCGGATCGGTGACCCGCGACGAGGCCGACGCGGCCCGCCGGGCCGTGCGCCGCCTCGCTCTCGAACGACTGCCGCTCATCGGGCGGTTCGTCCGCTGATCGGGGGGCTTCCCGACACTATTTAATACGGGCATCGTGTAGATTCGGGCTGTAATGTCGGAAGTCTGCTCGACGTGCGGACTGCCCCAGGAACTCTGCGTCTGCGAGGACGTCGCGAAGGAGTCCCAGCAGATCAGCATCCGCATCGACGAGCGCAGGTACGGTAAGGAGGTAACGGTCATCGAAGGATTCGACCCGAAGGACGTGGACCTGAGCTCCCTCTCGTCGGATCTCAAGTCGAAGTTCGCCTGCGGGGGCACCGTCGAGGACGGCGCCATCGAGCTCCAGGGGAACCACTCGGGTCGCGTGGAGGACTTCCTCCGCGACAAGGGTTTCAACGTCGCGTGACCGTCACCTGACCGTCCGCCGTCGAGCGTCGGTTCTCCGCGCAGTTTTTCACCGGTTTCCGTCGCCGAGCGACGGCCCCGTCCGTCTCACGCGACCACGGCGGCTCGCCCGACGACGAACGCGGCCGCCGCGAGGAAGGTGCCGTATTTAAACCGTCGCTGCGCGGCGGCGGGGTCTGAGAAGCTCTCGTAGGTCGCGTACAGCATGACCGCGTCGGCGACCGCGACGACCGCGAGGTAGGCCGCGCCGAGCGTCCCGGAGCGGTACGGCAGCGGGCTGACGGCGACGGCGACGACGAGCGCGGCGGCGCCGATCCGCAGCGCCGTGCGCTCGCCGACCGCGATGGGGAGCGTCGCGAGCCCCTCCTCGCGGTCGCCGGCCACGTCCTCGACGTCTTTGATCACCTCGCGCGTGAACGTCGAGAGCCCGGCGAGCGCGGCGAGGACGAGGACCGCACGCGGATTCCCCGCGGCGGCGCCGCCGAACAGGAACGTCGAGCCGACGAGGTAGGCGACGAGGGCGTTGCCGAGGCCGGGCGTCCCCTTAAAAATGCTCGTGTAGGTGACCAGGGCGACGAGGTTCACCGCGGCGATGGCGATCGCGAGCGGCGGGAGGGCGACCGCGGCCGCGACGGCGACGGCGAACCAGACGG
This sequence comes from Halorubrum distributum JCM 10118, assembly GCF_000337335.1. Lineage (GTDB taxonomy): Archaea > Halobacteriota > Halobacteria > Halobacteriales > Haloferacaceae > Halorubrum > Halorubrum distributum. The sequence continues at coordinate 19,489 of NZ_AOJN01000019.1, read as the reverse complement.
TCGCGGTCGCGAGCGCGCCCCGGGGCGAGACGGCGCCCCGCGGGATCGGCCGGTCGGGGCGGTTGACCGCGTCGATCTCGCGGTCGAAGTAGTCGTTGATCGCGTTGCCCGCGGCGACCGCGAAGGCGGTGGTCACGGCCGCGAGCGCGGTCGGGAGGGCGGCGCCGCTCGCGCCCGCGACGAACGCGCCGGTGGCCGTGAGGGCCCCGGCCGCGACGCAGTTGCCGAGGCGCGCGAGCTCGACGATACCGCGGAGCGTGTCTCGCACGTCGTCCGCGTACTCCCGCCCGCGAGGAATAAACGGTGCGGGATCGGTCGGGGGCCGCGGTAGGCGACGGGGCGTCAGTCGTCTCGTCGTCGCGGGGGCGTCTCGTCGTCGCGGGGGCGTCTCGTCGTCGCGGGGGCGTCTCGTCGTCGCGAGGGCGTCGCCCCCTCCCGAAGGTGTTCGCCCGGCCTCGGACGGTTGTCGGTCGGTCTGCCACGAACGTTTATCAGGTCCGAAATGAAACACACGGACATGGCCAAAGGCTTAGACGTCGGCACGATGAACATCCTCTCCGGACGGCAGGAGGGCGCGGAGACGGTGTTCGTACAGCAGCGCAACTCGTTCGTCGAGATCGAGTACAGCGACATGGCCGAGCAGATGCTCTCGCGCAGCGAGGTCCTCCACATCCGGAAGGACGACAAGGTGTACGTCGTCGGCGACGACGCCCTCAACTTCGCGAACATCTTCAACAAGGAGACCCGCCGGCCGATGCAACACGGCATCCTCTCCAGCGAGGAGGCGTCGGCCATCCCGATGATCAAACTGATCACCGAGCAGGTCGTCGGCGAGCCCTCGAAGCCGAACGAGCGGCTGTTCTACTCCAGCCCCGCGGACCCCATCGACTCGCCGCTCACGACGCTGTACCACGAGAAGACGCTGGAGTCGATGCTCGGCGACATGGGGTACGACCCCGAGCCGATCAACGAGGGGATGGCGGTCATCTACTCCGAGCTCGCCGACAACAACTTCACCGGCCTCGGGATCTCCTTCGGCGCGGGGATGACCAACGTCTGTCTCGCCTACTACGCGGTCCCCGTCATGAAGTTCTCCATCGCCCGCGGGGGCGACTGGGTCGACGAGCAGACCGCGCAGGCGACGGGCACCCCCGTCGACAAGGTGACGAGCATCAAGGAGGACGACTTCGAGCTCGACTTCCGCACGGACGTGGGCGGCGTCGAGGGCGCGCTCGCCATCTACTACGAGAACCTGCTCGACTACGTCATCGAGAACATCTCCCGCGAGGTCGACGAGGAGGACGTCGAGGAGGGGCTGGACGTGCCCGTCGTCGTCACCGGCGGTACCTCCAGCCCGAACGGCTTCGAGGACCTGTTCGCCGACCACCTCGCGGACGCGAACATCCCGTTCTCGATCAGCGGCGTACGCTCGGCCGACGAGCCGATGTACAGCGTCGCCAGCGGCGCCCTCGTCGCCGCCCGCTCCGAGGAGGGCGAGGACGACTCGGGCGCCGCCGAGGAGCCCGCGGCCGAGGAGGCCGCCCCCGAGTCAGAGGACTGAGGCGCGGGCGAGCGGCCGCCGACTTTTTCCGACCGACCGCCGCGCCGGATCCCGGGAATCCGCCGAAAAGTAAAACCGACGCCGTCCGTAGCGGCTGACATGTCTGACGCCGCCGGCGCCGACGGCGACCGTCGCCTGCGGGTCGACCTCGACGTCGATCCGACCGGCGACCGCGCTTGTCCGATCGTCTCCGAGGCCGACGAGGCCGCCGCGGTCGCGGTCAACGCGGTCGGCGACGAGTGCGTCGTCGACGTGACGACGCCGGAGGGCGAGGTGCGCCGCGGGACCGGCGAGGTCGACGCGGACTGCCTCTGTCACGCGTTCGGGCGGCTCGGCTACGTCCCGCACTTCCGGCGCGTCGAGGACGGGACGATCCTCGTCACCGCGTACGTCGACGACCGGGGCGCGGTCCGCCGCCTCGTCGAGGAGCTCCGCGAGGTCGTCGACCGGGTGCGGCTCGTCCGGCTCGCGGTCGTCGAGGGGCCGGACGCGACCGAGCAGGTCACGTTCGACCTCTCCGCGCTGACGCCGAAGCAGCGCCGCGGGCTCGAGCTCGCGGTCGTCCGCGGCTACTTCGACGACGACCGCGACGTGCGCCTGAGCGAACTGGCCGACGAGCTCGGGATCAGCAAGTCCGCGCTCTCCCAGCGGCTCCGCACCGCGCAGGCGAAGCTGGTGACGGACGTCTTCGACGGCGCCGAGCGGTGAGACCCTCTTGAAGCGATGGACCGGTAAAGCGGGACGCCGAGGGGGCGCGGTCGCCTCGGTCCGCCCATGAGCGACGACGACCCGCCGGCCGTCGAGCCGGTCCGAGACGACGCCACCGTCGAGCTCGTGCGCGACGCGATCGGCGTCGCTCGCGGCGAGGTGCCCGCGAAGCGCTTCTCGGCGAAGTACGGCACGGAAAGGGAGTCAGGGACCGCCGGCGACGAGGAGTAGGGGCCAGCGACGGCCGCGCGGCCCGGTGCGGCTCAGTCGTCGGCGGGCGCGGACCGGTCGGCGCCGTCGATCCGCGCGAGCGCCTCCTCGCCGGCGCGCTCCGACTCGGTGAGGTAGCACTTCGGGTCGGGCGCGAACGGGTCGCCGTGCGCCGAGAGCGCGCGGAGCCGCGAGCCGCCCCGGCAGATCGACTGGTACGCGCAGTCGGCGCAGCGACCGGAGAGCCGCTCCTCCCGCTCGCGCAGCCCGGCGAGGAGCGGGTTCGACTCGTCGGACCAGATCGCGCCGAACGAGCGGTCGCGGACGTTACCCGGCGAGTACCCCTGCCAGAACTGCGTGAGGTGGACGTTGCCGACGGGGTCGACGTCGGCGACGCGCTCCCCGGTCGGGTCGCCGCCGTTGCGCCGGAGATACTGATAAATGAGCCGGGCGCGGTCGGTCCCCATCTCGCGGTCAGCGTACTCGACGAGGTGGCCGGCGTCGGCGTAGTTCCCGACGAGCAGCGTCTCAATCTCCTCGCCGGCCTCGTGGTACTCGCGGGTGAGGTCACAGAGGTCCGTGACCGCTTTCCGAGTCGCCTCGGGCGAGAGGTCGACGTTCGAGATGTCGGCGCCCCGGCCGCCGTAGTCGAGGTGGTAGAAGCAGAAGCGGTCGACGCCGACGTCGACGAGCAGGTCGACGACGCCCGCGAGGTCGTCGACGTTGTGCTCGGTGATCGTGTACCGGAGCCCGGTCTTGAGCCCCACGTCGAGGCAGGCCTCGATGCCGCGCACGGCGGCGTCGAACGCGCCCTCCTCGCCGCGGATACGGTCGTTGCGCTCGGGGAGCCCGTCGACCGAGACGCCGGCGTACTTCAGCCCCGCCTCCTTCAGTTCGCGGGCGCGCTCGCGGGTGAGGAGCGTGCCGTTCGTCGAGAGCACCGGCCGGATCCCGCTGTCGTCTGCGTAGTCGATCAGCTCGGGGAGGTCCTCGCGGACGAGGGGTTCGCCGCCGGAGAACAACAGGACCGGAACGCCGAACTCGGCGAGGTCGTCGATGAGCGCCTTCCCCTCGGCGGTCGACAGCTCGTTCGGGGCGCCCTCGGTGTCCGCGCCCGCGTAGCAGTGCTCGCAGTAGAGGTTACACCGCTTCGTGGTGTTCCAGACGACGACCGGTCGCCGCTGTTTCTCCTCGGTGATCTGCGGCTCCTTCGAGCCGTCGGCCGCGTCGTAGCGGAGCCCGTCGCTCTCGGCGTCGAGCCCGCACAGCAGCTTGCTGACGGAGATCATCGCGACCCCTCCGAGGACGGCTCCCCGGCGTCGCCCCCGTCGTCGACCGGCGCGCTGCCGCACGCGACCGTCGGCGTCCCCTCGGTCTCCTCGTAGACGCGCGGCTCGTCGGGGTCGTCGGACGACTCGTCGCCCCCCGCCTCGTCGCTCGCGAGCGACTCCTCGGAGTAGCGGGACACCTCCGCGGCCGGACACACCCACACGTCGCGGGCGTACCACGCGAAGAGCTTGCTCGCCTCCTCGTGGGCGGCGTCCGGCGTCGGCGCGGCGACGGTGCCGACGTGGCGGAGCGGGTCCGACTCCTCTTCGCGGACGAACACCTCGAACCGGCGACCGTCGGCCGACCGGGGCCCGTTCGCGTCCTCGCCTCGGTCCGTCTTCTCGACCATACTCCCGATACGGACGGTCCCCCGAACGGGGTTTCGCGCGTTCTCACGGCCGCGAAATTCGGCCGAACAGGTTCGGGCGATGGGGGCAGCTCGGTCGCCGCTCGGGAGGGGCGCGCGACGAACGGCGGAGCCGCCGCTACCGAAGCGGGGAGAGATGCGAGGACCGCAGGCGGCGCGATCCCGCGTGAGAACGGCCAGTCACCGCAGGAGAGTGCCGATCAGATGACGCGGTTCTGCAGGTAGTCGAGGTGTTTCGCGTTGTAGACGATCTTGACCTCGTCGGTGGCCGGGCTGCCGATACAGGTGAGGCGGACGTTCTTCTCCTCGACCTCCTCGTCGGAGAGGATCTGCTGCATGTCCATCTCGATGTCGCCCTCCTTCACGATGGACGCGCAGTTCGCGCACGCACCGGCGCGGCACGAGAAGGGCCAGTCGTAGCCCTGCGCCTCGGCCGATTCGAGGATGTATTCGCCCTGGTTCACTTCGAGGGTGCCGTAGTCCTCGGCGTCGAGGTCGGCGTCGGCGGCCTCCTCGAAGAGGTTGTCGTCGTCCATCGACCAGCCGTGGTCGTCGAGCACTTCGTAGTTGAGGTATTCTACTGTGGGCATCACCTGTCGGTTTGATGCCCACCTCATTAGGCTTTGCTGTTCCCCACCCGACCGCCTCGCGAGCGGTCGCCGTGAACCGAACACATTCGGCTCCTTTCGGCGGCCGCGGCGCGCTTCGAAACGCGCACCGACGGCGCCGTTCGCCGCGGAGGCCCGTCCGCGGCCGTTCGCGTGACAGACAGTTATCACGATTGATACGGCGTGAGTAACAATAAATAGCGTACGGCGCTCAGGAACTATCGATGGAGGAGTCCGTCGTCGCCGACTTCGTCGGCCGCGTCCACGCGGCGAGTTTCGGAACCGACGAGCCGGTGACTGGCCGCGTCCTGCTGAGCCAGCGGCGGCTGGTCCTCGCGACGGACGACGGAAAGGAGACGGTCCCGCTCTCGCGGGTGTTCGACGTCGTCGTCGGGAGCGTGCCGGGCGACCTGCGCTCGTTTTTCAACGACAGCGTCACCGTCGCGTACGAGCAAGACGGGTCGCGCCGCGCCGCGCTCGTGGAGGGCGAGCCCGAGGACATGGACAAGTTCGTCAGGCTGCTGTTCAAGGCCCTGCTGCGGAACGTCACCGTCACGGTTCGGCACCCGGCGAAGGTCGGCGGGCGCGTCACGGACGCGAGCGACCACCGCGCCTCGGTGTCGGTGTCGCCGGGCGAGATTCGGTTCGAGAACTGCCCGGATCCGTTCACCGTCGACCTCTCCGCGGTGATCGACTACGAGCGCACCGACCGCACCGTGGGCGGGAAGAAGCGGCCGGCGCTCGTCTTCCGGCACGTCGCCGACGGCCAGACGGTCACGTCGATCGCGACCGTCCCGAACGAGCGCGCGCTCAACGTCCTCGGCCGGTACATCAAGATCGAGTACGACGAGGCCATGGAGGACCTCGAGACGTTCGACCCGACCGAAGAGCAGCTGGAGATCCTCGTCTCCATCTACTCCGCGGGCGGCGAGGCGAACATCGCCGACGTGGTCACCGGCGACGTCGCCCAGACGTCGATGATCCTCGACACGCTCCGGGAGGCCGGCCTCGTCGCCGACGGCGAGAGCGGGGCCGCGCTCACCCGCAAGGGACAGATGATCGTGAGCTCCTACCTCGAATCGGTGAACGCCTGACGACCCGACGCGGCACGATTGCGGGTCGGACCCGGGCGCGTTCGGGGCCGAACGTGACGCGTCGGCCCGGGGGGAAGTTTCAAGCTCCTGTAACCGTAGGTATCTCTCATGCGAGACAGCGACCACCGCGGCGGCGAGACGCCGCTCGACGCCGTGGTCCGCGAACGGGGAATCGGCGCGCCCGACGGGGCGGGGGAGGGCGATTCGCCCGGCGGCGAGACGCCCCCAAGCGACGCCGTCGAGTCGGGACCGCGGGTCGCCCGCGTCCCGGAGGGCCACGACCACGACACGTTCTCCGTCGAGGGGATCGACACCGACCGCCGTGAGGGACTGTTGGAGGCGGTACTGCGCGACGTCGACGGCGTCAGCGACGCCTCGGCGACGCGACGCAACGGGACGGTGGGCGTCCACCACGACCCGTCGCTGTCGCGCGACGCGCTGCGCGAGACGCTCGAATCGTGCGGGCTCGTCGTCGCGCCCGGCGACGAGGCGTTCGAGGCGCGGCGCGCGTCGCAGTTCGCGTCGGCCCGCGTCGCGGTCGCGGTCCTCTTCGGCCTGATGGTCGCGACGCCGTACGTCGCGGTGTTGTACCCGACTCGCGTCGAGTGGCTGTTCTACGACCCCGTGACGGTCCAGTACCTCCAGTCGATCCTCGACTCGTCGATGACGACGCACTTCTTCGTGAACCTCGGCGCGCTCTCCGGGATCGCGTTCCTCGTCGCCTGCGGGCCGACGATCCGCCGCGCGGTCGCCGCCGTGCGCGACGGCCGGTTCACCAACGAGGCCGCGTTCGTCGGGGGCGTCGTCGCGCTGTACGGATACAGCACCCTCACCGCGTTCACGGGACTGGAGGGCGCGGTCCACTACGACCTGGTCGCGTACGCGGTCGTCGTCGCCACGCTCTGGACGGAGTTCGGCGTCACCGACACCGCGACCGATCCCGCGTCGAGCGACGAGCCCGCGACGGAGGCGCCCGGCGACGTCGACGCCGACGAACCGGTCGCGATGACCGACGGCGGGCGCTGAGGCGATCGCGGCCCCACTCGGAACCCGCACGCGTTTCGATCGACGACGCGTTCTCGCTCGCTCAGTATCGTCCCGCTGCGCGTCGCCGCGAGCCGCCCGCGACCCCGCGGTTGGCGTCGCTCCGTCGGGCGCCTACCGCGTCACCGGCGCGCTGACGGACCCGATCGACTCGACGACCGCCCGCACCTTGTCACCGGGGTGGATGGGCGCCGCGCCGGGCGTCCCGGTGCTGAACAGGTCGCCCGGCTCCAGCGTCATCACGTCGGAGTGGAAGGAGACGATCTCCGCCGGCGGGAACAGCATGTTCCGGATCTCGTTTTCGGCCCGCACGTCCCCGTTGACCTCGGTCCGGACCGAGAGCTCGTCGAGGGCGACCGGCTCTTCCGGCACCGCGAGGGCGGCGCCGGGGATGAGGAACGTGTCGTAGCTCTTCGCCCGCGTGAGGAAGCGCGGGTTCCGCTGGAGCACGTCCTCTGCGGTCATGTCGATCACGGGGAGGAAGCCCGCGATCACGTCGTCGACGTCGCCTTCATCGACGTTCCGACAGGTTCGACCCATCACGACCGCCAGCTCGGCCTCGGCGGTCACCCGCTCGCTCTGCGACTCCGGCGGCAGCCGGATCGGTCCGCCGGGGCCCGTCAGGACCGACCGCGGCTTCATGAAGCTCGCCGGCTCGTCCGGGCGCTGCTCGTCGAGGTCGCCGGCGTGCTCCTCGTAGTTCAGGCCGATCCCCCACAGCTTCCCGAACGACTCCAGGGGCGCGCCGAACGACACGTCCGCCGCCGGGACCGGGTCGGCGGGCGCGTCGGCCGCGTCTCCGAGGTCGCCCGCGGCCGCCCGGGGGAGCGCGTCGCCGACCGTCTCCAGGTCCGGTTCGACGGCGCCGAGGGGGACGTACCCCTCCTCGTCGCCCAACAGCGGCTCCCCGGTCGCCGTGCGTGCGAGGTACTTCATCACGAGGTGGCCCCGTTCATCTCACTCCTCCCGGTCCGTCCAGAAGTCGAACGAGCGTCCGGGCGCGAACACGTCGAGGCCGACCGCGCGCTCGTCGCCGGTGTTCTCGACCCTGTGGGGCTCGTTCGACTCCAGGAGCACGGAGTCGTTCTTCTCCAGCGTGACCTCGTCGTCCTCGGAGACGACGGTCAGCTCGCCCTCCAAGCAGAGGCACACCTGCTCGTTCTCGTGGTCGTGCATCGGGGAGCTGTGCCCCGGCGGCTTCTCGAACCACTCGAAGGAGAACCGGTCGCTGCCCGCCATCGACACGCGCCGCCAGCCCTCGTCGGGCTCGTACGTCTCCGCCTCGTCGAACGCGACCGGCTTCATAGGTTCGCTCCGGTCGATCCCCCGTCGATGGGGAGGGCGGTGCCGTTGACATACCCCGACTTCGGCGACGAGAGGAACGCGACCGTGTTACCGAGCTCCATCGGGTCGCCGATGCGTTCGAGCGGGTTCCCCGCCCAGTCGTCGAGCCCCTCCTCGTAGGAGTCGTAGTCGCCGCGCTCGACGGCGGCCTCGACGAGGTCCCGGATCCGGCTCGTCTCGTGGGAACCGGGCAGGACGGCGTTCGCGCGGACCTCCGGCGCGAACTCCTTCGAGAGCGTCTTCTCCAGCCCGATGACGCTCATCCGGACGGCGTTCGACAGCACGAGGCTGTCGATGGCCTCCTTCACGCTGCGGGAGGTGATGTTGACGATGGTGCCGCCGTCGCCCTCCTTGAGGTGGGGATACGACTCCCGCGCCAGCCGGACGACGCTCATCACGAGCAGGTCGTAGGCGTGCTGCCAGTCCTCGTCGTCGGTGTCGAGGAACGAGCCGGAAGGAGGGCCGCCGGCGCTCGTCACGAGGTGGTCGACAGTGCCGAACTCGTCGACGGTCGCCTCCACGAGCGCGGCGACCTCGGCGGCGTCCGTCAGGTCGGCCGGCTGTGCGACGACCTCGCCGGTCGCGACCGCCTCGATCTCCTCTTTCGCGGCCGCCAGTCGCTCCTCGTCACGGCCGTTGATGACGACGTCGACGCCCTCCCGCGCCAGCGCCTTCGCCGATGCCTTGCCGAGCCCGCTGGACGATGCGGTGACGAGCGCCGCGTTCCCGTCGATCTGTAGGTCCATGTCTCTCCTATCCCGCGTACGCCGTGAAAACATTTTCTTGCAGGCAAGCGGCGGAGCGACCGACACGCTCGACGCGGCCGTACTGGGCGTCAGGCGCCCGATGCGTCGCCGCCCGCCGCCTCGAACCGCGCCGTCCCGTCCTCGAACGCGACCGTCTCGCGGCCGACCACGTCAGCCCCCTCCGGGAGGTCGTCGACCACGGCGTCGGAGACGCGGTACTCGCCGAGGTCCTGCGTGTTTCGGATCCAGACGATCCGGGCGGTCTCGGGGTCGTACGCCCCCAACGCAGCCGCCGCGGTCCGGAGCCCGAACTCGTCGTCGGGCGCCACGACGGGGAGCTTCGACTTCGCGAGCGACCCGCTCGTGAGCGCGTTCGCGTACGACTTCTTCAGGTCCAGTTGGTCGACGGCCGACCGCCGGGTGAGGTCCGCGAGCCCGATCCCGTTGCCGTTCCCCTTCGTCGCCTCGGTGAGCCCGCGGACGTAGATGAGGTCGATGTCGGGCGTCTCCGGGTCGGGCGCGTTGAGGACGCGGTAGCGCCCGATGACGTTCGTGTCCATCCCCGCCCCTGATATCTCCTTCCCGATCTCGTCGACGACCAGGAGGTCCACGTCGTCGACGGGGAGCGTCGGCATCTCGTCGTTCGCGCGCTCCAACAGCTCCGGTTCCCGGGCGAGGAACGACCCCGCCGGGACGGCCTCCAGGTGACCGATCTCCTCCTCGAAGTTCTCGACGAGCGCGATTCCCCCGACGAGGGGAGTCTCCTCCTCGATCACGTCGAGCGCGGCCGTCAGCGTCTCGACGTACCCCTCGGCGAGCGCCGTCGAGTGGAACGACTTCGCCCCGCGCTGCTTACCGAGCCCGACGACCGTCATCTTCGTCAGCCCGCTCTCGATCTCCCCCGTGAAGTTGGTGTGAGCCTTCACCCGGTTCACCACGACGACGGCGTCGGCCGCGAGCGCCGCCTCGGAGAAGTACACCGGCAGGTCGGCGTCGCCGACGCCCGCCGTCGCCAGCCGCTCGGCTCCCATCCGCGCGTCGATGGGCGCGCCGACGCGCTCCTCGGTGACTCCGAGCGCCGCCAGCACCTCTCGTTGCCCCTCCGGAGTCGCGCCGCCGTGGCTCCCCATCGCCGGCACCACCACGGGCTCGAAGCCGCGCTCGGCGATCCGCTCGACGACCGCCGCCGCGACCTCGTCGATCCGGTCGATCCCGCGGCTGCCGACCCCGACGGCCACGGTGGCGCCCGAGTCGAGGCCGTCGAGTGCGAGTTCGTCCAGCTCTTCGCGCGCCGTCTCCGCGACCCCGTCAAGGCGCTCGGCCCGCGGCTCGTACCGGACCCGCGCGAACTCCGGCAGGGGCTGCGGATCGATGAGCCCGTCGACCTCGGAACGGTCGGGAAACTCCATGGGGAACCCCTCGTAACCGCGATACAAAACTACGGGTGGGAGACCCGCAGATCGGGCCGGCTCCACGTCCGCGTGCGGCCACTCGTGCCACGCGGACGCGTGACCGGTGCCGAACCGTTCCCGATAGGCCTCTCGCCGGGGTCGCCCGTCTCTCCCTGACCACCGCTGCCCGCGGCTCCGGTCGGGTGGCGGACACAACTATGGTTATTTATTCTTGGGTTCGATAGCGATAGTATGCTGGATTACTTCGACATGGAGTCGACCCTGTCCGAGGAGGAGCGCCTGCTCGTCGACTCCGCGCGCTCGTTCGTCGACGGGGAGGTCCCGGACATGGGCGACCACTGGATCGAGGGGACGTTCCCCACGGACCTCATCCCGAAAATGGGTGAGATGGGCTTTTACGCGCCGAACCTCGACGGGTACGGCTTACCCGATGTCAGCGAGACTGCGTACGGCCTGCTGATGCGCGAGCTGGAGGCGTGCGACTCCGGACTCCGCTCGATGGCGAGCGTTCAGGGGGCCCTCGTGATGTACCCGATCCACGCGTTCGGCAGCGACGGGCAGAAAGAGGAGTGGCTCCCGCGGCTCGGCACCGGCGATGCGGTCGGCTGTTTCGGGCTCACGGAGCCGGAACACGGGTCGAACCCCTCCGCGATGGAGACGATGGCCGAGCCCGACGGCGACGAGTACGTCCTGAACGGCTCGAAGACGTGGATCACGAACTCCCCGATCGCGGACGTCGCGGTCGTGTGGGCGAAGGACCACGGCGAGGAGGGGACGCCCGCCCGCGGGTTCCTCGTCGAGACCGACCGCGACGGCGTCACGACGAACAAGATCGACGAGAAGCTCAGCCTCCGGGCGTCGATCACGGGCGAGATCAGCCTCCAGAACGTCCGCGTGCCCGCCGAGAACCGCCTCCCCGGCGTCGAGGGGATGAAGGGACCGCTGTCGTGTCTGACACAGGCCCGCTACGGCATCGCGTGGGGCGCCGTCGGCGCCGCGCAGGACTGCTTCGAGACCGCCCGGGAGTACGCCACGGACCGCGAGCAGTTCGGCAAGCCGATCGGCGGCTTCCAGATGCAACAGGAGAAGCTCGCGGAGATGGCGACGCAGATCACGCTCGCGCAGCTGCTCGCTCACCGGCTCGCGGACCTCAAAGAGGCGGGCGAAATGCGGCCGCAGCACGTCTCGATGGCCAAGCGCAACAACGTCCGCACCGCCCGCGACCAGTCGCGGATCGCCCGAGAGATGCTCGGCGGCAACGGGATCACGGCCGACTACTCGCCGATGCGTCACATGGCGAACATGGAGACGGTGTACACCTACGAGGGCACCCACGACATCCACACCCTGATCCTCGGCGAGGATATTACCGGGCTACAGGCGTACCAATAGCGCCGTGAACCCCGAGTGGGCGTCGACGGCTCAGAACACGCCGGCGATGAACCCGACGCCCATGACGATGAGAACCGCCGCGGAGAACGCGGGCAGGTACGGCGTGTACCGCTCGACGCGCTCGCGGGAGCGGTGATAGCCCGCGATCAGGAGCATCGTGAGTCCGACGATGCCCGCGATCACCGTGAGCGCGTAGGCGCTCATCAGTTCGAGACAGTAGTTCGACCCGGCACACAGCGCGATGATCTCGAACTCCTCCTCGTGGGCGAACCCGAGGACGAACGCGAACCACGCGATGCCGAGGAGCCCCCGGTCGGCGCTCTCGTCGAAGCCGTCGTGCGAGTGCGAGTGACCGCCGACGAACGGGAGCACGCCTTTTATCCGGGCGAGTCGTCCGCCGCCGTCGCCCGCTCCGTCGTGTGAATGGTCGTGTTCGTGCTGGTCGTCGCCCTCGTGCGGGTGCCCGTGGTCGTGGCCGTGATCGTTCGCCTCACCGGGAGCGCCGTGCGAGTGGCCGTGGAAGTACTCGCGGACGCCGAGCCCGATAAGGAGGACGCCGGCGACGAGGCTGACCGGGCCGCCGATCTGAACGCCGCCGAGCACCGTGACCGGCTCGTTGACCCGCGTGAGATCGAAGTAGCTCTTCGCGTAGAAGAACGCCGCCACCATCGCGAGGCTGCTGACGAGGTGGCCGAGCCCGATGATGGTGCTCGCCGCGAACCCGTACAGCCACTTGTTGGTCTGATCGAGCGCGTACGAGGCCGCGACCGGCCAGCCGTGTCCCGGTTCGACGCCGTGGACCGCGCCGAGGAGGATGGCGCCCGCGAGCGGGCCGAACAGTTCGCTTGAGAGCATCGGTGTGCGAGCGTCGGGAACGGGGCCGCTTAGCGGTTGTTAGTACCGAGCCGGGGAAAACGTAATACGGAGCCTCTTGTGTCACCGGGTTCGAGGACGGGCTAATGAGAACGAGTTTCAACATCCCCGACGAGCTGGTCGCGGAGTTCGACCGCGTGTGGCGAGACGAGGGGATCGAGAATCGATCGCGGGCGGTGCGGGAGGCGATGCGGGAGTTCGTCGAGTCGCACTCGCGGCTCGAAGACACCACCGGCGAGGTCGTCGCGCTCGTCGGCTTCGACTACCGCCACCACGAGGTGATCCGAGAGCTCCACGGCACCCAACACGAGTACCAAGACGTGATCCTCAACACGAGCCACACCCATCAGGGCGAGTGGTGTCTCGAATCCCTGTTCTGCCGCGGGGACGCCGAGCGCGTTCGCGAACTGACGTACCGCCTCCGCGACTTCGACGCCGTGCGCCGGGTGAAGACGATGCTGATCCGCGACGGGGACGGGTAGGTCGGAGCGGCCGCGTCGATCTGGGGAGACGCTAGCGGTTCTCCCGCTGTTCGACCTTGTTCAGATGGCTGAAATCGATAAGATATTCTGTAACTTCGACGAGAATTCAGTGGGTAATAGTGGGCAATACATATTAGCAGCGGGTCCGTACCGTTCCTCGATGAAAGTCGACGCGACGGACCTCAAAACGAACGAGACGGACGACCGGGGTCGAGTGTATCTCGGCACCGAGTACGCGAACAAGCGCGTGACCGTCGCCGTCGTCGAGGTCGAGTCCGACCGGCCGGACGACGACGAGCTGGCGGCCGCCTATCGGGAGGCCTCCGAGAGCGCGGAGGCGCTCGCCGAGGAATGGAGCGGAACGTCCGACGAAGCGTGGGAACGCCTCGATGAGTGACGGCACGGACGTGCGACGGGGCGACGTGGTAATCGTTCGGCTCGACCCCGCCGAACGACACGAGATGAAGAAGACGCGGCCGGCAGTAGTCGTTCAAAACGATATCGGAAACCGAAACTCCAGTACGACCATCGTCGCGCCCGTCACGGGAACCTACCGCGAGTATCCGTTCGAGGTGTTCGTCGAGGCGGACGGGTCACCGCTCGAAAACGACTCGTCAATTCGGCTCGACCAGATCCGAACCGTTTCGGCCCCGAAACGGATTCACTCGGTCGTCGGTTCGCTCGACGGACCCACGATGGCCGAGGTCGACGAGGCGTTAAAACTGAGTCTCGACCTCGATTGAGCTACCGGCTCTCGCGCTGTTCTACCTTGTTCAACTCGATCAGCAGCCGGAAGATCGCCTTCACGAGGTTCGCGTCCACGTCGAAGCGCTCAGCGTTCTCCCCGGCGCGCTCCATCACGCGCTCCTCCTGTCCCTCGTCGGTGGTCGGCAGGTCGCGCTCTTCTTTCACCGCCGCGACCGTGTCGGCGACGTACGTTCGGCGGGCTATCAGTTCGACTATCTCGCGGTCGATGTCTTCGATCTCGTGTCGCAGTTCGTCGAGGCTCCGGTCCTCCGCGTTGGGTGTGTCGCTCATTGGTGGGTAGTGGGTCGGTGGGTGGTGTGGCAGGGGTGGGCCGTGGTGTACTCGCTGGCGCTCACTCGACGGCCGCGCCGTCGTTCCTGGTCGTCGTTCGTCGCAGCGTTCCGGGGCGGTCGCCCCACGCGTCGGCGACCGCGTCGAGGTCGGTCTCGGGGTCGGCCGGGTCCGCGACGGCGACGACGCTCGGGCCGGTGCCCGACAGCGACACGGCGGTCGCGTGGGGCATCGCCTCCACGGCGGGGTCGGCGTCGAAGCCGAGCGCGGCCGAGAACGCCAGCCCGTTCACGGTCATCGCCTCGCCGTACCGGCCGTCGAGCGCCAGGTCGGCGACGAGGTCGGCCATCGGCGCCACGGCTTCACAGCGCGCCACGTCGGCGTCGGCGCTGTACGCGCGCTCCGGCGGCGTCCAGACGAGCACGTCCCAGTCGACCGCCTCGCGGACGCGCAGTTCGTCCGCGTCGTTGTCGGTGACGGTGACGCCGCCGAGCATCGACGCGGTCGCGTCGTCGAACGCGCCCGTGACGGTGACGCCGGCCTCCCGGGCCGCTCGCACGCCGAGCCGGCAGGCCTCCAGGCGGGTGACGTCGACCGCGGGGTCGTCCGGGTCGTCGTCGACCGCGTCGTCGCTTGCGCGGCCGCCGTCGCCGACCGCGTCGTCACTTGCGCGGCCGCCGTCACCGACCGCGTCGTCACTTGCGCGGCCGCCGTCGCCGACCGCGAGGCCGAGCGCGTCGCAGGTCGCGAGGACGGTCGCGTTGGCGGCCGCGCTGGAGCTCTTGAGGCCGGCCGCCAGCGGCACGTCGCTGTCGGTCCGGACGCGGCCGCCCTCGCCGTCGCCCCAGCGCTCGGTCGCGAGCGCGACGCAGCGCTCGATCAGGTCGGTGTCGGCGTCGGCGTCCTCGGCTATCTCTCCGTCGACGCCGTTCGCCGCGGGGTCGAGTTCGACCGTCGCGCGCGTCTCGACGTCGATGCCGAAGGCGGCGCCCGTACCGGTCGCGAGCGCGTTCAACACCGTCCCGGCGCCGAGCGCCGCCGCCCGTCCCTCCATGGGTTCACGGCTCGCGAGCGCGGACAAAGAGGTAGCGATCACGGCGAGTCTCTCCCGGGCGGACCGGACCGCGATCGGGGCCCACCCACCGCCTCAGATCGGCTCGGCGCGCCTGACCGCGGCGTCGACCGCGTACCGGTCCGGGTCGGGCCGGACGTTGGTCCGATCGTCCGGGAACGTGATCTCGACCGTGAACCGCCGGGGCCGCGAGCCGTCGAACCGGTCGTCGCCGGTGAATCGCTCGGTGTCGTACTCGAACCCGACCGCCTCGCGCTCGTCGGTCCCCGCCGGCGTCGCGTACGCGTCGACGCGGAACTCGACGACGCCGTACTCGAACCGTCCCGCGTTCTCGACGGTCAGGCGCGCCCGGACAGTCGTCCGTCCCCCGCCCTCGTTCACTCCCAGGACCGTCGCGTCGGTGACGACGAGCCCCGATCCATCGGGACCGACCTCGTCGGGCGTGGATTCGTCTGCGTCGTCGCTTCCCGAGTCTCCCTCCGATCCACCGTCCTCGCTTGAACCGCCTCCGCCCCCGTCTGAACCGTCGCCGCTCGCTCCGTCGTCCGTCTGTCGAGTGTCGGAGCCCTCTTCCTCCGAGGTCACGAGACAGCCGGCCAGCAGTCCGGTGGCGCCGAGCGCGATGACTCCCCGCCGCGACGCGCGTCGGATCGGTCGGCCGGAACGATGGGTGTCGGGTCGGTTCGATCCGTCTCGGTCGGAGCTCATCGCATCACCGTCCCGAGGACGCCGGTCGACGCGCCGACGGCGCCGGCGACGAACGCGGTCGCGAGCGTGGGCAGGGCGGCGTCCGCGAGCCCGTGTGCCTGCGCGGCGGCGTCGCCCTGCGAGACGACGATCACCGTGACCGCGATCAGCCCGTACGCCAGCGTGCCGAGGCCCGTCCCGAGCCCGCAGGTCGTCGCCGCGGCGACGACGCTGCGGGCGCGCGACCCGACGAGGACGCCGAGGACTCCGGCCAGCGGGACGGCGGCGACGAGCACCGTCGCGGTCACCGCGAGGTACGACTGCGCGACGAACACCGGGCCGAACCGCGCCGTCTCGCCCGTCGCGGCGGTCGCCAGCGCCGCCTCCGCCCAGCCCGTCGCGGCCGCGGCGACGATGCCGACGCCGGCGCCGACGAGGGCGAACGCCGCGGCCACGAGGCCGATCTGGTTCGCGTTCACGCGCCGGTCACCCACCCGTGCCGTAATCGGCCGTGCCAGCCGGTCCGCTCCTCCCACGCGTCGCCGGAGAAGCCGGTCGCGAGCAGGAACTCGCCCGCCCGGACGACGTAGCCGTACTGGACGCCGGCGTGCTCGTCGAAGCCGTACCGTTCGCCCTCCGCCTCGCGGTGGTAGAACCGGTGCCAGGCGGTGGGGCCGTCCGCCGATTCGCCGTCCGTTTCGGAAGCGTTCCCTCCGGCGGACGCGTTCCCGCTGAAGTCGGAGCCGGCGAGGGTGGCCTCGGGGTCGATCGGCGCGCGCCCCTCGGTCGCCCCCTCGTCGAGGGCCGTCGAGAGCCGCGCCTCTGCGGTCTCGGCGTCCGGGTAGCGCTGGACGTGGACCGGGACTCCGTCGAGCTCGCGGGCCCACCCCTCGAACGCGTCCCGGCGGCGGTTCCCCAGGGGAGGGCGGTCCGCAAACGCGACGAACAGCTCCTCCGTGCGGTCTTCCGACTTCGGGATCGGGCCGAGCCGAGCGCGCAGTTCACGCCGCCGCTCGGAGCCGAACGCGTCGCCGTAGATCCGCGGGATCCGGTCGCGGTCGACCCCGTCGCGGTCGTACGGGCGGTGCGCGAACGTCGAGAAGTCGCGGCTCGCGACGGCGAGTTCGACGAGCGTGCCTCCGGTGACGCGACCGCGTTCGGGGTCGTCCGGCGGCAGCGGCGCCAACAGCCGGCGGAACAGTCGATTGTGTATCGGGTTTCGAGAGAACGCCTCCTCGACGTAGGTGGCCGTGCCGATGCTCGCGAGACCGGTGCGCATCCGGTCGAGTTCCTCGAGGGCGCGGTCGACGTCGCCGCGGGGCGCGAACTCCCGCAGAACCTCGACGTGTCGGTCGACCCGGGCGCGGATCCGGAGGCCGGGCGAGAAGTGCGGTTCGAGGGCCTCGGCCGCGCGGTCGGCGGCGGTCTCGCCCGCGGCCGCGACCGCGTCGACCTGTTCGGACGTGATTTCCGCCTCCGCGTCGACGGTCGCGCGGACCGACCGGACGGTCGAGGCCGCGTCGGCGACCGCGTCGCGGTAGGTCGCGACCGCGTCCGGGTACTCGGTCGCGAACCACACCGCGTCGTCGACGACCGCGCGGGTCGCGTCCGCGAGCGCGGCGTTCGCGGCCGACGGGTCGCCGTCGGTCTGCTCTGGCGGGTCGTCGGGAGGGCCGTCCTCGGGCGGGTCGCCGTCGGGGTCGTCCCCGTCGCCCGGCGCGTCGGCGCCGGCGGGGGCGTCGGGATACTCGACGCCCTCGACGCCGAGACACCCGGCGGTCCCGACGATGGCGGCGCCGACGCCCAGAAGCGTCCGTCGCGTCCGTTCCATGACACGCACTCCCCGCGGCAGGAACTTAAATGTGGTACGCCGATTCTCGCGGCTGAGGGCGCCCCGTCGCGCGGCGGTCGAGTCCGGCAGCCGCCCGGTGCGCTCCGGCGCGAGGGCCGAGCGCGTCCCTTTTGAGGCCGGCACTCCGAGCGTCGCGTATGTCCGCGCCATCACGCAGCGACGTGCCGCCGACATCGATCGGCGTCGACCTCCGGGAGGAGGGCGTCGTCGTCGAGTACCTCGACGGCCGGACGACCCTCTACCGGGGCGTCCCCGAGTCCGCCGAGGGAACGGTGACCGCCGGCCCCGGCAAAGAGACCCACGTCCTCGTCACCGACCCCACCGAGACGGAGGGCGTGATGACGTACGTGAACGACTACAAGACAGACGACGAGATCCTCGAGGAGTCCGGCGTCGGCCGCGTCATCGTCGAGGACGGCGAGCGCGACGAGGTGTTCCCCGGCGTGATCGTCGGCCGCGAGGGGCAGCGCAACGAGGTCGTCGCCGACCCCGAGGTCGCCGGCGGCCGCGTGTTCGTCTTCGTGGAGGACGGCTGGACCGAGGGGAGCTACGAGATCGTCGAGGGGCCCGAGGACGGCCTCGACGCGCATCGGTGACCGCGCCGGAGTCACGGAAATGAGCCTGGCGAAACCCTGGCGCGATCTCGACCGTTCGACCGTCGGGGGCGCCCCGGACCGCTACGCGCTCTACGAGCTCGGCGACGCGGACGGGGACACGGTCGGCTTCGGCACGGGCGTCCTCCGCGACGAACTGAAGGAGGCGCTCGCGTACGGCGACGCCGCGAAGGTGCGCTGGGAACTGGCCGACTCGCCCGACCACGCCGAGCGGCTGCTCGCGGACCACGTCGAGGAGTGACGGGTTCGCCCGTTTCGGCCCCACCCCTCCCGAGCGCGCGGGAACGACCGACAGACGAAAGGCCCGCGACCGCCGAGGGGGCGACATGAGCGACGAGGCCGACGGCGACGAGGCCGCGACAGACGGCGGCGACGAGGTGCTCCGCGCCAGCGACATCGGCGGCGAGGGGCCGCCGATCGAGGAGAAGCCCTACAAGATCGTCTTCGAGGCGAACAAGTGCTTCGGGGCGGGGAAGTGCGCCGAGGTCGCGGACAACTGGGTGATGGACGTCGTGAGCGGGATGGCGAAGCCTGAGGCGTACTACATCGGCGAGGACGATCTGGAGGAGAACGTCCGCGCGGCCGAGGCCTGTCCCGCGAAGAAGGAGGCCGGCGTGATCCACGTCGTCGACCGCCGGACGGACGAGGAGATCGCGCCGGACCCGCACGGCGACGGGACGCTTTCCGTCGACTGGTAGGGATTTCCGAAAGGGGTTTCACCCCGCCGCCGGTAGCCGAATCCGCGCGGGGGTGGCTGAGCCTGGCCAAAAGCGGCGGACTTAAGATCCGCTCCTGTAGAGGTTCGAGGGTTCGAATCCCTTCCCCCGCATGCTGTCGCGAACAATACGTGAGCGACAGCACTGAGAACAGAAGGGATTCGAACCTCAGTCGCTCCCGTTCGCTCGCTCCGCTCGCTCACCTCCCGCTCCCTGGTTCGAATCCCTTCCCCCGCATTGCTGCTGCGAGCAGTCCGCGAGTGACGACGATTGTTTATAAATAGACCGCGGTGCGGTCGGCGCGTGCCTCCGAGTGGCCGCCGAAGGCGGCCGCGAGGAG
>NZ_AOJN01000018.1 GCF_000337335.1 Halorubrum distributum JCM 10118 | reverse complement strand
GTTCGCGGTCGATCTTCGCTCGATTATTTATAAGCAGACCGCTGAGTCCCTATCGGTGTTCGCCGTCGATCCGTACCCGGCCGTTTATAACTGAACGATCCGCACGATAGCGATGCCCGCTGTCGGGCTACGGTGAGTTGGTTATAAATAAGCGATAGAGGCGTTAGTGGCGTTCACTGTCGATCGGCGGTCTGTCGTTTATAAATAGCGCCCGAGTCGGCGGCGGTCGCCGCGGCCCCGATACCGCGTTCAACAGCAGAACATGAACGGGTAGACCAAGGCGACGCGGTCCCCCTCCTCCAGCTTCGTGTCGAAGCCGTTCTCGTTCTCGTTGAAGTGGCCGTTGACGAGGATCCGGGCGTACGCGATGGTCTGCTCGCCGACGGGGTTCTTCGACCACGTGCCCGGCAGCTCCTCCGGCGTCGGCGCCCAGCCGCTGTGGGTCGCGTCGGACTCCGACTCCGCGATCAGCATGTCTTGGAGCTGCGGGTACTCCTCGAACAGCTCGTCTAAGAACGCGCGGAGCGTGTCGCCCTCGAAGGTGTACTCGAACTCGTACACGTCCAGCTCCGTGCGCACGTGGCCGGTACACCGCACGGTGACGGTCGTCTCCGCATCGGTCGCGGTCGCGTCCGCCTCTGGTCCGCCGGTCTCCGCCTCGGGCGGGTCGGTCATCTCGCCGGTTTGAGCCATGTGCGAGCGTACGCGGCCGTGCCGGGTAAGCCGGGTTACGAACATGTTCGCGGGAGGACGGACTGGAGGCGAGCGGAATCTGCCGGTCGCGGTCGGTACCGCGCGAAGCGCATCCGGGGGTCCGCTAACGCGCCGGTGAGACGGCTCGAAACGCCCTGACGACGACGGTTTCGAGCGTCGGGAATCCGACCGAACATGTTGTCGCTAAACGAATAGGACGTCTCAGCGGCTGTCTCTTATACACANGCTCAGAGATGTGTATAAGAGACAGCGTATCAGGAGGCGCCGCCGATACCCGACGAGGTCGTCGGCCCCGACGGCGAGACGGTCGTCACGGGGGCCGAGGTCCAAGACGGGAAGGAGGCGTTCCAGCAGTACGGGCTGATGAACCACGGGTCGATCCTCGGCAACGGGGCGTACTACGGCGAGGACTACACCGCCGAGACGCTGGAGCTGAAGACCCAGCACATGCGCGAGTACTACGCCGACGCCGAGTACGGCGCGGCGTACGACGCCCTCGACTCGGGCGAGCAGTCGCGGATCGACGCAATCGTGCGCGACGAGCTCGACCAGTCGCACGACGGCGGCGACGTCGTGGAGTACTCCGCCGCGGAGCTGTACGCCCACGAGCGGGTGCGCGAGACGTACGTCGAGCGCTACCACGAGGGCGACCACGACCGCGGCGTCCCGGTCGAGATGATCGGCTCGGAGGAGGAGGCCGAGGCGTTCGCCGACTTCGCGCTGTGGACCGCGTGGTTCTCGCACACCGACCGCCCGAACGCCGACCACTCCTACACCAACGAGTGGCCCTACTCCCCCGGCGCCGGCAACGACGCCACCGGCTCGGCGATGATCTGGAGCGTGATCGCCATGGTGCTGCTCGTCGGCGCCGCGGGCGCGGCGATCCTCCTCTACAAGTCGGTGAAGCTCCCCGAGCCGTCCTCGGCGGGGATCTCGGTGCCCGAGCCGGGCGACGTGAGCGTCTTCCCGAGCCAGCGCGCCGCGCTCCGGTTCATCCCGATTGCCGCGGGGCTGTTCTTGGCGCAGGTGCTGCTCGGCGGCCTGCTCGCGCACTTCTACATCGAGCGGGCCGGGTTCTTCGGGATCGAGCGGGTGTTCGGGATACACATCCTCCAGCTGCTCCCCTTCTCCATCGCGAAGACGTGGCACATCGACCTGGGAATCCTCTGGATCGCGTCGACGTGGCTCGGCGCCGGGCTGTTCCTCCCGCCGCTGCTCACCGGCCACGAGCCGAAGCGACAGGGGACGTACGTGAGCGTCCTGCTCGGCGCGCTCGTCGTCATCGTGGTCGGCGGCATGGGCGGCATCTGGCTCGGCGCGAACGGCTACCTCCCGGGCGAGCTCTGGTGGCTGCTCGGCAACGAGGGGCTCGAATACCTCGAAGTCGGGAAGGTGTGGCAGGCCGGCCTGCTCGCCGGGTTCATCCTCTGGGCGGTCCTCGCGATCCGGGGGCTCAAGCCGCTTCTCGACCGGGAGCCGCCCTACGGGCTCGCGCACATGATCCTCTACGCGGGCGGCTCGATCACCCTGCTGTTCGTCGCCGGGTTCATGTTCACGCCGTCGACCAACATCGCCGTCACGGAGTTCTGGCGCTGGTGGGTCGTCCACATGTGGGTCGAGGGCGCCTTCGAGTTCTTCATCGTCGCCATCATCGGGCTCACCCTGGTGTCGATGAACCTGCTCTCCCGCCGCAGCGCCGAGAAGGCGGTGATGCTCCAAGCGCTGCTCGTGATGGGGACCGGCGTCATCGGCGTCTCGCACCACTACTGGTGGATCGGGATGCCCGACTACTGGGTGCCGATCGGGAGCGTCTTCTCGACCTTGGAGCTGCTCCCGCTGATCTTCATCCTCTACGAGGCGATCGGGCAGTACCGCGCGATGCGCGAGACCGGCTTCCCGTACAAACTGCCGTTCATGTTCATCGTCGCCAGCGGGGTGTGGAACTTCGTGGGGGCGGGCGTCCTCGGCTTCTTCATCAACCTCCCGCTGATCAACTACTACGAACACGGGACGTACCTCACCGTCGGCCACGCGCACGCCGCGATGTTCGGCGCGTTCGGCTTCCTCGCGCTCGGCATGGTGACGTACATGCTCCAGCTGTCGATCGACCCCGAGCGCTGGGACG
Organism: Halorubrum distributum JCM 10118; assembly: GCF_000337335.1. Classification (GTDB taxonomy): domain Archaea; phylum Halobacteriota; class Halobacteria; order Halobacteriales; family Haloferacaceae; genus Halorubrum; species Halorubrum distributum. Next base: position 221,582 of record NZ_AOJN01000018.1, on the reverse strand, counting down.
GCTCGTGGCTCCGCGCGGCGTTCTGGTGTTGGAACGTCGGGCTCGCGCTGATGGTGTTCGTCTCCGTCCTCCCGGTCGGGTTCCTCCAGCTCGACGTCGCGTTCACGGAGAGCTACGCCGCGGCCCGCAGCCTCGCGTTCTACGAGCGCGACATCGTCCAGACGCTGTTCTGGGCGCGGCTCCCGGGCGACACGCTGATCATCGCCGGGACGGCCGTCTACGTCGCCGACCTGATCCGCAAGCGGTTCGTCCTCCGCGCGTCGGAGGACGACCCCAGCGTCGACGACATGGCGGTCGCGGAGGGGATCGTCGGCGACGACGACTGAGGGACGCTTGAGCGGGCGGTCCTCAGTCGCGGAGCCGGTCGGACCGCTCCGACCACCCGGTCGCGTCCGTCGCGAGGTCGCGGACCTCGCGGCGGATCCCGGCGTAGTTGTCGACGATGTCCTGCGTGGTGACGATCCCCTCGGGCGTCACGCCGTCGACGACGACGAGCTTCTTGACGCCCTCCGAGCGCATGCGTTCCGTCGCGGTCCGGAGCGTCGCGCTCGGCCGAACGGTGACGAGGGGAGCGCTCGCCGCCTTCCGGATCGGGATCGCGGAGAGAGGGTCGTCGGTGACGTACCCGGCGTGGAGGACGTCGCTCTCGGTGAGGATCCCGGCCGGGGTCCCGCCGTCCGTGACGACGACGCTCCCGACCCGGTTCCGGAGCATCCGCTCCGTGGCGTCCCGGACCGTGGCGCCGACGTCGCAGGTCACGAGGTCCGTCGTCATCACCTCCTCGACGAGCATAGCGGAGGTACCGCGGCGGGGTACTTGTAGGTGGCTGCGGGACGCGCGACGCCGGTCCGCTGCCGAGTCGCGCTGCGCGGCCGCCGCTCAGTAGTGCCAGGGGTACTCGCGGAACTGCGGCTCCCGACCCTCCAAGAACGCGTCGCGGCCCTCCTGGGCCTCCTCGGTCATGTACGCGAGCCGCGTCGCCTCGCCCGCGAACACCTGCTGGCCGACCATCCCGTCGTCGGCCATGTTGAACGCGTACTTCAGCATGCGCATCGCGGTCGGCGACTTCCGGGTCATCTCGTCGGCCCACTCTAGGGCCACGTCCTCCAACTCCTCGTGCGGGACGACCTCGTTGACCATCCCCATGTCCGCGGCCTCCTCGGCGGAGTAGGTCTTCCCGCGGAAGAACACCTCACGGGCCTTCTTCTGGCCGATCTGCTTCGCGAGGTAGGCGGAACCGAACCCGCCGTCGAACGAGCCCACGTCGGGGTCGGTCTGGAGGAACTTCCCGTGCGCCTCGCTGGCGAGGGTCATGTCGCAGACGACGTGCAGCGAGTGGCCGCCGCCGACCGCCCAGCCGGGGACGACCGCGACGACCGGCTTGGGCATAAAGCGGATCAGCCGCTGGACTTCGAGGATGTGGAGCCGGCCGGCGCGCGCCGAGCGGACGAGGTCGTCGTCGTCGTCGCTCGCCTCGTCGTCGTCGCGGTACTCGTAGCCGGAGCCGCCGCGCACGGACTGGTCGCCGCCCGAGCAGAACGCCCAGCCGCCGTCCTTCTCCGAGGGGCCGTTGCCGGTGAGGAGGACGGTGCCGACGTCCGCCTGCTTGCGCGCGTGGTCGAGCGCGGCGTACAGCTCGTCGACCGTGCCGGGCCGGAAGGCGTTGCGGACCGCGGGGCGGTCGAAGGCGATCCGGACCGCGGGGACGTCGACGGCGCGGTGGTAGGTGATGTCGTCGAACTCGTCGGTGACGGGTTCCCACGCGTCGGGATCGAAGATCTCCGAGACCATGCCGGCTCGTACGTCCGGCCCGCTCATAAACGGCGTCGGATCGAATGAGGAGAAACCGCCGGCTCAACGCGTTGTGTCTCCGCGGCGCCCCGCGACGAGGACGGGGAGCCGATCCCAGCGTCTGGGACGGACGCCGGAGTCGCGGCTCGCCCGTCGGGACTCGTCAGTCGTTCTGCGCGTACGCACCCTTCGGGTGCCCCTTGTGCTGGAGGTTGCGGTTGTCGCGCTTCCGCGTCGCGGTCGCGGGGATGACCTCGCGGGTCGGGTCGATCTCCGACCGCGGCATCCCGGTGTAGCCGTGGTCCGGATGCTCGGAGCAGTGTGCCATCGCGTCGTGCGAGCCCTCCCACGGGCCCTCGTCACAGCCGTCCGCCGTACAGACGAACACTATCTCCTCTGACATGCTAACCGGGGGTTCCCGGCCGGTGTATAAAAACCTCGCACCGGAATTATCAGTTTTGGATCTGTCGTTCCGCGCCGCGAAACCGACTGACCGCGCGGCCGGACCCGCTAATCGCCGGCGGCGGGCGCGCCGAACAGCTCGACGCTCGTCCCGTCGTGTCGACAGTCTTCGAGCGCGTGCTTGGCCGTGAAGCCGGCCTCGTGGGCGGAGGCCCCGCGGCCGACCCCGACCTGGAGTTCGACGTCGACGTCGTCCGCGACGTGGGCGACCGCCGACGAGAACGCCGACTCGGGGAGGTCGGGGCAGACCGCCACGACGTTGTCGCCGCCGACGAAGAAGGAGAGGGCGCCGTGCGCCTCGCGGAGGTGGCGCATCAGCGAGCCGTACGCCTGCTCGATGTTGATGAACGTGTCGAACTCGTTGAGTTGGTCGGTGTACTTCCCGGTCGCGTTGACCACGTCGAAGTGGGCGATCTGGAGGTCCGACCGGTCCGTCTCCGAGAGGTACTCGCCGGCGAGCACCTCGGTCCGGCTCTCGTCCTGCGCGCTGCCCGCGGTCTGAAGCCGCCGGTTCGCCGCTTCGAGCGCGTCCACGGGACGCTCGGCGACGGCGGTACCGAGGCTGACGCTGACCGGGTAGCGGTTGCCGATCGACTCTTGCAGGCTCGCGTGGGCCGCGCCGTCGACGCCGTTCGTCACCGCGATCATGTTGTCGAACCTGGTGAAGAAGACGTAGGCGTCGCGGTGGCCGAGGAACTGGGCGACGTCGGAGAACAGCCGCGACTGGAGGGTCTGGAGGTCCATCTCCCGGCGCGGCTCCGGCGTCGTCGTCCACGGCCCGTAGTTGTCGATCTGGACGAGGGTCACCTGAGTCGTCGTCACAGTGAGCATCGGTACGGAACGCTGCCGCTTTACCCTTCCGTTATCCCGAAGGTGGAACCGGTACCGAGTTCGTGATCGATGTGCGCCGGCCGGGTGATCGTCCCTCGCCGCGGACGCGGGCGCAACCCCTACGGCCGTGGCGCCCGCATTCGGGGTATGACATACAGCGGCGCCGTCATCGACGTCGACGGCACTGTCGTGCGCGGCGACGAACCGATCCCGGGCGCCCCGGCGGGGTACCGGCGGCTCCGCGAGGCCGGAGTCGAGCCCCTGTTCGTCTCGAACAACCCGACGAAGGCGCCGCCGGCGTACGTCGACCGCCTCGGCGCGGCGGGGTACGACGTCGACGCCGACCGCGTCTTCACCGCCGGCAGCGTGACGACGCGGTACCTCCGAGAACACCACGCGGACGCCGACCTGCTCTGTATCGCCGCCCCGGGACTGCTCGACCAGTTCGCGGAGGCCGGCCTCTCGACCACCGACGACGTCGACGCCGCCGACGCCCTGGTCGCCTCCATCGACCACGAGTTCGACTACGACGACCTCTGTACCGCGCTGTGGGCCTTGGAGCGCGAGATCCCGTTCATCGGCACCGACCCAGACGTGGTGATCCCGGCTCCCGAGCGCGACGTGCCGGGGTCCGGCGCCGTGATCAACGCGATCGCGGGCGTCGCGGAGCGCGAGCCGGACGCCGTCCTCGGCAAGCCCTCGGATACCGCGATCGAGATGGTGCGCGAGCGGCTCCCCTACCCGGCCGAGGAGTGTCTCGTCGTCGGCGACCGGCTCGACACGGACATCGCGCTCGGGGAGCGCGCCGGGATGACGACGGTCCTCGTCCGCTCGGGCGTCACCGACGACGACGACCTCGCCGCGTCCGCGATCGACCCGGACCACGTGATCGACCACCTCGGCGAGATCGACCGCGTCGTCGACTGAGGGCCGCGCAACGGGCCGCCAACTACGTTCGCCGCGTGGGAAACAGTTATGTACCGGCGAGCGCACCGCTCGCATATGGGAGTGGTTGACTCACACGAAGATCGGACCGGGGACGACGAGGAGGATCCGGAGGAGTCCGTCCGCGTGCTGGAGGGACACGCGGTCCAGTTCAACGAGTACCGGTACTGAGAGCGGCGTCGCGAGCGCTTCGGTCCGCGATCGACCGCCCGACGGCTGTCGGGACCGTTAAGTGGTCGTCGGGGGTAGCCGAAGGTGTGATACGGAGGCTCCGACGCGCGAGCGTCTTCGCCGCGGTGGCCGCGCTCGCGGTCCTCGCGCCGTCGCTCGAGACCGCCGCCGCCGTCCCCTTCTTCGCCGTCGCCGGCGCGGCCTTCTTCGGCGTCCGCGACGGGGAGTGGTTCGAGACGCTCGCGCTGCCCGGCGACCGGGAGGCGGAGCGCCTCTACGGGCTCGTCTCCTTCGCGCTCGCCGGCGCGGGCCTCGCGCTGTTCGCGTCGCTGCCGCGCGCCCCGCTGCCGTACGAGGCGTTCGCGGCGGCGACGCTCGCGGTCGGCGCCGGCCGCCTCGGGCGCACGCTCGTCTCCCGGCGGACGACCGACGAGTTCCCGCTCGTCGCCGGCTACGTCGCCGCCGGGACGGCCGCCGCCCTCGCCGGGCAGGTCGCCGTGCGGCTCCAGACCGGCGCCCCCGTCGACGCTGAGACGGTTCCCCTCCTCGTCTTCCTCGCCGCGGCGGCCGCGCTGACGGCGGCGCTCGTCCGCTCGCTCGTGTTCTCCCGGGACGCGCACATCACGTCGATCCTCGTCGCGTTCACGGTCTGGGGCTTCCTCGCTTTGGAACCGACCGTCGGCCCCCTCCTCATCGTCGTCGGCCTCGCGGTGACCGGCGCGCTGGGCTACGTCTCCTTCGCCATCGGCACCGCCTCGGTCGCAGGCATGCTCACCGGCGTCGTCTCGGCGCTGCTCGCGGTCGTCCTCGGCGGCGTCGGCTGGTTCCTCACCCTCATGTCCTTCTACGCGATCGGCGGCCTCGCCTCGAAGTACCGGTTCGACGAGAAGGCGGCCCGGGGCGTCGCCCAGGAGAACGAGGGCGCCCGCGGCACCGGCAACGTGCTGGCGAACTCCGCGGTCGCGCTCGCGGCGGTGGTCGGCTACGCGGCCGCGCCGCACCTCGCCGTCCCAGCCGCGCCCTTCGGCTTCGCGTTCGCGGGCGCGACGGCGACCGCGATGGCCGACACGCTCTCCTCGGAGATCGGCGGCCTCTTCGACGGCCCGCGGCTGGTGACGACGCTCCGCCGCGTCGAGCCCGGCACCGACGGCGCGATCACCTGGCAGGGCGAGCTGTCGGGCCTCTCCGGCGCGCTCCTCGTCGGCCTCCTCGCCGCGGGCGGGGCGCCAGTGCTCGACCCGGTCGCCCCCGGCGGCGTCGCGGCGGGCGGCGCCGTGGTCGCCGCCGGCGTCGCCGGGATGACCGTCGACAGCCTGCTCGGTGCCCTGGTCGAGGGAGACCGGATCGGCAACCAGGCCGTGAACTTCCTCGCGACGCTCGGCGGCGCGGTCGTCGCCGTCGCGCTCTGGGCGGTGGTGTAAATGGCGGGCGAAGATCCCGACCCCCGAGTCCGTCCGGGTCGGACCGCCGACGCCGACCGGATCCGGGAGCTCCAGTCGCACCTCCGGCAGCCGAGCCCGGACCTGCTGGAGTACGGGCTCGCGGTGGGCGCCGTCCGGGTGAGCGTCGCCGACGCCCGCGTCGTCGGCTACCTGCTTCCGGTGGACGCGCCGAACCGACCGGGCGTTCACCTCGCCGAACTGGTCGTCGCGCCCGGCTTCCGCCGAGAGGGTCGCGCACGCGGGCTCCTCCGCGCGGTCATCGCCGACGCCGACGGGCCGGTGACGCTCCAGGCGCACCCGGACAACGACGCGGCGCTGGCGCTGTACGAGTCGCTCGGCTTCGAGGTCGTCGAGCGGCGGCCGGACGCGTACGCCGACGGCGACGGGCTCGCCTTGCGGCTCGATCCGGAGGCGTAGCGGTTCCCCCTCGTCTCCGCGGGCCGCCGCAGACACAAGGACTATTCGAACGCCACGCCTCCGGACAGCCATGAGTGACGCCGACGCGGAGACCGAGCCGATCGACGTCGACTTCGGCGAGGACGGGCTGGTGCCGGCGGTCGCCCAGGACGCCGACTCCGGCGAGGTGTTGATGCTCGCGTACGTCTCGCCCGAGGCGCTCTCTCGCACCCGCGAGACCGGCGAGGCCCACTACTACTCCCGGTCCCGCGAGGAGCTGTGGCACAAGGGTGACACCTCGGGGCACACCCAGACGGTCCGCGAGGTCCGGGTCGACTGCGACGCCGACACCCTCCTGTACCTCGTCGACCAGGAAGGGGGGGCCTGTCACACCGGCCACCGGTCGTGTTTCCACCGGACGATCGACGGCGAGCACGTGGGTGAGCGCGTCTTCGACCCCGACGAGGTGTACTGACCGATGACCGAGGCCGTCACGGAGAGCGACGGGGCTGGCCCCGTCACCGAGGCCGGCGAGGCGGCCGCGCGGCTCCGCGAGCGCTACGACGAACTCCGCCGGATCGAATCGCGGATCGACGACCACGGACGCGAGCGCGTCGAGGCCGCCGCGGACGCCTACCGCCGCGCGCAGCGGGTCCTCGACCGGTTCGAGGAGGACGCGGTCGGCTCGGGCGACTTCGAGTCGTACGTCCGCTTCCGCGGCGAGTTCGGCGACGCGGTCGACGTGGACGACGACACGCCCGCAGGCGACGCCTTCGAGGCGGCCGACGAGGCGGTCGACAAGCGCCGGCTCTCGGAGTCGGACTTCGCGGCCGCGCGCGAGGCGCTGGAGCCGGCCGGGGAGTTCGTCGACCTCCTGGAGGCGTACGACGACGCGGTCGACGACTACCGGGCGGCCCGGAAGGCGGCCAAGGAGGCCCGCAAGCGGCTGGAGTCGCGGCTGGAGGAGCTCCGGGAGGTCGCCGACATGGCCGACGCCGACCTCGACGCCGACCTCGCCCGCCTCCGCGAGCCGATAGAGGCGTACGACGAGGGGATCCGAGAGGCGTTCCGGGAGTTCTTCAAGTCGGCGTCCGCCCGCGAGGTGTTCGACTTCCTCGACCGCGCGGACGCGACGCCGTTCGTCGACGTGGACGTGCCGCCGACGGACCTCGCGGAGTACGTCGAGACGCACGCGGCGGGCGAGGAGCCGCCCGCGACGCTGCTGGAGTACGCCGACTACACGAACTCCAAGCTGGAGCACTACGTCGACGACCCGGGGGCGCTCCGCACCGCGGTCGCGGTCCACCGGACGTACCTCGAGCGGCTCGACGGGGAGCCGCTGACGCTCGACTGGCCGCCGAAGCCGGGCGACGAGCTCGCCTACGAGATCGACGAGCTGGTCCCGCTCGTCGGCCGGATCGCCGACGACGACGTCGTCGCGACCCTGCGCTCGGTCCGGGAGCTCGCGCGCGGCGACGGATACGAGCGGCTCCGCCGCGCGGCCGAGGTGCGCGACGCGCTCGACGGCGACGACCTCGCCCTGATCGAGCGCGGCGAGGCCGACGAGCGCGTCGCCGAGGCCGAGCGGACGCGCTCGCTCGTCGACGACGTCCTGACGGAGACGGAGCGGGAGTAGGTCCGACCCGGCGCGCTCGGTGACGGGACGCCCGCCGCCGCGGAGTGCGGATTTTTAAGCCGCGTCGCGGCCGAGCGGTGGTATGACCAGATTCGACGCCGCGACCGAAGACGAGCGGCTGAAGCTGTTCGCCGACGCGGCGGCCGCGCACCGCGCGCGCTCCGGCGACGTGATGACCGTCGACGTCGACCCCGACAGCGACGACACCGAGGGCGGCGAGGTGCCGCCGTGGATCCAGCTGGCGGGCACCGAGCTCATCATGGACTGTACCGACGAGGAGCTGGACCGCCTGAAGGGCCTGCTCTCGGAGTTCCCCGAGTTCCGGATCGACGAGCTCGTCAGCCCGGAGGAGGCCGAGGGGACGAACGCCGTCGTCACCGCCCGCTCGGACGCGAACCGCGTCGCCGGGTTCGTCGAGCGCGCCTTCCGCGAGGTGTACGGGCTCGACGCGGAGTACCGGGCGTGGGTGACGGCGATCTGACGCCGACCGGGCGGGTCGCCGGCGGCGGCTCGCGCGTCGCCGCTCCGCGCGCTACTTCGCGAAGTAGCTCGTGAAGAATCCCGAGAGGAACGAGCTGATCGCGACCGCGACGAGGAGGTCCGTCGTGTCGTGGTCGCCGTCGCCGGCGGTGAGCCAGGTGACTGCGACGCCGATGCCGAGCGAGATGACGCCGTTCGCCGTGTCTTCTTTGAGTCCCATACCCGGTGTTGACGGCGCAGCGACAAAACCGATGCGGCGGTGCTCGCTCTCGTCCCGGCGAACGGTCGACCGCGACGAGACCAGCGCGTCCTAGTGGAACCCGCGGTCGACGTCGTCGTCTTCGATCAGGTCGTCGAGCTCGCCCGTGAGCAGCTCCTCGGCCTCCTCGAAGGTGTCCGAGAGCTCGTCGAGCTCGTCGGGTCGGCCGTCGAACTCGTACTCCATCGGGCCGAACGCGGGCGACTCGACGGCCTCCATCACGTCCTCGAAGAGGTGGTCGGGGTCGGTGGGCGCCTCGGCGTGGACCTTCAGCGTCTCCGTGAGCCGCGTGGCCATCTCCTCGGCGTGGTCCTCGTCTTCGGGCGCCGACTGGACCGCGAACCGCCCGTCGCTTTCCGCGTCCGGGAGGAGCGGGTCGAGCTCGTTGTCGACCTTCCGGGCGACCCGCGCCCCGACGCCGCGGAGGTCGCGGGGGTTCTTCGCGTACGTCTTCAGGTGGTAGAGGCCGACGCTCGGGTGGCCGAAGTAGAGGTCCTCGCCGAGGCCGCCGCGGCGGGAGCCGGCGACCGCGCGCCAGCCGTCGGGGTCGGTCGAGTCGCTCGCGACGTCCGCGAGGATGTCGTCCCAGTCTCGTACGCGCATGTCGGTCGATTCCTCGGTCGCGCGAGCGCAAGAGCGTGTCGGTGGCGGGCGTACGAGGGGACGGAGTCGCGCCCGGGGGCGACGGCCGACCGCCCCCACCGACAGCGTTTTTCGGTGCCGCCGCCGAGCGGGGACGTGAACGTTCGCGGGCCGATCGTCTCCGTCGGGGAGGCGCGGACGGTGTCGACGTCGTACGGCGAGCGCGACCTCCGCGAGGTGCGGGTCCGGCCCGACCGCGGCGCGGGCGACCCGGTCGACGTGACGCTGTGGGGGAAGTGGACGGAGACGGCGGAGCACGCGGAGCCCGGGATGGAACTGCTCGTCACCGACCCCGAGGAGGACGAGTACCGCGGGGAGACGGGGTACGCGACGACCGACGAGTCGTGGGTCGTCCTCGAGCCCGACTTCCTCGTCGACGTGACGGGGATCCGCTCGTGGGTCCAGTGCCCGCGGATGTACTATTTAAATAAACTCTCGGGGATCCCGCTCAACTATCCGGTCGTCAAGGGGACCATCGTCCACGAGGTGTTCGGCGACCTGCTCCGCGGGATGGAGCTGGAGGCGTCCGTGGCGGACCGCGTCGCGGAGGCCGGCCTCGAACTCGGGCTGCTCGGCTACGAGACCGACGAAGTCGAAGACGAGGTGCGCCGCAACGCCGCGGCGGTCGAGGGGTGGCTCGCGCAGGGGACGCTCGCCGACGAGGACACGTGGCGCTCGGAGTTCACCCTCATCTCGCCCACGTTCGGTTTAAAAGGGCGCGCCGACGCGCTCCGACGTGGCACCCCGGTCGAGCTGAAGACGGGGAAGAACACCAAGCGGGAGCCGCGCTTCCACGACAAGGTTCAGGCGGCCTGCTACGCGCTGATGCTCGACGAGCGCGGCGTCGACCCGGACATCGGGACGCTGCTGTACACGAAGAACACCGCCCTCGACCGCAACGAGGAGTCGGGCGACCTCGCGCCGGCCAAGGAGTTCACCGTCGGGCGCGGCTTCCTGGAGTTCGTCGTGCGCGAGCGCAACGCCCTCGCCGCGATGGAGTGGCGCGCGCTCAACGACCCCGGCGAGCGCCCCACGGTCCCGACGGGGTACGAGGCGGACGCGACCTGTAGCTACTGCTTCGAACAGGACACGTGTATGGTCGTCTCCGGGCGGCTCGACCAGGAGTCGAAGGCGGGGCAGGTCGGGACGCCGGTGCCCGACGCGGAGCGCGACTACTTCGACCGCTTTTATACGGCCCTGGAGGAGGAGCGCCGCGAGACCCACGCCGAGTACCGGAAGCTGTGGGAGCAGACGCCCGCGGAGCGCGCCGCGGACGACCGCGCGCTGATCGACCTCGAACCCGTCGCCCAGACCGAGATCGACGACGCCCGGTGGGAGCTCCGCGCCCGGAAGCCGGGGGACGCCGTCTCGAAGCTCCGCGAGGGCGACGTGGCGCTCGCGAGCGACGGCGATCCGGTCTCCGGCCACGCCGAACTCGGCCGGATCACCGAACTCGGGAAAGACGAGGTCGTCGTCGAGACGGACGAGCCGGTCGAGCTGCGCCGGCTCGACGTCTACCCCTCGGAGATCTCCGTCGATCGCTCGCTCACCGCGCTCCACGACGCCGTCTTAAAAGGCGAGCCCGACCGAAAGGACGTGCTGTTCGGCCGCCGAGAGCCCGAGTTCCGGGACGCCGCTGACCGCCCCGCAGACGCCCCCGGCGCGTACATCGACAACAACGCGTCCCAGAACGAGGCGGTCGAGCTCGCGGTCGACGCCGAGGACCTCGCGCTGATCCACGGGCCGCCGGGAACCGGGAAGACGTACACCATCGCCCGGACGATCCGCGCCTTGGTCGCGGAGGGGAACCGGGTGCTGCTGTCGGCGTTCACGAACCGCGCGGTCGACAACGCGCTCGAAGCGCTGCGCGACCAGGGGTTCGACGACGTGCTGCGGGTCGGGACCGAGACAGGGGTCCGCGGCGACATGCAGGACGTGCGGCTCGTCCAGCGCGGCGAGCCGAACGCGAAGGCGGCCGAGCTGCGGGACGCGCCGGTCGTCGCCGCCACCACCGCGGCCTGCGGCTCCCGCGTCATGCGGGAGTGCGAGTTCGACGTTGCGCTGGTCGACGAGGCCTCCCAGCTCACGGAGCCGGGCACCCACGCCGCGATCAACCGCGCGGACCGGTTCGTCCTCGTCGGCGACCACGAGCAGCTGCCGCCGGTCGTCCGGGCCGAGAACGACCTTCAGACCTCCCTCTTCCAGCGGCTCATCGAGCGATACCCCGACGCGAGCGTCATGCTCGACCGCCAGTACCGGATGAGCCAGCGCATCCAGGCGTTCGCCTCCGCGGAGTTCTACGACGGCGCGCTCCGGCCCGCCACGCCCGAGGTCGCGGGGCAGACGCTCGCGGACCTCGGGGTCGATCCCGACGCGCTCGCCCCGGAGCTGACCGGCGGCGTGGGGTTCGTCGACCCCGACGGCGAGCGCGACGGGAACCGGAACGTCCGCGAGGCCGAGCGCGTCACCGCGGTCGTCGACGCCTACGTCGCCGCCGGCGTCGACCCGGACGACGTCGGCGTGATCGCGCCCTTCCGCGCGCAGGTCGCGGAGATCGGCCGTCGAACCGACGTGACAGTTGACACCGTCGACCGCTTCCAGGGCTCCTCGAAGGAGGTGATACTCGTCTCGTTCGTGGCGACCGGCGACCTCGACGGCCCCATCTTCGAGGACCACCGCCGCGTGAACGTCGCGCTCACCCGGGCGAAAAAGCAGCTGACGATCGTGGGCGACGCCGACGCGCTCGGCTCCGACCCCTTCTACGCGCGGATGCTCGACTGGGCGCGACGGTAGGCGGACACGGGAGGAATTCGGCCTGGAGAGCGTTTAACACGCTCCCGCCGCTACAGACGGTAGAGCCGAATGGAAGAACTCGATCGGGTGTTGAAGAAGTACGCCACCAGCCAGGATCTCATGGACCGGATCCGATACGTGGCCGAGACGTTGAGCATGGAGTTCGACAAGTGGGACGACCAGTACGTGAGCGGTCCGAGCCTGTACTTCCTCGTCGTCGCCGAGACCGACTTCGAGGCGTACACCGACCCGCTGGGAGAGAACGTCTGGCCGACCGACCGGTGTAAGATCGTGCTCGACTCGCCCGAGGCGTTCCGACGGGTCGCCGAGGACGTCGGGTTCAGCCGTGACGGCGCGATCATCGTGACGGGAGACGGGACGATCCAGCAGCAGATGGTCCGTGTCCGGAGCCCTCACCACGCGGAAGTGCCGGGGGTCGCGGAGCTCGAATACCCCGACTGGATGGGGACCAAACACATGAGCGCCCTGGAGACGTCGCTCCGACAGAACGTCCTGTGGGCGGTCACGCTCAGCGAGGAGGACGGCCGCGTCACCACGTATCTCGACGGCACGTATCAGGACTACCCCCGCGAGGAGATCGGCGGTCGGTGGCGGCCCGGTGAGTAGCGGCGGCGTGGCCGACACGCCGCGATCGGCACGTGGCGGGGAGCCCGCCGCGCCTCGGGGCGCGTCTGCGGGAGGGGTGCGCGGCGCGCGCTACTCGCCGTCCGCGTCGGTGACGATCCCCGGTTCCTTGCTCGCGATCACGACGATCCGGTCGGTGAGGTCCTCGATCGTGTTCGCGAGCTCGTCCAACAGGATCGCGAGCTCGCGGTAGACGAGCGGCTGGTCGATCGAGCCGTCGGCGAACGCCGTCTCGATGGCGTCGTTGCGGAGGTCGTCGCACTCGCTTTCGAGCGCGCGGATCGACTCGATCCCCTCGGCGAGCGTCTCCGTGGCGTCGGCGCGCGCGAGGCCTCGGACGAACCCCTCGACGACGTCCGCGAGGACGTCGGTCATCTCGGCGATCCGGTCGGCCATCTCGCGCATGTCGTCGAACGGGTCGACGTCGGCCGCGGGACGCATCATCGCCACCTCTTGGACGATCCGCTCGGTGTGGTTCGCGACCACGTCGAGCTCGTTGTAGAAGTCCAGCAGCGCGGACTCGTTGAAGTTGATCCGCGTGTTCAACAGCCCGATGTCGTCCGGCCCGGCGTCGGTGATCAGCGCCGTGAGCTCCCGGACGAGGTCGTCGCACTCGCTTTCGACCGCGGCGATCTCGTCGACCGTCTCGTCGAACCCGCCCTCGGTCGCGAACTGGTCGAGCGCTCGCGGGAGGAGCGCGACGCAGTCGTCGATTCGGTCGAGGTACGCGACCGTCCGGGTCTCGAGCCGTTCCCCGAAGTCGGCGTCGGTGGCCATGGGCGGAATCACGCGCGTCGGCGGTAAAGAGGTTCCCTCGCGTTTCGTCGATCGTGAAGATTTGACGGCCGCTCGCCGGAGATTCGCCGGCGCCGTCCTACAGCGCGTCGACCGAGTCCAGCGCCGCCTCGACGTCGGGAACGTCGAACCACTCGCGGTCGGTGTAGGCGTTCGTCCCAGCGGCGTACAGGTCCGAGACGGCCTCGACGACGTCCGCTGGAAGGGGATCGGGCGACTCGTCGCAGAGCTCGCGCCAGTCGTCGATGTCGCGGCCCGCGACCGACTCCTTCGCCGCCTTCACGGCCGCGACCCAGTCGGGGTCGTTCGCCTTGTACCACTGGCGGACGACCTCCTTCGAGATACCCCGACCGCCGTAGGAGAACCGGTTCTCGTCGAACGTGCCGACCACGTCGGCGACGCGGAGCTCGCCGTCGCGGTAGAGGCACTCGATCTTCCCGTCCTCGTGGACGAAGCCGGCCGCCTCGGCGCGGTCGGTGACGACGCGGTTCACGTCGCGCGCGAGCGATTCGAGGGCGTCGACGTCGGCGACGCCCGCGACCTCGTCGGCCTCGGCACGGGCGAGGTAGCGGTCCTGCTGCTCGTACTTCGTCGAGAACTCTACGACCGGCTCGGGGAGGTCGATCGGCTCGTCCGGCCACTCGCCGTCGGCGCCGGCGAGGTCGTCGAGCCCGAAGTCGGCGGGAGCCGCGCGCGTCCGCAGGCTGGAGCCGACCGGGACCCGGTTGCGGAAGACCACTTCGAGCGGGACGAGGTAGTTCTCGCCGCCCGCGGCGTGGAAGGACTCGTAGTCGTAGCCGGCGTGCGGGCCCTCGTACGGGAGGTCGGGTACCTGCGTCAGGTCGATCGCCATCTCGGTCGGCGGAGCGGTCGCCTCGTCGAGCGGGACGACATCCCCGGAGTCGGTGTCCTCGACCCCTCGGTAGTGGGTCGGAACCCCCTCGCGCTCCAGCAGTTCGAAGTTGAACGCGCCCATCGCGCAGAGGCTCGCGCCCTTGTTCGGGATCGCGTCGGGCATCTGCCCCCAGTCGAACACCGAGTAGGCGTCCGTGAAGACGAACCGCCCCCGACCGAGCCCCTCGGCGGTCGCCGGCTCGTCGACCCGGAACTCCTTGACGCTCGTCATGGCGGATACCGCGACCGCCTCCCACATGAAACTTTCAGTTACGTGGTCACCTCGGTTATTTTTGAGTCATTTTGATCCACGTATGCGCATCATTCTGGGCGGCGTAACGTTCCCCGAGCCCGCGCTCGCATCGAAAGCGACACCGGGCTCGCCCTCGCACCCAGTGGCATGAACGATGCGCGCGAGGTCGTCGTCCTCCGGTACGGTCACCGGCCGGGGCGCGACGACCGCATGACGACGCACGTCGGGCTCACGGCGCGGGCGCTCGGCGCCGACCGGCTGATACTCCCCGACAACGCCGGGCAGTCCGCGGAGACGGTCCGCGACATCACCGGCCGTTTCGGCGGGCCGTTCGCGGTCGAGCTCCGCGGCGACCAGAAGGCGGTCGTCAAGAACTTCGAGGGCGTCGTCGTCCACCTCACGATGTACGGCGAGCGCGTCCAAGACGTCGAGGCGGAGGTCCGCGAGGCGGTCGGCCTCGACGAGCCCGAGGTGATCGGGGAGGCGTCGCCGCCGCGCGACCTCCTCGTCGTCGTCGGCGGCGAGAAGGTGCCGTGGGCGCTGTACGAGCGCGCCGACTTCAATGTGGGCGTGACGAACCAGCCGCACTCCGAGGTCGCCGGGCTCGCGGTGTTCCTCGACCGCCTGTTCGAGGGGGCCGAACTCGACCGCGAGTGGGAGAACGCCGACCGACGCGTGGTGCCGGAAGCGACCGGGAAGACGGTGGTCGACGCCGAGGGGGAATCCGACGACGGCGACGCCGGCGAGAACACCGGGCGCGACTGACCCGCGCTACTCGTCGCAGTCTTCCTTCGACCCTCCGTCGACGACCTCCGGCGTGCCGCTCAGGATGCCCCGGAGGTTCGACATCGGCTCGCCGACGGTGATCCCCTGGTCGGTCATCTCGAACTCGCGGATCGTCCGCTCGAAGTCGCTCGTCCGCTTTTTCAAGACGCCGATCGCCTTGCGGAGCTCGCCCCCGACCTCGAGGTGCCGGAGGAAGACGATGTTGTCGGCGAGGTAGCTCACGTTCTCCATCGTCGCCCGGAACTCCCCCGTGACGTTCCGCGTCTCGTCGACGAGGATCGACGTCACGCCCGCGTTCTTGAGGTAGCGCCCGAGGGCGTGCATCTGCTGGAGCATCTGCTCGTCCCCGCCGCGGAGCGTCAGCCGGTACCCGGAGATGCCGTCGATCATGACGATGTCGGCGCCCCGCTCCTCGACCTCCTCGCGGACCATCCGCGCGAACTCCTGTGGCGAGCGCTCCAATGCCTCGACCTCGTTCACCTGAAGCGTCCCCCGCTCGATCATCTCGTCGACCGGGATGCCGATAGCGCGCGACCGTGTGAGGAACGTCCCCTTGTTCTCCTCGAACAGGTAGATGACCGAGCGCTCTCCGCGGTCCGCGGCCGCCTTCATGAACTGGGTGCTGAGGGTCGTCTTCCCGACCCCGGTCGGCCCGCTCACGATGGTGACGGTGCCGCGCTCGAGCCCGCCGCCGAGCAGCTCGTCGATCTCGGGAATGCCGGACGACATCTGCTCGAACGCGACGTCCTCGCCGCGATGAGCGCCGGGCTGGAGCGCCGGATACACCTCGATCCCCGAGTCGGTGACCCGGTAGGCGTGGTCGCCGCTCTGCGTCGCCGACCCGCGGAACTTCGGAACGCGGACCGTCTTGCCGTACGACGCGGCGTCGAGCCGAATCGTCCCGTCCGTGATGAACTCGAGGTCGTCGGTCGGCAGCGACTCGGTGTTCTGGACGGTGAACAGCACCGTCGCCCCGCGGTCTTTTAAGAAGCGCATGAACCCGACCACCTGCTTCCGGAACTGGTAGTCGTCGGACAGCAGGAAGCGGAGCTGGGTCAGCGGGTCGACGACGACGCGGTCCGGGTCGACCGCGGTGACGCCCTCGACGATGCGGTCGGTCAGCGGTTCGCGTTCGACCTCCGAGGGCGCGAACACCTCGTACGACTCGTCCTCGACGAACGCATCCGCGCTCGGGCTCAGATCGAGGAACTCGATGGCGTCGGTGTCGAAGCCGAGCGCGGCCGCGTTCGCTTTCAGGTCGCGGACGTCCTCCTCGAGGTTGATGAAGAGCGCCGTCTCACCCTCCGCTATCCCCTGCTGGAGGAAGTGGAAGCTCAAGATCGTCTTGCCGCTGCCGGCCTGCCCGCGGATCATGTAGCTCCGCGTGGGGACGAACCCGCCGGACAACACTTCGTCGAGCCCGGCGACGCCGGTCGACGCGCGCTCGGATAGCGGTGGTGTCATGCCTTATCAATCGGGCGGGGTTGTCATATATATGGGGTAGTTCTTAGTGGGCACCGCCCGTCGGTACACTGACGATGGACTCTGGGCCGGACCGGACATACCATGCCGCCGACGGCGACGAGTCCGCGGAGCGCGGGGCGGTGCCCGACCCGGAACGGAGCGGCGCCGCCACCCCCGACGCGGACGCCGAGGCGACCGTGCTGCTCCAGATGGACGCCGACCGCGACCGCGACCTGCTCGCCGAGGCGCTGGGCGAGCGCTATCGGATCCGGACCGGGAGCGACCCGTCCGCGCTCGAGGGTAAGTTCGACTGCTGCGTCCTCGACGCGAAGGCCTTCGACGCCGCCGGCGACGCGCTGGACTCCCGGCGCGAGCGCGCGGATCCCGCGTTCCTTCCGTTCGTGCTGTTGGTGAGCGAGGAGTCTCGGGGGCGGCCGGCCAACCGCGCGTGGGATCGCGTCGACGACGTCATCGAGCTGCCGGTCGCCCGGCGGGCGCTCCTCACGCGGGTCTCGAACCTGATCGAGCGCCGGGCCACCTCGCTCCGCCTCAGGCGGACCGTCGCGGACCTACGGCTCAAGGAGCGGGCGATGGACGAGGCGCCGGTCGGGATCACCCTCGCGCGGGCGACGGACGGCGACGACAACCCGCTCGCGTACCTCAACGAGGAGTTCGAGGCGCTGACCGGCTACGGCGAGGAGCGGTTCGGCGAGGACTGCCGCTTCCTTCAAGGTCCCGACACGGCCGAGGAGACGACCGACGAGATCCGGGCAGGACTCGACGCGGAGCGGTCGGTCGACGTGGACATCCTCAACTACCGAGCGAACGGACAGAAGTTCTGGAACCGGCTCCAGATCGAGCCCCTGCGGAACGAGGCGGACGAGACCACGCACTTCGTCGGGTTCCAGACGGATATCACCGAGCGGAAGATCCGCGAACGCCGACTGGAGGTGATGGCCCGGGTACTCAACCACAACCTCCGGAACAAGATGAACCTCATTTCGGGGTACGCGGACCTGCTCCGAGACGCACCAGACGAGGAGTCGCAACGCCGGGCGCTCGACGTGATCTCCGAGACGGCCTCGGACCTCACGGGCATCGCGACCGCCGTCCAGAAAGTCGACGAGACGGCCTCCGCGCCCCCGCTCGCCGCTCCGATCGACCTCCGCGACGAGCTGATCGAGCTCCGGAACCGGATCCGCAGCAGCTATCCGGACGCCGAGATCGCCTTGTCGATCCCGGGCGACGACCCGATCGAGGTGACGGTCGTCGGCCTCCCCGCCGCCATCTCGGAGGCGGTCGAAAACGCCGTGAAACACAACGACGACCCCTCACCGTCGGTCGAGGTGCGGGTCGAACAGGACTCCGAGGGGTGGGTCACGATCGGCGTTGAGGACGACGGCCCCGGAATCCCGGACCACGAGACGCAGGTGTTGGAGTCCGGCGAGACGTCGCTGACCCACGCCGACCGGCTCGGCATCTGGCTCATATACTGGGTCGTGGCCAAGGCGGGCGGTGAGTTCGACATCGACACCGGCGAGGACGGGACGACGATCCGACTGGAGGTCCCGGCGCACCCCTGACCGAGTCCGGGCGTCCCGGATGGTGCTGCCCGCTACAAGGCCCGCTTCGAGCGGAGCCGCGCGAGCCGCGTCCGCGCCTCCTGCCTGCTCGTCCCGCGCACGCGGCCCGTCTCGGCGTCTGCCATGGAGACGAAGGAGAGCCGGTCGAGGAGCGGCGGCCAGTCGCCGGCGCCCGCGGCGTCGCTGGCGAACGCGACCGCGTTGCCGAGCCCGTTCCGCTCCTCGCTCCCGGCCCGCGCGACCAGCGCGTCCGCGGCGCGGCGCCCGCCGGCGACGGAGAGCCGGTCGCCGGCCGTCGCGGGGACCCAGGCCGGGAGGAGCAAGAGCCAGCAGAGGACGCCGGCGGCCGCGTACGCCCAGGAGGGGACGCGCTCGCGGTCCGGCTCGTACCCGTGGATCCGGTTGACGCGCCGGTCGGCGGCGGTTCGGTCCCCGCGGCGCCCCACGAGCAGCGTCGCGAGCAGCGCCGCGGTCTCGACGGCCGCCAGCGCCGGGAGGGTCGCCGTCGTGAGCAGCGCCTGCCGCGTCCGGAGCCTGACGAGCGCGTGGCGCAGCGCGGCGTCGCGGTCGGCCTTCGGGAGGGCGAGCAGCCGCGTCGAGGCCACCAGCCGCGACCCGCGGTACCCGTCCACGACGGCGACGTTCGCGGCGTCGGCGCGGACCGCCGTGACCTCGGGAACGTCGACCCCGACCTCGCCCGCGAGCGCCTCGACGCGGTCAGCGACGAAGTCGGCGCGGCGGTCGTCGAGGTCGGCGTCCGGGAGCCGGGCGATCCGCCTGTCGGCGAGGACCGGACCGAGGAGCGCGGAGGCCGCCGGGCCGACGAGGACGGCCGCGAGCAGTCCCCCGAGCGCGCCGAGCGGGACGAGCCCGAGCCCGCCGGGGCCGAGCAGCGCGGCGAGCGGGACCAGCGGAACCGCAGCCAGCACCGCCGGGACCGCGAGGAGCGCGAGGGCGCCGAGCGCGCGTCGCCCCCGTCCGTCGACCGAGTCTGCCATACGGGCGAGTGTGAGCCACGGCGCGTAAAGCTCTGCCGGACCCGCGGGGTGATCGACTGGGGTTCGGGCTTTCGGGCCGTCGGCAGGGGTTCGGGCCGGCGGCAGGGGTTCGGTCCATCGGCAGGGGTTCGGGCCGGCGGGCCGGCGGCGAATCGGGGGCGTCGCGACCGCTCCTTTCGGAGGTTTTAACCGGATTCCACCACCAGTTTCCCGTAATGGCTTTTGAGGATCTACTGAACGACCCCGTCATCCAGAAGTACCTCCACGAGCTGGTGGGGCCGACGGGGATGCCGGTCGCGGCCGCGCCGCCCGACGGCGAGGTCACCGACGAGGAGTTGGCCGAGGAGCTGGGCCTGGAGCTCAACGACGTCCGACGCGCGCTGTTCATCCTGTACGAGAACGACCTGGCGACGTACCGCCGCGTCCGCGACGAGGACTCCGGGTGGCTCACGTACCTGTGGACGTTCCACTACGACAACATCCCGGAGAACCTTCAGGAGGAGATGTACCGGCTGCTCGACGCCTTAGAGGAGCGCGAGGAGTACGAGCGCACCCACGAGTTCTACCTCTGTGAGGTGTGTTCCATCCGCTTCGAGTTCGGCGAGGCGATGGACTTCGGCTTCGAGTGCCCCGAGTGCGGCTCCCCGCTGGAGGCGATGGACAACGACCGGCTCCGCGACGCGATGGACCAGCGCATCGAGGCGCTCCGCGACGAGCTCAACGTGGACGTGACCGGCTGATGGTCGTCCTCGCAACCAAGTGCTACGTGGAGGGAGACGCCCGCGAGCGAGCGCTCGACGGGATGGACTCGCTCGTCGCCAACGACGTCGGTGAGCTCGACGCCGACTGGCAGGTGGGCGTCCGCGACGACGAGTTCGTCCAGGTCGACGTGAGCGGCGAGGACGCGCCGGTCGCGCGCAACGTCCTCGCGGAGACGTGGGGCGAGATCGTCGCCCACGACGGCGGGCTGGAGGCGGGCGAGGAGTACGTCGGCACCCTCGAGTCGTGGGACGACGTCGGGTTCACACTCGACGCCGGCGTCGACGTGTTCGTCCCCGCCGACGAGCTCGGGCTCGGCGTCGGCTCGCCGGAGCAGGTCGTCGAGCGGTTCGGCCTCGTCCAGCACCTCCCGATGCGGTTCGTCTACGGCGGCGACGCCGGCGACCCGGACGCGGAGCCGTCGCGGCTCGCCGACGCGGAGCGCGACCGCCTGTACGACTGGCAGCGCGGCGACGGCCGGGTGAACGTCAACTCGGCGACGCGCGGCGAGACGCGCGCGACGGTGAACCGCGCGGGCCACGCGCAGGACATCGTCACCGTCGAGCGGCTGGGCCTCCTCGAACAGAGCATCGTCTGCGCGGAAGGCACCGACCCGCCGGGGTTACTCGCCGCCATCGGCTCGTACCTCCCGGCCGAGATGCGCTGTGTCGTCTAACTGAACCTACGCACGTGAACAGACGCTTCGCGCTCGCGGTTGCGGCGGTCGCCCTCCTCGCGGTCAGCGCCGGCTGTCTCGGCTACGCGACGGGCGGGGGCGAGGTGACGAACGAGACGCTCGACGCCGAGCCGCCCCGCGAGTACGAGTTCGACACGGACCGCGACGCCGCGTTCACCCTCTCGACGGACGCGAGGTACACCGCCGTGTACGCGGTCGGCGACCGGGAGGAGATCCGGCTGTACGAGCAGACGCCGTACGCGGGCGACCAGCCCTTGGAGTTCGAGGCGTTCCGGTATCAGTACCCCGACGGCGAGGTGATCACGGGCAGCGAGTTCCGCGCGCGCGGCGGCGAGATCGAGCGGACGACCGACGAGACGTGGATCCGCTTCGCCGACGACATGGCCGGCGGTAAGGCGGCGTTCTCGGGCGCGGGATCGCCGCGCCGGTTCACCATGCGCGCGTACGTCGAGGGGTCGTACGCCGTGACGCTCCCGCCCCAGTTCAGCACGGAGGTGCCGATCGTCGGCCACGTGTCGCCGCGCGACCACGCGGTCGAGACCGTCGGCGACCGCGACCGGATCGTGTGGGACGAGGTGACCGGCGGCTCGATCGTCGTCCAGTCGTACCGCGAGGGCGACCTCGTGGTGTTCGGCGTCATCCTCGTCATCGCGGCGATCGCCGCGGTCATCGGGACGATCTACTTCCGGCGGCAGCTGGAGGCGCTCCGCGAGCGCCGGCGCGACCTCGGCTTGAGCGTCAACGAGGACGACGACGACGGCTGGCTGTAGCGGGCGGGACCGAACCGAGTTTCCCGCGACGGCCGCGCCGCGGTCCTTTTCTACCGCGCGGCGCTTGCGTTCGGTATGAACGCCGCCGTCGTCACCGTCGGGGACGAGCTCCTCGTCGGGGACACCGAGAACACGAACGCCACCTGGCTCTGCGACCGCCTCGACGAGCGGGGCGTCACGGTCAGGCGGGTGACCGTCGTGCCGGACGAGGTGAGCGAGATCGCGCGCGTCGTCAACGAGTACCACGCCGAGTACGACGCCGTGATCGTCACCGGCGGCCTCGGACCGACGCACGACGACGTGACGATGGCGGGGGTCGCGGCCGCGTTCGGCCGCGACCTCGCCGAGAACGAGGAGGCGGCCGCGTGGCTCGCCGAGCGCGGGTACAGCGGGAGCGACCTCGCGGCGGAGACGACGCACCTCCCGGCCGACTGCCGGCCGCTGCCGAACGAGGCCGGGGTCGCGCCGGGCGCGGTCGTCGAGTCCGTCTACGTCCTGCCCGGCGTGCCGACGGAGATGAAGGCGATGTTCGAGCTGATCGAAGACGAGTTCGCGGGGACGCTCACCCACGTGGTCACGGTCGACGTCGACGAGCCAGAGAGCGAGCTGCTCGACCGGGTCGCGACGCTGCGCGAGCGGTTCGACGTGCGCGTCGGCTCCTATCCGGGCGAGGTCGTGACGGTGAAGATCACCGCCGAGAGCGAGGCGGAGGCCGAGCGCGCGGCGGCGTGGGTCCGCGAGCACGCGGACGCGGTCGAGGAGGAGTCCGCCTGAGCGGTCGGTCGGCGAGGCGGGAGGAGGCCGGAAAAAGCGGTTCCTACCGGTACAGGTACGCGACCCACACGGCGACGAGCGCGAGGCTCGCGAGCAGGACCGCGCCCGCGGTCGCGCTGATCGGCAGCGGCTCCGTCACGGCGGCTTCGAGGATCATATCTCGGGGTTGTTCTGGGGGCATCTTAAGTATTGATTCTCGGGCGAGGAGGGAGCTATCCGACGGACGAGTACCGCCGCGCGACGCGAAAACGGGACCGGGCGGCGTGGGCGTGTGGCAGCTACCGCGAGAGGGATCCAGTCCCGGTGAGACGAGCAGATGGGTTCGCCGATGGCGGGCTCACTCCATCGGCGTTCGGTCCTACGGGGAGACACCAGTTGGTTCCCGTGCCTCGTTGTTGAGGAGTTTTAAACTCGGTCGGACGGGCCGGCGCTCTCGGGAACCGCAGCGGCTCGGCCGGACGCGGCTCGCTTAAGGGGCCGGCGCGGTGAACGTCGGGCATGCACGTGGGGATCGCGGTGAACCCGGTCGCCGGGATGGGCGGCCGCGTCGGACTGAAGGGGACCGACGGGAAGGTGGCCGAGGCGGTCGAGCGCGGCGCCGAGCCGCGGGCACCGGATCGAGCGCGGCGGATGGTCGACCGGCTGGCCGCGGTCGCCCCGGAGACGACCGTCTCGGTGGCCGCGGACCCGATGGGCGAGTCCATCGTCCGCGAGGCGGGCTTCGACCCAGTCCGGGTCGTCGACCCGTTCGACGGAGGGCCGCCCGAGCCGACGGAGACGACCGCGGCCCACACCGCCGCCGTCGTCCGAGCGTTCGCGGGAACCGACGGGAAAGAAGGCGGGAGCGACGCCGGTGAGACCGCCGACCCCGTCGAGATCGTCCTGTTCGTCGGCGGCGACGGCACCGCCGCGGACGTCGCGGAAGCGCTGGAGGGCACCGACGTGCCGATGCTCGGCGTCCCGGCCGGCGTGAAGGTGTACTCGTCGGTGTTCGCGGTGTCGCCGGAGGACGCCGCCGAGGTCGCGGCCTCGTTCTCGCGGACCGAGCGCCGCGAGGTGATGGACATCGACGAGGACGCCTACCGCGAGGGGGAGGTCCACCCGGAGCTCAGAGGGGTCGCGCACGTCCCCGTCGCGGACGACCTCCAGTCGTCGAAGCAGACCGCGAGCGGCACCGTCGAGTCGCTGGCTGAGGGCGTCGCGGCGGACATCCGCGAGCGCGACGGCGAGGGCGTCACCTTCGTCCTCGGCCCGGGGTCGACCGTGGGCGCGATCAAAGACGAGCTCGGCTTCGATCCGTCGCCGATCGGCGTCGACATGTGGCGCGACGGCGAGGTGATCGTCCGGGACGCGACGGAGGCGGAAATCCTCGACGCGCTCGGCGAGGAGAACGTGATCGTCGTCTCCCCCATCGGCGGGCAGGGGTTCGTCTTCGGCCGCGGCAACCCCCAGATCTCGCCGGCGGTGATCCGGCGCTGCGACCTGCGGATCGTCGCCTCGCGCGCCAAGCTCGACGACGTGCGCGCGCTCCGCGTCGACACCGACGACCCCGACCTCGACGCGGAGCTGGCGGGGTGGGTCCGCGTCCGCGTCGGGAAGTTCGAGACGCGGATGATGAAGATCGTTTGACCGGGCCGTGTCGTCTCCCGTCGGAGCCGCTTCGAGCGGACAACGCACCGAGACGGCTGTGCGACGGGCAGGCGGACGGAACGGCTTCGACGAGAGGGTAGTTCGCCCGACTCGTGCCCGCAGCGAGGACGCACCCGCCGGACGATCGCTCGCCGACGTAATCGAAGACGTGGACGCGAAGCCGGTGTTGGAAGGCGGCCGGAACGCGGAAAACGGTCGGGGGTCGAGCTCGGTTTAGGCGCCTATCGCCGCGAACGTGAACACGACCGCGAGGTACGCGGCGACGATGACGACCGCCAACACCGGGACCAGCGTGAAGTGGTTGTGGCTCCCGTTATTGCCGTCGACCTCACCACGCTCGACGGCGTCAACGTCGACTTCGCCGGATTCGATGGCGTCGGCAGAAGGCATTACCTCGGGGAGTCCCTTGCGTCTGGCGTCGAACTTATTCAGGGCGAGCACTGCGACCGTCGTCAAAACGAGCGCCAGCGGCAAGGCGATGTAGGCCGTCTGGAGGCCCAGACCGTATAGTATGAGCACGAACACCGTGACCACCGCGGCAGTTCCCGCGAACGGAATCTGGGTATTAACGTGGTCGATGTGATCAGAGCCCGAGAAGATCGACGACATGACCGTCGTGTCGCTAATTGGCGAGCTGTGATCGCCGTAGATGGCGCCGCCGAACAGCACCCCGACGAGGACGGGGAGGATCGAGGGACCGACCAGCTCGTACCCCAGCGGGATTGCCAGTGGAGTCAGGATGGCCATGGTTCCCCAGGAAGTGCCGGTCGTGAAGGCGACGAACATCGCCGCGAGGAAGATAATCACCGGGAGGAAAGTCCCGGGGATGCCGCTGCCGACCATCGCGTCGACGATGACCTGCGCGGTGCCGACCTTCTCGGCGGCTAAGCCGATCGACCACGCCAGCACGATGATCGCGATGGCGATGTTCATCGTTTTGAATCCCTGGATGATGGTGTCGCTGGCCGTTTCGAGGTCCATCGTCCGGTAGCCGAGCGCGCCGATAAAGCCGGACACCATGAACGCGAAGGAACCGTACAGCAGGCCGAGGGCCACGTCGGTCTCCTGGAACGCCTCCGAGACGCTGACGCCAGGGTTGTGGCCACCACCGAGCCACCACATCGAGACCAAGCTAACGACGAGCAGCACCAAGATAGGGCCGAAGAAATTCACGAGCGTCGGATTCTTATCGCTGGGTTCGCCGACGTCCTGCGAGACGTCCGACAGCGGCGTCGCGTCCTCGCGAATGGTCTGACCGGTGGAACGCGCCCGCCACTCGGCGTCGAGCATCGGACCGAAGAACCGCTGGGTGATCGCGATGAACCCGACCATGAAGAACGCCATGAAACAGTAGATGTTCCACGGGATGCTCTGGAGGAACAGTCCGAAGGGAGTCATCCCGAGTTCCGAGGCGGTGACCGTGGCAGCCTCGAAGCCGGCGATAATCATCGATACCTGATACCCGATCCAGGACGACACCGGCCCGAACGTCGCCACGGGCGAGGTCGTCGAGTCGAGCGCGTAGGCGTGCATCTCTCGGGAGGAGCGGTTCTCCTGAGCGAGGTCCCGCGTGGCGTTGCCCGTGACGATCGTGCTGGTGTACGAGCTGAAGAAGATGAACACCCCGATGAGCCAGGTGAGGATCTGCGACTCGCGGGCGCTGTCGACCCGGTCACCGATCCACTGCTCCAGTGCCAGAATGCCGCCGGAGCGGTGAATGAACGCCGCGCCCGCCCCCATGAACATGATGAGGATAATGAACTTTGTGTTGAACGGCGACCGAAACACCTCGACGAGCCAGTCCATAGTGAGTGCTGTCGCGGCGATAGGATTCCACCCGGCCACGATCATCGCACCGATCCAGACGCCGGCGAACAGGGACACTAACCCCTGCCGTGTCGTCATCGCCAGTACGATTGCGAGAAGTGGCGGTGCCAACGCCAACAGACCGTAGGTTGTGGTGGTCACAGACAGGATTGAATATTGGTCCATCAAAAATATTTGTATATATCTACAACGGCTCCCGTGGGATACCGGAATATTCTGAACTCTCCTCGGTCGAAATACATCATAAGTAGTGTTCGCTAAACAGCCGGATCAGTTACGTCTCACAGGTGCCATTTATATCGCTCCGTGGACACGTCCACATCGCGTGTGGTGTTTCTACCAACAATCCGCAGTTCGCTCTGGCCGTGCGAGAGACTGGGCGTAGATATCGCGCGCTGGGGCCGTACAGTAGGATTCTTAAGAGTTCCGGGGTCACGTACCGGGCTGCTTCTC
This sequence comes from Halorubrum distributum JCM 10118, assembly GCF_000337335.1. Taxonomy (GTDB): domain Archaea; phylum Halobacteriota; class Halobacteria; order Halobacteriales; family Haloferacaceae; genus Halorubrum; species Halorubrum distributum. The sequence continues at coordinate 195,386 of NZ_AOJN01000018.1, read as the reverse complement.
GGTTAGCAGCTTCAGCCCGAACCCGATCAGTACGCTACCGCTCGCGTACTGGATGAATCTGGAAACCATCTCCGAGTCGACGATAATGTGCCGGACCCGACTGGCGAACGCGACCACGGCCAGGAGGTAGAGGACGCTGAGAGCGGCGTAGGTCAGCCCCAGAATCGACATCTGGAGAGATACGCTCGCGGTCCGGGAGATGAACTGCGGGAAGAACGCGAGGACGAAGACGGCAACCTTCGGATTGGAGACGTTGATCGTCACTGCTTGCCCGTATGACCGTCTGAGCGAGGTGTTCGTTTCTGAGATGGTGTTCCGAACCTCGAACTCCTCGTCGTGTCGGAACGTCTGAACGCCCAAGTAGACGAGATAGGCGGCGCCGAGGTACTTCACGACGGTGTATGTAAGCGCCGAGGTTCGGAGGATCGCGGCTAATCCGAGTACCGCTGCCGTCGTGTGAACGAGGATTCCTGTGGCCGTTCCGCACGCGGCGGCCGCCCCGGCATAGCGCCCGCGACGGAGGCTCTCCGTCAAGGTGTATATCGTATCCGGGCCGGGGGAAATAATGACCACTATCGCCGCCGAAATAAACGTGGCGAGGGTCGCGTGATCAAAAACGAGTGCGTTCATTTAAAAGAGACTACTGCGGGATTTTCACCCCGGCGATGCGGGATGATTTCCTGACGAAACCGTCGATGCGGGGTGGGGATCTGTGTTCAGCACAGGTCTGCTATCGGCTACCGCAGATTTCAACGAAGCCGGATAAAAAGCGTTTGGTCCTCCCGCGATCTTGGGGGCAGTCTGCCTTGTTGATTCCGAGGACGACACGGCTACCGCAGTATCTGAGGGAGCCATTGTTCGTGTCTCGGTCGACGAGGCGTAGGCCGATCAGTTCGGCGGCCCCGAGCTCCGCATCTCCCCGCTGAGACGCCGTCACGAGATGGCGGTAGATCATAATCATCGGCCGACCACACGCGATTCAATTTATAAACGCCGACCGTTGGCGCCGCCGACGGACAGGCCTTTGTCGCTCGCAGCGCCGGGAATCGTATGGGACGCGAGAAGGAGCGCATGCTCGCCGGCGAGGCGTACGACCCGACCGATCCGGAACTCAGGCGCGAGCGAGAGCGCGCCCGGGACCGCTGCCGGCGGTACAACGAGACCGCCCAGACGGAGACCGACCGCCGGGACCGACTCCTTCGCGAGCTGTTCGGGGCCGTCGGAGACGACGCGACGGTCCTGCCGCCGTTCCACTGCGACTACGGGTACAACGTCGGCGTCGGCGACGACTTCTTCGCAAACTTCGGCTGCGTCTTCCTCGACGCCGGGCCGATCGCGTTCGGCGACAACTGCATGCTCGGGCCGGGCGTCCACGTCTACACCCCGACGCACCCGCTCGGCCCCGAGGAGCGCGCGGCCGGGCGCGAGTTCGGCGACCCCGTCACGGTCGGCGACGACGTCTGGATCGGGGGACGGGCGGTGCTCACGCCCGGGGTCGAGGTCGGCGACGGCGCGGTCGTCGCGGCCGGCGCCGTCGTGGTCGACGACGTGCCGGCGCGGACGGTGGTCGGCGGCAACCCGGCCGAGGTGATCCGAGAAGTCGACGACGAGTGACCTCTACCGCGAGTCCAGCGCGTCGGCCACCGCGGGCGCGACGCTGACGACGCTACAGCCCCGCTCGACGGTGTCGGTGCCCACGATCCGGTCGACGCCGGCGGCGCGGAGCTTCGTCACCGCGTTGGCCGCGAGGACGGGGTGGACGCAGGCCGTCAGCACGCGCGCGGCGCCGCGGTCGGTGAGGACGGCGACCGACTCGCTCATCGTGGAGCCGGTGGCGATGATGTCGTCGACGACGACCACGTCCCGGTCGGCGACCGGCGCGTCGGAGGGCGACACCGCGACGGCGCCCGTCTCGCGGTCGCGATGCTTCTCGAAGTAGTCCGTCTCGCCGGCGCCGTAGGCGTCGCGGACGGTGGCGGCCGCGTCGATCGCCCCCTCGTCGGGGGCGAGGAAGAGCGGGTCGTCGAGGTCGGCGGGAAGCGGGTCCGCGAGGACGCCCGCGGCGTCGACCGCCTCGGCGGGGACGTCGAAGAAGTCGGCGACGGTCGCCTCGTGGGGGTTGACGAGGCGGACGCGGTCGGTCCCGGTCGAGATCGCCCGCGCCATCGCGCGGGCCGAGACGGGTTCTCCGTCGCCGAAGGAGTCGTCCTGGCGGGCGTACCCCATATAGGGGACAACGGTGGTCACGTCCGTCGCGCCGGCCTCGCGGACGGCGTCCTGGAGCTGGAGCAGTTCCACCCACGCCTCGTCTGAGTCGGTCGCGGCGACGATCACGGCCTCGTCGGCGTCGAAGTCGGGCACCGCGGCGAGCCCCTCCCCGTCGGGGAACCGGTCGTATGTCGGGGTCGCGAGCGCCCGGCCCGTCTCCGCGGCGAGCGCGGCCGCGAGCTGCTGCGAGCTGGACCCGGGTACGATCATGGGCGACCGTTCCGCGGACACCGGTAAACCAGTTTCCTTACCGCGCGGCCCCGCCGGCGGCCCCGGCCACCGGAAACGCCCTCGGCGCCGCCGCGCGCCACGCGAGCGCGACCCACACCGGCCCCACAGGGGCGGATATTTACGGGCGCGGCGGGTACGAGCGCCCAATGAGCGACACCGAAGCCGGCGCGCGCGTCGGACTCCCCTGTCCGTCGTGTTCGCCCGACGAGCCGACCGTCCACGAGGTCCTCAGCCCTGGCGGGCAGGCCACCGTGCGCTGTACCGAGTGCGACCACACCCACAAGACCGAGATCCCCGAGGAGGAGACCGTCGCCGTCACGATCGTCGTCTCGCAGGACGGCGACTCGTTCACGACGACGATGGACGTTCCCGCGGACGGCGACGTCGGCACCGGCGAGGAGTTCGTCGTCGACACCGACGACGCGCTGATGCAGGTGCGGATCACGGGGATCGAGCTCGGCCCGGAGAACCGCGTCGAGGAGGCCGACATCACCGACGTGGCGACGCTGTGGACCCGCGCGGTCGACAACGTCGCGGTCCCCGTCACGCTCCACCCGAAGGACGGGGAGGCGGACCAGACGCGCTCGCTGCGCGTGAACGTCCCCGGCGACTACGAGTTCACCGTCGACGAGACGGTGGAGTTCGGCGAGGAGGAGTTCACCGTCGAGGGGCTCCAGATCCGCGAGGACGCCCCCGAGTACCGCCACGAGAAGCTCGACCACCCCGGCGACCTCGCCTACGCGAAGGACCTCAAGCGGGTGTACGCCCGCGACGAGACGCTGACGGCGTGGTCGGCCTGGTAGGCGCGGCGGCCGCGCGTCTCGCCGCGCCCGCGCGCCAGCCGCGGTCGACCCGGTCGACCCGTACGCGCCCGGCGAGCCTCATACTAACATAAACAATTATGAAGGATACGCCCGTGGACGTAGTCGTGCCACCCGTAGTACACGACTGACGCACGCTCGACGGCGGGGACGACGACCGGTCCCGGCGGTCCGAGCACGCGCGAGGCGACCGAGACCGAACCGACGACCGAGCAATCGGGTCCATCGACGAACCCGGCCGACGACGGTGCGACGGATGCCGACGACGGAATCCAAGACCTGCCGACCGCCGCCGAGGCGGTCGCGCAGGCGGCGGCGACGTTCGATCCGTCCGACACCCGGCGGATCGCGAACGGCACCGACCGCTGGAACGAGTACGCCGGCTCGTCGCACTGACGACGCGGCCGGATCCTTTTATTCGACGGCGCGACTACCGACGAGCGGCCGATGACGAACCACCGCTCCGAGCCGGACTCGGCACCCGGCGACGACGAGCCCTATGAGTGCCGAGGCCAGCTTTCTATCCACACATTTGCGAGGAGAAGTGTACGAACGTCATAGAATCGTGTCTGCTACCTTCTGAGAGAGGACAGTCGTAATTAAAGCTGAATAGAGGGAACTCTGAGAGTCAGACAACTTGCCTCTCTCGGAAGTACCTGAGATCGGAAGGCAGTTACAATTGAGAGACGACTTACTGTCACTCTCGATGTGAGAGCACTTATTCAGTAATCAATAGCTCGCCTCGTCGCTGACCGGTTAAGGCTGGGAGATCCGACTAGATCCGGTTTTATGTCTATTCCAGAGAATGGCATCAGCCACACACTCAAGCTATAGAACGGGTAACTCTTGTCGGAGGTCTATTGATCAAAGCTGGGGATTCACGAAGAAGGGTCTCGCTAGCGGTTCAATAAACAACATCTATGTCAGAATATTTTTCTGCGTATTTTTCGACGGCCATCTGAAAACAGATTAGTGCGTAATGAGCGTCATCTTTCGTGATTTCATACTCTGTGGGGTGGTTTACTTTGTTTCTGAGCCACCAGAGGGGAGAGATCGTTTTTCCAATATACGAGGGAATGCCGTCCTCAGTATTATCTAATTTGTTTAGTCTACCACTCATATTTCCGGGAACATCCTCTTCTTCGTATAGATCAACACACAGTAATTCGATTATAGCCTCGCCTGCTCGGCCAACATCGCGAACGGCGTCCTCATATTCACCATCATTGAATTCCCTGACCGCTTTCTGGTAGTCCTGATGTAATTGCTCATCCGTTTCAACAATCGCCTGTAATTGTGCAGTAACGCTGTGTTGGTTGAATAGCTCAGCCGAGCCGGATTTCGGGTCCCTATCTTCGTTATTTAATTCGGATTCAACTTCGGGCCCGACTAGTGGCTCAAGACCGAATTTTCCCATGATACGTTTCAGTTCTCGCTTATTTTCATTTACTACATTGTTCGTATTATATTCATAATCTCCTCTGACAGACAGCTGGCGGTATTTCTGAAGAAGTGCGGGAATTGACTCTACCTCAATATCGAACCCCTCTATTTCTTCGTCTTGGTACGTTTTGAAATGGAAGATAAACCGAAAGGGAAGGTCATCACGCACTTTTTCAAGACCGTTCAAGAATTCTTCCGTGCTGATCTTCTGTTGTTCCGTACTGCGCCCAGATCCAAGGAGGCTCTGTAATCGCTTGCTGACTGAATTTTCTTTTTCTATCGGGATTCCATCATAGAGATAGAAATCCATTGTTCGCTGTGTCGGCCCCCATGGAATCAACTCAGTATCCGATTGCCGGTACCCCTCTTGTTGAAGAATTCGAACTAATTCGTGCTGGAATTGCTTCAAATTAGCCTCTTCAACGTCCATAGGAGCGAAATACTTCGCTTTCACGATTAGTTCCTCAGCATCAGGTTTGCTTGAAGCGTTCATATCACGAAACGGGATTTGTCTGCGGAATAAGGTACCATACAGTTTAAATCCCCATTCAGGTTGAACTAGTCAGAGAACAGGTCTCTCTCTGAAAACGAGAGATCCCGATTCTTAGATATCTTTATTCCGGAATAGCGTAGTCCAGCAAGTTGCTGTTCGGTCACTCTTCGTCGTGAACAGGCAAGTCAGCAAGCGCCTCAGAGTCGCAGTCAAACGGACTTGGCAGTTGGTCAACAAAGGCTCGCACGAATCCAATAGTTCCCGGCTCCACGATCACCTCGGCGTCCGCGTGAACCATCTCACCGTCTTCATTTTCGTAGGTCGTGGGGATGAGAACAGGAATTCCCTCCTCAATATACTCCTGTGAGACGCACCTGAGCGCCTCATTCTCCGTGTTTAGATTGCCATCTGTGTCTATTGTCCCGACGACTTCGCCTCGCTCGTGATCGTGTATCTCGACCTCTACGACCCCGTACTCGTCGTCGGGACCGTCCTCGTCGACAGCGTTTGCGATCCCCTCAGCAACGGCCCGTCCGAAATCTTCCTCCATCCACTCCGCTATCTTGGCGGCATCAGCGTCGGGACCGGGGCGATCGGGCCGTTCGGGGTCGTCCATGCGTTGTAGTATGTCTCCTGACAGTATTTAATCGCTAGAGTTCCTGTCCTCTTTGATATCGAGCACCCACAGCGCCCTGTCCAGCGTCCGGAGACTCACACCGTATTCGTTCGCTATCGCCCAACACGCCCCGAGATACAGTAAATACTCGTCAACAGTTGGATCGTCTGAAATCTCTTGCCGGAGATATCCTGTCTCCTGTAGGACGTTCCATGCCCGTTTGTCGATGACAGTGAACCGGTCAGGGTTGATGAACAGGAGGATTGCTGAGGCTACCGGGACACCAATACCGCTTAGAGAGGTCAGCGCCTCGACTTTCGTCCTGATGTTCGACTCGTGAACTGCCTCGTTGATCCGCGCTCGAATCTCTTCATCGTCGTTTTTATCGAGGTGCTTCAGGGTCGGCTTCGTGAACACTCTGACTTTCCATTCGATTATCCACTCTAAGTCCTCGTGTGTCCACTCGTCTTCCTCGAAGGCAGTTGGTAACGATTCGAGCCGGGTGACCTCGTCCTCGTACATCTCCTCTTCTTCAGCGTACAGTGGCTCTTGCTGTTCGAGTACGCGCCGGCCCAAGTCCATTACCTCAGCGGAACATCTCTACCAACATAGCATTAACCACAAGAAATTGTGTTTATAGAACTGTATTCTAATGTCTATAACCACGTTTTGACGCCCTCTAAAACAGTCAAACCCTGTATTTCGGTCACTAAATGCGACCGCGGGTTGACTGGATGACGCAGGCTGACGAACGAGTGCTTGAGTTTCTACACGAGAAGGATATAGTCGCGGCCCGAGCAACCGTTTTCACGCCGCCGCGCGTTCCGATGCCCATGGACCACCGCTGTCCCGATTGCGCCGTGACGATGGAGGAGGTCGAGTTCAGCATGGGCGACGCGTGGAACGCGCACGTCAGGACCGGCGAGAAGCGGTCAGGGCTCCTCGGGAAGCTCGGGATGAACGAGCGAAAGGAGCTGACGACGGTGATGTGTCCCGAGTGCGGGCTGGTCCGCCACTACGCCGAGTTCGAGGAGTGACGGCGTCGATCGCCGCACCGTCGACCGCACGCGACCGACACCGGACAGTTCCGGTCGGGCCTTTATTCTCCCCCGCGCCGGAGGGGTGCGTATGGAGCCAGACCTGGACCGATTCACGTCGCGCCGGTCGACCGTGTACGGCCAGCGCGGCGTGGTGGCGACCAGTCAGCCGCTCGCCAGCGAGGCGGGCATCGAAGTGTTACGCGAGGGCGGCAACGCGTTCGACGCGGCGGTCGCGACCGCGGCCGCGCTCAACGTCGTCGAGCCCACCTCGACCGGGCTCGGCGGCGACGTGTTCGCGCTGTACCGGACCGCCGACGGCGAGGTCGGCGCGATGCGCTCGTGCGGCGGCGCCCCCGCGGACGCGACGATCGAGAACGTCAGGGCGGCGCTCGCGGAGGACGACGACGCGGGCGCCTACTACCCGGACGACGGCGGCTACGCGGTCGACGACGCGGGCGAGGCCGGGATGCCGTTTTACGGCCCGCACGCGGTCACGGTCCCCGGGACGGCGCGGGGCTGGGAGGCGACCGTCGAGGAGCTAGGGCGGCTCAGCCTCGCGGACGCGCTCGCGCCGGCCATCCGCTACGCGACCGAGGGGTACCCGGTGTCGGAGGTCATCGCCTCCTACTGGGCGAGCGCCGACGCGCTGTTCACCGACGACCACGCCCGCGAGGCGTTCCTGTTCGACGGCGAGCCGCCGGACGTCGGGCAGACGGTGACGCTCCCGCGGCTCGGCGAGTCCATGCGGACGATCGCCGAGGAGGGCGCCGACGTCGTCTACGAGGGCGAGATCGCCGAGGCGATCGCCGACGAGGTCCAGTCGCAGGGCGGGTTCATGACCGTCGACGACCTCGCCGACTTCGAGGTCGAGTGGCCCGACCCGGTGTCGACGACCTACAACGGCGCCGAGGTGTACGAGCTGCCGCCGAACAACCAGGGGCTGATCGCCTTGGAGGCGCTCAACGTCGCGAGCGAGCTCGGCGCGGGCGAGTACGACTACGACTCGCCGGAGCGGGTCCACTACTTCGCGGAGGCCATGAAGCGGGCGTTCCACGACGGCCACCGCTACATCACCGACCCCGAGTACGAGGAGATTCCGCCGCTGGCGTCGAGCGAATGGGCCAGCGAGCGCGCCGCCGGCGTCGGCGCGACCGCCTCGCACGACGTCTCCTTCGGCGTGCCGAACGCGAACGCCGAGGACGCCGACACCGTCCTCCTCACCGTCGCCGACGAGGCGGGCAACGTCGTCTCGTACATCAACTCTCGGTTCGCCGGCTTCGGCTCCGGACTGGTCGCCGGCGACACCGGCATCGCCTTACAGAACCGCGGCGCGTCGTTCTCGCTCGACCCGGACCACCCGAACGCGCTCGAACCCGGCAAGCGCCCGTTCCACACGCTCATCCCGGGCGTCGTCCGATTCGACGAGGACGACTGGGCCGCCTTCGGCGTGATGGGCGGCTACATGCAGCCGCAGGGCCACGTCCAGGTGATCTCGAACATCGTCGACTACGACATGCCGCTCCAGCGCGCGCTCGACGAGCCGCGGTGGCGCTACCGCGAGAGCGGCGAACTGGGACTCGAACCGCACTTCGACGACGACGCCGCGGCGAAGCTGGTCCGGAAGGACCACGACGTGCGGACGCTCTCGCCGGTGATGTTCGGCGGCGCACAGATCGCCCGGAACGAAGACGGAGTGCTGTCGGCCGCCACGGAGCCCCGGAAGGACGGGAACGCACAGGGGTACTGAGCCGGGGACGACCGCGTTCGTGGCGCCGGCCAAATATCCTATCAGCGAGCGGGAACGACGCCGCTTTCGCGCTCGACCGCCGATCGACGAACGGTCGGTAGAGCGTGCCTGTGCGGAATAGAACGCGCCTGATGGGTTCGAATTCGACCGGCGTCGTATTTGTGGTCGTGGATACACTTATAACGGCTCGTATGGTATACTCTCACAGGATGACGCGAAGAATCCAGCGACGAGACGTGCTCAGAGGCGCCGGCGCGGTCGGCATCGCGGGGCTCGCCGGCTGTTCGACGGAGAGCGGCGACGGGAGCGACGGCTCCGACGGCTCCGACGGCGGCGACGGCTCCGACGGCGGCGACGGCGGCGACGGGAGCGACGGCGGCGACGCCAACAACGTCCCCGACGCCGTGATGGTCGTCGGCTTCCCGCAGTCCGGTATCCAGCTGTTCCGCGACTTCTACTCGGAGTTCGCCGACAGCGCGCCGGACCTGGACATCATCGTCCCCGACGGCCTGATCGACGGCGACCTCCCCGCAGAGGTGGACAACGACATGAACAACGTCATCGGCACCGCGCCCTCCGCGGGCGGTCCCGGCGCGGAGTTCTTCACCGAGTCGTATCAGGAGGAGTACGGCGAGGAGCCGGGCGTGTTCACCGCGCAGGCGTACGACGCGATGGCGGTCGAAATACTCGCGGCGACCGCGGCGGGCGAGAACGACGGCGAGGCGATTCGCGACCGCGTCCGGACGGTCGCCAACCCCGGCGGCGAGGAGTTCGGTCCCGCGGACCTCCCCGAGGCCGTCGAGACGGTCGCCGGGGGCGACCCGGTCCACTACGTGGGCGCGTCCTCGAGCGTCAACTTCGACGTCAACGGCGACATGGCCACCGCGGCCTACGACGTCATCGACTTCCAAGACGGCGAGCTCGTCACCCTCGACACCGTCGAGTTCGGGAACGAGCTCTCGGAGGAGGACCTGAACGCGACCGCCGCGGCTCCGGTCGGCGTCGACTCGTTCACCGCTCGGATCGGCGTTCTGATGCCGGAGACGGGCGACCTCGGCCCGCTCGGCGTGCCGATCCGCGACGGCGCGCTGCTCGCGGCCACGCAGGTCAACGACGCCGGCATCAACGTCGACGTCGAGACCAGAGTCGAGGACACACAGACCGACCCGCAGGCCGGCATCTCGGGGGCGAACGCCATCGTCAACGCCGGCTACGGCGCGGTCGTCGGCCCGGCGTCGTCGAACGTCAACCTCCAGGTTTCCGAACAGGTGTTCATCCCCAACGGCGTCGTCGGCATCTCGCCGTCCTCGACCGACCCGAACGTCACGGACCTCGAGGACAACGGCTACATCTTCCGGACCGCCCCCTCCGACCTGCTTCAGGGACCCGCGATGGCGGACCTCGCCGTGGGCGACAACGTCGGCGCCGAGAGCTCCGGCACGCTGTACCTCAACGACGCCTACGGGCAGTCGCTGGAGGAGGCGTACGTGAACGCCTTCGAGGAGCGCGACGGGACGATCGACCAGCGCGTCTCCTTCGAGCCGAACCAGGCGACGTACACCAGCCAGTGGTCGAGCGTGCTGAACGAGTAGGGAACTCGCCGACCTTTTCCCGTTTTTTCGCGGCGGGCGAGCCGCTGCGCTCGCCTTAGTCGGTCACTTCTTGTACGCCTCGCGAAGGAACACCAAGGCCCCGCCCAGCATCGCGAGGTTGCCGAAGAAGGCGAGCCGCTCGCCGCTCTTGTCGTCCTCGTCGGCGTTCCAGAAGTCGTGCATCGTCCCGGTCACGACGGTCAGAAACGCGACCGCCGCCCCGGTCGCGATCTTGGGGAGTCGCCAGAGCGCGATCCCGAGGCCGGCGACCACCATCATACCGGAAGCGAACGGCGCGGCGACGTCCGGCATCGGGACGCCGGCCGACTCGGCGTACTCGATCGTGTCTTCCATGTCGCGGAAGTCCTCCGAGGCCTGCGCGGCGAGGCCGACCCCGAGCAGGACGCGGCCGAGCCGCGACGGCGCGCCGCGGCCGACCGCCTCGTCCGTCGTCTCCGTGGATTCGTCGCTCATACGCCGTACAACGCGGCCGCGCCTCATAAATCGCGGTGGCGCCGGGAGCGGTACGCTTCGTCAGATCCCGTCGATCCGCGCCAGCAACCGGCTCGTCGCCGCCGCGTCGAAGGCCATGGGGCGGCGCCACCACGGGCCCTTCCCGGAGTCGCTCGACAGGTCGGTGACGATCGGGTTCGCTTCGCTCCCGGCGTCGGGCGCGCTCAGCGGGGCGACGCGGTCGAAGAGCCCGGACGCATCGGGATCGCCGACCGCGACGACGCGGGCGTCGAACGGGTCCCGTTTCAGGTGCGCGTTCGTCGGCGCGGCCGCGGCGGCGGCCGCGCGGTCGACGGCCCCGCCGTCCCCGTCGCCGTCCGCCGCCGAGAGCACTCGCTCGACCCGCATCCCGGCGAAGAGGTACGCGCCCCAGTCGGGCGCGAGGTCGTCGTCGACGGCGACCCCGCGCTGGCGGAGCCACGCGCCGTCGCGCTCGTCGGCGCCCGCGTCGCCCGCGCTGCCGCCGCCTGTGCGCTCGGCGGCGTCGCCGACCTGCCCGCCGCCCGGCCCCGCCCACCCGTGCGGTCGCAGCGTGAGGGTCGCGTAGAATAGGAGCCAGTCTCCGGGGCCGAGGTCGGCGATCCGGGCGGCCTTCACGCCGTGCGGGTCGCCGTAGGTGGCGCACTCGCGGCCGTGGACGCCCGGGAACTCGGGGTCGGCGTGGACCGCCGTCTCGCGCAGGTCCGCCGGGACGGCGAACGGGAGGTCGAGGTCGCCGTACGTCGGGAGCGGCTCGTCGACGGGGAACCGGTCCCGCGGGAGCGTCGCCGCCGACTCCGGGATCGGGACGTACGCGAAGGAGCCGTCGGGGTAGACGGGGCCGCGGAACCCCGGTTCGTTCGTGTTGGCGGCGACGTTGACGGCGACGGCGCGGGGACCGGGCATGACGAAAAAAGCGGGGACTCAGTCCGCCGTCGCGGCGGCCCCTTCGTGTTCGATCTCGGTCCCGAGGAGGTCGAGGAACTGCGCGATCCACTCGGGGTGGTCGGGCCACGCCTGCCCGGTGACGAGGTTGCCGTCGGTCGTCACGCCGTCGACCCACGAGCAGCCGGCGGCCTCGACCTCCGGCTTGACGGCCGGGTACGCCGTCATCTCGTAGCCGTCGAGCACGCCCGCCGCCGCGAGGATCTGCGGGCCGTGACAGATCGACGCGACGGGCTTGTCGGCCTCGAAGAAGTGCCGGACCGCGTCGAGCACCTCGTCGTAGCCGCGGAGGTACTCCGGCGCGCGTCCGCCGGGGACGACCAGGGCGTCGTAGTCGCTCGGGTCGATCTCGTCGAAGCCGTGGGTGAGCTCGAAGTCGTGCCCTCGGGTCTCGAGGTACGTCTGGTCGCCGCGGAAGTCGTGGATCGCGGTCTTGACCGTCTCGCCGCCCTCCCTGTCCGGACAGACGGCGTGGACCTCGTGGCCGACCGCCTGGAGCGCCTGGTACGGCACCATTATCTCGTAGTCCTCGCCGAAGTCGCCGACGATCAGCAGTATCCGTTGTCCTGTCATGCGCGTAACACCACTCGCCCGTACGCGCTGCTGCCCAATAACGATACTGACCTGTGGTAACACGAGGCGAAGTAGCCGGCGAGGGTCGCGGACCGCGGGGCGCCGAGACGGGGCGATACGCGCTCGACGGCCGTTAGACGCGCGTTCCCCGCCGCTCTCCGTTCGGCCGCAGCGCGGGACGCGCCGCCGGCGCCGCCGTCAGCCGAGGAAGTCGATGCCGGTCACTTCGAAGCGCGCTCCCCCGCCCTCCGCGTCGACCGCGACCACGTCCCACCCGTGGGCGTTGACGATGGTTCGAACGACCGAGAGCCCGTACCCGTGACCGCCGTCGCTCGTGGTGAACCCGTGATCGAACACCTCCTCCCTGTGGTCGGCGGCGATTCCCGGGCCGTCGTCCTCGACGTAGAAGCCGGTGTCGAGCGGCCCGACGCGCACCGCCACGTCATCGCCGCCGTGGTCCGCGCTGTTGCGGAAGAGGTTCTCGAACAGCTCGCGGAGCCGGTCGGGATCGCTGCTCACCGACCGGACTGTCTCGTAGCCGAGCGTCGCGTCGGGGGCCAGGTTCAGTCCCGCCCACGCCGAGTCGACGACCTCGCCGATGTCGGTCGGCTCCGGGTCGCTGACGACGTTCCCCTGTCGCGCGACGCGGAGCAGGTCGTCGACGAGCTGCGCCATCCGGTCGGTCGTCTCGTCGATCGCGTCGAGGTGCTCTTCGTCGCCGGTCGCCTCGTACAGCGTCAGGTTCCCCTCGATCACGTTCAGCGGGTTCCGGAGGTCGTGCGCGAGGATGTCGGTGAACTCCTTGAGGCGGTCGTTCTGCCGCTCTAACATCCGCTCGTACTCCTTCGTCGCCGTTGTGTCCCGACTGATCGCCGCGTACCCGTGAAAATCACCGTTCCACAGCGGCGACAGGGTCAGCGTGCCCCAGAAGACGGAGCCGTCCGCGCAGCGGTGCCAGTGTTCGAACTCGACCGATTCCTCCCTCGGCTCCGCGAAGAAGTCCTCGGGGAGCGAGTCGGAGTCCGCCTCGCCCTCGTCGTCGGCGAACAGCATCCGCACGTGTCGACCGAGGACGGCCTCCGCGTCGTGTCCGTAGAGCGTCGCCGACGGCGCGGGCCACGTGGCGACGGCCCCGTCGGCGTCGAGCATGAAGATGGCGTGCGAGGAGACGCCCTCCAGGAGCCGACGGGCGACTGCGTCCCCCGATTCGGACCGACCGGTCGGCGGACCGGGAGTATCGGGGGAGTCCGTCATGCGAGGAGGTCAACCTCCGATCACGAATCCTTTCGGGCTGGCCTGCCAAGGTATTTAAATAGAGACTGAGCGCCGCGGTTCCGCGCGCGTCAGTCCGCCAGCTCGACGACCATCACTTCAACGTCCGCGCCTGCTCTATCGCTTCGGTACTCCCACGTTCCGCGGGGGTTGACGCCGTTTTCGAAGGCGTCACGGATCACCCGACCGAGGGCGGCTTCGAACTCCTCTGTACTCGATACCTCGTCGTCGGGCGTGGAATCAGTTGTCATGGTGGAACGCACACTCGACTGCGATACGTCGCCGTCGGGGCATCGAACGCGCCGCCGCACGAACGAGAACCGCAGCCGCGTGTTTCTACGATCGTTGATATGTCTCCCGAACGGATAACACCAGCGAAACGCATGGTACACCAAGGTCGGTTTTTCTCCGGTAGACCCTCCCTACCGAGTTTTTAACGCAGTTGCGGGAGAATGGGGTGATATCTAATGAGCGTTATCGTCGAGTTGACTGTTCCGTCTACGGCCTTCGAGTTGGGACGGATCCTCCGAGTCGAAGGCCCGACCCAGATCACTCTCGAAACGATGGTCCCGCTGGGCGGCAAGCCCACCCCGTTCGTCCGAATCCGGAACGACGCCCGGGAGACGTTCGAGCGCTCTGTCAGCGACCACCCGTCGGTCAACGAGATACAGCTCGTCGACACTCACGACGACGAGACGCTGTACGCGTTGGACTGGGAGCCGTCGGACGCCTCGCTGCTGCGCCGGATTCTCGACTTAGACGCCGTCCTGCTCGGCGCGACCGGAACGACCGACTCGTGGGGCCTGGAGCTTCGCTTCCCCACCCACGAGGCGCTCTCGGCGTTCCAGGACCACTACGTCGAGGAGGACATCGGTGTGACCGTGGAGCGCATCTACAACCCCACGAAGCCCGACGCCGGCCCGTGGTACGGGCTGACGCCGCCGCAGCGCGAGACCCTCGCAGACGCCGTCTCGGCCGGGTACTACTCGCTGCCGCGGCAGATATCGACCCAAGAGCTCGCGGACTCGTTCGACATCTCCGACCAAGCCGTCACCGAACGCCTCCGGCGCGGCATCTCCACGCTGGTGCGGAACACGCTGCTGGTCGAGGAGCCGGAGGAGTAGAAACTGTCGCGCTCTGTTCGCCCGCTCCGCGCTCAGTTCGGCGGTCGGAGGTCCCGCTGAAACTCGTCGAACTGTTCGAGGTCGTCCGGGAGGTCGTACTCGATCTCCCGGTCGTCTTGGTTGTCGGGGAGCCGCCCGTCCTCGATCTCCTCGGCGGCCTCCTCCCACCCCGGCTTCACGCGGACACTGCGGGCGGGCGATCCGACGACCACGTGATGGGCGGGCACGTCGCCCTGAACGACCGACCGCGCGCCGACGACGCTGTTCTCGCCCACTCGACAGCCCGCCCGGACCATCGCGTCGTAGGTGACGCGGGCGTCCGCTTCGACGATCGTGTGGAAGTTCCGGACCTCGGTCTGGTCGACGATATCGTGGTCGTGACTGTAGAGGTGAACGCCGTCGGAGATGGAGGCGCGGTCGCCGATCGTCAGTTTCCCGCGGTCGTCGAGGTGGACGTCGTCGTGGATCACGACGTTGTCGCCGACCTCGATGTTGTGGCCGTAGGTGACGGAGATTCCCTTAAAGAAGCGGCAGTTCTCCCCGCACTCGGCGAACAGGTGGTTCCCGAGCATCTGCCGGAAGCGGAGCGCGAACTCGACGTTGTCGGCCATCGGGGTGGCGTCGAACTGCCGCCAGAGCCACTGGAGGTGTTTCGAGCGCTGGAAGCGGTCCTCGTCCTTCTCGGCGTAGTACTCCGACTCCAGCGTCGCGTTACACGGGTCGTACCCCTGGAGGCGGACGCGCTCGGCGCGCGACACCGACTCGCCGCTCTGCCACGCCTCCCACGCCTCGCGGTCGCCGTGGAGGTCGATCAGCACGTCGCGGACGACCTCGCAGGTGTCCTCGTCCGAGGCGAGCCGCTCGTCCACCTCGTCGATGAACCCTCGGACCCCGGCCTCGGCGCCGTCGGGCAGGGACACGTGTCGCTTTGTCATCGGGCCACCTTCGTCGCCGTCACTCAAAGGGATTCGGTTGTGCGAACGCGACGCCCGATCCGGTCAGCGGAGTTCGGCGCGGACGAACAGGGCGACAACCAGCCCGACGAACAGCACGACGAAGGCCACGACGATTCCGGCGACCCTGAACGACAGCAACAAGGCGGTGACCGAGACCACGGCGATGACCGCGAGCAGGGCGACGACGGCGTCGAGCCGACGGCGGAGGGCGTCGTCCATGGGCGTCGGATCGGTGAGAGGCGAGTAGTAAATACCGGTTCAGACCGCGACCGCGGCCCGCCGATTCCTCGCGACCGCGGCCCGCCGATTCCACCGGCGCGGGAGCGACCGCGTCCGATAAGTGTCCCCACTGCCAATCAGTGGCCATGCAACACCGCGAACTCGGGAACTCGGGCGTCGAGGTCTCCGAAATCGGCTTCGGCGCGTGGGTCGTCGGCACCGACTGGTGGGGCGACCGCTCGGACGACCAGGCGGTCGGGATGGTCGAGGAGGCGCTCGACGCGGGCGTCACCTACGTCGATACCGGCGACGTGTACGGCCACGGCGACAGCGAGGAGATAATCGGGAAGGCGATCGACGGCCGCCGAGACGAGGTGACGCTCGCGACGAAGATCGGCTACGACTTCTACAACAACCCGCAGGCCGGCCACGGCGAGCTTCCGAAAGAGCTCGACCGCGAGTACCTCGAAACCGCCTTCGAGCGCTCGCTCGACCGGCTCGACACCGACCACGTCGACCTGCTCCAACTGCACAACGCGAACGTCGACGACGTCACGCCCGAGGTGCGCGACCTCCTCCGCGAGTGGAAGGAGTCGGGGCGCGTCCGCGCGCTCGGCTGGGCGCTCGGCCCCTCGATCGGCTGGCTCGCCGAGGGCGACGCCGCCGTCGAGTACGAGGAGTTCGACGCTGTCCAGACCGTCTTCAACCTCTTCGAGCAGGAGCCCGGTCGCCACTTCGTCGACAGTATTCGCGAGTCCGGGTCCGACACATCCGTCATCGCCCGCGTCCCGCACTCCTCCGGCCTGCTCAACGAGCAGGTGACGCCCGACACCGTCCTCGAGGACGGCGACCACCGCTCGCACCGCCCGAAGGAGTGGTACGAGACGGGCTGGGAGAAGGTCGAGGCGATCCGCTTCCTCGAAGATCCGGAGCACAGCGAGGGGACGCGCACGATGGCGCAGGCCGCGATCCGCTGGCTGCTCGCGCACGACGAGGTCGCCTCCGTCACGCCGACGTTCCGCGACGGCGACGACATCGCCGAGTGGAGCGCCGCGGCGGACGTGCCGCCGATCTCCGACAGCGAGTACGACCGCCTCGAAGAGCTGTACGCCCGGAACTTCGATATCGACCGCGACGACGGGATGGACGTCCTCCGCACCTCCGTCGACGGCGAGGACATCGAGGCCGCCGGCCTCGACAAGCGCGCGGCCTCGTACTGAGCGGCGACCGGCTCCGCCCCTCCCGGCGTCCCGCCGACCCGCTTCTTTCGCCTCGAAAGCGCCAGACAGAGAGCGGTTCTTCCCGAAAAGAACCACTTTCACCCCGCCCCGGATCGGCCGCGTCGCTGGCGAGCGCGGAAACGGCGGCTCGGTCGAACCCCGTCGTCACAGAGTAACGAGGAGGAAGCCCCCGGCTTCAGTCGTGGGCCACTGACGAGGGGCTCGGTGGAGAAAATCGAGAACTACTAAGCGACCGTGGCGAGCGTGTCGGGTGTTGTAACTCGGCACGTAGAAGTGGTGGCTCGGTTGAAGGCTTTCGTCACAAGGGGCTTAGAGGGGGTAACGGATCGTCATGGCCACCACACCGACGATTGCGCGGTCACCGGTATAAATGGCTCGCGACGCTCCGGAACCCGTTTGAACCCGGGCGCCCTCGGAACTCCCATGCGGGAAGTGACGTTCCGGATCCACCACGCGGGGGAGCCGGAGTGCGAGGTGAGCGCGCGCCACCCGGAGGTGCGCTACCGGTCGGTCTCTTCGATGACCGGCAGCGGCCCCGAGCACAAGCGGATCGCCGAGCTCACCGGGCCGTCGGCGGAGATCGAGGCGTTCGTCGAGGAGTTCCGCGAGTTCGACCTGATCGTCTCCGCGGAGCCGCTCGCACCGATCGAGGGGACGCACGCCTACGTCGCGCTGACGATCGACGTCGCGGCGGCCGACTGGGACGGGATCGGCGAGCGGTTCTCTCAGATGGGGATCCACTACCGGACGGGGACGACCATCTCCGGCGGCGTCGAGCGATGGACGGCGTACCTGGAGGACGACGACGACCTCTCGGCGGTGATGCGCGAACTGGAGCGCGGCGGCAACGAGGTGGAGCTCGCACGGAACGTGGAGCTGGCGTCGATCGAGCGGTCCCCGCAGCTCCCCGCGTCCGGCCTCCTCAACGGGCTCACCGACCGGCAGCGGGAGGTCCTCGCGACCGCGATCGCCGCGGGCTACTACGACCACGGCGGGGGCGTCGGCGTCGAGGAGGTCGCCGCGGAGCTGGGCCTCGGCTCGACGACGGTGTGGGAACATCTCTCGCGCGCGGAGTCGACGGTGATGAACGCGCTGTTCGACCGGTTCGCGGACGGGGAGCCGGTCGGGGCCGTCCGGGAGCGAGACCGGACGGACTCGGCGTGAAACGGTCGAATTAGGCGAAAAATCGACTCGGACCAACGCTTTTGGTGCTTCGGGACGGAGCGGCGCGTATGGACGACGGAACCGTCTCCGTGCCGGACGAGCAGTACGAGCGCCTCGCTGCCCTCGCCGCCGCCCGCGGCGTGAGCCCCGAGACGCAGCTGGCCCGGCTCATCGACGACGCGTACGCCGGCCTCGACGGCGAGGGGGACGCCCCCGAGTCGCTCCCGCTCGGCGTCTGCGACGGCTCCGACGAGGAGTGAGTCGGGTGCGGGACCGGCGAGCGGTCCGTGAGCCGCCGCGCCGGACTCGTTCGGACCCGTTCTCGCCCCCGTTTCGGTTCGAACTCCGCCGCCGCCCTCACTCCTCGTAGGGCCACCGCCCGCCCGTCTTCAGCTCCTCGACGTACCCCTCGTCGATCGCGTCGCGGATCGACTCCCGCGAGCGGTGTTCGGCCTCGACCTCCCCCGTCGCGAACCGGTAGACGGCCGCGGTCACGAGCGTGGCCACCTCGCGGAGGTCCCGGGAGTCGAGCTTGTCGAGGGTGTCGGCGTGGGTGTGCCCCCAACCGCGCCCGGACTGGTCGCTGGTCGTCGAGGCCATCACGGCCGGGATCCCCTCTTGGACGAACGCCCACTGGTCGCCGTGCGGCGAGATCGTCTCGCCGGTCGTCAGGGGCGCGTCGAACGCGTCCGCGACGGCCTCGAACGTCGAGCGCATCCCCTCGAACCCGTTCGTCCCGACGCGGAGGTTCCGCGAGCTACAGGCGCCGTCGAGGTTGACCACGCAGGCGATCTCCTCCTCGGGCGTCGTCTCCGCGGCGTGATACGCCCCCCACAGCCCGATCTCCTCGGAGCCGAAGGTGACGAGGCGTACCCGCGTGTCGAGGTCGTCCTCGACGCTCGCGAGCAGTCGCCCGACCTCCGCGACGAGCGCCGACCCCGCGCCGTTGTCGTTGGCCCCGTCGCTCACGTCGTGGGCGTCGACGTGGGCGGTGAGGTACACCGCCTCCTCGGTGTCCGGCCCGACCTCCGCGACGGCGTTCACCGAGGTCGTCGGCTCGTTTCGGCAGTCGACGTCGAGCGAGACGATCGGGCGGTCGGCGCCGCCGCGTTCCGACTCGTCGCCGTCGCCCTCGGCCGCCTCGGCGAGCCGCGCGAGCTGCTCGCCGACCTCCTTCGAGACGCCGACGGCGGGGATCGGCCCCGGTCGGTTGTGGTAGCCGATCTCGCCGGTCGGCGGGAGCGCCCCCTCGATGTGGTTGCGGAAGACGAACCCGACCGCGCCGCGCTCCGCGGCCGCGACGTACTTCTCCATCCGGTGGATCCACCGGTCGTGAGAGTCGGGGGTGCGCGAGGAAGCCATGGCGATCGCTCCCTCCAGCGCCTCGCCCGCGGCCGCGAACTCCTCGTCCGTGCCGTCCCCGACGTCGACGAGCGGCGCCGTCGCCTCGCCGCTCGGCGTGCCGGGCAGCGCGATCACCTCGTGGGAGTTCTCGTGGCGCCGCTCGACGGCGCCCGACACCGACAGCGACGAGTCGCCCCGCCACCAGCCGGGGATCTCGAACTCGTCGAGGCCGGCGTTCCGCAGGCCGGCCGCCTCGAACGCCTCGACGACGCGCTCGGCCCCACGGCGCTCGCCGGTCGACCCCGCCATGCGATCTCCGATGTCCGTCAGGTCCGTGAGGAGGCTCCACCCGAAGTCGCTCGTCCGCGCGTCGCCGACGACGCGGTCCGGTAGCTCGGTCATACGATCCGCTTGTACCGCGGGCGAAAAGGGGTTCGGGAAGCGGAGACGGGCCCGGCTCACTTCCAGTCGTCGACGCTCTCGGCGGACTGCATCTCGCCTTTGGCCAGCCTCGGGGCCCGTCGCAGCGTCAGCGCCAGCACGACGAGGTAGAAGCAGGCGACGATCGCCAGCACGAGCGCGCCCGGAATCGCGCCGACCGCGGCGGTCGCGACGACGCCGCTCCCGGACGGCGTGAACACGGTGAGCCTGACGATCCACGCCGCGATGAGGACGGAGAAGAGCGGCGCGTACACCCGTCTGAGGCGCCGGGACACCGCCTCGACGCTCGGCATCTTGATCGTCGGCTCGCGGAGGTCCTCGCTCAGCAGCTGTCGCCAGTTCGACTGCTCGACGCCCTCCGGGTCGAGCGCGTTCGCGAACACGTTCTCCTCCAGCAGTCGGACGCGGGACCGCCAGACGTCGAAGGTTCGGTACCGGCGGGTCTCGATGCCGAGGAAGACGCTGAGCATGACGAGCCCGATGAGCAGCACGTAGTGCGGCCGCGACTCGTTCGAAAAGGTCCACGTGAGCAGCGACGCCGTCACCACGACCGCCCAGTTGGTCGTCCGGTCGATGCGGGTCCGCCACGAGCTCGTCCGGCCGAGCTCGCCGCGGTAGGTGTGGGCCATGAGCGAGAGGAAGTCGGAGCGGTCGGTCGCGGCCTCGGCGGCGACCTCGCGCTCCTCCCGCGACTCGGGATCGAAATTTTCGGACGGGTCGGACATACCGACCAGTACCGAAGCGGGACGGGTAAAAGGAGGGCCGGTAGCGGACGCGGCCGGAGTTCGGTAGCGAAGCTCAGGCGGGGTCCGCCGCGCTCACCTCGACCGCGACGTCGTCGGGGTCGACGCCGATCCGCGCGAACTGCGTCCGGACGTGGTCGCGGGCCGCCTCGACCGCCTGGTCTCGGGTGTCGAACCCGCGCGGCATCGGCTCCTCGAAGGCGACGCGGATCTCCTCGCCGTCGACGACGAGCGGGGAGCCGCCGCTCTCGACCTCGTAGAAGGAGTCGCACACCCACACGTACGGCGCGTCCTCGTTCGGCGCGCCCTTGTACGCCGGCGGCTCCTCGCCGCGCTCGAACACCGTGCCGGTGAGGTCCGTCCCGCCGCCGCTGCCGCGAACGAGTATCATGCCACGGCTACGGGACCGAGCCGGATAAGGGCGCCGTGACCGGCGCTCTGCGGCCGGTCGGGGCCGAGACGGTTGCCGGCGACGCGAGGGCAAACGCTTTCGGCCCGGCGGCCGGTGGATACGCCATGACGCTGGAGGATTTCACCGAGTTCAGCGGTGACGGTGACGGTGACGGCGAGGACGGCGCTCGAGGTGAGGCCGACGGCGCCGGGGAGGCCGGAGACGGCGGCGAGTCCGCGGCCGACGGCGGGAGCGCGGCGGGCGCGGCCCCCTCGGACGCGCCCGAGCCCGACGCGGGCGGCGACCGCGGGGACGACGCGTTCGCCGCCTACGACGCCACGCCGGCCGGAAGCGACTCGGGCCTGGGCGTCGTGTCGGTGTCGCAGGGGCTCCGCGTGGCGGAGGAGGAAGACGAGACGTCGCTGAAGGCGTTCGTCACGACCGGGAACCGCGAGTCGGTGCGGCTCGGGAAATACCTCCTGATCCCGTATCCCGACGGCGAGCGCCTCTTCTGTCGGATCACCGGACTGGAGTACGCACAGGAGTTCCAGTCGGACGACGCGACGGAGATCCACGCCCGCCGGCAGATGCGACGCGACGAGTTCGCCGAGCGCGACTACAAGTTCGTCGCCGACCTCGAACCGATGTCCGTCGTCTACGGCGAGGGCGACTCGATGAAGCGGCGGATGACGGACCGCGTGCCCAAGCCGGGCGCCGTCGTCGAGGAGGCGGCCGACGACGCCGAGATCAAGACGGGGCTGAAGATCCCCGACGACGGCGTCTTCCTCGGGCACCTCTCGGTCGGCGGCGAGAAGGTCCGGACCGCGGCGGAACCCCCCACGGTCGACTACCGCGTGAAGGACGACTACGCCGACGGCGACCCGCTCGCGTTCCGCCACACGCTCGTCGCCGGCGGCACCGGGTCGGGGAAGACCCACGCCTCGAAGAACGTCCTCCGGCAGTACCTCGACTCGGACCGGACCTACCCCATGGGCGACGGCCGCGAGTCGCGAATGGCCGTCGTCCAGTTCGACCCGCAGGACGAGTACGCGCAGATGCACGACGACAACCCCGACCTCGACGACGCGTTCGCGCGGCGGCTGGAGCGCGAGGGGATCGCCCACGGCGGCCACGACGACACCGTCGCCCTCGTCCCGCGAGTCGCGAACGCGACGTACCCCGGCGAGGGACACCGCGCCGAACGCGTCGAGTTCACGATCCCCTTCTCGCTGGCGGACGACATGCCGTGGCTCGTCGCGGGCTCCGGGCTCAACGACAACCAGTACCCCGCGCTGTTGACGCTGCTCAACCGCTTCTTCGACAACTACGGGGACTCGGGCACCTACAGCCAGTTCCTCTCGTACCTCGACGACCCGGCGCTGAAAGAGGAGCTCCACGAGAGCGGCCGGGTCCACGAGGCGACGTTCGACGCCGTCAAGCGTCGGGTCCGGGGCGTCCCGAGCGGCGTGTTCGACCAGGACGCGAAGCCGATCACGGAGCTGGACCACACGCTCGTGCGCCCCGGCGGGCTCTCCGTCGTCCCCACGTATCACCTCCCGACCTCCCGGCAGAAGGAGATCGTCGTCCTCGCGGTCGCGGGGCTGCTCGTCGACGACAAGCTCTCGAACGACCCGGCGAGCGACCGGATCAAGGAGACGCCGCTGCTGGTCGGGATGGACGAGGCGCACAACTTCCTCGCCGACGCCGACAACGTCCAAGCGCAGAAGGTGGTCCAGAAGTTCACGGAGGCCGCCAAGCAGGGCCGGAAGGAGCGACTTGGCCTCTTCCTGATCACGCAGGACCCGCAGGACGTCGCCGAGTCGGTGTTCAAACAGGTGAACACGAAGATCGTGTTGAACCTCGGCGACGAGGACGCGATCTCCAGCGTCAACATCCCGACGAACCTCGCCGGGAAGGTCCCGTACATGGAGAAGGGACAGATGGTCGTCTACTCGCCGGACAACTCCGAGCCCGTCGAGCTGATCGGGCTCTCGGAGTGCGTGACGCGGCACGACTGACTGCGGAGCCTTCCTAAACCCGCACGACCAGCGTGTCCGCGAACCGATCGCCGAGCCGCTGGTTGTCGAGGTCGTCGGCGATGAACACGACGCCAGCGAGGATCAGCAGGAGCGAGGCGCCGCCGAGTATCTTCGTGACGTTTCGAACGACCGCTGCGCTGGCGGAGATCTCCTCGCCGTCCGTGTCGACGACCTCGATCCCGACGACCCACTTCCCCGGCGTGTGCCCCCAGACCGCTTCCGAGACGACGTACCAGCCCACCGCGACGAGGAGGAAAGCGAGGTCGGCGAGGCCGCCCGAGACGGCGCCGACCGCCAACGAGACGACGGCGGCGGCGGCGAGGCTCGCGACCATGTCGACGAGCCACGCGCCGCCGCGGGCGGTGACCGACGCCAGCTGCGACCGCGCGTACGGGGTGTTGCTCATGCGGATCGTTGAAGCGGCGCCCCAGCAAGTGTTTTGGGCCGAGCGCCGACGCAGTCGAGGAGTTCCGCTGCCCCCTGGCGGCGGATTGCCACCGAGCCGGAGTCGCCGCCGCTCTTTTTATCCGGAGCGGGCGAACCGCCACGTATGCCCAAACGCATCCTCGTCGCGGTCGACGGGTCGGAGGAGGCCGCCGAAGCGCTGCGGTTCGCGGCCGGCGAGTGGCCGGACGCCGAACTCACGGCGCTCCACGTGATCAACCCCGCGGACTCGGCGACAGGCGCGGAGGGCGGGTTCCCGGGGGCCTCCGACCAGTGGTACGAGAGCGCCAAACAGCGCGGCAACCGGACCCTACGCGAGGCGGCCGAGGCGGTCGACCGAGAGATCGAGACGCGCCTGGAGGTCGGCCGGCCGACGAAGACGATCCTCGAGGTGGCCGGCGGCGAGGAGCCGGTCGGGGAGGAGCCGGACTCGGCCGAGCCGTTCGACCACGTCGTGCTGGCGAGTCGGGGGCGGACCGGGCTCTCGCGGGTCCTCCTCGGCAGCGTCGCGGAGGGCGTGGTGCGCCGCGCAGAGGTGCCCGTGACGGTCGTCCGCTGAATCGTCCACTGAATCGAGCGCTGCGATCGACGCGCCGCTACCTGCGATCGATGCGCCGCTACCTGCGATCGATGCGCCGCTACCTGCGATCGGCGCGCCCCTACTCCTCGGCGCGCTCGGCCGCGACCACCTCGCCGACCATCGACCACCCCTCCTCGTCGGGCCCCGAGCGGCCGAGCAGGATCCGGTCGTAGTCGTCGGAGCTGATCAGCCGGAAGTCGGCGTCGCCGTCGGCGTCGGTCCGGACGCCCTCGCCGCGGAACTCTCGCTGGAAGAACTCCGTCGACGAGAACTCGAAGACGCCGCTCTCGCCGGAGTCGAGTTCGAGCCGCACCGGCCGAGGCTGGACGTTGTGGATCCGCTTCGCGACGGGGTTGAGGTCGGGCATACCGGCGAGTCGGGTCGGGCCGGATAAAATCCGTCGGCTCCGGTGCCCGCTGAACGCCGCCGTACTACCTTAATACCTCACGGCGCGTCGAGAGCGTGAGAATCATCATGATAGAAGCATCGCTCACCTACCTCCGCGACGGCGACGACGCCGTCACCACCGCCGTCATCGGCGGGCTCCTGCTCCTCGCGAGTCCGCTGATCGTCCCCTCGATCCTCGTCCTCGGCTACCTGACGCGCGTCCTGCGGCGCACCGCCGACGGCGACGACGCCCCGCCGGTCTTCGGGGAGTGGGGCGACCTGTCCGTCGACGGGCTGAAAGCGTTCGCCGTCGCGTTCGTCTACTCGGTGCTGCCGCTCGCGGTCGTCGCGGTCGCCGCGGCGGTGAGCCTCGGCGCGTTCGTCGTGGTGCCGGGAACCGGCGACGGCGGCGCGGGGACCTTCCTCGGCACCTTCGCAGTCGGGATCTTCGTCCTCGTCGCGGGGCTCGTCGCCCTGGTCCTGTCGCTGGTCGGGCTCTACGTGACGCCCGCGGCGCTGGCCGCGGTGGCAGACTCGGGGCGCGTCGGCGACGGGTTCGCCGTCGGGACGCTCTGGGGCGTCGTCACGAAGCGGGCGTACGCGACGGGGTGGATCGCCGCGGCCGTCGTCGTCCTCGCCGGCGCGCTCGCGATCGGCGTGCTCTCGGTGGTCCCCGTGCTCGGAACGATTGCCGGCGTGTTCGTCCAGTTCTACGCGCTCGTCGCCGCGGCCGCGATCGTCGGCTGGACGTGGGCCGACGTGCGACCGGTCGCGTCCGAACCGCCCGAGTCGGAGCTCGCGGAGCGGCCCGCGGTCTGATCGGTCCGCGGTCTGATCGGTCCACGGTCTGATCGGTCCGCGGTCTGACCGGGCGGAATCGAAAGCGGCGCCGAAGGTCGGAGAGCCGCGAAAAGGGAGCTACTCGTCGAGAACGTCGTCGTACTCGCCGGCGTCGACGCGGTCGTCGAACGTCCGGGCGTCCTCGCCCTCGATGGTGACGCCGAGGGAGGCGCAGGTGCCGCCGACCTCCTTGGCGGCGGCCTTCGTGTCGTACGCGAGCAGGTCGCTCGACTTCTGCTCGGCGACCGTCTTCACCTGCTCGATCGACATGTCGGCGACGAAGTTCTCCTGGGGCTCGCCGGAGCCGGTCTCGAAGCCGGCCTCGTCCTTGATGAGCTCCGCGGTGGGCGGCACGCCGACCTCGATGGTGAAGGAGCCGTCGTCGTCGTACTCGACGGTGACGGGCACCTCCATGCCGTCGAAGGCAGCGGTCTCGTCGTTGATCTCCGCGACGACGTCCTGGACGTCCACCGGCGTCGGTCCGAGCTCGGGACCGAGCGGCGGACCGGGATTGGCCTGCCCGCCGGGGACGAGCGCTTCGATAGTTCCAGCCATGTCCGTACGAACCCGTCGCCGACTTTTAACGGTTGTTCTTTCGGGCAGGGGGAGTCAGCGGTTCGCACACCTTACGAGTGGCTTACATGGCGGTGAACCACTCGTTTGACGAAGCACGTCTGTTCAGTGTGTGCTTATAAATGAATACTCGATGTCGAGTGGAGCTCCGCCAGCTCTCCCGCCGTTTATTTATCAATCGTTGACTGCTGACAAACGGCAAACACCGCCAAAGTCCCACCCGCTCGGCGATACGTGGTCGCTGCCGCGGAGAACACCTCCAAAGCCCCAGCCGCGAGGAGGCCGTACGCTCGCTGCGCTCCTCGCTCAGTCACTCCGTTCCTTCGCTACGGTGCTTACGTCGCCTACGGCCTCCTCGCGGCTGCCCCTTTGATTCCCACCCCGCACAGCACAGCAACCGCACCTCACACCTCCCCAGCCTCGTCAGTCGCCGTCGCTTCGCTCCGGCGACTGACTCCCTCGCGCGTGCTGCTCGCGGCCGAGGGCCGCTCGCAGGCACGCGCCACCGCCTCGTTCATTTTTAAACCGTGCCTACGCTGGGTCGAGGGCGTAATCGACTACGAGTCGACGACGCTCGACGGGTCGCTCGAACCCGCCTCGTCCGCGACGCGTCCGGGGAGGAACGATCCCGTCTCCCGGCGGACCCCGAGGAGGAGGACGCCCCCGGCGAGGAGCGGGAGGGCCGCGCAGGCGGCGTAGATCGGGGTAAAGCCGACCGCCTCGATGAGCGGGAGCGACACCATCGGCCCGAGTCCGCCGCCCACGTCGCCGAGGACGTTGTTGGTCCCCGAGGCGCGGCCCATCCGCTCGTCGGGCGTCAGGTCCGCGAGCAGGGCCATCATCGGACCGCTCGTCCCGCCCTGCCCCGCGCCGATGAAGACGCAGGCGAGGCCCAAGGAGAGGACCGACCCGGCCCTGGCGAGCAGCAGGAACCCGACGAACGAGACGGCGAGGAACGTCAGCAGAATGGGCGTCCGGGAGTTCCGAGTGTCGGATATCCGCCCGCCGACGAGCATGAAGAACGCTGCCGAGACGACCGTGCCGGCCATGAACAGCCCGGAGGTGCCCTGCGGCGCGAGGCCGAACAGCGAGATGTCGTTCGCGCCGAGGAACAGGACGAGCGTCGAGAACAGCGCGCCGATGTACGCGAACATCAGCCCGAAGTTGACCAGCCCGACCGTCACGGCCGGAATCGCGGTGTCGACCTCCCATGGCTTGATCGAGTCTCCCGAGCGGTCGCCGGTGACGTGGGTCTCCGGAACGTACCGGTACGCGACCACGCTGGCCGTGAGCGCGAACGCGGCGGCGACGGTGAACGCGGCGACTTTGCCCGCGAGCGCGGAGACGATCCCCCCGAGCACGAGGCCCGCCGGGAACCCCATCGTGATCCCGCCGCGGACGATCCCCATGTTCGTCCCCCGCGAGCCGCTGTCGGAGAGGTCGGCGGCGATGGTGTAGGCGGTCGCGAACACGGCCGCGGAGCCGAGCCCCCACAGGATCCGCGCGAGCAGGAACCACGTCTCCGGGGCGACCGCGACGCCGATCGGAGCGAACCACTCCTCGGGGCCGACCGCGAGGGGGCCGGCCGCGAGCGTCGGCAGCGAGGCCGCGAGCGGGCGGAGCGTCTCGGCGGGCGGCATCGCGAGCGCGACGACGTAGCCGAGCGTGGCGACTCCCTCCACGAACAGCCCGACGACGAACGGCGTGCGCGTCCCGTACCGGTCGACGAGGGCGCCGGCGGGCGCGTTCGCGACGAGCCGGACCCACCGGTTCGCGGAGAGGATCGCGCCCACCATGAACGCCGAGATCCCCAACACCGCGCCGAGGTTCGGGAGGATCGGGAAGACGACGCCGCCGCCGAAGCCGACGAAGAACGTGCTCGCGATCACCGCGAGTAGCACCGGCGGCGGTCGCTCGAACCCGAAGCGTGTCATTCGGGCTCGTCCGCGGCCGCGTCGGCTTCCTGACGCTCGTTCTCAGATGCGTCCGGGTCGCGCCGGAGCGCCTCGATGGCGTCGTCGAGCGGCGGCAGTTCGACCCCGTCGGCGAGCAGCGGCCCGACGATCCGCCGGAGCGCCGCCTCCGCGACCTCGCGGGTGTAGCCGTCGCCCTCGGCGTCGCGCTCGGCCCCGGCGAGCGTGATCTGCCGGGTCCGCGCGCCGTCGAGGGTCGCCACGAGCAGGGCCGCCGTCTCCTCGACGTCGACGTCGCGGAAGACGCCCGCCTCGATGCCGTCGGCGAGGATGTCGGCGACCGTCCCCCGGAGCAGCCGGTCGCTGCGCGCCAGCTGCTCGCGGATCCGCTCGTTGAACGGGCCCTGGGTGCGGAGCTCCAGCAGGGCGATGTGGAACGCCTCGCGGTCGGCCTCGTCGGGCGCGAAGACGAACCACCCGACGAACTGGACCAGTCGGTCGACGGGCGGGTCGTCGGCGCGGGCCGCGATCCGCTCCTCCGAGTCGGTGACGACGTAGTCGAGGAAGGCGACGAGCAGGTCCTCCTTCGTGTCGTAGTGGTAGTGGAGCAGCGACTTGCTCTTCGAACACTCGTCGGCGATGTCCTGCATCGTCAGGTCGGCGTAGCCGTGAGCGCGGAGGGCGCTGTACACCCCGTCCATGATCTCCGCGGCCGCGCTCGGCGAGTCGCTCATTGACTGACCGGTCAGTCAACGAGCGGTAAATTCCTATCGGTCGGGGGCGTTCCGCGCCGAAAGCGTTCCGCGCCGAAAGCGCCCGTCGTCCGCGGCAGCACGCGCGTCGGCGCCGCCGCTCAGCGGACGAGAACAGTCGAAAAGCCGATTCGCCTCGGGTGTCGCCGACTTACAGACGGGTGACGTTCGACGCGCGCGGACCCTTGTCCGCCTCCTCGATGTCGAACTCGACTTCCTGACCCTCTTCGAGGTCCGGGCCGCCGACGTCCTCCATGTGGAAGAACACGTCCTCGTCCGCGTCGTCAGTCGAAATGAAACCGTAGCCGCCAGTGTCGTTGAAGAAGTCAACTTCGCCTTTCGCCATTGCGACCGTAGAAGTGGGACTGGAACATATAAGGCTTCCGTGACGTGCCGCGGCGTGGAACGCCGCCTCACGGAGCGGCTCGGAGCCGTGGCACGGAGCGGCTAGGGGGCGACCCGCCCCGGCCGCGAGCCGCCGCCGAGCCCGGGGACGCGGGGGCGAGCGCCGCCGTGTTAGAAACTACTATACGACCCCGGTTCAGAACCGTTAGGTATGAGTCAGTCGTACAATCGAGGCCTCATCGAGGACTTCGGCCGCTGGCGGGAGTTCGAGGCGGGGATGTGGGCGTGGATCTTCCACAAGTTCACGGGATGGGTGCTCATCGGGTACCTGTTCACGCACATCGCCGTGTTGAGTACGGGGATTCCGGCCGCCGGCGCCGGCGAGGCGGCGATCGCAGCGGGAAACGACGTGTACACCCAGACCATCGTCTCGCTGGAGGGGCTGCTTCTCGTGCGCCTCCTGGAGGTCGGCCTGCTGGCGGTGGCGGTGTTCCACATGCTCAACGGGACCCGCCTCCTTCTCACGGACCTCGGAATCGGGCTGGAGGCACAGGACAAGAGCTTCTACGCGTCGCTGATCCTCACGGGAGCGATCACCGTCGCGTCGGTGCCGACGTTCATCGCGGGGGCGTTCTGAGATGGCCGAGCGCTACTCCTCGTTCCAGTCGGGCGGCCGCATGTGGTTCCTCCAGCGGGTCACGGCGGTCTTCCTGCTGGTCGTGCTGGCGTTCCACTTCTTCCTGCTCCACTTCGTCCACCACGCGGACGAGGTGTCGTTCCTCGCCAGTTCGGCTCGGATGGAGCAGCTGAGCTACTACTCGCTGATGATCCTCTTCCTCGTGACCGCGACGTTCCACGGGGTCAACGGCGTCTACAACGCGCTGGTGAACCAGGGGCTCACCGGCACGAAACGCACCGTGATCAAGTGGACGCTCGTCGCCGCGAGCGTCGTGTTGATCGCCCAGGGAATCCGCACCGCGAACGCGTGGGCGGGTATCGGACTCTACTGAACCGACCATGAGCACGCAAATTCCGAAGCAGACCGAGGAATCGAGCGAGACCGAAGCCGAGACGCAGCCCGCCTCGAAGGGCGAGGAGCGCCGCGCGGAGAAGCGGCGTCGCGCGGCCGAGCGCCGCGAACAGCGGCAGGAGGAGGAGGCCGAGAAGGCGGCCGCAGACGAGAGCACGGTGGAGCTGAAGGTGTTCCGCTACGACCCGCAGGTCGAGGGGAAACAGGAGCCGCGGTTCGACACGTTCCACGTCCCGTTCACGAAGGGGATGACCGTCCTCGACGCGCTGATGTACGCGCGCGACACGTACGACTCCTCGCTCACGTTCCGGCACTCCTGCCGGCAGGCGGTGTGCGGCTCGGACGCCATGTTCGTCAACGGCGGCCAGAAGCTGGCGTGTAAGACGCAGATCTCGGACCTCGACGAGCCGGTCCGCGTCGAGCCGCTCCCGCACGCCGAGGTGACGAAGGACCTCGTCGTCGACATGGAGCACTTCTACGACCAGATGGAGGCCGTCGAGCCGTACTTCCAGACGAACGAGTACCCGGACGGCGAGCTCGAAGAGCAGCGCCAGGACCGGGAGAACCGCGAGAAGATCAAGATGTCCACGCGCTGTATCTGGTGTGGCGCGTGCATGTCCTCGTGCAACATCGCCGCGGGCGACAACGAGTACCTCGGTCCCGCCGCGATCAACAAGGCGTACCGGTTCGCGATGGACGAGCGCGAGGGCGAGGATATCAAACAGAAGCGGCTGGAGATCATCGAGCAGGAACACGGCGTCTGGCGGTGTCAGACGCAGTTCTCCTGTACGGAGGTGTGCCCGAAGGACATCCCCCTCACCGAGCACATCCAGGAGCTGAAGCGCGAGGCGGTCAAAAACAACCTGAAGTTCTGGTAGCGACGGGAGACACGCTCAAGGGCATTCAGACCTAACCAACTTTCATACCAACAATGTACGAACACGACGTCGTCGTCGTCGGGGCCGGCGGGGCGGGACTCCGGGCGGCGATCGCGGCACAAGAGGCGGGCGCGGACGTGGCGATGGTGTCGAAGCTCCATCCCGTCCGGTCGCACACGGGCGCGGCAGAGGGCGGGATCAACGCGGCGCTGCGCGACGCCGACTCCTGGCAGGACCACGCGTACGACACGATGAAGGGGTCCGACTACCTCGGCGACGCGCCGGCGGTCGAGGCCCTCTGTCAGGAGAGCCCCGAGGAGGTCATCCGCCTCGAACACTGGGGGATGCCGTTCTCCCGCGAGGACGACGGCCGCGTCTCCCAGCGACCGTTCGGCGGCCTATCCTTCCCGCGCACGACGTACGCGGGCGCCGAGACCGGCCACCAGATGCTCCACACGATGTACGAGCAGGTGGTCAAACGAGGCATCACGGTGTACGACGAGTGGCACGTGATGGACCTCGCGGTCACCGACGAGGACGACCCCGCCGAGCGGACCTGTCACGGCGTCGTCGCGTACGACATCCAGAGCGGCGAGATCAGCGGCTTCCGCGCCGAGAACGGCGTCATCCTCGCGACGGGCGGGATGGGGCAGGTGTTCGACCACACCACGAACGCGGTCGCGAACACCGGCGACGGGGTCGCGATGGCGTACCGCGCCGGCGTCCCGATGGAGGACATGGAGTTCATCCAGTTCCACCCGACGACGCTGCCGTCGACGGGCGTCCTCATCTCCGAGGGCGTCCGCGGCGAGGGCGGAATCCTCTACAACGAGGACGGCGAGCGGTTCATGTTCGAGCACGGCTACGCGAACAACGACGGCGAGCTCGCCTCCCGCGATGTCGTCTCCCGCGCCGAGCTGACCGAGGTCAACGAGGGCCGCGGCATCGAGGACGAGTACGTCCACCTCGACATGCGCCACCTCGGCGAGGAGCGCATCCTCGACCGGCTGGAGAACATTCTCCACCTCGCGGAGGACTTCGAGGGCGCCGACGGGCTCACGGAGCCGATGCCGGTCAAGCCCGGCCAGCACTACGCGATGGGCGGCATCGAGACGAACGAGTTCGGCGAGACCGTCATCGACGGGCTGTACGCCGCCGGCGAGTGCGCCTGCGCCTCCGTCCACGGCGCGAACCGCCTCGGCGGCAACGCGCTCCCGGAGCTCATCGTCTTCGGCAAGCGCGCCGGGCGCCACGCCGCCGGCGAGGAGATGGGCGAGGCCGAGGTCACGACCGGCCGGTCCAGCGACTGGGAACCGGCCGACTACGAGTTCGGCGTTGAGGTCGGCGAGACGGACGGCTCGGACCCCGCCGCGGCCGACGGCGGCGCCGTGGCGACCGACGCCGAGAGCGTCGTCGGGGGCGCCGTCGACCGCGCACAGGAGCGCGTCGACGAACTGCTCTCCCGCAAGGGCCGCAACCACGCGGAGATCCGCTCCGCGGTCCAGGAGACGATGACGGCCAACGTCAACGTGTTCCGCGAGGAGGGCCGGCTGGAGGAGACGCTCGAAGACCTCCGCGAGGCCCGCGAGGCGTACAAGGACGTCGCGGTGTCGGACCCGTCGCGGACGTTCAACACCGACCTCATCCACACGATCGAGACGCGGAACATCCTCGACCTCGCGGAGGCGCTGACGATGGGCGCGCTCGCCCGCGAGGAGTTCCGGGGCGCCCACTGGCGCAAGGAACACCAGGAGCGCAAAGACGAGGAGTGGCTGAAGCACACGCTCATCTCGTGGAACGACGGCGAGCCGGAGCTGTGGTACAAGCCCGTCGTCCTCGAGGGCGAGAACAAGACGTACGAACCGAAGAGCCGCTCGTACTGAGCCGGCCGGCTCGCTTTCGCCGGATCGATCCGGATCGTTCACGGTTTCCTATCCGTCGACGGTCGAAATCGAGCGTCGATACGCGTCGATTCCCGGTTCGTCGATCGACGTTATTCGATCGGATATGAGGATATTCGCGTTCTTAGGCGCTCTCTCGTTATTTGAGGTGTTTTCGACGACTGTTGAATAGGGGATTTATTATCGTCGAACCCGACGTGTCGGACAAGATGCTCGAAACGGAGACCGCGTCCGCGACGGCCCCGTCGCTCCCCCGGGAGCTCCAGTCGCCCCGCGCCAAGCTCGTGTACCTGTACCTCACCACGAACGGCGACGCCACCGTTTCCGAGATGGGCGAGTCGCTCGGCATGAAGAAGCTCTCGTTATACAGCATCCTGAAGACCCTCCGCAGCGAGGGGCTCGTCGACTGCGACGGCGACTGCTACGTACCCAACTGACGCGGCCGCCGTCTCGGCGCTCGCGGGTCGTCGCCTCGCGACGCCGCGTTTCTCTCGTCTCCTCGCCCGCCACGGCGGAGCGTTTAGGGTGGCGGAGCGCCCACGTCGACCGTGGACGCGAACCAGACGGAGTTCGAGAACCCGTTCGCGATGGACACCGACTGCGAGAACTGCGAGGAGCTGTGCGGCGCCCGCGACCGCGTCGTCCACGGCTACGGCGACGTCGGCGCCGAGTTCCTCGTGGTCGGGACGGCGCCGACCGAAGCCGCCGAGCGCAACGGTGTCCCCTTCACCGGCGAGGGGGGCGGCGAGCGCGTCCAGTCGATCTTCGGCGACCTCGGCTTCGTCCGCTCGGCGCCGGACGCCGCGGAGCCCGACGTCCAGAACATATTCTTCACGAACCTGACGCGGTGTCGGCATCCCGACCGCAAGCCGACGGACCGGGAAGTCGGCACCTGCGAGCCGTTCCTCAACGCGGAGATCCGGATGATAAACCCCCAGATCATCGTGCCGGTCGGCGAGCGACCCCTCCGCGAGCTGGCCGTCGAGTACACGACGCGCCGGCCGGACTCCTTCGACGTCGACGCCGAACACGCGACGACGATCCGCGGGCGCGGGTTCGAGCTGGTGCCGATGAAGGAGCCGGCGGCGATGAGCGACGACGAGGCCGACGCCTTCCGCGACCACATGCACGAGAACGTGTTGAGCCGCGACTACCGACAGACGAAGGGGCGGCGGAGCCGCTGAGCGGTCGGGAGCGATCCCGCCGCGACGCTCAGTCGTCGAGGTCGATGTCGTCGAGGACTCCCTCGGTCGCGTCCGTGCTGTCGGCGCCGAACGCGCAGTCGACGATGATGTGCCCGCCGAGCGTCGTCGGCGAGATCACCTGATCGGCCCCCGCGCGGCGGAGCTTGTCGACGTTCTCGCGCTGCGTGACCGCCGCGACGATCCGCACGTCGGGGTTGAGCTGTCGGGCGGTGAGGATGGCGAGCGCGTCGCGCGCGTCGTCCTCGGTGGCGGCGACGACCGCGCGGGCGCCGGCGAGGTTCACCCGTTCGAGCGGGTCGACGTCGCTGGGGTCCGCGGTGAACACCGGAATGTCGCGCTCGGCGAGCCGCCGCGCGGCGGTCTCGTCGGGCGTCACGACGGCGTACTCGACGCCGTCGCGGGCGTCGAGCTCTTCGAGAATCGGTTCCGTCAGGTCCCCGTAGCCGAGCACGAGGACGTGGTCGTCGAGGAGGTCGATCTGTCTGTCGGTCATTTTTCCGAGCGCCTTGGAGAGCTGCGCCTCGATGGCGGGCGTGAGGAGGACCCCGAGCGCCACCGCGAAGGCGGCGACGTTCATCACGAGCGAGGAGACCGCGAACAGCCGGGCGATGTCGGTCGCCGGGCTGATGTCGCCGTAGCCGACCGTGGAGGCGGTGACGACGGTGAAGTAGAACGCGTCGACGATGGTCACGGCCCCGTTGAACTGATCGCGGAGCGCGTACGTGCCGACCGTCCCGTAGGAGACGGCCGTCACCAGCGCGGCGCCGGCCGCGAGCTGCGTCGGCGAGGGGGAGTACGACCTGTCGAACCGCCCCCGGTTGATCACGAGCGTCGGCACCGAGAGGACGGAGAGCGCCACCAACGGGAACGAGAGGATCGAGGCCTGCATCAGCCCCTGGATCGCCGTCAACGGGAGCAACACCGCCGTGGAGTACCAGCCGATCCGGTAGCCGTTCTTCAGCGCGAAGCCGCTCCCGAGCATCGAGAACCCCGTGATCGTCCCCGTGAACCCGACGGTCTGTCTGACGAAGTCGGGGACCAGCGGGGCGAGCGGCCCGGAGACGCCGAGCCCGCCGATCTGCGCGAGGCCGGCGAGGATCGACAGTATCGCGACCGCGAACGTCAAGGCGATCGACGCTCGGACGGTCACCCAGTCCCGGGTCAGCTCCATATCTCCGCGTCGCCGAGACCGGACTTAAACCCCGCGAGGCGACCGCGAGGCCGACGGTCCCGGGGGCGACCAGCTCCCCCGTCGACACACGTTTAACCCACCCGTCGGTTGAAAGGGGTATGTCGCTGCCCGTCGAGATCGTCTTCGGCGTCTACCTCGGCGTCATCACCGGGATCGTCCCCGCGCTGGTGGCCGGGACCCTCGGGTTCGTGTTCAAGTACGTCACTGACGTGACGATCCCCGGGCTCGGGGTGGTCGTCCTGTCGCTCGCGATCGCCGGCGTCAACGGCGGGCTGCTCGCGCTCAACGACGAGACGATCCGCTCGTCGGAGCGCGCGCCCGCCATCCTCACGGCGATCGTCGTGGTGTTGATGCTCTCCATGTACGCCCACGCGCAGGGTGACCGGCTCGGCGCCAGCGTCCCGAAGCGCATCTCGCTCAGGCAGCTCCGCGACCGGACGCTCTCGACCGACGTGATCGAACTCGTCGGCGGCCGGGGGCGCGTCTCCGTCGAGGTCGCCGGCGAGGTGAACGACATGGAGGGGTACCCGCCGCTGCCGGCCGACACGCGCCGCGCGATCCTCGACGGCGACTGGACGTTCCCCGCAGACCTCCCGCTCGCGGAGCTGGAAGACCGCTTCGCGGAGCGGCTCCAGACCGAGCTCGACCTCGCCGACGTGGCGGTCCGGATCGACGAACAGGCGCGCGCGACCGTCGCCGCGGCGCCGCCGACCGGCGCGCTCTCGAAGCGCGTGCCCGCGGGGAAGCGCGCGGTGTCGGTGTCGGCGCTCGTCCCGACCGGGATCGCCCGCGGCGACGTCGTCCGCGTGATAACCCCCGACCTCGACGCCGAGGGGGCCGTGATCGCCGCCCGGTCCAGCGGGAAGCCGGAACCGGGCGCCGCCGCGACGTCCGACCCGGGCCCCGCCGCAGGCGACGACCCGGACCCGGACGAGGACGCGCGGACCGACGGCGGCGAGGAGACCGTCGGCGCCCCGCCGGCGGCGACCGCACCGACCACGACCGGCGGCGAGGGCCGCGTGACGCTCGCGCTCGACCGCTCCGAGGCGACGACGCTCCTCCGCGCCGACCGCGGGCGCGTGCTGGTGCTGTCGCGGGGCACCCGCCGCGAGTACGAGCTCACGGCCCTGCTGCGCCGGGCCGGGAAGCGGTTCCGGAGGGTCTCCGTCGTCGCCGGAGGGCCGCTGGACGGGCACACGATCGGCGAGGCAGAGGTCCGCGAGGCGTACGACGTGGCCGTCCTCGCGGCGCGCCACGAGTCGTGGACGATCGCGCCCGACGGCTCGCAGTCGCTGTCGGCGGGCGACGACCTGTTCGTCGTCGGGAGCCGCGACGCGCTCGACCGGTTCGCTGAGGTGGCCGCGTGAGCCCCTCGCTCGCTGTCCTCGCCGCGGTCGACGTCGGCTTCGCTCGCCCCCGGCAGGCGGCGATCACGCTGGTCACGTTCGCGGTCGTCGCCACACTCGTGGCCGGCGGCGCGGCGCTCGCCTACCGCTGGTACTTCCGCACGGAGATCCCCGAGGGGGTGACCGGCCTGATCGGGGTCTCGGTCGTCGCCTTGTACCTCAACACGACCTCGCTGGGGTCGGTCGCGGTCGGCGACAACCCGGCCCTCCTGGCGCCCGAGAGCGTCTTCTTCAACCTCGTCTCTCTCGGCGTCGCGGCGGTGATGGCCCCCGTCGGCCGGTACGCGGGCGACCGGCTCGCTGTCGACGTGTTCGCGCTCTCCGGGGCCAAGCAGCTCGAGGGCGAGCTGAGCGGGGTCGTGCGCGCGGTCGGCCGGTTCACGGCGGTGACGATCCCGCCGGCCGACGAGATCGGCGATATGGACACGTACGACCCCGTCTCGCCGGAGAAGAAGGCGGAGCTCGCGGAGACGACCCTGCTGTTCCCGCGGAAGCTCTCGGCGGCGGACCTCCGAGAGCGGCTCGTTTCCCGGCTCAAAGACGAGTACGGCGTCGGCTACGTCGACCTCGACCTCGACGCGGACGGGACCGTCGAGTACTTCGCCGTCGGCTCTCGCGCGGCGGGGCTCGGCCCGACGCTCGCGCCGGGGTCGGCGGCGGTCGCGGTCGCGGCGGACCCGCCGAACAACGCCACCGTCGGCGACACGGTCCAGCTGTGGCGCGACGACCCGGAGCCGAAGCGCGTCGCGACCGGCGAGCTGCGCGGCGTCGCCGGCGACGCCGTCACCGTCGCGCTCGACGAGTCGGACGCCGAACGGCTGACGGAGGAGGGCGACTACCGCCTCGTGACGCTCCCCGCGGAGCCGCAGGCCGACCGCGAGTTCGCCTCCCTGCTGCGGACCGCCGACGAGACGATGGCCTCGGTCGCGGTGGGCGCCGGGAGCGACCTCGACGGGAGCACCGTCGGCGAGGTCGGGGCCGTCGTCGCCGCGGTCCGCCCGGCGGAGGGGCCCGTTCAGCCGATCCCGCCGCGCGCGTACGCCTTCGGCGCCGGCGACCTGGTGTACCTCGTCGGCAGGCCGGACGCGATCCGTCGGTTCGAGGCCGCCGCCGCGTCGCCGCCCGACGCGGAGGGGGCTGACGGAGGGATCGAGACGGCGTCCGCGGCCGCGCGCGACGCCGAGCTCGACGGCATCGACGAGGGGACCGATTTCGACGCGGAGGTCGACCGTGACGAGGAAACCGATTCCGACGGGACGCAACGCTCTTGAGTCGCCCGCGCGGGGATCCGCTATGGAGTGGAAGCTGTTCGCCGACCTCGCGGAGATCGCGGGCGACCGCGCGGTGGCCGTCGACGCGGAGCCGGGCGACACGGTCGGCGACGCGCTCGACGCGCTGTTGGACGCGCACCCCGACCTCCGGGACCGGGTGATGGAGGACGGGACCGTCGCGGATCACATCAACGTCCTCCGGAACGGGCGGAGCGTCCGCCACGACGAGGGGCTCGACGCGACGCTGGAGGCGGGCGACGAACTCGCGCTGTTCCCGCCCGTCAGCGGCGGGAGCGTCGGCCGATAGATCGGTCGTTTCAAACGCGCGCCGGCCCCATCGGGAGCCATGACCGACAGCGACGAGGAGACGGGAGACGACGCGGCGGGTGCCGAGAGCGACCACGGCGGCGGCGACGATCACGGCGGCCACGACCCGCACCGCGAGGAGTTCGGCGAGGACCCCGTCGGACACACGCGCGCGACTGCCGGGATGACGGTGAGCGAGCTCGTCGACGGCTACGGCGACGCGGGGATCGGCGCCGCCGCCGTCAACGAGGCGGGCGACGTGCTCGCGGAGATGTTCGAGAACGACGACTGTACCGTGTTCCTCTCGCTGGCGGGCGCGATGGTGCCCGCCGGCATGCGTCGGATCGTCGCCGACCTCATCCGCGACGGCTACGTCGACGCCGTAGTGACCACGGGCGCGAACCTCACCCACGACGCCATCGAGGCCATCGGGGGGAAACACCACCACGGGCGCACCCACGACCCGGAGAAGACCCCCCGCGAACACGACGAGGGGCTCCGCGACGAGGGGGTCGACCGCATCTACAACGTCTACCTCCCGCAGGAGCACTTCGCCGACTTCGAGGGCCACCTCCGCGAGGAGGTGTTCCCGGCGCTGGAAGCCGACCCGGACGCGGAGGGGACAGACGCCGTCTCCATCGCCGACCTCACGCGCGAGCTCGGTCGCGCGAACGCCGCGGTGAACGAGCGCGACGACGTCCCGGAGGGGCCGGGGGTCGCGGCCGCCGCCTACGAGTGCGACGTGCCGATCTACTGCCCCGCGGTTCAAGACTCCGTTTTGGGGCTTCAGGCGTGGATGTACGCCCAGACCGCCGACTTCACGCTCGACGCCCTCGACGACATGACGGAGCTGACCGACCTCGCGTTCGAGGCCGACGACGCCGGCTGCCTGCTCGTCGGCGGCGGCGTCCCGAAGAACTTCACGCTCCAGACGATGCTCGTCACGCCGCGCGCCTACGACTACGCCGTCCAGATCACGATGGACCCCGAGGCGACCGGCGGGCTCTCCGGCGCGAGCCTCGAAGAGGCGCGCTCGTGGGGCAAACTAGAGAAGGACGCGCGCAACGCCTCCGTCTACGGCGACGCGACGGTGATGCTCCCGATGCTCGTCGCCGCGGCCCGCGAGCGCGTGGAGTAGGGGCGTGCGGACCGGCTCCGGCCGCGTTATCTCTTATAAATAGCGGTACGGTGGCGCGTGCCTGCGAGCGGCCGCCCTCGGCGGCCGCGAGGAGCNTCGGTGGTCCGGAGCGAAGCGGAGGACCACCGACGAGGCTGGGGAGGCGTGAGGCGCGGTTGCGGTGCCGTGCGGGGCGGGACTCAAAGGGGCAGCCGCGAGGGCTCGCGCGGCTCGCTGCGGTCCTCGTCGTTCGCTCCGCTCACTCCTGCGGTCCTTGCGTCGCCGTGCTTCGCCCTCGCGGCTGGGGCTTTGACGGTGTTCGCCGCCGATCCGTCAGCAGCCATTTATAAGTAAGCAGCTGGGGCTTTGGCGGTATCCGTCACCGATCCGCCAGCGGCCATTTATAAGCAAGCGGCTGGGGCTTTGGCTGCGTCCGTCACCGCCGGTCGGCTTCCCCGCGTGACCGAGCGGTCGAGAACGGCCACCTCACCGAGACCGAACTACTCCCGCGGGTCCAGATCCATCGCCTCGGCGAGGAGCGCGTGCGAGTCGAGTGCGCCGTCGTGGTCCGGCACGGTGTGCTGGATCATCACCTCGTCGACGCCGACGCGGTCGGCCAACTGTTCCAGCAGGCCCGAGATCGTCTCCGGACCCCCCGAGATCGCCCGCGGCCACTCGTCGGCGTCGAGCGTCGCGGGCGTCGGCTCGGGCGCGCCGCCGAGCTCCTCGATCGCCTCCTCGACCGTGGGCGTCTCGTCGCCCAGTTCGCCGCGCTGCATCCGCCGGAACGTCGCCTCCGCTGGCGCGCGCCGGCGGGCCGCCGCCTCGTCCGTCTCCGCCGCGACCGCGTTGACCGCGACCATTCCCTGCGGCTCGTCGAGGCCCCCGACCCCTCCCTCGGGGTCGAACGCCTCGCGGTACGCCGCGAAGGCGCGCTCGGCGAACCCGGGGCGGATGAACCCGGCGAAGCAGTAGCGCAGGCCCAGCTCGCCCGCGATCTCCCCGCTCGCCGGGCTCGACCCCAGCACCCACGGGACCGCCGGCCCGGAATCGGACCCGGGAACCGAGAGGTCGCCGTACGGGTGCTCGTCGGGGTAGTCGCCGCGGAGGTGGTTCACGACCGCGGTGATCCGCTCGCGGTGGTCCTCGTTCGGGTTCTCGACGCGCCGGTCGGTGCCGAGCGCGCGGTCCGACGCGGGCGAGCCGTTCGCGCGGCCCATCCCAAGGTCGACGCGGCCGGGCGCCAGCCCGTCGAGGACGCCGAACGACTCGGCCACCTTGAACGGGCTGTAGTGGTTCATGAGGACGGCCCCGCTGCCGATCCGGATCGAGTCGGTCGCGCCCGCGAGCCGCCCGAGCAGCACCTCGGGCGTGGTGCCCGCGAGGCGGTCGCCCATCCCGTGGTGTTCGGCGACCCAGAACCGCTCGTACCCCAGTCGCTCGGCGTGTTTCGCGGCGTCGACCGTGTTCTCGAACGCGTCCGCCGCGGTGCCGCCCCGGGGGACCGGCGAGAGGTCGACGACTGAGAGGTCCATGTCCGGTCTCGGCCACCGTCGCGGGAAACG
This sequence comes from Halorubrum distributum JCM 10118, assembly GCF_000337335.1. Classification (GTDB taxonomy): domain Archaea; phylum Halobacteriota; class Halobacteria; order Halobacteriales; family Haloferacaceae; genus Halorubrum; species Halorubrum distributum. The sequence continues at coordinate 154,486 of NZ_AOJN01000018.1, read as the reverse complement.
GTTTGGGTCCCGGCGGCGTCGTGGCGGATCGCAACCACGGGCCCCGGACGGTGGCGCGTGCCTCCGAGGCCGCTTTGCGGCCGAGGAGCACGCGCGAGGGAGTCGCTGGCGGCGCCAGCCGCCAGCGACGAGGCTGGGGAGGTGTGAGGCTGCGGTGCTGTGCGGGACGGGACGCAAAGGGGCAGTCGCGAGGGCGAAGCACGCCGCAGTAATCACCGCAGCGAGTGAGCGAAGCGAACGAGCGAGGCGCGCAACAAGGCGCGCGAGTCCTCGCGGCTGGGGCTTTGGCGGTGGTCACCGCGGAGTCAGCGATCTCGTACAGTCGAGCGACTGAGACTTCGAGAGTGTCCGTCGTTCCTCCACGGTAAACGCGTAGCTACGCGAGTAGAAGCGAGAAGAAACCGGAGAGACCGCGGTTCAGTTGTCGCCGGTCTTCGACTGCCACGCGTAGTCGCGCCGAGAGGCGGACTCGCCGAAGCCGCACGAGGAGCAGCGCTCCTTCTTAATGTGGTAGGACTTCTCGCCGCAGCGTCGACACTTCACGTGGACCGTCTTGTTCTTCTTTCCCTGAGAGGGCGTACCTGCGCCGGTCATGCTTTGATGGTGACGACGTTATCGCCGCGTATAATCGTTGTGTCTTCGATCGCGACCGCGAACTCGCCGTCGAGGTCGTCGTCGACGCGGTCGTCCACGTCGGCCTCGGGCTCGATGACGACGTTCATGTGCTGGTCGTAACCGCCGAGGACGCCGTAGTACGTCGTACCGTCCTTCAGGTGTACCGTTACGGGCTCCTCGAGCGACGCTTCGAGCACGTCGAGGGGTCGTCCACTCATTGTCCGTACCGCCGCCCGTCGCGGTAATAAAAATACCGGGACGCCGGCCCGGAGACCGGTCAGTTTGACACGAACCGGGTCACTCCAACCGCTCGCGCACGAACTCCGCCGCCGCCGGCACCGCGCTCGCGTACAGGGCGGCGTACACCAGACTCGCCTGCGTCCGCCGCGGCGCCGACCCGTACCCCTCCTCGACCCGGTCGGCGGCGTACCCGAACACCCCTAACCCGGGGCGGAGGAGCCGCGCCGCCAGGGGATCGCCGGCGTCGACGGCCTCGCTCACCGCCGCGCGCGCCCGCTCTGCGGTCGACCGCACGGACGGCTCCGTGGGTGCCGCTCGGTGCTGCCCGTCGCGGATCTCGCCCACGGCCGCCCGATACGCCTCGACCTCGGCCAGCGCGGCACCGGCCTCGACGACGGCGGTGGCGTGCTCGCCGGCGTCGGTCGCCCGGCTGACGTCCTCGACCGCCGACTCGACCCGCGTCTCGCCCGTGGCCGCCAACTCCTGTGCGACCGTTCCGCTCAGGTCTTCCTCGTCGAGCGGATCCTCTCCGCCGACGCGCTCGCGGACGCTCGCGCGCGTCCGACTCACCGACCCCCGGAGCGTCTCGGCGGCCGCGACCAGTGACGCCCACCGCGGCGACGCCTCGTCCCAGCTGTCGAGGCACGCCTCGCGGAGTCCCTCGGCGTCGGCCGCGGCCGCCTCGGCGCGCTCGACGCGGCCGACCGCCTCGCCCGCTCGGAACGGCTCGGCCACCGGGTCGTCGGGGTACGTCACCTGTGGTCTGACGCTCCTCGCGCACTCCGCGAGCAGCGATTCGACCGGTTCGTACGCCAGCACCGCCGCAGCCGTCGACTCGGCTCGGTACGCCAGATCCCCCGTGAGCGCCGTGCGAGCGTCGCGGACCGCGCGTCGCCGAGCGGAGAGCTCCGACCCGTCGTCGTTCCCGGTCGCCGCGCGGTACGCGGCCCGGACCTCCGCGGCGTCCTCCCGGCGCCGGCGCCACGCGTCGAGGTCGTCGACCGGCCACTCGTCCGGCAGGCCCGCGTTCGTGCGCTCTCGCGCCCGTTCGCGCTTGGTCTCGATCTCCGTCGCGACCGCGGCGTTGGGCAGCTCCGGCTCGGCCGGCACGTCGTCCAACAGGCTCCGGGTCCGCGCCTCGTGGGCGGCCGCGAGCGACGCGGGAACGGCCGTCGGAAACGGCGACGCCGGCCACTCGATCGATCCGACGGCGTCGGCCGGGAGCGACACGGGCGAGTCGCGGCGCTCTTCGCCGCCGGCGAACGGGAGCCCCGAACAGCCGGCGAGCGCCGCCGCACCGGTCGCCGCGACGCCAGCGAGGAGCCGACGGCGCGAAGACGACTCGCGGGTCACGCCTCATCACCGCCGGTTCCGGACGAGGCCGACGCGTTGAACACGGCCGGCGGCTCCCCCCGCCGACAGGAACTTGCCATGCCGCGCCCGCTTCCGTTCGAGTGATCGGCCGCGACTGGGATCCGGATCGCGAACCCGACGGTGTGGGTCGCCTCCGGGTCGCATTCGACGTCGGCCGGGCGGTACGCCCGACAGAAGTCGGCGTGCGGATGGAGGTCGCCATCCGCGAGGTCGTCCGGCTCGACGGACACCGACGTCAGCCGGACGTCTCGGCAGGCTCCCACGGGCATCGATAGGAGATACACCGACTCGGCGTCGAAGTCCGTCCCGGCGCAGAACGACCGGAGGCGCTCGCTCGCCGACGTTTCGGCGAAAGTGAGCGCCGCGAGGTCGTCCTCGGAGACCAGCACGCGATAGGCGTGCCGCCGCTGACGCGCCCGCTCCGTGGCCGAGAGCGACGGCGTCGCTTCGTCCCCGGTGACCAGCGCGCCGCCGTCCTCGTCGCGCGTCTTCTCGAGTTCGTAGTCTTCGATCCGTCGCTCGTTCCGAACCGGATAGCTGTTCGACGCGGTCTCGCTGCCGGAACAACCGGCCAGGGCGGCGATCCCTGACGCGGCCGCGAGGAGGACTCGCCGGCGGGGAACGTCTGCCATCGTCGGCGGTTCGCCCGAGAGCGTCAAACCCTTTGTGGGGATCACCCGGAAACGCCCCTGTCGCCGCGTTCGGACGCGAACCGCCCCCGCGCGACCGAACCCGGGAGTTTTTAACGTGGGCGAGAGTACGCCGAGGTACCACACTCCCGCGGGACACGGTGAGTCGCGACGACTCGGCCGTAGCGGGGCCTTCAACGACGCGCGGTACGACGGTGCGCCGACGGCTCCTTGCGGGGTATTAGTGACCGACGCCGATCACGGCGTCGAACACGCACACACCATGGAAATCGAAATTGCGACACTCGGCGGTTACGAAGAGGTCGGTCGACAGATGACGGCGGTCCGAGCGGGCGAGGACATCGTCATCTTCGACATGGGCCTGAACCTCAGTAAGGTCCTCATCCACGACAACGTGGAGACCGAGAGCATGCACAGCCTCGACCTGATCGACATGGGCGCCATCCCGGACGATCGGGTCATGAGCGAACTCGAGGGCGACGTCAAGGCGATCGTCCCCACCCACGGTCACCTCGACCACATCGCGGGGATCCCGAAGCTCGCCCACCGGTACGACGCGCCGATCGTCTCCGCGCCGTACACGATCGAGCTGGTGCGCCAGCAGATCGAAGACGAGGGCAAGTTCCAGGTCGACAACGACCTCGTGAAGATGAAGCCGGGCGCCACGATGGCGATCGGCGACTCCGAGCAGGTCGAGATGGAGTTCGTCAACGTCACGCACTCGATCATCGACGCGATCAACCCGGTCCTCCACACACCCGAGGGGGCGATCGTCTACGGGCTCGACAAGCGGCTGGACCACGACCCCGTCATCGGCGATCCGATCGACATGGAGCGGTTCCGCGAGATCGGCCGCCAAGACGAGGGCGTCCTCGCGTACATCGAGGACTGTACGAACGCCGGCAGTAAGGGCCGGACCCCCTCCGAGTCGTACGCGAAGAAGCACGTCGAGGACACGCTCAAATCGATGGAGGACTACACCGGCGGCATCATCGCCACCACGTTCTCCTCGCACATCGCCCGCGTGAAGACGCTCGTCGAGTACGCCCGCGAGATCGGCCGCCAGCCGGTCCTGCTCGGGCGCTCGATGGAGAAGTACTCCGGCACGGCCGAGCGCCTCGACTTCGTCGACTTCCAGGGCGACGTCGGCATGTACGGCCACCGCAAGTCCGTCGACCGCGCGTTCAAGCGGATCATGAAGGAGGGGAAGGGGAACTTCCTCCCCATCGTGACGGGCCACCAGGGCGAGCCGCGCGCGATGCTCACCCGCATGGGCCGCGGCGAGACCCCGTACGAGATCGACGACGGCGACAAGGTCGTCTTCAGCGCGAGCGTCATTCCGGAGCCCACCAACGAGGGGCAGCGCTACCAGAGCGAACAGCTGCTTCGGATGCAGGGCGCGCGCCTCTACGACGACATCCACGTCTCCGGCCACCTCCGCGAGGAGGGTCACTACGAGATGCTACAGGCGCTCCAGCCCCAGCACCTCATCCCCGGCCACCAGACGCTGAAGGGCCGCTCGCCGTACGTCGACCTCGCGAAGTCGCAGGGGTACAAGCTCGGACGTGACGTCCACGTCACGCAGAACGGGTCCACCATCCAGCTCGTCGAATGACGAGCGAGACGAAGGAGGCGCGGGTGCTGGAGGCCATCCGCGAGCGGCGTGAGCTCGTCAACGCCGCTATCGACGAGGAGCTGCCGGTCCAAGAGCCCGAGCGGCTGTACGAGGCGACGCGGTACATCCTCGAAGCGGGCGGGAAGCGGCTCCGCCCGACGGTGACGACGCTGGCCGCGGAGGCGGTCACCGGGACCGAGCCGATGGGCGCCGACTTCCGCGCGTTCCCCTCGCTCGACGGCGACGAGGTCGACGTGATGCGCGCCGCGGTCGCCATCGAGGTGATCCAGTCGTTCACGCTGATCCACGACGACATCATGGACGAGGACGACCTGCGTCGGGGCGTCCCCGCGGTCCACGAGGCGTACGACGTCTCGACGGCCATCCTCGCGGGCGACACGCTCTACTCGAAGGCGTTCGAGTTCATGACCGAGACGGGCGCGGACCCGCAACACGGGCTCGAAGCGATGCGGATGCTCGCGTCGACCTGTACCGAGATCTGCGAGGGACAGGCGCTCGACGTCGCCTTCGAGAGCCGCGACGACATCCTCCCCGAGGAGTACCTGGAGATGGTCGAGCTGAAGACCGCCGTCCTCTACGGCGCGTCCGCGGCGACGCCAGCGCTCCTGCTCGGCGCCGACGAGGCGGTCGTCGACGCCTTATACCAGTACGGGATCGACTCCGGGCGCGCGTTCCAGATCCAGGACGACGTGCTCGATCTGACCGTGCCCTCCGAGGAGCTCGGCAAGCAGCGCGGCTCCGACCTCGTCGAGGGCAAGGAGACGCTCATCACCCTCCACGCCCGCCAACAGGGGGTCGACGTCGACGACCTCGTCGACGCCGACACGCCCGCCGAGGTGACCGAGGCGGCCATCGACGACGCGGTCGCGGCCTTGGAGGAGGTCGGCTCCATCGAGTACGCCCGCGACACCGCCGCGGACCTCACCGAGCGCTCGAAGGAACACCTCGAACTCCTCCCCGAGAGCGGCTCCCGGAGCCTGCTCGAGGACCTCGCGGACTACCTCATCGTCCGCGGCTACTGAGCGACACGACCGCCGATCGACACGACCGCCAAGCGGGCACCGGCGGTCCGGGCCGCGACGGACACCGCTTTACCCCCGGCGCGCGTTCGGTCGACCGTGTCACGGTACCGAGACGTCGCGCTGTTTTTCGCGCTCGCCCTGCTGTGGGGCGGATCCTTCGTCGCCATCGAGGTCGGCCTCGACTACTACCCGCCGGTGTTGTACGCCGCCTACCGGTTCGACGTGGCCGCGCTGGCGCTGATCTCGTACGTGCTGCTCACGCAGGACGGCCCGTTCCCGCGGACCCGCGGCGACCTCGCCGCGATCGGGTTCAGCGGCGGGCTCTCCGTGGCCGCGAACAACGCCCTGCTGTTCGTCGGCCAGCAATACACGACGAGCGGCATCGCCTCGATCACCTACAGCCTCGTCCCCATCGCGACCGCGGCGGTCGCGGCCGTCTGGATCGGCGGCGCGGACCTCGATCGTCGCGGCGCGGTCGGCGTCGTCCTCGCGTTCCTCGGCGTGGGGCTCGTCGCGCAGCCGGATCCGGCGAACCTCGGCGGGGGTGTCGCGGTCGGGGTCGGGCTGATCGCGATCGGCGTGATCGCCGTCGCGGTCGGCAGCGTCGGCCTCCGAACCGTGGAGACCTCGTTCTCCAGCGTCGCGCTCACCGGGTGGGCGATGGGGTTCGGCGCGCTCGCCATCCACGCGCTCAGCCTCGGCGTCGGCGAGAGCCAGCGGCTCCCGGCGACCGCGCCGCGGGCGCTCGTCGCGCTGGCGTTCCTCGGCCTGCTCTCGTCGGCGGTCGCGTACACCATCTACTTCACGCTGCTCGACCGGCTCGGCCCCTTCGAGATCAACCTGGTCTCGTACGTCGTCCCGATCGTGGCGACCGTCGCGGGCGCCCTGCTGCTCGCCGAGCCGGTCACGGCGTTCACCGTCGCCGGCTTCGTCGTCATCGTCCTCGGATTCGGACTGTTGAAACGCCGCGAGATCGCCGACGCGGCCGCCGGGATCCGGTTCCCGGGATGAAAGAGAGCCGTCGCGGCCGCAGCGCGTCGCGCCGCACCGCGTACCGCTGGACGGCGACCGACTATGCGGTCGCGTTCCCGGACGGCTCGGGCGGTTCCGGCGGCGGGGTCGCGCCGCCCGGCGGGACCGCGCCGCCCGGACCGGTCGCCGGGCCGAACGACACGTCGGGGGTCTCGCCCGTCACGAGGAAGTCCGCGACGTTGCCGATCAGGACGCCGTTGTCGGCGCGCCCGGCGTTCTCCGGTTCGAGGAAGCTGGAGTCGCCCACCACCGTGAGCGAGTCGCTGCGGACCGCGACGCCGTAGGCGCCGGCCTCGCGGGTCGTCGACAGCCGCGACGTCTCCGCGGTCGCGAGCGTCGCCGGTCCGTCGGCCGTGCCCACGGGCGCGGCGCCGCGGAAGACGACCTGCTCGACGCCCTCCGTCAGCGCCCCCGGCCCGGTCGGCTCGACGAGCACGCTGAGGTAGTTCGCGTCGTTGTTCTCCATGTCGTACACGTAGCCCGCCTCGCCGTAAACGCCGAACGGCGAGCCGAAGTCGGTGAGCGCGCCGGCGCCGCCCGGGTCGCTCGCGACGAGCGTCCGGCCGCCGGCCTCGACGAACGTCTCGACGGCGTCGGCGTCGGTCGCCGACAGCGCGCCGGGGCTCGTGGTGACGAACGCGTCCGCGTCCGAGAGCATCGACGGCAGCGGCTCGCGGCTCGCGATCCCGCCGTAGAAGCGGACCTCGTGGCCGTTCTCGACGAGCGCCGCGGTCAGCGGCGCGACGCCGCGCCGAACGCCGCCGACCGATCCGATGTCCGCGTCCGCGGGCGAGTCGCCGTCTTCGATCGGCAGGATGGAGGTCCCGCCGCCGAGCCCGGCACCGCCGCTGCCGAGGTGGACGACGACCGTGTTCGACGGCTCGCTGCTCTCCATTTCGACCTCGCCGCCCTCGCTGACGGTCTCCGGCTCGACCGCGTCCAGCTGCCAGTGGTCGTCCGCGACGGCGTCGGTCTCGGGCGGCGCGTCGTCGAGGACGACGCCGCCGACGGCGGCGACGCCGACGACCGCGAGGAAGACCAGGGCGAACGCGCCGACCGTCGTTCGCAGGTCGACGCTCACGCGCCGTCACCTCCGTTCGCCGCGACCGCGGCGTCGAGCGCCGCAGCGGAGTCGTCGCCCGTCGCGGCCGACTCGTCGTCGTTCGTCGCGTCCGCGCCGCTCGTCGCCGCGTCGGCGTCGCCGCCGTCCGCGCGTAGCCGCGCGGTGTAGCTCGTCATGACGACGTCGTCGCCGACGGTCTCGTCCCACGCTTCCGGCGCGACCGCGAGGATGAGCCCGTCGCCGATCTCGTCGTCCGCCCCCTCGGCGACGACGACCGTCCCGTCGTCGCGCTCCAACAGCGGGATGCCGCCCGGAACGGGGCTCTCCGTGCGCCGCGTGTCGACCGCGTAGTCGTCGAGTCCCGCCTCGGCCGCGGCGTCGGCGACCGCGCCGTCGACGAAGCCGAATCGGTCGGCGAAGCCGTTCTCGACCGCCTCGGTGCCGAGGTAGGCGTCGGCGTGCGCGATCGCCTCGCGGTCGAGCTCGATCTCGTCGCCGCGCTGTTCGATCACGTTCGCGATGAAGAGATTCGCGAGCGTCTGTCGGCGCTCGCGCTGGGTGTCCGGGTCGCTGCCGGCCTTGTCCGGGCCGGTCGTCCCCGCGTTCGGACCGCTCGGGGCCGGCGCGGTGCCGGCGACCCCGACGCTGCCGACCGCCTGCGCGGAGGGCGCGACGTAGATCCGGTCGGCGGGCGCGATCGCGAGGTAGGCGCCGGACGCGCCCAGCGTGTCGACGGCGGCGTACACCGGCATCACCGACGCGGTGCGGTCGACAGCGGCGTACATCCGCTCGCTCTGCGCGGGCAGGCCGCCCCCGCTGTCGACCTCCAGGACGACCGCCTCGATCGAGTCGTTCGTGCGGGCGTCCCGGAGGTTGTCCTCGACGTGTTGCGCCGTCCCCGAGTCGATCGTCCCGTCGATCTCGATCACGGCCACCGTCCCGTCGGGCCCCGTCACGGCGCCGTACACGCCGGGCGCGACGAGCAGCCCCGCGGCCACCGCGAGGATCGCCGCGACCCCGACCGCGTGTCGGGTCTCGATCCGGTCGAGCGGCGATCCGGACGCGTGGTCCGAGGTCGGTCGGTCGGCCGTCCTCCGCGGACGGTCGGTCGCCGTCGGCGATCGATCCGGGCTCGCCGCCTCCGCGTCGTCCGTCGGTTCGTCGGGCGTCCTCGGAGGCGAGTCCTCGGAGCTCATCGACTCGTCCTCGTTCGATACTGCTGTCGTGGCGTATGGTCTCTCGTCGTCATCGTGGGTTCGCTCGCGCGTCGGTCACTGGTCGATACGGCTGCGCCGCTCTGGCGGCCGGTACTCCCGCGGTCGGTGGCGCCGCTCACGCGGCCGGTGTTTCTGCGATCGACTGCGTCGCTCACGCGTCGGCCACCTCGATCGGGTCGCCGACGGTCCCGTCGAACAGCGAAGCGTGGGCGGCGAAGAGGTCGCTCTCGGCCGCGCCGTCGACGATCACGGTCCGCCCGTGTCGGGTGACGCTCGCGTCCGCGAGCGAGGTCTCGCCCTCCCGGGCGGCCCGCGCGATCGCCTCGGCCGTCTCCCTGTCGAGGCGTCGGGGGTCCGCGACCGCGCCGTACCGCAGCGCGACGCTCGGATCTCCGGGGTCCGCGCCTCCGGTAGCGGATTCCCCGCCGGTCACGCGGAGCGACGCCCCGACCGCGCCCGACGCGTCGACCGCGGTGCGGAGCTCGTCGGGCGCGTCGGCGAGCACGCTTCGGAGGTGGTCGCGGGCGTCCGGTCCGAGGTCGACACACACCGTCGCGTCGCCCTCGAGCAGCGAGGGGAGGGGGCCGTAGCTCGCGCTCGTGCCCGCTCGTCGCCGCGCTCCGCCGTCGACGCCCCCGCCGATTCCGGCGTCGCGGTGCGCCGCGGCGACGGCGGCGGTCGGCCCGTACGCGGCCACGAGTTCGCCCGGGGCCACGCCGACCGCCGACCCGAGGCCCCGCGCCCGGAACCGGGCGAATCCGGAGCCGTCGTCCGCCTCGCGAGTCACCGCGGGGTCGGCGTCGAGCTCGGCGGCCAGCGCGGCCGCGTCGACGTCGCCGACCGCGACGGCGCACCCCTCGAGCCCGTCCGCGGTGAGCGCGGCGCCGCCGGTCGCCTGTCGCGCGGCGGCGAGCGACACGCTTTCGTATCGGTCGAGCAGTCGCCGGAGCCGGCTCCCGACCCCGCTCGGCAGCCCGGTCGCCGTCAGGACTGCGGGGTCGACCCGTCCGGTCACGACGGTGTCGACGGCGTTCGACGCGGCCGCGGCCGGGTCGTACGTCCCGGCGGCGACCGCCGATCGCGGTCCGTCGGCTCCGGCGCCGTCGCGGCCGCTCGTCGGGTCGGCGTCCGTCGGTTCGCCGTCGCTCGCTCCGGCGCCCGTCGCGGCCGGTTCGACCGCGAGGGTCGCGTCGGGCGGCGGTTCCGAGGTCAGGGCTTCGATCGGTCCGCCGACTCCCAGCCCGGTCGCCGCGAGCGCCGCTAAGCGCTTCGCGAACGTTCGCTTGGAGGGCATCGTTTCACTTGTCTCATGACAAGTAATAATACTACCGGGTGACGGCAGTCGGCGGATTCCGCTCGCCGACGACCGGTCGGCGTTCAGTCGTCGAGCGCGCGGACGTCGTCGAGTATCTCGACCGCGTGGTCTACGGGAGAGACGCCCTCGTAGGCCAAGACGACGGTCCCCTCGTCGTCGAGGACGTACGTGTTCCGGAACACGCCGTCGAAGGTGTTCCCGAACATCGACTTCTCGCCGTAGGAGTCGTACGCGCTCGCGACCTCGCCGTCGGGGTCCGAGAGGAGGGAGAAGGGGAGGTCGTACTCGGCGGCGAACGGTTCGAGGTCCGCGACGGGGTCGTCGCTGATCCCGACGACGGCGACGTCGGCCGCCTCGAACGCGCTCCACTCGTCGCGGAAGCTACACGCCTCGGCGGTACAGCCGGGCGTGTCGGCGCGGGGATAGAAGTACACGACCGTGTGACTGGCCGCCGCCGGGTCGACGGTGACCGCCTCCCCGCGGTGGTCGGTGAGCGTGATCTCGGGTGCGGAGTCGCCCGGTTCGAGCATACGGACTCACTCTCCTCAAACGGGTTAGGGGATTCGGTCCCTTTTTACGGTGCTCTCGCATCCTACCGGTATCGATGGCGTGGCAAGCGACGCCGTACACGGTCCCGTTGCTCGTCGCGGCCGCCGCGTCCTTCGCGTTCGCCGCGTACGCGGTCGGGAACCGCTCGCGCGGCGGTCGCGTTCTCCTGTGGAGCTTCGTCGGCGTCGCGGGCACCGCCGGCGTCTGGTCGCTGGCGTACGCGGCCCAGCTGTCGGCGAGTTCGCTCGGCGCCACGCTGTTTTTCAACCGGTTCGTCTGGCTCGGCTCCGCCGGCTTAGCGGTGGCGTGGCCCGCCTTCGTCCTCTCGTACGTGGACCGGACCGCGTGGCTCGACCGGCGCCGCTTCGCGCTCTTCTGGGTCGTCCCCGCGGCGGTCGTCGTCCCCGTCTGGACGGTCGGCGTCGACCCGCTGTTCTACCTCGATCCGGTCCTCGTCGACGCCGGCGGCTTCCGGATCCTGGAGTACGCGCCGACGCCCGCGCTGCTCGGGTTCGTCGGCTACACCTACGCGGTCAACCTGTTCACCTTCGCCGTCCTCGGCTACGCCGCCGTCACCCGCGACGGCGTGTTTCGCCGGCAGGCCGCCGTCCTCTTCGTCGCCGGCGTCGCACCGCTGGCGCTCGGTGCGGCCGGCATCGCCGGACTCGTCGGGCCGGAGGACGGGTTGGTCGACTTCACACCGATCGCCTTCAGCGGGACCTCGGCGCTTTTGGCGTGGGTCGTGTTCCGGTACCGGCTGCTCGACGTCTCGCCGATCGCCCGCGAAGCGGTGTTCGCGAACCTCTCTGACGGCGTCGTCGTCTGCGACGCCGACGGCCGGGTGGTCGACAACAACGACCCGGCCGAGGCGCTGTTCCCGGACGCGAACGTCGGCGTCCACGCCGACGAGGCGTTCGCAGACGTCCCGACGGTCGCCGACGCGGTGACGGAGGAGCCGGCCGACGACGAGTTCCGCGTGACGGTCGACGGGGGCGGCGCGCCGCGGTTCCTGACGGTCGACGTCCACGACATCACGGGGCCGGGGACGACCCGCGGCGGGACGGTCCTGCTGTTCCGCGACGTGACCGAGCGGGAGACGCTCCAGCGGCGCTACCGGGCGCTCATCGAGAAGTCGCCGAACGTGATCGGGGTCTGCGGCGAGGACGGACTGCTCCGGTACGTGAGCCCGTCGATAGAGCGACTGATCGGTCACAAGGCGAACGAGGTCGAGGGGCGCCCGGTCATCGACCTGGTCCACCCCGAGGACCGACGCGAGGCGCAGCGGGCCTTCGAGCGCGCCTTCGACAGCGCCGAACCGCAGTCGCTCACGCACCGGATCGCGTGCGCCGACGGCAGTTGGCGCCGGTTCGAGACCGTGATCGAGCGGCTGTTCGCCGACACGCGCGAGGTCGTCATCACCGCGACCGACGTCACGGACGCGCGGCGGTACGAACAGCGGCTTCAGGTGTTGAACCGAGTGCTGCGACACGACCTGAAGAACGACACCAACGTCATCGGGGGGTACGCCGACCTGCTCCGCGAGCACGTCGACGAGGAGGGCGATCCGTACCTCGACATCATCGACCGGAAGGTGCGGACCCTGACCCACCTTAGCGACCAGGCGCGCGAGATCGACGTCGCGCTCCACAGCGACGCGGGCCGGACCGAGATCGATCTGGCCGCGCTCGTCGAGCGGCTCTGCGAGTCGCTGGAGTCGTCGTTCCCCCACGCGACGGTGACGGCGACCGTCCCCGAGTCGGCGGTCGTCTCCGCCGACGAGCTGCTCGAGTCGGCGGTCCGGAACGTGTTGGAGAACGCCGTCGTCCACAACGACGGCGACGACCCGCACGTGGAGGCGACCGTCGTCGCCGACGGCGACGGCGACCGGTTCCGGCTCGACGTGGCGGACGACGGGCCGGGGATCCCGCCGGTCGAGCGGACCGTGTTCTCGGAGGCGCGGGAGACGGCGCTCGAACACGCGAGCGGGCTCGGCCTCTGGCTCGTCCACTGGATCGTCACGGAGTCCGGCGGCGACCTCGAGATCAACACCCGCGAGCCGACCGGGACGGTGGTCCGGATGTGGCTCCCGCGAGCGGCGGAAGAAAGCGAGTAGCGCCGCTGTCCGTCCGGCCGACCCGTCAGGCGTGGACGCGAACGACGTGCCCGCCGCAGCCGCACTGCTCGACGTACTCCCAGTCGACGTCGCCGCCGAGTTCCGCCTCGAGCGCGTCGACGAGGTACTCCCCGGGGTGGCCGTGGTCGCCGTGAGTGACGAGGTTGACGTGGTTGCCCGCGGCCGTGTGTTCGACCGCCTCGATCGCCTGCCGGACGAGCAGGTCGCGGTCGTCCGCGTGTTCGGGGCCTTCGAGGTTCGCGGACCACGAGTTCTCGTGGACGTGGTCGGTCACCGGGTCCGCGCCGTGCTCGTGGTCGTGCTCCGTGGGCGTACTCGACATACTCGATCGGACGCGCTCCGGCCCCGTACGTCTTCGAGCGAACATGTTCGAGCGCGACTCCGGGAGAACGCGCTCCCGAACACCTTCGGGGAGAGCTATACCACCGCGGGGCGCCACAACCGACCTATGAGCCCCGACCCGTTCGACGACGCGGACAAGCGGCTGGACGCCCGCGAGATAGACGGCGAACCGTTCGGCGACATCGTGGCCGCGCTCGACGGCCTCGACGATGACGAGTCGCTCTGTCTGGTGAACAGCTTCGAGCCGGTGCCGCTGTACGACGTGCTGGCGGAGCGCGGGTTCGCCCACGAGACGGCGAACCCGACCGACGACGAGTGGTTCGTCGAGATCGCGCGCGCCTGAACGGAGGGGGATCGACCGCCCTCCGCAACCTCTTTGCGCGCGGTCGCCGAACCCGAACCCATGAGCAACGGACCTCTGGACGAGGACGCGGTCGAGAGCTACCGCGAGGCCGGCGCGGTGTTGGTCGAGGCGATGAACGAGGCCCGCGAGATGGTCGAACCGGGCCGGACCCACCTCGAGGTCGCCGAGTGGACGGAGGACTTCGTCCGCGAGCAGGGGGCCGGCCTCGCCTTCCCGGTGAACATCAGCGTCGACCCGGAGGCGTCGCACGCGACGCCCGGCCGCGACGACGACGCCGAGTTCGGCGAGGAGATGGTGTGTCTCGACGTCGGCGTCCACGTCGACGGCTACATCGCCGACGCCGCCGTGACGGTCGACCACACCGGCACTCCCGAACTCGTCGAGGCCGCCGAGATGGCGCTCGAGGCCGCGCTCGACGAGGCCGGCCCGGGCGTCGAGGTCGGCGTGGTCGGGCAGGCGATCGAGGACGTGATCCGCGGCTACGGCTACACGCCCGTCCTCAACCTCTCCGGCCACGGCGTCGAGCGCTACGACGCCCACACCGGCCCGACGGTGCCGAACCGCGGCGTCGACCGCTCGGTCGAGCTCGAGCCGGGGCAGGCGGTCGCCATCGAGCCGTTCGCCACCGACGGGCGCGGGAAAGTGGGCGAGGGGACCGTCGAGGAGATCTTCGAACAGCAGGGCTCCGCGAGCGTGCGCGACCGACGGGCGCGGCAGGCGCTCGAGGAGATCGAGGCGTTCGACGACCTCCCGTTCGCGGCGCGGTGGCTGGAGACGGACCGCGCCGAGATGGCGCTCCGCCGCCTGAAGCAGGCGAACGCGATCAAGGGGTACCCCGTCCTGAAGGAGGACGACGACGCCCTCGTGAGTCAGGCGGAGCACACCCTCTTGGTCACCGAGGACGGCGTCGAGGTGACGACCGCGGGCATCCACGGCTTCGACGACTGATGGACCGGATCTTCGCTCCGTGGCGGATCGAGTGGGTCGAGCGCGACGCCGACCCCATCGACGGCTGCCCGTTCTGCGTCCTGCCGGAGCGCGAGGACGCCCGCGAGGCGCGCGTGGTTGCTCGCAGCGAGCGCAACTACGTCATCCTCAACAACGCGCCGTACAACCCCGGCCACGCGATGGTGATCCCGGACGCACACGTCGAGGACCCGACCGACCTCGACGACGCGGCCCTCCTCGACCACGCGAAGCTGAAAGCGGCGACGCTCGCGGCGCTGCGACGCGACATGAACCCCGACGGCGTCAACACCGGCCAGAACCTCGGCGGCGACGCCGCGGGCGGCTCGGTCGACCACCTCCACACGCACGTCGTCCCGCGGTGGAGCGGCGACACCAACTTCATGCCCGTCACCGGCGACACGAAGGTGATCGTGGAGGCGATCGAGCGCACCTACGACCACCTCCACGCGGGGTTCGCGGCCGACGACGCGGTCGTCGACGCGGGCGACGTCGACGCGGGCGACGCGGTCGAACTCGACTTCGATGTCTGAGCCGGCGGTGTCGATTACTTATAAATAACGGTGCGGTGGCGCGTGCCTGCGAGCGGCCGGAGCGAAGCGGAGGCCGCGAGGAGCACGCGCGAGGGAGTCAGTCGCCGGAGCGAAGCGACGGCGGCTGACGAGGCTGGGGAGGCGTGAGGTGCGGTTGCTGTGCGGGGTGGGACTCGAAGGGGCAGCCGCGAGGACAGCGCAGGCGACGCAAGCACCGCAACGAGGGAGCGAACGCAGTGAGCGAGCGAGTGAGGAGCACAGCGAGCGTGCGCTGTCCTCGCGGCTGGGGCTTCGGCAGTGTTCGTCTCCGATCCAGATTCGACTGTTTATAAATAAGCGACTGGCGCTTCGGCGGTGTTCACCGCGGAGCCGTCGGATATTTAAACAAGACCGCCGGGCCCGACTCGGTTCCCGTCACCCCTCGGTATTTATTAGTACACCAGTTCGCCCGAGATGAACTTCCGAGTGCGCTCGCTGTCGGGATCCTCGAAGATCTTCTCCGTCGGCCCCATCTCCGTGATCCCGTCGTCCAGCAGCACCGCGACGCGGTCGGCGACCCGCTCGGCTTGGTGCATGTCGTGGGTCGCGACGACGACGCCGATCCCGCGGGCCCGCGCCTCGCCGATCGCCTCCTCGATGACGGCCGTGTTCCGCGGGTCGAGGTCGGAGGTCGGCTCGTCCAGCAGGAGGACGTCCGGCTCGTACGCCAGCGCGCGGGCGAACGACACGCGCTGGGCCTCGCCGCCCGACAGCGAGTCGGCCGGCTGAGCCGTCTTGTCGGACAGCCCCACGACCTCCAGGGACTCCTCGACCGCGTCGGGGGCGCCGTTCAGCCGGAAGACCGAGGCGAGCCGGTCGCTCCACGAGCGCCGGACCCGAAGCCCGTACTCGACGTTGCGCGCGACCGTCCCGTCGAAGAGGCTCGCCTCCTGGAACACCATCCCGACGCGGCGGCGCAGCGCGAGGCGCTCGGCCTCGTCGACCGCCCAGACGTCGGTCCCGTCGAGCGTCACGGCGCCCTCGTCTGGTTCGAGCGCGAGCGCGAGCGTCCGGAGCAGCGTCGTCTTGCCGACGCCGGAGGGGCCGATGACGGCGACGACCTCCCCCTCGCCGACCTCGATCGAGAGGTCGCGGAACACGGCCTCGTCGCCGTACGAGCGCGATACGTGTCTCGCGCGGAGCATCAGCCCGTCACCCCGCGGCGTATCGCTCCGCTTTCCCGGCGCGTCATCCCGCCACCCCTCGGTCGCCGAAGCGGACGACGATCGCGTTGACCGTCAACACGAGCGCGACGAGCACCGCGCCGAGCACCATCGCGGTCTCGTACTGGCCCTGCCGCGCTTCGAGCTGGATCGCCGTGGTCAGCGTGCGCGTCTTCGAGATGCCGTCCGCGCTCGTGATGTTCCCGCCGACGATGAGGACGGAGCCGACCTCGCTCACCGCGCGGCCGAACCCGGCCAGCACCGCGGTCGCGATCCCGTAGCGGGCCTCCTTGATCACGACCAGTGCGACGTCGACGCGCGTCCCGCCGAGGACGCGGGCCGCGTCCCGGACCCCGTCGTCGACGCCGCTCACGGCTGCGAGAGTGATCGCCGTGATCGGCGGCGTCGCGAGGACGAACTGGGACATGATCATCGCCTCGCGGGTGAAGATCAGTTCGAGGGACCCGAGCGGCCCCTGATTGGAGACCGCGAACAGCACGACCAGCCCCACGACCACGCTGGGGAACCCCATTCCGGTGTTGACCACCGACTTCACGAACCCCTTGCCGGGAAAGTCGGCGAGTCCGATCGCGACGGCGGCCGGGACACTGACGAGCGTGCTCAGCGCCACCGCGGTGAGGCTCACGTACAGCGAGACGGCGATGACGCTCCCGACGTAGCCGTCCCTGAACGAGACGTCGAGCAGGGCCGGCGCGAGCTGTGCGGTCGATTCGAACGGCACGCCTACTCGTCCGAGTCGTCGCTACTCCAACCCTCCGGAACGTACTGCTGGAAGTCCGGATTCTCGGAGACGGCCCGCGGGAAGAACAGCTGCTCGCCGTTCACCTGGTACTCCGAGATGGCCTCCTGGACCTCCGGGCTGGTGATCCAGCCGATGTACGCCATCGCGAGGTCGTAGTTGGCGTTGTCGTGGACGCCGGGGTTCACCGCCATGACCCCGTACGGGTTCGCGAGGATCTCCGGCCCGCCCTCGATCGGGCCCTGAACGAGGATCGTGAGGTCGATTTCGGACCGCTGCGAGATGAAGGTCCCGCGGTCCGAGAGCGTGTACGCCCCCTGCTGGTTGGCGATGTTCAGCGCCTCGCCCATCCCGGTGCCGGTCTCCTGGTACCAGTCGCCGCCCGGCTCGGTGCCGGCCGCCTCCCAGAGGTTCAGCTCCTTCGTGTGCGTGCCGGAGTTGTCGCCGCGGGAGACGAACGTCGCCTGTGCCTCGGCGACGGTCGTCAGCGCCTCCGTCGCCGACCCCATCCCCTCGATCCCGGCCGGGTCGTCTTCGGGACCGACGATCACGAAGTCGTTGAACATCAGGTCGCGGCGGTTGATCCCGTACCCGTTGCGCATGAACTCGTCTTCGAGCCCGCGGGCGTGGACCATCACGATGTCCGAGTCGCCGTTGCGGGCGGTCTCCAGCGCGGCGCCGGTGCCCTGCGCGACGGCGTCGACGGTGACGCCGTACATCTCCTCGAAGTCCGTGTGGATCTCGTCGAGCAGTCCGGTGTCGTAGGTGCTCGTCGTCGTCGTGAGCGTCAGGGTCTCGCCGGCGACGCCGATCGACTCCTCGGCGCTTTCGCCGCCGTCGGTTCCGTTGCCGCCGCTCCCCCCGTCGCCTCCGTCCCCGTTGCCGTCGTTCGTCGACGAACAGCCGGCCGTACTCGCGACCGCTCCGGCGCCCAGCGCCGCGACGAACCTGCGCCGTTGTATCGACATAGATACAACGGTGGGTCGATACCACATATAAGTTGCGTGCCGCGGCAAGCGACGGACCGCGACCGGTCGAAAACGCCATCACGGCCCGGGCGCAACCGCGGGACATGGGAGAGCCGACCGAACCGGGTCCGGACGCGGCCGCGGGTCGCGGCCGCGCCGCGCTCATCGAGGACGACGTCGAGTTCGACGGCCGCGACGCGGCCCTGCTGCGCGCGGTCGACGCGGCGGGGTCGGTCGCGGGCGCGGCCTCGGCCCTCGGTCGCTCGCGCGCCCGCGCCCTCTCGCGGATCGAGGCCTTAGAGGACGCCTACGGGACGCTCGTCGAGCGCCGGCGGGGCGGCGAGGGCGGCGGCGGGAGCCGGCTCGCCGCCTCGGGCCGGGACCTCCTCGACCGCTACGACCGGCTCCAGGCCGTTCTCGCGGCGACCGCGGCGGTGCCTGAGACGGTGCTCGACGGTACCGTAACCGCCGTCGACGGCGAGCTCGCGGTCGTCGATACCGAAGTCGGGGAAATATCGGGGCTCCACGGCGGGAGCGACGCGGTCGGGAACGACGGACCCGACAGGCATAGCGAGATAGCCACCGGCGACGCGGTTCAGGTCCGGATCGGCGCCGACGCCGTCACCGTCAACGACGCGGCCAGCGCGGTCGACCCGGACGCGACGAGCGCACGGAACCGCCTCGACGGGCGGGTCTCGGCAGTCGACCCCGGCGAGACGGTGTCGACGGTCCGGATCGCGATCGGGGCGGCGGAGGCCTCGAGCGACGCCGACGACCCCGATACCGAAGTCGCCGCGCTGATCACGGCCGAGAGCATCGAGCGGCTCGGCCTCGCGCCGGGCGATCCGGTCTCGATCCGGTGGAAGGCGACCGCGACGCGGCTGGTGGCGCACGCGGAGTGACGCGGTGCCGCGGCGTCGCCGCGCTGCGGGGGCGCGGGGCGTCTCGGGCCGCCACGCCGTGGCAACCGCTCCCGCGCAAGCGAACGGTTTTTGCGTCGACCGACGGGAGAGGTGGTATGGACGAGGACACCCCCGAGGGGGCGACGCCGGGCGGCGACGGGCGCGAGTCCGCCGCCGCCGGCGGGCCGTCGACGCCCCCCCGGACCGACGGCGGGACCGAGCGCGCGGACGAGCCGACCGAGGACGTCGCGCTCGACCCGTGGGGGTCGGCGTCGGTCGGAGACTACGCCGACCTGTTCGCCGAGTTCGGCATCGAGGCGTTCGACGAGGTCGACGACGAGGTGCCGGACCCGCACTACCTGATGCGCCGGGGCGTCATCTTCGGCCACCGCGAGTACGACGCGGTCGCGGAGGCGATGGCGAACGACGAGCCGTTCGCCGCGCTCTCCGGGTTCATGCCCACCGGCGACCCGCACATCGGCCACAAGCTCGTGTTCGACGAGATCATCTGGCACCAGGAGATGGGCGGCGACGCGTTCGGGCTCATCGCCGACCTCGAGGCCCACTCCGCGCGCGGGATGTCGTGGGACGAGATCGACGAGCACGCGCGCAACTACCTCCTGAGCCTCCTCGCGCTCGGCTTCGACGCCGAGGAGGGCGAGCTGTACCGCCAGTCCGACAACCGCGAGGTCCAGGACCTCGGGTTCGAGCTCGGCTCGAAGGCGAACTTCTCGGAGTTCGAGGCGATCTACGGCTTCGACGGCGAGACGAACATCTCGCACATGCAGAGCGTCATCACCCAGACCGCGGACATCCTCTACCCGCAGCTCGTCGACGAGCCGAAGCCCACGGTGATCCCGGTCGGCCCCGACCAAGACCCGCACGTCCGGCTCACCCGCGACCTGGCGACCCGCGTGCGCTACTTCAAGGTCACCGAGGCGTTCGCCTCCTTCGAGCTCGGCGACGACGAGCGGCAGCTGGTCCGGGCCGCCTACGACGCCCTCGCGGGGGGGAGCGCGGACGCGGATTCGGACGTGCGCTGCGAAGACGCCGCCGAGTGGCTCGCCGACTACGAGCCGCCGGAGAGCGACCGCGAGAGCGTCGACCTCGCGGCCGCGAAATCCAGCGCCCTCGACAAGCTCGAAGCCGGCGGGAAGGAGCCGCTCCGCCCCCGCGTGCGCTTCTTCGACCGCAACGCGACCGACGAGGCGTTCGAGGCGCTGATCGACGCGGTCGACGGCGAGAAGCGCGTGTTCGAGGGCCACGTCGACGCGTTCGACCTCACCCGCGGCGAGGCCGAGTCGCTCGCGCGCGAGGTCGAGATCGACCACGACGGGTTCGGCTTCCGGCAGCCCTCCTCGATCTACCACCGGTTCATGACCGGGCTCACCGGCGGGAAGATGTCCTCCTCTGTCCCCGCGAGCCACATCTCGCTGCTCGACGACCCCGAGGACGGCTACGACAAGGTGAAGGCGGCGACCACGGGCGGCCGCGACACCGCCGAAAAGCAGCGCGAGCTCGGCGGCGAGGCCGACGAGTGCCCCGTCTACGAGCTGTACGCCTACCTGCTCGCGGGCGACGACGACGAGCTCACTAAGACCGTCTACTCCGAGTGCGTCAACGGCGAGCGCCTCTGCGGCGGCTGTAAGGAGCAGGCCGCAGAGCTCATGCGCGAGTTCCTCGAAGACCATCAGGAGAAGCGCGCGGAGGCCGAGGAACTGCTCGACGACCTCGACATCGACCTCGACTCCGACCGGCGCGGCACCGGCGGCGAGCACTGAGGCGGCTCTATTGAGGTCGTAGGGCAACTCTCACGAGCTCTTTTTATAAACGAACGCTGCGGTGGCGCGCGCCTGCGAGGCCGCCTTGCGGCCGAGCAGCACGCGCGAGGGAGTCGCTGGCTCCCGGAGCGAAGCGGAGGGTGCCAGCGACGAGGCTGGGGAGGCGTGAGGTGCTGTGCTGGGCGGGGCGGGACTCAAAGGGGCAGTCGCGAGGACGAAGCACGGCGACGTAAGCACCGCAATGAGGGAGCGAACGGAGTGAGCGACCGAGTGAGGAGCACAGCGAGCCGCGCGAGTCCTCGCGACTGGGGCTTTGGAGGCGTTCGCCGCCAATTCACGGGTAGCTGTTTATAACCGAGCGGCTGGGGCTTTGGAGGCGTTCGCCGCCAATTCACGGGTAGCTGTTTATAACCGAGCGGCTGGGGCTTTGGGGGCGTTCGCCGCTGATCCGCAATCGATTTTTATAACTAACAGCGACCGGCTTACAGCTCGTTTTTCACGTACACGCCCAGCAGTCCGCCGAGCGCGCTCAGAACCACGGAGTAGGCGACGCCACCCAACACGATGAGCGCCGCGACGAGGACGATCCCCCCGGCAGCGAGACCGACTTCGAGCGGGAACCCGAAGACACCCAGGAACGGAAGGATCACCAGCGCGAGCAGCAGCAGCCCGACGATCGGGATCGACGCGATCGCGCCGGAGAGCGCGCCGACGCGCAGCCCGTCGTCACCATTTAAATACCCGGCAACCGCGCCGCCGAGGAGCGGTGAGATGCCTGTAAAGGAGAGCACCGCCGACGCGATAGCGCCGACGACCGCGTTGAGGAGGGTGTTCTCGGTGTCCATGCGCGGTCGGACTCGCGGCGGCGGCATACGTCTTGCGGACCGCGGAACGCGGCCCGGTCGCGCTCCGCCCACAACCGATGCCACCGCCCGCCGACCGAGGCGATAGTTTATGAGGCGGGCGCCACCTCTCACGGGTATGAGCGAGGAGGAGGCGATCCACGTCGCGGACGTCAGCGAGGGGATCGGCGGCGACGCGACGGCGGAACCCGGCTCTCCGGTCGAACTCCCGGTCGTCGACGTGCTCACCGGTCGGTCCTTCATCACGGGGAAGAGCGGGTCCGGGAAGAGCAACACCGCAAGTGTCGTGATAGAAAATCTGCTATCTAACGGATTTCCTGTCATGATCGTGGACACAGACGGTGAATATTACGGTTTAAAAGAAGAGTATGAAATTCTTCACGCCGGCGCGGACGACGAGTGCGACATCGTCGTCTCCCCCGAGCACGCCGAGAAGCTCGCGACCCTCGCCTTAGAGCAGAACGTCCCGATCATCTTGGACGTCTCCGGCTACCTCGAAGAGGAGACCGCCAACGAGCTCCTCCTCGAAGTCGTCAAACAGCTGTTCGCGAAGGAGAAGCGGATGAAGAAGCCCTTCCTGCTCGTCATCGAGGAGTGCCACGAGTACATCCCCGAAGGCGGCGGGATGGACGAGACGGGCAAGATGCTGATCAAGGTCGGCAAGCGCGGACGGAAACACGGCCTCGGCATCGTCGGGATCAGCCAGCGCCCCGCCGACGTCAAGAAGGACTTCATCACGCAGTGCGACTGGCTCTGCTGGCACCGGCTCACCTGGGACAACGACACGAAGGTGGTCGGGCGCATCCTCGGCTCGAAGTACGCGAGCGCGGTGGAGGACCTCGGCGACGGCGAGGCGTTTCTGATGACCGACTGGGACGAGTCGATCCGCCGGATCCAGTTCCACCGCAAGGAGACGTTCGACGCGGGCGCGACCCCCGGGCTCGACGACTTCGAGCGCCCGGAGCTGAAGTCGGTCTCCAGCGACCTCGTCGGCGAGCTCGAGTCCATCTCCGACGAGAAGGAGCGCCGCGAGTCCGAGATCGCGGACCTCAAACAGGAGCTCGAGAAGAAGGACCGGCGGATCGCCGACCTCGAACGCGAGCTGGAGGAGGCCCGCGACCTGAGCGACATGGCCGACCAGTTCGCGCAGGCGCTGCTGGGGAAGGCGGAGGCGCCGTACCGCGGCGGCGGCGGCCGAGCCGCGAGAATGCCTGAGCGACCCGACGCCGGACGGCCTGACGGCGCCCGCGACGGCGACGACGCGGAGAGCGGCGACCAGTCCGTGCTCAAGTCGTACGACGAGGCGGTCGCCGCGACCGAAGAGCGCGCGCAGGAGGCGGACGAATCGGGGACCGATCCCGCGGCCGAATCGGGCGCCTCGGCCGCCGACGGCGGCGCCGAGATCGACGAGAGCGACGCCGACGCCGCGGACGCCGACGCCGCGGGACCCGCCCCGGAATCCGAGTCGGGCACACCGGACGACGTCGACCCGGTCACCCGCGACGACGTCGCCGAGAGCGCGCTCCGGTTCGACGACGCGATCGAACTCGGCACCCGAGAGGCCGTCATCGAGGAGCTCCGATCGCGGATCGAGGCGCTCCCGGAGCTCTCGCGCGGGATGCTCCGCCACTACCGCCGCGAGGGCGCGAGCGACCCCGTCGCGGCGCACATCGACGCCGGC
Source organism: Halorubrum distributum JCM 10118 (assembly GCF_000337335.1). Classification (GTDB taxonomy): domain Archaea; phylum Halobacteriota; class Halobacteria; order Halobacteriales; family Haloferacaceae; genus Halorubrum; species Halorubrum distributum. The sequence goes on along the minus strand of NZ_AOJN01000018.1, from coordinate 131,277 downwards.
GGCGACGGCGACTCCGGGCACGCCTACAGCCGCCACCGACCGATCCGTCGCGCGGGGCTCATCCGCCACGCCGGCCGCGGCAGCTACGCCTACGCGGTCCCGGACCTCGTCCGCGAGGCGTACGCCGACCGCCTCGACGAGGACCAGGTCGACGAGATCGTCCGCGCCGTCGAGCGCGTCTTCGTCCCGCCCGCGGAGCTACACTACCCGCTGGACGCCGACCCGGCCGACGTGGAGGGCGAGGCGGGCACCGAAGCCGACGACAGAACCGCCTTGGAGGGCGCTGACGGCGCGACCACCGAAGGCGACGAGGCAGCCGCCGAGCGCGAGGGGAACTCCGCGAGCGCCGAGGCCGGTGAGAGCGCCGAGGCCGGTGAGAGCGCCGAGGCCGGTGAGACCGGTGAGGCCGAGCCGCCGACCGATCCCGGCCTGAGCGACGCCGCGCGGCGGTTCGCCGAGCGGTCGGAGCGCTGATCGCGGTCAGAACGGCAGCGAGAGGTACTCGCTCGGCACCGCGTTCCGCGCCGTCACCTGGGGGTCGACCACCTGACTGACCTCCAGCCCGCCGACGAGGCTCGAAAAGAGGTACGCGTCGGTGCGCGAGAACCCGTGGTCGTGCGTCAGGAGGTCCAGCATGTCGCCGTTCGCCAGTTCGACCGCCTCCTCCATCGTCTCGGCGCTCGCGACCGTCTTCACCGCGTCGCCGGTGTCGAGGAGGGGCCGGTCCGGCGAGACGGCCGGGTTCTCGATCACCGAGAGCGTCGCGTCGACCTCGACCGCGATCTCGGCGCCGGTCCCGCACATCTCGCCGTCGGCCATCGCGGCCTTCGCGTCGCCCAGCGCCAGCATCGCGCCCTCCTGAAAGACCGGGAAGTAGACCGTCGTCCCGCCGGTCACGTCGGTCGTGTCGAGGTTGCCGCCGTGGTCGTCGGGCGTGAGCGTCGAGACCGTCTCGCCGCCCGTGGCGACGCCGATCGTCCCGATCACGGGCTCGACGGGCACGTCTATCCCTTCGAAGTCGATCGATTCTCCGTCGCCGTCGACCTCGGTGATCCGCGTCGCCGGATGGTCGATCTCGGGGTCGTCCTGGAGAAGTCCGAACCCGGGCGCGGTGAGTACGCGACCGCGGTCCTCGGCGACCCGGACCGCCTCGATTTCGACGGCGAGGACGTCGCCGGGGCTCGCGCCCGACACGGCGATCGGTCCCGTCGCGGCGTTGACCTCCTCCGGGATCGCGTCCAGCAGGTCGTCGTCCGTCTGAATCTCGCCGTTCAGGCTGTCTATCGTCTCGATCGTCAGCGACTCGCCGTCGGCTGCCTCGTAAACCGGGTCCATCTCCGGGCCGAACTCGTAGACGTGGCCGTCGCGTTGCGTGATCGTCTCGCGTGTCATCACGTCGTCTTGGACGCGCCGTCGACAAAAACCTCGGCCGCCGGCATCGCACCGAGTCACCGCGGCAACGTCACCGAACCGAGTCATCGCGGCAACGTCACCGCACCAAGTCACCGCGACGGCGTCGCCTCGGGCGGGACGAGCAGGACGTTGTTCGTCCCGCGCGCAACGATCGACTCAGCGGTGCTGCCGAGGAGGAGGCGCCGAAGCCGACTCGTCCCGCGCGCGCCGATGAGCGTCGTCGTCGCGCCCACACGCTCCTCTTCGGCCGTGATCTCCTCGACGGGGTTCCCCGACCGAACGCTGGTTTCGACGTCGATCCCCATCCGATCGTGGAGGTCGCTCGCCAGTTCGTCCAGCCGCTCCTCGGCGTCCACCCTCGACGCCGAATCCCCCCGACCGCCGACGTGGAGCAGGGACGCCCGCTCGGTCGCGCCCGTCAGCGCCGGGAAGAAGTCGTAGGCGCGTGCCGCGTTCTCGGAGAAGTCGGTCGCGTACAGCACATTCTGGAACAGGTGTTCCTTCCTGACCGCGTGGCCGTCGGGCGTCTCCTCGATCCGCTCGACGAGCAGCGGTCTGACTGCCGTCCGCGCGACGTTGCGAACGGTTCCGCCGATGAGCCGGTTCCGAAGCGGGGCCTCGCCGCGCGACCCGACGACGATCATGTCCGCGTCGACCCGCTCGGCCAAGCCGTTGATGCGCCGGTGCGGAGTCCCGCGAGCGACGTGGGTCTCCACGTCGAACCCCGCGCGCTCGAACACGCGCCGCTGCGGGGCGAGCGCCTCTTTTGCGTCGGTGGCAGCCTCCATTCCCGGCAGCCCGCTGGAGACGTTGTCCGGGACGACCGTCAACAGGTGTACCTCCCGGACGCCGATGTTGTCGAGGCACTCGAGACAGGTCCGAGACTCGATCGCCGCCTCGTTCGCGTCCGATAGGTCCGTCGCGAATACGATACGCATACGTCCCCGTTCGCTCTCGCCAGTAATATTGCTTTTGTTGTACAATATCCAATTTACAGTTCCACTCACGATCCACGGGTCGCGGTCGCGGAGGTGCGTTCGGAGACCGGTCGCTCCCGCCGGGCGACCGGGTTCAGGCGCTCGGGTCCGACGCCGTCGACGGGTCGTGATCGAGGAGGGGCGAGTCCGGGTTGGCACACCCCTCTCGGCCGCAGACGCCGGCGTCGTCGCCCGCGCGCTCGACCCCGGGGGCCAGCCCGCCAATCTCCCAGTCGACGGCGTGACCCGTCTCGCGCTCGTGGTCGTCGAGCGCGGTCCGCGCCCGCCGGAGCGAGTCGAACGCCTCCTCGTACGCGCAGTCGGTACAGCGAACGCGAACGGTCGTCGACATGGCCCCGGCTTCGGCCCCGACGACCGTAAGTGCCGCCATCGGCGGTCGGTCCGACCGATTCGGCGTCCGGCGTCACTCCGGCGCACCCCAATATTGGAATAAACACACAAGATTAAAATCGTCTCGGGTAGTATTGCCCCTTGCGTACAATCAACTGACCCATGAGCACTGAACTCGACATCGCGGAGACGCTGGACGTGAAAGGACTGAGCTGCCCGATGCCCATCGTGAAGACGAAGGGCGCGATCGACGACCTCGCCCCCGGCGAGGTGCTCGAAGTCGTCGCGACCGATCCGGGCAGCGTGAGCGACATCGACGGGTGGGCGACCGGTACCGACGGCGTCACGCTCCTCGAACAGGAGGAGGGCGACGACGTGTACACCCACTACGTCCGCAAGGAGGAGTGAACATGGACGAAATCGGCATCATCATCTCCGACGACGACCCGAAGAACCTCGCGATGGCGACTAACCTCGGCCACGTCGCGCTGACGATGGACACGGACGTGTTCCTCTACTTCACCTTCGACGGGCTGACGCACCTGCTGGAGGGCGAGAAGGACCTCTCTTCGGTCCAGCCGCTCCTCGACGAGGGGATGCCGAACCCCTACGACATGCTCGACCAGCTGATCGCCGACGGCGGCGAGGCGGTCACCTCGGTCGCGTGTACGACGACGCTGGACATGCTCCAGTGGGAGCAGGACGCCATCGACGACGACCTGACGACGCAGTTCGCCGGCGCGGTCACGTTCCTCGAAGCGGCCGACGAGGCCGACCACGTGTTCACGTTCTGAGCGTCGGCGCCGCGTCACCGCTCCCGGTTTTCCCCCTTTCCGTCCGTTCTCCAGACGCGTCGCCGTCCGAAACGGCCGCTCGCCGAGGGGGCCTCTGCGGGCGCGAGCGCAGCGCGTGCCCGAGCCGTGCGAGGCCGGACCACACCGTTTTCTGAAAGTAGTGTATAAACCGCACACGTGCCCGCTGAAAAGCGCTGTCCGGACTGTGAAGAACCGCTCGAAGAGATGGAGCTACAGGGAACCGACGCGGTGGGGTCGCTCTCGATAGTCTCTCAGGGGTCGAACGAGGGGTTTCTCGGCGGCCTCCGAGCGGACGAGATCCTCGCGCCGGTCCCGTACGTCTGTCCCGACTGCCGACGGACCCTCCTCTACGCGGAATAGCGACGGGAAACAGCGCGCGGAACGCCGCACGAACCGCACCGAACGCCGGAACGGGAATCCGGCCGGTGGCCGCGTTCCCCGCGGAAGGACCGACGCGAGGCCGACACCGGCCGCTCGCGCCGAGCGCTGCTCGTTGGGGCGGCTCCCGAACGAACGGCCAGTCCCGACCGTTGGGGCGGCTCCCGGTCAGTTCTTGACGGCGGCGCGCTCGGGCTGCTCGTACTTCTCCTCGAACTCGCCGATGAGCTGGCCCATCTTCGCGTACCAGTCGTTGAGCATCCGCTGCATGTCGTCGGCGATCTGCGACGGGTCCGTCGGCCGGTACACGTGGTAGTACCCGCCCTGTTCGTAGTTTATCTGCTCCTTCTGAATGAAGCCGGCCTTGAGGAGCCGCTGGACCGCGCGGTAGGCGGTCGAGCGCTCGCGGTCGACGCGCTCCGCGACCTCGTCGATCGTGAGCGCCTCGTCGGACGACACGAGCGCCTGGTAGCAGTCCTTGTCCAACTGCTTCAGGCCGTGGAAACACTCGAGTAACCCCTCGCACTCCATGTCTCGTTGGAGCTGTTCAGACATCGAATCGGGCATTTTACGCCGTAAAAGAGGGTTTCCGCCGTGATAAGTGTTGTGTGTACGACGTACAATCACGCACACGGCGCGGAGCGGCCGGCCGCCGGTCGGGGTCCCGGCGCCTCCGGGACTGATCGTTACTCGGCGTCGTCGCCGTCCGCGTCGTCGGCCTCGGACTCGTCGCCGTCCGCAGCTTCCTCGTCGGCGGCGTCGAGGCCCGCCGCCTCGAACGCGTCTTCGACCTCCTCGACCGGGACCGTCCGGTAGCCGTCGGCCTCGGTCACCGCCGCGACCGCGAGGTCCGAGGGCTCGAACTCGTCGTCGTGGGCGGCCAGCGCCGCGACGGCGAGCTCGATGCCGTCCGAAAGCGAGAGGTCGTCGGTCCACTCGTCTTCGAGGTGGCCCTGGATCTCCTGCCGGCCGCCGCCGATGACGGTCGCCTTCCACTCGTTGGGCGTGCCGGAGGGGTCGGCGGCGAACAGGCGCGGCTCGCCGTCGTCGATGCCGCCGATGAGGAGCGCGGCCCCGTAGGGGCGCGTGCCGCCTCGCTGCGTGTTCTCCTGGATGTGGTCGGTGACGAACTTCGTCAGCGTCTCGACGCCGACCGGCTCGCCGTAGCGCAGGCGGTTCCCCTGCGACTGGCGGCGCGCGAGGTCGATCAGCTGGCGGGCGTCGGCGACGTGGCCCGCGCTCGCGGTGCCGACGTGGTCGTCGAGCTTGTGGAGCTTCTCGATGCTCTCGGCCTCCATCAGCGACGAGGAGGGGCGAGACATCGCGACGAAGACGACGCCGTCGGTCGTCCGGACGCCGACGCTCGGCGCGCCGCGCGAGACGGCCTCGCGGGCGTACTCGACCTGGTAGATGCGCCCGTCCGGCGAGAACAGCGACGTGCCGCGGTCGTACGCCTGCTGGTCGTTGTTCCCCATCATCGCCGATCCCCCGCTCGCGCGGTGTCGCGTTCGCTCATTACTGCCATTTACGTCGGCCCGTTGAAAAAGCATCCGTAACCGGTACGTCTCGGAGGCCGCCGAAACCGCGAGTCCGGCGGCCCACCGGTCGCCGAACGGGATCAGAAGGAGCTCTCGTCGCGTCCGTCGCGACGCGGCGCTACGGGGACGCTTCCGTCGCCGACGGATATATCTTCGACGGTCGCTTAGGAGATATGACATTGACGCTCACACGAACCACAGCCGCGCTGCTGGCCGCGCTGACGATGCTCGCGGCTGTCGGCGGGGCGTTCGCGATCGGCGGCGCGGCGGCGGTACCGGACGCGCGGATCACCGTCGGCGAAGTCGGGACGTCGCCGAGCGACCCGACCGTCGGCGAGCGAACGGCGCTGAACGTCACCGTCTCGAACTCCGGCGGGAGCGACGCGGCAGCGAACGTCACTGAGGTCCGCGTCCGGAACGCCGACGGCGACGTGCTCGACAGCGTCTCGGGCGTCGGCGCCCTCTCCGCGGGCGACTCGCTCGACGCGACGCTGTGGACGGCGTTCGAGGAGCCGGGCGAAAGGCGGCTCACCGTCGAGGCGGTCGCGAACCAGTCGACGAGCGGCGAGCTCGTGACCGTCAGTCGCGACACCGTCATCGAGGTTCGGCCGACCCAGGTCGCGCTCGACCTGCGGACCCGCGCGCTCGACCCCGAGGACCTCCGGAGCGACGACGATGGCGAAGCCTCGGCCGGCGACCTCGGCGTCGGCGGCATTCAGGGGATCTTCGGCGGCGGCGGCGGGCTCGACACGGGCGACGCCGGCGGCCAGGGCGACGCGCCGCCGGTCGCCGACTCCCCCGTCGAGGTGACGGTGGTCAACACCGGCACGACGACCGCCGACCGCGTCAGCCTCCGGGCCGTCGGGACCGCGGTCGGCGGCGACGGCGCGAACGGCTCCGACGGCACAGAGACCGTCTCGGTCGGCCCGTTCGTCGTCGAGGACGTCGCGCCCGGCGAGGAGCGGCGGGTGATCGTCGACCTCGGGCCGCTCGACCGGCGGTCGGAGGTGACGGTCACCGCGGCGTTCCGCGTCGACACGGACCAGCGGAACGAGCGCGGCGCCGACCGCACCGCGGAGTCGACGGTGACGTACCCGGTGCGCGAGGCGACGCCGACCGTGACCGACGCGACGGTCCGCGAGGGCGAGGACGGCGCGGTCGTCGTCGACGCGAACCTCGGCAACGCCGGGAACGGTGAACTGACGGGCGCGGTCGTCTCGGTCGGCGACGCGCCCGGCGTCGAGCCGACGCCGACGGGCGGCGAGTACTTCGTCGGGACGCTCGGCGCGAGCGACTTCGTCGGGTTCGACCTGTCGACCGCGGTGAACGCCTCCGTCGCCGACGAGATCCCGATCCGCGTCACCTACACCGAGCGGGGGGTCCGGTACACGGAGACGCTGACGGTAGCGGCGCCCGAACCGGACGACGACGACGCGGGCGGCGGCGCGCTCGGTCGGATCGGCGGCGGCGGCGTCGGGGCAGCGGGCGCGGTGGCGAGCGGGTTCGCGCTGCTCGGTCTCGCCGGCGCGGTCGGCGTCGCGGTCAGGACCGGACGGGTCGGGGGCTCGACGGCGCGGCGACGCGACGGATCGGCGCCGTGAGCGGGGACGCCGGACTCGGCGCGGAGCCCGCGGACGACGCGGCCGCGGCGGCCGTCGCTGACGAGGCGGGCGCCGACGCGAGCGGCGGGAACACCGCCCCGAGCGACGACTACGGCGTCGCGCTTCGAGGGGTGGACAAGCGCTACACGAGCGGGGGCGGCGAGCCGGTCGTCGCGCTCGACGACGTCGACTTCGCGGTGCGGCCCGGGGAGTTCGTCGCGGTCGTCGGCCCCAGCGGCTCCGGGAAGTCGACGCTGCTGAACGTGCTCGGGCTGCTCGACGACCCGACCGCGGGCCGGCGCCTCCTCGACGGAACCGACGTGACGAACCTCTCGGTCGCGGAGCGGACGCGGGCGCGCAAGGAGTCGATCGGGTTCGTCTTCCAGGACTTCCACCTCCTGCCGACGCTGACCGCGGTCGAGAACGTCGCGATGCCGACCGCGTTCGACCCCGGCGACGCGAGCGACCGGGCGGCGGACCTGCTCGCGCGGTTCGGGCTCGGCGACCGGCTCGACCACGAGCCGAGCGAGCTCTCGGGCGGGCAGAAGCAGCGCGTCGCCATCGCCCGCGCGCTGATCAACGAGCCCGCCGTGCTGCTCGCGGACGAGCCGACGGGGAACCTCGACACCGAGACGGGGGAGGCGATCCTCGCGGAGTTCGAGCGCGTCAAGGCCGAGGGCGTCGCCGTCGTCGCGGTGACGCACGACCCGCTCGTCGAGGAGTACGCCGACCGCGTCGTCGACCTCACCGACGGGGAGATGACCGGCGGGCTGCCGGCCGACGGGCTCCCGGCCGACGGGCCGCCGGGGGGGGAGACGGGGGACGACCGATGAGCGACGGCGACGGACGAGCGGCGAGCGGGCTCACCGACGGACTCTCCGGCTGGCTGCGCGGCTGGCGCCCGGCGGTGTCGATGGCCTCGCGGAACCTGCGACGGAACCGGGTGCGGACGGTGCTGGCGGTGCTGGGCGTCTGTATCGGCGTGCTCGCGGTCGCGGCGCTCGGAATCTTCGGGAACGTGCTGGCGCTGGGCGCCGACGACGCCATCGGCGACATCGGGACGCAGGTCGTCGTCTCGCCGAACAACGACGCGGGCGTGGAGTCGCTGTCGGACGCGGACGTGGCGTCGATCCGGCGCGCGGTCGGCGAACCGGCCGTGGTCCCGCTGTACTCCGACAGCGCCACGGTCGCGCGGCAGGGCGACCAGACGTTCGCGACGGTGTACGGGGTCGAGGAGCCCGCGCTGGCGTACGAGGCCGCCGAGGGGAGACTCCCCGAGCGCCACCGGCAGGGCGCGATCCTCGGCGCGGGGATCGCCGAGGACCTCGAGGCGGGCGCGGGCGACACCGTCGAGATCGCGGGCTCGCAGGTGCGGGTGATCGCGGTGCTGGTCGAGAGCCAGACGTTCAGCCCGGTGGCCCCCGACGACGCCGTCTTCCTGCCGGAGTCGGCGTTCTCGGCCGACGGTTACGCGCAGGCGCTCGTCGTCTCCGACTCGGGCGCCGAGGCGCGCGCGGCGGCCGACGCCATCCGCGAGTCAGTGAACGCCCGCCAGGACCGGGTGGAGCTGTTCGAGCTGGCCGCCCTCGTCGACGAGATCAACGAGTTCTTCGACCTGCTCTCGACGTTCCTGCTCGGGCTCGGCGCCATCTCGCTGGTCGTCGCCGGCGTCTCGATCCTCAACGTGATGCTGATGAGCACCGTCGAGCGCAGACAGGAGATCGGCGTGATGCGCGCGGTGGGCGTCGCCCGCCGCGACGTGCTCCGCGTCCTGCTCGCGGAGGCCGGGCTGATCGGCGCGGCCGGCGCCGCGGCCGGCACGCTGCTCACCGTCCTGCTCGTCGTCGGGCTCGTCCTCGCGACGCCCGCGGTCGACGCCGCGCTCGTGCTCGACCCGACGAACGGTTACTACCTCCTGCTCGCGCTCGTCTTCGGCGTCGGCGTCGGGATCGTCAGCGGCGCGTACCCCGCCTGGAAGGCCGCCAGCGAGCGGCCGGTCGAGGCGCTGCGGAACTGACTCCGCGCGGTCGTCGACTAGCCGCACCGCGCTGTGCTATTTAAAAGTCAAGCGGCGCGCCGGCGAGCGCCCGGAGGGCGCGAGCCGACCGCGAGGGAATCGGTGGCCCGGAACGGAGTGGAGGGCCACCGACGAGGCTGGGGAGGCGTGAGGCTGCGGTCGCTGTGCGGGGCGGGACTCAAAGGGGCAGTCGCGAGGCGGGCGCAGGCGACGTAAGNCCGACGAGGCTGGGGAGGCGTGAGGCTGCGGTCGCTGTGCGGGGCGGGACTCAAAGGGGCAGTCGCGAGGCGGGCGCAGGCGACGTAAGCACCGCAAGGAGTGAGCGGAGCGAACGACTGAGGAGCGTGGTTCGAGACGCCGGAGGCGTCTCGTCATCCCGAAAATCTACGACGCTCTTGTGTAGCACATTGTTGATTTCAGAGAGTGGCTTTGACGGCGTGTTTGAGAGCTTCTCGTCCTGGTTTGCGATAGAGTTCTANCGCTCTTGTGTAGCACATTGTTGATTTCAGAGAGTGGCTTTGACGGCGTGTTTGAGAGCTTCTCGTCCTGGTTTGCGATAGAGTTCTAGTCTGAGTTGGAACGCTCGGAAATACTGTGTGAGGCGGTCTTTTGAGATGCCTCGATGCGGCGAGAGCCACCGTCGCGCCAGCGACGCGTGGCTCTCGCAGGAGTTCACGTGGACCGTGTCGTCGGCGTACTCACCGTCTCCGTGAACGACGTATTCGCGGTCAAATTGGTCGTCTTCTTCAAGCGGATCGTACGCGCAAAATCCGTCGGTATAGACGGTGAGAGGCTCCTGCTGGCGGTCAGCCAGCAGGAGCCGGATCGTCGATTCATTTGCGGATTTCGCTGGCACAACGTACCGCTGCTCGGTGCCACGATCCACGAGAACGAACGCAGGCGGTTTGTCTTGATCATACGTTCCGCGTCCGCGTCGAGAGAGGCCGCGAGAGCGCGACCAGCGGTCGCGCTCGCGGCCTTTCAAGCCGGCAGAGACGTAGAACTCGTCAATTTCAACCGGGCCACGGAGATCGAGNCTCGCGGCCTTTCAAGCCGGCAGAGACGTAGAACTCGTCAATTTCAACCGGGCCACGGAGATCGAGTGACGGCGCGTCGAGCGCTTCGGCGAAGCGCTCGACACGCCTGTGTATCGTTTTGTAGGTGACCTCGATTTCGCACTGTAACTGCCTGAGACTCGTGTTAAACCGCAAGAACGCGTAGATCGAGAACAACCATTTGCGGAGTGCGATCTTCGAGTGAGCGAAGATTGTGCCGGTCTTATCGTTGAACGTGCGGCCGCAATCCTTACAGAGATACCGCTGAAAGTGCCCGTAGCTGCCGTTTCTGACCGTTCGGTCAGAACGGCAGNAACGTGCGGCCGCAATCCTTACAGAGATACCGCTGAAAGTGCCCGTAGCTGCCGTTTCTGACCGTTCGGTCAGAACGGCAGCGAGGACAAGAAACGCCGTCACGCCAGCGAACCTGTTGGAGCAGGTCCGCTGCGACCGATTCCGACCCAAACGCATCTAGCGGAATCATCCGTGTCGGACACCGCTGACGCGGTGTCCTTGTCCTCTTCGACTCGACAGCAGCAGCTCAGCAGTATCAACAATCTCCTACAGAAGAGCGNGTGTCGGACACCGCTGACGCGGTGTCCTTGTCCTCTTCGACTCGACAGCAGCAGCTCAGCAGTATCAACAATCTCCTACAGAAGAGCGAATCTACGATTTTCGGGCGACAGCGAGCGTGCGCCCGCCTCGCGACTGGGGCTTTGGCGGTGTTCTCCGCTGGTCAGTAGTCGAGCGTTTATAAGTGAGCGGCTGGGGCTTTGGAGGCGTTCGCCGGCGATCCACAGTCAGCCATTTATAAACACGATTGGTCAGCCAAACGCCTATTTGTCGCTGTTCCGTGCGGCTGGTTATGTCCCCCAAGCGGCGGGCCGTCGTCCTCCTCGGCGCGGGCGCGGTCGGGTTCGGCGCGCTCGGGTACCGCGAGCTGACGGACTGCGAGGAGTTCGCCTGCTTCGCGTTCGAGTATCAGGGCGCGGACGACGCGCCGAACCGGCTGACGATCGAACACACCGGCGGGACGGAGCGGCTCCGCGCGGGAGACGTGTTCGTCACGAACGTCAGCACCGACTACGAGGCGGGCGAGTCGGACACCCTCGCGTGGGCCGAGTTGGACGACGACCTCGGGCCGGACGACGCGATCGACGGGGAAGGGGTACGGATTTCGATCCGGTTCCCGGACGTCGTGACGGTCCGCTGGCGTCGCGACGGCGACGAGGAGGTCGTCGGGGCGTGGGTGTACGACGACGACGAGCGGTGAGCGTTTCTCGGGTCGACTTCGTCGACCGCCCTCGCTGTGGCCCGGCTGACTCCTGAGCCCCGAACCGCTTTTGCGCGCGGCGACGCACCCACCGGGCATGGTCCTCGAAAGCGTGCGCTCCTCCCCGCACATCGTCGGTGCCTCCCCGGCGAGGGAGTTGCTGGCGCTGGCGGTGGGCGGGATCCTCCCGCTCGCCTCCGTCGGATTCGTGCTCGGACTGGACGTCGGGCTCTCCCTGTGGTGGATCGCGGTGACGCTCGGGATCGCCGTCGCGGCGGGATTCGCGGGTGCGGGCCTCGTCCCGACCGTCGGCTCGCTGTGGCTCGTCGGACTCTGGTGGTTCGCCTTCCCCCCGCTCGTCGGTTATGTTACGGGTAACTGGACGGGAGCAGGCCGGTACACCTACCCGCGAATGCTGGGATACGGGTACGAGTCAGCACGCGCGGAGTTGCTCGGCGGGACCGAGTACGGATTTAAATATGGGCTGCTGTTCGCGGTCGTGATCGGGCTCGTCGGGTACGGTGTCGGGACGGGGATTAATCGACTCTCGACGGGAACGAGAGAGTCTCGATAAACCCTCGTTCGTTTATAAACAACTGACTGCGGATCGACGGTGACCGCCTCCAAAGCCCCAGCCGGGAGGCCGCAGTACGCTCGTTGCGCTCCTCGCTCGCTCCGCTCGCTGCGGTGCTAACGTCGCCTACTGCGGCCTCCCGGCTGCCCCTTTGAGTCCCGCCCCGCACGGCACCGCAACCGCACCTCACACCTCCCCAGCCTCGTCGCTGGGACCCTCCGCTTCGCTCCGGGAGCCAGCGACTCCCTCGCACCGTCGGTTCGCGGCCCTTCGGGCCGCTCACCGGGGCGCGCCACCGCAGTTCCATTTATAAGAAGCCGCCGTGCTATCGAAAAGACCTATTTAAACGCCGCGGCCTTGGAGCTTCTCTTCCTCCTCCATGTCCTCGTTGGACTGGCCTTTCATTCCCTTGCCGGTGCCGCTCGCGATTCGGGCGAGCTCGTCGGGGTCGTCCCAGTTGTTGACTGCCTCGACGATGGCGGTGCCCATCGCCTCGGGGTCCTCCGCGCCGAAGATACCGGAGCCGACGAAGATGCCGTCGCAGCCGTGGTACATCATCAGCGCGGCGTCGGCGGGCGTCGCGATGCCGCCGGCCGCGAAGTTGACGACCGGGAGCCGCTCCGCCTCGGCGGTCTCGTGGACGAGGTCGCGCGGGGCGCCGTTTTCGCGGGCCCACTTCTCGCGCTCCTCGTAGTTGAGGCCGGTGAGCGTCCGGATCTGGTTCTTGATGGTGCGCTGGTGTTTGACGGCCTGGTTCACGTCGCCCGTGCCGGCCTCGCCCTTCGTCCGGATCATCGCGGCGCCCTCGCGGATGCGGCGGAGCGCCTCGGGGAGGTTCCGGGCGCCGCAGACGAACGGCGAGGTGAAGTCCCGCTTGTCCGTGTGGTACTCGTCGTCGGCGGGCGTGAGCACCTCGGACTCGTCGATCATGTCGACGCCGAGCGACTCCAGGATCTCGGCCTCCTTGCGGTGGCCGATCCGCGATTTGCCCATCACCGGGATCGACACCTCGTCGATGATCTCGGGGACGCGCTCGGGGTCGGGCATCCGCGCGACGCCGCCGCGCTTCCGGATGTCCGCCGGGACGTGTTCGAGCACCATCACGGCGACCGCGCCGGCGTCCTCCGCGATGCGGGCCTGCTCGCGGTTGACGACGTCCATGATCACGCCGCCCTTCTGCATCTGCGCGAAGCCGCGCTTGACCAGCTCAGTCCCCCGCTTCAGCTCCTCGAGATCCGTGGCCTCTGGCATGAATATGGGTTGGGTCGCCGGCCACTTAACGGGTCGCTTTCGGGCGGATGGGCGGGCGAGCGCGTCGTTCGCGGATCGAGCCGAGCCGAGATTCTCACCGGGGAGATACCACCGCAACCGCGAAGTCCCCCGCCGCCCAAGCCGCCGGCGTGACCTCCGGAGCCATCCTCGCGGGCGGCCGCTCGACGCGCTTCGGCGACGCCGACAAATCGGTCGCGCCGATCGCCGGCGTCCCGATGATCCGCCGCGTCGCGAACCGGCTCGCGGGGACCGACGACCCGGTCCCGCCCGGCGCTGACCGCGCGGGCGGCGGCGACTCGGTCGTCGACGAGCTCGTCGTCAACTGCCGCCCGGACCAGCGCGAGGCGATCGAGGAGGCGCTGTCGGGGGTTTCGCTCCCCGTCCGCTGGGCGCTCGACGAGGAACCGGACCTGGGCCCGCTGGGAGGGATCCGGAACGCCTGTCGAGCGGCGACCGACGCGTACGCCGTCGTCGTCGCCTGCGACATGCCGTTCGTCGACCCGTCGTTCCTCGCCGCGCTGCGCGAGACGGCCGCGGACCCGGGGGTCGACGCCGTAATCCCGCGGCTCGACGACCGCTGGTATCAGACGACGCAGGCCGTCTACGCGACCGGGCCGGCCGCGGACGCCTGCGACCGCGCGCTCGACCGGGGTGACAGGAAGATACTCGCGATGGCGGACCAACTGGAGGCGGTCGTCGTCGACGACGAGGCGATCCGGTCGCTGACGACCGAGCGCACCTTCACGAACGTCAACACGCAGTCCGAACTCGACGCTGCCGAACGAGCGGTCGCCGCGGCGCTCGGCGCGGAGTGAGAGTCGGCGGGAGATAGCGACCCGTCGATCAGTTCTTCAGCACTTCGTACGCCTCGTTGAGCCGCTTGAACCCCTCCTCGTCGCCGTCCTCGCCGTCCGGGTGAAGCCGCTTCGCGCGCTCGCGGTACCGCCGGCGAACCGCCTCGCTGTCGGCCGTCCGATCGAGCCCGAGCGTCTCGTACGCCTCCCGCTCGGTCATCCTGTCGGTCGCTGGCGCGCGGTCTCGGGGGTCTCTGGCTCCGGTTCCGCCGGGACCGCGAGCGCCGCGCTGCCCCGTCCCCGGACCCGCACTCGGACCGCGACCGCCGTCGGTGCCGGCGGCGCGGTACGCGCGCTCCCGGTTGGCCTCGGCGCGGGCGCGCTGTCTGGCGCGCTCGCGCTCCGTCGGACCCGCCTGCTCGGCCGACCGCCGGGCCTGGTCGTGGAGGCGCCCGCTGGCGTGGTACCAGAGGAAGTACGACACGGCGCCGAACGGCACCGCGAGCGCCAGCGCGATCGGGTGGAGGACGACCCCGCCGATCAGGAGCAGCGCCGTCATGCCGACGAACGCTCCGGCGAGCCCCACGACGATCGTTCGGTTCGTCACGGTCGTATTCGGGGGCGGAGGACCGTAAGGCTCTCGCCGCAGCCGTGGGGCGCGGACCACTCGGGACGCCCGGGCGCGCCGCTCCGTACCGTTTATGCCCGCGGCCGCCCGGATACGGGGTATGGAACCGGCGGACCGAGAGACGGCGACCGGACTGCCGCCCGGGATCGCGGCCGCCCGCGAGGAGCTCACGCCGATGCTCTCGCAGTACGCCGACCTCTGTGCCGCCCACGAGGACGCCCTGGTGCTGTTCCAGGTCGGCGACTTCTACGAGGCGTTCTGCGAGGCGGCCGAGACCGTGGCCCGCGTCTGCGAGGTGACGCTGACGGAGCGGTCCGACTCGACCGGCGACTACCCGATGGCCGGGATCCCCATCGACAACGCGGCCCCCTACCTCGAATCGCTGCTCGACGCGGGCTACCGCGTCGCCGTCGGCGACCAGGTCGAGGACGCCGAGCAGGCCTCCGGGCTCGTCGACCGCGCGGTCACCGAGGTGATCACGCCCGGCACTGTCGTCGAGGACGACCTCCTCGAATCGGGGACGACGAACTACGTGGCGGCGGTGGCGGCCGGCGGGGACGACGGGGAGGCCGACGCCGCCCCCGGGACCGTCGGCCTCGCCGCCGTCGACGTCTCGACGGGCGAGTGCCTCGTCACGTCGGGCGACGCGGACGCCGTCGCGGGCGAACTCGACCGGATCGCGCCGGCGGAGCTCGTCGCCGGGCCGGACGTCCCCGACTTCGAACCGAGCGACGCCGAGCGCGGCTGGACGGCCCACGACTACGACGCGGGCGCCTTCGACCGCCGGACGGCGACCGAGCGGCTGGAGCCGTACCTCCCGGCGCCCGACCGGCGGTTCGACTCCGACGCGGAGCTCCGCGCGGCGGGCGCGGTGCTCGCGTACGCCGAGTACACGCAGGGCGACGACGGGCCGCTCGCGTACGTCACCAGAATCCGGCGGTACGACCCCCGCGATCGGCTCCGGCTCGACGCGGCCGCCCAGCGCAGCCTGGAGCTGTTCGAGAATCGCGGGCTCGGCGCGAGCGACACGCTGTTCGACGCGCTCGACGAGACGAACTGCGCGCTCGGCCGCCGCTGCCTGGAGCGCTGGCTCCGGCGCCCGCTCGTCGACGCCGACGCGATCCGGAGCCGCCACGACGCGGTCGGGGAGCTCGCCGACCGGAGCCTCGCCCGCGAGGGGGTCGCCGACGCGCTGGCGACCGCCTACGACCTCGAACGGCTGGTGAGCCGCGTCTCGCGGGGGCGGGCCGACGCCCGCGACCTGCGCTCGCTACACCGCACGCTCGCGGTCGTGCCCGAGCTGAAGGCGACGCTCGCGGGCGCGGAGGGAGAGGAACGCGCCACCACCGACGACCCCGCCCTCCCCCGAACCGAGCACCTACGCGACCTCGGCGACCGGCTCGACGAGCTGACCGAGGTCCGCGAGCTGATCGACCGAGCGATCGCGACCGACCCGCCACAGGAGATCACCGAGGGCGGCGTGATCCGCGAGGGGTTCGACGACGACCTCGACGACCTGCGCGCCACCGAGCGCGAGGGCCGCGAGTGGGTCGCGGACCTGGAGGCGAGCGAGCGCGAGCGCACCGGGATCGACTCGCTGTCGGTCGGTCACAACCAGGTTCACGGCTACTACATCGAGGTGACCGACGCCAACCGCGACCGGGTCCCCGACGACTACCGGCGCCGGCAGACGCTGAAGGACCGCGAGCGCTACGTCACGCCCGAGCTGAAGGAGCGCGAGGAGGAGATCGTCGGCGCCGCCGAGCGCGCGGACGCCCTGGAGTACGAGCTGTTCGTCGACGTGCGCGAGCGGGTCGCTGCCGAGACCGAGCGGATACAGGACCTCGCCGACGCGCTCGCCGAGCTCGACGCGCTGACCTCGCTCGCGGCGGTCGCCGTCGAGCGCGACTACGTCAGGCCCGAACTGCGCGAGACGGACGCCGACGCCGGCGCGAGCGGCGCCGACGCGGGCGGCGCGGGTGGAAGCGGCGCCAGCGACCCCGCCGGAGGCATCGAGATCGAGGGCGGCAGGCACCCGGTCGTCGAGCGGACCGAGGCGTCGTTCGTGCCGAACGACGCCGACCTCCCGCGCGGGTCGGTCGCCGTGATCACGGGGCCGAACATGAGCGGGAAGTCGACGTACATGCGGTCGGTGGCGCTCGCGGTCGTGCTGGCGCAGACGGGGTCGTTCGTCCCCGCGCAGGCCGCCACGCTCCCCGTCTTCGACCGGCTGTTCACCCGCGTCGGCGCCTCCGACGACATCGCGGGCGGGCAGTCCACGTTCATGCGCGAGATGAGCGAGCTGACGGAGATCCTCCACGACGCGGACGCCGACTCGCTCGTCCTCCTCGACGAGGTCGGCCGCGGCACCGCCACAACCGACGGCCGCGCCATCGCCCGTGCGGCCGCCGAGTTCCTCCACGACGAACTCGGGGCGACCGCCCTCTTCGCGACCCACTACCACGGGCTCACGGACCTCGCCGACGAGCGCGAGCGCGTCTTCAACCTCCACTTCACCGCCACCCGCGAGGACGGCGACGTGACGTTCCTCCACCGGGTCGTCCCCGGCGCCTCCTCGTCGTCGTACGGCGTCGAGGTCGCGGAGCTCGCCGGCGTTCCGGGTCCGGTCGTCGACCGCGCCCGCGACCTCGTCGCCGCGGAGGAGGCGGACAGGGACCGGAATGCGGGCCGGACGGAGACTGGTGCGGAGGGGACGACGGACGAGGAGATGTCGGACGACGCGGACCGCGACGGCGACGCGTCGCTGCGGGAGTTCCTCGCTGAGGAGGCGTCGGCGGAGCGAGACGAGACAGGTCCGGAGGCGGGCGACTCTCCGACCGAGACGGAGCCGCGGACAGAAGCGTCGACCGAGGGCGACCCCGCGCGCACGCCGACCGACCCCGACGATGGTGTCGCGGCCGGCGCGCCCCCGGGCCTCGCCGCGGAGCTCCGCGACCTCGACCTCGCGCGGATGACGCCGATCGAGGCGCTGAACGCCCTCCACGACCTCCAGTCGAGGGTCGACGATGACGGGTGATCGGGACGGCGACCGCGGCGCGTCCGGAAGGAGGGGCGCCGCCGACGCCCGCGGAGACGCGGCTGAGGACGCGGGTCGCGTCCGCCGGCTCGACCGGGCGACCGTCGACCGGATCGCGGCCGGCGAAGTCGTCACGCGGCCCGCGCGGGTCGTCGGCGAGCTCGTCGACAACGCGCTCGACGCGGACGCCTCTCGGGTGGAGATCGCCGTCGACGGCGACGGAACCGACCGGATCCGCGTCGCGGACGACGGCCGAGGGATGGGCCGCGCGGACGCGGCCCGCGCCGTCGAGCGCCACGCGACGAGCAAGCTCGCGCCCGACGGGGACCCGGTCGGGATCGAGTCGCTCGGCTTCCGCGGCGAGGCGCTCGCGGCGATCGCGGAGGCCGCCCGGCTCGAACTCGTCACGAGCCCCGGCGACGGGGTCGGCACGCGGGTCGTCGTCGACGGGACCGCGGGGACCGCGGCGACGGCGGACGAGACGAACGTCGAGGTCGAGCCCGCGGGCCGCGCCCGTGGAACGACGGTCGTCGTCGAGGACCTCTTCGCGACCCGGCCGGCACGCCGAGAGTCGCTCGCGGGCGCGGACGCGGAGTTCGCGCGAATCTCCTCGCTCGTCGCCGACTACGCGCTGGCGAACCCGTCGGTCGCGTTCTCGCTCGACCACGACGGGTCGGCGACGCTGTCGACGCCCGGGACCGACCGCACGGACGCGCTGCTCGCCGTGTACGACCGCGACACGGCGAGCCGGTCGACGACGGTCGACGCGAGCGTCGACCTCGGGGTCGCCGGCCCGGACGCCACGGGCGACGCCCCCGTCTCCGTCGGCGTCGCGGGCGCCCTGGCGTACCCCTCTGTCACCCGCTCGACCCGCGACCACGTCCGCGTCTCCGTGAACGGCCGCCCGGTCCGGAACGACCGGCTGGCGGCCGCGGTCCGCGACGGCTACGGCCGGCTCCTCCCGGACGGCCGCGAGCCGGTCGCCGCGGTCGACGTCTCCCTCCCGCCCGGCCGCGTCGACCCGAACGTCCACCCGGCGAAGCGCGAGGTGGGGCTCCGCGACGCCGACGCGGTCGCCGAGGCGGTCGCGTCCGTCGTTGAGGACGCGCTCACGGGCGCGGACCTCCGGCGCTCCGCGGACGTCGCCACCGACCTCGACTCCGCGCTCGACCCGGTCGGAGAGGAGGACGGCTCGCGCGTCGGCGCGTTCGCGGACGCCGATCCGCTCGGCGTCTTCCGGGACCTCTACGTCCTCGTCGAGGCCGGCGACGAACTCCTCGTGATCGACGGCCACGCCGCCCACGAGCGGGTGAACTACGAGCGGCTCGCCCGCGCGTTCGACGGCGACCCGGTGCCGACCGCGGCGCTCGACCCGCCCGCGACCGTCTCGCTGTCGACCGACGAGGCGGCGGCCGCGAGGGCGCACGCCGACGACCTCGCCGCGCTCGGCTTCGAGACCGAGGCGTTCGGCGGCGGCACGCGCCGCCTGCGGACCGTCCCCGCGCCGTTCGGCCGGACCGCCGACGCGGACGCCTTCCGCGACGCGCTCGCGGCGGTCTCGGGGAGCGACTCGGGGGCGGCGCGGGACGCCCGCGACGACCTGCTCGCGGACCTCGCGTGTCACCCGTCGCTCAAGCGCGGCGACTTCGACGACCTCGCCGACGGCGACCTCGGGGACCTCCTCGACCGCCTCGGCGAGTGCGACCGCCCGTACGCCTGCCCGCACGGCCGTCCGACCGTCCTCGCCGTCGACGCGGCGACGTTCGCGGCCGGATTCGGTCGGGACCGGTGAGGCGCGGTCCGAGCGCTCCGCGTCCGAACGGGGGTCTCTGACCGATACCTATTAACACGATGGGACCGGGGGTACTCGCATGGGAGAGCGGACCGACGTGACGCGGGGGTCGCTGCCGCGAGAGCGGTCTGCGGGCCGGTTCTCGGGCCCCGACGGCCTCCGCGACGTCGTCGAGCGGATCCTCGCGTGGCTTCGGGAGCGACGCGGGTCCGGCTTGGAGGGCGTCTCGACGGCGACGACCATGCGGAACGTCGTCGATACGGACGCGCTCGCGGAGGAGACGCCACAGAAGTGGAGCGTGCTCCACGACGTGGTCACCTACGGGGCCGACTCGCTCACCGACGTCCTCGTCTTCCGGCACGACCCCAGCAGACAGGACCTGGTGGTGATGCCGGAGCGGAACACCAAGCCGGAAGGCGAGATCAGCTTCTATCACGCCGACCGCACGAAGGGCGCGCGCCACCTGCTGTCGATCGGCGCGGACTCGCTCACCGCGGCGCTGCGCTACGTCTTAGACCGCATCGAGCGGTTCGAGCGCCTGTTCACCGGTCGCGGCTCGGAGCTCCCGAGCGGCTACACCGGACCCTCGAACCGGTAGCGGCCGCGTCGCGAGGAGGGCGGACGGACCCGTCGCGCGGGGAAATCAGACCGAACCGTCGCGCGAGGAGGTCAGACCGAGCCGTCGCGCGGGCGGCCGTCGACCGACTCGTCGGCCCGCTCGACGCGCTCGACGGTCTCGTCCGCTTCGGCCGTCTCGGGCGGATACGAGACGGTCCGCTGCGGGTAGGGGATCGAGATGCCGGCGTCGGCGAAGCGGTCCTGTATCTCCTCGACCGCGGTCGCCTTCGAGCGCCACCGGGCCTGCGGGGTCGGGGGATCGATCCAGAACCGGAGGTCGAGGAGGATCGCGGAGTCGCCGAACCCGGAGGGGATCGCGTACGGCTGCGGGTTGTTCGCGATCGTGTCGATCCCGGAGAGGACGTCCTCGGCGATCCCGGCCGCCTCGTCGGGGTCGTCGTCGTAGCCGATCCCCACCTCCATGTGGATCCGGAGGCGCCCCTCGCGGCTCCGGTTCGTGATCGCCTGGTTGGCGACGAGGTCGTTCGGCACCACGACGTACTCCCCGTCGAAGTTGCGCATGTGGGTGTTCATGATCGTGATATCGGTGACGAACCCCTCCTCGCTACCGATCTCGACCCAGTCGCCGATCTCGAACGGCCGCGAGAACATCAGCACGAAGCCGGCGAGGAGCGACCCCAGCGTCTGCCGGGCAGCCATCCCGAGGACGATCCCGAGGAAGCCCGCGCCGACGAGGAGGCCGCCGAGGTTCACCCCCCAGACCCCGAGGACGGTGATGCCGGCGAGCACGAGCAGGCCGACCTGCGCGAGCCGGGTGAGGAGCTGTTCCTGGTGGGCGGTGATCCGGTCGCTGTCGGCCGACAGGTCGGCGACGTACGCCTCGATCACGTCGCTGACGACGTAGGCACCGCCGAGCAACACCGCCGAGACGACGATCTGCGCACCGACCGTGAGGGCGTTCTCCGCGACCGGCGACACCGCGACCACGACGTCGAACCGCCCCCACAGCGTCAGCACGGCGACACCGGCGAGCGCGAACAGCCCCAACTGGAGGACGCCGACCGCGAGCCGCAGGAGGAACGACGACGGGACGCCGTCTCGGAGCGTCTCGATGGCGCCCTCGGTCGACTCCGCCAGGCGCTCGTCCACGAGCCGCTCGATCCAGCCCGAGGCGGTCCGCTCGCCGGCGCGAACGGCCTTCGGTAACAGCAGCCACCCGACCGCGAGCGTCCCGAGGGCGATGGCGGCGGTGACCGCCAGTCGCCCCTCCGTGCTCGAGATGCCGCTCAACACCGCGCCGGCCCGGGCGCCAAGTCCGCTGATCACGGTCGGTGGTTCGCCGCCGACCGGATAACGGATCCGACGCGAGTCTCAGCCGAGAGAATCGGGGCGACCGCTCCCGGGAGCCGAGCCGCGGAGGTGAAGCGGTCCGTCACCGACCCCGGCGAAGCTCCTCGATCAGCTGTTCGATGAGCGCCGACTGCCGGTCGAGGCGCTCGGACTGCGCCTCGACGGTGCGCCGCAGCGCGGCGACCTCTGTCGCGAGGTCGGCGTCCTCGACGCCGGCGCTCTCGAACGGCGATCCGTCGAACGCGTCGTCCCCGGGAACGGGGCCGTCGGCGTCGGTCTCGGTGTCGGCGACGGGCTCCCCGGTCGACACGTCGTCGACCGCCGCGTCCGTGGCGAGCGCCTCGGGATCGGCCGTCGACGCGGGCCCGTCGTCTGCCTCCCGTTCGATCCCCTCGGCGGTCGGCGCGGACTCCGTCCCGTCTGCGTCGAGCGGGTCCGTCGCGGCGGCGTCGACGCTCGCGTCCGCCGCGAGGGGGTCCGCGCCCAGCGGGTCGTCGGCGGCGGCTTCCGACGCCCCGTCTGCCGACTCGACGGCCGACTCGGCCGACTGCGACGCCGCGGCGCCCGGGTCGGCGGCGTCGTCGGCCTCGAAACCGGGACCGGACTCGGCGGGCGGATCGGCGGCGCCGGTCGCGCCGTCCGGTTCCGTTTCGGGCCCGTCGGCGTCGGCCTCCGCGTCCGCTGCGGGGGACGCCGAGAGCGGGTCTGGCCCCTCGCCGAAGTCGGTCGTGCCGCTCGCCTCCGCGTCCGGGGCCGACTCCTCGGCCTCGGCGGCGGCGACGCGGAACTCCTCGAGGCTCTCGACGCCGTGGAACGAGCACACCGCGTCGGCGAGCGTCTCCCGGACCGCGCGGGCGGACTCGTTCGGGGCCTTGAACCGCTCCGAGCGGCCGTCGTGGACGAGGACGACCGCGGTGGCGACGGTCCCTTCCTCGAAGTCGAGGCCGGTGAGGTCCTCGTAGTGGAACTCCTCGAAGTCGGCGTCCCAGACGGCCGAGCCCACGTGTTTGACCAGCCGCTCGCTGGTGACGATGAGGGTGAGCTCCGAGAAGCGGAAGGTGCGCACGACCGTCTCGCCGGGGCCGGTGACGCCGCTCGCCGAGAGGACGCCGGCGAGGACCGGGTGGAGGACGTCGTCGACGCGCTTGGCGGGGACCGAGAGCGTCTCGTCGCCGTCGAGGCCGTACCCGAGGGTGATCTTCGCCTTGCGGCGGCCCGTCGAGACCTCGATCCGCTCGACGTCGTGGCCGTACTCGTCGACGGACTCGTCGGAGAGGAGGCCGTCGCCGCGGAAGACGAGGGTCCGGGTGGGCGTGACCGCGAGTCGATCGTCGCCGCCCAGCGGCACCTCGGCGACGACGTCCTCGTCGCCGACGGTCGCCGCGAGCAGTTCGGGGAGGCTCATACGCCGGGGATACGCCGCGCCCGGCATAAATCCGCTGGGTCGGGCGCGAGCGCGGGTCGAGCGCGCCCTTCGCGGCCCGAACCGGGGCGGTTCTGTGCCCGTGTTCGAGAGCGCGTTCGGCCCCGAGGCGACCCCGGAAGCGACCGCCCGAGGCGATCTGCGATCGGTTCACAACCTTCCGACGGATGGGAAGGTTAAAGAGTCTCATCGCGGTACGAACTGGTGAGGCCGGGTGGCTTAGCTGGACATAGCGCCGCACTCATAGGGTTCGGAGATTCGGTGCGGTGACGCCTTGGAAGCGTCCGCGTCCTTCCCGTGGCTCCGCCGAGCCTCGGACCTGGGACATGCGGAGATCGTGGGTTCGGAGCCCACCCCGGCCATACTTTTCGGCGTTGCTCGGAGAGTGTCGCTGCCGTCACACTGCTCTGCGACAGATCGCCGCTCTCGCGCCCGCTACACCGGAACCGCCTCGCCCGCGACGAGCGCGACCGCGACGACGACGCCGCCCAGTCCCAGGAGTCCGTAGTTCGCGAGCGGGTTCGCCGCCGTGAACAGGTCGAGCGTGTACTCGTCGTCTCTCACGGGCGCGTACGGCCGGATCCCCATCGGGGTGAGCGCGTCGGCGAGGAGGTGCGAGAGAATCGTGACGGCGCCGAACAGGAAGGCGGCGCCGCCGAACAGCAGCGCCTCGACAACTCCGCGCTGGAGGCCGACCGCCAGTCCGACGGCTCCGAAGGCGACGCCGACGAGCAGCGCGAACCAGACGGTGTGAGTGATCCCCCGGTGTTTGACGAAGGGGATCCGTATGTCGAGGTCGGGGACCATCGCCAGCGAGGCGACGCCGGCGGCGCCGACGAGTCCGACCTCGATCGAGGCGAGGGCCGTGACGAGGAACCCGAGCGGGGCGTAGACGACGAGCGACGCCCCGACGTGGCCCTTGCGGTGCATGTCTTCGACTGCGTCCGCGGTCCCTAAGTCCGTTGCGTCGGCGAGCAGCGCGTCGCGCGTCCCGCCGCGCCGCCGGGGCGAAACGCCTACGGCCTCCCGCCGTGACCGTCCGGTATGACACTGACCGCCCGCGACCTGATGGAACCGGACGTGAAGACGGTCTCGCCCGACGACGACGTCGCCGACGTGTTCAAGCGGTTCGCCCGCTACGAGTTCAGCGGGTTTCCGGTCGTCGACGACGACGAGCGGGTGGTCGGCGTGATCACCGAGTCCGACCTCGTCGACCTGTTCGAGCCCGAGGACGAGACGCTGTGGATCCCGATCGGCCTCCCGCCGTTCGTGGACACGCTCTCCTATCAGGTGAAGCGCCCGTGGGCCGACATCGACCTGGGCGTCGACCTGATCCGGAACGCCGACAAGCCGATCTCCGAGGTGATGAGCACCGACGTGGCGACGGTGACGCCGGACGCGAGCGTCGACGACGTGCTGGACCTGCTCGTCGGCGACGACCCGGATATTAATCGCGTACCTGTAGTCGACGAGGACGGGCGCCTCGTCGGAATCATCGCCCGGCAGGACGTGATCCGGGCGTTCCGCGACCGCCGACTGGAATAGATCGGATCGGGTCGTTCTAAGATCTATTTATAAATCGCCGTCCATAGCCCGGCGGTGAACACCTCCAAAGCCCCAGTCGCTCACTTATAAATGGGTGACTGTCGATCGACGACGAAAACCTCCAAAGCCCCAGCCGCGAGGGCAACGCACGCTCGCTGCGCTCCTCAGTCGCTCACTCCGTTCGCTCCTTGCGGTGCTTGCGTCGCCTGCGTTGCCCTCGCGACTGCCCCTTTGAGTCCCGCCCCGCACAGCACCGCGCCTCACGCCTCCCCAGCCTCGTCAGCCGGCCTCCGCTTCGCTCCGGCCGGCTAACTCCCTCGCGCGGTGCTGTCTCGCGGCCGCCGATGGCGGCCGCTCGCAGGCACGCGCCACCGCAGTTCGTTTATAAGGTGTCGCGCGGCCGCCCACTCGCATTTAAATATCGCGTCGATGCGGCCAGCTGTCGTGCCGTCTCTCCTGCGGGTCGTTCGTCTCTGGAACTGAGCCGGATGCGCGGTGGCGTCGAAGGACAGCCTCTTACCGGTCGACCGTCAGGAACGGACGGACATGCTGATCGCCGGAACCGTCGTCGCCGACTCCGAGACCGTCATCCCCGACGGCGCCGTCGTCGTCGAGGGGAACACGATCGCCGCGGTCGGCGAGGAGAGCGCCCTCCGCGACCGCTACCCCGACCACGAGCGGCGCGCGTTCGACCTCGTCGCGCCCGGCCTCGTCGGCGGCCACGTTCACTCCGTCCAGTCGCTGGGCCGGGGGATCGCCGACGACGACGCCCTCCTCGACTGGCTGTTCGACGCCGTGCTCCCGATGGAGGCCGCGATGGACGCCGCGGCGACCCGGGCCGCGGCCGAACTGGGGTACCTGGAGTGTCTCGAATCGGGGACGACGACCGTCGTCGACCACCTCTCGGTGAACCACGCCGACGAGGCGTTCGAGGCCGCGATCGAGACGGGGATCCGGGGGCGACTGGGGAAGGTCCTGATGGACAAGGAGTCCCCCGACGGGCTCATCGAGGAGACCGACGCCGCGCTCGCCGAGAGCGAGGCACTCATCCGGGAGTACCACGGCGCCGCCGACGGCCGCGTCCGCTACGCCGTCACGCCGCGGTTCGCCGTCACCTGCACGGAGGCCTGCCTGCGCGGCTGCCGCGAGCTGGCCGACCGCTACGACGGCGTGACGATCCACACCCACGCGAGCGAGAACGAGGACGAGATCGAGACGGTGGAGGCCGACACGGGGAAGCGCAACGTCCTCTGGCTCGACGAGGTCGGCCTGACGGGCCCGGACGTGACGCTCGCGCACTGCGTCCACACCGACGAGCGCGAGCGCGAGGTGCTCGCCGAGACCGACACGGTCGTCACCCACTGCCCCTCCTCGAACATGAAGCTCGCCTCGGGGATCGCCCCGGTCCAAGACTACCTCGACCGCGGGGTCACGGTCGCACTCGGCAACGACGGCCCGCCGTGCAACAACACGCTCGACCCCTTCACGGAGATGCGCCAGGCGAGCCTCCTCGGCAAGGTCGACGCCCGGGACCCGACCCGCCTCCCGGCCGCGACCGTGCTGGAGATGGCGACCGAGGGCGGCGCCCGCGCGGCCGGCTTCGACCGCCTCGGCGCGCTCCGCGAGGGGCACCGCGCCGACGTGATCGGACTCACGACCGACGTCACCCGGGCGACCCCGATCCACGACCCGCTCTCCCATCTGGTGTACGCCGCCCACGGCGACGACGTGACCTTCACGATGGTCGACGGCGACGTCCGCTACGCGGACGGCGAGCACGTCGGGATCGACGCGGCGGCGGTCCGCGAGCGCGCGACGCGGCACGCCGAGCGCGTGGTCGAGGCGGCCGGCATCGACACCGCCGAACCGTAGCCCGCTACCGTCCGTATCGCCCCCCGATCGTCTCGAACCACCGCACGCGCCGCTAAAGCCGGCTTTATCCGCACAAATTCGGACGGAGTATCGCCCGTTTATACCCGTCCGCGGCCCGTTCGTTCACTCACGATGACTGACCGATCGCAGACGACAGGCGAGAACGGATCGCGAACGACGGGCGACGACCGCTCGACGGGCGCGTCGACCGACGGCCTCGGCCGACGGAAGTTCGTGGCCCTCGGCGCCGGCGCGAGCGCGACGCTGCTCGCCGGCTGCGCCGGCGACGGGTCTCTTCCGACCTCGGGCGGGTCGGACGGCTCGGACGGCTCGGACGGCTCCCAGACGCTCACCGGAAACTTCCGGCTCCTCATCAGCGACGCCCCGGCCGACATCGACGACTTCGACCGGCTGGACGTCACCCTCGACCGGGCTCGGATCTTCGAGGCCGGAGACGGCGACGACGAGGACGACGAAGACGCGGAGGATGAGGAAGACGACGAAAACGCCGACGAGGACGACGGATCGGACGACGACACCGAGCAGAACGCCACGGAAACCGATGACGACGCGAACGAGACGGCGGACGAGGACGACGACGCGAACGAGACGGACGTCGATGACGGCGGGGACGACGAGGAAGATGTCGAAGCGGAAGATGAGGACGGCGAGGATGAGGACGGCGAGGATGACGACGAGGAGGACCGCGGCTTCACCGTCGTCGAACTCGACGGCGCGACGGTCGATCTCACGCAAGTGGTCGAGGACGACGCCATCGCGGTCTTCGACGGCGAGATTCCGGCGGGGAGCTACGAGAAGATCGAACTCGAGGTTTCGGCCGTCGAGGGGATCGTCGACGGCAGCGAGGTCGACGTGAAGCTCCCGAGCGAGAAGCTCCAGATCACGAACGGGTTCGAGGTCACGCCCGACGAGGAGGTGAGCTTCGTCTTCGACATCAACGTCGTCAAGCGCGGGAAGAACAACGGCTACATCCTCAAACCCGTGATCTCGGGCAGCGGGGTCGCGGGCCGCGACGTCGACGTCAACGAGATCGACGACGATGACGACGACGAAGGTAGCGAGGACGACGAAGAAGACGGCGAGGATAGCGAGGACGACGCTACCGGCGGCAACGAGACGGACGAGGCGGAGAACGAGACCGCGAGCGGAAGCTAACTACGAGGAGGTCTCGACCGACGAGGGGGCGGCGGACGGGCACTTCGCCCACCGCAGCGCGGCGTCATCGTCGTTGAACGCCTCGGTGTCGACTCCCTCGACGTCGATGGTCCGCTTGAGGAACCGCCGCTTCGAGCGCTCGCCGACGACGGCGAAGCGGTCGACGCCGCGGGCGACCGCGATCTGCGCCGACTCGCGGAGCGCCCGGCGACCGGCATCCGAACACGGACGGCTCGTCCGCACGACGATCACGACGGCGTTGACGGCGTTGGGGTCCGTCGCGACCCGCCACCGATCGAGCAGCGACTCGCCGTCCGCGGGGCTCAGTCCAGTCCCGTGTGGGAACTCGACGACGAGGACGTCGTCCTCGACCCGCAGCAGCCAGCGCTCGGTCGGTTCCATGGCATCGGCTATCACGTACTGGGGTATAAATTACACCCTCTAAATATCTCATTTGATATTCGACTGCTCCGGTCGCCGGCGCGATTCGGTTGACGCGCTATCCGCGCCGGTAAGTGCGGTCGGACGTCGACGGGTCGGTCGCCGTCGATTATCAGCAACGGAGATTTTGCGGGCACGCGACGGATCGTGTCGCAGTCGTCGCCGGACTCGGCGCGTCAGTCGTGCCGAGCCGCAGTCTCGTCGAGCGCGTCGACGACCGCTGTCGCGAGCGCCTCGAACGCAGCCTCGTCGGGGACGACGTCGACGTCGACGCCGCGCTCCGCGGCCGTCTCCGCGGTCGGCGGGCCGATGACGCCGACCACCGCGTCCGCGAGTCCGGCGCGGGCCGCGTCCTCGACGCCGCGGTCCGCGGCCGCCGCGAGGAAGTTGTCGACGGTCAGCGAGGAGGTGAACGCGACCGCGTCGAGGTCGCCGGCGGCGACCAGCTCCGCTGAGTCCCCCGCGCCGGCCGGCCGCGCGAGCCGGTAGAGCACGGTCTCGGTCACGTCGGCGCCGGCCTCGCGCAGGCCGTCGAGGAGGACGTCGCTGCCGTGGTCCGAGCGTGCGACGACGACGCGCTCGCCCGCGACGCGAGGTCCGAGCGCGGCGACGAGGCCGGCGGAGGTGTACTCCTCGGGGACGACGTCGACCGTCCAGCCGGCCTCGCGGGCGGCCGCGGCGGTGGCGGGACCGATGGCGGCCACGTCGGCGTCGCCCGGCTCCCAGCCCGCCTCGGCGGCCAGTTCGACGCCGGTCTTGCTCGTGAGGACGACGAGGGGCGCATCGGCCGGAACCGCGCCCGTCGGCTCGACTTCGAGCATCGGGTCGGCGACCGGCTCCGCGCCGAGCGATCGGAGCAGCTCGACGGCCGACTCGATCCGCTCGTCGTCGGGGCGGAAGACGGCCACGCGCGGCCCGCGGCCCCCGTCGCCGCTCACGCCCCGTCACCCCCGGCCGACTCGTCGTCTTCCTGCTCCTCGCTCGCCGACTGTACCGGGGCCGAACCGGCGTTTTCGAGGAAGGTCACGACGCGGTCGCGGGTCGCGGCCACGTCGCCGATCACCGTCACCGCGGGCGGCTCGATCCCCGCCTCGTCGCGGGCGTCGACGATGGTGTCGAGGGTGCCGGTCGCGACGCGGGTGTCGGGCCAGGTGGCGCGCTCGACGAGCGCGACGGGCGTGTCCCCGTCGAGGCCGGCGTCGCGGAGCGCGGCGGTGTACGCCGGCAGCTTCCCGACCCCCATCAGCACGACGATGGTCCCGCCGGTCGCCGCGAGCGCGTCCCAGTCGACCGCGGACTCCTCTTTCGTCGGGTCCTCGTGGCCCGTGACGAACGAGACGGAGGAGGCGTGGTCGCGGTGGGTCACCGGGATGCCGGCGACCGCGGGGCCGGCGATGGCCGAGGTGACCCCGGGGACGACCTCGAAGGGAATCCCCTCGTCGGCGAGGTGTTCCGCCTCCTCGCCGCCGCGGCCGAAGACGAACGGGTCGCCGCCCTTCAGCCGGACGACGCGGTTCCCCTCGCGGGCCAGTTCGACCATGCGCCGGTTGGTGTACTCCTGCGGGGTCCACTCGCCGCCGGCGCGTTTCCCAACATCCTCCCGTTTCGGTTCCGGGATCTCGCCGAGGATCTCCGGGCCCGGGAGCTTGTCGTGGAGGACCACGTCGGCCGACTCGATCAGCCGCTTCGCCTTCACCGTGAGCAGGTCCGGGTCGCCCGGCCCGGAGCCGACGAGGAACACGGTTCCGACTCGGTCGTCGCGGCCGCGGGTCGGCGGCTCGTCCGCGTTCGATCCGGGACCCGCGCCGGTACCGGGCGCGTCCTCACTCATCGTCCTCCCCGGCCTCCGCTTCACTGCTCTCCCCGGTCTCCGCCGCCTCGCGCGCCTCGGCGATCAGGTCGTCGGCGCCGCGGTCCGCGAGCTCCGCGGCGAACTCCGCGGCGGCCGTCGCGTGCGACCGGATCGGCAGGTCGCGGGTGTCGGCCACCTCCTCGGTGCCGTCCGTCGAGAGCACCCGCGCCCGGACGTGGACGTGCTCGCCTTGAACCATCGCGGAGACGCCGATCGGCGCCACGCAGCCCCCGTTGAGCTCGCCGAGGACCGTCCGCTCGACGGTGACCGCCACGCGGGTCCGCGGGTGGTCGACCGCGTCGCGGACCGCCTCGATCACGTCGGGGTCGCTCGCGGTGACCGCGATGGCGCCCTGTCCGGCCGCGGGAACGAACTCCTCGCGCGGGAGCCGCGTCGTCTCCACCTCGTGGAAGAGGTTCGAGCGGCGCAGGCCCGCCTCGGCGAGGACAACCGCGTCGTACTCGGTCTCGACCTTCCGTTCCATCGCCGCGCGTTCGAGGTCCGACAGCGAGTCGAACCACTCCTCGACGGTGCGGTCGAACTCCTCGTCGACCTCGTCGCTCTCCTCTCCCTCCGCGCCGTCCGCGTCGCCGTCCTCCTCGGCGGTCAGCGCGCTTTCCTCTCCGGAGGCGATCAGGCGCCGCTCGTGTTCCGCCTGGAGGCCGGGCGCGAGCAGCTTCTCCAGCCGCGTGTCGACGTTGCCGCGGATCGGCTCGACGGTGAGGTCGGGCCGCGCAGCCCGGATCTGTGCGCCCCGGCGGAGCGACCCCGTCCCGACGACGGCGCCCGACGGGAGCTCCTCGATGCCGAGCCCGTCCGGCTGGACGACCACGTCGCCGGAGGGTGCGCGCTCGGGGGCGCCCGCGACGACGAGGTCGTCCATCTCCTCGGTCGGGAGGTCCTTCAGCGAGTGGACCGCGAGGTCGGCGTCGCCGGCGAGCACCTCCTCGTCGAGGGCGCGCACGAACGCGCCCGTCTTCCCGAGGCGGTGGATCAGTTCGTCGGGGATCTGGTCGCCGCGCGTCTCCACCTGCCGGAGTTCGACGTCGCGGCGCCGGCTCGACAGCGCCTCGCGGACGGTCTCGGCCTGTCGGAGGGCCAGGTCCGACCCGCGGGTCGCGAGCCTGAGCGTTTCGGTCATACCCGGACCGAGGTCCCCCGCGTTCAAAAGCGCACCAGTTCGGCCGCCTCCGCGACCGCGAGGTCGGACGCCGCGCTCGCGGGGGTCGCGCGTCCGCTCGCCGGGTCCGAGGCAACTCCCGCCACGGTCACGGCCCCTTTATCAGTCCGCCCCGAAGCGATAACGAGATGGCACGCGCAAGCGCCGGGGCCCGGCTCCACTTCGGCTTCTGTAACCTCAGCCTCTCGCACGAGCGGCTGTACGGCGCGCTCGGCGTGGGGCTCGCCGCACCCCGCGTCGTCGTCGACGCGGAGCCGGCCTCGGCGGTGAGCGTGACGGTCGACGGGGCCGAAGAGATCCCCGCGAAGTCCGCCGACTCCGTCTCGGACGTGCGCGGCGACGCCCGCGGGTACGCGACCGCGGCCGTCGACCTGCTCGGCGTCGACGGCGCCCGGGTCGCGGTCCGCGAGTCGCTTCCCAGACACGCCGGGCTCGGCAGCGGGACGCAGCTGGCGGCGGCGACGCTCGCGGCGGTCGCGGCCGCCCACGGCGAGCCGGCGCGTGTTCGAGAGCGCGCTCCGGCGCTCGGCCGCGGCGGGCGCTCCGGCGTCGGGGTCGCGACGTTCGAAGGGGGCGGGTTCGTCCTCGACGCCGGCCACCCGACCGCGCGCTTCACCACCGACCGGCCCGCGGACGGCGAGTGGACCGTCCCGCCGGTGGCCGCGCGCCACGCCGTCCCCGAGGACTGGCGGTTCCTGCTCGTCGAGCCCGACGCGGACGCCGGGCGGAGCGGCGCGGCCGAGGACGACGCGATGCGGACCGCGGTCGAGCGCGCGGACCCGAGCCTCGCCGACCGGATCGGCGGGATCGTCACCCGGCGCGTCCTCCCCGCGGTCGCGACGGAGGACGCGGAGGCGTTCGGGGCGGCAGTCGCGGATATCGGCCGGCTCAACGGCGCGTGGTACGCGGACGAGCAGGGCGGCGTGTACCGGCCGCCGGTCGGCGAAGTCGTCGACTCGCTGTCGGGCGCCGCGTCGGTGTTCGGCGCCGGGCAGTCCTCGTGGGGGCCGACCGTCTACGGCGTCACCGACGCGGAGCGCGCCGCGGCGGCGCGCGACGCGGGCGAGCGCGCGCTCGACGCCGCCGGCGTCGGCGGCGAGGTGTCGGTCGTCCGCGCTTCGAACGAGGGCGCGCGGATCGACGCGGAGCGCGGGGCGGAACCGCCCTCGGCCGACCCGGAGAGGGGTAACACTAAATCCCGCGGCGACGGGGCGTAAGCCATGTCCAGTGTTCCGTTCGGGGTCGCGCGCCTCGACTCGATCCTCGGGGGCGGCGCGCCGCCGGGAAGCGTCGTGTTGCTCGCGGGCGAGGCGGGCGCGGGCGCTCGGGAGTTCGCGTACACCAGCGCGGCGATGAACGCGCTGGCGGGCGCCGACGAGGAGCTGTTCGACCTCTACTACGGCGACGTCGACGCCGACGCGACGCTGCCCGAGTCGGTTCATTACATCTCTTTCACCGCCGACACCGAGGCGATCACCCGCGAGATGGGGTACACGATGGATTCGGAGATCGTCGACGCGGCGGTCGATCAAATCTCCTTCCGGGACCTCTCGCCGGAGTACTTCCAGCTGTCGCCCGTGCCGCGCGACTGGTACGAGACGGCGACCGCCTCGATCACCGAGCTCGGCGACCGCGGCGAGTACGAGGACGTGCTCACCGCGTTCGGCGACTACCTCTCGGAACACGGCGAGCGGAGCCTCGTCTGTATCGACTCCGTCACAGACCTCGTCTCGATGGTCTCCGACGACACCGACTGGAGCGACGTCGCCATGGTGATGAAGGGACTGAAGAAGGCGGCATACGAGTGGGACGCCCTGGTCCTCGTGCTGGTGAACACCGACGCGCTCCGCGACCGCGAGTTCGGCACCCTGATGGACGCCGCGGGCGGGACGCTCCAGTTCTCTTGGGAGAGCGGCGGCTCGCAGCGCGCCCGAACGATGTTCGTCCGCGAGTTCCGCGGCGTGCTCTCGCGGCTGGAGGCAGAGAACATCGTCCGCTTCGAGACCGAGATCCACGAGGGGGGCTTCGACATCAGCGACGTGCGCAAGATTCGGTAGCCGGTCCTCCGACGCCGAATCCGGTAGCCGACGCCCCGGCTCGGGACCGGGCGGTCGCCGAGTATCGATCCGGAGAACGGCGCGACAGGTTACTTAAGCCTCGCCGCTCAACGACAGGTAGATGACGGAGGATCCGCGATGAGTGACCTCGACCCGGCGGCGGCCGCCCTCGACGCCGCGGCCGAGGACGCCGGCGTGAGCCGCGAGGAGCTCCTCAAGCGTGCGCTCGTCGCGCTCGCGGAGTCCGAGGGGATCGACGTCCCCGATTCCGAGGAGGTGGCGGCGATCGAGGCCCGCCTCGACGACCTCGACGCGGAGTTGGACGAGAAGGTGGCCGACCTCCGCGATCGGTTCGTCGACCTCTACCGCGAGGTGGAGTCGCTCGACGCCGCCGAGGGGGGCGCGGAGGACGACGGAGAGGCTGGCGACGCGGATGGCCCGGCGGCGCGGGTCGACGACCTTGCGGACGAACTGGAGGAGCTCGCCGCCCGGCTGGACCGGCTCGACGCGGCCGTCGCCGACGCGCCCTCCTCGGACCGAGTCGACGACCTCCGCGAGCGGCTGGATGCGCTCGACGCCCGCCTCGACGACCTGGACGCGGTTCGCGACCGACTGGACGCGTTCGGCGACCGCCTCGATGGGGTCGACGAACGCGTGGAGGAGGTCGACGAACGGGTCGACGCCGTGGACGACCGCCTCGACGACGTGGAGTCGGACCTCGCCGGGATCTCCGCGGACGACCTGACCGAGATCGACGACAAGCTCTCGCGGGTCGCGAACGCGGTCGTCAAGGTCAAGCGCCGGCTCGACGCGGCCGAGCGCGACCGCGCGGACCGCGAGCGCGTCGACGTGCTGACGCGGACGGCGAACCGGCACGGCGTGCGGTCAGCCGACTGTAACCACTGCGGCGGCGGCGTGGAGCTGGGACTGCTGTCGGCGCCTGAGTGTCCCCACTGCGGGCGCCGGTTCGAGGACCTGGAGCCGAACACCGGCTTCCTCGGCACGTCGAAACTCCTCGTCGGGGACCGGCCCGCCATCGACGGCGACGTCGCGGACGACGACCGCGACGAGATGAGCCGGACGACGGACCGGACGAGCACCGCCGCGAGCGACGGCGGGCCGGACAGGGACCGCCGATGAGCGACGGCGACCGGTCTGACGGCGACGACGCACCGGAAGCGGACCCCTTCGACGACGAGCCGTTCGGTGAGGAGCAGTTTGACGACGAACCGAGCGGCGACGGAGCGAGCGACGGGGCCGACGACGGCCTCGACGACCCCGACGCCCACGAGGTCGACGACCCGTTCGCGGCGCTCGGCGACGGGATCGACGACGGCGGCGAGGCGTCGCCCCGCGCGGACCCGGAGCCGGGCGCGTCCGTAGGGCCCGAGACGGGCGCGTCCGAGGATCCGGAACCGGGCGCCCCGGCGGACGACCCGTTCTCCGAACTGGACGCCGACGCCGCCGGCTCGCCGACAGACGAGGACCCCTTCGAGTCGATGGGGAGCGGCGACGTCGGCGAGGAGGACGTGTGGGAGGCGCTCGACGAGGGGACCTCGGTCGGCGCCGACGCGACCGAGTTCGACGACGCCGCCGAGGGGGGTGCGGTCGGCGATCTGGGGCAGACGCCGGGGCCGGGGACGACCGGCGACGAGCGGGTGGTCGACAAGCGGAGCTACTGCCAGCGCTGTCCGCACTTCACGGCACCGCCGGAGACGGCCTGTACCCACGAGGGGACCGAGATCGTCAAGTCGGTCGACTTCTCGCGGTTCCGAGTCCGGAACTGCCCGATGGTGGACGCGGAGGACCCCGCCTTCGACGGCGAGTAACCGCACGGAGTTTCGTCCTGTCGGGCGAGTACCCGCCAGCGATTTCTGAACACGTTCAAGCCCGACCGGCCGATACTGCGCGCATCGCGTGATAACGTCCGAATCTGCGGGGCGGCGGTCCGTCGAGTTCGGGCCGGGGGCGGTCACCGGCGCGATAGGGGATTCGATTACGGTCATCCCGCTCGTGGTCGCGCTGGCGCTGCTGACGGACGTCTCGCTGCCGCACGCCCTCGTCGCGTTCGGCGCGTTCCAGGTCGTCTGGGGGGTCCGGTACGGCCTCCCGGTGTCCGTCGAGCCGATGAAGGCGCTGGCCGCGCTCGCGATCGCGGGCGCGCTCACCTACGCCGAGCTCGCGCTCGCGGGCCTCGTCCTCGGCGTTCTCCTCCTCGCGATCGGACTCTCCGGGACGCTCGCGTACGTCGAACGCTGGATCGGCGAGCCGGTGATCCGCGGGGTCCAGTTCGCGGTCGGGCTCGTCCTCCTCGAAACGGGGATCGAGCTCGCGGTCGACGACCCGCTCGTCGCGCTCGTCGGGGTCGCGGTCGCCGCCGCGTTCGCGCTCGCGGGCCACGGGAAGGCGAGCGCGCTGGCCGTCGCGCTCCTCGGCGTCGCGACCGCGCTCGTCGTCGCCGGCGTGCCGACCCCTCGACTGCCCGGCGCACCGCCGACGCCGGCGTTCGGCGCGGCGCTCACGCGGGCCACCTTCGACGGCGTGGCCGCGCAGTTGGCCATGACCATCGGCAACGCCGCGCTGGCGACCTCGCTCCTCTTCTCGGACCTGCTCGACGCCGACGTCACCCCCGACGAGCTGTCGACGAGCATGGGCGTCACCAACCTGATTGCGGTCCCCCTCGGCGGGATCCCGATGTGTCACGGCTGTGACGGCGTGGCCGGCAAGTACGCGTTCGGCGCGCGCACCGGCGGCGCGAACGTCGTCCTCGGCGCCGGCTACCTCGTCGCCGCGCTCTTCGCCACGCCCGCGCTGATCGCGGCGTTCCCGCTGGCGATGCTCGGCGCGCTGCTCGCCATCGTCGCCGTCTCGCTCGCGCGCAACGTCACCGACTCGGGGAACCGCGCGCTGTCGGTCGGGATCGGCCTCCTCGCGCTCGCCACCAACCTCGGCGTCGCGTTCCTCGCCGGGATCGCGGTTCACCTCGCGTGGAAGCGGATCGGCGGATAACGGGGAACTGAGAGGTGGCCATTTATAAATAAGGTACGGTGGCGCGTGCCTCCGAGCGCCCGGAGGGCGCGAGGAGCACGCGCGAGGGAGTCGCTGGCGCCGCCGGCGCCAGCGACGAGGCTGGGGAGGTGTGAGGCTGCGGTGCGGTCGCGGTCGGGTGGGACTCAAAGGGGCAGCCGCGAGGCCGCCGTAGGCGACGTAAGCACCGCAGCGAGCAACGCGAGCGAGGAGCGCAACGAGCCTACGGCGGCCTCGCGGCTGGGGCTTTGGAGGCGTTTCGCGTCGATCCACAGTCGATCGTTTATATGCGAGCGGCTGGGGCTTTGGAGGCGTTTCGCGTCGATCCACAGTCGATTGTTTATATGCGAGCGGCTGGGGCTTTAGAGGTGTTCACCGCCGATCTACTGACACTCATTTATAAGCAAGCGGCTGGAGCTTCGAAATACGTCACTGCGGCGACGGGTCACGAGACACCGTCACCTCCCCCAACGGCATCGTCTATTTATAAATGTCCGACACCGTACACCGCGTATTCGACCGTACCCGCCGAACCTAAACCGCTCAATCACGTACCGAACGAGTATATGCAGTTCTGTGACGACTGCGGCTCGATGATGGTCTCTCGCGACGGGGAGATGGTGTGTCAGAACGACGACTGCGGCGGCACCGCCGAACGCGACGAGGGGCTCGCCGCCGAGTTCGAGTCGACGACCGAGCAGACCGGCGAGGAGGTGATCGAGACCGAGGAGGGCGCGAACTTCGAGGGGAAGCCGACCGCGACCGACGTCGTCTGCGACGAGTGCGACCACGGCGAGGCGTGGTACACGATCAAACAGACCGGCGCCGCGGACGAGCCGCCGACCCGCTTTTTTAAATGTAAGGAGTGCGGCCACCGGTGGAGAGGGTACAACTGACCGCGAGAGCGCGGGAGGCTCCACGGCGGCGCACGGTCGACTCGCGGTCAATGCGCGGTCGACTCGCGATCAATGCGCGGCCAATGTGCGGTCAATGCGCGGCCGATGCGCGGTCGACGCGTTCGTCGGCCGGTCCCCTCCCGAGCCACTCCCGATGACCCCGGCGGAGACCAGCCCGCGGCGAGCGGCCGGCGGCGGAGTCGATCGACGACCGCTGGCGCGCGCGCCGCGAGCACCCGGGCCGATCGACGGCTTCGTCCGCGAAGCACAGACTCGGCATTATGAAACACAGTAACACACACCACAGCGCCGCTGTCAGTCGATTGTTTCGGATCAGATCGGATTAAGCGCGTAAATCCGGTCGAAATACGGCTGAATCCCCTTGTAGCGTTTGGACGGTTCATAGGGTTCGGCGCGGGAGGGGGAGACACGATGAACACCGAACGTCTCGCACTGATCGGGGTGACGCTGGCCTTGGTCGTCGGCGGCCTCGCGACGCTTCTCGCACCGGCGGTCGTCTCCGGCCCGGGCACCGCTCCCGCGCAGGCGGCGGCCACCACCGCCGTCGGCGACGGCGGGCTCGGGTCGCTGTTCGGGGTCGCGCTCTGGGGCGTGACGCTCCTCTTCGGCGCGACCGCGGTCGTCTGGTTCGCGCTCACCGGGGTCGTGGGCGCCGGCCACGAGACGCCCCCGAACGAGTACGGGCCCGACGAGGTACAGGTTCGCATCATGACCGTCGACGCCGCCGAGGTCGTTCAGCAGACGGTCGACTCGCTCCCGGACGGGCTCGACGACGTCCACGTGATCGCGGAGTCGCCCATCGACGTGCGCGGGGCGACCGTCCACGCGGTCCCGGACGAGTTCTCGTGTCGCGCGGTCCGGAAGGGCCGCGCGCAGGAGTGGGCTCGGCGGACGCTCGACTGTCAGACGGAGTTCGTGCTCTACTTGGACGAGGACAGCGTCGTCGAGTCGTTCGACGGGCTCCCGGACGCGGACATCGTCCAGCTCCGCGAGAAGCCGCGTCGCACGGACTCGAGCCTCAGCTACCTGGCCGACGTCTACCGGATGGGCGTCCAGCTCGAACAGCGCGCGTTCGCGCGGCTCTCGATCCCGCTTTTCGCCTGGGGCGGCGGCATCGCCGTCCGCACCGAGGTCGAGGAGCGGACGACGTGGGACCGCGAGACGCTGGTCGAGGACACCGCCTTCGTCTGGGCGGCCTTCCGCGAGCTCGACGTGACGTTCGCGCTGTCGGACGCGGTCTGTCGGAACGAGGCGCCGCCGTCGCTGTACGAGATCCTCCAGCAGCGCCGTCGTTGGGCGGCCGGGAACGTTCAGGCGTCGGCGATGCTGCCGCTGCGGTACGAGCTGTTGACGCGGGTCCGTAACTACGCGTGGGCGCTCTCGCCGATCGTCACTCTGCTCGTCGTCCCGCTGTCGCTGCTCAGCGTCACCATCGCCTACAGCGGCCTCTTCTTCGCCGCGTCGATGGGCCTGGCGCTGTGTACGCTCGGCTGGTTCCTCCTCGGCGTCGCCTACTACGGGGACGACCACCACCACTGGGCGCTCGCGGTCCCGCTCGCGCCGCTTATCACCGTCGTTCACTCGATGGGGACCGTCGCGGGGATCCTCAACCCGCCGGAGACGTTCCGCGTGACGACGAAGGTCGGCAGCGACTGATCCCGCCGCGAGGCCGCTCGATCTCCTTTTCGGACTCGACCCGTGCTCACTCGCGCAGCCGCGGCGCGAGGAACTCGGCGACCGCCTCTCCGACGCGCGCCGCCCGGCCGACGAAGAAGTGGTCCGACTCGAACGCGACCGTCTCGACGCCCAGAGCCTCCGCCCGCTCGATCACGGGCTCCCAGTCGGCGGTCGAGTCCCGGGTCGCGTACACCACTCGGACCGGCACGCCGCGGTCGACGACCTCGCCGAGCGCGGCGACCGCGTCGACGTCGGGGTTCAGCCGCGCGGTCGGCGCGAGCGCGCAGACGCCTGCCAGCTCGGGCCGCGACGCGGCCGCGACGAGCGCGACCGTGCCACCGAACGAGAAGCCGAACAGCCCGACGCGCTCGTAGCGCTCGGCCGCCCAGCCGACCGCCTCGTCCACGTCGGTGGTCTCGCCGTACCCCTCGTCCCAGTCGCCGTAGTCGAACCGGAGGCAGTCGATCCCGCGGTCGGTCAGGGCGTCGCTCACGGCCGTCAGGCGCTCGTCGCCGCGGTGACCGCGCTGCTGCGGGTGCGGCGGACAGGCGACGACGACCGCGTCGGCCCGGCCGCCGTTCCCGGTGGCGTCGCCACCGCCGTCGCTCGCGGCGGTGTCGAGGGTGGCGCGCACGTCGCGGCCGCCGGGGATCAGAATGGTGTCGCTCACGGAATTCGGAGTCAGTCCGGATTCGAACTCGGTCCTCGCCGTCGCTCCGGCTCAGGGCACCTGCGTCACGCGGTCGACCCCGTCGAGGTCTGCGAGGTCGGCCGCGAGCGCCTCCTGGTCGACGTTGGCCTCGTAGTAGAACACGATGTCGAAGCTGCCGTCGCGGAGGAGCTGCTGGCACTCCCAGACGAACGCCTCGCCGTCGAGCGTCAGTCCCTGGAACTGGTTCGACGAGAAGTCCGTGTCGTCGTTGCCCGCTTCGATGTACGTCTCGCCTTTCCCCGCGTGGTCGGCGATGACCTCGTTGGCGGCGACCGTCAGCTCGTGCATCTCCAGGTCCTGCTGCCCGTCGAGGTTCGTGTGGACGATACAGCCGAGCAGCTCGATGTCGCCCGGCTCCAGTAAGGCCTTCGTACGGGTGTACAGGTCCGAGTCGACGGTCTCGCTCATGCGTCCCCCTTCCGGCTCCCGTAATAAACGGGTGACGGTTCACCGGGCGGACGGCCCCCCGTCGACGACTCGCCTCAGCGACGGAGCGACACGACGACCTCGTCCCCGCTCGCCGAGGAGCCGGACGATCCGCCCGCGGAACTGACGGCGGCTCCCCTCGAAGCTCGGCTGCTCGGGCACGTCGGGCGCGGTGAAATCGCCGGTCTGGTAGGCGTGACACCACTCGCGCCACGGACAGCCCGCCTCGTCGCAGCGGGGCGACTTCCCGCAGGCGACGCCGCCGAACTCCATGACCGCGTTGTTCCGCACCCGGGACTCGACCGCGGGCATGAGCCTGGACGCGACCCGCTCGAACGCGTCGTCGTCCGAGACGTCGAACGCGCGGTGATTGTGGATATTTATCACACATGATAAATGTCTCAAATATCGGCAGCAACTGGGAGTGGCTGTTGCCGAACGATCCCCGTATATCCGTATCAGAGTGGCAACCTATCTCTGAGCGACTGGAACGCGAGTCGTCCGAGCAACTGACTGGGGCCGCGCTTTGGCAGGTCGCGGGCGACGTTCATCGTACTCGGTGGCTCACTCTCACCGATGCCGAGCTCCCAGTCCGTCTCCGACTCGAAACGGTCCACCGCGGCCTCGACGCGGTCGCGCACCGCATCAGTTTCCATGGTCTTCACGTCACCGGCTTTCATTAGTACGTCGCCGTCCACGATTACCGTCTCCACATCAGCCGGCGCTGCGTTGTTAGCCACCTGCGCCGGGATGTTGGTCAGCGGGGTGAATTTCGGCTTCTCGACGTCCAGCAGAATGACGTCGGCGCGCTTGCCGGGTTCGAGGCTCCCGATCTCGTCGCCGATCCCGAGTGCCTCTGCCCCTTCGATGGTGAGCATTCGTACGAGCTCCATCGAGTCGTACTGGCCGGTCGAGCGCTTGAGGTTCGCTGCGAGCCGGGCTTGCCTCGCCTCGCCGAACAGACTGTAGGAGTCGTGCCAGTAATGGTCGTCGATACCCAGGCCGACATCGACGCCCGCGGCGCGGAGTTCCGGCACCGGCGTCCACTGTACGTCGCCGCCCGTGTTCCAGTAACAGAAAATCGACGGGCAGTGTGCGACCGACGCGTCTGCTTCGGCAGTCCGTTGGATGTCTTCGTCGTCGGCGAGCCGGAAGTGCGCGGCTACAAGTCGGTCGTCCAAGAGGCCAACGTCATCGAGAAGGGCGAGCGAATCCTCGGCGCCATTCGACCGCGCCATCGTGTTGCTCGCCTCCAGTTCGAGCAGGTGCGTGTGGACGAGCAGGTCGGGATACTCGTCAGCGAGTTCGGCGGTGTGTTCCCACAGTTCGCGGGTACATGACCAGTCGTCGTGGGGGTCGATCGTCGCCCGGATGCGGCCGTCGTACGCGCCGTGGTACTCATCGATGAACTCGCGGGCGCGGTCGAACTGCTCTTCGACGGAAACGTCCCAGAAGAGGTCTGAGAGCGCCATCCCGAAGAATCCGCGGAGGCCCGCTTCGCCGAACGTTTCTGCGCCCCCGCTGGGCCGGACGTCCATCGAGTTGACGGTCGTGACCCCACCGGTGAGGAAGTTCAGTGCGGCGAGTTCGTACCCCGCCCGGGCGAAGTAGTCGTACTCGCCCTCGGCGATGTGGCCGAATATGGCGGTCATCCCACTCATCATTTCCATGAGGTCGAGGTCGCTGAACGCGCCAAGCAGCGGCGTCAGTTCGAGATGGGTGTGCGCGTTGACGAGACCTGGCATCACGAGTTTGCCTTCGCCGTCGATGACCAAGTCGGCCGCTAACTCCGCGTCATCGTCCCGAGAGGACCGCACGTCGGTGATCCGGCCATCCTCGATGAGCACCGTTCCTCGCTCGTAGAGTCGATTTCGCTCGTCCACCGTGAGAACGAACGCATCGTGAATCACACAGTCAGCCGTCATTTCCTCCCACCCGTCAGCGTCGTGCGTAGCTGTAATTATTAGTACCTATTTTCCCTCAATTGAGAGCGCGGGTACGCTCCGCGGGTTCTCCCTTCTTGACATCCTCCCCGCGCTGAAGCGCGAGGATTCCCACGGTATCGCACCGCTGGGTTGGGATATTGTGGTTTACGACGTTACCTGTTCTTGAGGCGCGAACGCGCCAGTTTCCTTGTCAAACAAGAACGTCGATGGCTGTGCCAACCAGCCGTTACTCCTATCCACCGAGAGATTCGGTGAACTCGGAGATACTTTCTGCCGAATGTTCTCAGCACCGTTCACATCCGCATTGGCCACTGTACCGCACTCATCGCAGACGTACAGTCCGCGTTCAACACGGTTCGCGTCACACTTCCGGCCACAGCACGAGCACGACTTCGAGGTATCCCGCTCAGACACTTGCTCAACCGTGATGCCTTCCATCTCGGCTTTGTATTCGAGGAGATCGGTGAACCGGTCGAACGCCCATGAGTGTCGGTCAAGATTGCCGTGTTTCCCCCACTCCTTTGACTCGCCGTTCTCCTCATCCTCACGGACACCGGAGAGATCGCCCACCACGATTGTTCCAATTTCCTCGTCAACACACCGCTGGACGATATGCTTCGAGAGGGTGTGGAAGTAGTGGGTGCGACGGGCCGACTTCTTCTGGTTCAGCCGCGTGGCTTGCGCAGAATGCGAATCGTCACACCGGGCGATTCGCTTGCTGAGGTAGTAGTCGTCCTGTTTCAAGCAGTTCAGCGGGTACAACTCGCTGTGACCGTCTTCATACGCGAGCGCAGCGAAGTTGTTGATACCGAGGTCAACACCGACCGTCTTCTCACCGGGGGCTTCATTCACGTCGATCTCGACCTTACAAACGAAGTGTAGTTCCCACTCGTCGCCGGTCCACACAATCTTGACTTGTTGGACGTTCTCCACGGCGGAGAGGTCAATATCGGGGCGAGTCTGGTACGTACACAGGACGAAGTCCGACCAGTACTCCTTCAGGTTCGATCCTTTTGAGAGTCGAACACGGTCGTACTGAGTGTCGAGTTTGAAGCCTTTCTGCTTGAATGTGACCGTGGACCGGGGGTGTTCGTCGCCGTGTTTGCGGTAGCCGGGCGGGTTCGCTCGTGTATCTCCGTTCTGTCGTTTACCGTACCAACCGTTGAACGCTTCAGCGAGTTCTTGAAGGACTCGCTGACTTGACTGAGAATGAAGGTCACCATAGCATTCGTTGGTTTTGAGGTACGCGGTGAGTTCGGTGTGGTTCGGGACGTGACCGATTTCGTCCCAAATCCGGTTACACGTCCACCGTCCGACGTTCCAGAGCTTACTGGCTGCGAACCCGAGCGAATCAAGGTCGTCTCGTACCCGCGACTGGTTCCGTATGGAAGCAGTATAGGTACGGGTAACGACCTGTTTTGCCATACGTAACCTATGTCGATAAAATTACTTGAAGGTGTAGATTGGAGTAGCGTGGAATATCCAGCCGTGCCATCGACCGGTGAACTGTGACGGGTAGTGTCGGATTCATCCCCGCACTAAAGCGCGAGGCTGTCTCCTCGATTCTCCGTATCAAGAGCACTATCACTGCCGGGTAGATCTGTGAGTAGAATACGAACGGGTGTTACCCTCGGAGCCGGACGGTCGTCTCATCTCCGGAGCCTTCGACCTCGACTAATCCATCATCTGCCAAATCCGAAAGGAGCCCTCGAAGCCACTCGCGTCCATGTTCGCCATC
This sequence comes from Halorubrum distributum JCM 10118, assembly GCF_000337335.1. GTDB lineage: Archaea > Halobacteriota > Halobacteria > Halobacteriales > Haloferacaceae > Halorubrum > Halorubrum distributum. The sequence continues at coordinate 87,844 of NZ_AOJN01000018.1, read as the reverse complement.
TGGCGAGTAATCGACGCGAATACGGTGTCCGAGGGTATCGAGGCCTATGACGTCGCGCTCGCCGAGGAGCCGGACGATCCGCCCGCGGAACTGCCGGCGGCTCCCCTCGAAGCTCGGCTGCTCGGGCACGTCGGGCGCGGTGAAATCGCCGGTCTGGTAGGCGTGACACCACTCGCGCCACGGGCACCCCGCCTCGTCGCAGCTGGGGCTCTTCCCGCAGGCGACGCCGCCGAGCTCCATGATCGCGTTGTTCCACACCCGGGACTCGCCCGCCGGCATGAGCCGGGAGGCGACACGCTCGAACGCGTCGTCGTCGTCCGGGACGTCGAACGCGCGGTACAGGACCCGCTTCACGTTGGTGTCGACGACGGCGTCGCCGTTGTCGAACGCGAACGACGCCACCGCGTTGGCGGTGTACGGGCCGACGCCCATCAGTTCGCTCAGGCCGTCGGGGTCCTCCGGAAACGCTCCGTCGTGGTCGTCCTCGACCTGTCCGGCCGCCTCGTGGAGGTACTTCGCCCGGTTGTTGTATCCGAGCGAGTGGTCCGACCAGAAGGCGACCACGTCGGCGCGGTCGGCCGCGGCGAGGGCTGCGGTCGTCGGCCACTCGTCGAGGAAGTCCCCCCAGGCGGGCACGACGCGGTCTAGCTGGGTCTGCTGGCTCATCACCTCGCTGACGAGGATCTCGTAGGGGTCCTCCGTGCGGCGCCACGGGAAGTCCCGGTGGTCCGCCTCGTACCAGTCGACGGGCGCGTCGCGGACCGCGTCGATGTCGGCCGGGAGCTCGGGCGCACCCTCCGCGTCGGTCATGCGGATCGCTCCGGCCGGCGGCGGTTTATCGGTGCTGGTCCCCGTCGGCGCGGACGGGGTCCATCGTCCGCGGGTCGCGGTCGGGACCGGGGTACTCCCCGCCGACCGCGTCGGGGTACAGCTTCGCGGGGTCGAACACCGCCGCGAACGCGCGCGGTTCCCGGACGCTCACGGGCATGCGGTCGCGCAGCCCGGCGGCGGCCCGCGGTCCGGTCAGCGAGGGGTCGAGGCTCACGACCTGCATCGCGCCGCCGCGGTAGGCGGAGGCCAGCGCGGGGTGATCGCCCGGCGGCTGCGCGACCGGCTCGCGCCACGCCTCGACCGCGTCGCGCCAGTCAGCCGCGAGGTCGGCGTCCGAGAGCGACGCGATCACGGCCTCGGCGTCGTCGAGGAGCGGGTCGCTGGCGACCAGCGTCGTCCACGCGTGCGACCGCAGCGCGTCGAGCGCCTCGCGGGCGTCGCCGCCGACGAGTAGGTCCGCGGCGAGCGCGTCCGCGTCGGCGACGACGCGGGCCGGACTGGGGTCGAGGGGGTCGGTCACTTCGTTCCCCTCACCGCCGGAGTCGCCGTCGCTCCCGGAATCGCCACCGTTCCCGTCCGCCGTCGAGCGCACGTCGTCGAGCGCTCGTCGCACGTCCGCCTCGTCGAGGTCGCCGCCGAGCGCGGCCGCGCGCTCGAACAGGTCGCCGAAGGTCATGCCCGCTGGTCGTCGCCGCGGGCGTATCGTCCTTGCGGCCGGACGGAGAGGCCGAACGTTATTGGCCGCCGCGTCGAAGCCCGCCGCGTGACCGATCGCTCCTCCGACGATCCGACCGTCGCCGTCCCGCAGGTCCCGGTCGAGGACCTCGCTGTCGACGCGAACGCGGACCGACTTCGAGATCGGGCCGCCGACCTGCCGAGCGGCGTCGACCTCGCCGTGTTCCCCGAGTACGCGCTCACGGGGTTCGTGGCCGACGAACGGCTCCGGGAGGCCGCGCTGTCCCGGGACGTGGCGCGCGCACGGCTCGAATCCGTCGCCGAGACCGCCGGCTCGGCCGTGGTCGCGGGGTACGCCGAACGGGACGGCGACGCCGTATACAACGCGACCGCGTACGTCCCGCCGGGAGGGTCCTCCGAGGACGGCGGCGGAGCGTTCTCCGCCTACCGCAAGCGACACCTGTGGGACGACGAGGCGGAGTGGGTCGAGCCCGGCGGCGACCGCGTGATCGTCGAGACGCCCGCCGGGTCGACCGGACTGCTGACCTGCTACGACCTCAACTTCGTCGCGGAGAGCGCGTGGTTCGCTGAGCGCGCGGTCGACGCCCTCGTCGTCGTCGGCGCGTGGCCCGCCGACCACGTCGCGAACTGGCGGCTCCTCGTCCGAGCGCGCGCTCGACGGGGTCAGGTGGACCGTCGGCGCGGGGCGCACGGGAACCGCGGGCGGCGCGCGCCCGGCGGAGGCGGCGACCTACGCGGGCAACTCCATCGTCGTCCGCCCCGACGGCGCGGTCGCCGCCGAGCTCGGCCGGGAACCGGCGACGCTGACCGCGACCCTCGACCGAGACACGCTCTCCGCGCAGCGCGATCTGGTGGGGGCTGTCGACGGCATCTGAAACTATTCTTTCCATTTTCGAAAAAGTAGTTTTCCCAGTAGGAACTATTAAGTAGATCGCGCGCGTGTATATAGTTGAAATGAGCACCCAGAAGCAGGCCCGTCAGCGATACGGCGACGTTCACGAGAGCGAAGCGCTCCGCGTCCCCGAGGAGAAGGCCGAACAGCTCGTCGACGCGCTCAACAGCGACCTCGCGGCGACGTACGTCCTCTACCATCAGATCAAGAAGCACCACTGGCTCGTCGAGGGCGCCGAGTTCCTCGACATCCACGAGTACCTCGGCGAGGTCGCGGCCGACCTCGAAGAGGGCGCCGACGTGCTCGCCGAACGCGCGCAGGCGCTCGGCGGCGTGCCCCTCTCCGGGGGCGCGAACTACGAGGAGCACGCGCCGGTGACCCCCGAGGACGCCGACGCCTACGACATCCGGACGTCGCTGGAGCACGACCTCGAGATCTTCGGCGACATCACCGAGCAGCTCCGCGAGCACATCCAGCTCGCCAACAACCTCGGCGACTACAACACCGAAGAGCAGCTCCGCGAGATCCTCGAAGACGTCGAGGAACACGGCCACCACATCGAGCACTACCTCGAGGACGACACGCTCGTCACGAGCGAGACGCTCGAGTAAGCCGACCGCGGCCGACTGCTTTCGGGCCGTTCCGGCGTCCGATTCTCCGATTTCTGATTTTCGACACCCCCGAGCAGCGCCGATGCCGTCGGTGACCGCCGGATCGCTCAGTCGAGGTCCGGCGCCCGCTCGCCGGCCGGAATCACGATCTCCAGCCAGTTCTCCTCGGGCGGGAGCGGACAGGAGAACGTCTCGCTGTACGCGCAGAAGGGGCTGTACGCGAGGTTGAAGTCGATCGTGACGCCGTCGCCGTCGTCGAGGTCCCGCTCGGGCGCCAGCTCCATGTAGCGTCCCTGATGGTACGTCTGCTGGCCGGTCGTCTTGTCGCGGAAGGGGACGAAGATCGCGCCGTCGTCGCCCTCCTGTCGGTAGCCCGCCAAGGTGTGTTCCTCCCCGTCGACCTCGAACGCGAACGTGACGACCCGGAGGTACCGGACCGGGTTGCTCGCGGTCGTCTCCATCTCGACCGGCTCGGGATCGTCGTGGACCGTGACGGTCGCCTCGACGCGGTACTCCGGATCCGGCGGGAAGTAGTCGAGCCCGTCGAACTCGTCCCGGTGTTCCGGCGGGATCGGCGACTGCGGGTGGTCGTCGAAGAACTCGTCCTTCTCCCGGCGGTTCGCACGGAGCCGCTCGGCGTAATCCTCGGTCATGGCCGGACCGACGGGCGCCGGCGGTTTCAGGCCCGCGGTTCGGCCGCCCTCCCCGTCCCGGGCGTCAGCTCACAGCGCCTGGAGGTCCGCGAGGCAGTCGTCGAGGTCGCGGTTCGACGTCGCCAGCGAGACGCCGTCGACGCGGGCGAGGTCGGCGGCGTGGTCCCACAGGTCGCCGTCCTCGATCCCGTGGAGCACGACCGCGTTCGGCGTCGGGCTCACGACCCGCAGCGCCACGAGCGGCGACTCGCCGCGCGTCACCCGGGTGAACACGAGCGCGCGGTTCGTCGACTGGCCGTACAGCCGGTAGAACTCCTCGCTGGAGAGGCGCGTGATCGCCTGTATCGAGTCGATAACGGTGTGGCCGTTCACGTGGTCGTGGTCGCCGCGGACGATCTCCGTCGCGCCCATCGCCTCGTAGAACTCTTCGAGGGGGACCGCCGTCGAGTACTCGCGGAGGTCGTGGACGATGTCGCTCTCGAACCCAGCCGAGAGCACCCGGGCGTGCTGGCGGAGTCGGCCGCCGCCGCGGCGCTCGTCGATGTCGAGGAGTCCTTCGACGGTGCGGCGGACGACGCCGATCCCCGGGCTCTCCCGGCGGCCGCTCTCGTAGTCCGAGACGACCGACGAGGAGACGCCGAGCTGGTCGGCCAGCTCCGTCTGCGAGACGTCGAAGTCCGTCCGCCACTTCCGGAGCGTCGCCCCCGGGTCGTCGCTCAGCGTTATCTCGCCGGCGATCCGGCGGGAGAGCTCCTCGCGTGCGTCGCTCATGCCGTGAACGGACGGCCGAGCGCCGCAAAAGGGTACCGTTCGTCGCGCGTCGAAAGCCGCTCAGCCTACTCCAGGTACAGCGAGTAGACGATGACCGCGAACCCGACCGCCGTGAGGAGGCCGTCGATGGCGATACCGACCGCGAGGTCGGCGCCGATGATCTGGTGGGAGACGCCGCCCAGCAGCGCGCCGACGGTGACGATCCCGAAGCCGACGCCGAGCTCCCGTAGCGAGCGGTCGCCGGTCCGGTCGTACGCGCGGAGCGCGTAGTAGGTGATGCTGCCACCGAGTAGCAGGATGGCGGTCTTTGCGACGATGATAGTCAGGTCGATGTACGGGCTCATGTTTCCTCTCGTAGCTCCGACCACAGGTCGGCCAGTCGCTCGTCTCGGGTCTGGTCCGGCCGAGAGAACTCCACGTCGAACTCGCGGCGGTCCGCGCCGTCCTCGCCGCCGTCGTCCACCGAGACGGTGACGGCGTCGAACGATACCGAGTACCGCGTCGTGTGCTGCCCGTCCCGGCGGATGTCGGTCGACTCAGAGAGCAGGGAGGCATCGGTGAGCTTCTCCAGCTTCCGGTAGGTCGTCGACAGGGGGATGTCGCACTCCTCGGAGAGCTCGCTCGCGGTCTTCGGCTCGGTGAGCGCCGCGACGATCCGACGGGCCGCGTCGTCGGCCAGCGCGTCGAGCACCTCGTCGACCGACGGCGGCTCCGGGTCTCGCGACGGGTCCCGCACCATGGGTGACGGTTCGGCCCCCGGAACTTAAACCATCGAACTTCGGTCCGACGTCAGGGCGGTCCGATCGGCCGACCGCCGACGGTCGAGTACCCGGCCGACCGGTCCGCGACGGCCGAGCCGGACGAGTCCCCCCGTTTTTGTACGGCCGCGACGTATCGCGGCTCGATGGACACGTGGAAGCGGCGGGTCGTGTTGTACGCGGTCTTTCTCGGCGTCATGCTCACGTTCACCGCCGTCGCCTACCAGTGGGGGATGAGCGCCTTCGAAGACGACCCCCGGACTCTGATCGAGTCGTTCCAGTTCGCGATCGAGATGTTCACGACGACCGGGTTCGGAGGCGACTCGTCGTCGTGGCAGAGCCAGCAGATGCACGCGTTCGTCGCCGTGATGGACCTCGTCGGGATGATGCTGCTCATCGGCGCGCTCCCGGTCGTCGCGACCCCGCTCCTCGAGTCCGCGTTCGCGACGAGCGTTCCCCGGTCGCTGGAGGGCGACGCCGAGGGGCACGTCGTGGTCTGTTCCGACACCACGCGCTCCGACGCGCTCTTGGACGAGTTCGAGTCGGAAGCGGTCCCGTACGTGGTCGTCGAGCCCGATCCCGAGCGGGCGCTGGCGCTGTACGAGGCGGGCCACACGGTCATCCGGGCCGACCCCGAGACGACCGACGGGCTCTCGAGCGCGCGGCTGACGGACGCGCGCGCCCTCGTCACCGACGTCTCCGACCGGGTGGACGCGAGCATCGTCCTCGCCGCGAAGGAGCTGTCGACGGACGTCCGCGCGATAAGCGTCGTCGAGGACCCGAGCCGCGAGCGGTACCACCGGCTCGCCGGCGCGGACGAGGTGCTCTCCCCGCGGTCGCTGCTCGGGGAGAGCCTCGCCTCGAAGGTGACGACGGCGGTGCGGACCGACCTCGACGAGGCGGTGGCGGTCGGCGACCTGCGGATCGCGGAGGTGTCGATCCACCACGGGAGCGGCCTCGCAGGGTCGACGCTCGCGGGGAGCCGGATCGGCGAGCGCACGGGCGTCGACGTGATCGGCGCGTGGTTCAACGGGGCGTTCGAGGCGGCGCCGCCGCCGGACGCGACGCTGTCCGCGGGGACAGTTCTGCTCGTCTCGGGGACCGAGGGGCAGGTGGAGCGGCTCGTCGACCTGACCAACTCGGCGGCCCGCCGGTTCGGCGCGGGAGAAACCCTCGTCGTCGGGTACGGCCAAGTCGGGAAGACCGTCGTGAACGCCCTCGAAGCGGCCGACCTCCCGGTGACCGTCGTCGACCGCGACGGCGGCGAGGCGATCGACGTGGTCGGCGACGCGACCGACCCGGAGACGCTGCGGGAGGCCGGCGTCGCCAACGCGCGCACCGTCGTCCTCGCCCTTCCCGACGACACGACGGCCGAGTTCTCGACGCTCGTGGTCCGCGATCTGGCGCCGAACGTGGAGCTGCTCGCGCGGGTCGAGGACCCCGAGAGCGTGCCGAAGATGCACCGGGCCGGCGCCGACTACGTCCTCTCCCTCTCGACGGTGACCGGGCGGATGTCGGCGTCGGCCGTCCTCACGGACCGCGACGTGCTCTCGCTGGACACCCACGTCGAGGTCGTCAAGAGCGAGGCGCCCGCCCTGAACGGCCGGACGATCGGGCAGGCGGCCGTCCGCGAGACCACCGGCTGTACCGTCATCGCCGTCGAGCGCGGCGACGGCCTCGTCACCGACGTGGGCCCGGAGACGCGGATCGAGCGGGGCGACGAGCTCGTCGTCGCCGGCACGGACGAGGGGGTCCGGGCGTTCGAGCGCGCGTTCGCCTGAGCCGGGTCCCCTCGCGAATTCGGCCCGGGCCACCCGTCGGGGTCGCGGCGCTGCCCCCGCTCGCGCCGCCGATCCCGCCGGGACGAGTCGAACGGTTCAAGTATTCGCTGGCTGTTCGTACCCGTATGAAAGACCAGGGACGCTCCGCGCGCAAGCGGACCGGCGGCCGACTCAAGCACGCCTCGAACAAGAAACGCCACCAGCTCGGCCGCGAGCCCGCCGAGACCACGGTGGGCGAGACGAGCCTCCAGTACATCGACGCCCGCGGCACGGACAAGAAGGTCCGCGCGCTCTCGACGAACGTCGCGCAGGTCGCCGACGACGGCGAGGTCAGCGAGGCCGAGATCGAGAACGTCGCCGACAACCCCGCGAACGTCAACTACGCCCGCCGGAACATCGTCACGAAGGGCGCCATCATCGAGACGTCCGCCGGCCGCGCGCGCGTCACCTCCCGCCCCGGCCAGACCGGCCAGGTCAACGCGGTCCTGCTCGACTGAGCGCGTCCTTTCTGAAGCTATTTCCGCACGCACGCCGACCAGCCACGCGTGTACCTCGGCGTCGACGAGGCCGGCAAGGGGCCCGCGCTCGGACCGATGGTCGCGGCGGCGGTGATCGCCGCCCCCGCGAGCCTCCCGGCCGACGTGGACGACTCGAAGCGGATCGCGCCGGCGCGGCGCGAGGAGATGGCCGCGGCTCTCAGTGGCGACCCCGACGTCGCGGTCGGCGTCGCCCGCGTCGAGCCCGCCCAGATCGACCGTCCGGACACCGACATGAACACGCTCACCGTCCGCGGGCAGGCGCGGGCGGTCGTCGACGCGCTCGCGGCCCTCCCCGCCGGCGTCGACGAACCGGTCCGCGTCGTCGCCGACGCGGGCGACACGAGCGAGGAGCGGTTCGCGGAGCGGCTCGCGCGGTTCGTCGCGGAGGGGGGAGAAGCGGCCGCGGGGGACGATGAAAACGGAGCCTCCGAGGAGGGCCATCGCCTCCCCACCGTCGACGTGACGGCCGCCCACGGCGCCGACGAGGACGACCCCGTCGTGGGCGCGGCGAGCGTCGTCGCCAAGACGGTCCGCGACGCCGCGATGGCTGAGATCGACGCCGCGTATCCGGGATACGACGACCTCGGGAGCGGCTACCCGAGCGACCCGGCGACGCGGTCGTTCCTCGCCGCGTACGTCGGCGACCACGGGACGCTGCCCGACTGCGCGCGCGCGTCGTGGAGCACCTGCGAGGACGCGCTGGCGGCCGCCGAGCAGTCGGCGCTCGACGAGTTCTGAGCCGGTTCGAGGGGCCGGCGCCGCGGTGTTCTCAGATCAGCCCGCCGACGAGGCCGCCGACCGCCCCGACGAACGCCTCCCACACCGAGAAGCCGGTCGCGATCGCCAACACGGTGTCCGCGCCGAAGAAGGCGAACAGCAGCGCGGAGCCCAGGTGCGCGAGCCGCATGTCGACCCGCCCGGCGAACTTGTGGAAGAAGTAGGCGTTCGCGAGGCTCACCGGAATGATCGCGAACATCTCGCCGAACCAGATGGCGGATGTCGCCCCGTACTGGACCGCTAAGCCGATCGTGACGAGCTGGGTCTTGTCGCCGAACTCGCCGGTCGCGGTGAGCGCGAAGATGGGCAGGAAGCCGCCGAGCGACCCCGAGTACCGGTCGAGCCGCCCCGGCAGCGAGAGGTCGTCGAACGCGGCCATCCCGCCGTCCGTGCGCTCCGCCTCGGGGCTCGTCCCGCGGGGCGGTGCGGAGCGGTACAGGAGGACCGCGAAGACGAAGAACAGGACCGCCGTCACGGCGTTGAGCACGAGCGGCGGCAGCGCCGACTGGAGCGCCTGCCCGAACGCGATCTCGACGGCGGTCCACCCGGCGAACGCGGACCCCGCGGCGGCGACGACGATCTTCGGGTCGTACTTCGTCGCGAGCCCGGCGATCATCAGCTGGACCTTCTCGCCCGGGAGCACCGCCAGCTGGGCGGCGAACGCGACGACGAGGATCTCGACGTAGCCGGTCATGCGTCGCTCGCCTCCTGGCCGTCGCCGGCGGCGCTCGACTCCGCGGCGCGGCGGACGTACACGCGGTCCGCGACCGCCTCCGGTAGTCCGTGTTCGTCGCCGTCGCTCGTCCGGACGGTGACCAACCCGAAGGAGGCCACGTCGACGACCTCGACGGTCGTGCCCGGGGTGATCCCCGCGTCGACGAGGAACTCCAACACGTCGGGGTCGCGGTCGCTGATGCGGGCGACCGTGCCCCGTTCGCCGGGCGCTAAGGCCGCGACGAGCGCGGTGCCGGCGTCCTCCGGCGTCGACAGGTCCGCCGGCGGGATCGGGTCCCCGTGCGGGTCGGCGGCGGGGTAGTCGAGGAGGCGCTCGACGCGCCGAGTGAACTCCTCGCTGACGTGGTGTTCGAGCGCGTCGGCCTCGTCGTGCACCTCGGTCGGCTCGTAGTCCAGCTGTTCGGCGAGGAACGCCTCGATGAGCCGGTGCCGGCGCACGACCTCCAGCGCGGCGACCTCGCCGGCGGGCGTCAGCTCGACGCCAGTGTACTTCTCGCGGGAGAGCAGGCCCCGCTCGGAGAGCGTCTCCACCATGCTCGTCACGGTCGCGGGGGTCTTGTCGAGCGCCCCCGCGATCTGCGAGGTGGAGACGGGCGGCCCCGCCCGCGACTCGATCCGGTAGATCGCCTTGAGGTAGTCCTCGACGGCGTCGGTCGGCATACCTGCTTTTGATGGATCTAAATTAATAGTTTGTCGGGTCGTCGTTCAGTCTCTGACGGAGCTCCGGCGGCGGCCCCTTCGGGATCACGAACGAGAAAAATAGCGCTCCGGAGGCGTGACAACTGATCGAACGTCGCATTTGACCGGAAAACGGGTGACCGCGGAGCCCGAGCCGGGTTACCTGACCGTCAGCAGGCGGCGCAGGATGTCGCCGTACGCGGGGCGGGTGATCAGCACGCCTATCAGCACGCCGAGGACGGTGAAGATGGCGAACCCGGAGAGGTCCCCGAGCGACAGCACCATCAGCGGCGACATCGCGATGATCGTCGTCGCCGCGGCCGCGCCGATGACCCAGAACGCCTGTCGGAACCGCGAGTCGAACACCGTCCGGGAGCTCACGTCGCCCTCGCTCATCACCTGGTCGGCGATGATGACGAGGTCGTCGACCCCGGTCCCGACCACGGCGATGAAGCCCGCGATCACCGCGAGTTCGAGCGGGTAGCCGAGCAGCGCCGCGAACCCGAGCAGCGTGTACACCTCGGCCAGCGCCGTGACGATCATCGGCAGGGCGACCCGCGGTTCGCGGTAGCGGAGGAACACCATCCCGGCGACCGCGAACACCGAGAGCACCCCGATGATGAGCGAGTACGTCCGGAAGTTCTCCCCCTGGGAGGCCGAGATGGACGAGGAGGTGCCCTCGCCGCTGATGTCGAGGTCGGCCGGGAGCGCGCCGGCGCGGAGGTTCAGCGAGATCTGCTGGGCCTCTGCGAACTCCCCGGTCGTGAGCCGGAACCGCCCGGTCTCCGCCCACGAGCCGGTGCCCATGTCGTCCGCGAGGCCGGAGTCCATCCCGAAGGAGTTGATGACCTCGCCGTCGACGACGAGCAGGAGACACGGGTTCCGATCCCCGTTCACCTCTTCTATCTCGCCGGTCTCGGAGTTGTACCCGCACTGGTCCGCCTGCGTCTCGTACGCGTCCGGGAAGCCGCGCTGCGCGACCGCGTCTTGGAAGGCGTGCGCCGGCGACTGGCCGTCGTCGTCGCTGTTGCGGACGGTGACGGGCACGTACGCCCCCGGGCCGCGGTCGCTTTGCGTCGCGGTCCCGATCTCGTCGAAGTCGCCCTGGATCAGCGCACCCTCCTGAACGGCGGTCCCGTTCCCGTCGGTGTACGCGATGTCGATCCGGACGGTCCCGCGCTCTTCGAGGAGGTCGATCACTTCCTGCCGACCCTGCCCCGGAACCTCGACGAGGATGAAGTACTCGCCGGTGATCGACTGGACCTGCTGGACGCTCCCGCCGGAGAGCCCCGCCTCGTTGATCTTCCCCTGGATGACGTTCATCGTCTCGTCGCGGGTCTCCTGCGTGACGCCCGAGCGGATCCCGCCGTACTCGTAGCCGGCGGCGTCCATCGCGGCCCGGAACTGGGACTCGGTCACGGTGGGATCCGTGACCTCCACCGCGCTCTCGTCGGGGACGACGCCGACGTTCCGGGTCGAGGCGTTGTCCAACTCGGCCGCGACCGCATCCGCGACCGCCTCGGGACTCTCACCCCCGAGCGCCACGTCGGTGGCGGTGTACCCCGAGAGCGGCGCGCGGACGCGGGTCCCGCCCGCCAAGTCGAGGCCGTACTGGAGGTTCGTGATCCCCTGTTGGGCCTCGCTCGCGTTCTCGCCGGGCGCCGGCTCCGGACCGAACCCGGGCCCGAACAGCGCTACCGTCGACCCGAGCACGACGACGACCAGCAGCAGGATCCGCCAGTTCTCCTTGATCGGTTCGAGCATTACCGGGCCACCCCCTCGAACTTGTACCAGCGAAGCAGCGAGACGTTCAGCAGGTACGTGTTCATCAGGTCGGCGCAGAGCCCGATCGAGAGGATGATCCCGATGTCACGGAGGAGTCCGACGCCGAACACCGAGGCGACGATAGCCATCACGACCATCGCGGCGATGGAGGTGAGCGTCATCGTCACCCCCGTCCGCATCGCGCGGCTGACCGACTCGTAGAACTCGCCGGTCCGCCGCAGCACGGAGTCGTTCAACAGGATGTCCGAGTCGACGCTGTACCCGATGATCATCAAAAGCGCCGCGATCGTTCCGAGCGTCATCTCGATGCCGAGGAGGTTCATCGCCGCGATCGGGATGACGAGGTCGGAGAACGCGGACGCGACGACCGCGAGCGAGGGGACGAACGTCCGGAACAGCGCGAACACGAGCACGCTCATCCCGAGGAACGCGAGCGCCACGCCGAAGAGCGCGGTCCGCGCGGTGTCGCTCGCGAAGCTCGCCGACACCTGATCGACCGCTAACGTGGTAAACCCGGCCGCGTCGGCTTGGTCTTGGAGGTTACTCGCGAACCCCTCCGGATCGTTTTCCGTCGCCTGGAACGTAACGACGACGACCCTCCCCTCGTCGACGTCGTCGCTCAGAATCGTCCGGACCGAGTCGGGCTCGCGGTCAAACGCCGTCTGAACCTGCTGTTCGACATCGCCTCCGTCGGCTGCGACTCGCAGTTCGACGCCGCCGGTGAACTCCAGCCCCATGTTCGCCGGCGCACCGGTGGCGACGACCCAGCCGCCGATGATCGCCAGCGCGAGGACCAGAAACGCGAGCGGCACCGCCGCGAGCTGCCGGTTCGAGTAGTCGGTGTAGTTGACCTCCGGCACCTCGATCACTACCATAACCACCGCTTCCTCCGCGGGCGCGAATAAGCCTTCTTATCTGCGAGGCCGCGGCGGCTCGGTCGCCCTCGCTACGGGAGGTATCGGACCGCCACGACGCCCGGCTCCGCGCGTATCTCGACGCGGTTCACGCCGAGCCGAGCGGCGCGCGAGAGCGTCCCCTCGCGGTCGTCTATCACGTCGGCGACCGCCGCCTCCGTCTCCGACTCCGGCGGCGTCAGCACGTGCACCTCGCCGACGCCCGCGCGCTCCTCCCGGGCGAGCTCCCCGGTCTCGGTCTCCGCGGCGAGCTCGCGCTCGTGGACGGTCGGCGGCTCCGGGCTCTCCTCGATCGACAGCGGCCGGCGCTCCGCGACCTCGATCACCTGGTAGGTCACCTCCATCGGGGGGTCGGGGGCGACGGTCGCCTCCACGGCGTCGTCGACGTCGAGGCCGGGGTTCGAGCTCAGCGTGTGTACCTGTCCGTCGTGGACGTCCTTCAGCACGGCCGAGTCGCTCTCGACGTGCGTGACGAGGAACGTGCTCTCCTTCTCGTCGGTCATTGCGCCGCGGTAGTCGCCCCGACGACTTCCGGCTTTCGAGCCGCGGCCGGCGACTCGTCGCTCACGCGGACACCTCGTCGACGGCCGCGTCGGCGTCCGACCCGCCCCGAAGTCTGAAATGGGTTGCGAAGATCGCGAGCGCCGCCGCCACGGGCGGGACGAACCCGGCTAACTGCGGGAGCGCGTACAGCGCGCCGACAACGGCGGACTCGGTCTGCTGGAGGTCTTGCGGCGTAGAGATAACTAGTGCGACGAACAGCGAGACGAGGAACAGGAAGCCGGCGATCCCCATCCACCGGTCGTACGTCGGCGCGACGCGGTCGCCGCGGCGGTGGCGACGAGCGACGAACAGGATCGGCGCGAGCAGCGGGCCGACGGTGGCCAGCCCGGCAACTACGAACAGCGATCGAGAGAAGAGAAAGGTCCCACCCTGCGCCGAGACCGTTTCGGCCATCCAGACGACCAAGGCGGAGGTGAACAACAGCGCCGCGAACGCGGCCGCCAGCGCGCCGAGCGCGGCGTACGCGCGCATGGTCCACGACTCGGTCGCGCGGAACGCGTAGGGGATCGCGCCGAACACCCCGCGGTAGCTCTCTGCCATCACACGCGGTAGGCGCGTCGGCGAATTAAACCCCTCGTCGGCGGGAAGCCATTTATAGGCGCGACCGGATCCTCCCCACGTGGGTCTCTACGACGCCTACCTCGCGACGCGCCACCGCCTCCACGACGCCGAGCCCCCGGCACACGTCGCCTTGGTGCTCACCGAGCGCGACCTCCTCGCCGACGGCGCGTTCGACACGCTCTCGTCGGCGATCGGCTGGGCGTTCGAGTACGGCGCGGAGCGCGTCACCGTCTCCGTCTCCGTCCTCGACCGCGCGGTCGCCCCGACGCTCGTCCGTGAGTTACGGCGGCTCGACATACCGGCAGAGACCGTGGTCCGCGGTCCGGAAGTCGACGGGTCGCCGGAGCAGGGGGGCCCGGACGCGGCGACGGAGTCCGACGACGCCCCGGTCCGAATCCTGGTCGGGCTCGGCGGCAAAGCGGAGTTCGCCGGCGCGGTCCGCGAACTCGCGAGCGACGTCGCGGCCGGCGAGATAACACCCGAGGCCATCGACGAGACCGACGTCGCGGAGCGGCTGCTGTTCCCCGAGGAGCCCGACCTGGTCATCAAGACCGGCGCCGAGCGGCTCTCCGACTTCGCCATCTGGCAGTCGGTGTACGCGGAGCTGTACTTCACCGACGTGAACTGGCGGGACTTCCGCAGGCGCGAGTACCTCCGGGCGGTGTTGGACTACCAGAACCGGCAGCGCCGGTTCGGCCGGTAGGTTGCGTCGGTTCGGTCGGTGACTGCCCTCTCAGAACTGACCCTGCCAGACGAAGGTGAAAAGCAGGGTGAACGTCACCAGCGCCCCCACGGTCGAGAGGATCGGCACGATGTTCTGCATCAACACGACGCGCGCGCTCGTGCCCGGGTTGAACAGGTCCGAGGCCGAGGGGATGTCGCTCGCGTCCCCCTCGCCGATCTCCGGCATCTCGTCGGCCGTCAGCGCGCCGACGGAGACCTTCGGCTCCTTCTCGCCTTTGATCCCCTGTCGCACCGTCACCGTGCGCGTCGCGCGCCCCCAGCCCAGTCCGACGATCGACATCGTCGCGATGATCACGAACGAGGCGGGGATGCCGACCGCAGAGAGGCTGATGACGATCCCGGAGGAGACGACGGCGACGACGATGGCGGCCGTCAGCGGGAGGTCGGTGATGTCGTTGCCGAGCGTGTCGAGCGTCCGCCGGGCGATGGTGAACGCGCCGACCGCGACCGCGGCGCTCCCGAGGAGGATCATCGGCGTCATCTCCACGCCGTCGAGCGCGACGAGCGGCGCGATGGCGTTCGCGATGTTCGAGGTGCCCGAGGAGAACGCCATCAGACAGCCGATGGAGATGACGACGATCCCGCCCGTCAGCTCGCGCCGCGTCGTGTTCGGACCGAGGACCGGCCGCGGGATCAGTCCCGAGCGGTCGAACTCGAACAGCGCGCCCTCGGTGCTCTCTATCGCCACCCAGCGGTCGATCGCGGAGTAGAAGTAGCGCCCGACGACGCCCGACACCCAGAACCCGATGATCGGCGCGACGAGCCACCAGATCGCGATCTCGCCCATCACCGCCCAGTCGAGGGTGTTCGTCGCGATCCCCAGCCCGGCGATGGAGCCGACCGCCGTCATCGACGTCGACGCCGGCACGCCGGCGAAGTTGCCGACGAACAGCGCGCCGCCGATGAAGAAGAGCACGATGATGCTCGTCTCCAGCGTGAACACGTTCGCGCCGGTGACGAGGTCCTCGCCCAGCGTCGTCACCACGCGCTGGCCCAGCGTCCCCGCGCCGATGAAGAAGAACACCGACATCAGCGCCGCCGCGCCCGCTTTCGATATCACGTCCGCGCCGACCGCCGGCCCGAACGCCGGTCCCGTCGTCGCCCCGCCGATGTTGTATCCGACGAACGCCGCCACCGCGACGCCGACGAGAAGAAGAAGCTCAACCATATACGCGAACAGAGGACACACGCGCTGTTAAACGGACGGGGTCTGTCTCCGTCGGCCGCGCACGCATTGCGCCCGCGGGTGGTCACGAGCGAGACGGGCGCGAACGCGGACGGTATTTAAATGACGGTGCGATCCGGTGCGACTTACTTATAAATGAACGAGGCGGTGGCGCGTGCCGACGAGCGGCCGCCCCCGGCGGCCGCGAGGAGCACGCGCGAGGGAGTCGCTGGCGGCCGGAGCGCAGCGAAGGCCGCCAGCGACGAGGCTGGAGAGGCGTGAGGCGCTGTGCGGAGCGGTACGGGGCGGGACTCAAAGGGGCAGTCGCGAGGCGGGCGCAGACGACGCAAGCACCGCAACGAGGGAGCGGTAGCGACCGAGTGAGGAGCGCAGCGAGTGTGCGTCCGCCTCGCGGCTGGGGCTTTGGAGGTGTGCTCCGCCGATCTGCCGCCGATTTATAAATAACTGATAGCGTTCAAATCTCTCTCGGCGATTTTCCTCGCTTCTCTCGGAAAATGCACCGGCCGAGACTCCCGCGAGCGGAGCGAACGGGAGTCAAGCCGGGGCACGACTGAAAGGAGTGCACCGGCCGAGATTTGAACTCAGAATCAGACGTGCTCGCTCACGGCTCGCTTCGCTCGCCCGTTCGCTGCGCGCGACTGATAGCGTTCAAATCTCTCTCGGTGATTTGCTCACTTCGCTCGGAAAATGCACCGGCCGAGATTTGAACTCGGGTTGCAACCATGGCAAGGTTGCGTGATACCACTACACTACCGGTGCGTGCTTCGCATCTCGCAGTTGGTCGGAGACTCACTTAAACCTGTCACATCGGGACTGCGGTGCGTCGTTGCCCTCGTCGCCGCTTCGTCGCTCACTCTCCCCGCAGTCGCGCGATCTCGTCCGCGTGCGCGTCGTGAAGATCGGCGAACGCGGCGGCCTCCGCATCTTCCTGCGTCCCGCTCTCACGCCGGTCACGCATCCGCCGCTTGATCGCCGCGAGCGCGTCGGCCTCGCCGGCAGCGATCTCGTCGGCCACCGAGCGCGGATCGTCGACGACGCGCGAGACGAGCCCGGTCCGCAGCGCGGCGTCCGCGTCGAGGACCCGCCCCGAGAGCGCGAAGTCGAGCGCGTCGCCCTCACCCATGACGCGAGGGAGCCTGACGGTCCCGCCCCAGGCGCCGAACAACCCCAAGGAGACGCCGGGCTCGGCCAGCGTCGCCCGCGGGGTCGCGATCCGGACGTCCGCCGCCAGCGCCAGTTCGACGCCGCCGCCGCGGGCCGGACCGTCGATCCCGCAGACGACGACCGACGGCGACTCCTCGATGGCGGCGGCGACACGCTGGCCCCGCCGCGCGAACGCCTGCGGGTCGTCGAGTGTGGCGACCGCGTCGAGGTCGGCGCCGGCGCAGAAGGCGTCGCCCGCGCCGCGGAGGAGCGTCACCGGCGGGTGCGCGGCGTCGCGGTCACCCGCGTCGCGGTCGCCCGCGTCGCCCCCGCCTTCGGTCTCCGCGAAGGCCTCGCGCAGGGCGGTCAGGTCCGCGGGGCGGAGCGCGTTGCGGGCCTCGGGGCGGTCGAGCGTGACGACGCGCACGTCGCCGTCGGTTCGGGTCCGGATCACGGTACGGGATTCCGTTCGTTTCCAAAGGTCTTTGCCCTTCGCTCGTCTATCGAACAGCAATGGACGATGCCGCGCGAGCGCGTGACGCCGCGCGCGAGGCGCTCGCGGACGTGGAACCCGAACAGCTCCGCGAGGCCCTCGACGCCCGACTCGTCGACGCCGCGGTCACCCCCGGGGTGCTGGCGTTGGTCACGGCTCGCGCGCTGGAGCCGGAGGTCGACCTCGCGGACGTGGCCGACCGCGCCGCGGGCGTACAGCTCATCTACGAGGGCCTGCGGCTCACCCGCACGGTGGCCCGCGAGGAGCCGTGGGTGACCGCGCCGACCGCCGCGGCCGACATCGACGCCGACATGGAGATCCTCGCCGCCGACGTGCTCGTCTCGCGCGGCTTTTCGCTTCTGGCCTGTACCGACGCCGCCCGGCCCGCGGTCGACGTGGTGCGCGCGTTCGGCCGCGACCAGACGCTCCGCGACCGCGAGGGGACGGACGCCGAGACGGCAGCGGGACTCGACCGCAACCTGGAGGTGGACGCCCTCGAACTCGCGGTCGTCGCCGGCACCACCGCGGTCGGCGGCGACCCGCCCGAGGAGCTGCTCGAATACGCCCGCGACCTCGCGGCCGACTGCGACGGGGAGTTCCCGCCCGCGGGTCGGGCGCTGCCGGACGCGACCGCCGACCGCATCGCCGACATCTCCGAGCGGGCCGTCAGCGCGACCGATCGGTGACCGGTGCGGTGACGACGGACGACACCCCTCGGATTCCCCGACGCCGCGCCCGGGAATCGAAACCCATAAAGTCGAATCCGGTCAACGACAGTTTGCGTGCCTGGGTAGCTTAGCGGTAAAGCGCGTCCTTGGTAAGGACGAGACCGGGGGTTCAAATCCCCCCTCAGGCTTTTCTTATTCTCCGCACTTTCACGTCCTCGAGAGTACGTTTCGCGAAGAGTTCTGATCAGCGAACTCGGTGAGGGCAGTGAAGTTCCTGTGACACGAGATAATCACTAAGTACCATACTGCGGTATCGAGAGACGTGGCGGACGAGTACCTGAGACGTACCGCAATTACTCGCCTAACTCTCACCAGCGAACAGAGAACGCTGCTCGACACCACCATCTCTGAGTGGAAACGCGCCTGTAACATCAGCAGTCGTATCGGATGGAGAGCAAATGAAGCGCGGAAAACACGTCTTCAAAAGCTCGCCTACGACGAGGTGCGAGAAGAGACACGTCTCGGGAGCCAACACACGATACTCGCCACTCATCAAGCCGCAGCGGCACTCAGCGGCATCGATGATATCGAAGCTCTCGAAGAGGATTACGCCACCTCTCGGCCGGAGTTCACGGCAGACACGGTGAAGTACGACACGCGCACGATGACGTTGTTCGACGACGGAACCGTCTCTCTTTCTACAGTCGGAGACCGTATCCGATGTGAACTCGTGCTGCCGGACGACGAGAACGGATACCAATACCAGTACCTCGACAGCGAGGCGTGGGAGATCACTGAATCCACACTCTCACGGCGCGATGGTGGGTACTACATTCACTTGGGGTTCCGGAAACCCAAGCCCAAGAAACGAGCCGAGATACGGGATGACACCGAGGACAGGACAGTTCTCGGCGTCGATCTCGGTATCGAAAACATCGCGACCACCTCGACAGCGTACTTCGCATCCGGTGACGAACTCCGGCACCGACACCGAGAGTTTGAGCGAATCCGCGGTCGGCTCCAACGGACGGGTACACAGTCCGCGCACCGAACGATTCAACAGATGAGTGGGCGGGAATCGCGACACGTCCGGAACACGCTTCACGAGGTCGCCAACGACATCATCGACGAGGCCCTTGAACACGACTGCGAGTACATCGCCTTCGAGAACCTCCGGCACATCCGAGACTGTGCGCCTCGGGTGAAGGAGTTCCACCAGTGGGCGCATCGACAGCTCGTGGACATGGTAGAGTCCAAAGCGGACGCGGAGGGGCTCCGTGTCGTGTACGTGTCACCGGAGAACACGAGTCGGCGGTGCCCGGAATGCGGTCACACGAGTGAAGGGAACCGAATCGTGCGCTCGGAGTTCGAGTGCCAATCGTGTGGTGAGACGGGGAACGCGGACTACGTCGGCGCGAAGAACGTCGGATGGAGGTACGTCCGTCGGGGCCTACAGTCGTCTCGGCGGACGGGCGACAGTCAACTCGCCCTGAAGTCAGGAACCGTGACGCCGAATCGGGGATTCGTCCCGAGCGACTGACCGTCGATGGAGGCAGAGTTCACTGACAAGTTTCGCGTCATCATTCGCGGGACGGTTGACATCTCGGCCTAGGCTTTCTCTGCGCTTGCTTTCTGTCCGCGTCTACCTGTCTCGACAAGATCCGTCTTCGAGTCGGCCCTCTCGCTACGCAGCGTAGCTCGTACCGAGAGACACTCTCTCGGGACACACAGCGCGACGTGACTCTCCAAGGCGGTTAGGTGGTGAATGTGGTCCCGCCGAAACGACTATCGGTAAGACCAGCGTATTACGTCTATATGTCTGAAGCGACTACAAACGACGACGGCGGCGACGACATCGCCACGGTGAACTTCAAACTCACCGAGTCGTTCCTCGAACAGATAGACGATACGTGGCAGGGACGCGGGTTCAACAGCCGGAGCGAGTTCATTCGGTACACGCTTCGGGACGCCGTCGAGTTCCCGACGTTCGACCGCGACGAACTCGTTGCCCTGCTCGAAGCCGAGGAGGACATCCGCGAGGGTCGAACGACGAGCGCCGAGGAGGCCCGCGAGCGGTTCGGCACGAGCGATGAGTGACGACGGGTGGACGTGGGAACTCTCCTCGACCGCCGAAGACGACCTCGACGGACTGTCCCCCGCCGACCAAGACCGGATACTCGACAAGCTCGATGAAATCGTCTCCTCGCCGTGGCGCGACCCGCCGGACTACGGTGAGCCGCTCCAGAACAGCCCGTACAAGAAGGTACGCATCGGGGAGTTCCGGCTCTCCGTGAGCTTCCGGCAGGACGACCACCGGCTCGTCGTCGCACGCGTCAAACGTCGAGGCGGCGCGTACACCGCTGACGACGACTGAGTGAGTTCATCCCCTCAGAACGTCACTCGTTCCAGAAGGCACTGATCCTGTCATCGAGATCGGTTAGGACAGTTGTGAGTACGTTCCGCCAGTCGTCAGAATAGTCGGCATCCTCTCCGAGAGTCGACGCATTTGGGGGTGGATGGAAGTGCTCGCGGGTATTGTGATCATTCGGGTGGCAGTCCCATCGGCACTCCCACTCGTTGCCGGTCTGGTATTGCTCCGAATAATGGATGCTGAAGTCGTCGGTCTCGAACCATCGGATCCGTAGATACGCGCGGGTGACGCCGCCTGGAAAGTATCCGAGATCGTAGTCAGCGACGACTGCGTTCGGCGCGTATTCCGGTCGCGTCTGGATGGCGTCGAACCGATCGCTGCGAGCGAGATGCGTAGCAATCCGGTCGAGAATTTCTGTATCGATGGGACCGCGACTGGGTGGGTCAGCCGTGTCCTCAGGCATCGACCGGACCGGGCTTGCTGCCAGCGACCGGGTCGTTTCGGCGTGCTGCGTCGAGGAGTGTCGCTCGTCGTTCGAGCGTCTCCCACTCAGAGAGCGCTTCCCAAGCTGCCTCGGTGGACAGATTCTGCTCCCGAGTCGCGTCGACGAGGGACACCTCGTCCGGGTGCGTTGCATCGA
This sequence comes from Halorubrum distributum JCM 10118, assembly GCF_000337335.1. Taxonomy (GTDB): domain Archaea; phylum Halobacteriota; class Halobacteria; order Halobacteriales; family Haloferacaceae; genus Halorubrum; species Halorubrum distributum. The sequence continues at coordinate 67,053 of NZ_AOJN01000018.1, read as the reverse complement.
ACTGCGCTCGGTAGTCCTCGATCTGATTGAGCGTATCGTCGAGGGAATCAACGATCTCCCGCTCGGAGTATTCCTCGCGGATCCGGTCGACGCGTCGCCACTGGAAGTACGCGTCGTTGCGTTCGTACCGGACCGGACGACCGTCGTGTCGCTGTACTATCCCCATCTCGTCGAACCACGCTAAGTAGTCCCGTGCCGTTTCAGTGCCGCAATCGGCACGCTCGGCGACCGTCGAGACCTTCGTCGGCGTACGAACTCCGACGACGACGTCGAGAAGTCGTTCTCGGATCGGTCCGTCCCTGAACAGTGTGTCAAGGGGTTCCAGTTCGTCGAGATTAGGTGGAGACTCCTCACCGTCGTACGCATCGTCGGGGATATCTGTGGAGTCCATGCGTGAGAGTCTCCGTACAGCAGCCTACTGGGTCTGTCGATTTATATCTGTGGCACACTGAATTATTTCTGCTTACACTGTGTTCATGCGTAATTCCGGCCGACGCCCTTCCTGCGACGTCGCGCCTCACTCGCGCTCCTGCGTCGCGAACGTCGCCGCCCGCCGGATCAACGCGTCGTGCGGATCGACCTCTGGCCGCCGCGCCAGCACCTGCTCGAACGCCTCGCCGAGGTCACGGTCCGTCAGGCGCGTCGTCGCGGCCGCGGCGACGGCCGGACTGCGCGAGGCGCCGGCCGAACAGTGGACGAGGACGCGCTGCCCGGCCTCGCGTCGCTCGACGACCGTCTCCGCGGCGGCGACGAACGACTCGGACTCGTTTCGCGGCCCGTCCGTCATCGGGACGTCGACGCGAGCGACGGTCCCGGTGTCCGGATCGTCGTGCGTGAGGGAAACGACGACGTCGATGCCGCGGTCTTCGAGAAGTCCTCCGGCTTCGGCGTCGGAGACGGTCCCGACGAAGAGTCCCGCTGTCACCTCGTCCATCGTGAGATACGCTGTTGTCCGTCTATCGGCACGCGCTGTTAAGTGCTCCCGCACACCGGCGCTCTCATCGAGCTCACCGCCGTACACCGTTTTTATTCCCCTCCCCGACCGACACGCGACATGGGCAAACACGAACGCGCCTGGGTCGAGGCGACCGAGCGGCTGACCGCCCAGCTCGCGAACGACGCGGAGCCGGACGGGGACCTCGAAGCGGAAGGCCGACCGGACCTCGCAGAGGCCCTCGCCGACCGCATCAGGGCCGACTTCCCGGACCGGACCGCGGTCCGACACGCCGGCAACTCCTACGACTCACTGGGTGACCTCATCGTCGAGTCGGACGGCGGGAGCGAGACGTTCCTCGAAGCGAAGTTCGTCGCGAGCGGCGGGACGCGGGCGAACCTCGGGCAGGACACCCTGACGCAGTTCGAGCTCTTCGAGGACGCCACCGCGTGGAGCGACTTCCGCGAGGAGATCGGCTTTCCGGAGGACCGGGAGGCACTGCTTCAGGAGTTCGACGACTACCCCGATGACGTCCGCGACTGGTCGTACAAGTCGGCGGTGTACGACCGCGCGAAACACCTCAAGAACGTCCTCGACGTGTCGCGGGGCCAGAACACCGGCTCCCGGGCGGACGAGGTCCTCGCCGACCCGGACGCGACGGAGACGGAGCGGGAGGCGGCGCGGATCGTGAACGCGATCCTCGAACTCGACCGCGAGGAGAAGCTGGCGTACTTCGACCACCTGCGCGAGGCCGAGCAGAACCCGCGCAACGTCGAGACGTTCGCGCACCTGATCGTCTGCGGCTACCACACCGCCGACGCGCTGCGGGAGCACTTCGATACGGACCTCGACGAGATCAAGCGGCTGCTCGAAAACGACTCTTACCGGCTGTACGAGGTGGACAAGAACAGCGGGACGGTGTCGGTCGAGAACCCATCGGAGCTGCTCGCGGGCTTCGAGTGGGCGGACACGCGCGTCGAGATCCCGGAGGACGGCACCTCCGTGAGCGTGGTGACGGGGCCGCCCGGGAACCGGCGCCGCGTGTTGAACATCGCGTACAACTGGAAGAACAAGTTCCAGGGGATCCAGACGCCGTCGATGAACGTCTTCGTCCCCGAGGCGTAGGGCCGTCGGGACGAGTCGAGTCCGCGGCGCGCCCCCGCCGACCCGCACGCTTTTGCGCTCGGGCGCCAAGGATCGACCATGCAACGCGGCCGCCGAAAGCCGGACTGGCTGAAGTCGCGCCCGCCGTCCGGGAGTCGGTTCACCGAGATCAAGTCCACCCTCCGCGACCGCGACCTCCACACGGTCTGCGAGGAGGCGAACTGCCCGAACATGGGCGAGTGTTGGTCGGGAGAGGACGGCCCCGGCACGGCGACGTTCATGCTGATGGGCGACCGCTGCTCGCGCGGCTGTAACTTCTGCGACGTCGAGACGGGCGGGATGGAGGCGCTCGACCCCGAGGAGCCGGCGAACGTCGCGGACGCGGTCGCGGAGATCGGGCTCGACTACGTCGTCCTCACGTCCGTCGACCGCGACGACCTCGCGGACGGCGGGTCGGCGCACTTCGCGGAGACGATCCGTGCGATCAAGCGCCGGGACCCGGAGATCCTCGTCGAGACGCTCATCCCCGACTTCCAGGGTGACCCCGAGGCGATCGACCGCATCGTCGACGCGGAGCCGGACGTGATCGCGCACAACGTCGAGACGGTCGAGCGGCTCCAGTGGCCGGTCCGCGACCGCCGCGCGAACTACGAGCAGTCGCTCGCGGTCCTCGACCGGGTCGACCGCGAGTCCGACATCCACACCAAGACGAGCCTCATGCTCGGCGTCGGCGAGTACGACCACGAGGTGTACCGGACGCTCGGCGACCTCCGCGAGGTCGGCGTCGACGTGGTCACATTCGGCCAGTACCTCCAGCCCTCCCGCTCGCACCTCGACGTGTTCGAGTACGTCCACCCGGACGTCTTCGAGACGTGGCGGCGCGTCGCCGAGGAGGAGTTCGACTTCCTCTACTGCGCGTCGGGCGCGATGGTCCGGTCGTCGTACAAGGCCGGCGAGCTGTTCGTCGAGGCGCTGGTGCGCGAGGGCCGGTCGCCCGAGGACGCGCGGCGCCACGCGCGGGCCGCGGGCGGAGACTGACGCGAAGTAGAAACTCCACCGAGTTCGACCGCGGACTCCGCCGGGACCGTCACAGCTGTCAGGGGGTTTTGAGGTCTCGACTTTTGTCCGAACAGCGAGTTATTTACCTCTCGGTGACTCACCCTGCGTCAGTGAGACGTACACATGGGAACAACTGACTCGTCGATCGTCGACTCGGCGCGGGCCCGGCCGGGGCTTCTCTTCGTCGCCCTCCTCGGCGGCCTGCTTCTCGTCGACCTCGCGGCGAAGCTCGCGGGGGTCGGCCTCGGCCCGATCGGCGGGTCGATCTCGGTCGACCGGCTCGGCTCGAACCTCTGGAACGGCGTCGTGATCGGGCTCGTGATCGGGCTCGCGGGCATCGGGCTCTCGATGACGTACAGCATCCTCTCGTTCGCGAACTTCGCGCACGGCGACCTCGTCAGCGTCGGCGCGTTCTCCGGCTGGGGCGTGGCGTTCCTGATCGCCGGCCTCGGCGACGTGTCGGTCCGGGCGCTCCTGACCGTCCGCGACGCCGGCAACGCCTCGCCGGGCGACATCGGCGCGCACATCCTCACGACGCCCGGCGCGATCCTGGTCGGACTGCTCGCGGCGTTCGTCGTCACCGCGCTGCTCGCGGTGGCGCTCGACCGCGCGTTCTACAAGCCGATGCGCGACCGCGACGGGATCTCGCTGCTCATCGCCTCCATCGGCGCGGCGCTCATCGTGCGCTACCTGCTCCAGTTCGTTTACGGCTCCGACCGCCGTGGGATCACCGCCAGCGTCGACGCGTCGAACCTCGCGTTCGACCCGCTCGGGCTCTCGGTGAACGCCCACGAGCTCACCATCCTCGTGGCGGCGGTCGGGCTGATGCTCGCGATGCACGGGATGCTCCAGCACACGAAGCTCGGCACCGCGATGCGGGCGATGGCCGACAACAAGGACCTCGCGCTCATCACCGGCATCCCGGCCGAGCGCGTCGTCACCGCGACGTGGATCATCGGCGGCGGGCTCGCGGGCGCGTCGGGCTACCTCTACGTCCTGCTCCGCGGGACGATCCAGTTCGACTTCGGGTGGCTCCTCCTGCTGCTCATCTTCGCGGCCGTGATCTTGGGCGGGATCGGCTCCGTCTACGGCGCGATCGTCGGCGGCCTCGTCATCGGCGTCGTGTTCACCACCTCGACGATCTGGATCCCGTCCGACTTCAACCAGGCCGCGGCGTTCGGCGTGATGATCCTCATGCTGCTGTTGCGCCCCGAGGGGCTCTTCGGCGGGGTGACGACCACATGAGCGACGCGAACGCCCCCGACGGCTCCGCGTCCGGACCGTCCGACGGCACGTCCGACCCGCCCGAGAGCGCGACGGCGGCGGTGGTCGAGGCCGCCCGAGAGAGCGACCTCGGCCTCGTCGTCGGGACGCTGCTCGCCATCTACGCGGCCGCGACGCTGCTGACGTTCACCGACGGGCTCAACAGCGTCGCCGGGCTCATGGAGACGCTGACGTTCCTCGGTCTCGTCTACGCGCTCACCGCGCTCGCCCTCAACCTCCAGTGGGGGTACACCGGCCTCTTCAACATCGGCGTCGCCGGCTTCATGGCCGTCGGCGTGTACACGATGGGGATGGTCGTCCGGTCGCCCGACCCCGCGTTCGGCCCGCCCGGACTCGGGCTGCCGCTCCCCGTCGGGATCGTCGCCGGCATGGGGATGGCGGCGCTGCTCGGCGCGGTCGCCGCCCTTCCGGCGCTCCGGCTCAAGGCCGACTACCTCGCCATCGTGACGCTCGGGCTCTCCGAGATCGTCCGCCTGTCGCTCCAGTCGAGCGCCTTCGACAACTTCCTCCGCGACACGATCGGCGCCGGCACCGGCGGCGGCCGCGGGATGGGGATGCCGGACAACCCCGTCCGCGAACTGTTCCTCGTCGACGGACAGGCGGGGACGCCGACCGCGCTCGGCGACCCCGTCTTCGGCGTCTTCGGGAACGGCGGGCTCGGCATCTCGCACCCGATCCTCATCGGCTGGGGGTACATCGCCGTCCTCGCGGCGTTCCTGGTCGCGTTCTACCTCATACTCGAACGCCTCGGCCGCTCGCCGTTCGGCCGGACGATGAAGGCGATCCGCGAGGACGAGCTCGTCGCTAACTCGCTCGGCAAGGACGTGAACCTCGTGAAGATCAAGGTGTTCGTCATCGGCTGCGCGCTGATGGGACTCGCCGGCATCCTCTGGTTCGGCAGCCAGGGCAACGTCTCGCCGACCCCGCAGTTCCGGCCGCTGTTGACGTTCTACGTGTTCATCGCGGTGATCATCGGCGGGTCCGGGTCGAACACCGGCTCCGTCCTCGGCGGCATCGTCTTCGCCGCGGTCCTGTTCGAGGGCCCGCGGCGCGTCGGCGGGACGGTGCGGGGCCTCATCGACGCGGAGACGCCGCCGTCGTTCGGCGACGCCCTCGTCTCGCTCGACCCGGTGACGTTCCTCGCGTACGCGACCGACAACATCGCGCCGCTCCAGTTCGTCTTCCTCGGGCTGGTGCTCGTGTTCATCATCCACCGTCGGCCCGAGGGGATCCTCGGCGACCGGATCGAGACGGCCGCGGCCGTCGACCTCTCGGAGCGGCCGACCGGAGGTGAGTCCGATGAGTGACGCGCCCGACCGGAGCGACAGCGGCGACGCGAACGACGCCACTGACGTAGACGACGCGTCGGAGGCGGTCGATGTCGCCGACGCGAACGACGCCGCCGGCCCGGGAGAGCTCGGCGCTGCCGAGACCGTCGCGGCGACGGACGGGCCCGGCGACGAACCGGAGTCGAACGACAGCGCGGTCGAAGAGGCGGCGAAGCACATTCCGTCGGGGCCCCCCTCGGGGACACCGCCGCTCCGCGTCGAGGGGCTCGTGAAGCGGTTCGGCGGCGTCACCGCCGTCGACGGGGCCTCCTTCGAGGTGGAGTCCGGGTCGCTGACCGGCCTGATCGGGCCGAACGGCGCCGGGAAGTCGACGACGTTCAACTGTATCACCGGCGTCCACGAGCCGACCGCCGGCAAGGTGTACTTCGAGGGCGAGGACATCACCGGGCTCAAGCCGTATCAGATCGCCCGGAAGGGCCTGGTCCGGACCTTCCAGATCGCCCGGGAACTCGCCGAGATGACCGTGCTGGAGAACCTCATGCTCGCGCCGCAGGGCCAGCTCGGCGAGTCCGCGATCCGCGCGGTGACGCCCGGGCTTCGCGGCGGGGTGGTCGAGGAGGAGACCGCGCTCCGCGAGCGGGCGTGGGAGACGCTGGAGTTCTTCGAGATCGACCACCTCGCGCACGAGCACGCGGGGAACCTCTCCGGCGGCCAGCGGAAGCTGCTGGAGATGGCCCGCGCGCTGATGACCGACCCCGAGATGGTGCTGCTCGACGAGCCGCTCGCCGGGGTCAACCCGACCCTCGAGGAGAAGCTCTTGGATCGGGTCCACGACCTGCGCGCTGACGGCTACACCTTCCTGCTCGTCGAACACGACATGGACGTCATCATGAACAACTGCGAACGCGTCATCGTCATGCATCAGGGCAGCGTGCTCGCCGAGGGGACCGGCGACGAGATACGGAACGACGAGCGGGTCATCGAGGCGTACCTGGGGGAGGACCTATGACCGCCGACGCCGGCACCGGACACGCGATCGACGGCGATGCGATCCTCAGAATTCGGGACCTCGACGCCGGCTACGGCGATCTCCAGATCCTCTCCGACGTGGTGCTGGACGTCGCCGACGGGGAGTACGTCACCATCGTCGGTCCCAACGGTGCCGGCAAGTCGACGGTGATGAAGACCGTCTTCGGGCTCACGACCCACATGGGCGGCACCGTCGAGTTCGAGGGGAAGTCGATCCAGGGGCTCGCGCCCGAGCGGATCATCCGCGAGGGGGTCGGGTTCGTCCCGCAGAACGACAACGTGTTCCCCGGGCTCAGCGTCCGCGAGAACCTCGAGATGGGCGCATACATCCTCGACGAGGTGCCGGAAGACCAGATCGAGACGATCTACGACCGGTTCCCCATCCTCCGCGAGCGCAGCGACCAGAAGGCCGGGACGCTCTCGGGCGGCCAGCGGCAGATGGTCGCGATGGGGCGGGCGCTCATGCTCGACCCCGACCTCCTGCTGCTCGACGAGCCCTCGGCCGGGCTCGCCCCGGACCTCGTCTCCGACATGTTCGACCGGATCGACCGGATCAACGACTCGGGGACGGCGGTGCTGATGGTCGAGCAGAACGCGAAGGAGGCGCTCCGCCGATGCGACCGCGGCTACGTGCTGGTGAACGGCGAGAACCGCTACACCGACCGCGGCGACGTGCTGCTCGCCGACGAGGACGTGCGCCGCGACTTCCTCGGCGGATAGGCGGCGGCAGCGCCGGCGGCGACGGGGAGGCGCGACGCCTCTTACGGCCGGCGCGACGCGCCGGCGACCCCACCGCGCCGTTCTATTATAAATTGCCGGCGTCCAGCGGGTCCTCCAGCTGTCCCATCACCGCCTCCATCGCGTCGGTGGCGGTGAGCAGCCCGACGACCTCGCCGTCCTCGGTCACCAAGGCGAGCTCCTGCGACTCCGCCTGAAACCGGTCGTAAGCGTCGCTGACGCTCGCGTCAGCCGGCACCGTCATCGGCGGGGCCGCGACGTCAGCGAACGTCAGGTCGCCGTCCCGGAGCTCGTCGAAGCGGCTCACGATGGAGGGGGCGTACACGATCCCCTCGAACTCGGTCAGGTCGTCGCCGACGAGCGGGAAGCGGCTGTGCGGGGTGTCGCGGATCCGGTCGAGGTTCTCCGCGACGCACGCCGTCGTCGTCAGCGAGACGATCTCGTCGGGCGGGGTCATCACGTCCGCGACGGTGATCCGGTCCACGTCGAGCGCGCTGAGCACCTCGTCGCGGCGCTCCTCCGGGAGCTCCACTTCCGCCATCATCGAACCGAGGCGGGTCCGGAGCTGCGCGCGCGTCTCCAACACCTCCTCTTCGGCCTCGGTCCACGAGCCGGTCATCTCCACGCCGAACAGGCGGAGCGTCGCCTTCGCGACCCAGTCGCCGAACTTGATCAGCGGGGAGATGGCCCACGCGAACCAGTACAGCGGTCGGGCGCCGTAGTTGGCGACCTGCTTCGAGCGCTCGACGCCGAGGTACGTCGGCGTCTGCTCGCCGTGCGTCAGGTGGACCATGTTGATGAGGAAGAATCCCAGGAGCGAGCCCGCGCCGGCCGACGCGAGGGTCGTGTTCTCGAACAGCGGGGCGAAAAGCGCCGCGAGCCCCGGCTCGGCGACGATGCCGAGCGCGATGCTCGTGCCGGAGATCCACACCTGACAGGTGGTGAGGTAGAACTCCAGGTCGTCGGTCATCTCCCAGGCGCGCCGGAGTCCGGGGGTGTCCATCTCCGACTCGGGGTACTGCCGGAGGCGCGTCAGGCCGAACTCGACGGCCACGAAGTAGGCGTTGATCAGGATGAGGAGGACGCCCGCGGCCACGCGGAGGGCGACCTCGGTCGGGGGCATCGTCGTCGCGAGCGGGATCATCGTCTCACCGATCTCGGTTCGAACTTAAAAATGGTCGAGAACGGGAAACGACGCGAGAGCGGACGGGAACTCGGAGCCTACACGTAGTCCTCGTACGTCGGCAGCCCGTCCTCGGGCGGGAACTCCTCGACCGGGACGGTCGTCTCGTCGCCGCTTTCCATGTCCTTCACCGTGTACTCGCCGTTCTCCAGGTCGCGCTCGCCGACGACCACGACCGTCTCGGCGTTGATCGAGTCGGCGTACCCGAGCTGCGCGCCGAACGAGCGGCCGGAGATGTCCTGCTCGACGACCACGTCGTCCCCGAGCGCGCGGAGGTCGCTCGCGAGCGCGGCCGCCTCGCTCCGCGTGTCGCCCACCGAGAGGACGTAGTAGTCGGTCGAGAGTTCCTCGTCGGGCCAGACGCCGGCGCGCTGACAGAGGAGCTTGAGGGTGGCGTGGCCGGGCGCGACCCCGACCGCGGGGGTGGGCTGGCCGCCGAAGGACTCGATGAGGTCGTCGTAGCGCCCGCCGCCGAAGACGGAACGGGAGACCTCGCCGGTGGAGTCGAAGCACTCGAAGACGACGCCCGTGTAGTAGTCGAGCCCACGGGCGGTGGTCAGCGACACCTCGCAGAACTCGCCCGCGCCGAAGTCGTCGGCGGCGGCGAGCACGTTCCGGAGGTTCTCGACGGCGGCCTCGACCGACTCGTCGCCGGCCTCGGCGACCGCGTCGAGGTCGGCGACGGTCTCGACGTCCGAGATGAGGTCGTCGAAGTCGCGCGCGGTGTCGCGGGCGAGCCCGGCGTCGGAGAGGAGGCCGACGTACTCGGCGTCGTCGACCTTCGCGCGCTTGTCGACCGCGCGGATGGCGGCCGCGGTGTCGACCGCGTCGGGATCGGCTGCGAGCGACCGGACGAGGCCCCCGAGGATGTCGCGGTGCGAGACGCGGAACTCGAAGTCGTCGCCGGTGAGCCCGAGGTCCGTGAGGGCGTCGGCGGCGACCGCCAGCACCTCGGCGTCGGCCTCGGGCGCCGAGGAGCCGAACACGTCGATGTTCGTCTGGTAGAACTCGCGGAAGCGGCCCTGCTGGACCTGCTCGTAGCGCCAGAACGGCCGGGTGGACATCCACTTGATCGGCTTCGACAGCTCCTGGCCCTTCGCGACGACCATCCGGGCGACGGTGGGCGTGAGCTCCGGCGTCATCGAGACCCCGCGGCCCCCCTTGTCGTCGAAGGCGTACAGCTCCTCGACGATCTCCTCGCCGGACTTGTCGACGTACATCTCCGTCCGCTCCAGGGCGGGGGTGGCGATCTCGCGGAAGCCGTGCCGGCTCGCCGCGCCCTCGATCGCGTCGGTCACCTCGCGGCGAGCGGACTGCTCGCCGGGGTAGAAGTCTCGGAATCCCTTGAGGCCGTCGTACATGGGCGTCGCTTCGGCGAGCGCCCGCTTGAAAGCATCCTTTCGGGGGCGGGCTCGCCGGCGTCGGTGCGTGGGTCGCGCGACTCACGGTCGGGGAGCGCGGCCCCGCGCCCGGTCTACTCGCGCTGGTACTCCTTCTGGAACCCGCGGAACTCGGTCCGGTGGGCCTCCTCGTCCGAGAGGAGCGTCACGGCGAGGTCCTCGGTGACCGGGTCGTCGGCTTCCTCGGCGGCGTCGATCAGGTCACGATACGTCGCGATCGCGTCCTCCTCGGCGTCGAGCACGCCGTTGATGACGGCCAACACGTCCGTCGAGTCCTCTGGCGGCTGGAGCGACTCCTGGCCGGCCGTGAACTCGGCGGACCCGGGCGGGCGCGCGTCGAGCTGTTTGAGCCGCTGTCCGAGCTGCTCGGCGTGGCCGAGCTCCTCTTGGACGTCCTGTTTGAGGCTCTCTTTGATCTCCTCGGCACGGACGCCGTCGAGGACGATCGCGTTCGTCTGGTAGTTCATCACGGTCTCGATCTCGTCGGCGTACGCCGTCCGGAGCAGGTCGACGACTCGTTCGGATGACATACCCGACGCTACGCCCGCGGGGTCGAAAGGAGTTCCGGCGGTTCCGGGTCGACGGGAGATCGCCGACCGGAGACGGAGCGACGCACCGGTCGAGCAGTCGTTCCGGTCGAGCAGTCGTTCCGGCCGATCAGTCGTTCCGGCCGTGAACGTACGTCTGGTCGTGGTCGGGGAACACGTCGCCGACGGTCTCTTCGCCGTACTCGTCGGCGATGAGCGTCCGGAGCTCGTCCTCGTAGTCCGCCTTCGGGACCTCCTCGCTGGGGCCCTGCTGGACGTCGAAGGTGGCGTCGACGAGCTGGTCGACGGCGTGGCGGCCGAACCCGGAGAGCGGGGAGATGTAGTCGATCCCGTTGCGGTCTTCGAGGCTCTGCGCTTGCGCCCGCGACACCGTGGGGACGCGGTCGTCGCGACGGGTGCCGTCCGCGATGGCGTCGACGTCGAGGGCGGCGATGGTCTCCAAGGCGTGCTCGTGGACGCGCTGGATCCCGTTGCGGGGGTAGCCGTCCGCGACCATCGTCTCGGCGGCGCGCTCGGCCACGTCGCGGTCGAGGTCGACGCGCTCGAACGGAAACCCGAGCTCGGCGGCCGCCCGCTCGGCGTGCTCCCAGTCGTCGGTGAGCCCGAAGCTCCCGGTGACGCAGCGGACGTCGTAGAACCGGTCGAGCAGGTGCGCGGCGAGCGAGGAGTCTTTCCCCCCGCTGTACAGCAGCGCGAGCTCCATCTACCGGTGTCGGATGTCGAAGCTCTTCTGTTCGGGCTGGAGCTCTTTGAGCAGGTCTCGCATCTGGTCCTCGTCGATCTGTCCCTGGATCCGCCCGCTCTGCGCCAGCGCGGCGACCTGCTTTTTCACCTTCTCGCCGAACTGGGGCTTCGACATCTCGACCGCGTTGAGCCGCTGGCGCGCGCCGTCGGTCAGGTGCTGTTTCAACACCGCCTCCTGCTGGGCCTCGGCGCGCTCCTGGGCCTCCTGCTGGGCCTCGGCGGCGTCCTCGCCCCCCTGTCGCTCGCGGAGCTCCTCCATCTTCTGTTCGCGCAGTTCCTCGAGCCGTTCGTCGTCGGGGTTGCCGCTCATGGGCGTCTGTTCTCGGTCCGTGCGAAAAACCATTTCGGAGGTCGCGACCCGCGCGGCCCGGCCGGAACCGCGGGCGAGCCCGTCGACGCCGACGGGTGCGGTCCGCGCGGTTTAAACGGATCCTCGGCGTAGCCGCGGGCAATGAGCGAGTCGCGGGAGTTCTGTCCGCGCTGCGGCGACCCGGTCCCCGAGCGGCGCGACCCCCTTCCGGGCGAGCCGCGCGGGCGAGACGCGCTGCTCTGCGACGACTGCTACTTCGAGGACTTCGACCTCGTCGACGCGCCCGACCGGATCGAGGTGCTGGTCTGTTCCGGCTGCGGCGCCGTCAGGCGCGGCGAGTCGTGGCGCGACGTGGGGGCGCGCGACTACACCGACGTCGCGGTCGACGAGGTCGCCGAGGCGCTGGGCGTCCACGTCGACGCCGCGGACGTCGAGTGGGGCGTCGAGCCAGAGCAGGTCGACGAGAACAACGTGCGGATGCACTGCCGCTTCTCGGGCGTGGTGCGCGGCACCCTCCGGTCCGCCGAGGTGACGGTCCCGGTCAAGATCTCGCGGGGGACCTGCGACCGCTGCGGGCGCATCGCCGGCGGGTACTACGCGGGGATCGTCCAGGTCCGCGCCGACGAGCGCGACCTCACGCCCGCGGAGCGTGCCGAAGCGCTCGACATCGCCGAGACGTACGTCGCCGACCAGGAGGCCGACGGCGACCGCGAGGCGTTCATCACGGAGGTGAAAGAGACCGACGACGGGCCGAACATCAAGCTCTCCTCGAACCGCCTCGCGCAGAACGTCGCGACGCGGATCACCGAGTCCCTCGGCGGGAGCTTCGAGTCGTACCCGACGCTCGTCACCGAGGACGGCGACGGCAACGAGGTGTACCGCGTCACCTTCGCGGTCCGGCTGCCGAAGTACGCGGAAGGCGAGATCGTCGACCCCGAGGACGGCGACGGCCCGGTCCTCGTCACCGGTGTCTCCGACCGGCTCCGGGGCGTGCGCCTCGCGAGCGGCGCGGCGTACGCCTCCGCGTTCGCGGACGGGGAGGCCCCGGAGGCGACCCGGCTCGGCACCCGCGACGACGCGGCGGAGACGACGGTTGTGACCGTCGAGGACGAGAACGCGATCCAGGTGCTCGACCCCGTCACCTACGAGGCGAAGACCGTGCCGAACCCGGCGTTCGTCGACGACGACGCCGACGCGGTCCTCGCGTTCGAACACGGCGGCGACGTTCACCTCGTGCCGGAGGAGGGGACCGAACCGGCCGCGGAGTCGGCTCCGAGTCGAGACTGACGCTCCTCGCGGGTCGTTTCGGCAGAAGAACTGATCGTTCGTGGAAGTGAGCCGAAGGTTCCGGTCGACGCGTCGACGTGGTCGGCGGGGACGGGGGACGTTCAGTCGGCGCGGGCGGGCTGTTCGTGGCCGAGCGCTGCGGCCCGCTCGGACTCGGTTACCTCGATGCCGCGGCGTTCGAGCTGCTCGATGAATTCGGCCTCGCTGAGCCCTGCCTGTGCGGCCGCCTGCGACAGCGTCAGGGTTCGCGCACCGTACAGCGTCAGCGCACTCGACAGCCCGTTCGTGGCCATACATCCAGTAGTCGCGTGAGGGATTATGAAGGTTACTACTTCATGGAGGGCCCTGATACACCTTATACGATATATATTGACGGATGATCGGCGCGGGAGTGATAATATGACTCGCGCGCCGCCACCCCTCGCCCGCAGGAGTTATACGGTTCTGCGGTCGACACGGCGACATGGACAGACAACAGGTCATGGCGCTGTTCTTCGCGTTTCTCATGGTGAGCTCCATGGTCGCGTACGGCGTCTCGCTGCTGTGACGGCCGCCTCGCGGTAACTCCGGTCAGCCGTCGCCCCACACGTCCGACAGCGGGTGGTCCCGCCGGCGCTCCGCGTCCCGCTCGGAGCGGGTCCGGACCGACGCGTCGTCCGTCGTTCCGCTGTCGCCGGTCGCGTCGCCGTCGCCGGCTTTCGAGCCGTCCGCGCCGCGAGACGAGTGACCCGCGTTCCCGCTCTCCGACCCGCCCGAACGGCGACCCCGCCGCCGTCCCGCCCCCGCGCCGCCGGACGGCGACGCGTCGATGCCGGCCAGCGCCGCCTCCGGGTCGAACGCCGGCAGCGACGGGGTCGTCATCGCGTCGACCTGGTCGCGGAACCACCCTGGCGTGTCGGCCTCGGCGCGCTCGAAGAGGTCGAGCAGTGAGTCGTCGGCGAGGTACGTCGCGCCGTGGTCGTCGGGCGCCCGGACGACCCGGCCGCACGCCTGGATGACGGTACGCAGCGCCGTGCGGTGGTACCACGCCCACTGGCCGTCCTCCAGCCGGCGAGCGACCCGCGAGTCGTTCGTGTTCCGGTACGGCGCCTTACACACGACCTGCCAGCGACAGCGGTCGCCCTTCAGGTCAAGCGCCTCCTCCATCTTCACGGAGACGAACACCTCCGGGTCGGCGCTCGCCTTCCACGCCTCCAGCTCGGCGTCGCGGTTCTGTCGGTCGTGCCGCCTGACGCGCGCGGCGACGCCGAACTCGCCGAGGCGTTCGGTGAGCCGCTCCGCGATGTCGTACGAGTGCGCGTGGATCAGCCCCTTCTCATCGGGGTGTTCCGCCATCAGCCGGACGATCAGGCGGGCGATCTTCGGCACCGTCTCGTCGCGGTGCTCGTACGTCATCGACCCCTGCGTCACGTCGTACAGCGGTCGGTTCGCGAGCGGGAACGTGTGCTCGACGTCGACGAGGGCGACGTCGGCCGGGTCGAGGCCGACGCCGCGGCAGAACGCCTCCTTCGAGAGGATGGTCGCGGACAGCAGCGCGAACCGGTTCCCGCGGTCCCACACCGTGTGTCTGAGGTAGCGCGCGGGGTCGAGCGGCTTGATGTCGATGGGGGACTCCTCGCCGCCCGACTGGTCGACGACCCACGTGGTCGGGGACTCCGGCTCGCGGTAGTCCTCGAGGAACCAGCCGAGCTCGCTTATCAGCTCCTGAAGCCTGTCGCGCCGGGCGACCTCCTCGCGGTCGAGCTCCGGGCGGCCGACCAGCTCGTCTTTCGCCCGGATCGCCACGTCGCGGAGCGCCTCGACGAACCGCGCGGTCCGGTCGAGGGCGTCCTCCTCAGGGCCGGCGTCGGCCGCGACGTCGGGGACGCCGACGTCGTCCCACACCGGGACGCGATCGGGCGATATCTCGATGGTGGCGTACATCTCGGCCCACTCCGCGAGCCCGTGCGCCTCGTCGATCACGACGGCGTCGCGCTTGCGGAACACCTCGGAGCCCGCGGTTCGCATGAAGTACGCCAGCGTCATGGCGGCGAATCGGTTGCCGGACGCGATGGCGCGGTCGGAGAAGTACGGGCAGCGGTGCCGGATCGAGCAGTCGAACCCCTGCTGGCGCGCGCAGGGCGCGCGGTTCACGGGCGTGTCGTGCTCGCCCGGGAGCACGCAGTCGTAGTTCGACTTCCCGCGGATCACCGCGAGGTCGTCGAGGAGGTCGTCGGCCTCGACGTCGTCGATCTGCGACACCTGCGGTGTCGTGTAGTAGGCCCCGGTCGCCTCGCTGGGGGCCGCCTCGCCGGCGGTCGCGGCCGCGCCCATGATCGCGCGGGCGAGCAGCGACTTGCCGCTGCCCGTCGGCGCGCGCACCAGCACGACCCGGTTGCCGGCCGCGAAGGCGTCGCGGATGTCGGCGAGGGCCTGCTCCTGTGCCCCGCGGAAGCTCGGCGCGGGGAACTCGGCGGGGATCCGGCTCGGGTCCACACGACGCCCTCGCGGGCTGGCCGAATTAAACCCTCGCTTGGGCCGCGGGGGCGACACCTATTGGTAGTCCGGGGCGAAAGGGCGAAGCGACGATGAGCGACGACGGCATCCTCGGGTCGCTGTCCGCCGTGAGCCTGCTGAGCCTCTGCTGTATCGGGTTCGGCGGGCTGGCCGGCGGGGCGGCGGCGGTCGGCGGCGCCGCCTCCGCGAGCGCGTTCGCGACCGGCGCGACGAGCGTCCGCGGCGCGCTGATCTCCGGCGCCGTCACGTTCGGGACGGTCCTCCTCGCGGCCGCGGCGATCCGCTGGCGGTTGAACCGGTGACGACGGCCACCGCATCGACACCTCGCCGCCGCTCCGACTCAACGTCGCTCCGCCTCGCGACCTTCGGCGGCGCGCCGACCCCCGGTCGAGACGGACTTATCCGGCGCCCCTCCGTTGTCCGCGTATGATCGAGTTCGCTCGGGAGGCCTACGACGACGTGGTCCGGCACGCCGACGCGGGCGGCGCCGAGGAGGTCTGTGGCGTGCTGGCCGGGACGCGCGGCAACGGCGACGAGCCGAGCGTTGTCGCGCGCGCCCACGAGGCGGAGAACGTCGCCGACGCGCCCGCGGTCCGGTACCGGATCGACCCCGAGGAGCAGCTCGAACTGTTCGAGGCGATCGAGGCCGACGGCCGTGAGGTGGTCGGCTTCTACCACTCGCACCCGGCGGGACCGGCGCACCCGAGCGAGACGGACGCCTCGCGGGCGACGTGGCCCGGCTACTCGTACGTGATCTGTGCGCTCGACGGCTCCCCGTTCGTCGGCTCGTGGCGCTGGCGCGGCGACGAGGCGGGGTTCGAACGGGAGACGGTGTCGGTCAGCAGCGAGCGGTAGGACCTCCGAACGACGCCGCGCCGGCCCGTCCTACTCGTCGGCGGCAGGCGCCGTGTCGTCGGCGGCAGACGCCGCCGCGTCCTCGTCGGACTCGTCGTCCGCTCGGCGGTCGCGGACGACGAGGACGGGACCGACGGAGGCGGCCGCGACGCGCTCGCTCTCCTCGCCGAACACGAACGACCGGAACGAGGGCGCGCGCTCGCCCATCACGACCGCGTCGTGGCCGGGCACCGCGTCGATCAGCGCGTCGAACGGCGAGCCCTCCGCCGCCGTCGCCGTGTCAACGTCGAGCCCCCGCTCGCGGAGGCGGTCGGCCGCGGCCGCCAGCCGGGCGTCGGTACCGTCGCCCGCGTCGCCGCCGGCCGGAGCGGGGCTCTCGGACGCGGCGGCGTCTGCGACGCCGTCGCCGGGCATTCCGGCTCCCGCCGCGAGGAACAGGGTGACGCCGATGTCGCGGTCGCCGACGAGCGCACCGACGAACGAGAGGATCCGGTCGGCGTCGACGTCGCCCGAAAGCGACACCAGGACCCGCTCGACGTCACCGGTCGTTCCGGGGACGGCGAACGCGTCGGCGTCGACCTCGTCGGTCACCCGCTCGATCGTCTGCTCGCGGTCGTGGGTGAACACGAGCCGGTGGTCGGCCGCGCCGCCCGCGGCCGCGAACTCCTGACTGATGTCCTCCAGGGCGGACGTCGCGCGCTCCCCGAACTGGAGCCGGGCCTGGTCCGGCGGCGTCTGCTCCGGCAGGACGTGGTAGCCGAGCACGGTGACGTCGACGGCGCCGAGCAGCGATATCAGGCCGGGTGAGACGCTCCCTCCCTCGAGCACCGCGACGGGTACGAGTACGCGTGTCATTTACAGGGCCCCCTTGAGCGACACGTCGCGGGCGTAATAGAAGTACCACCCGGCCGTGGCGGCGATGACCGCGATCCCGACGAGGATCGAGAGCCGGTTCATGAACGCGATCAGCCCGAAGCTGGCGAGGGCGCCGAGGACCGGGATAACGGGCCCCCCGGGCACGACGAAGTCGGGGTCGTACCACGCGGGCCGGTCCCGGCGGATGGCGACGAGCGCGACGCACATCAGCCCGTACATGATCAGGTGGAGGAAGGAGGCGACCTCGGCGAGCAGCTGGACCTGTCCGGTCGCCGCGAGGACGACGACGGGACCGCCGGCCATGCCGAGGGCGACGTGCGGCGTGCCGTACCGCAGGTTGATCCGGCTCGCCCACCGCGGGAGGAGCGCGTCCTTCGAGACGCCGTAGATCGCCCGCGAGGTGCTGAGGATCGAGGCGTTCGCCGACGACATCGTCGCCAACAGTCCGCCGACGATGATCACGAGCGCCCCGGCCGGGCCGAGCAGCGCGCGGCCGACCTCGACTATCGCGGTCTCGCCGGCGGCGAGCAGCGCGTCCCGCGTGAAGATGTTCGTCGCGACGAAGATGGTCAGCACGTACAGGACCGTGACGATCACCACGGAGCCGACCATCGCGAGCGGGAGGTTCCGACCGGGGTCTTTCATCTCCCCGGCCACAGTCGCCACCTGCGCGAACCCGAGGTAGGAGGTGAACACGAGCGCGGCGACCGAGAGGACCGGTCCGGCACCCCAGACGTTCGCGGCCTGCCCGGGCGGCGTGTCGACGGCGACGACCCCGAACGCCTCCAGCAGGCCGAACCCGAGGAACGCGACCAGCATCGAGAGCAGGAGCGCGACGATCCCGTTCTGGAGCTTGGCGGCGTTCTCGGTTCCCGTGACGTTCAGGACGGTGAACGCGCCCCCGGCGAGGACGGCGATGACGGAGACGATCGCGTCCGAACCGGCGCCGACCGCGAGCCCGACCTGCGCGAGCGCGTCGAGCGCGTAGTAGCCGAGCCCGACGAGGTAGAAGGCGGTCGCGAACACGAGCCCGAGCCACAGCGAAAGGCCGATGACGGTCCCGGCGAGCGTCCCGAGCCCCCGCGAGATGAAGTAGTAGCCGCCGCCGCTCCGCGGCATCGCCGTCGCGAGCTCGGAGGTCGGGAGCGCGACGAGGAGCGCGATCACCCCGCCGACGGCGAACGAGGCGGCCGCCGCGGTCCCGATCGCTCCGCCCGCGAGCCCGGGGAACACGAAGATCCCGGCGCCGATCATCGTCCCGATCCCGATCGCGAGGCCGCCGGTCAGCCCGATGGTGCGTTCGAGCTCGGCGTCGTCGGTGATCGTCGCCGACTCGGTCTCGACGACCGACTCCGCGACCGGGGCGTCGCCGTCGAGGTTACGGCCGCTCGGCTCGTCGGGCATCTGTGTCGGTGGACGGCCGGCCTTCGGATAAGTGTGGGGAGCCGTACCGACCCGACCGAAGCCGGGCGACGCGGTTCGGCGGGCGCGATCGAAGCGACGAGGGGACTCCTCGTCGGTTGGTCGCGTCGTGAGAGAAATGCTCCGGCTGGGATTTGAACCCAGGTCATCACCGTGAGAGGGTGATATGATTGGCCGGACTACACCACCAGAGCACGTCCGTTCGTCGCAATCTACGGTAGGAAAGACGGTAGTAAAACAGTTCCGTTTTGACGCCGCCGTGCCCCGGTTTGTCGTGGCGAGGCGCGCTCAGACGTCGACGGCGAACGGCGACTCCGCCGCGTCGAGATCGCCCGCCGCCGCGCCGATCGCGGCGAGGAGGTCGGCGACCGCGTCGAGGTCCCCGGTGTCGATCACCTCGACCGGCGTGTGCATGTACCGGTTCGGGATCGAGACGTTGAGCGCGGGCACGCCGCCCCGGGCAGTGTAGAACGCGTCCGCGTCGGTGCCGGTGCGGATGCCGGCCGCCTGGAGCTGGACCTCGACGCCGGCGTCCTCGGCCGCGTCGCGCGCGAGGTCGACGAGGACCGGGTGGTTCGCGCTGCCCCGACCGATCACCGGACCCGCGCCGAGCTCGATCGGACCGCGTCGCTCGCGGTCGACGTCCGGGTTGTCGGTCGCGTGGGTGACGTCGACCGCGACGAACGCGTCGACGTCGTCGAGGTCGACCCCGACCATCCGCGCGCCCTGGAGTCCGACCTCCTCCTGAACGGTCGAGACGGCGTAGACGGTGGCGTCGACATCGGCCGCGGCGGCGCGGCGGAGCCCCTCCGCGGCCGCCCACGCACCGGCCCGGTTGTCGACCCCGCGGGCGGCGATCCGGTCCCCGACGAGGTCGCGGCGGCCCGTCGAGAACGTGACGGGGTCGCCGACCTCGACGTGGGCGCGCGCCTCGTCGGCGTCCTCGGCGCCGATGTCGACGAACTGGGCCGCGACGTCCTCGTAGTCGTCGTCGCCCTCGTCCCGCAGGTGGATCGCCGTCTGGCCGACGACGCCCTGGACCGGCTCGTCGGCGTGGACCGTGACGTGCTGGCCCTTCGAGACGGTGCGGTCGGAGCCGCCGATCCGGCCGATCCGGAGGAAGCCGTCGTCGAGCACGTCGCGGACGATGAACCCGATCTCGTCGGCGTGGCCGGTGACAGCGATCGCCGGGGCGTCGGGATCGCCCTCGTGGACCGCGACGGCGTTGCCGTACGCGTCGGTGTCGACCCGGTCGGCAAACTCGCGGACGTAGTCGGTCCAGACCCGCTGGACGGCCGTCTCGAAGCCCGAGGGGCTCGGCGTCGCGAGGAGGTCGTCGAGGAACGCGCTGCGCTCGTCGTCCATGCTCCGAGGCTGTGGGGCGGCCGACAAGAAAACGTCGGTGTCGGCGCTCGGCGCCGGGGCCCTCGGCGCCGGGACCCTCGTTGCCGGGACCTTCGACGCCGCGCTCTCAGCGCTGGGGGTCGCGGCGAGCCAGTCGGCGCGGGGACGGTCGACACAAGCGCTTTGGGGCGGCCGCCCGTCGGATCCGTATGGACATCCTCCGAAGCGTCCGGACCGTCGCCGAGGCCGAGGGGCCGGGCGTCGTCGACTGGGACCGGGCCGCGGCGGCCGCGAAGGACGCCACGGACCCCGGGTCGATCGCGCTCTCCGACGCGGAGCGCGCGGGGTACGCCGCCGACGTCCGCGACGCGCGCTCGCGGCTGGCCGAGGTGGCCGGGATCGAGTTCGACGTTCCCGACACCGTCGAGGTGCAGAACCGCCATCACTGGATCGACGCGAGCGTCGGTACCTTCCGGCGCGTGATGGACCCGATCGAGGCGGCCGCGGCCGGCGACGGCGCGGAGGCCGGAGCGGTCGGGAACCCCGGAACCGATTCGATCGACGTGATGCCGGACAGCGCGCCCGGACCGGGCGGACCCGCGCCCGGCGCCGCCTTCGCACAGGACCTCTCGCGGGTCGCCAACACGGGGTCGATGGCGTTCGCGCTGGGCTTCCTCGCGCGAAACGTCCTCGGCCAGTACGACCCGCTCCTGCTGGCCGACGAGCCGGACGCCGAGCACGGGCTCTACTTCGTCCATCCGAACATCGTCGCTGTCGCGAGCGCGCTCGACGTCGACTACCCCCGGTTCCGCCGGTGGATCGCGTTCCACGAGGTGACCCACGCCGCCGAGTTCGGCGCGGCGCCGTGGCTGCCGAAGTACCTGGAGTCGCGCGTCGAGCGCGGCGTCGAGGGGATGGTCGGCGGCGTCGAGGGAATGACCGGCCGCGGGCTCGACCCCGATGCGTTCGCGGAGCTCCAGACCGCGATGACCGCGGTCGAGGGGTACGCCGAGGTGCTGATGGACCGCGCGTTCGACGGCGAGTACGCGGACCTCCGACGGAAGCTCGACGAGCGCCGCGGCGGGGGCGGCCCCGTGCGCCGGCTCGCGCGGCGCCTGCTCGGCCTCGGGCTCAAGCGGCGGCAGTACGAGCGCGGCGCCGCCTTCTTCCGGCACGTCGCCGACGCGCGCGGCGTCGAGGCCGCGGGCGCCGTCTGGGAGCGCGCCGAGAACCTCCCGACCGCCGGAGAGATCGACGACCCCGAGGCGTGGCTCGTCCGCGTCGACCCCTGAGCCGCGCGGCGACTCACTCCAGTTCGAGGTCGCGCTCCCGGTGGTCGCCGGCCTCGACGGACCCCGTCCCGTCGGACTCGACCTGGTCGAACCGCTCGTCGAGGTCCTCGGTCGCGAGCAGGCGGTCGAGCCGGCGTTCGAACTCCGCCTCGTCTATCTCGCCGCTCGCGTAGCGGTCGCGCAGCGCCGCCACCGGCCGTTCGGCGGTCGCAGAGGCCGCGTCGTCCTCGTCGGACGCAACGAGCGGGAACTGCTCGCCGAGCACCAACACCAGCGGGATGAGGATGAAGAAGCCGGTGATGAACAGGGCCGGCCCCAGCGTCACGAGCGGAGCCGGGAGGAGGACGGCGGACAGCGATGTGAGCCCGAACGACAGGATCGCGATGAGCCCGATGAGTCGCTTCTTCTCGAACGTAGGGAGGGCCATACGCAACGGATTCCGGTGCGTTGACAAAAACGTACTGGCGCGCGGCGGGCGGTCCGCCGCCGCCCGCCCGCGACCGACGCCTATTCCTCGGGCGCGCGCCCACGGCGATCCGTGCTCAGGTACGTGACGACGAACCCCGGGAAGGTACGCGAGGCGGAGCGGTACCTCCCGGACGGCTCGGTGGAGCGGCTCGACTTCGACTACGCGGAGGTCCAAGCCGACGAGCTCGGCCCGATCGCGGCCCGGGGGGCCCGCGAGGCGTACCGCCACGCGGACGCGCCCGTCCTCGTCGACGACGCGGGGCTGTTCGTCGAGGGGCTCGACGGCTTCCCGGGCCCGTACTCGTCGTACGTCGAGGACACCCTCGGGATCGAGCGCGTCCACGAGATCGCCGCCGACCTCGACGACCGCCGCGCCGCCTTCCGGTGCGTGCTCGGCTACTGCGACGGCGAGGGGTTCGCCGCGAGCCCCGACCCCGTGGACCGGGGCGACCGCGACGCGGCCGCGGCGGCGGGCCCGGACGAGGAGCGCGGAGCGGGAGGATCCGACGGGACCGACCCCCTCCCGGTCAAGCTGTTCGAGGGGTACGTCCCGGGCCGGATCGTCGCGCCGCGTGGCGACGGCGGGTTCGGCTACGACCCGATCTTCGAACACGACGGCGAGACGTTCGCGGAGATGGACACCGACCGGAAGAACGCGGTGTCACACCGCGGCCGCGCCTTGGAAAAGTTCGCGGAGTGGTACGCGGACCGGTAGCGAGCGACGACGGCGAACCTACGCCGCGCCCTCGATCGCGGCCGCGAGCAGGTCGCAGCCGAGGTCGATCTCGCGTTCGGTGACGTCGAGCGGCGGGAGGATCCGGAGGACCTTGTGGCCGCACGCGAGCGTGAGGAGGCCGCGCTCGAAGGCGTTCTCGACGACCGCGTCCCGGCGCTCCTTCGTGTCGAACTCGACGGCGAGCAGGAGCCCCTTCCCGCGGACGTCCTCGACGGGACCGAGGTCGGCGTCGCGTATCGTCTCTTTGAACTGTCGCCCGCGGACGACGGCGTTGTCCATGAGGTCCGCCTCCTCGATGGCGTCGAGCGTGAGCGCGCCCTGCGCCGAGGCGATCAGGTCGCCGGCGCCCCACGTCGAGGAGAGCCGGCCGGTCTCCTCGGGGAACACGTCGCTCCGCGAGACGGTCGCGCCGACGCGGAGCCCCTTCGCGCTCGCGATCACGTCGGGGTCGTACGCGTAGTGGTCGGAGCCCCACATCTCGCCGGTGCGACCGACGCCAGACTGGATCTCGTCGGCGATCAGGGTGATGTCGTGTTCGTCGGTGATCGCCGCGATCTCGTCCGTGAACGCCTCGGAGGGGAACCGGTAGCCGCCCTCGCCCTGGATCGGTTCCATGATCAGGTAGGCCACGTCGTCCGGGTGGACGTTCCCCCGCTTCGGGTCGAGCTTCTTCCGGAGCCGCGAGACGCCGTCAGCGAAGAAGCCGCACGAGCAGGTCTCGGGCGAGCAGGTTCGGTCGTCGCAGTACGGCATCTCCATCACGCCGCTGACCTCGGGGAAGTCGCGGCGGTACACCGCCTTCGAGCGGTTGAGCGAGAGCGCGCCCAGCGTGCGGCCGTGGAACGCCCCGTCGAAGGTGATCGCGTACTTCGCGCCGTCCGACTCGTCGTAGGCGATCTTGATGGCGTTCTCGACCGCCTCCGCGCCTGAGTTCGAGAGGAAGACGGTGTCCATGTCGTAGTGGCTCGTCAGGTCCGTCAGGCGGTCCATGAGCCCCGAGGCGCCGGGGATCCCGTCGTCCGGCGTCGGGCCGCCCGCGGCGTAGAAGTCCTGCCCGGCGATCTTCAGCGGGTCGACGAGGTCGAACTCTTCGAGCCGGTCCATGATCAGCGGGTTGTTGTACCCGAGCGGCGCGGCGGCGACGTGGCTCGTGAAGTCCATGAGGACGTTGCCGTCGACGTCGGTACAGAACGGGCCCTCGGCGGGCGCGGTGCGGTCCCAGACGAACTCGTAGACGTAGGTGCTCGGCGCGGCCGACTCGTGGTGGTAGTCGACCCACTCGCGAGCGCGCTCGCCGGGGAGGTCTGCGACGGCGGGCGTGGCGGTGTCGCGATCCATGCGCCGTGGTGGCACGCGGGTGAAATAAATCCGGGGCGATCGCGAGAACGTTGGAGAAATATTCAACAGCGCGCCGTCGACCGGGCTGCGAGGGCGAGCGTCTCGACCCCGTCGACGCCGCGGGCGAAGCGCCCGAGACCGGGTCGTGGCCGGGTGAGAATGTTAGATACCCACATTATTCAACAGATTTTTATAGAATCGCAACCATAGTGGCAGCTGAGTTCGAGGTGGTCAGCAATGCCCATGCTCGAACCGGCGAACACGTGGACGCAAGGACTCGACTTCCCGAGCCGACTGTTCGAATCCGGTAGCAACGACTACGAACTGTACGAGGAGGACGGCGAGTTCGTCCTCTCGGTCGAACTCCCCGGGTTCGACCCCGCGGAGATCACCGCCTCGTGGTACGACGGCGTGCTCAACGTCGCCGGCGAACACGAGGACGAGCGACGCGGGACCCGTCGGACGTACCACCGGCGGTTCCGGTTCCCGAAGGCGATCGACGAGGACGGCATCGAGGCCGAGTACCGGAACGGCATCCTGACGGTCCGGCTCCCCGTGACCGTCGAGAGCGCCGTCTCCGGCAGGGAGATCGAGATCGAGGGCTGACCGCGCCCTCGGTCGCGACCGCTTCGGTCTCCGACCCCCGTTTCGAGCGACCGGCGCGGTGCCGGTCGCCCCCTTCGCGTTCCGTCACTCGTTTTTCGGCCGCGTGCCCGCTTTCCGATCCCGTTCGCTCTTTCGACCGATCGCGTCGTCTCGGAGGGAGCGCCCCGACCCCGCACGCCTTTTGTACTCCGCCGCCACGGACGAGGCATGAACCGCGAGGAGTTCGCCGCCAGCATCGACCACACCGTTCTCGGCCCCGAGACGACCCCGGCAGACGTGCGGACCGTTCTCGACGAGGCCGCCGCTCACGGGATGAACGCGTGCATCCCGCCGTGTTACGTCGCCGAGGCGGTCGCGCACGAGCGCGACCCCGAAGCGATCGCCACCGTGGTCGGGTTCCCGCACGGCCAGCACGCGCCGGAAGTCAAGCGCGACGAGGCGGTGGCGGCGTGGGAGGCGGGCGCAGACGAGATCGACCTCGTGATCAACGTCGGCCGGCTGAAGGCGGGCGACGACGGCGCGGTCGCCGACGAGCTCGCGGACGTCGTCGCGGCCGTGCCGGTCCCGGTGAAGGTGATCATCGAGACCGCGCTGCTCGACGACGCCGAGAAGCGCCGCGCCTGCGAGGCCGCCGTGGCCGCCGACGCGGACATGGTGAAGACCTCGACCGGCTTCGCCGACGGCGGCGCGACGCTCTCGGACGTCGAACTGATGAGCGAGTACCTCCCGGTGAAGGCGTCCGGCGGCGTCGGCTCCTACGAGGAAGCGGTCGACATGCTCGACGCGGGCGCGGTCCGGATCGGCGCCTCCTCCGGCGTCGCCATCGTCGAGGGACACCCCGAAAGCGGGGACTAGCGGTCGTCCGGCGACGCGTTCCGGCCGTCGCCGTCGGCGGCGAGACCGTCGCCCGTCGCCGGGTCGTCGGCGTCCGGCCGGCTCGCGTCGTCGCCGGGGTCGGCGTCCTCGATATCGTCCTGGTCCACGTCGACCTCGAAGGCGGAGACGGACGCCGAGAGCGCCTCGGCCTGTCCCCGGAGTCGGTCGGCGTTCTCCGCGATGGTGGTGACGGTCGCCGTCTGTTCCTCGGCGGCCGCGGACACCTGTTCGGACCCGGCGGCGACCTCGCCGCTCACCTCGGCGACGTCTTCGACCCCCTCGACCGCGCGCTGGGTCGACCGGGCCTGGTCCTCGGCCGCCTCGCTGATCTCCTGAACGCCGTGGTTCGTCTCCTCGACGGCGTCGACGACGGCTTCGAGCGACGACGACGCCTCCCGAACGGTGTCGGAGCCCTCGTCGATCCGCGCGTTCGTCTCGCGGATGTCGTCGACGGTCTCGTCGGCCTCCTCGCGGACGGCCTCGATCTGCGATTCGATCTCGGCGGCGGCCTCCTGCGTCTCCTCGGCGAGGTCCTTGACCTCGTCGGCGACGACCGCGAAGCCCTCGCCCGCCTCGCCGGCGCGGGCGGCCTCGATGGAGGCGTTCAGCGCGAGGATGTTCGTCTGCTCGGCCACGTCGGTGATGAACTCGACGACCTCGTCGATCTCGTCCATCCGCTCGTCGAGCGACTCCATCTGCTCGACCGCGGCCGCGGAGCGCTCCTCGATCGCGTCCATCTCGTCGAGCGCCTCGGCGGCGGCCTCGCGGCCGCTCGACCCCTGCTCGGCGGCGGCCTCGGCCGTCTCGGCGACGGACGCGGCCGACGACGCCACCTCCTCGATGCTGGCGGAGAGGTCGCTCATCTCGCTGCTCACCGCGTCGAGCCGCTCGTCCTGTCGCACCGCGCCGTCGGCGATCTCCTGGATCTGCTCGCTGACGGTCCCGCTCGCGGTCTCGACCTCGTCGGCGCCGGCCGCGAGGTCCGCGCTCGCCGAGTCGACCTCGCCGGCGAAGGCGGCGACCCGTGCGGTCGTCCGTTCGAGCTGTGCCACCATGCCGTTGAACTCCGAGGCGATCTCGCGCATCGCCTCCCGGTCAGCGTCGGGGTCCATCCGCTGGGTGAGGTCGCCGTCCGCGACCGCGCCCATCACCTCGCTGTAGTCGGCCGCGCGGGCCTCCATGTCGCGGGTGACGGCCTCGGCCTCCCGCCGCGCTTCCTCGGCCTCGTTGGCGGCGGTCTCGGCCTCGGCGATCCGCTCGCGGAGCGCGTCGCGCATCGCGCCGAAGCTCGTGAACAGGCGGCCGATCTCGTCGATCCGGCCGGTCGAGAGGTCGACGTCGAGCTCTCCGGACTCGATCTGCTCCGCGCGGTCTCGGAGCCGGGCGAGCGGCATGACGGTCCGGCTCCCCAACACGACGCCGACGGCGCCCAGCGACGCGAGAGTGAGCAAGATGAGGAGCAACACGGAGTTGCCGACGTCGTTCCGGACCGCGAACGCCGTCGACTGGTCGACGCTCGTCACGGCCACCCAGTCGGTGTCCGGGACGGACGCGTACGCGTACACCCGGTCGTCGCCGATCTGGCTCGCCGTCGTCGCGTTGCCCTGCCGGATCGCCTCGACCTTGTCGGCGTGTCGCTCCCCGTCGACGGTCCGGTCGATGTCGAGGACGGTCTGTCCCGCGGCGTTGAGGATCGTCGTCTCCTCGCCGGTGTCGGTGTTCTGGATCCGTTCGAGCTGCGGCTGGATCCGGGTCACGACGACGAGGTACCGGCCGTCCGCCCGCGGCACGGAGCTGGCGAACGCCATCACCGGTCGGTCGTTGAGCACGGGCGACCGGTACGAGCGGACCGACCGCCAGACGCGGTCGTCCTCGCCGACCCCTTCCGGCACGTCGGCGTCGCTCCACGGGGCGTCCAACTCGCTCGGTGCGCGCCCCTCGAGCGGCCGTTCTGTACTGGCCACCACTCGGTCCTCGCTCGCGTCGACGAGGTGGATGCTGACGATGTCGTCCGACAGGAGCTGGTCTTTCAACAGCACGTACGCCGGCGCCCGTCGGTCGGAGCGCAGGGCGTCGGCCGCCGACATCGACCGGGTTTCCGTGCTCATTCGCTCGGTCCACGAGCCGATGGCGTCGGCCTGGAGGCCGCTGGTCTCGGCCAGCTGCGCCGTCGCGTCCGATTCGACGGTCTGTTCGGTCTGGAGGTAGGTGAACGCGCCGCCCGCGACGACGACCGCGGCGACGACGAGGAACGCGAGCGCGAACTTGGCGGCGTACCGGCGTCGAACCGCGTCCGGGAGGAGTCCGCCGACGGCCCGCGCCAGTCGGTCGGTCAGCCGGTCCGTCATTGGTCGGACTCCTCCAGCTCGGACGGGACCGTCAGGTCGCCGCTGGTGATCCGCTCGCCGGACTCCGCGACGGCCGCGCGCACGTCGTCGGGGATGACCGGACCGAGCGACGTGCCGTAAACGAGCGCGACGCCGTCCTCGGCGAGTCCGAGGGCCGTCGTCGAGCCGGTCTCGAGGGAGTCGTCGATCGTCCGCTCGGTGGCGTCGTAGACGGCGGTCCCGACGCGTTTCACCATCGACGCGAGGATCACGTCGGCGTAGCGCGGGTTGCTCCGCGACTGGTCCGAGTCGACGCCGATCGCGTACCGGCCGTACTCCTGTGCGGCTTGGAACACGCCGAGTCCGCTGCCGCCCGCCGCGTGATACACCACGTCGGCCCCCCCTTCGTACATCTCCGCGGCGGCGGCGTATCCGGCCTCGGGGTCGTCGAAGGCGCCGACGTACGTGGAGCGCACCGACACGTCGGTCGGCGCGTGGTCGACTCCCGCGCGGTACCCGGCCTCGAACCGGCGGATGAGGCCCGAGTCAACGCCGCCGACGAAGCCGACGGCCCGCTCGTCCGGGCGCGTCGAGCCGGCACCCACGGAGAGGTCGCGGCTCGTCACCAGCCCGGCGAAATGGCCCGCTTGGAACGACCCCTCGTGTTCTCGGAACACGTAGTTCGCCACGTTGTCGCGGTCGACGACCGAGTCGACGATGGCGTACTGCTGGTCCGGGTACTCCCCCGCGACCGTCGAGAGCGCGTCCCCCTGGAGAAAGCCGATACAGCAGATCAGATCGTAGTCGGGAGACTCCGAGGCCGACAGCGTCGCCTGCGTGGTCTCGAAGTCCGGCATCGATGCCGGTTCCTCGTTCGAGAACGCCACGTCGTAGTCGAGTCGAGCGCGCTGGATGCCCCTGTTCGCGGCGTCGTTGAACGACCGGTCGTCGAGCCCGCCGAGCGCGTAGATCATGCCGACCGTCGCGCTGGCGTCGGCCGCGTCCGATACGTCGTCCGTCTCTTCGGTCGCCGTCTCGTTCGCATCGATCGACGCCGTCCCGGAGTTATCACCGCCGAGACAGCCTGCCGTTGCGCCCGCGAGCGCACCGCCGAGACCGACGGCGACTCGCCTGCGAGAGAGCGTCTTCGTCCGCGTTTCTGTCATCTCATCGGCGTCGGCCTGAGGGAGATAAAAGCGCTCGGAGCAAATTATCAACACCAATAGTAAACCCAGAAGTTCGTCGTCGCGGGCCCGGGACGCCGCCGCCGTTCCACCGACGTGAGAATCCGCTCAGGTAGGTTTATATACGGAGCCCGTACGAGGGGGTATGAGCCACCAATCGGGATCGCGTGGATTCGACCTCGACGCGGCGTTCAAGGCGTTCGGCGCGGTCGGCATCGCCATCTCGCTCGCGCTCATCGTCGCCGTGTTCGCGCTGACCGACCCGTTCGGCGACTACGTCACCGCGTCGCCGGCCGTCTTCGGCACGCTCCTCTCCGCGGCGCTCGTCGCCGCCGTCGGCTACACGACGTACGCGCTCCGTCGGCGCTGAGGGAGCGACTCGTTCTGCGGCCACGGCCTCGACGCCGGGAGACATAAACCGCTCGCGGGCGGACAGTTTCGCATGACCGACGAGTCGACCGACGCGGCGGTGGAACGCTTCCTGGACAGCGCCGCGGCCGCGCTCGACGACTACGACGAGGGGTACGCCGACGCGGACGCGACGGTGGCGATGCTGCGCACCCACGTCGACGAGCTGTCAGAGAGCGTCGAGGACGACGGAAACGACAGAGAAGCGTAGCCGGAGTAACCGGAGCGGCCGCGAGGGTGCGCCGGACCGGTTACGGTTCGGCCCCGATTCCGGATCCGCTACGGCCCCGCCCCGATCAGCTCTCGCACGCGGCCGACGTACTCCGCGAACGCGGCGTCGCCGCGCTCGCGCGGGCGCTCGACGTCGACGTCGACGATCTCGCGGACGCGTCCCGGGTCGGCGGCCATCACGACGACCCGGTCCGCGAGCGTCACTGCCTCCGCGACGTCGTGCGTGACGAAGAGGACGGTCTTCCCCGTCGACGCCCACACGTCGAGCAGCTCCCGCTGGAGCATCTCGCGGGTCTGTGCGTCCACGGCGCCGAACGGCTCGTCCATCAGCAGGAGGCTCGGATCGACGGCGAGCGACCGGGCGATGGCGACGCGCTGTTTCATCCCGCCCGACAGCGACTTCGGATAGGCGTCGCGGAACTCCGTCAGCCCGACGAGGTCGAGCATCTCGTCGACGCGCGCCTCGCGCTCGGCCGGCGAGCGGTCGCTCCGTTCGAGCCCGAACCCGACGTTCTCCGCGACCGTCAGCCACGGGAACAGGTGGTACTCCTGGAACACCACGCCCATGTCCGTCGTCGGGCCCGTGACCTCGGTGCCGTCGAGCAGCACCCGGCCGTCGGTCGCCTCGGTCAGCCCGGCCGCGATCCGGAACAGCGTCGTCTTCCCGCATCCCGAGGGACCGACGAGGCAGACGAACTCCCCGTCCGCGACCGAGAAGGACACGTCGTCGAGCGCGCGCACCGCGCCGCCGTCGCCGTCGCCGGGATACGTCTTGCCGACCCCGTCGAGGGCGACGCTCGCTGCCTCGGGTTCGGGCGGCCCGTCGGCTCGGCCAGGTGAGTCGTCGGCGTCGCCGGCGTCGCTCCCGTTCACGCCCGCCACGCTAACGCCCTCCGTTCGACCGCGCGGAACGCCACGTCGACGAGCAGGTACATCAGGCTCAACACGAGGATGTACGCGATCGCCCGGTCGACGCGGAGGTTGTTGCTGGCGCGGATGATCTCGCGGCCGACGCCGGGGACGCCGAATATCTCCGAGGCGACGACGAGCATCCAACACCGGCCCAGTCCCGTCCGGATCCCGGTCATGATCCCCGGCAGCGACGCCGGCAGCACGATCGACCGGACCGCGTCGAGGTCGCCGCGGACGCCCAGCGTCCGCCCCACGTCGAGGAGGTCCTCGCTCACGCCCTCCACGGCGCCGTACGCCGCGTAGAAGTTGATCCAGAACGCGCCGACGGCGATGATGAACGCGGCGCCCCAGTCGTTGATCCCGAACCACGCGATCGCGAAGCCGATCAGCGCGAGCGGCGGCACCGGGCGCAGCGTCCGGACGAGCGGCGCCGTCAGGTCGTCCAGTAAGCGGCTCCACCCGAACGCGACGCCGGCGGCGACCCCGAGGCCGGTCCCGGCGATCGTCCCGGGGACCCAGTGGCGGACGCTCTGGGACAGCGCCGCCGTCATGTCGCCGGAGGCGAGTTCGCTCGCGAACGCCCCCGCGACCGCGACGGGCGAGGGGAGGACGAACGGGTCCTGCGTCAGCGAGACGGCGTGCCAGACGACGAGGAACGCCGCGACCCCGACCGCCCCGCGGAGCAGCCGCCGGCCGTCGCCGAGCCCGGCGCTCGCAAACGCGTCGCCCTCGCCGACCGGCGATGCGGTTTCGGTCGCCATCAGAGCGAGTCGTACACCTCCAGGTCGAATATCTGGTCGTTCGGCAGCTGCTCGTCGATCTGGCCGTTCCCGGCGGCGAACTCGGAGAACACCTGCGTCGCCTCGGTGATCTGGTTGGGGTCGGTCATGAAGTTCGACAGCGGCGAGTCGAGCGCCTTCCGCGCGCGGTCGACCGGCATCCCGATGCCCTCCTCGACGTGGCCCGCGGTCGCGTCCGGGTTTTCGTCGATGAACTCGGTCGCGCGGCCGTGCTGTTCGAGGAACTGCGCGGCGAGCGGGGAGTCGCGGACCGCGTCGCTCATCAGCGTGACCGCGGCCGGCTGGCCGGGGAGCACGTCGGCGGCGGTCCGGAGCATCGTCACGGACGAGTTCTCCGCCTGCGCGATGGTCGGCACCGGCTCCATGATCGAGGTGCCGTCGATCTCGTCGTTGGCGATCGCCTGCCAGACCGAGCTGGCGCCGCTGATCTCGATGATCTCCACGGCGTCGTTTTCGGCGGGATCGACGCCGACGTCGCGGAGCCAGTAGCGGAGCAGCACGTCAGGAACGCTCCCCTGCGGGAACGTGCCGAAGGTGAACGGCTCGCCCCGCTCGTCCGCCCACGCCGCGAACGCGTCTGCGCCCTGCTGCTCGAACGTCTCGTGGAACGACGACTCGGCCATGATCCCCATCGGCTCGCGGATGTTCGCGGCGGTCACCTGCGCCGAGATGCCGCGGTCGATCGCGATCATCGCGGGGACGATCCCGAACATCGCGACGTCGATGTCGCCGCCGCCGAGCGCCTGAACGATGTCCGGGCCGTTGCCGAACTCCTGCCCGGTGACCTCGGCGTCTATCTCCGAGAAGTACCCCTCGCCCTCCATCACGTACCACTGGAGGTCCGGGTAGATCGGCATGTGTGCGACCGTCAGTTCGTCGAGGCCGCCGCCACCGCCGCCGCCGAGACAGCCGGCGAGGCCGACCGTCGCGGTTCCGCCCGCGGCCGCGAGGAACGACCGCCGCGACGCTGTCCGCGTTGGTTCGTACATACGCATGGAAGCGGCTCCGCGGGCAACACCCTCGCGTCACCAGCAACGGAAGCGCGTTCCGGTGACGCCGACGAATTCGAAATTCGCAGCCGCTCGGGACTGAAAACGGGTTTCAAGGGATATTTCGGAGCAGAGCTCGTCATCGAACGACGCAAATGTTGCTGGTGTGGTTCCCCCGTCGGGAGCGCTCGGTCGCGGTCTCGCGGGGCGCACGCGGGAGTCTGTCGGCGGCGGCCGGTCACCGGTGCCGGCCGGCGGGCGGGCTCACGGCCGCTCGGTCGCGTCCTCGTCGAACAGCCCGAGGTCCTCGGCGACGAGGTCGGCGAGGCGGTCTTTGATCGCCGGGTCGACCTCGGCGACGGACTCGCCGTCGTGCTTCTGGGCGTTGTGTTTCTCGAGCGCGTCCGCGAGGTCGTCGAGCGGCACGCGGGTCTCCGTCTCGCACTCGTCGCACACGATCGGGACGGACGGCTCGTCGGTGGACATTACGCCGACAATCGCCCGTGGCGGATATATGCCTTCGGGCGCGTCGTCGGTCGTCGGCATCGCGCCGAACCGCCGGCCCGCCGAACCGCCACCGTCTATTGACTCCGTCGCGAACGCCCGGCCATGCACGTTCTCGTGACGGGGGCCGCCGGCGGGATCGGCGGGGGCGTCGCGCGCTCGCTCGCGGCCGCCGGTCACGACGTCCTCGGGGTCGACCGCGACGCGGCGGGCCTCGCGGGACTGCCCGACGCGGTCGAGACCGCCGTCGTCGACCTCCGCGACGAGGCCGCCGTCAGCGACCTGCTCGCGGACCGCCCACTCGACGCGGTCGTCTCCTGTATCGGGGGCTACGAGATCGCGGCGGTCGAGGACACCTCCGCGGAGGCGTTCCGGCGGCAGCTGGAGACGAACCTGACCGCGGTCCACGTGACGGTCTCCGCGGCGCTCCCGACGCTGCGCGAGCGCGGCGGTCGGATCGTCGTCGTCGGGTCGATGGTCGGCTCCGTCGCGCTCCCGTACCACGGCGCGTACAGCGCCGCGAAGGCGGGGCTCGACGGCTACGTCGACGCGCTCCGCCGAGAGGTCGATCCGCACGGGGTCGACGTGACGCTTGCCGAGCCCGGCCCCGTCCCGACCGGGTTCAACGAGCGGGCCGCCGCAGCGGCCGCAGCGGCCGAGTCGAGCGACCCCGACGGCCCCTACGCCGGCGCCTACCGCGCGTTCGAGGGGTACTCGCCGGCCGCCACCGACGTCGAGACGGTCGTCGAGCGCGTGGTGACCGCGACGACCGCGGACCGACCGCGGACGCGCTACCGCGTGAGCCGCCGGGCGCGGTGGCTGCCGCGGCTCGCGCGCGTCCTCCCCGACCGGCTGTACGATCGGCTCGTCCGCGCCGGGCTCCCCGGCGGGCTCCTGTGGCGGCTGCTCCACCGGTGAGGAGCCCGCCCGCATCGAGAACTTCGGCGCCCGTCAGTCGTCCGCGGCCCCGGAGGAGGACTCCTCCGCGTCGTCTGCGGGCACCGACTCGGACGATCCGGGCTCCGTCCGGTCCGGTTCGGTGCCCTCCGGTCCGGCGCCGTCCGAGTCGGTGGCGTCCGCGCCGGTCGCTCCCGTCTCGGCGTGGAACTCATCCGGCGAGGCGTCGATCCGCTCGAACTCGCCGAAGTCGCGCTCGTGGTGGCGGATCATCTGTTCGACGATCCACGCGCTGTATCGCTCCGAGTACCCCCAGTCGGCGTCCGCGTCGTCGACCTCGAAGCGGTCGTCGGTCGCGAGCGCGGCGTACAGGTGATAGAATCCGAGGACCACGTCGCCGAAGTCCCTCGCCTCGCCGCCGATCTCGCGGCGCTTCTCCGCGAGCTCCTCGCGGCCCGCGTCGGTGAGCGCGAAGTACTTGCGGTCGGGCTCGTCGTCGCGCTCGACGCGCTCGGCGACGCCCTCCTCCTCGAACTTGTAGAGGATCGGGTAGACGGAGCCGTAGGAGGGCTCCCAGTGGCCGCCGCTAATCTCCGTGATCTCGCCGAGCAGCTCGTACCCGTACCGGGGGCGCTCGTCCAGCAGCTCCAACACGAGATACGAGATCAGTCCTTTCGGCGGGCCGCTTTTCCGCATCGTCCCGACTTTTCGGGGTCGCGTCGAAAGGGTTTCGGTCACGGTGACTGCTGACGCGAGCCACGATGATCCGGGCGAATTAGGCGTTTCGATGGCTCCGGAACCCGACCGGATAGCCACGTGCGGCGGCGCGTGCCTCCGAGCGCCCACCGGGCGCGAGGAACACGCGCGAGGGACGCGGCGAACGCGAGCGGCGACGCCGCGAGCGTGAGCCGCGAGGCTGGGGAGGTGTGAGGTGCGGGGCTGTGCGGGGCGGGACTCGAAGGGGCAGTCGCGAGGCGGGCAGAGGCGACGTAAGCACCGTAGCGAGTGAGCGAAGCGAGCGAGCGAGGAGCGTGGTTCGAGACGCCGGAGGCGTCTCGTCATCCCGAAAATCTACGATTTTCGGGCGACAGCGAGCGTCTGCCCGCCTCGCGACTGGGGCTTCAGAGCGGTCCGTGTCGGTCAGGAGTTTATAAGCAGACGCGTACAGCCGAGCGGCTGGGGCTTCGGAGCGGTCCGTGCCGGTCGGCTACTTATAAACAGCTACGCACGGCCGAGCGGTAGTAGATTCGAGGCTCCCGAGACTGTCCCAAAGCCCGGGACCACCACCGACCGTTCCGCGGACTACCACGTAGCGGGACGACCCGCAAACCCCTAAGTCGCGCGGCCCGAACCCGACGTATGGTCGAGGCTCCACAGACCGCCGAAGGGTGGTTCTCGCTGCACGACTTCCGCTCGATCGACTGGGACGCGTGGCGCGAGGCGCCCGAGTCCGAGCGACGGCGAGCGATCGAGGAGGGCGAAGCCTTCCTGAAACACCGCGAGCTGGTCGCCGACGCCGACGCCGGCGAGTCCGCGCTGTTCTCGGTGCTCGGGCACAAGGCCGACCTCCTCTTCTTACACTTCCGGCCGTCGCTCGACGACCTCTCCGCGATCGAGCGCCGGTTCGAGGACACCGCGCTCGCGAAGTTCACCGAGCGCGAGACCTCCTACGTCTCCGTCACCGAGGTGTCCGGGTACGTCTCGGACGACTACTTCGAGGAGGGCGCCGACGCCGTCGACGAGGGGCTGCGCCGGTACATCGAGGGGAAACTGAAGCCCGATATCCCGGATGAGGAGTACGTCAGCTTCTACCCGATGAGCAAGCGCCGCGGCGAGGAGCACAACTGGTACGACCTCGACTTCGAGGAGCGCGCCGACCTGATGGCGGGCCACGGCGAGGTCGGCAAGGAGTACGCCGGCAAGATCAAGCAGGTGATCGCCTCCTCCGTCGGCTTCGACGACCACGAGTGGGGCGTCACGCTGTTCGGCGCGGACCCGACCGACATCAAGGACATCGTCTACGAGATGCGGTTCGACCCGGCCTCCTCGCGGTACGGCGAGTTCGGCGACTTCTACGTCGGGCGCCGGTTCCCGCCGCGCGACCTCGACGCGTTCCTCGCGGGCGAGACGGTCCCGACCGGGCGCGAGCCCGAGGAGGACAGCGCCGGCCACTCCCACGGCGAGGGCGGTCATCACGGCGAGGGCGGTCATCACGGCGACGACGCGCACGGGGGCGGCGAGGGACACGACCGCTCGGGTTCGGGCGGCGGGTCCGCGCACGGCGACCACCCGCACGGCGACGGGGAGGCCGGCGGCGAGGGCGACCATCCCCACGGCGAGGGTGACGGTCACGGCGGTGAGGGCGGTCACGGCGGCGGCGACGCCAGTTCCGACGAGGACATCCGCGGCGAGCTCGCGGACCTCGACATCTACGCCGGGAAGCCCCACGGCGAAGACGTGTACGCCACGGTGCTGTACAGCGAGGCGGACGTCGACGAGCTGTTCGACGAGGTCGAGGGGCTCCGCGGCAACTTCGACCACTACGGCACGCACGTCAAGACCGCGGTGTACGAGGGGCGCCACACCGACCGCGCCGCGGTCGTCTCCATCTGGGACACCGCGTCGGCGGCGGAGACCGCGGGCGGCTTCCTCTCGGAGCTGCCCGACATCGTCGCGCGCGCCGGCGAGGAGTCCGGCTTCGGCACGATGGGGATGTTCTACACCGTCAAGCCCGACTACCAGACGGAGTTCGTCGAGACGTTCGACGACGTCGGCGACCTGCTGGGGGAGATGGACGGCCACGTCGAGACCGACCTGATGGTGAACGTCGAAGACGAGAACGACATGTTCATCGCCAGCCAGTGGAACGCGAAGGAGGACGCGATGGCGTTCTTCCGCTCTGACGAGTTCTCCGAGACCGTCCAGTGGGGCCGCGACGTGCTCGCCGACCGCCCGCGACACGTCTTCTTAGCGTAACGGGACTGGACGCGCGCAGTCTTTTATAAGTACGGCGGGTCGGCAGAGAATTCCTCCAAACCCCACCCGCTCGCTTATAAACAGTCGACTGCGAAACGACGGAAAACACTTCCAAAGCCCCAGCCGCGAGGACTCGCGCGTGCGACTCGCGCCCGCCGGGCGCTCGTCGGCACGCGCCGCCGTCCAGTCTGGCCAGTTATAAATAGAGCCGTCGTCGCGCTCGCCCCGCTTCGCACCGTCTCCCCTCCCCCGACCGCCGGGTTTTAGGTGCCGTTGCGGCGAACGGGTGGCCATGTTCGACACCATCGTGGTCGCGACCGACGGCTCCGACAGCGTGCGGCGGGCCGTTGCGGTCGCGGTCGACGTGGCGGCGCGGTTCGACGCCGAGGTCCACGCGGTGTACGTCGTCGACGCCGGCGAGGTGGAGTCGTCGCCCGACACGGTCCGCGAGGACCTCCGCGACGCGCTCGACGACGAGGGACGCGACGCGCTCGACCGCGTCTCCGACGCGGCGCACGACCGCGACGGCGACCTCGACGTGACCATCGAGGTCCGCGAGGGGCGCCCGGCCTCGGAGATCGACGCCTACGCCCGGTCGGTCGACGCCGACCTCATCGCGATGGGCACGCGTGGACGGCACGGCGAGAACCGTTTCCTCATCGGCTCCGTCGCCGAGCGCGTCGTCCGGACCTGCCCGGTCCCCGTGTTGACCGTGCGACAGCTGACCGAGGAGGACCCGCGGCGGACGACCGTCTGAGTGGGCGGGGGAGGCGGCCGCCGAACGCGCGCCGACGCCACGCGACCGACGTGAGAGCGGCGGAGTTTTCCGGCTGCCACCCGCCTCGACGGTATGGACGACGACCTCATCGAGACGGGGGACGCCCCCCGCTCGCGGTACACGAAGCTTCCGGGGAAGGGGTTCTTCTACCCGGACTCGCTGGACGACGAGCGCGCTGAGCGGCGAGCGAGGGAGACGATCGAGGGCAGCGAGGCGGTCGTGATCGCCGACGGCGACGCCGACGGCCTCGCCTGCGCGGCGATGGTCCGCGAGGCGTACGACGCCGCGCTCGACGTCGAACCCTTCGAGGACGCCATCGCGGCGCGGCTGGCGGACGAGGGCGACGAGTCGGGCGGCGCGGAGACCGACGACGCAGAGAGCGAGGAGTCCGACGACGACCCCCTCGACGACGCCCACGCCGAGTCGCCGGTCGGACTGCTCTCGGCGGGGCCGTACTCGATCGACACCGCGCTCGAACGCGTCGAGGCGTACGCCGACGACGACATCGACCTGTTCGTCTGCGACCTCTGTCCCGACGACTACGAGTGGATCGCGGAGCCGCTGGAAGCGCTCGCGGAGTCGACCGACGCGATCCGCTGGTTCGACCACCACCAGTGGGACGACGCGACCGCCGCCGCGGTCCGCGAGGCGGGCGTCGACCTCGTCGTCGGCGACTCCGACGAGGAGTGCACCGCCGACGTGGCGCTCCGGTCGCTGGAGCACGCGTTCGACGAGCGCTGGGCCGAACTCGCCGAAGTCACGCGCGACCACGACCTCTGGCTCAAGGAGGACCCGCGCTCCGACGACCTCGCCGACTACTCCTACTGGGCCGGCGCCGAGGAGTACGCGGCCGTGATCGGCGCGTACGGCGTCGACCTCCCCGAGGCGGTTCGGTCGTTCGTCGAGGACCGCCGCGTCGAGAAGGAGGCCAGGATCGACCTCGCGGTCGACCGCGCGGTCACCCACGAGGTCGGCGACTGGCGCGTCGCGGTCACCTACGGCCGCTGCTCGCAGAACGAGGTCGCCGAGCGGCTCCGCGAGGCGGGCGCCGACGCCGCCGTGATCGTCAAGCCCGCGGGGTCGGCCTCGATCCGCGGCTCGGACGACTTCCGCCACGCTCACGAGGTCGCCGGCCGGGTGAACGGCGGCGGCCACCCGCAGGCCGCGGGCTGTAAGCCCGACATCTACGACGACATGCTCGATTACGCCCACCACTGGAGCACCGAGGGACAGGCGTGCAAACGCGTCATCCTCGCGGCGTTCGAAGCGGTCGCCGAGGAGGTCGAGGCCGGAGCGGGTGACGGCGACGGGGGCGCGGCGGCCGAATAGGTCGATGGCGGAGGTGTTCGTGGCCGGCGAAACGCTCGTCGACTTCGTGCCCGACGCGGGGGAGACGCTTCGCGAGGTCGACGGCTACGCACACCGGGCGGGCGGCGCGCCCGCCAACGTCGCCGTCGGGCTCGCGCGGCTCGGCTCGCCGCCCGCGTTCTGGACGCGCCTCGGCGACGACGCGTTCGGCGACTTCCTCGCGGAGACGCTCGCGGCCGAGGGGATCCCGGAGACGCACGTCGAGCGCGTCGAGGGGAGGACGACGCTCGCGGTGGTGTCGCCGCCCGACTCCGACGGTCCCCGGTTCGGGTTCTACGGCGACCGGGACGCGACGTTCGGCTTCGCCCCCGACTCTGTCCCGACGGAGGCGCTGGCGGGGGACGGAAAGGCCTCGCCCTGGGTCCACCTCGGCGGCGTGGCGCTGACGCACCCGCGGGGCCGGGCGGCGACCCGCGAGCTGCTCGCGGTGGCGGCCGACGTCGACTGCCCGGTCTCGTTCGACGTGAACTACCGGCCCGACCTCGTTCCGGACGGCGCCGCGGAGGCGGTGTCGACCGCGGTCCGCGAGACGGTCGGCGAGAGCGACGTCGTGTTGTGTAGCGGGGAGGACGCGGCCGCGGCCGGATTCTCGGAGAGCGAGGGTTCGGACCTGGCCCGAGACCTGATCGCGCTCGGGCCCCACACCGCGGTCGTCACGATGGGGGACGAGGGGGCGCTCGCGGTCAGTTCGGACGCCGCGCCGTGGGGGGCCGAAACGGTCCGGCACGGCGGCTTCTCCGTCGACGCCGTCGACGCGACCGGCGCCGGAGACGCGTTCACGGCTGGGGTCCTCTCGCGGCTCGCCGGGCGGCGGACCGCCGGCGACGCCGACGGGGACCCGCTCCGCGAGGCGCTCGCGTTCGGCAACGCGACCGCCGCGCTGTCGGTCCGATCGGTCGGCGGGATGGGATCGATCCCGTCGCGGGAGGAGGTAGTGACGTTCCTCGAAGCGCGGGAGTAAAGGAAAAAGCGGGTCGAAATCGGCGCGCGTCGCCTACGAGGAGGACGGCGACATCTCGATGTTGAGGCTCTTCTGGACCAGCTGCGTGAACGCCATCGAGCAGAGGAAGTACCAGAGGATCCACATCT
This sequence comes from Halorubrum distributum JCM 10118, assembly GCF_000337335.1. GTDB lineage: Archaea > Halobacteriota > Halobacteria > Halobacteriales > Haloferacaceae > Halorubrum > Halorubrum distributum. Next base: position 27,372 of record NZ_AOJN01000018.1, on the reverse strand, counting down.
GGATCGGGCCGACGATGCCGGTGTCCCAGGTGACGGAACCGGCGAGCGGCACGACGAGCTCCTGTGCGGCGACGGCCGGATACGCGGCGTCCGACCCGCGGTAGCCGATCACCCAGAACATCCAGAGGAACGCGGGGATGGTGAGGAACATGATCCACACCATCGGGCGGAACTGCTCTTTGAACATGCCGAGCTGGTCGCCCATCGCCTCCATCTGCTCTTCTTGGATCTCGTCGAGCGCCTCGTCGTCGTCGCGCTTCTCGGCCTCCTTCCGACGCTCCTGGATGTCCTTCATCCGGTCTTGATACGCGCCCATCTTCTCCATGTCCATGAGCCCGGCGCGCAGCAGCGTCGAGTAGAGCCCCGTTCCGAGCGCGATGACCATGATCACCACGTAGAAGGGGACCACGTTCAGGAGGGGGCCGAGGACCACGTCGATGGCGCCGGCGATCGCGTTGCGGACCGGGCCGACCGCGTAGCCGACGAACGCGCCGAGCGTCGCCACCCCGGCGAGCTTGTCCCACTTCGACCAAGTGGTCGTCTCCGGCGTCTCCACGTCGCCGCCTGAATCGTCGTCATCTTCCAAGCCGGCCTCGATTCCCTCGCGGTCGGCCAGCGTGAACCCCTCCTCGCCGTCCACGAGGATCTCCTTCTCGATGAGCCGGCCCCACTGCCCGCTCGATATTTTGTCGCGAACGTCGACCCAACGGACTTCGCCGCCGCTGGCGTTGTCGAGGACGACTTGAATGGCGTCCCGCATCTCGCCGTCATCGCGGACCAGCGAGCGGACTCGCCGTTCGACTTTGCTCATTAGCGGCCGGTTAGCGGTCGACGGTTAAGAACCTTGTAGGATCGCCGCTCGGATCGGCTTCCCTCGACGACGCGAGTCGGCCTCCGGCGGCGACGCTGATCGGTTTCCGGCGGCGACGCCGATCGGTTTCCGGCGACGCGGGTTAGCTCTCGACGACGCGGGTTAGCTCTCGACGACGCGGGTTAGCTCTCGACGACGTCGCGGATCCGGGCGAAGACCTCGTCCGGGGTCGCCTCGCCGTCGACCTCGACGAGCACACCCTCGTCGCGGAAGTGGTCCACGACGGGCTCGGTGTTGTCGTAGAACACCTGGAGCCGCTCGCGGGCGGTCTCCTCGGTGTCGTCCTCGCGCTGGATCAGCTCGCCGCCGCACTCGTCGCAGACGCCCGCCTCCTCGGGGGGTTGGAAGTCGACGTGGTAGTTCGCGCCGCAGTCGTCGCAGACCCGGCGGCCGGTGAGGCGGTCGACGAGCACCTCCTCGTCGACGTCGAGGAGGATGACGGCGTCGAGGTCCGTAATCTCCGAGAGGTACTCGGCCTGCTCGAGGTTGCGCGGGTAGCCGTCGAGGACGAACCCGTCGGCGTCGTCGAGCGCGGCCTCGACGATCTCGTTGACGACCGGGTCGGGGACCAGTTCGCCCGCGTCCATGAACGACTTCGGCGTCCCGTACTCCGTCTCCATCTCCTTGTTCGCGCGGAGCGCGTCGCCGGTCGTGACGTGCTCGACGCCGTACTCGTCGGCCAGCTTCGCGCTCTGCGTCCCCTTTCCGGCGCCGGGCGCTCCCAACAGCAGAATTCGGTGGCTCATACCGGAGCGGTCGCGGGCCGCCCCTAAAGGCTTGAAGATTCCGGCCAACGCTACTCGCCGCCGTCGTCCGGGTCGGGATCGGCGTCCTCGTCGTCGGCCGCGTGAAGCCGCAGCCCCATCTCCAGCTCGAAGCTCTCGGCGTCGGAGGTCTCGAAGCCGATCTTCTTGTACAGCGAGACCGCGGCGCGGTTCCACCGCTCCACCGTGAGCCACACCTTCTCGACGCCGTTCGCCTGCCCGTGCCCGAGCAGCCCGCGGATGAGGTGGGTGCCGATTCCGGCGCGCTGGTACTCCTGATGGACGAAGATCGCCAGCTCGTAGGCGTCGCCGTCGGGGACGAGCGTCGCGTGGCCGGCGACTTCGTCGCCGCACCAGGCGATCACGTTGTAGCAGTCGCCGGCGAGGATCGCCGAGAGCCACTCGCGGATGCGGTCCTCGCCGCCCGGCGGGATCCCCTGCGCGCGGTCGGCCGGGTCGAAGGCGTCGTACATCTCGACGAGCGCCTCGCGGGTCTCGTCGTCCCCCTCGTACGGCCGGATCTCGATCTCGCGGTCCTCGCGGTCGGTGAACGCGGTCGGCGGCGGCGGGAACTCGTCCGCCACCGCGTCCGGGTAGCCTCGGTCGCTCATCTGACCAGCGTGACCGAGGTCTTGGCGTTCAACAGGACGAACTCCGCGATCGGGCCGATCGTGATCTTCCCCATCGGACTCGTGTGGCCGCCGCCCAACACGATCTCCTCGAACCCCTCGGTCTCGGCGATCTCGACCAGCCGGCTCCCCGGGTCGCCCTCGACGCGGCGCACCTCGGCGTCGATTTCGGCCTCGTCGGCCGCCGCCTCGGCGCGTTCGACGACCTCGTCGGGCGACACCGAGGAGTCCTCGTTGTCGACCACGGCGATCGTCAGGTCGTCGTTCGCGACCGCCGCCCGGTCGACCGTCCGGTCGAGCGCGCGGAACGAGTCGTCGCTGCCGCCGATCCCGCAGAGCACCTTCATGCCCCATCCGTTCACGCGACGATACAAAAGTGGATCTCCGAGCGGGGGACCACCGACAAGGCTTTTGCCCGCCCGCGGAGTTTCGGATGTATGAGCGATCACACCGGTTCGGCGGCCGATTCGGCCGGTGACACCGGCGACTCCCCCGCGGACCGGTCCCCGCCCGAGGATCGACCCGCCTCCGAGGGCGGCGACGAGGACTCCGACTCCCGAGCGGGTGACGGAACGGACGAGGAGACACCGGCCGCGGGGGCGGACGCGACCGACGACGAACAGGAGACGACCGCGACCGGCGACGAGACCGCCGGCGAGACCGACGAGGACGTGCCGCGGGACGTCCAGAAGTACGAGCGGTTCAAGAAGATGGACGGCGCGCGCTACGAGCGCGTCAACGAGTTCCTCCGCGACCGGACGTACATCACGGCCCGCGAGTGGGCGATCGCGCGGCTCTGCGCCGACTTCCGCACGGAGACCGGCGTCGAGATGACGAAGATCGGCGAGAACCTCCCGGAGCTCGTCCCGTTCATGACCGACACGTACACCCCACAGGCGGTCAACCAGGCGCGCTACTCCTTCGAGGAGAAGGTGACGAAGGCGGGCGCGACGTTCCTCTACGGCGCGATGTCCGGCTTCTTCACCGCCGAGGACCTCGACGAGATGATGTACGAGGTGACGGAGGTCGCGAAGTTCCTCCTCGAGGTCGAGGGCGTCGACCTCGCGGTCGCCGACGAGCTGGAGGCCGAGGATAAGATCAGCGAGGTGATGCGCGACGTGCGCGCCTCCTCGGCGGACCTCCGCGGCGAAGAGGTGCGCTGCCCCGAGTGCGGGCACGTCCACAAACCGACCGAAGAGTGACGATGGACCGGTTTCCGGAGGCGATCGACGCGACCCCCGACCCGACGCTCGTCGTCGACGGCGACGGCGTCGTCCGCGCGGGCACCCCGAGCGTCGAGGCGGTGTTCGGGCTCGACCCGGACGGCCTCTCCGGCCGCTCCATTACCGACGTGTTCGAGGACCCGGCCGGGTTGGATCGAGACGAGTCCGCGTCGATACCGGCCCTCGAGACCGGCTCGGGCGACGATGCCCACGACTCCGAGATCGGCCGGGACGCGACGGGCGCCGAGGGGGCGGACGACGCCCACGACGTGGACGCGCTGATCGACACGGTGCGCGCCGGCGAGTCGCGGTCGCTCGCCGACGGCTTCGAGCTCGTCGTGCGGCGCGGCGACGGCGGCGCGGTTCCGGTCCGCGTCAGCGTCGGGGCCTTCGAGCTCGACGGCGAGCCGTACGCGGTCGTCACCGCCATCGACGTCTCGAACGAGCGGACGCGACAGCTGACGCTCCGGCGCCGCACGGAGACGCTCGAATCGCTTCACGACGCGACCAGGGAGCTGCTGAAGACGACCGACAGGGAGGCGGCGGCCGAGGCGGCGGTGTCGTACGTCGACGACGTGCTCGGCCACCCCATCGCCGCGATCTGGCTGCACGACGAGCGACGGGACGTGCTCGAACCCATCGTCTGGACCGACACCGCCGAGGCGGTGGTCGGCGACCACCCGACGTTCGACGCCGACGGACGGAGCATCACTTGGGAGGCCTTCGAGAGCGGCGAGCCGACCTACGTGGCGGACGTGGACGACGAGCCCGAGCGCTACAGCGACGACGCGACGATCCGCAGCGAGCTCGTCGTCCCGCTCGGCCGGTACGGCGTGTTGAACATCGGCGCCACGACCGCGGACGCCTTCGACGACTCGGATCTTGCGGTGGCGCAGATCTGGGCGGCGACGGTGACGATGGTCCTCGTCCGCATCGAGCGGGAGCGACAGCTCCGCCGGCGCGAGGCCGAGGTCGCCCGCGAGCGCGACCGCTTGGAGGAGTTCGCGAGCCTCGTCTCGCATGACCTGCGGAGCCCGCTCAACGTCGCGGCCGGCAACCTCGAAATCGTCAGCGACCGCCTCGCGGACGAGTCGATAGACATCGGGGAGCTCGACGCGGTGGAGCGCTCGCTGGACCGGATGGACGCGCTCATCGAGGACATGCTCGCGCTGGCCCGACAGGGAACCGGCATCGACGAGACCGAACCCGTCCCCCTCGCCGACTTCGCCGCGGAGTGCTGGGAGACCGTCGACACCGAGTCGGCGACGCTGTCGGCCGAGACGAACGCCGTCGTCGCCGCAGACCGGAGCCGCCTGCGGCAGGCGCTCGAGAACCTCTTCGGGAACGCCGTCACCCACGCGGGCCCCGACGTCGCCGTCACGGTGGGCGCGCTCCCCGACGGCGACGGCTTCTACGTCGCGGACGACGGCCCCGGGATCGACCCCGCGGACCGCGAGGCGGTGTTCGAGGCGGGCGTGACGTCGGACCCGGACGGGACCGGCTTCGGGCTGAAGATCGTCGGCGAGGTCGCCGAGGCGCACGGGTGGACGGTCGAGCTCGCCGAGAGCGAGACGGGCGGCACCCGGTTCGAGTTCCGGGGCGTCGAGGTCGAGTCGAGCGAGGGAGGAGCGTAAGGCCCGCTCAGTCGTCGGCGGGCGCCGCGCTCGCCGGGTCGAGCCCGTCGCCGTGGTCGGGGACGGTGCCGTCGTCGTTCCAGCCGCGGAGCGCGTAGTACTCGGAGAGCGCCGCGTCGAACCCCTCGATGGCGTCGGCGTACGGGAGCGTGTCGTCCGCGCGGTCGAAGCCGCGGGCGTTGTTGAACGCGCGCTCCAGCTCGACGATCCGCGCGCCCAGCGTCTGGAGGCCGTCGTAGTCGGCGTCGAGCAGCGCCGCGAGCCGGTCGTCCGTGACGGTGCCCCGCGAGAACTTACATATCACCGCGGAGTCGAGGACCGCGTTGCGGTTCTCCTTCGCGACGAGCTTCGGCGGCTTCCCCTCCAGCCCCTCGGGATCGAGGGCGTCGTCGGGGTCGACGAGGGGGTACTCGTAGGGGTAGAACTCCCCGTACATGTGGTCTGCGCCGCGGTTCGCGGTCGCGAACGCGAGCCCCTGGCCGTTGAGCGCGCGGCCGTCGTGGCCGGAGAACTCCATCCCCTTCACCGTCCAGTCCTCGGCGCCGAACTCCTCGCTGGCGCGGTGGACGCCCTCAGCGAGCTTGTCGCCGACGCCATCGCGGTAGGCGATCTGCTCGACGAGCGAGCGGACGAGCCCCGCGTTGCCGAACTCGTCCTCGCTCTGGAGGAACATCGAGACGACGTCGCCACAGGAGATGGTGTCCATCCCGAGCTCGTCGCACAGCTCGTTGGCGCGCATCACGTCGACCACGTCGTCGACGCCCGCGTTCGAGCCGAACGCCATCACCGTCTCGAACTCCGGGCCCTCCGTCTCGACGCCGGTCGCCTCGTCGCGGGTGGGGAGCTTACAGGCGAACGCGCACCCCGAGCAGGTCCCCTTCTTGTACTTCTTCTCCTCGACGCGGTCGCCGGAGATGCCCTCGACGCCCTCGAAGGAGGTCTCGGCGAAGTAGTACGACGGGAGCGCGTCCACCTCGTTGGCCAGCTCCGTCACGCTCGTCGTCCCCTGCCGTTTCATGATCGAGTCGGAGGTGGCCGCCTCGCGGTGGACCTCGCCTGCCTCGTCGGGCCAGTCGACCTCGATTTCGGCGTCCGCGTCTCCGTCGAAGGTGAGCGCCTTCACGCCCTTCGACCCGAGGACCGCCCCCAGCCCGCCGCGGCCGAACGCCCGCGTGTCCGAGGTCATGATCGAGGCGAACCGGACCGCGTTCTCGCCCGCGGGACCGACGCAGGCGACGTGTTCGGGCTCCAGGTCGCGCGTCTCGGCGAACCGGTCGGAGACGGCCGACACTTCGGCCTCCGCCAAGTCCGGAACCTCCTCGAAGGTCACGTTCGGCTCGCCGTCCGGCGCGATTTCGCGGACGTGGACCGCGAGGAGGTCGTCGCTCGCGCCGACGAGCTCGACGGCCGCGTACCCCGCGCCCGTGAAGTTCCGCGAGAGGAACCCGCCGGCGTTCGACGAGAGCAGGCCGTTCGTGAGCGGCGAGAGCCCCGTGGCGGCCATCCGGCCGGTGTAGGAGGTCGTCGAGTACTGCATCGGGCCGGTCGAAAAATACAGCCGGTTCTCCGGCCCGAGCGGGTCGGCGTCGAACGGGATCCGGTCGTACGCGAGCGACGTGTTGAGCCCGCGGCCGCCGACGAACGACGCGAGCCGGTCGTCGATCGGTTCCGTCGACGCGGTCCGCTCAGTCAGGTCGATCGTGAGGAGCGGTCCCTGCGCGTGTCTCATGGGGCCACAGAGCATGCGGGCGGCGATAAAACTCGGGGTGGTCGAGGTTTAAATATCACTCAGCGGCGGCGCGATCGTTTATAAAGATCGGTGCGGTGGCGCGTGCCTGCGAGGCCGCCTTGGGGCCGAGCAGCACGCGCGAGGGAGTCAGTCGCCGGAGCGAAGCGGAGGCGACTGACGAGGCTGGGGAGGCGTGAGGCGCTGTGCGGAGCTGATCGGGGCGGGACTCAAAGGGGTAGCCGCGAGGGCCGCGCAGACGACGTAAGCACCGCAGCGAGTGAGCGGAGCGAACGAGAGAGGAGCACAACGAGTGTGCGCGGCCCTCGCGGCTGGGGCTTTGGAGGTGTTCTCCGCCGATCCAGCAGCAGTAATTTATAAGTGAGCGGCTGGGTGGTTAGCGACTTTCACCGCAGAGCCGACGACGATTTATAGATATCCGACGCTGTATCGCGATTCAATTTATAAACGGCCGACCTGCGGCACGCGCGTTCCTTATTCGTCGAGGACGTGGTGCGTCACGGCCTCGACGCCGGACGCCGCCGTGTCGAGCGTCGCGACATGGAACGCGTCGTCCGCGCCGTCGACCGGAATCGGGAGCCCACCGGGGTTCACGCGGACGGTCCCGCCGCGCGCCTCGACGCCGTGCGCGTGGGTGTGCCCGTGGAGCACGTAGTCGTAGTCGCCGCAGTCGACGAGCGCGTCGACGAGGACTTCGCTCGTGCCGTGGGTGACCGCGACGTCGACGGCGTCGCTCGCTCCGTCGCCGTCGCCGAACGAGAGCGCGGCGGCCTCGCCGTGGTACTCGCCGAACTCCTCGACGGTCGACTCGACCGCCCACTCGCCGTCGTTGTTCCCGCGGACCGCGTGGAACGCGAAGTCGGCGTCGAACGGTGTCGCGGAGAAGGGGGCGACGAAGTCGCCGCAGTGGACGACCGCGTCGACCCCCTCGCGCTCGAACAGCGAGACGGCCGCCTCGACCGCGGCCAAGTCGTCGTGCGTGTCGGAGACGATGCCGATCAGCATGTGGGCGGGAGGCGGGCGCAGCACTTGAATTCCGGTGCCTCGAGATGGTTTCCGAGGCTCTGTTGAAATCCTTAAGATCTGATGGAATCGGAGTGCGAGATACAGAGCGTGTATGTTACAGCCATCGGCGCTCATTTCACCCGTCGAAGACTGAGCCAGCCACGGAGTGAGATTGGAAATAATCGAGTGAACGGAGTGTGAGGGTGAAACAATATCGAGACCTACGCTGACGAGTCGTTTTGTGGCCGTTCGACAGATCGCTGTGAGGGAGATAGCGACGAGAAAGGAACGTCTCGAATCAAGATGTCTTCATCTCCGAACGGAAACGCGAGAACGACTGTGACCGCTCTTTCGCCCGTCTCAAGTCGCTGGGAGCGAGCCACGTCATCCCACCGTGCGAAGACCCGATAATCACCGACTCGATCGAAGCCGTCAAACTCGACGACTTCACCCGGTTCAAGTTCGTACGTTTCCCAAAAGACCGGCTCCGATTCGCTCTCGAACAACACGCTGAGGGACTGCTGGCTTTGCGTCTCATTCCGGAAGGTGGTGTATCGGACTTCCGAGGTTCGAAATTCGTCGACGAACTCTGATCCGAGGGTCCAACTAAAGACTCCAGCACAGGCACCGACGAGGGCAGAGAGCATCTCCCGGCGTTTACTCATTTATATCAATCTTCATGTGAGACAGATAAATCTAGCTCTGTTGAAATCCTCAGCAACTGATAGTTTTTCACCCCAATCGCTCAGCACAGAGGAACGAGTTTTCGGTAGGTACTTTGTTCAATTCTGTTGATTTGCGATATGGTCTCCCGCGAGAACCAGAAACTAGCCGCCTCTGCTGTGGTTGCCCTCGTTGTTCTTGTCGTCCTACGGGCATTGACGGGTTTTGGGCTGTTGTCGAGGTTTGCGATCGTCGTCGTCGCCGTACTCGTCACACAATATGTCTTCGAACGGGCGTATCAGTAGGCACCCTTCAGTGACCAGTTGTTTCAGGCAAGAGCCTATCTGAAGAAGAGGATTTCAGCAGAGCCGAGAGTCTGATTTCAATCAGCACGAAGAATCGCGGCGAACCGCTCGATGCGGGAGATTACGCGCCCGCGTGTGCGCCAGCCCCCCACCCCCGCGCGGGGGATGGAGGCCGGAATTCTCGCCGATATTTCGCTCACGAACACGTCATTGACTCTGTAGAAATCCCCATATCTTGACACGAATTACGTGCGAGATACAGAGGATGTAGTCAGCAACTAAGTTCGTGGTTTTTTGACCTCATAGATAGCACAACAGTATATGACAGAAGATATCTCACTCGATGGTCGGACGCTTGTTGGCGTTGCAAACACCGATTCGGGGGAAGTGAGTGGAGATACTCGCTTCGAGTTTGAACAGGAAGGCGAACGAATTTACGCACACTATGCTGGTGGAAGTATTGTCGATGGCCATCTCGTCGGAACGTTTGACGGAAATGAATGGAATATCAGGTATTCACAGATCAACACGGAGAACGAAACCGCGAGTGGCCACTCTGTGGGCACCGTCGAACTGCTTGGCGATGGTCGCGTGCGTATCGAAGACAAGTGGGAATGGGAGTCACAGGATGGTAGTGGCGAGTCAGTGCTTGAAGAGATCGTCTGAAACGAACTCTACTCTGGCCGATTCGCGCTCTGTATTCAGCACGGCTCCAAGTACATATCACCGGTTAGGATCGTAACAGAGCTGTTTCCAACTACTCGCCCGTCAGCGCATCGCTCGCGGGCGCGAGGTCGATGGTCTGCCCGCGGCCCGCCTCGCTCGCGCGCTCGTAGAGCATGTGCGCGGCCGCGACCGTCTCGACCCCGGTCCCGCCCGAGTCGAAGACGGTCACCTCGTCGTCGCTCGTCCGACCGGGGTGGTCGCCCGCGACGACCTCGCCGAGGTCGGCCGCGATGCCCTCGCCCTCCGGGATCAGTCCGGCCGCGACCGCGGCGAGGTACGACCCGGCGTCCTGCGTCGCGCGCGCTCGGAGGTCGGGGACGTACGTCGCCCGCGCGACGAGCTCCGGCGGGAGCTCGTTCTTCTCCGGGTGGTACTGCCCCATCGCCGTGACGTGCGTGCCCGGCTCTACGTCGGCGTCGTCGACCACGGGGTCGCTCGCGGTCGTCGCGGTGATGACCACGTCGGCGCCGGCCAGCGCGTCGCCCGCGCTCTCGACCGGCGACACGTCGGCGTCGAGTCGCTCGTCGAAGTCGGCGGCGAACGACTCTCGGCTCTCCGGAGTCGGCGAGAAGACGCGGACGGCCTCGAACTCGCGGACCGTCGCGGTCGTCGCGACCTGCCCGCGCGCCTGCGCGCCGCTGCCGATCACGGCGAGGTCGGTCGCGTCGTCGCGGGCGAGCGCGTCGACCGCGACCGCTCCGGCGGCACCCGTCTTAAACGGGTTCATCGACGCGCCGTCGAGCAGCGCGAGCGGCGCGCCCGACTCGGCGTCGAACAGCGGCGTCATGAACCACGCGTCCCCCGCGCCGAAGCCGGCGGAGTAGGAGTAGCCGCCCATCGCGCCCGTCTCCGGGAGGACGGCGGCGTAGGTCGTGAACATCCCCGGCGGCTCGCGGTTGAACAGCTTCGTCCGCGGCTCCGCGGGCGCTCCCTCGCCCACCTGTCGGTAGGCGTCGCGCACGGCGGCGACGTAGTCGGCCGGCTCGGCGAGGTCGTCGACCTCGGAACTCGTGAGGAACAGGGCCTCCGTCATACCCGCCCACTCGGGGCGCGGGGACTAAACGGTACAGGACGCGGCGATCGGTCGCGGCCGGCGGCCCGGGGCCGCGACGAGCGGAACGCCCCGCCGCCGCTCAGTCGGCGGTGCCCGCGGAGGAACCGCCCGCCGCCGAGCCCCCGACCGCGGAGCGCTCGCCGGCGTCGCCGTCGAACGACCGCTCCGAGGGCGCGTCGCTGGCGACTGGATTTCGGACGAACATCGCGTGAGCCATTACCGTCCCCGCGGCGACGGCGCCGAACGGGAGCGCCGAGGTTACGGACAACCCGACCAGCGTGAGCGAGGCGGTCACACCGATCAGCGCTACCGGGATGAGCCCAAGGACGTAGTCGTAGTATCCAGTCATGCTTCCGTTGAATACTAACGTCGAAATCCATATTAAATTTTTCCCGCGGTTCGGAGGCGGTTCGTTCGTGAACACGCAGATGTAACTCATAACTTATGAGCCGGAAGGTGGTGTCGTCGACGCAGGTCGAGATCGCCAAAAGGTGGAAGAAACGGCTTTCGAGCCCAGAAATCGGCCGAGAACGCTACCGGAGCCGGAAGTAGAGCGCCCGCCAGCCGCCGAGCGCGAGCGATCCCGTCACGAGCATGACGGCCGCGAAGGTGAGTTCGGCGCCGCCGCGGAACACGAACGCGCGGAGGGCGAGCCCGAGGACCGCGGCGGGGATCCACGACCGGACGACGAGCGGCACCGACGACTTCGCCGTCTCGGCCGCGCCCGCGGAGTACGCGCCCACGAGCGGCGCGATCAGGGCCCACGCGATCAGGAAGGGCGCGTAAACGCCCGGCAGGTACAGCGGGTTCGCGGTCAGGAACTCGACGGTGGTGTGGTTGAGCGTCCCGACGGTCAACAGGAGGATCAACGCGATCACGTCCCCGACGGCGAGCGGCGCGGCGCCGCGGTCGAGGCGGGCGGCGAGAAACGACGGAGCGTCCATACCGACTCCTGTGAGCCGCCCCCACTTTTACGCACGGATTCTCGTCGACGCGGACCGCCGCCGACCGCGGGTCACTACTCGTACAGCGGGTGCGCCTCGCAGAGCTCGACGACGCGCTCGCCGACCTCGTAGATGACGTCCTCGCTGTCGACGTTGTCGACGACGCGGTAGATCAGGTCGCCGACCTCCTCGATCGCGTCGGCGTCGAAGCCGCGGGTGGTGAGCCCGGCGGTGCCCGCGCGGATCCCGGAGGGGTCGAACGGCGAGCGCGTCTCGCCGGGGACCGTGTTCCCGTTGAGGACGATGTTCGCGGCCGCGAGCGCGTCCTCCGCGTCGCCGCCGGAGAGGTCCGGGTGCGAGTCGCGCAGGTCGGCCAGCACCAGGTGGTTGTCGGTCCCGCCGGAGACCAGGGAGAGGCCGTGCTCCTGAAGCGTCTCGGCGAGCACCTCGGCGTTGTCGACCACGTTTTGGGCGTACTCCTCGAACTCGGGCTCGAGCGCCTCCTTGAAGCCGACCGCCTTGCCGGCGACGTTGTGCATCAGCGGGCCGCCCTGCCCCCCGGGGAAAACGGCGCTGTCGACGTCGTCCGCGAACTCCTCGTCGCACATCACGATCCCGCCGCGGCCGGCGCGGATCGTCTTGTGAGTCGAGCCGGTGACGAAGTCGGCGACACCGACCGGCGAGGGGTGGACGCCGGCGGCGACGAGCCCGGTGATGTGCGCGATGTCCGCGAGGTGGTAGGCGTCGACCGCGTCCGCGGCCGCCTGGATCTCCTCCCAGTCGACGGTGCGCGGGTACGCCGAGTAGCCCGAGACGATGATGTCCGGATCGAACGACTCGGCCGCCTCGTGGAGCCCCTCGTAGTCGATGTAGCCGGTCTCGGTGTCGACCTCGTACTGCTCGACCTCGTACAGCTGCCCCGTGAAGTTCGCGGGGTGGCCGTGCGAGAGGTGCCCGCCGTGGTTCAGCTCGAGCGAGAGGATCTTGTCGCCCGGTTCGAGGACGGAGTAGTACACCGCCTGGTTCGCCTGCGTGCCGGAGTGGGGCTGGACGTTGACGTGGTCGGCGCCCCACAGTTCCTTCGCGCGCTCGATCGCCAGCTCCTCGACCTCGTCGGCGTACTCGCAGCCGGCGTAGTAGCGCGACCCGGGGTAGCCCTCGGCGTACTTGTTGGTGAGGACGCTCCCCTGCGCCTCCAGTACCGCCTCGCTTACGTGGTTCTCGCTCGCGATCATCGCGAGCGTCTGCTCCTGTCTGTCGCGCTCGCCCGCCAGCGCGTCGGCGACCGCCGGGTCGACCTCCCGGACGTGCTCGTGGTCCATGTGCGAACGCGGGCGCGACCGCGCATTAATCCTTCCGTCGGCGGCGAGAGCCGCTTCGGCCGAACCCCGAGGGTGCGGTTCCGCGCCCGCTTCCGCATCGCACTCGTCTGCGTCGCCACCTCGGGATCGTCTGCGTCGTCACCTCGGGATCGCTCCCCTCGAGAGGCATCCGATCGGCGAGGGCTCATCCCCCTTTTTCGGAGGTTTGAGCCCCTCTAACCGTGTTGTTCGTTCCAATAACCCCGTTAATATTAAATACGCAACCGGCCTTGATACTGAGAGATAAATGGTGTCGAATTTACTGGCGGCCGACGTCGAGGCGGCACTCGAAGCGGCGTTCGCCGGGGGCGACGACGAGCTGCTCGTCGTGGACCCCTCCGCGGAGACGATCGTATCGCTGGTCGAGACCGCGGTCGGGCGGGACGACCTCCCGGAGCTGTCGATGCTCGCCGACGAGCGCACGCTCAAGGACGTGATGGACGACTTCGTCGTCGCGTCCCGGGCGGCCGACCTCGTCGCCGACGGCTCCTTGGACCTCCGGGTGCTCGACGGGGAGGTCGACAACGCGCTGTTCGTCTCCCCGTCCCGGGTCGTCGCCCTGGTCACCGCGGGGGACGGCGTCGCCGCGCTCTCGACCGACGACGGCGAGTTCGTCGACGAGGTGTACGACTCCCACCGCGGCGCGTTCGACGACGCGGAGCCGTACACGCTCCGCACGCCGGCGATCAGCCGGGTCCGCGAGACGATGGAGGCGGAGATCGGCGAGGCGGCCCGCGCCGACTTCGACGCCGTCCTCGACGCGACCGAGCGCGACGGCGGCGCCGACCTCGACGAGGTGACCGTCTCGCTGCTCGTCGCGGCGAAGAACGACGTGCTCCTCTATGACATCTCGAAGTGGGGCGAGGACGTCGGCATCGCCTCGAAGGCGACCTTCTCCCGGACGAAGACGCGCCTCGAGGACCTCGGGGTCATTGACACCGAGAAGGTCCCGATCGACGTCGGCCGCCCCCGGCTCCGCCTGAAGCTCGGCGACGAGCGCCTCGAGGGCGTCGACGCCGCGGAGCTGGCCGCCGAGGCCGCCGAGATGATGGCCGCGACGCCCGCCTGAGCGCACTCGCGAACGCCCGCTCCGACCCTCGCCGCGGCACCGCTGAGCGAGCCGCCGCCCGCCGCGGACCCCGCGGCTTTTTTTCGCCGCCTCGCGTCGACCGGGTATGGATATCGGACTTGTCGGCGACGGGCCCGCGGCGGAGGCGACAGAGGCCGCGCTCGGCGACGTCGACGTGAACGCGATGCCCGTCGAGGCCGACCTGCTCGACGGGTTCGACCTGGCGGTCGTCGTCGACACCGCGGGGTCGGCGGCGTTCGCGACCGCGAACGAGCTGCTCGACCGCTGGATCGCCGTCGAGGTCGGCGGGCTCGGCGGCGTCCCCCTCGCCGACCTCGACGCCGCGGTGACGGCCTTCGACGACGCCTGCTACGACTGCCTGCGCGCCCGCGTCGAGAGCGGCGGAGCGGAGCCGGCCGACTCGCCGACCGGCCGCCGCTCCGCCGTGCGCTACGCCGGCGCGGTGGCCGGGCGACGGGCGATCCGACTGCTCGCCGGCGACCCGGTGGCGGACACCGTCGTCGAGGTCCCGGGCGGCGAGCGGACCCTGCTGCCCGCGCCCGGGTGCGGCTGCGGCGCCGACCCCGGCGACGCGCTCCCGCGCGAGCACGTCGAGCGGGACCTCGACGAGGCGATCGACCGGGCGGAGCGCGCGGTCGACCGCCGGATCGGCGCCCTGAGCGAGGTGGGCGAGCAGGAGTCGTTCCCCCTGCCGTACTACGTCGCCCGGATCGCGGACACGACGCCCTTCTCCGACGCCGACGCGGCCGACTTCGGCGGCGGGGCGGCCGCCGGCTGGGACGCCGCGTTCATGAAGGCGCTCGGCGAGGGGTTAGAGCGGTACGCGGCCGGAGTCTACCGGGAGGCGGATTTCACGCGCGCGCCGGCCGCGAACGTCCCGAACCCGGTCACGCCGGACGCGTTCGTCCGGCCCGAGGGCGCCGAGGCGTACGACCGCGACGACCGGCTCCCGTGGGTCCGCGGCGAGCGGCTCGGGACCGGCAACCCCGCGAGCCTCCCCGCGGAGTTCGTTCACTTCCCGCCCCCGGAGAACCGGTATCGCCCGCCGATCACGACCGGGCTCGGGCTCGGAAGCTCCGGCCCGGACGCCGCGCTCTCCGGACTCTACGAGACGATCGAGCGCGACGCGACGATGACCAGCTGGTACTCCACGACGGAGCCGCTCGGGCTCGACGTGGACGATCCCGGGTTCGCCGAGCTGGAGAAGCGGGCGCGCGCGGAGTCGCTGTCGGTGACCTCCCTGCTCGTCACGACCGACGTCGACGTGCCGGTCGTCGCGGTCGGCGTCGGCCGCGACGGCGACTGGCCGCGGTTCGCCGCGGGGTCGGGCGCCGACCTCGACCCGACAGCCGCGGCGCGGAGCGCGCTCGCCGAGGCGCTCCAGAACTGGACCGAACTCCGCTCGATGGGCCGTGAAACGGCCGACGAGCAGGGCGCGGCGATCGGTCACCACGCCGACCGCCCCGCGGAGACGGCCGCGTTCTTCGACCCGGACGCGACCGTCTCGGCCGAGGGGCTGGGGGAGCCGGCGCTGTCGGGAGCCGACGAGCTCGCCGCGGTCGTCGACCGCGTCGAGAGCGTCGGGCTCGACCCCTACGTCGCGCGGGTGACGACGCGGGACCTCGCGACGCTGGGCTTCGAGGCCGTTCGCGTGCTGGTGCCAGACGCCCAGCCGCTGTTCACCGGCGATCCGTTCTTCGGCGACCGCGCGAGCGAGGTGCCGCGCTCGATGGGGTTCGATCCCGCGCTTGACCGGCCGTACCACCCGTTCCCGTGACGGGGCGGCCCGGGCGGCGTCCCGCCGGTCGGGCTGCTCGCTCCGGCGTCGACTGCCCGTGCCCGCGGGTTTAGGTGCCTCCGGGTCGCGGGAGGTCGTATGGACGTCGTACCCGACGCGGACGTCGAAGCGGTCGAGGCGGTCGACGGCGTGTTCCTCACGCAGGGCGCCGTCGCCGAGGATACCAGCATCCAGCGGTTCGAGCTCGAACCGGGCGCGACGGTGCCCGAACACGAGCACCCGCACGAGCAGATCGGCGTGATCACGGCCGGGAGGCTGACGTTCGTCGCCGACGGCGAGGAGCGCGTCGTCGGCCCCGACGACACCTACGCGATCCCCGGCGGCGAGCCGCACGCCGCCGAGAACCGCACCGACGAGCCGGTCGTCGGCTTCGACATCTTCTCGCCGCCGCGCGCGAACCCGGACTGGCAGGAGTAGGCGGGGGGCGGTCCGGGCCGGGTCGAGTGCGGGTCGAGCGCGGGTCGAGTGCGGGTCGAGCGCGGGTCGAGTGCGGGTCGAGTGCGCCTCGACTGCGGGTCGATTTCGGGCGCGAACCGCCGCGAAGCGCGCGATCCCGCGCGTCAGCGATACGGGCAAGACGTACCGGACCGAAGGTGTGTTAGTGCTCGGGGCCCGATAACGGGTAATGGGAGTCCAAGAACAGTACCCGTTCGACGTGGAGGCGCTCCGCGCCGACTTCCCGATCCTCGATCGGAAGGTCGGCGGGGACCCGGAGACGGCCGGGGAGGGCGAGGGAGACGACACCCCCCTCGTCTACCTCGACAACGCGGCGACCTCGCACACGCCCGACCCGGTCGTCGACGCCATCTCGGACTACTACCGGAGCTACAACTCGAACGTCCACCGCGGGATCCACCAGCTGAGCCAGGAGGCGTCGGTCGCCTACGAGGAGGCCCACGACGCGGTCGCCGACTTCGTCGGCGCCGCGGGCCGCGAGGAGATCGTCTTCACGAAGAACACGACGGAGGCGATGAACCTCGTCGCGTACGCCTGGGGGCTCGAGGAGCTCGGTCCCGGCGACAACGTCGTCCTCTCCGAGATGGAGCACCACGCGTCGCTCGTCACCTGGCAGCAGATCGGCAAGCGGACGGGCGCCGACGTGCGCTTCATCGACGTCACCGACGAGGGGCGGCTCGACATGGACCACGCCGCCGAGCTGGTCGACGACGACACCGAGATGGTGTCGATCGTCCACGTGTCGAACACGCTCGGCACCGTGAACCCGATCCGCGAGCTGGCCGACATGGCGCACGATCACGACGCCTACATCTTCGCCGACGCCGCGCAGTCGGTGCCGACGCGCCCGGTCGACGTCGGGGAACTGGACGTCGACTTCCTCGCCTTCTCCGGCCACAAGATGTGCGGTCCGACCGGCATCGGCGCCCTCTACGCTCGCGAGGAGATCTTAGAGGGGATGCAACCGTACCTCTACGGCGGCGACATGATCCGTCGCGTCTCCTTCGAGGACTCCACCTGGGAGGACCTGCCGTGGAAGTTCGAGGCCGGGACGCCCTCCATCGCGCAGGGGATCGGCTTCGCGGCCGCGATCGAGTACCTCGAAGAGGTCGGGATGGATCGGATCGAGGCCCACGAGGATCTGCTGGCCGAGTACGCCTACGACGAACTGGAGGCGCTCGGCGGCGTCGAGATCTACGGCCCGCCCGGCGACGACCGCGGCGGCCTCGTCGCGTTCAACGTCGAGGGCGTCCACGCCCACGACCTCTCCAGCATCCTCAA
The DNA here is from genome assembly GCF_000337335.1 of Halorubrum distributum JCM 10118. GTDB lineage: Archaea > Halobacteriota > Halobacteria > Halobacteriales > Haloferacaceae > Halorubrum > Halorubrum distributum. The sequence continues at coordinate 9,821 of NZ_AOJN01000018.1, read as the reverse complement.
CGACTACGGCGTCGCGATCCGCGCCGGCGACCACTGCACCCAACCCCTCCACGACGAGATGGGCGTCGCCGCCTCGGCGCGCGCCTCTTTCTACTTCTACAACACCGTCGAGGAGGTCGACGCCCTCGTCGACGCGGTCCGCGAGGCGCGCGACCTGTTCGCCTGAGCGGCCCCGTTTCGGGGACCTTCGCCGCGCTCGGGGAGCGTTCGCGCGACCGCCCGCCGGCCCCACTTTCGTCCGGTGGTTTCGCGGTAATACCACCGAATAATCGCGTCTGAGCGCCGTGACAACGGTGATCGCGGTATTATTATGTCGTCGGCGATGAAATTATTCTTCGAAGAAAGTTACCACCGTTGTAGTAAGTCGCTCCTCGCCGAGTCGTCGCTCGCCGCCACAACGCATGACCGAACACACATCCCCGCCGTCAGACGCACGCGTGGACACGAACGCAGCCGCCGATCGATCAGAACCGACCACAGCCGGAGCCGCGGAGGCGCGCCACGCGCCGATAACCGTTCTCCAAGTCGAGCCCGACGCGCGCTCCGCGGAGCTTTTGGAGGCGTTCGCGGCGCGGCTCACCGACCGATTCCAGGTCCGCTCCGTGGGCCGCTTCGCGGACGCGCTCGACGCGGTCGAGACGGGCGTCGGGGTCGGCGGGGAGCGCGTCCCGGTCGACTGCGTCGTGACCGAACAGCGGCTCCCCGACGGCGACGGCGTCGCCCTCACCGAACGGCTGCGCGAGGCGGGCCGGGGAGTTCCCATCGTCTTCCACACCACGTGTCCGGGCGAGGAGCGCGAGGCGGCGGCGTTCGGCGCCGGCGCGGACGCCTACTTCGAGAAGGGGGCCGACCGCGGTCGGTTCGACGCGATCGTAGACCGGATCCGCGCGCTCGTCGACGAGCGGCGAGAGCGCGGGGTGGAGACGAACGCGGGATCCGCATCGTCGCCGCGCGCATCCGGGACGCCGGGAGAGACGCTGCGCTCCGAGGAGTGAAGCGCCGCTGAACGGCGAACGCGGAGAGGTGGAGGGGGCGGCGTCAGCGGGGTCGGAGGATTTTCGCGTTATCGTTCGAGATCGAGATCGACCGTGAGGTCGGTCGCGATCCACGCGTCGGTGTTGCCCTGTTCGGCGAAGACGGTCCGGTCCTGTGAACAGCGGGTCGCGGCGACGGTCGGCCGCTCGTCGGCCGCCGGTTCGGCGTCCCGCTCGATCCGGTCTCCCGTTGTCATTACGACTCCCTCGGAGTCCGTCGGTGTTATAGATTTCGGTCGGCCTAAACCACAGGCGGCGATCCGCGCGGGGGATCGGTGGGACTTACCTCGCGGCGGCCGTTCGGCGATCCGTGACCGACACGCTGTTCACGCCGCTCACGCTTCGCGACACCGAGGTCCGAAACCGCGTGATGCTCTCGCCGATGTGCCAGTACTCCGCCGAGGACGGGCTGGCGAACGACTGGCACCGCGTCCACCTCGGCGCCCGCGCCGCCGGCGGCGCGGGGGTCGTGATGACGGAGGCGACCGCCGTCGAGGACCGCGGCCGCATCACGCCGAACTGCCTCGGGATCTGGTCGGACGACCACGCCGAGGCGATCGAACCGATCGTCGATTTCGTCCGCTCACAGGGCGCGACGCCCGGGATCCAGCTGGCTCACGCCGGCCGGAAGGCCTCCCACCGGCCGCCGGCGGAGGGGAGCGGTCCGATCCCCGCCGACGAGCCGGCGGGCTGGGAGGCCGTCTCCGCGACCGACGAGCCGTACCCCCACCCGAACGTCGACCAGAGCGAGCTGGCCGACACCCGCCGGCTCGACGGCGACGGGATCGACGAGGTGATCGACGCGTTCGCGGCCGCGGCGGAGCGCGCGCACGACGTCGGCTTCGAGGTCGCTGAGGTCCACGCGGCCCACGGCTACCTGCTCCACCAGTTCCTCTCGCCGGTCACCAACGACCGCGACGACGAGTACGGCGGGAGCTTCGAGAACCGGACCCGCCTCGTCCGCGAGGTCGTCGAGGCCGTCCGCGAAGTCTGGCCCGACGGGAAGCCCGTCTTCGTCCGCATCTCCGCGACGGACTGGCTCCCCGACCGCGACTCGTGGGACGTGGACGACTCGGTGCGGCTGGCGCCCCTCCTCGCCGAGGCCGGCGCCGACCTGATCGACGTCTCGGGGGGCGGGATCCACCCGGACCAGGAGATCCCGAGCGCGGGCCCGGGGTACCAAGTGCCCTACGCCGAGGCGATCCGCGAGGGGGCCGACGTGCCCGTCGCCGCGGTCGGCGGGATCACGGAGCCGACCCACGCCGACGCGCTGGTCCGAAACGAGCGGGCGGACCTCGTCGCGCTCGGCCGCGAGATGCTCCGACACCCCTACTGGCCGCTGGAGGCCGCCCACGAGCTCGGCGAAGAGGCCGAGTGGCCGGTCCAGTACCGCCGCGGGCGCTACGACTGAGACGGGTCGCCCGGCCGACCGCCGGCGCCGCGAGGTTGAGAACCACACGCAGGCGCCGGGAAGGTTTATCGGGCTCGCGGGCGCCGTCGGCGTATGGGCGACCTCGACTACCGGCCCTTCCCCGAGGAGCGCGACGACGAGTTCAGCGCGTTCATGCGCTACGCCTTCTCGCCCGAGGAGGGCCCCTACGACCCCGAGGAAGACGACGACGACCGCGAGCACCTCGCGGACTACCGGGGCCTGTTCGACGGCGACGAGCCGGTGGCGGTGTGCGGCCACCACGACTTCACGCTCCGGATCCGCGGGCGCGACCGGGACGCCGCCGGCCTCTCCGCGGTCGCTTCGCCGCCCGAACACCGGCGGCAGGGCCACATCGAGCGGCTCCTCCGCGAGTCGGTAACGGAGTACCGCGGCGACGGCGTGCGCTTCTCCGTGTTGTGGCCCTTCGAGCACCCGTTCTACCGGCGCTACGGCTGGGCGACCGTGAACCGGTACCGCTGGGTGAAGACGCCCCCCGAGCAGCTGGCGTTCGCGGCCGAAGCGAGCGACAGGGGCGACGAGGCGGGCGAGTTCCGCCGACTCGACGAGGACGACTACGACGCGGCCGCCGACCTGCTGGCCGCGACCGCGGAGCGCTACGACTTCACGCTGGCCCGCACGGAGCCGTGGTGGCGCGAGCGCACCCTCCGCGGGTGGAAGACGGACCCGTACGTCTACGGCTTCGAGCGCGACGGCGACCTCCAGGCGCTCCTGTCGTACACGTTCGAGGAGCGTGACGACGGCGACGGGCGCGCGATGGTCGTCTCCGACGCCGCCGTCGCCGACCCCGCCGACTGGGACCTGGTGTTTCGGTTCTGCCGAGACCACGACTCGCAGGTCGAGCGCGTCCGGCTCCGGCTCCCCGCGGACGTGAGCCTCCTCGACCGCGTGGACGACCCGCGCGAGGTGACGGAGGAGGTCCGCGCCGGCCCGATGTTCCGACTGGTCGACGTGCCCGCCGCGCTGGCCGCGCTCGATCCGGACCCCGACCTCGAGACGGCGTTCGCGCTCGCGGTCGACGACCCCCTCGTCGACTGGCACGAGCGACCGGTCCGGGTGGCCGTCGCGGACGGCGCGGTCGACGCCGAACGGGTCGACCCCGACGTCTCCGGCTCGGTCGACGCCGACGTGAGCGCCGGTATCGGCGCGCTCTCGCAGCTGTACGCCGGCTACCGCGACGTCGACGACCTCCGGGCGCACGCCGCGCTCGGCCTCGCCGACGGCGCGCCCGACGGGCTCGCGGCCGACCTCGCCGCCCTGTTCCCGCCGCGGCGGACCTTTCTGCGCGAGGGGTTCTGAGCGGAGCGGACCGGCCCGCGGGGCCCCCGCGGCGCTGCCGGGCTTTTTATCCGCGGACCGTCTACGACGCGGCATGAGTTCCCGCGACCCACGCGACGACGACCTCGAGGAGCGGCTCGACGAGCTCGAAGACGTGCTGAGCGAGCTCCGCGCCGACCTCCGGGAGACCGAGCGCGACCGCCGCGGGCCCCCGCGGCCGCCCCGGCTCTCGGAGCTCGTGCGGTTCACCGAGCAGTACACCATCCCGACGATAATCGCCCTCCTGGAGACGACGATCAAGTCGCTCGAACTGCTTCAGGGCACCCTCCGGCTCGCGGACCCCGGCCGGAGCGTCGCCGAGGGCGCGGAGGGCGCCGGCGACCGGCTCGCGGACGTCCGCGACGGCGCGACCGCCGGGCTCTCGCGGTCGCTCTCGGAGCTCCGGACCGCGCTCTCGGAGGCCGACCTCCCGGAGGAGGCCGCCTCGCGCTCGATCATCGCCGACGCGCGCGACCTCACCGCGGAGATCGAGTCCCGGATCGACGAGGGGCGACGGGAGGCGGACGCGGCGCGAGACCGGCGGCTCGGGCGGGACCGCGACGAGAGCCGGAGTGACGAGAACCCACCGCGGAACGAGGGAGGCGCCGACCGAGACGACGACACCGACCCGGTTCAGATTCACGTGACCGATCCCGACGAGGACGCCGAGGACGCCGCGTCCGAGGGCGAGGCGGCCGAGGACGCCGACGACCCGCCGGAGGTCGACGTCGAGTCCGAGCTGGAGTCGATAAAGCGCCAGATCGACGGCGACGAGGTCGAACCGGACGCTGGCGAGAACGCTCCCGTCGAGGACGACGACGCGGAAGGCGCCGTGGACGAGGAGAGGAACGCGGACGGCGCGGACGGCGCGGACGCCGACGACTCTGACGACCGGCCGAACTGAGTCACACTTTTAAAACGACGCCCCGAGCCGGTCGGCGACGCGCTCGGCCGAATCGAGGAGGAGCGTCTCGTCGTCGGTGAACACCTCCAGCGCGACCGTCCCGTCGAAGTCGGCGAGCTCGGACTCGACGAGGTCGTAGTCGACCTCGCCGGCGCCCACCGGGAGGTGCGTGTCGCCGCGGCGGCGGACGTCGTGACAGTGGAGGTGTGAGACCCGGTCCCCGTGGCTCCGGAGGAACCGCTTGATCGCCTTGTTTCCGCCTTCCATGTACGCGTGCCCGACGTCGAAGCAGACCGGCGTGTCCGTCTCGCGAGCGAGGTCGCCGAGGACGGAGAGCTGGAGCCCCGCGTGCTGGTGGCCGACGTTCTCCACGACGACCTCGACGCCCGCCTCGCGGCCGGCGTCCGCGACCCGGCGGAGCTGCTCGCCGGCGGTCTCCCTGAAGTTCACGTCGTCGCGGTCGGCGGAGGTGGCGTGGAGGACCGCCTTCTCCGCGCCGAGGTCGCCGGCCGCAGTTAAAAGGCGGCGCTGGTAGTCGACGATGGCGTCGTTCACCTCCGGGACGTACGTCGCCAGGCGCTGGCTGTACGGGAGGTGGACGAGCAGGTCGCGGCCGGCGAGCGCGTCCGTCAGGCGGTCGGGGTCGATCTCGCCCGGGACGAGCGTCGGCTCGCCGACGCCGAGTTCGCAGAAGTCGAACCGCGCCGGCGACGCCGCGAGGCGGTCGAGGTCGTCGCCGACGGTCACGCCGATGTCCATGTCGGCGGTGGGTGCGGCGATCGCATAAATGGTGTCGCCGGCTCGGCGGTGCCGCGTCGGGATTCCCCGTTGGTCCGGGCTCAGAACGGGTCCGTCGGGGCACGCGCAGCGCAGCGGCACCGTCTCGGGTCCGTCAGTACTCTTCCGGCGCCGAATTCACGTACCCCTTCAGCGCTATCGGGACCACGAAGAACCCGATCACACAGGTGATCGTCACCGCGATCTGATCCGGCTTCGGCAGGTCACCGACCACGATCAGTAAGAACAGCGACGTCGCGAGATAGAGGACGGCGATCGCCCATCGAACGAAGGGGCTCTCTAGCAACCGAACGCGACTCACGATGGGCATCGAGTGTGCCCGCCGTAGTAAACGTTCGGACGCAATCCGGATGTTCCGCTGGACTGAGAGCGGCGAGCTCACGAAGAGTGGTTCGACGGCGCCGTGTCAGTCGTCAGCGAGTGGGTTATCGAGGTCGATCTCGCCGGAATCGATCTCGGCCTCGACCTCGCGGACCGCGGTCACCATGTTCTCGGTCTTGCCGTACGCGACGTCGCGCGGGAGGAGCTTCAGCCCGCAGTCGGGGGAGATCGTGAGCTTCTCCGGCGGGACGACGCGGAGGCCTTGGCGGATGTTCTCCTTGATCTCTGCGACCGACTCGACCTCGGCGGTGTGCGCGTCGACGACGCCGAGCGCGAGGTCGGGCTCGAACTCGGGGTCGGTGAACGTCGGGATCTGCTCGAAGTCGCCGTTGCACAGTTCCACGTCGAACTCGTCGATCGGGTAGTCGTTGATCTCGGGGTAGATCCGCGAGTAGTCGCCGTAACAGACGTGGAGGCCGATGCGGACCTCCTCGGGGATACCCGCGGCGATGCGTTCGAGCGCCTCGCCGACGATGGCGTGGTCCTCCGGGGTCGTCGCGAGCGCGGGCTCGTCGATCTGGATGTAGCGCGCGCCCGCCTCGACGAGCTTCTCGACCTCCTCGTTGACGAGGTCCGCGAGGTCGTAGACGAGCTCCTCGGTGGAGGGGTACGCCTCGTTGAACGCCCAGAAGCCGAGCGTGTACGGCCCCGTGACCGGGACCTTGACGGGGCGCTCGGCGACGTTCGAGGTGAACTCGAACTCGTCGACGAGCCACGGCTCGTCGTACGCGACCTCCTCGACCACGCTGGGCTTGTCGAAGTAGTTGTGGCCCCACACCTTCACGGGGCCGTTGAACTCGTAGCCGTCGATGCGGTCGGCGAAGAACTCCACCATCTCGTTGCGGCGCATCTCGCCGTCGACGACCGTGTCGAGGCCGGCGCGCTCGTGCTCGTGCGTGATGAGCCGACAGGCGTCGTCGTGGGCCTCTTCGAGGTCGGACGCGTCGAACTTCGAGTCGGGGTCGTCGACCAGCTCGTCGGCCCGGTTGAGCCACTTCGGCTTCGGGTAGGAGCCGACGACGGTCGTCAGCAGGAACGCGTCGTTCGGGTGGTCGTGCGGGCGGAACTGGTCGCGGTTGGCTTCGGGGTTTCTGACCATCAGTCGAGCACCTCCGCGGCGGCGGCGAGCGCGTTCAGCTTCTCGCGGTACTTGTTCGTCGGCAGGTAGAACAGCTCGGTGTTCGGCGTGAGGTAGGTCCGGTCGAACCCCTCGAGCGGGATCTGTTCCTCGAACCACTCGACGCGCTCCGCGACCGTCTCCGCGTCCTCGACGAGCGTGTTCTGCCCGTCGACGAGCCCGAGCGACAGCGAGTCGGTCGAGCCGAACTCCTGAACGTTGTAGACGGTGTCGTCGCGATCGCCGGCGACGAGGTCGAGCCCGAGCGCGTCCGCGCCCGCCTCGTCGACGAGGTGCGCGTACAGCTTCTCGCCGAGCGCGCCGTAGAACGTCTGGACGACCACGTCGGCGTCGGTCGCGTCGGCGACCGTCGCGATCGCGTCCGTCGCGCTCGACTCGTCGCCCTCGGCGGGCGGGTTCGTGACGAGCGACGGCTCGAGGAGGAACAGCGTCTCGTGGGCCGGGAACGCCGCGACCTCGCCGGCGAGGAACTCGGCGATCGCCGCCTGAAACTCGGCCTCGTCGCCGTAGTGCTCGTCCGTCGCGAGGTCCGCGAGCGAGTACGGCCCGGGGAGCGTCGCCGCGAGCGACGCGTCGGCGGCGCCGTCGGCGTCCGCGAGCAGGTCGGCCGCGTCGGACAGTTCGCCGGCCACGTCGCCGGAGAAGCCGAGGTCGTCGGCGACGCGCGGGTCGCGGTAGAAGTTGTTGTTGTCGTAGTACCGCACGATCCCGCCTGTCTCGACGGCGTCGCTGACGGTCAGCGGGTGCGCGATCATGTCGTCCCAGCGGCCCTGCCCCTCGGAGATCAGGTCGAGGCCGGCGTCCAGCTGGTGGTCGACGTACTCGGCGCGTACCTCGTCGTACTCTGCGACGATCGCCTCGCTCTCGTCGCCGCTCAGGAGGTCGCCCTTCTGGTGGCCCTTCAGGTCGGAGAGCGTCTCTTTCGCCCGGTCCGGGAGCGGATACAGCCCCGGCGTCGCCGCGACACGTTCGGTCATCACCGTCCGTTAGATATGCCGTCGTATAATATTTGCTAATACGAATTATGTCCGAAGGTAATTGAGTGCGCGACGGAGCGCTACGCCCGCCGCAGCGCCAGCACCGTGAGCGTCTCGAACGGGAACGACTCCTCGACGACCGGCTCGTGGTCGAACCCCGCGTCCTCGACCAGGGCGAGCACCTCGTCGTACCCGGTGAGCGAGGAGACCAAGAGCAGGACGACGCCGTCGGGCGCGAGGACGCGCCCCACGTCAGCGAGGAACGGCTCGATGAGCTCGCGGCCCGACTCGCCGCCCGAGAGCGCGTGCTCCATCCAGTCGTCCCACTCGTTGTCCGGGTCGGTCGGCAGGTACGGCGGGTTGAAACACACCGCGTCGAACGCGTCCGCGCGGAACGGCGAGAGGAGGTCGGCGACGACGGCCTCGACGCCCCGCTCGCGGGCCTGCCGTGCCGCGTGCGGGTTGAGGTCGCTGCCGACCACGTCGAGGTCGCGCTCGGTCGCGACCCGCTCGGCGACCCACCCAGAGCCCGTCCCGACCTCCAGCACGCGCCCGTGCGCCTCCGCGACCGCCGCCTCCGCGAGCAGCCCGGAGTCCTCGGCGGGCTGGTAGACAGCGGCGTCGTCGGCGCCGCGAAGCGCCGCGAGGTCGCCGCCGCGGTCGCTCGCGGCGTCGCGCTCGCCCCCGCCGCCGGTCATCGGCCGTCGCCCTCCGAGCCCCCGTCGCTCGCGCTCACAGAGCCTCCGTCGTCGGCGTCTTCCGAGCCGCCGTCGCCCGCGGACGCGGACCCGTCTCGCGTCGCCGCGCGGCCCTCGACCGAAGCGTCCAGCTGCGGCCCGGAAGCGCCCTCTGCGCGGGCGGAGAGCGTCTGCTGCGGGAACGGGATGACGATCCCCTCGTCTTCGAGCGCGTCCTTCATCGCGTTCATCGCGGCGGTCTGGGTCCGCCAGCGCTTCCGCATGCTCGGGTTCCGGATCCAGTAGCGGAGCCCCAACACGACCGCCGAGTCGTCGAAGCGCTTCGTCACGGCGTTCGGCTCGGGCATCTCGGCGACGTCCTCGACGTCGGCGGCCGCCGCCTCGACGACCGCGGCCGCGCGTTCGACGTCGGTGTCGTAGTCGACGCCGACCTCTACTTCGATCCGCAGCCGGTTCCGCCGCGAGCGGTCGACGATCGACCCCGAGCGGACGTCGTCGTTCGGCATCGTGATCACCTCGCCGTCGAACGACCGGATCCGGGTGCTCATGATCGAGATCTCCGTCACCGTCCCCTCGTGGTCGCCGATCTCCACCCAGTCGCCGACCTCGAACGGTCGCGAGAACATCAGCACGAACCCCGCGAGGATCGCGCCGAGCGTCTGCCGGGCCGCCATCCCGACCACGATCCCGAGGAACCCCGCGCCGACGAGGAGGCTGCCGACGTTCTCGGTGAACAGCCCGACGACCGCGAGTATCGCCGACGTGTAGACGGTCAGCTGCGTGACCCGCAGGATCACCTCCTGTTGGTGTTGGGAGATCGACGCGCTCTCGGCGCCGATCTCGCGGATGACGCCCCCGAGGAAGTCCGTGAGCGCGTACGCGATCGCGAGGAGGATCACGGCGAGGACGACGTTCGACACCTGGTTGGCGGTCAGCGCCGACTGCGCGGCCTTGAACAGGGCGCCGCTCCGGTCCCACACCGCGATCAGCGTGAGGGCGCCAACCGCGGTCGCGACGCCGACCGTCGCCGACAACAGGAGTCGCTGCGTGGAGGTGAGGTCCCTGTCACCGTGCTTCAGCCGCCCCGTCAGGAACCTGTCTCTTATACACATCTCTGAGCGGGC
>NZ_AOJN01000017.1 GCF_000337335.1 Halorubrum distributum JCM 10118 | reverse complement strand
AGATGTGTATAAGAGACAGGCTCCAGCGTGCCGGGGCGGCTGCTCATGAGTTCCTCGTCCGCGGCGTCGACGACCGCGTCCGGGTCACCGAGCCCCGAGATGTGCGCCGTGTTCCGCACGGCGTTCCGCACCGTCTTGCGCCGCTGCGTGAACAGCGCCTTCACGAACCGGAGGAAGAACGCCTCGTCGCCGACGGCGTAGTCGGGGTCGCGGGGGGTACAGCGCACGACCGCGCTCTCGACGGCCGGCTGGGGGTCGAACGCCTCCTTCGGGACGCGCTCGACGATCTCCACGTCGGCGTAGTGCTGCGCCGAGACCGAGAGACGCCCGTACTCCGACTCGCCGGCCGAGGCGACCATCCGGTCGGCGAACTCCGCCTGGAACATCAACACGAGCGGCTTCTTCTCGGGGAGCAGCCGGAAGGCGATCTCCGAGGAGACGCCGTACGGGAGGTTGGCGACGCAGGCGGTAAAGGGCGGGAGGTCGACGTCGAGCGCGTCGCCCTCAACCACGTCGAGGAGCCCGTCGGCGACCGCGGCCGCGAACTCCTCGCGGAGGAACTCGGCGAAGGCGCCGTCGCGCTCGATCACCGTCAGGCGGCCGGGGGCGTCGCGGTCGGCGGCGCCCCGGTCGGCGGTCGCGTCCGCGGTCGCCGTCGCCAGCAGCCGGTCGGTGAGCGCGCCCGCGCCGCCGCCGATCTCGAGGAGATGACTGGCGTCCGCGTCCTCGGGGAGGTAGCCGGGGATCCGGTCGAGGACCCGGTCGTCGACGAGGAAGTGCTGGTCGCGGTCGGGGTCGGCGCGCGAGCCGGCCCGCCTCGCGAGCGCGTCGGGATCGCGACTCCCGTACGCGGCGCCCTCACCCGTCGATGAGTCGGTCATAGCCGGGGTACACGCGGTGTTCGGGTAAAAGCCTCGTTTCGGGAGTACCGGCGGGCCCGGAGCGGGGCGGCGGGAGTCACTCCTCGCGGCCGACGAACGTCCGGTACTTCAGGTCGTCCTCGCGGATCTCCTCGACGATCCGTTCGAGGATCACCTCCCGGGGCCGGTGGAGCCCGGAGATGCGCTCCTCGACGTCCGCGAAGCTCTCGAACGGGCCGCGCTTCCGCTCGTCGAGGAGATCGTTGCGCAGCTTCTTGCCGATTCCGGGCAGCAGGTTCAGCTGGTGGAGGCGGAGGGTGATCGGCCCGGCCTCGTTGTAGAAGTCGACGAAGCGCTCCTCGTCGGCCTCGACGATGGCCTCCGCGGCGTACTCGATCTCCGCGGCCGCGTTCCGGGTGAGGTCGTCGAACGACACCTCGCGGTAGCGGCCGACGCTCGGGCCGTCGAGATCGACGCGAGCGCCCACCGAGACGTCCGCGTCGTCGGCGAGCATCAGCTCGTACAGCGCGAACGAACCGACGCCGAGCCCGTACGCCACCGGCGACTTACTGGACTGCGGGCGGTCGTCGTCCGGCCGCCCGTTCGGCAGCACGTCGAGCAGGACGGCGGTCGGGCCGTCGTCCGCGGCGGCGTCGCCCCCGCTTCGATCGTCGGCCGGCGTCCCGTCGCCGTCGGCGTTGTTCATGTATCGTTTATCGCTCCGAGCGGTGAAAAAACCGCTGGCGGAGCGGGGCGCAGCCGCGACCGCCGACGGGCGGATTCAAGGGGTTCGGGTGCCACGTGATACCATGGCGAAACCGGACCCCGAGGAGCTTGTTCGACTCGTCGAGGCGTTCCCGGGACCGTCGTCCGAGTCGAGCGACTCGGACGGCGGCGAGGCGACCGAGGCGGCGGAGACCGCGCGGATCGACAACCTGCTCGACGGCGCGTACGGCGCCCTGACGCGGGACTGGTACCCGGAGCTCAGGCGGCGCGCCGCGGCCCACGCCGACGGCGACTGCCTCCGCGAACGGGTGCTCGAACACGTCGAGGCGGTGCCCTCGTTCCGGCTCTCAGACGGGCCGACGCCCCTGGGGGAGCGGCGCGAGGCGCTCGCGGAGGCGGCGGCGCTCCGCGACGACGTCCGCGAGATCGCGGAGTGGTACGGCACGCTCCGGTCGCGGCTGGGGGGCGACCGCGCGTCGCTGACGCGGGGCGAGCGGCTGCTCCACGACTTCGGGTACGTGCTCGCGCACCTCCTGTTCCTCGGCGCGTCGTCGCCGCGCGCGGTCGTCCGGCGCCTCCGGCTCGCGTACCGATCGGTCGGCGTGCGGATCGACGAGACCGCGTCGGCGGGCGGGATCGAGGAGACGCGGTTCACCTGTCCGTACCGGAACGTCGCGGCCGGGACCTGCGGGAAGCGGTGGGTGTGCCACGAGAAGCTCGACCGCGTCGACGACGGGTACGTGACCTACCTCGCGGAGCGCGGGATAGCCTACCAGCGGCCGCGGGGCTGCGAAGGCTCCGAGCAGTGTCAGTCGACCGTCGCCCGCGACGGCCCGGAGCGGTGGTGGCCGAAGACGCCGCCCGCGGCGGTCGGCGCCGACCCGTGACCCGCGACGCAGACCCGAGCGGTCGAGTGAACTCGGAGGTCGCCGGGGGAGAGCCGGGCCGGCTGCGCCGGATCCGAGCAGGGTACGACGCCTGGGCCCGCGTCTACGATTGGTTCGCGCGGGCCACCGTGTCCGTCGGCGGCGTCCGCGCCGCCTGCGTCCGCGCGCTGGAGCTCTCGCCGGGCGACACCGTCGTCGAGTTCGGCTGCGGTCCCGGAGTGAACCTCCCCGCGCTCCGCGACGTAGTCGGCCCGACCGGCCGGGTGGTCGGCGTCGACGTCTCGCCGCGGATGCTCGACCGGGCCGCGGGCCTCGTCGAGCGGCGCGGCTGGGAGAACGTCTCGCTCGTCGAGGCCGACGCCGAGCGCCCGCCCGTCGCGGCCGCGGACGGCGTCCTCGCGACGTTCGTCACGTCGCTGTTCCCCGACCCGTACGCGGTCGTGCGCCGCTGGTGCGAGCTGAGCGACGCCGTCGTCGTCGCGGCGTTCGTCCCGGAGGGGAACCGGGCGGCGAACGCCGCGCTGCGGGCGTTCGTGGCGCTGAACGGCCGGCTCTTCGACGCGGGTGGCGACGACCCGCTCGGGCGGCTCGCCGGGCGGACCGACGCCGCGCGGCGCGCGCTCGACGATCACACTGTCGGCCGCGAGCGACGGCGGCACCTCTTCGGGACGATCGCCATCGAGGCCGGACGGAATCGCTGATCCGGGGGACGGGAGGGGCCGCCGGTCACTCGGACACCGGGACGGAGACGACCGTCGCGTCGGCGTTCCGGATGACGCGTTCGGTCGTGCTGCCGAGCAGGTCGTCGGCCGCCGCGTCGAGGCCGCGCTTGCCCATCACGACCGCGTCCGCGCCGATTTCGTCGGCGTACGCGGCGATCTCGTGGGCCGGGACCCCGGATTCGATCGCGGTCTCGCTGTCGATGCCGGCGTCCGCGACGACCGCCGCGACCCGGTCGACCGCCGCCGCCAGTCGATCGCGGCGCTCGGGGTCGTCCTCGTCGAACTTCTCCGGCTTGCCGGAGCGGTCGTACATCGGTATCTCCTCGACGACGCCGAGGACGTGTACCGTCCCGTCGGCCGCCGTGACCTCGATCGCGTCGTCGACCGCGTCGAGGGCGGCGTCGCCCTCGCCGGTCGGCACGAGGGTGGTCTGGTACATGCGGGGTTACCTACGGGCGGAAATCTGAAAAAACGTGTCGGCGACCCGTCCCGCCGGGCCGGGTGGGATGCGCGGTCAGGCGTACTTCGCGACGACGTCGAGGATCTCGTCGAGCTCCTCGCCGTCGAGCGAGTAGCGCTCTTGGGCGAACACCGAACGGAGCTCGGTGCGGTCCTCGGGGAGCAGGTCGGTGATCTTCACCGCGGTGGGCACGTCGATCTGGTCGAGCTCGGCCAGCTCCTCGACGAGCTCGCGGGACTCGTCGGCGTCGAGCTTCGCGAACCGGTTGACGTGCTCGATCGCGCGAGCCAGCTCGTAGCGGAGGTCGCGGTCCTCGTCTTCCGCGCGCTCGTCTTCGATCTCCACGAGGATCTCCTTCGCCTCGGAGGTGGTGACGTACTCCTCGTCGAGCTTCTCTTTGAAGATGGTCATCTCAGTTCTGCTGCGCGCTCATGTGGGCGGCGGTGACGATGAGCGTCTTCGTCTTGCCGCCGTCCGGGATCTCGACTTTGAACGCGGAGCCCTGCTTGCCGACGACGGTCCCGGTACGGCCGTCGAACCGCGGGTGGAAGCGCCCCTTGGGGACGCTCGGGTCGATCTTGAGGTGGACCTGCGACCCCTCTTCGAACTCCTGAATCGCTCGCTGCGGCGGGGAGGTGCCGCGGTTGCGGGGTTTGTTCGAGAGCTTGTCGCGAGTCGCCTTCTGCGGCCCATTGGAACTCGGCATGGTCTTGGGACACCTTCCGCTGCCGCCGTTATAAATCGTGCGTTACGGCCCGCGGGGCGTGGAGCCCTCACACACGCGGCGATCGGCGCGCGCCGCGGCTCCGGCGGCCCGCGATCGACGGGCCCTCGCCGCGGCCGTCGGGTGTCCCCGTTCTCACGCGCGACCGGGTCGCACGCGCGCGACAATCGGACGCACCTCCCCCTTCCGAAAGGGCTAATCCCGGCAGTCCCTATCATGTTCGTAATGAGTCATCAGTTGCCGGACGTACAGGCCTCGGCCCCCGACGTCACCGTCGGGCTCTCACAGGTCGGCGTCACCGGCGTAGAGAAGCTCGTCAAGCTGGCGCGCGGCGACAAGCGACCCATCGTCCTCATGGCCGAGTTCGAGGTGTTCGTCGACCTCCCGAGCGGCCGGAAGGGGATCGACATGTCGCGGAACCTCGCGACCGTCGACGAGATCCTCGAGGACATCACCCGCGAGGAGGCGTACCGCGTGGAGGACGTCTGCGGCGACGCCGCCGAGCGACTCCTCGAGAAGCACGACTACACCACCACCGCCGAGGTGTCGATGTCGGCGGAGCTGGTCACCCGCGAGGACACGCCGGCGTCCGGCATCGAGACGCAGAGCACGGCGACGATCGTCGCCAGCGCCGAGGCGACGGAGGACGGGACCCGCGAGGAGATCGGCGCCGAGGTGACGGGGATGACCGTCTGCCCCTGTTCGCAGGGGATGAGCGAGTCGCGGGCCCGCGACAAGCTCGCCGAGCTGGGCGTCGACGAGGAGACGACGGAGGAGTTCTTAGACGCCGTCCCCCAGCCGGGCCACTCCCAGCGCGGCCACGCGACGCTGACGATCACGACCGACGGCCACCCCGACGTCGACCTCCGCGACGTGATCGATGTCGCGCGCGACTCGATGAGCGCGCGCATCTACAACATGGCGAAGCGGCCCGACGAGGACCACATGACCTACGAGGCCCACGCCGACGCGAAGTTCGTCGAGGACTGCGTCCGTGCGCTCGCCGAGGGGACCGTCGAGGAGTTCCCGCACCTCTCGGACGACGCCGTGATCCACATGAAGCAGTCGAACGACGAGTCGATCCACCAGCACAACGCTCACGCCGAGCGCGAGGTCCGGCTGGGCGACCTGCGGGACGAACTCGACCGATAAGAGCGTGTAGACGTGGTCGCTGAGCGTTTTTAAATGGATTTGGGTGATTCCGTCGCTTTTTATAAGTGGATAGTGGTGGTGCGGTGAAGATCGACAGATCTCCAGCCGCCGGCTTATAAATAATTGACGACCGATCGACTGCGACCATCTCCAAAGCCCCTTTGAGTCCCGCCCCGCACCGCAGCCTCATACCTCCCCAGCCTCGCCGCTCGCTTCGCTCGCGGCTCCCTCGCGCGTGCGACTCGCGCCCTGCGGGCGCTCGTCGGCACGCGCCACCGCACTACCGGTTATAAACAGATGTCGTCAGCCGCTTACCCGAACGTCAGCGGCTCCGCCTCGGCCCAGCGCGGCTCGAACTGGTCTTTCACGCTCGTCGCGAACTCGATGTCCTTCACGTCGATCATCGCGAACGGCTCGTCCGCCGACAGCGGGTGCGGCACCTCGATGCACACCTCGATCTCGTCGAACACGTTGAACGTCCCGTCGATTCCCGGGATCGTCCGGACCTCGAACCCCTCCATGTCGGCCAGCTCCGAGGTGTACCGCCGGCCGACGCTCCGCGGGAGCTCGTCGACCGTCGCCGGCGACAGCAGCACCCGGATCTCCACGCCGCGGTCAAGCGCGGCCTCCAGCTCGGCGGTCACGCGCTCGCCGATCGTGCCGAGGTCGAAGCCGGTCGCGGGCGCGCCGGCGACCACGACGACCCGGCGCTCCGCTGCCGCGATCCGCTCTAAGAGGAGGTCCGTCGCCTCCTCCGCGCCGACCGCCGCGGTCCAGAACTGGCCGTCGACCGGCTCGCCGGCGTCGAGCTCGGTCGAGAGGTCGTCGACGACCGACTCGTACTGCTCGGCCTGCGTCTGAAGCTCCTGTTTCTTCTCGTCGAGGAGGCGGTCGAGCGCCGCGTCCGGCTCGACCGCGACGTACTTCTTCGGCCGGCTCGCGGCCTGACTGCGGACCAGACTGTGCTGCTCTAAGCTGTTGAGCACGTCGTAGATCCGGCCCATCGGGACCTCGCTGGCCCGCGAGAGGTCCTTCGCCGTCGTCGGCCCGGTCCGGAGCAGCGCGCGGTACGCCCGGGCCTCGTACTCGGAGAGGCCCAAGTCGCGAAGAGATGCCATACCCTGGGATGCCTCGGCACCCGTATAAACGCATCGTCCGTTTACGATCCGCGTCGGGCGTCGCGTCGGCGGTCGCCCGCGACGCCGACATCGCCCTCGTCGGTCCGGCGCGGTGACGGACGTCAGGCGAGGACGTCGCCGAGCCGGTCCATCAACTCGTCCGGCGTTTCCGCCGGCTCCGAGGCGCCGTCGCCCGCGAGGACGACCGCCGTCCCCTCCGGGACCGTCCGCGGCGCCGGCGCGTCGGCCTCGTGGGCGTTCGGCGCGATCACCTTCTCGTGGTCGGCGACCCGCCACGCGGCGCGGTGGAGGTCGCTCCCGGGCTCTGTCCCGACCGCGATGACGGTCGTCCCGCGCCGAAGCCGGCCCGCGAGGCTCCCGTAGTCGGCGACCTGAACGCTCAGCCGCTCGGTGGCGCCGGCGAACGCCTCGGCGGTCTCGCGGGCGACGTCGCGGTAGCGCTCCGCGCCGGTGAGCGCCGCCAGGTCGAGCAGGGACGACGCCATCTCGACGTTGGCGTCGAGCGGCCGGAACGACCGGTCGAGCAGCCCCGGGCCCGAGCGCGGCCCGTCGACGAACGACCCGTCGACGTGAAGGCGGTCGATCGCCCGGTCCGCGACCGCGCGGGCGACGTCGGCGCCCTCGCCGCGCACGCCGGCGGCGCGGACATACGCCCCGACGACGCGGGCGACGTCCTCCAGCAGGTCGGTCTCCCCGGCGTCGTCGCTGCCGCGGTAGTGGGTCACCGCGCCGCTGTCGGCGTCGAGCAGGTCGCGTTCGAGGCCGTCGAGGATCCGGTCGGCGTACTCGCGGGCGCGCTCGTCGTCGGTGTAGGCGGCCACCGCGAGCAGCGCGTCCGCGGCGAGCGCGTTGCCGCCGGCGAAGACGGTGAGGTCGCGGCGCGGTTCGTCCAGGTCCGCGCGGTCCGCGGCCGGCGCGGCGTAGTAGGCGCGGCCGAGCCCGGGACCGAGGCTGCCCCCGACGCCGTAGCCGGTCCAGAGCTCGTCGGTGAGGAAGGAGACGGCGTCGAGCGCGGGGTCGAGGTACGCCTCGTCGCCGGTGTAGAGGAAGGCGTTCGCGAACGCGCGGGTCACGGCCGCGTTCGTGTCGAGCGGCTTCTCGTAGGCGACGTCGCCCCAGTCGCGGGTGCCCGCGTACCGGAAGAACCCGCCGTCGACGTCGTCGGTGAGGTGGTCGCGGACCGCGTCGAGCGTCCGGAGCGCGCGGTTCCGGTCCCGCTTCAGCGCGAACTCGACAGTCCGCGGGAGCGGGAACTTCGCGTCCGTCCCCCAGCCGGCGTTCTCGGCGTCGTACTTCGCCTCCAGCTGGCCCGCCAGGTGGCTCTCTATCTCGTCGGTCACCTTGCCGCGGGGCGGCAGGTCGGCGTCGAGCGCGCGGGGGACGCGCCCCGCCTCGCGGCCCTTGTCGGCCCACATCTCGCGGACCGATTCGAGCACCTGCCGCATCCCGTCGACGTCGAGGTAGCCCGCGCCGGTGAGCAGCTTCCCCTCGGGCGTGAGGAAGGCGGTCGTCGGGAACCCGCCCATGTTGTACCGCTCGCGCACCCGCGGGTGGCGGTCGACGTCGACGCGCACGGGGACGAACCCCTCGTTGACGTTGGCCGCGATCCGCGGCTCCGCGTAGGTGATCGCGTCCATCTCGTGACAGCCCTCGCACCAGGTGGCCGACAGCGAGAGCAGCACCGGGCGGTCGCGCTCGTCGGCCTCGGCGAACGCCTCGGGGCCCCAGTCGCGCCACTCGACGCGGGTCTCGTCGCTCATACGCCCAGTCGGATCGGGGCGGGGGTAAGCGCTTCGAGAGCGGACGCTGGCGCGGGAAGCGAGGCGCAGCGGAAGGAGGGCGGAGAGAACGATAGCGAGGGAAACAGCGGAGGGCAGGAGGGAAACAGCGGAGGGCAGGAGGGAAACAGCGGAGGGCAGGAGGGAAACAGCGGAGGGCAGGAAGGCGAAGCGCCGGTGTCCACGCGGCGCGTCGGCGTTCAGACGGGCAGTTCGGGTCGGGCCTCGTCGGGCGGGCGTCGCCGGTCAGCGCTTGTAGTCGTGACCGAGCGCGAGCGCGAGCGCGTTCGCGAACAGCAGGACCACGAACAGCTGCCCGGTGCCGCCGTCGAGCCCCGAGTACAGCAGGACGGGGTACGTCGCCGGGATGGCGATGGCCGCCCAGAAGGCGGCGGCCTTGAGGGTGCCGGTCATCAGCCCGGCGAGCCGTTCGCCGGAGGCGATCTGGGTGGGAGCGGGGGTTGACATGGACACTTCTCTGTATGACGGGGGACCACATATAGCCCGACGAGGGTTCGACGAATTTCACCACATTTCTCGGTCGCTCGGGACGTTTTAAAACCGCCTCAGAAATATTTTAACCGTTTATTAAGCCTGCTAATCCTTTGTTTCCGGATCGGCGACGATCCGGCGGCCTCGCGGCGATTCGACCGATCCGGAGCGACCGGACCGGTCGGACCGCCGACGCCGGAGGCGGGCGACGGTCAGAGACCGACGGGCGCGGAACGACTGCCGCGGCACCAACCGCTTTGTCCGTCGGGGAGCGAGGTGGGGTATGACCGAGACCGATCGCCGCGACGGACGGGAGGCCCCGACCGGTCGGCGCCGCGACGGACAGCGAGACGCGAACGGAACCGACCCGCGCGCCGACGGAGGCAGACCCCGGGTGGCGGTCGTCGCCTGCGGCGGCACCATCGCCTCCGAACCGGGCGACGACGGCGCAGCGCCGGAGAAGACCGGCGACGACCTCGTGGCGGCGGTGCCGGCCGTGGCCGACCACGCGCGGGTGACGACGAGGGAGGTGTGTTCACAGCCCGGGTTCGACGTGCGGTGGCGAGACGTGCTCGCGACGGCGACGGCCGCGCGCGACGCGGTCGCAGAGGAGGCCGACGGCGTCGTCGTCACCCACGGGACGGACACGCTCGCGGACACCGCGTTCGCGCTCGACATCCTCACCGACCTCGACGCGCCGGTCGTCGTCACGGGCGCGCAGCGTCGGCTCGACGAGCCCTCCAGCGACGCCCCCGCGAACCTCGCGCTCGCGGTCCGAGCGGCCGCGGACGACCGGTTCGCGCCGGGCGTCCACGTCGCGTTCGACGACGAGCTCCACGCCGCGCGCGACGTCGTAAAGGGGCACAGCAACGCGCTGTCGACGATGACCGCGCCGGGGGCGGGACCGGTCGCGACGTTCACCCGCGCGGCCTCGCGGCTGGTCCGGTCCCCCGAGCGCGGCGTCGCGGTCGACCCGCTCGCGGACGCGATCGAGGGGCCCGCGGACGTGCCCGAGGTCCCCGTCGTCCACTCGGGGACCGGGGTCGGCGCGGGCGCGATCGAGCGCGCGCTCGACGCGGGCGTCGGCGGGGTCGTCGTCGAGGGCACGGGCCTCGGGAACGTCACCGGCGCGCTCGGCGACGCGATCGCCGACGCGGTCGACGCCGTCCCGGTCGTCGTCGCCGGCCGCCCGCCGGCCGGACCGACGGAGCCGGTGTACGGGACGCCCGGCGGCGCCGTCACGCTCGCGGAGCACGGGGTGACGTTCGCCGGCGACCTCCCGGCCGCGAAGGCGCGCGTCGCGCTCGCGCTCGGCCTCGCCGCCGGCCTCGACGCCGAGGAGATCGAGGCGCTGTTCGCGCCGCCGGCGTGAAGCGAGCGGGAACGCACGGAGCGGACGAAACCGCCCGCCGCGATGGGACAGACACCTGTTTTCGTTTACAGGAGGCCCTTATATATCGGCCGCGTACCCGGATGTATGACCGATCTCACGCGACGGACGACACTCTACGGCATCGCCGCCGGCAGCGCAGCGGCGCTCGCGGGGTGTACCGAGGCCGGCGTCCCCGCGGACGAGAACGGGACTGACGGCGGCGACGGAGGCGACAGCGGCGGAGACGGGAACGACGGAACCGACGGGGAAGACGGTGTCGACGGAGACGCGGAGGGAGTGACGACGGCGGTCCAGCAGGTCGGCGCCGCCCTCTCGGGCCCGTCGTGGGACCGAACCGAGCGGCGCGGGTTCTGCGTGTTGATCACCGAGGAGGGAGACGCCTCGTGGCTGCTGGGCGAGGCGCCCGAAGCGGCCCGCGCGTTCGTCGCGGAGACCGACTTCGCCGAGTCGGTCGTGCTCTACGTCGAGTCCGTCGGTCCCGACACCTGTCACGACGAGATCGCGTTCGACGGGGTTGCCGTCGAGGACGGGACCCTCGCCGCGGACGCGACCGTCCGGGGAGCGGAAAGCGACGACGTCGCCTGCGGCGAGGCGGTCACGTACTCGGCCGCGCTGCTCCGCGTCACGAGCGATCCCCGCCCCGACGCGGCGCGGCTCTCGGTCACCGACGGCTGGGGCGAGACGGGGACGGTTCGCGACGGCGACGGGATCCGCGACCCGGAGGGCCTCGCGGGCGGGATCCGACCCGACCACGAGCCCTCGACCGTCCCGGCCGGCTTCGACTGCGACACGGAGGGGTTCGAGCGCCATCCGCAGGGGTACGACGGCGATGTCAACTGGGGCGGCGGGGGCGGCGCCGGCAGCGACGCGGGCGGCGACGGCCCGCTCGCGCTCCGCGTCGTGGTCCCCGGCGACGACGACCCCGGGTCCGATCCCCTCGCGATCGGCCGCGGGACCCGGTTCCGGATCGAGCTGACGAACGTCTCCGGGCGGGTCGAGTACGTCGGCACCCGGGGGAAGTACAACCTGGAGCTCCGGACCGAGGACGGGTGGACCGAGCTCCGCGGGACCGACGGCGACGCGACGTTCGGCTACACCGACGAGGCGATCGGGGTCCCGCCGGGCGAGAGCCTGGAGTGGGAGTTCGAGATGACCGAGTCGGGGCTCGTCGAGGGCGGCCCCCACGCCGACGCGCTCCGCGTGTGTCCGGACCTGGTCCGCGGCCGGTACCGGTTCGTCTTCTTCGGCGCCGCCGACCTCGCGGTCGCGTTCGACTACGAGGGGTGACCGCCCGACTCGGCGGTGAGCCGCCGGCGCGTCAGGCGCGGACCTCGATCAGGAGGTCCGTCTCGGGCGACTCGCCCATCGTCTCGCGGACGCGGTCCCACGAGAGGTCGGTGCGCGCGGTCACCGACTCGGTCGCGACCGCGCCGCAGGCGTTGCCGACGAGGATCGGAACCTGGTAGTCGCGCGGGTCGTGCGAGAACCCGTCGCCGGTGATCTCCGGCTCGCGCAGCGCGGCCGCGAGGAACCCGGCCGCGAAGGCGTCGCCCGCGCCGGTCGTGTCGACCGGGTCGACGTCGAACCCCGGGTGCGAGACGCTGCCGTGCGGGGTGCGGACCGTCGCGCCCTCGTCGCCGAGCTTGATCGCGACGACGCGGTCGTCCGGCTCCCACGGGTCGACGTCGGTCGCCGCTTCGAGCGCGTCGGCCTCGCGGTCGTTTAAGAACAGGACGTCGCTCGCGTGGAGCGCGGCCTCGAACTCGCGGTCCGCGACGCGGCGGCCGGGGTCGAAGCTCCGCGTCGCGCCCGACTCCGCCGCAGCGGTCGCGAGCGCCGCCGCGGTCTCCGGCTGCTGCCCGGTGAGGTGGAGGTGGTCGGCGGCCGCGAGCGTGTCGCGGTCGAGCCCGGCCGCGGAGAACGACTCGTTGGCGCCGTCGTTGGCGAGCATCAGCAGCTCGCCGCCGCCGTCGACGATGACGTACTTCACCGAGGTGGGCTCGTCGGCGTCGACGAGGACCTGCCCGGGGTCGACGCCGGCGCTGGCGAGCTCGCGCAGCGCCAGCGCGCCCGACTCGTCGCCGCCGACGCTGCCGTAGACGACCGACTGGCCGCCCAGGTCGACGAGCCCGACCGCGACGTTGGCGGCGCTGCCGCCGCCGGACTGTTCGAGCCGGTCGATCCGCGTCTCCCCGTCCGGCTCGGGCAGGCTGTCCACGTGGATCGTCACGTCCCAGTTGATGTGGCCCGCCGAGACGACCTTCGGCACGCGGTCGGCGTCGTCGGGTGTCAGGTCGGGGTCGCGGTCGACTGCGGGATCGACGTCGGCGGCGTCGTTATCGCCGTCGACGGCGTCATCGACGGAATCGACTCCATCGCCGCCGTCTTCGCGGACGTCCTCCTCCCACTCGTCGACCTCGCGGTCCCACGCCGCGACGGTCTCGTCCCAGTCGTCGGCGGCCTCGCCGTCCTCGGCTCGGTGGTCGTCGGAGGTGTCGTCGCGTCGGTCGCCGTCCGCCGGAGAGCCG
>NZ_AOJN01000016.1 GCF_000337335.1 Halorubrum distributum JCM 10118 | reverse complement strand
CCATCAGAGATGTGTATAAGAGACAGCCCCTGCTCGGTGACGATCGCGTCCATGTACCGCGGCGGCGTCACGTCGAACGCGGGGTTCTCGACGTCGATCTCGCCGATCGCCTCGCGAGCTTCGGGGTCGATCACCTCGGCCTCGTCGCGCATCTCGATCTCGACGGTGTGGCCCGTCAGCGTCTCCGGGTGCAGCTTGATCGTCTGCGCGGCGGTCATGATCGGGACGCCGCGCTCGCGGGCGTTGACCGCGAGCCCCGAGGTGCCGATCTTGTTGATCACGCCGCCGTCCGCGGCGATCGAGTCGGCGCCGACGACGACGTGATCGACCTCGTCGAGGTAGCGCCGCGCCGCGGAGTCGACGATGAGCGTGACGGGGACCCCGGCGTCGCGGAGCTGCTCGGCGGTGATGTGGCCCTGCTGGCGCGGGCGCGTCTCCTTGACGACCGCCGAGATCGACTTCCCCTGCTCGACGGCCGCCTCGATACACGCCAGGGCGTCGGTGGAGTGGCAGTGTGTCATCACCGTGTCGCCGTCCGCGAGCCGGTTGGCGCCGACCTGCCCGAGGTCCTCCTGCGCGCGGTCGAGCTGGCGGACGAACGCCTCGCTCGCGTCGACGACGCTCCGGCGGAGCCGGTCGACCGAGTCGCCCTCCATCCGCTGGAGGACGTACCGGAGGGCGTTCGGCAGCGACACCGCGGTCGGGCGCGTCTCGCGGAGGGTCCGCGCCGCGGCGCGCAGCGACGCGCGGAACGCCTCGGGGTCGCTCGCGGTCGCGTCCGCCTCGGCCGCGGCCTCGGCCTGCTCGGCGAGCGCCTCGGCGGCCGCGGAGGCGATGGTCGCCGCGCCGCGGATCTCCATCGTCGCGATCGACTCGGCGGTCTCGCTGACCGCCGGCGACGGCTCCGTGTCTGTCATACCGATCCGGTAGCCGCCCGTGTATTTATAAAACCGGCCAACTGGCGGAGCCGCCGGCTCCGCTCGGCGATTCCTCCCTACTCCGCGTCCGGCTGTTGCCCATAGCTCTCGAACCGCTCCTCCACCGTCGCCATCTGGTCGTCGGTGAGGACGCGCGGCTCGCCCACGGCGGACGCGCGCAGGTAGAGCCGGCAGATGTCCTCGACGTGGCGGGTGTTCTCGACCGCCGTCTCGACGTCCGGCCCGGTCACGACGAGCCCGTGGTTCGCTAAGATTGCGGCGTCGGAGTCGGCCTCGGCCATCGCGGCGACGACGTTCGCGGCCAGCTCCTCGGTGCCGTACGGCGCGTAGTCGGCGAGCGGCACTTCCCGGCCCACGGCGGCGATCATGTAGTGGATCGGGGGGAGCTTCCGACCGAGCGTCGCCATCGTCGTCGCCCACGGCGAGTGGGTGTGGACGATCGCGCCCGGACGGTCGTGCTGATAAATGCCCGTGTGCATCGGGACCTCGCTCGACGGCGCCATCCGCCCGGCCAGCCGCTCGCCCTCCAGCGACACGACGGGCACGTCCGCCGCGTCGAAGGAGTCGTAGGGGACGCCGGTGGGCGTGACGGCGACCCGGTCCCCGTCGCGGACGCTCAGGTTCCCGGTCCGGCCGGGCGTCAGGGCCGCGAGCGCGGGGGCGTACTCGACGACCGCCTCGCGCGCCTCGCGCAGGAGGTCGCGGTTCGCGTCCGGGGCAGAGTTCGCGTCCGGCTCGGAGCCCCCCGCGGAGCCGTCGCGGGTCACGCCGCCACCTCCGTCAGGTCGGCGAGCGCGTCGAGCCGGTAGTCCGGGCGCTGTTGCGCGGAAAGGTCCGCGTCGGCGGGCGCGTCGCCGTCGGCGACGAACAGCGCCGAGTCGAGCCCGAGGGCGTTCGCGCCGGCCAGGTCCGTCTCGACGTTGTCGCCGACCGCCAGCGCCTCGCTCGGCCGGCGGTCGAGCTCGGCGAGCGCGGCCGCGAAGGGGAGCGCGCTCGGCTTCTCGCGGCCCACCTCCTCGGAGGTGACGAGCAGGTCGATCCGGTCGTCGATCCCGAGGCGCACGAGCTTCCGGAGCTGGACCCGCGTCGTGAGGTTCGTCACGACCGCGACGTCGGCCCCCGCGGCGTCGAGAGCGTCGAGGACCGCCTCGACGCCGTCGCAGAGCGACATCGCCGAGAGGTAGCCGTTCCAGTAGGCGTCGCCGGCCGCCAGCGCGCTCGCGGGGTCGGGCTCGCCCGCATGCCGGTACAGCCCGCGCTTGAAGTAGACGTGACGGTTATGGGAGGCCGCCGTGGTCCGGGTCTCGCGTTTGGCCTCCCGACGCCCCGCAGCGTACAGCTCGTCGAACGCCTCGCGGTCCAGCTCGTACCCGTGCTGGCGGAGGGCGTCGAGCGCGGCCCGCTTGCCCGCCTCGTTACACGGGGCGTACGGGTACAGCGTGTTGTCGAGGTCGAAAAGCACTGCCTCGTAGCTCATGGGTCGACTCGGTCGGGGGCGGACTTAAGCGTGGTTCGACGCGGCGGGGTCGTCGACACCCGGCGGCGCGAGCGCCGTTACTGCTCGTTCATCGCCTCGCTGGCGATGTTGCGGCCGCGGGAGTTGAGCGCGACCTCGCGCCGGACCCGCACCTCCTCGACCACCTCAAGCTCGACCAGCCGCTCGAACGTCTCCTCGACATCGTCGACGTCCATCCCGAGGAACGAGGGGATCTCGAACGGCGAGACGCCGGAGTACAGCGCCATCAGCACCTCGCGGTCGCGGCTGGAGAGGTCGACGTTCGTCGACGACCGCTCCTCGCCCTTCCGGAGCCACGACTCGACGAACCGCATCCGGCTCGGGTCGCCAGCGACGTGCGTCTCGATGCTCGTCCCCTCGTCGTCGGTGTGTGACACCTCGATGACGGGCTTTTTCCCGCCGTTCACCGTGCGCTTCGCCGCGTCGAGCCCGCTGATGTCGTCGAGGTCGAACTTCACGAAGGCGCCGCGCTCCAAGGCGGCGTTGAGCCCGTTCTCGTCGATCTTCACGCGGGCCTGCTCCCACTCGGTGTCCGTGACGACGCCCCCCTCGATGGCGGGGTGTTTCACCATCACGGTCTTCTGGTCGAGCAGCGCGCGGTAGACGTCGCGCTCGAACGGCTCGTGGTCTTTGGCGGCGACGAGCAGCACCTGCTCGCCGAGGTCGAAGCTAACGTAGTTGGAGACGCGCGCGACCGACTGGTTCGCGTCGTGGCGCCCGCCGAGGCGCTCCAGCTTCGACAGCGGGACCGTCCGCTTCCCGTCGTTGCCGGCGAGGATGAGCCGCCGGTTCGAGAGCAGGACGCGTCCCGGCGTCCACGAGACGTCGCTCACCTTCCGGCCCTCGCGGACCGCGACCGCGAACTTCGCCTGCGTGTCGGTGATCTTGTACTCGCCTTCCTCTTGCGCCATTTACGGACCCCCCGCGCGGAGCTTCGAGACGGCCGAGAACACGCGCTTTCTGACGGCCTGACTGTCGTCGTCGGCGTACTCTTCGAGGCGGTTGAGCGTCTCCTGCCCGCCGATCTGCCCGAGGACGAACACCGCCTTCGCGCGGGCGTCCTCCGGGTGTTCGGGGCCAAGCTTGTCGAGCAGGCGGTCCTCGACGACCGGGCCGCCGAGGCTCTTGAGGCTCGTGGCCGCGAACTGCGCGGTCTGCGGGTCGTCGTCCGCGAGCGCGTCCGCGAGCGCCTCCACCGCGGTCGCCGCGTCCGGGTCGGCCACCCGACCGAGGATCCACGCCGCGTTCCGGCGCTGGCGGGACTGCTGGCCGTCGGTGAGGATCTCGACGAGCGGCTCGACGACGGTGGCGTCGTCGGCCGCCTTCAGCTCCGAGACCACCTGGTCGCGGACCGCGTGGCTCTGCTGGGTCGGCACGTTCGAGAGCAGCTCGATCACCGAGTACACCGCCGCGTTGCGGACGACGGCGCTCTCGTCGCCGAGCGCCCGCGCGAGCGGCTCGACCGGCTCCGGCGTGCTGGCCTTGCCGAGCGCGCCGGCCGCGATCCGCCGGATCGACTCGTCGCCGTCGTCGAGTAAGTCGAGCAGCGGCGACAGCGCCTGGTCCGTCCCGATCGTCCCCAGCGCGTTCGCGGCGGCGCGGCGCACCCGCGGCTCCTCGTCGTCGAGCCGCTCGCGGAGGCCGGGGACCGCCCGGGCGTCCGCGAAGGTCCCGCAGGCCTGCGCCGCGCGAAGCCGGACGCGGGGGTCCTCGTCGTCGAGCGCGCCGACCAGGGGTTGGAGGCCGCTCGCGTCGTCGAGGCGCCCGAGCGCGTTCGCCGCCGCCATCCGGAGCTCCGGGCGGTCGGCCTCCAGCGCGCGGGCGAACTTCCGCGCGGTGACCCACTCGGCCTCCGAGTCGCCGCCGCCGCCCGTGAGCTCCTCGAGGAGCTGTTCGAGCGCCGCCTCGCCGATCTCGTCGAGCGCGTCGACGGCCGCGCCGCGGACCTCGGGGTCGTCGTCCGTCGTCGCCGCGCGGAGCAGCCCGTCGATCGTCGGCTGGTCGCCCTCCTCGCCGATCTCGCCGAGGAACTCCGCGGCGCGCCGCCGGACGGCCGCGCTGTCGCTGCCGAGCGCGTCCCGGAGGCGCTCCGCGTTCCCGTCCCGAGCGTGCTGATACAGCGACATCAGCGCCTCCCGAACACCCGCCGTCGCTTGTCGATCGGTTCGTAACGGTCGCTGCGGTCCGGCGGGACGCTCTCGGTCATCCCCAACACGAGGACGCCGTCGTCGGCCAGCGACGCCTCCAAGGTGTCGAAGAGGGCGGCCTTGTGGTCGACGTCGATGTAGATCAGCAGGTTCCGGCACAACACCACGTCGAAGGGGTCGCGGGCGCCGTCGCGGATCAGGTCGTGGGTCTCGAAGGTCACGAGCCGACGGGGGGCCTCGCGGACGCGGAACGTGTCCCCGTCGCGCTCGACGTAGCGGTCCGGGTTCGAGAGGGGCTCGAGCTCCTCCGCGATGTCGGTCGTCCGCGTCGTGTGGTAGACGCCGTCGCGGGCGTTGTCGAGCGCCTCCTCGCTGATGTCGGAGCCGAGCACCTCCACGCGCGACTCGTCGATCTCGGGGTCGTCACAGGCCAGCATCGCGACGGAGTACGGCTCGCGGCCGTCCGCCGACGGCGCGGACCAGACGCGGACGCGCCGCTGCTCAGCGGTCCGCTCGCGTAACACGTCCCGGAGGACGTCCCACATCTCCGGGTTGCGGAAGAACTCCGTCACGTTGATCGTGAGCGCGTCCATCAGCGCCTGCCGCTCGTCGGCGTCCTCGCGGAGGATGCGCTCGTACTCGGCGTGCGACTCCGTGTCGCGCCGGCGCATCCGCGCCGTGATCCGGCGGTCGAGGTACGACTCGTTGTAGTACCCCGGCTCGAACGGAACCGTGTCGTCGATCTGCCGGAGGACGCCCTCGAACGCCGTCTCGCCGTCGTCCGCCGATCCGCTCATAGGCTCACCACGTCGAGCACGGCAACGACGTCCCCGTCGCCGAGGACGGCCGTGCCGCTGAGTCCGGGCGTCCCCGAGAGCGGGCCGTCGAGCGGTTTCACCACCACTTCCTCCTGGTCCAGCACCGCGTCGCAGTGGAGCGCGACCTGCCGCGTCTCCTCGCGGATCCGGACGAGCATGCCGTCGCCGGTCGAGTCCCCGTCGGACTCGTCGGCGGCGTCGCTCGTCGGGTCCGCCGGGACGAACCCGTCGTCACCCGGCTCGTCGACCGCGACCCCGCCGTCGGCGGCGGGAGTGTCGGCGGCGGCCGCCTCGGCAGCGGACGCCTCGGCCGCGGACGAGTCGATCTCGCCGAGGCGCTCGTTCAGCCGGATGACCGGGTAGAGGTCGTCCTCGTGTCTGACGACCTCGTCGCCGTGGACCTCCTCCACGTCGTCGGCGCGGGCGACCTCCGCGATCGACTTGATCGGGATCCCGTACTCCGTGCCGCCCACGTCGACGAACATCACCTTCACGATGGCGACGGTGACGGGGAGCCGGAAGCGGACCGTGGTCCCCTCGCCGGGCTCGCTCTCGACGGAGACGGAGCCGTCGAGGTCGCGCGCGGTCGTCCGAACCACGTCCATCCCGACGCCGCGGCCGGAGACGTCCGTGACCTCCTCGGCGGTGGAGAAGCCGGGGTGGAAGACGAGGTCGTACACCTCGTCGTCCTCCATCGCGTCGACCGCCTCGCGGCTCTTGACGCCCTCGTCGACCGCCTTCTCGCGGAGCTGGTCGGGGTCGAGCCCGCCGCCGTCGTCCGCGACCTCGATGATCACGTGATCACGCTCGCGCTCCGCCGTGAGCTCCACGCGCCCGGTCGGGTCCTTCCCGGCCGCCTCGCGCTCCTCGGGCGACTCGATCCCGTGGTCGACCGCGTTCCGCAGGACGTGCACGAGCGGGTCGCGCATCTCCGTGAGAATCGTCCGGTCGAGCTCGACGTCGTCGCCCTCGATCTCGAAGTCGATCCGCTTGTCGAGGTCCCGCGAGATGTCGCGGACGAGCCGCGGGAACGAGTCGGACACCTGCGAGAACGGGATGAGCCGCATGTCCATCGCCGTGTCCTGTAGGCTGGAGGCGAGCTTGTCGAGCTCGTCGAGCGTGTCCGACTCGGCGTCCGCGGCCTCCAGCTCCCGCCGGAGCTTGATCCGGCTCGTCACCAGCTGCTCGACGAGCCCGTACAGCTCGTCGACCTGGTCGACGTCGACGCGGATCGACTTGATCTCGTCGCCGGACTTGGAGTCCGACTTCGAACCGGAATCGTCGCCGCTCTCCTCGGCAGACGCCTCCGCGACGTCCGAACCGGCGTCGGCCTGGTCGTCATCGGTATCGGCGTCATCGGGCTCTGGGTCGGCCGAATCTGCGCCCGAATCGCTCGGTTCGGCGTCCGCCTCGCTCGGTTTGGCGTCCGACTCGCCGTCCGCTGCGCCGTCGCCGGCGGCGACCGCCGTGACCGCCTCGACCTGCGTGAGCGCCCGGAGCCCCTCGGCGACGACCTCGGGGTCGGCGCCGCCGACGAAGGCGTCGAACCCCTCGTCGTACTCGCCGTCCTCCAGCGCCTTCGGGGCCGGGTCGGTCGCGTGCCCGTCGAACTGCTCGTCGAGCGCCTGGAGGACGAGCGCCGCGTCGACGCCCGGCATCTGGGCGTCCCCGATCGTCACGTCCGCGTACGCGACCGGATCGGGCAGGTCGGCCGCGGCCGCCGGCGGCTCCGGCACCGAGAGGTCCGGTGCGTCCGTCTCCGCGTCGCCTCTTGCGTCGCCTCCGGCCTCCCCGCCGTCGTCAGCGCTTTCGCCGGCGTCTGCCTCGCCGTCGGCGTCGACCGCGGCATCGCCTCCGTCGTCTTCCCCGTCTTCGCCGCCGACGGTGCCGTGCTCCTCCATCTCGCGCAGTCGCGATTCGAGGTCGGAGGGGTCGGTCGACACCTCGCCGGCGTCGGCGATCTCCTCGACCATCGCCTCGACCGTGTCGACCCCCTCGAAGAGGAGGTCCATCAGCTCGGGGTTCACCTCCCGGTCGCCCTGTCGGACCGCGTCCAACAGGTCCTCCAGCGCGTGCCCGAAGTCGGAGACGTCCTCGTACCCCATCGCCGCGGCGTTCCCCTTCAGGGTGTGGGCGACGC
The DNA here is from genome assembly GCF_000337335.1 of Halorubrum distributum JCM 10118. GTDB lineage: Archaea > Halobacteriota > Halobacteria > Halobacteriales > Haloferacaceae > Halorubrum > Halorubrum distributum. The sequence goes on along the minus strand of NZ_AOJN01000016.1, from coordinate 58,680 downwards.
GGAACACGTCGTCCATCGCCTCGGCGTCCTCGGGGTCGGCCTCGAGGGCGAGCAGGGCGTTGTTGAGGTCGGTGATCCCGTCTTCCGCCTCGGCGACGAACGCGGCGCGGTGGGAGTCCATCAGGCCTCACCCCCCACGATCGCGCCGGCGACGTCGTCGAGGTCGTACACCGCGTCGACCCCGCCCGTCTCGACCGCGCGCTTGGGCATCCCGTAGATGACGCAGGTGTCCTCGCTCTGCGCCAGCGTGCGCGCCCCGGCGTCGGCCATCGCGCGGATCCCCTCCGCGGCGTCGGACCCCATCCCGGTCAGCACGACGCCGACGAGCGGGTCGTCGATCACCTCGGCCGCGGAGCGCATCGTCACGTCGGCCGCGGGAGTCACCGAGTGCGAGTCGTCGTCCGCGTCGAGCTTGACGCGGAGCCGCCCGGAGCGGTAGCTGTCGATCAGCGTGTGGCTCCCGCCGCGGGCGACGATCGCCTCCCCCGCGCCGATCCGCGCGCCGTCGCTGGCCTCCCGCACGTCGTACGCGGAGGCGGCGTCGAGCCGGTCCGCGAACCGCGAGGTGAACGCCTCCGGCATGTGCTGGACGACCACCACGCGGCAGTCCGCCATCGGCAGCGCCGACAGCACGCGCTCGACCGCGTTCGGTCCGCCGGTCGAGGCCGCGATCACAACGGTCAGCGGCCCGTCGACGTCGGCCGCGTCCGCCTCGGCGCCGGCGCCCGGCGAGCGCGACGCCGCGGAACTCGGGTCGTCGCGCTCGCGGGTCGCGGCGTCGAGGTCGGCGTCCGCGACCGAGCGCACCGCCTCAACGAGCCGGTCGGACTCGCGCGAGACGCCCGTCGACACCTCGCCGCCGGGCTTCGAGAAGAAGTCGACCGCCCCGCGGTCCAGCGCCTCGAAGGTGACCTCCGCGCCCTCGTCCGTGTGCGCCGACAGCATCAACACCGGCGTCGGCGTCTCCTCCATCAGCCGCTCGACGGCTTCGAGCCCGCCCATTCCGGGCATCTCAACGTCCATCGTCACGACGTCGGGGCGCGTCTCGGCGACCACCGAGAGCGCCTCCTCCCCGTCCCCCGCCTCGCCGACGACCGCGACCCCGGCTTCGCTCAAGAGGTCACTTATCAAGCCCCGCATGAACGGGGAGTCGTCGACGACCACCACCCGCGGCGACCCGTCCCGACCGCCGCGCCGATCCGTCGTCCTGCTCATGTTTCAGGGCGGGCGCAGAATCAGCATAAATCCACGGACCCAGTAATCACCCCTGATAATTCAGGGGACACGATTATTTGTCGGTTCGCCACACCTACGGGCATGGCAGCAACAGAGGCGGAGGCCGAACCGACCAAGGTGCTGGAGTTCGGACTGGGCGACGGGACGTACTGTCTGGACATCGGCGTCATCGACGAGATCGTCGACGCGGGCGAACTCACGCGGATCCCCAACTCGCCGGACCACGTCGAGGGCGTGATGGACCTCCGCGGCCGGACGACGACGATCGTCGACCCGAAGACGCTGTTCGACATCGACGAGGACGGCCCGCGCGAGCGGATCGTCGTCTTCGACGACGCCGAGATCGACGAGGGCGGAACGGTCGGCTGGATGGTCGACGAGGTGTTCCAGGTCCGCGACGTCTCGCCCGAGGACGTCGACCAGAGCACCACCGTCGAGGACGAGGGCGTCCGCGGCATCGTCAAGTCCGACGACCGGTTCGTCGTCTGGGTCTCGCCCGACGTCGACGACGCGCTCGCGGCCGAACTCGACGACGTCGAGGCCGCGGAAGCGTAGCCGAGTAGAGGGGTCGGTCCCGAATCGGCGCGGGACACGCTGGGGCTGCGTCGGTTCTCACAGGTGAGAACCGGGCGCCAACGCTTATCAGCCACCCGAGATGTCTCCTTCGTATGCGCGTCTCAAGCGGCGTCCCGGGGTTCGACGACCTCGTCGACGGCGGGTTCCCCGAGGACCGCCTCTACGTTGTCAGCGGTCCGCCCGGGAGCGGCAAAACGACCTTCTGTTCGCAGTTCGCGGCCCAGGGCGCCCGGAACGGCGAGGACGTCCTCTACATCAGCATGCACGAGACCAAGGAGGGGATCCGCGAGGACATGAGCGGCTACGAGTTCGGGTTCGACCGCGCGCTCGACTCCGACCGCGTCACCTTCCTCGACTCCTTCTCGTCGGACGGGCGGCGCTTCTTCGGCCTCCCCGGCGACCGCCGCGACCGGTCCGGCGTCACCAACCGCCTCACCGGGTTCATCAACTCCCGCGACATCGACCGCGTCGTCTTCGACTCGACGATGCTGTTGCGGTTCCTCCTCGACGACGACGAGGACACGATGATCCAGCTGCTCTCCTCGCTGAAGCGGACCGACGCGACGACGCTCCTGATCTCCGAGATGACCGACCCGAGCGCGTACTCCGAGGAGCACTACCTCGCGCACGGCGTCGTCTTCATGCACAACTACCTCGAGGACGAGGGGATGCAGCGCGGGGTCCAGGTGCTGAAGATGCGGGGGACGAACGTCGACACCGACATCCAAGACGTGGAGTTCACCGACGGCGGGCTCCGCGTCGGCTCGGCCGCGACGGTGACGCACTGATGTACGACCGCACGTTCGGTACGGAGTGGGACGACCTGTCACGGGAAGAGGCCGTCGAGCGCGCCTTCGCGCTGGGCGTCGCGGCCGGCGTCGACAGCGCCCGCCCGGAGGAGCTCGACCGGGTGCTGGAGGCGTTCCCCGGGAGCTACGACCGGAGCATCGTGGAGTTGGCGTACGACGAGGGGCGGACGAAGGCGCTGGAGGCGAAGGCGAAGCGGGACGACTCCGACGACGAGGCCGTCTGGCGGTCGCTCGTCGACGGCGCCGGCGAGCCGCGCGAGTCCCCCGTCCCCGCCGCGCTCCCCGGTGCGATACGCGAGCTGACACTCACCGACGGCCCGCGGGAGGGGCCGCCGTCGTCGCTCGACCTCCCCTCCATGCTCCGAAAGTGATCCCTCGGAAGGGTTTTACCCGACACTCTCTCACGTTTTTACCATGACCGCGCTTCCCGACGCTGTCCGCGGCGCCGACAGCGTCCTCATCAGCGGTCCTCCGATGAGCGGGAAGTACGACCTGTTCAACCGGCTGCTCGCGGCGTGGTCCGACGGCCCGGTCGTGATCTCGACGGGGCGGACCGCGGAGAAGGTCCGCGGCGACTACGAGGAGTTGACGGGCGGCGACGGCGACGACGTGATCGTCATCGACTGCGTCACCCACGAGCAGGGCGACAAGCGCGAGGACACGCCGACGACGAAGTACGTCGCGAGCGCCGGCAACCTCACCGACATCGGGATCAAGTTCACCGACGTCGTCGAGTCATCCGCCGGCCGGGACCGCGCGGTCGGCGTCTACTCGCTCTCGCAGCTGTTGATGTACTGGGACCCCGAGCGCATCTACCGGTTCACCCGCGTGATGACCTCGCAGACCTCCGGCGAGGGGTGGCCGTTCGTCGGGGTCGTCGGCTCGACCGCCCACGACGAGCAGGTCGTCCACACCCTCCACGAGCCGTTCGAGACCGTCGTGGAGACGCGCGTCGACGACGACGACCGGGAGTTCCGGGTCCGCGGCCGCGTCGGGCAGCCCTCCGACTGGCAGTCGTTCTGAGTCGATTTCGGCGGCGACGCGGGAGCCGAACCCCTCACCCGACCAGTTCGAACTCCGCGCCGATCGGCGGCGCGTCGACGAGCCCCCAGTAGACGAACCGGTAGGTTCCCGGGCCGAGCGGCGGGCAGACCGCCAAATCGACGCCGTCGACGGCGTCGGCGATGCCCGACTCGGTCAGCGTGATATCCCAGGAGTACGCCGAGCTCGTGTCCAGCGACGACTCGCTCCGCGGGAGCTCGACCGCCTCGCCCGTCGTCGACCCGCGGACGTCGAGCCATCCCTCGCCCGTCTCGCGCTGGATCGAGTAGGCGGGCTCGCCGCGCGTGGACATCGGGGCGTCGCCGGTGTTGCGGAGGACGAGCCGGAGCGACTGGCCGTACGTCTCGGTCGTTCCCTCGGTGGAGAGCTCCACGGTCGTCTCCGCCGTCTCGACGAGGGTCTCGGTGACCGACGCCTCGAACGGCCGATCGAGGCGGACGAATCCCTCGTCCTCGCAGGTGAGCGTCGCCGGCGTCCCCTCGGGGCCCTGCGGCCCGTCGCCCGCGGCGAAGTCGAGGCAGCCCGCGGTCGCGAGGGACAGGGCGAGCGCGCCCCCGGCGAGCGCGTCGCGTCGCGTGTGGTCCATACGGGGCGAACGGGCGCCACCGGCATGAACCGCACGCGTCGTCGCGGGCTCGGTGTGAGGGTGTCCTTCGGCCGACACGTCGCCGAGTGGTTCGGAACCGCTTTCCCCTCGGCCGGCGGATGGCTTCCCATGGAGCTGTTCGGATCGAGCGGCATCCGCGGGGTCGCGCTGCGGTACCTCACGCCCGCGCTCGTCCTCGACATCGCGAAGGCGGCCGGGACGGTCTGGGACGCCGACCGGGTCGCCGTCGCGCGCGACACGCGAACGACCGGCGAGCTGTTCGCGAACGCGGCCGCGAGCGGGCTCGCCGCGGTCGGCTGCGACGTCGACCGGCTCGGCGTGGTCCCGACGCCGGCGGTCGGCAACTACTGCGAGTCGGCGGGGGTCCCAGCCGTCCTCGTCACCGCCTCGCACAACCCGCCGGAGTTCAACGGGATCAAGCTCGTCGGCGACGACGGCGTCGAGCTCTCCGTCGACGTGTTAGAGCGGATCGAGCGGCGCGTCCTCGACGACGAGTACGACCGGGCCGACTGGCGGGAAGCGGGCGCGACGACGCCGGTCGACGGGGTCGTCGACGACTACGCCGACCAGCTGGTCGACGCGGTCGACCGCGAGGCGATCGCCGACGCCGACCTCACGGTCGCGGTCGATCCCGGCCACGGCGCGGCTTCCGTGGCCTCCCCCCGGATCTACCGCGAACTCGGCTGCGAGGTGCTGACCGTCAACGCGACGCCGGACGGCCACTTCCCCGGCCGCGACTCGGAGCCGGTCCCGGAGAACCTCGCAGACCTCCGGCGGCTCGTCGCGACCTCCGAGGCCGACGTGGGGATCGCGCACGACGGCGACGCGGACCGGGCCGTCTTCGTCGACGAGGACGGCGAGTTCGTCGACGGCGACACCTCCTTCGCCGCAATGGCCGACGCCTGCCTCGACCCGGGCGACGCGGTCGTCAGCGCGGTCAACGTCTCCCAGCGGCTCGTCGACGTCTGCGCCGCCAACGACGCCGACCTCGAACTGACGCCCATCGGCGCGACGAACATCATCACCCGCACCCGCGACCTCCACGAGGAGGGGACCAACGTCCCCATCGCGGGCGAGGGCAACGGGGGCGTCTTCTTCCCGCCGTACCGGCTCTCGCGGGACGGCGCGTACATCGGCGCGCGGTTCCTCGAACTGCTCGCGGACGCGGACGGGGCGCCCGTCAGCGAGGTGGTCGCGCCGTACAGCGACTACCACTTCGTGCGGGCGAACGTGGAGTACGACGACGACGACGAGCGCGACGAGATGCTCTCGGCCGCGCGCGCCTACGTCGAGACGGCCGACGCGGAGCCGAACACGACCGACGGATACCGACTCGACTACGGCGACGCGTGGGTGCTGGTCCGCCCCTCCGGCACCGAGCCGAAGATCCGGATCTACGCAGAGTCCGCCGACGCCGAGCGCGCCGAGCGGCTCGCCCAAGATATGCGCGTCGCCGTCGAGAGCGGCCGGTAAAGCGATATCCGTACGTCGACGCGGACGCAACGGGAGTCGGTTCGGCGTGCGCGGTTGGGCCGCGACGACCGGCGCTCGCCCGCTCGAATGTCGTCGACGTGACCTGAAACGCAATTGTTATTTCCACCGTGGCGCGTACGTGTTGGCAATGGACGAGTGGGGCTCCGAACGCGCGGTCTCGCCGGTCGTCGGCGTGGTGCTGCTCGTCGCAATCACGGTCGTTCTCGCGGGGGTTATCGGGGTGTTCGCGCTCGGGGTCGTCGACGATCTCGGAGAGAAACCCACCTTCGCCGCCCTCGAACTGACCTTCGAGGAGGAGCCCGCGTCGGCGCCGCAGTACGACGAGTTCCGCTGGGACCTCGAACTCACCAACAACGGCGGTGAAACCGTGGACGCCGACGATATCGTGGTCTACCTCGACCACGGCGATCAGCGGGTCACCGGGACGCTCGATCGGTCGCTGAGGCCGGGCGAAACGGTCGGGTTGACGGTCGTTCACAACAACCAAGGCGGCGGCACGATTCCGGAGGGACTCGACTGTTCGGACGTCAACGTGGCGTGTCGGCTGGCCGGAGACACCGGTAACTATCCCGACGAGGACCGGATCCGGCTCCAGATGGTCCACGAACCGTCGGGGTCGATCCTCTACCGGGAACAGATCGGCACCTCCGGCGAGTACGGCATCTTCAACGGAGACCCGAGCGACATCGACATAACGGACGAAACGCTGACCTTCGCGTGACGCGTGCCGACGGACTCGGCGCCGGGTCGGTGAGCGGGCGGCGGGCGCGGGGTTCGCGCCCCACATCCGACAGAGGGGTGGCCGCGTCTCAGTCCAGCGCCGCGAGCGCCTCGGCCGCCTCGCGGGCGGCTTCGAGGTGGTCGCGGGCGCGCCGCGGGTCGTCGGTCTCCTCGGCCGCTCGGGCGAACCGCGTCAGCGTCCGCGTCAGCGACGCGCGGGCGGCGCCGACGCCCTCGGCGTCGTCGGCCGACCGCGACGGGAGCGACTGCTGCGGCTCGGACCGCCGCGGCGACGACCGCCGTGTCGACGCCGAATCCTGCGAGGGCGCCGGCTCCTGCGTCGGTGTCGATCTCCGCGGGGCCGCGCTCGACGGAGGCGACCGCGACCGGACCGGTCCGTTCGCGCCGGCGTCGACCGCGCCGCTCTCGGCCGCGGCGTCGACGCTCTCGGGGTTCGCGTCGGCCGACGTTCCGGCCTCGACCGCCGGAGCGTCGCCCGCGTCGGCCGAACTCTCGCCGCCCCCGGCCGGATCCCCGGTCGCCTCGGGCGAAGCTTCACCTGCCCCGCCCACTTCGGCCGGAGCCTCGCTCGCCTCGGTCGCGCCCCCGGCCTCGTTCCCGCAGGTGGGGCAGAACTCGCGGCCGTCGTACCGGAAGATGGGGTCGCCGCACTCCTCGCAGTGGCGGTTCGTCATCGTCGCGCCCTTCAGGAGGAGTTCGGACATCTGTTGGGTGTGCTCGCGCTTCTTCTCGTCCTCCGCGAACTTCTCGCGGAGCTTCTCTCGTTCCGCCTCCTCGTCGAAGCCGTCGCTCATGGGCGGACGAACGTGGTTCGCGGGCAAAAGTCCGGTGGGCTCGGGACGGGCGCGCCCGCGGCGCGAGCCGGCCGCGGCGCGGGAGCGCGGCCGCAACGAGAGCCGAGCGGCTACTCCTCGGTGACCGTGCGGTCCTCGTCCGGGTCGAGCTCGCCGCGGTGGATCTTCGCGCCGTCCTGCGCGACCTGTCGCCCCAGCACCGCGCACTTGACGCGCATCGGCGAGATGTCGACGCCGAGCATCTCGGTGACGTCGTCGGTGTCGAGCGCGTCGAGCTCCTCGACGGGCATCCCGTGGAGCCGCTCGGAGAGCATGCTCGCGGAGGCCATCGAGATGGCGCAGCCGTCGCCGGTGAACCGCACCGCCTCGACCGTCTCCCCGTCGTCGTCGAGGTCGACGTCCATCCGGATCGTGTCGCCACAGGAGGGGTTCTCGCCGACGTGCGTGAAGTCCGGATCCTCGAGCTCCCCGTAGTTGCGCGGGTTCTTGTAGTGGTCGAGGATCTGCTGTCGGTACATGTCCGAGCCCAGTCCCATACTGGCTCCGAATACGCCGCTCCCGCTCAAAAGGGTTCCGTCGAGCACGACCGTATATAAACGAGAACGGCACGCGAGTCGGCGCGTGCCTGCGAGCGCCCAGCGGGCGCGAGGAGCACGCGCGAGGGAGTCGCTGGCGGCGCCAGCCGCCAGCGACGAGGCTGGGGAGGCGTGAGGTGCGGGGCCGTGCGGGGCGGGGCTTCGGCGGTAGTCGTGTCGGTCTGCGACTTGCCAAAACGAGTTCAGGTCGACGTGTCGCCGTCGATCAGTTCGCGTGCTCGTCGACCCACGCCGTCAGGTCGTCGCCCGGGATGAACCCCTCGGCGCGGCGCGCAACGGGCTCGCCGTCGACGAAGAGGACGAACAGCGGGACGCTCCGCACGTCGAACCGCTCGACCAGCGGCGGGTCGTCGCGGGGGTTCACCATGCCGACCGCCAGATCAGTCTCGGCGCCGCGGGCCACGTTGCCGATCACCGGCTCCATGCTCGCGCAGATGCCGCAGCCGTCCGTGTAGAACTCCACGAGCGCGGCGTCGGCGTCGGCGACGAAGGCGTCGAGGGCGTCCTCGTCCGACAGCGAGACCGGCCGCCGCCCGCCGGACGATCCGCCGTCGGCCGTCTCGGCCTCGCTCGATACAGTATTGGAACTCATACGCATTATTGTCGCCGGAGGGTAATAACTGCTTCTGTCGGGTGTCGGCCGCGACGGAAGGCGAGAGACGAATAAAAGGTCCGCGTGTCGGTTATCGCGCCGCTACGCCGGCTCGTCGCCCTCGGGCTCGGTGCGCCACCCGCCCTTCAGTGTGACGAACCAGATCGAGAGGCCGGCGAGGACGAAGACGGCCGCCATGTACGGGATGATCGGCAGCTCGATCCCGACGAAGTCGAGGACGGTCCGCATCTCGTAGACGATCACGCCGAAGATGGCGAGCGTCACGAGTAGCCCGCCGCGGCTGATGTCGACGCTCATCCGACCACCTCGGCGAGCGAGGCCGACGCGTCGGCGATCCCTCCGAGCAGCGTCGCCGCCGCGTTCGCGAGCGCGTCGAGCAGCGGCGCGAGCCACACCGGGTAGGTGCCGACACCGGGACCGAGCAGGCCGCCGCGCTGAATGATCGCCGCCAGCGGGAGCGCGTACGCGAGGACGACGAGCGTCAGCGCGATACCGACCCACAGCCGGAGGTTATCGAGCACTTTCGGGGAGTCATCGGGCCCGGACAGCGCGGACGGAATCGGGTCCCCGAGCCCCGAGACCTTCGGGTTCCCCATCGTGAGCACGAGGTTCCCGATGAACAGGACGGTCGAGACGAACAGCAGGGTCCCGCCGATCGCGATCTGGATGTTGAGCTCCTCGAACCCGCCGAACATCGTCGGGTAGTCGAAGCCGGAGTACTCCGGCTCCGCGGTCCGTCGCGGGACGCCCAAGATCCCCTGCGCGTGCATCGCGTTCGACATCAGCGCCATGCCGATGAACCAGACGACGACCTGGACCAGGCCGATGGTGCGGCTGTAGATCGGCTTGTTGGTGATCTGCGGCCAGAGCCAGTAGGTGGCGGCCATGAACGTGAGCGCCACCGCGGTCCCCACGGTGAGGTGGAAGTGCCCCGGCACCCAGATCGTGTTGTGGATCATGTAGTTGATGTTCATGCCGGCGTTCACCATGCCGGAGAACCCGCCGGCGGCGAACATCAGCCCCGCGAGCATCATCCCCGTGAACGCCGGGTCGCGCCACGGGAGGTCGGTGAGCCAGCCGAGGAGGCCGCTCCCGCCGCGCTGGCGGGCGCCGTACTCCACGCTCGCGACGACGGTGAACGCGGTGAGCAGGCTCGGCAGCAGGAGGAACATCGTGTTCGTCATCGAGATGAACTTGAACCCCTCCGCGATCCCCGGGTCGAGGTACTGGTGGTGGATCCCGACCGGGGTCGAAAGCAGGAGGAACAGCACGAACACGACGCGAGCGAGCGGGTCGCTGAACAGCCGCCCGCCGGCGAGCTTCGGCAGGACCGTGTACCACAGCAGGTACGCCGGCATCAGCCAGAAGTAGACGACCGGGTGGCCGAAGAACCAGAACAGCGTCCGGGTCAGCGTCGGGTTCACCTGGTCGATCAGCCCGAGCGACCACGGCAGCAGGAAGATCAGCACCGAGGCGGCCACGGCGGACGACGCGATGTACCACATCGCCATCGTCGTCAACACCATGAACGTCTGGAGCGGGATCCGTTCGTCCGGGTTCTCGCGCTTCCACGCAAGCCACGTCCGGAAGTAGTCGGCACCCGCGATCCACGACCCGACGATGAACACCGCGAGCCCGGCGTAGAACATCGGGTGCGCCTGTAGCGGCGCGTAGAACGTGAACAACACGTCCGCGCTCATATCGATGGAGTCGACGAAACCGGCGAGAATCGACACGCCGGTCATCGTCATCCCGGCGGCCATCAGTCCGTACCACGTCCACGTGATCTTGGTGTTGAGCAGCGGCCGGTCGAGGCTCCGCACGACCGCCCACGTGAACAGGCCGACGAGGAAGAACGTCGTGAAGCTGAGCGCGAGGAACACCCCGTGTGCGGTGAGGGAGGTGTAGTAGTCGGTGGAGTCGATGAGCCCGCGGAACACGCCGGTCCGGTGGAGCGTCTGGATGATCCCGAATATCGCGCCGAGCGTGAGCGCGAGGAACGAACCGAGCAGCGCCGCCCGGACGATCCGCGCCTCCTCGGGGAACTTGTCTGCGAAGGTCTGCTCGGCCTCGATGGCCTCGCTCATTCGCCGTCACCTCCGCTGCTCTCGAACTCCGCTTGGCTCACGACGTTCACCTTCCCTTCCATCACGTGGTGGCCCGCGCCGCAGTACTCGTTACAGATGAGCCCGTATTCGGCCGGCTCGTCGGTCTCGACCGTGATCTCCGAGACCTCGCCGGGGACGACCATCGTGTTCGCGTTCGTGCCCGCGACCTCGAACCCGTGTATCACGTCCGCTGAGGTGACGTAGAACGTCACCGTGCTGTTCGCGGGCACGACGATCGGATCCGGCTGGAACCCGAACTGGCGAGCGACGACGTACGCCGCGTACTCGTCCTCGCCGACCTGCTCGACGCGGGGCTCCGAGAACCGCTCGTCCTCGTCTAACGCGCCGGCGTCGACCGTCGGTTCGGTGTCGCTCACCATCGCGACGCCGGGACCGACGGCGCCGTAGGTGACCGACCCGAGGAGGAACAAGATTAACAACNGCGCCGGCGTCGACCGTCGGTTCGGTGTCGCTCACCATCGCGACGCCGGGACCGACGGCGCCGTAGGTGACCGACCCGAGGAGGAACAAGATTAACAACACCGACGCCGCCAGCCAGATCTTCTCGTAGGCGTGAATGTGCATGTTGTGATCACCCCACAACGACGAGATCGCGGCCGAGGAACTCGATGTAGTAGATGTACACCCACGAAAGCACTAGGATGACGAAGTAGATCGCGATGAGCGTGAGGGTCCCGATCGGGTCGAACTCCTCCGTCTCACCGCTCACGTCGTCTGTCGGAGCGTGTGCGGTCTCGTTTTGGCCCATAGGCGGGGTTAACAGCAAAGAAGTATATAAGATCCACCCGTTCTCGAACCCTGAAAACACGGGTGTTATATATTTTCGGCGGGCGATAGGAGACGGTATGGACTTCTCGATCCAACAGGGCGTGCTCCTGGTCCTCGGCGGGTTCGTTCCCGCGGCAGTGTTCATCGCGGACCGAGCGGAGGTCTTCGTCGCGATCACGCTGGTGAACGTCCTGCTCATCTGGGCGAGCCTCCGGATCGCGACCGGCGGAAGCTTCCCGGGAGTCGGCGGTGACGCGGACGACCCCGAACACGCGTAGTCGACCCGAACAGGCCGTGAGACCACCGCACCCGGTCCGCGGACCGACAGGATAGAACCCGGACCACGTATGACAGGCTGTACACTCTGTGATCTCCCGGTCGGAGACGACCCGCACACTGCCCCAGACGTCGACGGCGAGTTCTGCTGTCGGGGCTGTCTGACCGTCGCGCGCTCGCTCGACGACGTCGAGGACCTCGACGAGCTCGACGCGCGGCGCCCGGACGCGACGCCGAGCGAGGAGTTCGACGGGGAGACGACGTTCCTCCACGTCGACGGGATGCACTGCGCCACCTGCGAGTCGTTCCTCGAGATGACGGCGGGCGAGCAGGAGGGCGTCGCGGCCGCCGAGGCGAGCTACGCCACCGACACGATCCGGGTCGACTACGACCCGGACGCGGTGGACGCGGACGAGCTCCCCGACCGGCTCTCGGTCGCGGGGTACTCGGCGAGCCGCCGCGCCGACCCGGACGCGGAGGACAACGACGCGGTCGTGCGGTTCCTCATCGGCGGCGGCTTCTTCGGGATGATGGCGATGCTGTGGTACGTCCTCTTCCTCTACCCGACCTACTTCGGCTACGAGCCGATCGTCGACCTCGGCGGCGTCTCCGGTACCTATCTCTTCGCGCAGATCTGGCTGTTCGCCTCCATCGTGCTGTTCTACACCGGCTACCCGATCCTCCGAGGGGCGTACGTGAGCCTCCGGGCGCGGCAGCCGAACATGGACCTGCTCGTGTCGCTCGCGGCGACGAGCTCGTACGCGTACAGTACGCTCGCGCTGCTCGTCGGGCGGACCGACCTCTACTTCGACGTGACCATCGCCGTCATCTTGGTCGTCACCGCCGGCAACCACTACGAGTCGATAATCAAGCGCCGGGCGACCGGCATGCTCGCCGACCTGACGACGACCGAGGACCGCACCGTGCGGACCAAAGCGGGCGAGACCCTCGCCGCGGACGAAGTCGCCCCCGGCGACCGGCTCCTCGTCCGCCCCGGCGAGCGCGTGCCGTTCGACGGGACCGTCGCGGAGGGGACCGCCGCGGTCGACGAGGCCTTGATCACCGGCGAGTCGCTGCCGGCGACGAAACGCGAGGGCGACCCGGTCCGCGGGGGCACCGTCGTCACCGACTCGCCCGTCGTGATCGAGGTCGGCGAGGACGCGGAGAACACGCTCGACACCCTCGTGCGACTGCTCTGGGAGATCCAGAGCTCGCGGTCCGGGATCCAGCGGCTCGTCGACCGACTGGCGACGGTGTTCGTCCCCCTCGTCGTGGCGGTCGCGGCCGTCGGCGCCGCGGCCACCCTCGCGCTCGGCTCGGCGCCGATCGACGCGGCGCTCGTCGGGCTGACGGTGCTGATCGTCTCCTGCCCGTGTGCGCTCGGGCTGGCGACGCCGCTCGCGGTCGCCGCCGGGATCCGCGACGCGGCGAAGCGCGGCATCGTCGTCGTCTCCGACGCCGTCTTCGAGGCGGCCGCCGACGTCGACACGGTCGTCTTCGACAAGACCGGGACGCTCACCGACGGCGAGATGCGGCTGCTCGACGGGACCGCCGAGGACGGGACCTCGGTCGACCGCGTCCGCGAACGGGCGGCGGCCGTCGAGCGCGCCTCGATCCACCCGGTCGCCGAGGCGATCGTCGCGGGCGTGCTGGGAGATGCCGGAGAGACGGCGGGCGAGCGACCGGCCACCGACGGCGGCGCCGCGGCCGCCGCGGACCCGGGCGACGGCCCGCCGGCCGAGGTCGACGCGCTCGACGCCCCCGCCGCGACCGACGTCGACGTCTTCGACCGCGGGGTCGCGGGGCGCGTCGGCGGCGACGAGGTCGTCGTCGGCCACCCCGACCTCTTCGACGAGCGGGGGTGGCCGGTCTCGGACCGGCTCCGCGAGGCGAGGGCGACCGCCCGCGACCGCGGGAACGTCCCCGTCTACGTCGGCTGGGACGGTCGCGTCCGCGGGGTCCTGACCGTCGGCGACGAGGTGCGCGACGGGTGGGAGGCGGTCGTCGCCGACCTCGACGCGGACGGCCGGCGCGTGGTCGTGCTCACGGGCGACGGGCCCGCGGCCGCGGCGCGGTTCGCGGACCACCCCGCGATCGACGAGGTGTTCGCCGAGGTGCCGCCGGAGGCGAAGGCCGAGACGGTCCGGCGACTCGGCGCGGACGGGGCGGTCGCGATGGTCGGCGACGGGAGCAACGACGCCCCCGCGCTCGCCGCGGCCGATCTCGGGATCTCGATCGCCTCCGGGACGGACCTCGCAGCGGACGCCGCCGACGCGGTCCTGCTCGACGACCGGCTCTCTGCGGTCCCGGAGCTGTTCGCCCTCACGCGTGGGACGAACCGGCGGCTGAAACAGAACCTCGGCTGGGCGTTCGTCTACAACGCGGTGGCGATTCCGATGGCGCTCTCGGGCGTCCTCAACCCCCTGCTTGCCGCGCTCGCGATGGCGTCGAGCAGCATCCTCGTGGTGACGAACTCCGCGCGGGCCGTTTATAAGGGCGACTGAGGCGCGGCGGCGCGGGCGATGCTATTTAAAAATGGGCGGTGGCGCGTGCCGACGAGCGGTCGCAGGCCGCGAGTCGCACGCACGAGGTCGCCGGCGCTACGCGCCGGCTGCCAGAGAATCTCCGATTCTCGCTGGAGTCAGTCGCCGGAGCGAAGCTCTCGCTTGCAGCCGGACGTAGTCCGCCGACGTGGCTGGGGAGGTGTGAGGTGCGGTTGCTGTGCGTTCCCGCGAGCGAAGCGAGCGGGAGCACGGAAGTCGCAGCCCGCACAGCGACCGAAGGGAGCGAGCAGGAACGTCTTCCGGCTGGGGCTTTGGCGGTGTTCACCGCCGATCCGCGACCACCCATTTATAAACGAACGGCTTGGCCGCTGGCGGCGCTCCTCATCGGTCCGTGCGACGCCTTTTATAAAAGAACGACCGCGTGTTACGCCGTCGCGCCGACGTACGGCTTGACCGCGCGGACGATCGCGTCGACGTCGTACTCGTCCTCCGCCTTGTCGAAGACGACCTCGTCGTCCGCGCGGACGACGAACACGCCCGCGTCGCCGGTCACCAGCGCGACCTCGTCGACGCTTTCGCCGAACTGCTTGAGGATCGCCTCGGAGACGTCTTGCGCGCGGTTCAACATGCCACAGGGGACGCAGTACTCGATTTCGACGCGTGTCATACAGACCTCCGTTCGCGCCGAACGAACTTAAATAGACCCGCGTACCGCTCGCCGACCCCTACGACCGCCGGTCGACGCCGCTGATCTCGAACCGCGTCCCGCCCTCCGCTCCGTCATCGATCCGGAGTTCCCACCCGTGTGCCTCGACGATCCGTTCCACGATCGCGAGGCCGAACCCGGTCCCGTCGGCCGACGAGGTGACCCCGGTCTCGCGAACCCGATCGATGTCCGCCGCCGGGATGCCGATGCCGTCGTCCTCGACGTAGAACCCGTCCTGCCCGCCGAGCGGGCCCACTCGAACGGCCACGTCGCTGCCGCCGTGTTCGATCGCGTTCCGAAAGAGGTTCTCGAAGACGTGCGACAGCCGGTCGCGGTCGGCCCGCACCGTCAGCGATCCGTCCACGCTGAGCGTCGCGTCCGCCGTGTCCACGCGCGACCAGCACTCGCGGACGCAGTCGTCGAGGGGGACGTCGTCGGCGTCGTCGACGGTCTTCCCCTCGCGGGCGAGCGTCAGCGTCTCCTCGATTATCTCGTCCATCCGGTCGAGGGCCGGCTCGACCGCCGCCAGGTGTTCGTCGTCCGTGTGCGCCTGCTTGGCGAGGTCGACCCGACCGCGGACGACGCTGAGGGGGTTCCGAAGGTCGTGGGAGACGACGCTCGCGAACTCCTCGAGGCGGTCCCGCTCGCGGCGGAGTTGGGCCCGTCGGACGCGACTCCGCTCCGCGGTGACCTCGCGTTCGATCGCTCTCGCCTCGAACAGGCCGATGAGCAGCCCGATACCGCCGCCGAAGCCGATCGCCCAGCGGATCCAGCCGAATACCTGAAACGCGGACTCGGTCGGGAGCGTCGCCATGAATCCGACGTTGACGAGGAGGTACCCCGACGCGCCCGCGACCCACCAGCGGTTGATCCGCTGGTACCGGGCGGTCGAGAGGTCGAAGCCCGGGATCCAGTAGACGACGTATCCGACGCCGAACACAACCAGTAGCGTGGAGAAGAATCCAACCCAGTACCCCCCGGGGACGGGCACGACCCCGACCAGGACGGCGACGGCTTCGACGACGAGGAACAGGAGCAGCACGACGCTGAGACCCCAGACGGGCCACAGCGAACGTGCGGCCGCACTCCTCGTGTCGTCCATTCGATTGTGTCGGCTCTCGCGGAGGTATATAAATCACGCACGATCGGCTATCAGATCCGATATCAGCGGCGGCCGGCGACGGACGTCGTTCAGACCACCAGCGCGTCGAAGACGACGGCGAACAGCAGCAGGCCGAGGTAGGCGTTCGAGGCGTGGAACGCGCGGAACGCCGCGCTCTCCGTCTGCTCGTAGTGGAGCCGGACGACCGTCCAGAGGAAGACGGCGCCGACGCCGACGCCGACGACGGCGTACAGCGCGCCGAGCGGATCCGCTGCCGCCGCGAGCGCGACCGCGGCGACCAGCGTCGCGCCGAGGTACCAGAGGATGTGCCGGCGCGTCGTCGTCTCGCCGCGCACGACGGGCATCATCGGGAAGCCGCCGCGCTCGTAGTCGTCCTTGTACGCCAGCGCGAGGTTGTAGAAGTGCGCGGGCGTCCACAGGAAGATGACGAGGGCGAGCAGCAGCCCGCCGCCGCCGACCTTGCCCGTGACCGCGGCCCAGCCGATGAGCGCCGGGAGCGCGCCGGCCGCGCCGCCGATGACGGTGTTCTGGACCGTGTTCGGCTTGAGGACGAGCGTGTACACGACGCTGTAAAATACGATCGCGA
Organism: Halorubrum distributum JCM 10118; assembly: GCF_000337335.1. Classification (GTDB taxonomy): domain Archaea; phylum Halobacteriota; class Halobacteria; order Halobacteriales; family Haloferacaceae; genus Halorubrum; species Halorubrum distributum. The sequence continues at coordinate 42,060 of NZ_AOJN01000016.1, read as the reverse complement.
CCAGCCCGAGCGCGGCCGTCAGCGGGTTCACCGTCCAGAACAGCGCGAGCGAGACGACGGTCAGCAGGCCGCCGAACGCCAGCGCGTGCGAGACGGGAACGAGGTCCGTCGCGAGCGGGCGGTCGCTGGTGCGTTGCATCCGCTTGTCCACGTCGCGTTCGAGGACGTGGTTGAACGTCCCGGAGGCGCCGATCGAGAGCGCACCGCCGGCGAGCGTCGCCGCCACGACGGGCGGCGTGAAACCGGAGCCGCCCGCCAGCGCCATCGCCGCGGCGGCGACGAGGCAGAGCAGCCACATCAGTCGCGGCTTCATCAGCCGGAAGTACGCGGCCGCGGTGGCCTTCAGCCGCGGGAGGGTCGCGGACGGAATCGACGGCTCCGGCGCCTCCTCGACCGGCGGGAGGTGGTCGGTTCCGGGCTCGAAGTCGTCGGGGGCGTCGTCGGGGTTCCCCGTCTCGGCCTCCAGCCACCACGCGAGCGCCGCGAGGACGGCGCCGAAGATGCCGATCCCGAGGAGGAGGTGGGCGGAGCCGAGCGCGGCCGGCAGGTCGCCGAGCGCGACGAGCGCGCCGACCCCGGCCTGGGCCGGATAGACGACGAGCGCGGCGAGGAGCGCAGCGCGGACCCGGCGGTCGGCGCCTTCCCGCCACGCGAGCGCGGCGGAGAGGGCGACGAGGAGGCCGACGACGACCGCGAGGGCGCGGTGGCCGAGGGCGATCCATCCCGCCGTCGCCGTCGGCAGGGCGGCGCCGCTCCCGCAGGCGGGCCAGCCGCCGCAGGCGGTCGCCGCCTCCGTGAGGGAGGTGGTCGCGCCGACGACGACGAGCAGGTACACGCCCATCGCGGCCGCGGCCAGCACCGCGGGGAACTTGTCGGGGACGTTCACTCACCTCGGCTTGGGAGTCAGTCCATTTAGACCCCGCGCTTCCACCGCTGGCGAGTCCGCGCGTTCGCCGCGGTCGGCGGACCCCGGCCCGCGACCTACGAGGGCGTCGCGTCGCCGTCCTCGCCGCGCTCGCGCAGGATGCGGTCGACGATGTCGCCGCTGGAGAGCAGTTCGTCCTCGTACTTCGGTTCCCGCCCCGACGCGCGCTCGACCCGGCAGTCGATGCCGCGGGCGTCGAGGGCGGCCGCGATGTCGGCCTCGTCGTGGTGCTGGTCGAATCCCAACACGATCACGTCGGGGTCGAGCCGCTCGATGGGGACGAACACGTCCTCCGGGTCGCCGAGGTGGGCCTCGTCGACCGCGGCGAGCGCTTCGACCATGTCGCGCCGCTGGCGGGCACAGAGGATCGGTTCGGGCTTGTGCGTGACGTTGGTGCGGCGGGCGACGATGGCGTGGAGCTCGTCGCCGTGCGTCGCCGCGTCCTCCAGGTAGTGAACGTGGCCGGGGTGGAGCAGGTCGAAGGTGCCCTGCGCGACGACCCGCGTCATCTGAACCACGAGAGGAAGCCGCCGGAGTCTCGGTCGTCCAGCTCGCGGTCGATGTCCGCCTGTGTAAAATCGAAGAAGTGCTCGTCTGGCACCTCCACGTCGAGCACGTCGAGGGTCGTCTGCTTCCCCTCGTTGTCGAACGCCTTCCAGTCGCCCCACCCGTAGGGCGCGCCCGCGATGATGTGCACCTTCCCCTGTCCGAACGTCGCGAGGTCGGCGTCGCTCGGGCGCAGCGCGCCGTTCGGGTGTGAGTGGACCGACCCGACCGCGCGCATGTCGTTCGGCTTCATGTGCGTCCGGACGCTGGCGCTCGTCGGGCTCGACTCCGTCCCCGGGATGACGAGCACGTCGGTGATCACCTGCCCGTCCCGGTCGAGGTCAAGCTTCCGGGCGTCGTCCGCGCGGAGGAACCCCATGTACTCGTTGGGGTGGGTCTCCTCGCTCGCCTCGAGCACGAACTCCAGGGTCTCTCGGGCGATCCCGAGGAGCTCGTCCGAGCGGAACAGTCGCATGGACGAGACAAGTCGCCGTCGCCTCATAGGGGTTCCGGACCGCGGGACACGGGGGCGGTCCCTCCGCCGCTGCCGAGCCGCGTCCGGGGGCCCGAGCCCCGAGAGAACAGGCTTAACACCGGCCGTTCCCGAGAAGCGTCCATGAGCGAAAACACCGCCGGGGATTCCGGCACGCGGGGCGATTCGAGCCCCGAACCCGACGCCGACGCGGCGGAGGGGACGGTCGAGGACCGGTCGGCGCGCGCGGCCGACGACCGCCCGACCGTCTACGACCTGGCACCGGACTGTACCCTCGAAGACGCCGAGGTCGACGCCTTGTATCACGCGGAGGTCAACGGCGTCGTCGACTACGGCGTGTTCGTCGACCTCTCCGACGCCGTGAGCGGACTCGTCCACGAGTCGAACCTCGGCGGCGACTACGCCGTCGGCGACCGGCTGATCGTCCGGCTCACCGAGGTGAAGGAGAACGGCGACGTCGCGTTCGACGACGTCGACCCCGACGACTACCGCACCGAGACCGTCGCCCACGAGCCGACCGTCTCGCGGGTCCGCGGCCTGACCCCGGGCGACGAGGTGACCGTCGAGGGCGAGGTCGTCCAGGCGAAACAGACCGGCGGCCCGACCATCTTCGCCGTCGCCGACGCCTCCGGCGTCCTCTCGTGTGCCGCCTTCGAGTCCGCCGGCGTCCGTGCGTACCCCGAGGTCGAGGTCGGCGACATAGTCCACGTCTCGGGGACGATAGAGAGCCGCGAGAACGCGCTCCAGCTGGAGGTCGACTCGCTGACGCGGCTCCCCGACGAGCGCGCCGCCGAGGCCCGCGAGCGCTTCGAGGCGGCCCTCGACGAGCGCGCCGAGCCCGCGGACGTCGACCCGCTGGTCGAGTGGGAGGCGTTCGAGCCGATCCACGAGGACCTCCGCGAACTCGCACGGCTGCTCCGCCGGACCGTCCTCGCCGGGCGCCCGATCCGCGTCCGCCACCACGCCGACGGCGACGGCATGTGCGCCGCGATCCCGGTCCAGCTCGCCTTGGAGAACTTCGTCGAGGAGGTCCACGGCGACCCCGACGCGGCGCGCCACCTCTTCAAGCGGCTCCCGAGCAAGGCCCCCTACTACGAGATGGAGGACGTCACCCGCGACCTCAACTTCGCCCTGGAGGGCCGCGCCCGCCACGGCCAGAAGCTCCCCTTCCTGCTGATGCTCGACAACGGGTCGACCGAGGAGGACGTGCCGGCCTACGAGAACCTCGCGCACTACGACATCCCCATCGCGGCGGTCGACCACCACCACCCCGACCCCGAGGCGGTCGAGCCCCTGCTCGACGCCCACGTCAACCCCTACCTCCACGGCGAGGACTACCGGGTCACCACCGGGATGATGTCCGTCGAACTCGCCCGCCTGATCGACCCGTCGCTCACCGAGGAGCTCGAGCACGTGCCGGCCGTCGCCGGCCTCTCCGACCGCTCGAAGGCGGAGGCGATGGACGACTACGTCGCGCTCGCCGAGGGCGCGGGCTACGACGAGTCCGACCTCCTCGACATCGGCGAGGCGCTCGACTACGCCGCGCACTGGCTCCGCTACTCCGAGGGCAAGACCCTCGTCAACGACGCCCTGAACGTGGGGTGCGACGACGAAGCGCGCCACGAGGAGCTCGTCGAGTTCCTCTCCGAGCGCGCCGAGCGCGACGTGGAGCGCCAGCTCGACGCCGTCGACGACCACGTCGAACACGAGCGGCTCGCCTCGGGCGCGCACCTCTACCGGATCGACCTCGACGAGTACGCCCACCGGTTCACGTACCCCGCGCCGGGCAAGACCACCGGCGAGCTCCACGACGCGAAGGTGAAGGAGACGGGCGATCCCGTCATCACCATCGGCTACGGCCCCGACTTCTGCGTCCTCCGCTCGGACGGGGTTCGCCTCGACATCCCGAACATGGTGACCGAGCTGAACGAGGAGCTGCCCGAGGCCGGCGTCTCCGGCGGCGGCCACCTCGTCGTCGGCTCCATCAAGTTCGTGAAGGGGCGCCGGAGCGAGGTGATCGAGGCGCTCGTCGAGAAGATGGCTGGCGCGGAGATCGACGAGGCGCTCTCGTCGACGATCGCGCTCGACGACTGAGCCGGCGGTTACGACCGCTCGCAGCGGTCCGGAACCCGCTCGCGCCGACCCCGTTTCTCAGCCGAACGCGATCTCCCGCCGAGCGACGGCGCCGGCCCCCGCGAGCGCGACGCCGAACCCGCCGACGAAGGCGATCGGCAGCTGAATCCCGCCGCCGCGCCAGTCCGCCGCGTACGCGCGGGCGTAGAAGTCCGCGACCGACTCGTCCTCTATCGCGAGCAGGACCTCGCGGTTGTTCGTCTCCGCGCTCGGGTTCCAGTTGAGGCTGCCGACGACCGCGGTGTCGTCGACGACGAGCCCCTTCGCGTGGACCTTCCCGAACCGGCCGCGCGGCTCGGCGAGGTCGACCGCGATCGGCTCGTCCACGAGCCGCTTCGAGAGGTTCCGGTTCGCCTCGCGGTCGTACCACGCGTCGGAGAGCAGCAGGTGGACGTCGACCCCGCGGTCCGCGGCGCGCCGGAGCGCGCGGACGATCCGGTCGTTCGGACCGCCCACCCGCGGCACGACGGCGAGCACCCGCTCGTCGGCGGCGTCGATACGCGCGACGATCCGGTCGGCGGCGTTGCCCGGGGCGGTCAGGACCGTCACGTTCGCCGCGACCGGCTGCGCGGGCGCGTCGAACCGCGTCGGGTAGGAGCCGTTCGCGCGTCCGCCGCCGTGGAACTCGGTGTCCGCCCGGAAGGCGCGCCACGACCGCGCGTCGCGGGCCTCGAAGTCGGCGCGGAACAGCGCTGCGAGGTCGTCCGCGACGGCGGCGCTCCGGTCGGTCTCCCCGTCTCCGGCGTCCCCCTCCGTGCCGGCGCCGCCCCCACTCCCGTCCCCTGCCCCGACCACGACGCCCCACCCGCGGTTGCTGTGCCCGCCCGTGCCGGACGGCTTCCAGTTCTCCGTGAGGACGACGGCGCGGTCGTCCGCGACCGCGTACTTCGGGTGGTGAAAGCGGAACCGCTCGACCTCGCCGTCGAGGATCCGAACCTCGACGCCGGCGGCCGTCAACCGGTCGATCAGCGCCGCGCTCCGCGCCGGGAAGCCGCCGACCGGCGACCCCTCCAGCAGCACGCGAACCCGCACCCCGCGGTCGGCGGCCGCGACGAGCGCCTCGACGACCCGCTCCGAGGTCAGCGTGTAGCCGGCGACGAACAGGCGCTCGTCCGCGCTCCGGAGGGGATCGACCGGCACGCCGGGGCTGTCCGGGAGGACGAAGGGCCTCACGGCCGCGTCCGCGGTCGACTCCGGCGAGCGGGGGTCGTACCCGCGTGGGCGCCACTCGCCCCACGAGGCGCGCCAGCGGTACCCCTCGCGGGCGCGGTCGTAGGAAACCACGTCGACCGCGGTCCCGTTTCGCCGGAGCTCGATCCGGTCGCCCGACGCCGACAGCGGGAAGTAGTCGTTCAGACGGCGAATCTGACGCCGGTCTGCGACCGCGGCGGCCGTCCCCGAGTCGCCGGCGAGGATCGACGCGGTCCGGTTCGGCGCGGTCGACAACGTCACGGTCCCGCTCGCGTTCGCCGGAATCCCGGCGTCGTAGTAGCCGTCGGAGAGCGACCAGTTCCCGCGCTCCGGCAGGGAGACGACGAGGTACTCGCCGCGGTTCTCCGCGGTCGTCGGGTTCGGGTACAGCCCGACGATCCGGGGCTCGCTGTCGGCGGCGGAGGCGTTCGCCGAGGTGGGCTCGACCTCGTCGAGCGGCGCGGCGGCGCCGAGCGGGGCGGCCGCGGCCGGAAGCGAGCAGGCGACGCTCGTCGCGGCGACGAGCAAGAGGAGCGCGGCGACGCGGGACCGGCGGCTCGGACGACGGGGTGACACGGCGAGCGTGGTGCCGGTATCGGATAAAAGGGTTCGCGGCCACCGCGAAGGGGACGAGCGCGCGTCTCAGGCCGTCGGCGCGGGCTCGGCCTCGTCGAGCGCGCGCTCCGCCTTCTCGCCCTCCGTCGAGACGACGAACGAGCGCTCGTCCGCGTACTCGGCGACCGCCTCGAGCGCGTCGCGGGTGCCGATCTGGCGGAGCGCCCAGCCGGCGGCCGCGCGAACGTCGTCGGACGGGTGCGCTTCGAGGGCGTCGGCGAGCGGGTCGACGGCGCGGGTGTCGCCGATCAGGCCCAGCGCGCGGGCGGCGTGGGGGCGGACCAGCTCGTCGGTGTCGCCGTCGGGGTCGAGCTGGTTCGCGAGGGGCTGGACCGCCTCGGACGCGCCGATTTCGCCGAGCGCCTTGAAGACGGCCTTCTGGAGCTGCGGGTTCGAGTCCTCGTCGACGTACTCCACGAGGGTGTCGGTCGCCTCCTCGGCCGCCATCTTCCCGAGGATTCGGATCGCGGGGCGGTCGCGCTTCTCGGCGCGGCCGAGGACCTCCTCGACGGATGCCTCGGTCTTGCCGCGCTTGCCCATGCGCTCGAACGCCTCCAGGCAGTGGCGCTCCATGAACTCGGACTGCAGCGAGTCGAGCGCGAGCAGGATCATGTCGACGTTCCCCTGCGCCTCGTGCTCCTTCAGCGCGGCCCACTCGACCGGGAAGTCCTTGTAGTGGCCGAGCACGTCGTAGTACCCCTGCGCGCGGAGCTGCTCGTGGGTCTCGAGGTCGTCCCACTCCTCGGCGTCGTCGAGGGCGGCCTCCAGGTCGTCGGTCGCCGCCAGCAGCGCGGCGATCGCGTCCGCGTCCTCGTCGGCGTCGAAGCCGGCCTCGGCGACCGCCGCGGCGACGGCGTCGAGCGCCGCGGTGAGCTGATCGACGGGGATCGGCTCCGCGGCGGCGGGCTCCTCACCGTCCGCGGCCTCGTCGAGCAGCGCCTCGGGGTCCTCGTCGGCCTCGTCGATCGCGTCGGGGGCCGCGTCGTCGACCGCGTCGGCGGCCTCGCCGACGAACGACGCGACGGCGGCCGCGGCGTCGTCGTGGCCCGCCTCTGTCCACTCGGTGTCCGCGACCGTCCCGGACGCGGCCTCGACGGCGTCGACGACGTCCTCGCCGTAGGGGCCGCGGGCGTCCGCGACGCCGTCGCGGAGCTCCGCGACGCGGTCCTCGAGGTCGCCCCGGGGGTCGTCGGCGTCCTCGTCGTCCTCGTCCGGCTCGGGGAGGTCGGCCTCCTCGATCCCGGTCTCGGCGTCGTCCAAGAGCGCCTCGACGTCGTCGAGGTCGGCCTCCGTCTCGGCGGCCTCGAGCCGCTCGGCGATCTCGTCGAGGTACTCGTTCAGGGACTCCTCGGTCGCGTCATCGGGGAGCGTCGGGGCGGCCGTCTCCGTCTGCTCGCCGGCGTCCCCGCCGTCGTCCGCGGCGTCGGCCTCCTCGGAGGCGTCGGCCGGGTCGTCGTCGCCGTTGCTCATATACCACGAACTCCGTGTGTAGTCCATTAAGAGGTTTCCCTTCGCGGGCGTCGAGCGGCCGTACGCGGGGACCGAATCGGATGCGCTCGGCGGACGGATTCGCTGCGGCCGGACGGCCGACCGTCGCCACTCGGCGATCAGACTGTCGATGCTCCGCACCGAACCCGCTGCGGACGCCTCGGCTCAAGGGGCGTGTTCACGACCAGCACACTTTTATTATCCCCATCTAATACCGGAACGATTCGATGCTGGACATCGACCGCGAGACGATCACCGACGGGCCGGTCGGGCGCGTGCTGCTCGTCCTCGCGGCGCCGCTCGTCGCGCAGAACGTCGTGTACGTCGCCAACGCGCTGGTCGACACGTTCTGGCTCGGGCGGGTCGGCGAGGACGCCGTCGCCGCCGTCGGGCTCAGCCTCCCGATCCAGTCGCTGCTCGGCGCGACGGTCGTGGTCGGCGCGGTCGGCACCCAGATCCTCGTCTCGCAGCGCGCCGGCGACGGAGACGACGCGGGCGCGCGCCGCGTCGCGGTCAACGGCGCGCTCGTCGCGCTCGCGGTCACGGCGGCGGTCGCGATCCCAGTGGTCGTCTACGCCGAGGAGGTGGTGGCGCTGCTCGGGGCGGACCCGGCGCTCGCCGGGACGACCGCGACGTACCTCGCGATCGTGATCGCCGTCCTCCCGGTCGGCGCGGTCGGTGACACCGTCGAGAACTGCTTCACGGCGTACGGGGACACCCGAGCGGTGTTCCACGTGAGCCTCGTGGGCGTCCTCGTCAACCTCGTCGCCGCGCCGGTGCTCATCTTCGGGGTCGGCCCCGCCCCGCGGCTCGGCGTCGCCGGCGCCGCGCTCGGCACCGCGCTCGCGGGCGTCGCGAGCCTCCTGTAGATCCTCGGGTACGCCGCGGGGATCGGCCGCGACACCTTCCGACTCACCCCCGAGGCGTTCGCGCTCGATTTCGCGGCGGTCCGCGAGGTCGTCTCGGTCGGCCTCCCGCTCGGCGGCCAGCGCGGCGTGAGCGAGCTGGTCCGCGTCCTCGTCGTCGGCCTCGTCGCGGTCGCCGGCGGCGCGGCGGGCGTCGCGGCGTACACGGTCGGCGCCCGGGTCGCGACGCTCGCGGTCGTACCCGCCCTCGGAATACAGCAGGCCGCCCAGTCGATGATCGGCCAGAACCTCGGCGCGGACGCCCCCGAGCGCGCCCGCCGGACGACGACGGTCGGCACGGGGATGGTCGTCGCCGGGTTCCTCGCGCTCGGCGCGGTCCAGTTCCTCCTCGCCGGCGGGATCGCGGACCTGCTCGCGCCCGACCTCACCGCGACCGGCCGGTCCCTGTCGGTCCTCTACCTCCGGATCCTCGGCGCCTCCTACTGGGCGCTCGGCGGGACCTACACCCTTCTGGCGGGGTTCAACGGCGCCTCCCGCACCCGGACCTCCTTCGTCGCCGACCTGGTCAAGTACTGGGCGGTCCGGTTTCCGATCGCGGTCGCGGCCGTCCCGGTCGCGACGACGTTCGGCGCGTTCGGCGTCACCGTGACGCCGGGACTGGGGTGGGGCGTCGAGGCCGTCTTCTGGGCGGTCGCGGCCTCGAACGTCGTCGGCTTCCTCGGACTGGGCGGGTACTTCCTGTACACGACGCGGCGCGGAATGTTCGCGAACGCCGCCGAGCGCGCGAACGGCGGAAGCCCGGAGGCCGCGGACGCCGCCGACGACTGAGCGCGGGCGGCAGCGGGACCCCCCGTCACTCCGCGAGCAGGTCGGCGCTCTCGACGACCGTCGCGAACTCGCCGTTCAGGTGCGCGAGGGCGACGCGGTGGGAGGTCTCGGGGTCGATCTGCTCCCCGTCGGGCGCCTCGCGGGCGTGCGTCGCGGTCGCGTCGGCGACCACCCGCACGTCGTAGCCGCGGTTCTCGGCCTCTCGCGTCGTCGTGGAGACGCAGTGGTCCGTGGTGAGCCCGCAGACGACGAGCGACTCGTGACCCGCCTCGCGGAGCCACGCGTCGAGCCCGGAGCCGAGGAACGCGCCGTTGACCGACTTCTCGAACGTCGGCTCCCCGTCGACGGGCGCCGTCTTCGGCTTCCACGCGAAGCCGGGGGCGTCCGGACGTAAGGGGGAATCCGGCTCCGTCGAGGCGTGGCGCACGTGCGCGACCGGGCGATCCGCCGCGCGCCAGCGGTCGAGGAGCGCGGCCGCGGCCGCCTCGGCGTCGGGGTTGTTACGCTCGCCCCAACCGGGCTCGTCGAAGCCGGTCTGGAAGTCGACGAGGAGGAGGATGGACCCCCCGTCCGCCGGCGAGTCAGTCATCGCCGAGCCCCGAGGTGACGGGCGCGTCCGCGTCGGCGCCCGAGGCGCCGTCGCCCTCGTCCGCGAAGCGACGCCACGCGCCCGGTTCGAGCAGGGGCTCGGGCGCCTTCGGGTGGTCGCGGGTCGGCGACAGGGGACAGGCGTCGGGACTCGCGTCGTCGTCCACGCGGAAGAGGTACTGCTTCCACTCGCGGTCGCCCTCGGTGCCCCAGTCGCCGAGGTCGGCGTGGGGACAGACCCCGTCGTAGTCGCCCATGCGGTCGCGGATCGCCTCGCGGGCGCGCTCGCCCGCCTCGGTGTCGGCCGTGATCCCCTCGAAGACGGCGCGGGGCTGGAAGGTGATCTCCAAGCCGACCGGCGAGTACCGGCTCTTCCGGTCGTCGTAGAAGGGCGCGCGAGAGGTCGGGAACAGCGCCTCGCCCCCGAAACAGAACTCCCAGCGCGGCGTGTCGGGATCGGTCGGGATGTCGTCGGGCCACGGCTCGGGGTCGTGGACGTGGAGGAACTCCAGCACGTTCCAGAGCCGCTCGTGGTAGTGCGCCTCGCCGCGGTCGTCGTCGGGCGGCTTAAAAAACACCGCAAGGGGCGCGCGGTCGGCGTGGTCCGGGTACGTTTCGAGGTACTCCAAGAGGACGTCACGGAACCGCAACAGCGCGGCCGGGTCCGTCGTCGACTCGCAGGCGGCGTACAGCATGTCCCCTTCGCGCTCGACTTCGATGCCGAAGTAACAGGGGAACGGTGACCCGTCGCGCTCGCCGAGCATCGACTCCCGGAAGGTTCGGTAGTGCTCGCGGAGCCAAGGCGGCGCGTCGTCGAGCCGACCGCGGAGCGTCGCCTGGTCCAACAGCACGCCCTCGGTACCGGCCTCGTTCATACGCCTCGTCGGGGACAGACCGGCTTTTGGCTTTCGCCGGGTTCGGCGCGGTGGGAACGGTTCGGTGGCGCTATTTCAATCCGACCAGCGCGGTGGCGCGTGCCTCCGAGCGCCCCACCGGGCGCGAGGAGCACGCGCGAGGGAGTCGCGAGCGAAGCGAGCGACGAGGCTGGGGAGGCNCCCGCCCCTCCACGTCGGCGCGTGCCTGCGAGCGGCCGCCACTGGCGGCCGCGAGGAGCACGCGCGAGGGAGTCGCGAGCGAAGCGAGCGACGAGGCTGGGGAGGCGTGAGGTGCTGTGCGGTTGCGGTGGGGTGGGACTCAAAGGGGCAGTCGCGAGGGCGGCGCAGGCGACGTAAGCACCGCAGCGAGCAGCGCGAGCGAGGAGCACAGCGAGCGTGCGCCGCCCTCGCGACTGGGGCTTTGGAGCCCCTCGTCGTCGATCCGTGATCAACCATTTATAAGCGAGCGACTGGGGCTTTAGCGGCTTTCATCTCCGGTTCGGTGGCAGAGGAACGCAAAACGCCGGCCCAGAACGAACCGTTTTACAAATTGTCAATCACTTACAACCGCGAACCGCGAGGCGTCGCTCTCCTCGGTCGGGGCGGTGACCAACGACACGCCGACCGTCAGCGCGCCCGATAGCACCATCAGCCCGAGCGCGACGTCCCAACCGCCGAGGACGGTCCGGGGAAGCGTCGGGACGGCGCCGACGACCCCCGACAACACCACCGCGAGGTAGATCGCCTGCGGGACCGCGACGCCCGCGATCATCCCCGTGCGCGTCGTCCGCGGCCAGTAGAGCGCGCAGAGCACGGGGAGCGCGAGCAGCGCGAACCCGGAGAAGGCGGTGTCGCCGACCTCGATCAGCGTCCCCGGCCGGAACAGGCTCGCGACGAACGCCAGCGTCGCGAACGCCGCGACGCCGATCCGCGCGATCCACGCCTCGCGCCGCTCGGAGGCGTCCGCGTCGATCAGCGGCCGGTACAGGTCGCGAGTGAAGTACGACGACCCCGAGAGCAGCATCGAGTCAGAGGAGGACATCATCGCGGCCATCGCGCCCGCGACGACGAGCGCGGCGAACCACGCCGGCGCGTACTCGTTCAACACGACCGGCAGCACGTTCGCGCCCTCGGGCACCTCGATCGGGGCCCCGGCCGCCCACGCGCCGAGCATGAACGCGGGGAGGAACAATAGGAGGACGAGGACGGGCCACAGGGCGAACGACCGCTTCAACACCGTGCCCGACTTCGCGACGAAGAACCGCTGGTTGATCTGCGGGAACATCGTCACTCCGAACGCGATGGTGATCGCCGTCGAGACGATGAACCCGACCGAGTAGGTCCCGCCGCCGAAGCTTCCGAACTCGGGCCGGGCGGCCAGCATCCCCTCGGTCGCGGCGCCGACGCCGCCGAGCGCCGAGACGACCCACGCGGCCGCGACCCAGACGATAGAGAGCATGAACAGCCCCTGGAGCGTGTCGGTCCACGCCACGCCGCGGAGCCCCGCGACGGCGACGTAGAGGATCATGAAGCCGGTGATCAGCGCCGCGCCGCCCCAGTAGGGGACGGCGCCGTCGGTGAGCCCGACGAGCGCCTCGCCGGCGCCCATCTGTTGGAGCATGACGTACGGGAACAGCCACAGGAGGCTCACGCCGGCGACCAGCGCGCGCAGCCCGGTCGAGCCGAACCGGTCGCCGAGCATCTCGCCGAGCGTCACGTAGCCGTTGCGCGCGCCGATCAGCCACTGCTTGTAGCCGATGACGTACCACAGCACCGCGAATAAGACGCCGTCCAGCGTGCCCATCACGACCAGCCACTCGGGACCGGCCGCGTACGCGAGGTTCGGGCCGCCGAAGAAGGTGAACGCCGAGAGCAGCGTCGCGAACGTCGTGAACAGCAGCACGAGCGTCCCGATCGACCGGCTCGCGAGGTAGTAGTCCTCGGCCGTCGTCTCCGAGACGCGGTACGCGACGAGGCCGAGCGCGAGCGCGACGACGAGGTAGCCGACGACGACCCCGAGCGAGACGCCGAGCGTCACCGGCGGTCACCCCCGCGGTCGACGACCCCGTTTCCGGTTCCGTCGACGGGGTCGGCGGCCCACCGTCCCATCCCGCGCTCCCACGCGCCGCTGCGCACGAACAGCGCGAACAGGGCGGCGCACAGCCCGAGCCACGCCACGTGCCACCAGATCCAGACTGGGAGCCCCGCGACGACGCGGTCGACGCCCCACAGCGGCCACGGTACCGCGAACGCCACGAGTATTGCGAACGTCGGTATCCACACGAGATCGCTCCGTGAGCGCGTCATGTGAGATTATGATACAGCTACGAACACTAAGAACTATCGAATACATTCGAAGATTCGTGTTGGAGAGAATTTCTCTTCAATAACCTCCGCCGGAGGAGCGTGGCGATAGCTATTTTCCGCGAGGAACGCAACCATACACGGACGGGCGCTACCGCCCGACATCACCATTCACCACTCATGAAAGACACAGAAAAATACCTGATTCACGCCACCATCGCGGCCGACGGCGTCGTCGAGCGGAGCGACGTCGTCGGGGCGGTGTTCGGCCAGACCGAAGGGCTTCTCGGCGACGAGCTGGACCTCCGCGACCTCCAGGAGTCCTCGCGCGTCGGCCGGATCGACGTCTCCGTCGAGTCCGAGAACGGCCAGTCGTTCGGCGAGGTCACCGTCGCGTCGAGCCTGGACAAGGTCGAAACAGCCATCTTAGCGGCCGCGCTGGAGACGATCGACCGCATCGGCCCCTGTCACGCCTCGGTCGAGGTGACGAGCATCGAGGACGTACGGGCGGCCAAGCGCCGCGAGGTCGTCGAGCGGGCGAAGGAGCTTATCGCCGGCGGCTTCGAGGAGACGAGCCTCGCGAGCAGCGACGTGCTGGACGAGGTCCGCGACGCCGCCCGGGTCGAGGGCATCGTCGACTACGAGGGGCTCCCCGCCGGACCGCGCGTCGGCGACTCCGACGCCGTCATCGTCGTCGAGGGGCGCGCGGACGTGCTCACGCTGCTCGACTGCGGGATCAAAAACGCCGTCGCGGTCGAGGGGACGAACGTCCCCGAGGCGGTCGCCGACCTGACCGCCGACCGGACCGTCACCGCGTTCCTCGACGGCGACCGCGGCGGCGAGCTCATCCTCCGCGAGCTCGCGCAGGTGGGCGAGGTCGACTACGTTGCGTTCGCGCCGCCCGGCGAGTCCGTCGAGGACCTCGACCGCGACGCCGTCTTCGAGGCGCTCCGCGGGAAGGTGCCGTACGCGAGCCTCGCCGACGCCGCCGACCTCCGAGCCGCCGCCAGCGACGAGGAGATCGCCGACGGCGACGACCCCGGCTCGATCGCCCGCGTCGGCGACGGCGGGGCGCTCCCGGGCGACGCCTCAGAGGGTGATTCGGCAGGACCGTCGGCCCAAACGACCCCGTCGCCCGAGATCGAGCCGGAGACCGAGTCGGCCGAGTCGGAAGGGTCCGACGCGCCGGTCGACACCGGCGACCCGCCCCCGTCCGGCGGTGCGAGCGAAGCGCCGGAACCCGACTCGACGCCGACCGACAAGGACGAGACGCGGGGGAGCGTCGAGCCCGACGTAGCCGGAGACGACGAGTCCGGCGCCGACCCGGTAGGCGATACCGACGCCGACCCGGTCGGCGAGGGCGATGAATCCCAAGCCGAGCCGGTCGACGAGGGCGGAGAGGTCGACGCCGAGTCCGACGTGTCCGATGACGAGGCCGCCGAGGCGGAGGGCGACGACGAGCCCGACGAACCGCGGACGATGGCGGGGCACGTCGGCGAGGTCGTCGACGGGGAGACCGGCCGCGCGCGGCTCCTCGGCGACGAGTTCGACGTCCTCGACGAGGTCGACGCCGCGGACGCGTTCGACGCGGTCGAGGGCGCAGAGCCCGCGCCGAACGTCGTCGTCGTCGACGGCACGGTCGACCAGCGGCTGCTCGACGTGGCGGCCCAGCGCGGCGTCGGCGACCTGATCGGCCGCGACCTCGGCGAGTTCGTGAAGCGCCCGGTCGGGACGCGCGTCCTCGCCGCGGAGGACGTCTGGGCCGAGGGCTGACGATACGGCGCGGTCGTCGACTTTTGTTTATAAATGGTTGCCCGCGAATCGGCGGCGAACACCGCTAAATAACCAGCCGCTCGTTTATAAATAGGTTCCCACAGGTCGTCAGCGAACACCGCCGAAGCCCCAGCCGCGAGGACTCGGTGCGCTCGCTGCGCTCCTCGGTCGCTCACTCCGTTCGCTCCCTGCGGTGCTTGCGTCGCGCGCCGTCGTCCTCGCGGCTGCCCCTTCGAGTCCCGCCCCGCACCGCAACCGCGCCTCACACCTCCCCAGCCTCGTCGGTCGCCGTCGCTTTGCTCGGCGACCGACTCCCTCGCGCGTGCTGCTCGCGGCCTGACGGCCGCTCGCAGGCACGCGCCACCGCACCGCCTTGGTCGTTTGTAAATCAGGCCATCGGTGCCGGCTCACACCAGCCCGACCGCGCCGAGCAGCGCGAACAGCGCGTCGCCGAACGTCAGCGAGGCGACGAGCCCGAGGGTCATCGGGACGACGAACGGCATCCCGGGCGAGACCAGCACGCGGTCCTCGCGGGCGACGACGTCGAGGCCGTCGCGGAGCGTCGCCGCGTCGGTGCCGTAGGCGCCGTGATCGATCTCGTCGAGGAAGCGCTCGGCCGCCCAGGGGTCGTCGAAGTCGCGGCCGGCGTCGGCGGTACTCTCCACGTCGCCGTCAGCTCCCGCGTCGACCGCGCGCCCCCCGTCCGTCCGCGGCCCGACGTGGGTCCCGCCGTCGGTCGGGTCGAACGTCTCGCCGACCGAGTCGGGGTCGCGGAGATCGTCGGGGGCCGCCCGCAGGTCCGCGAGCGCGAGGCCGCGCCAGCGGAGGTACATCCGGAGCGCGTCGAGGTCCACCCCCCCTCGGGTGGGGCCGTCCGGGTCCTCGAACAGCCGTCCGTGGCGGTCCGGCAGCGAGTCGGTCGCGACCGGGCGCGCGAGGAACATGCTGGAGGAGACCTCGCCGCGGACGAGGTTGCGGACGGCGAGCCCGATCGGGTACGCGAGGCCGAGGAGGACGGCGTTCGTGAGGATCGTCAGCGAGAACACCCCGAGCTGGGTGTCGACGACCGGGAAGGCGATCCCGGCGATCTCGTAGGCCGGGAACGTCGGGAAGACCAGCGCGAGCGCGATCATCGCCTTGGCGTCGGCGCCGCCGAACGCGCCGAGGTACCAGAAGGCGTAGCCGAGCGGCGCGACGAACAGCAGGCTGATCGCGACTCGCACCAGGAATCGCATCTCCACGAACCCCCCGAGAGGCCAGATCGTCACGATCTCCCAGACCAGAAGCAGCGCGCCGAACAGGTACAGCGGCGGCCACAGCCGGTTCGGGAGGCGCCGGGTCCGGACGTCCCGGATCGCCGCCCACGCGAAGACGGGAACGACGAGCAGTCGGAAGAGGTCCGGCAGCGTCGCGAACATGTCCCCACGGCCGGGGTCGGGCTAATTAGTCGTTCGGGTTCGGCTATCGCGAGCGATAGCGCCGCCCCGCGTCCGCGTCGCCGAGGTGGCTCGGCGCCTCGGTACCGGCGATCCGCCGGGCCTATGTGAGTCGCTCGCCGACCGGGTCGCAATGCGTCGCCGTCTGGGGACCAGCCTGTACGCCGGCCTGCTGTTCACGGTCCTCGGTCTCGTCGCGTGGGCGACCGGCCAGCCGTTCGTCTTCCCGAGCCTCGGCCCGTCGGCGTTCGTCCTCGCGTTCGACCGCCGGAGCGAGCGGGAGCGCGCCGTTCGCGTGGTCGCGAGTCACCTGATCGGCGGCGTCGCCGGGCTGGCGGCGTGGACGGTCATCGCCGACGGCGCCGCGCTGACGGCGACGCCGCCCGCCTTCTCCCCCGAGGGGTTCCGGCTGACCGCGAGCGCGGTCGCCTCGCTCGTGGCGACCAGCTGGGCGATGATCGCGACCGACTGGGTCCACCCGCCGGCGTGCGCGACGACGCTCATCGTCTCGCTCGGCCTGCTCTCGACGCCCGCCGAGGTGGCGATCATCGTCGCGAGCGTGACCGTCCTCGTCGCCTTCCACGCGGCCGTCATCCTCGCGTTCAAGCGCCTCGTCGGGGACGCACACCCCTTGTACGGGCGCGACGACGCGGACGAAGCGGACGACGCGGAACGGTGACGCCGTTCACTCGTCCGATCGGCCCGACCCGTCCGGTCGGGCCGACCCGTCGGGACGCTCCGGCTGCCTGTCGAACACGTCGAGGACCGGCTCGGCGTCGTCGAGCCCCGGGATCCGGTACTCGTCGTCGCGGAGTTCGATCGCGACGGTCTCGGTCCCGAGTCGCCGGTCGAGTCGGCTCCGCTCCACCCGTAGGTCCGTCTCGTCCCACGGTTCGACGCGCCACAGCGCCACGCCGGACAGGCGGTCGCGGGCGACGAGCGCGTCGTCGCCGGCGCGGTACTCGACGAGTCCGTACCGGAGTTCGTGGTCGAGCGCGGCGATCGCCAGCGGGACCGCCACGGCAAGCGCGCCGAGGGTTCCGGCGGTCGGCCAGTTCCCGCCGATCGCGAACAGCAGACCGACGAACCCGAAGGACCCGGCGATGTACCACAGTCCCGGATGGCCGAGGGGAGTCGTCAGCGCCCCCGCGACCCGGGCGCGTCGGGGCTGGCGGACCGTCTCGACCGGTTCCGCGAGCGACCCGTCCGCCGGTTCTGGCTCGGGAGGGTCGTAGGAGAACCCCAGATCGAGCGACGACGACTCGTCGAACGCCGCCAGCCGGTCGCCGTACAGCCCGCCGAGGTCGAACGCGGCCTTCACCGCCACGATCCCGAGCAGGAGCGGGAGTCCGACCGCGTCGGCGTCGAGCGCGGAGATCGGCGTGTCGTCCTCTAAGGTCCCCGCGGCGACGATCGTGACGGTGAACAGCGCGCCGAGGAAGATGGCCGCGCCGCGGGCGAACACGCCCGTGAACGCCGTCTGGGCGCTGTGGTCGCGGTACTCGCCGCGGCCGAAGTACTCGACGAGCGTCGTCGCTCCCTCGCCGACGAACAGGGCGAGCGTCGCGAGCGCGACCGTGTCGACGACGGTCGGGACCGTCCCCTCCTCGACGACGACGCCGACTGTGAGCGTCCCGACGACCGCCCAGACGACCGCGAGGATCGGCGCGGCAATGGGGAGGACGAGCAGCGAGGAGAGCCGGATCGAGAGGCCCGTTCGAGGGATCGAGAGCCCGAGTCGTCGCTGCGCGAGCGGTCCGGAGAGCAGGACCTCGCGCTCGATCTCGGACGGTCGGCCGGCGAACAGCGCGCGGAGGAGCGCCCAGCCGGACGCGATCCCGAGCTCGAACCAGTACAGCGTCATCAGGGCGGCCGCGTTCCAGCCGAGCGCGACGACGCCGACGAGCGGGAGCAGGTTGGCGATTGCGACCGAGAGCGCGCGCGGCCGGCGGCCGCGACCGAGCGCGCGTACCCGGTCGGTCAGAGGGAGGGCTGGCATCCGTCGGTCGTTTCTGGTCGTCGCACATAAGCGGCCGGGAGCGGCCGGCCCGGCGCGATACCGGACCGAGCCGGTCGGGGACGCGACCGACTCAGCGCGCCGGACCGGCCTCGCGGTGGAGGTAGAGGTACGCCAACACCGGAACGATAGTGAGGAGGAGCGTCGAGAGCGCCCAGACGACCGCGTAGCGGCTCCCGCGCGCCCTCGCGTCGCGGTAGATCCAGACGGCGGCGGCGACGACCACGCCGTAGATCACGAGCGTGAGCGGGAGCGACCACGGGAGGTCGACGCCGAAGAGGGTCATCGCCCACCGGTGAGGTCCGCGCACATCACGAAGTCGGGCTCGGCCGCGACCGACACGCGGTTCGCGGCGGCGTCGCTGACGTGTTCGACCGTCTCCGGGATCAGCGCGCGGGCGCCGTCCGCGTCGACCCCCGCGGCGTCGGCGGCGACCGCGTCGAACAGCGCGCCCGCCGCGTCGACGTCGCGCCACGCGGCGACGCCGTACGTCGCGGTTCTGGTGGTCTCGCCGTCGACCTCGCGCTCCGTCACGCGGGTCCGGACCGCGACCCCGGCGAGCCCGCCCGCGTCGCCGACAGCGAGCAGGCGGTCCTCGGCCGCGGCGGTCGCGAGCCGCTCCCGGGTGAGCTGCGAGCAGGCCCACGACTCGTCGGGGTCGAGCGCGAGGCCGCGCAGGCGGTCGCGGGCGTCGCTGTCGCTCCAGAACGCCCACGCCGCGTTCGGGTCGGGGTCGTCGAGGGCGGCGATGTCGACCGCGGCGGAATCGCCCGCGTCGCTCCCGTCGAGCGCGTCCGGATCGGGCTCCGGCTCCGCGAACCGGAACTCCGTCTCGGGCTCGAAGCCGACCGCGCGCGACTGGCCGAGCCCCATGACGTTCCACGAGAACACCATGTTGCGGCAGACCGCCGCACCGCGGTCGCGCGCCCAGTCGAGCGCGGCCTCCGAGAGCGCGGTGCCGACGCCGTGGCCCCGGGCCGCGGGGTCGACGCGGATTCCCTGTCCCCAGGCCTCCCACTCGGAGAGCGAGACGCCCTGGATACAGCCGACGACCGCCTCGGGATCGCCCGCGTCGGCGGCGCCGTCGCCGTCGCCCGCGACGTGCGTATCACCGGCTTCTCGGTCGTCGAGGCCGGCGGCCTCGACCGCCTCCGAGGGCAGCGTGGCGACGAAGGTGCCGCGGTCGGGGTCGTCGGACTCGGCCCACTCCGGGAACACCCGCGGGATGTAGTCGTCGTGGCGCTCGCCCCAGGTGTCGGCGGTGAACGCGGCGACCGCGTCGGCGTCGGCGGGACGCGCCTCGCGGACGACGGGGGCGGGCGCCGAGTCGGAATCGGGCCCCGACCCGGAGTTGGACGCCGGCTCTCCCTCCGATCCCGTCATCGCCAGGGCTGCGACTCCTCGGTCAGTTCGCCCGCGAGGTCGCGGCCCATCGCCTCGGCGGGGTCGGAGCGGTTCGCGAGCGCCCACATCAGCTTCACCTTCGCGGTGCCGGGGAGGGTGTCGCCCGCCTCGACGACGCCCGCGTCGAGCAGGTCGCGGCCGGTGTCGTACACGCGGTCGCAGACCCGCCCGTCGAGGCACTGACTCGTCATCGCGACGACGGTCCCCCCCTCGACGAGCGCCTCGATCCGCGGGATGAGGTCGGTGTGGACGTGGCCGAGCCCGGTGCCCTCGATCACGACGCCGTCCTTGTCGTCGAGGTACTCCCACGCCGCCGGGTCCATCCCGGGCGTGAACTTGACGAGCTCGACGTCGCCGTCGAGGTCGGGCGCGAGATCGACCGATCGCTCCGCGCTTCCGCGCGCAGTGGGCTCGCGGTTCCATTCGATCGCCGCCTCGGCCGCGTCGCCCTCCGCGCCCGCCTCGGCGGCGGCCTCGTAGTCGATGACGCCGAGGGGCGCGGCGCCGACCGTCTCGAAGGCGTCCCGACGGGAGGTGTGGTTCTTGCGGACGCGCGTGCCGCGATGGAGCGCGCAGGCGTCGTCGGACGGGCTCGCGTGCATACAGACGAGCGTCTCGGCGTGGTCGGCCTTCGCGGCCTCGACGGCGCACACCGCGTTCATCACGTTGTCGGAGGAGGGCCGGTCCGCGGAGCGCTGGCTTCCCGTGAACACGACCGGCACCGGCGAGTCGAGCATGAACGAGAGCGCGGACGCGGAGTACTGCATCGTGTCGGTTCCGTGCATAACGACGACGCCGTCGGCGCCGGCCTCGATCTCCTCGGCGACCGCGTCGGCGAGGTCGCGCCAGATGGACGGCTCCATGTTCTCCGAGAGGATGTTCGCGACGACCCGCCCGCGGTAGTTCGCGCGGCCGGCGAGCTCGGGGACGGCCCGCAGGACGTCCTCGGCGTCGAACTGGGCCGTGACGGCGCCGGTCCGGTAGTCGACGGTGGAGGCGATGGTCCCGCCGGTCGAGATGAGCGAGACCGTGGGCAGGTCCTCGTCGAAGGTGATCTCCGAGGCGTCGTCGCCGCCGCCGTCGTCGGCCGCGGGGTCGACCTCGCGGACGCCGGACTCAAGCACCTCGACGTCGGCCTCCTCGCGGTCGATACCGACGTTGTAGCCGCCGTCGAGCTTGACGACGAGGTGGTCGCGCGTCGTGGAGGGGAGCAGTACGCCCTCGTTGGTGACGCCCCCGCGCTCAACGCGGACGCGATCTCCCGGTTGCATACGACCGGGTTCCGCCGGGGCGGACTTGAATCCAACCGTTCGCGGCGGCGCGTCGACGACCGGAAAACGAGCAGAACGGAGCGAGAAAGAACGGAACGGGCAGAGCTATCGACCGGGTGCGGGAGCGACGGGCTGTCGGGTCAGTGCTCGATGTACTCGGCTTCCCAATCGGTCCGGGCCTCGATCTCGCGGCGCCCGCGGCGGGTCAGCGTGTAGTAGTTCGTGCGGCGGTCGCGCTGGCCCTTCTCGACGAGCCCCTTCTCGACGAGCGTGTCGAGGTTCGGGTAGAGGCGGCCGTGGTGGATCTCCTTCTCGTAGTACTCTTCGAGCTCCTCCTTGATGGCCAGCCCGTGCGGCTCGTCGAGCCCCGCGATCACGTAGAGCAGGTCTCGCTGAAAACCTGTGAGGTCGTACATACAACTGACTGTACATACCTGTCGAGAATAAATAAATATACCGTTATATCAGTCCTCGTACGACCACGCGCCGTCCCCTACGTCCCCGTAACAGACGCCTCCGTTCTGTCAGTTCCGTAACTCGCACGCGTAGCGGATTCGGGCATCCGCGGCCGGACGTCGTTTTCGGCGTCTGATACGTCTGCGAACGCGAGGACAGCGGCCCGTCGGTCGGGATCGCGGGAATTGAGATCTCGGGAAGCGCGTTCGCTCGGGCGCGAAACGAGAAGCGGGCCGCTACGCGGTCGAGTGTCGGAAGAAGGCACGCCCGACGCGGAAAAAAGCCGCGTCGGGCCTGCCGATTGGTCCCCGCTGACGCTTCGGCCCTCCAGACGAAGCGTCACTTCATCGTACACCGTAGAGAGTGATAAACGTGTCGTACGTCGGTCACATATGTTCTTCTTCTAACACCCATCCGAGCGCGCGCTTGTAGTGGGTGAACAGCTCCTCGACGCCGCGGTGGTTCATCTCCTCGTCCTCCAACTGTTCGCGGAGGAACTCGTACTGCTCTCTGACCTCCTCTTCGGAGCGCATGCGAAGGGGTACGGAGCCGCCTCGGATAGTGTTGTGGCCGAGAGGATCGGAGCAGTCGAGCGTTATCGGTACCTCGCGACGAGCGGTCCGACGATCAGCAGCAGGCCGACGGCAGTCAGCAGGCCACCGAGACGTACCGATCCGTTGAGCGTCGTCATACCGAGTACCATCGTCACGCCGGTCATCGTCACCAAGGCGCCGGTTACCAGAAATATGGCACCCCACACGACGTCGGGGACCAGTTTGGCGACCTCATCGATGACTACGTCGAATATCTCGTCGAGCATGGGGACCAGCCGTGTGCGGTCGACGAATCTGTCGAGTAAAATACTGTCGACGGCCGGCGTTGATAGGTGATTCCGGTAGAGAACTGTGTCAAATTCCCATCGGTTCGCATATAAATAGGAGACAGCGGATCGACGGTGCCACTTCCAAAGCCCCAGCCGGGAGGACTCGCGCGACTCGTTGCGCTCCTCAGTCAGTCGCTACCGCTCCTTCCTTGCGGTGCTTACGTCGTCGGGCTTCGTCCTCCCGGCTGCCCCTTTGAGTCCCGCCCCGCTCCGCACAGCACCTCACGCCTCCCCAGCCTCGTCGGGCGCGTCCATCGGGCTCCCTTCGGTCGCCCTCGTCGCGCCCGACTCCCTCGCGCGTGCGACATCGCGCCCTGCGGGCGCTCGTCGGCACGCGCCTCCGCCTCGTTTATTTATAAACGGTCGCTGTCGCGGTCGCCGGCGAACGGTAACGTTGATACGTCGACCGCGGGTACGAGAGGAGACATGGACGAGCGGACCCGCGAGTACCTCCGGGGGCGGTTCGGCGACTACTACCGGTCGGTCTCGCTGTCGCTCCCGCCCGACGCGAACCTCCGCGAGTGGGGTCACATCCCGTGGACCCCCGGGTCGGGGACGACGATGGTCCGCCACCAGTCGCTGTTCGACCTCGGCGACGTGGACACGTTCTTCGCGGACAACGCCCCCCGCCACGCCTACTTCTCGGCCGCGCGCTACGACAATCCCGGCGCGGCGACGATGGGACAGAAGGGGTGGCGCAACGCCGACCTCGTCTTCGACCTCGACGCCGACCACCTCCCCGGCGTCGACCCGGAGACCACCTCGTACCCGGAGATGCTGGCGGCCTGTAAGGACGCCCTCCTGCGCCTGTTGGACTTCATCGACGACGACTTCGCGTTCGAGGACGTGACCGTCGTCTTCTCGGGCGGGCGCGGCTACCACGTCCACGTCCGCGACGAGAGCGTCCGAGAGCTTGACAGCGACGCGCGCCGCGAGATCGTCGACTACGTGCGCGCCATCGACCTCGACACCGACGACCTGATCCGGACCGTCTCCGACCGCGGCACGACGAAGCGCGTCCTCCGCACCGAGGGCGGATGGGGCGCGCGCGTCCACGAGGAACTGGTGAACTACGCCGACAACCTCCGCGAGATGGACGAGGACGACGCGCGCAAGGAGCTGATGGAGTTGGACGGCATCGGCGAGGGGCGCGCACAGACGATCCTCGGCGCGTTCGACCGGAACCCGACCGCGGTCCGCGAGGGCAACGTGGAGGCCGGCGGGCCGGGCGTGCGACGGCTCGTCTCCGCGCTCGCCGCGCGCGTCGCCGCCACCGACGCCGCGCCGATCGACGAGCCGGTGACCACCGATACGCGGCGGCTCATCCGGCTGCCGGGGACGCTCCACGGCGGCTCCGCGCTGGTCGTCACGCCGCTCGACCGCGACGAGCTCGCCGACTTCGACCCCCTGCGGGACGCGGTCCCCGACCGGTTCGTCGGCCGCGAGATCCGGATCGAGACGGACGCGGATCGGACGGTAGAATTAAACGGCGAGCGCGTCAGAGTTGAATCCGGTAGAAACACCGTGCCCGAGTTCGCGGGAGCGTTCCTGATGGCCCGCGGCGAGGCGCGGAAAGCCCCCGAACGATGACCGACCACAGATGAACCTCGACGAACTCCGATCCGCGCAGGCGAAGGAGCGCCGGAAGGACAGCCTCCAGCACCTGCGGGACTCGTTTTACGACGACGTGGGCGCGTACGTCGCGGACCTCCGCGCCGCGCGCGACCGCCGCGCCGAGCAGGTCGAGAACCCGTTCGCGGACGACGACGTCCGCCGGCTCTCCGACGAGGTGGAGACCGCCGAGGAGGTCGCCGAGGCGCTGTACGAGCGCCGGGTCGGCAAGGTCGTCAAGCTCGCCTCCTTCGCCGCGGCCGACATGTCGGTCGACGAGGAGGGGATGACCACCGAGGAGCGCAAGCTGTTCGACGACCTCGTCGAGCGCATCACCGCGAACAAGTCGGAGGTCCTCGACGTGCTCGCGGGCGAGTCGCCGGTTCCGGACGACGGCCCGACCGCCGACGGCGCGTCGGCCGCTCCCGAAGCCGTGGAGGCGGAAGATCCGGCATCGAGCGACCGGACACCAAGCGACCGGACACCGAGCGACCCGGCGGCCGAAACCGAGGAGCCTCCCGCCGGGACGGAGCCGGCGGACGCGGGCCCCGCGGACGCGCTCGCCGGAGCGATGGGAGGGACCGAGACTGACTCGACCGCCGATGCCCCGCCCGCACCGACCGAGGAAGACGCGGCTCCCCCCGCTCCGGAGCCGACCGAGGGAACCGGTGGCGACGGCACCGAAACCGACGACGACCCGACCCCGGTGCCACCCGAGTCGGCGCCGCCGGGGGCGGTCGGCGTCGACGAGGACCCGGACGGGGTCGCCGACGGGACGCCCGCGGGCGACGCCGACGAGTCGACCGCCGACGCGACGACGGACGGCGGAGCGGTGCCCGTAGGAGCGGCGGGCGGCGAGCCGACGGCCGACGCGGCGCCGGCCGCGGATTCGGAACCGACCGGCGGGGCGGAGCCGACCGCGGATTCGGAACCGGCCGACGGGACCGAACGGGCGACCGTCCGGATCACCCGCGACGTGGGGGCCATCTTCGGCGTCGACGAGCGGGAGTACGAGCTCGCCAGCGAGGACGTCGTCTCCCTCCCGGTCGAGAACGCCGACCCGCTGGTCCAGCGCGACGCGGCCGAGCGGATCGACTAATCGCGGTCGATGGCGGCCGCCGCGACGGACGATCGGCCCGGCACCGGCTCGGAACCTGATTCTCCCGAGGTCGGCCGTGTCGCGGCCGCGTTCGGCGCCGCCGCGACGCTCTCTGCGCTCGGCGGCATCGCGCTCGGGGTCCTGCTCGATCCGACCTTCTCGTGGACGACCGACGCGCTCTCCGACTTAGGGGTTCGCGGCGGGAGCGCTACCGCGTTCAACTGGGGACTGATCGTCGGCGGCGCGGCCGGCGTCTGTTACGCGGGCTGCGTCGGACGAGCGGGTCGACCCCTCCGAGCGCTCCTCCTCGCGCTGGCGCTGGCCTCGATGGGCGGCGTCGGCGTCTTCGACCTCACCGAACCGCTTCACGGCCCGGCGGCGATCGGGTTCTACGGACTGATCACGCTGGTGTTCGCGGTCGACGGGTGGGTCAGACGGGGGGAGGCGACCGGCCGCGTCGCGCTCGCGTTCACCCCGGTCCACATCGCCGTCTGGGCGACGTTCGCCGCCGGATGGTGGCCCGTAACCGGGCTCGCGCTGCCGGAGCTTCCGGGGGCGCTCATGCTCGCCGCGTGGGTGTGGGTGGTCGGGCCGGCGCCGGTCGTCGAGGCGATTCGGTCTCCGCTCAGGGACCCGACCGACGGACACTAACGCCGCGGGCGGCTACGGGCCGTCGATGGAGATCGAGTTCCTCGGCGGCGCCCGCGAGGTCGGCCGGAGCGCCCTCCTCGTCGACGACGCGCTGCTCGTGGACTACGGGCTGATGACCGCCGACCCGCCGCGGTACCCGACGCGCGACCCCGAGCCGGAGGCGGTCGTCGTCTCGCACGGCCACCTCGACCACGTCGGCGCGGTGCCCGCGCTACTGAAGGGCGACCGGCGACCGCCGATCCACTGGACGCCGCCGACCGGAGAACTCGCGCGGACCCTCGCCGAGGACACGCTGAAGCTCCACGGCAACAGCCCGCTGTGCCCGTTCGGCGCCGAACACGTCGCGCGGCTGGGCGAGGTCGAGCGGCGGCACGGCTACGAGGAACCCTTCCCGGTCGCGGGCGGGATCGACGCCGGCGGGTACGAGGTGACGCTGTTCTCGGCGGGCCACATCCCGGGCTCCGCGCACGTCCTCATTGACGACGGGGAGACGCGTTTGCTGTACACCGGCGACTTCCACACGGACGACCAGCGGCTGGTCGCGGGGACGACCGCGCGGCCCGACGCCGACGTCGTGGCCTGTGAGTCCACGTACGCCGACGTGAGCCACGAGGACCGCGCCGCGGTGGAGTCGGCGTGGGCCGACAGCGTGGAGCGGACGATCTGGGAGGGCGGAACCGTCGTCGCGCCCGCGTTCGCCATCGGTCGGACGCAGGAGCTGCTCCTCGTCGCGGCCGCGCACGGCCTCACGCCGTACGTCGACGGCATGGGCGTCGAGGTGACGGAGACCCTCCGGCGGTACCCGTCGTTCCTGGGCGACGCGGACGCGTTCGGCGAGGCGGTCGGCCGGGCCCGCGTCGTCACGGGCCGGGACGGGCAGCGCGAGCGGATCGCGGCCGAGAACGCGCTGGTCGTCACCACCTCGGGGATGCTCGCCGGCGGCCCGGTCCAGACGTACCTCCCCGAGATCCGGACGAACCCGACGAACCTCGTGACGCTCACGGGGTACCAGGTGGAGGGGACGCCGGGCCGAGAGCTCCAAGAGCGCGGGCAGTTGGAACTCAACGGCCGCGTTCGGCCGGTGAGCGCGCGGGTGGAGTCGTACGACTTCTCCGCGCACGCCGACCGCGAGGGGCTGGAGTCGTTCCTGGAGTCGTATCGAGGAGCGCGCGTGCTGGTGAACCACGGCGACCGCTGCGAGGCGTTCGCCGCGGACCTGCGCGCGGACGGGTTCGAGGCGAGCGCGCCCGAAATCGGGGAGCGGATCGAAATATAACGGAGCGTCGAGGCGAGGCGCTCCGACGAGTCGAAGCGTCAGTACCGTCTGCGCCGCACCTCGGGCGGCTTCTCGGTGTTTCCGAGTCGCATCCGTCTCCCGATCGCGTGGTGGGCGACCGAGGAGATGCCGAAGGCGGTGGCGACGAAGATCCCGACGTCGACGAACGAGAGCGCGGCGAATCCGGGGGATCCGACGCGAACGGCGAGCAGCAGGGCGCCCGCGAGGACGGCGAGTCCAAGGTAGTAGAGGCTCCACGGGATCTCCCTCCCGCGGAGCACTTCGACGTAGATGTCGAGGTCCTTCAGGGCAGGAGCGGGCCTGACGACATCGTCCTCGTCGACGGTCACCACGTTGGCCTCGGTGAGCTTCGGGAGGTGGACGCGGCGGAGGGTGCTGTGGACGTTGTGGCGCTCCTCGTAGGGGACGTCCTCGGGGTCGACGCCCATCTCCCACGCCGTGACGTAGCGGGAGAGCTCGGAGACGTCGGGCGGGTCGTTGGCGCGCTTGAGGGCGTGGATGACGAACCGTCGCCGGCGGTTCGCCAGGATCTCGAAGACCTCCTCGTGCGAGAGGTCCGACGCGTTGCGGGCGGACGAGTCCGGGGGGGTGGCGACGGTCATTGGTGTGTCGGCTGGGCGGTCGAACCGGCGTTTGGTAACGCTCTACATCGGATCAGTCAGACGATGTATAACATATCACATAAAGTGGTTGGATAGTTAATCATAAAATACAAGAACGCAGATATTTTTTCGGTGAAGGCAGGCCCCCGTACGGACAGATTACGGGAAATCACTGCCTTTTCTCTACGGTTCAGACTCGTGTCCGGGGAGCAGTGAAGCGGTCTCGTCCGCCTTCTCCCCCGGTTCACGGGGCCGAAATCGGCTGTCACCGCACGCGGAGGCGACCCACACCGGATCGAAAGGCGAGTTCGCTCCGGTAGCGGTGACCGTGTGCCGTGGTAGCGTGGATCTCATAACGAAGTGGGAGTCTCACCACGGGTCGCGTGTAGTGTTTCGAACTCCGGCTGCGGGGTTCGGGGCACGAACGCAGGTGAGACGACCAATGCAACGACGCAAGTTCCTGATCGGAGTGGGCGCGACGGCATCGGGAGGCGCCGCGGCTCTCGGCACCGGCGCGTTCAGTCGAGTGGAATCGCAGCGGCAAGTGAGCATCGAGGTCGCGAACGACGCGAACGCGTACCTCGGGATGAAGACGCTCGATACGCCGAACAGCAACAACTACGTCGAGTACGACGGGAACGGCCACCTCACTATCGACGTCGGAGAGCACGACGACTTCGACGGGCCGGACACGCAGCCCGGCGAGGGGGTCAACTCCGACTCGTTCACGTGGTTCGACGGGATGTTCCAGCTCTGTAACCAGGGCAAGGCGGAGGCGAACATCAGCTACGAACTTCCTGACCCGCCTGCAGAGCGGGACATCCCCGGTAACTGGACGGCGCCTGGGGACGGATACGACGAGCAGGTCGTCGGCTTCTACTACATCTCCGAGGGCGGCGACGACCCCGGGGAAGAGGGCGACCGGATCTTCGTCCCGGAGGGAGATAGCGTCCCGCTCCCCGTGGGCGAGTGCCGAGAGATGGGCGTCCGGACCGTGACCAAGGGCGTCGACGCGACCACCGACGCGCCGCTCATCGACGGCGACGTCGTTGTCACGGCCGATTCGCCCGCGGCGGGCGCGCCAAACGGCACGGACCCGTCGTAATCAACGAGACCGAATCCATGATCCGACGACGAACTCCGGTCAACGCGGGCTCCGGGATGTCTCGGACGCCCGTCCGCGTGGCGCGCGAGACTCTCCTCGGGGTACCGGGGCGGAGTCACCGCCGGCGCGCCGGGGCAGTCGTCGCGAAGCGACTCACGACACGACCATGACACACACGGAGAAACGACCATGAAGCGACGATCATTCCTGCTCGGCGCGGGGTCGGCCGCGGCCGGGGGAAGCGCCCTGATCGGCACGGGCGCGTTCTCTCGGATCGACGCCCAGCGCTCGGTCACGGTCCAAGTGGCCGAGGACCCGAACGCCTACCTCGGGATGAACGACTGTATCGGAGACGACGGGAACCCGACGCCGAATTCCAGTTTCGCCGACCTCGACGACCTGGGCCACCTCAGGGTCGACATGGGGGAGTCGGGCAACGGCGGCTCCGGCGTCAACTCCGAGTCGATCAGCTGGTTCGACAACGTGTTCCAGCTGTGTAATCAGGGCAAAGAAGACGTCTGCCTCTGGATCTCGGAGAAGGAGGGCGCCGACCCGGACCGCGTCACGTTCTACGTGAACGAGGAGCCGGAGGCGACGACGCCCGAGAAGCTCGCGTTCGAGGACGGCGACCTCGTCGGAGACGATCCGGACCTCCAGACGTTCACGGGTGCCGAGGACTCGATCCTCCTCGAAGTGGGCCACTGCGTCTGCGTCGGGATTCAGGTGTACACACGCGAGGACGAGGACTTCGAGATCGCCGCGCCCGCCGAGGGCGACGAGCTGCTCGACGAGGTCAGCCTCGTCGCCGACGTCAGCGAGGACGCCTGTAAGGGCGCGGAGACGGTCTGTGGCGCGCAGGGCTCGTTCAACTGCGTCTCGCTGGTTGCGGACGGAAGCGCCGTCGGCTCCCACGGGTTCGACATCGAGAACGTGGGTGACGCCGGGATCGATCAAGAGCTCCAGTACGTCATCTTGGACAGCCCGGACCAGGACAGCGCGGTTAACCTCGATCCGCTCCCACCGGGCGGCGTCGACTTCGAATCCGGTGAATCCGCCTTCCCGGTGGCGGGGATCCTGGCGTACATCCCCTCGGAGGAGTGCGATACGGTCGTCGGACAGCCGCGAGACGAGTGGGACGGGATGGACGCCGGTCAGCTCTTGACGCTGCCGACGGACAGCGACGGGACGGTCCGATACGACCTGATCGAGGGGCTGACCGAGTCGCGGTTCGACACCATCCAAGGAATATCCGGGTACGCCGACCTCGAGAGCGCCTTCGACGACGGGACGAGCGATCCCGATCCGAACGTCCCGGCGGACGCGTACCTCACGCAGATCGACTACAGCGCGTACGACCTCTCGCAGATCACCACGGACGACATCGCGGAGGACGACACGGACGAGTTCGAGCAGCGAGTCGTGGACAGCGACATCCCGACGTGCGACGACGGGGGTGGGTGAGCAGGTGGCCTCAAGGCGGTCCGTCCGCGCGAGCGGGTCAGACGCGGTGGAATCGACTCACGACCGCGACGCGTTCGGTGGGTGACACCACCGAACGGCCAGTTGACAAAACATGAAACGACGAACGTTCATCCTCGGTGCCGGAGCCGCCTCCGTCGGTGGGAGCGCCCTGCTCGGGACGGGCGCGTTCTCCCGCGTCGAGTCACAACGGAACGTAACGATTCAGGTGGCCGAAGACCCGAACGCCTACCTCGGGTTACAGCCCCTCGAAACACCGAACAGCATGAACTACGTCGATCTCGACGAGCAGGGACACCTACAGATCGACGTGAGCGAACACGACGACTTCGACGGGCCTGATGCCGAACCCGGCGAGGGCGTCAACTCCGACTCCCAGACCTGGTTCGACGGGATGTTCGACATCTGTAACCAGGGGAAAGAAGACGTCTGCGTCTCCTACACCGCGCCCGACGACTTCGGGCGCGAGGACGCCGAACTCATCTTCTACTACGAGGGCGACAGCGACGACGACCCCACGACGAGCGGGCGGATCGATATCGAGGAGGGCGAACCCCTCCCGCTCCCGCTCGGCGAGTGCGTGACGATCGGGCTCCGGACGGAGACGTTCGGCGTCGACGCGACCGACGACGCCCCGCTGTTCGACGGCGAGGCCACGCTCGTGGCCGACGTCGACGGCGACTGCTTCGACACGGGCGATCCCGGTCCGGAGCCCGAATGTCCCGACTGCGGGTTCACGCCCGGGTCGCCGGACGATCCCTTCTCGAACCTCCTGTCGGTCGGTCCCGACATGGGCGCCGGCTTCCCGGCCGTCGACGCCCGCGTCCGGGTCGACACCCCGGCGGGGAACGCCGGCGACCTCACGGCGTCGGAGTTCGCGGTCTGTGAGGACGGCTGCGGACAGACGATCGAGAACGTCGCCTTCGAGTCCGGCGGCGCGGTCGACATCGTCGTGGTGTTCGACGACACCGGGAGCATGTTCGGTCCGATCGACGACCTGAAATCGGAGGTCAACAGCTTCACTACGGAGCTCGAGAACGAGGGCGTCGACGCGCGGTACGCTCTCGTCTCGTTCAAGGACATCGTCGAGGTCGACACCGACTTCACGGACGCCGGCAGCTTTCAGACCGCCGTCGACGGGCTGATCGCAGACGGCGGCGATGACTCGCAGGAGGACAACCTCGACGCGCTCGCGGTCGGGACCGGAAACGCGGCCGCACAGCAGGGCGACGGCGCGGAGCTCTCCGACTTCCGCCCCGGAGCGCAGCGGGTGCTCATCGACATCACCGACGCCGGCGCCCACGACGAGACCGACCCTCGGACGCGGTTCAGCCAGTCCGAGGTGGAGGGGTTCATCGACGACGGGAACGTCAGTTACTACGCGGTCGCCCCCGACGCGACGGACGCCGACGTCAACAAGCGCGACATCGCCGACAACGTCGACGACGGGACGTGGTTCGAGTTCTCGATCGGTGCCGACCTCACGCCGATCATCGACGACATCACGACCGGGATCACCGAGGAGGCGTACGTGCTGTCGTACACGACCACGAACCCGCTGACCGACGGGTCGAGCCGGCCCGTCGACGTCCAGATCGACGACCCGGACGAGGGAACGCTCTACGAACAGGGATCGTACACCGCGCCCTCGAGCTGACCCGCCATGTACCGACGTGGATTCAGTCTCGGCTCCGAGGGCGTCGAACTGCTCCGCGTCAGCCGGACCGGAGGATAGCGCAATGACCGGGAACACGACGGAACGACTCGCGAGAGGGCACCGATGAAGCGGCGAGAGTTTATCCTCGGCACCGGCGCCGCCTCTCTCGGGGGGAGCGCCCTGATCGGCACGGGCGCGTTCTCCCGCGTCGAGTCGCAACGCGAGGTCGGGGTCGAGGTGGTCGGCGATCCGGAGGCGTACCTCGGCTTCGACGCCTGCCTCGGACCGGACGGGAACCCGACGCCGAACTCGGAGTTCGTCGGTACCGACGCCCGCGGTCGCATCGCGATCGACATGGGGCCGTCCGGGAACGGCGGGTCCGGCGTCGACGGCGACGCGATCAGCTCGTTCGACCGCGTTTTCCAGATCAGCAATCAGGGCAAAGCGCGGACCTGCGTCGACCTGGGGTACGACCCGGTCGCGACCGAGGCGCCGGGCGCCGGGTTCGACGCCGGCGCGCCGTCGGTCGTGTTCTACCGGGCCGGCGCGCGCGACGACGGCTCGTCCGCACTCGACGATACTCTCGTCTTCGACCCCGCCTCGGCGGATCCCGACGACTCGGACTCCGCGGTGAGCCTCCCGGTCGGCGAGTCGGTCTGCGTCGGGATCCAGACGCGGACGTTCGGTATCGACGACGGGAGCCTCCTCGCGGGCGACCGACTGCGGATCGTCGCCGACACCGACGGACAGTGCGGGAGCAACGACGGCGACGACGGCGACAGCGGCGACGACGGCGACAGCGGCCCCGCCACGGATGTCAGTTTCGTCGCGTTCGGCGACGAGACCGAGCCGACGATCAGCGACGTCCAGACCGTGGAACGGAAGTCCGAAGGCGGCGACGCGGGCGGCCCCGTGAGCGTCGCGTTCGACGCCGAGACGCCGCTCGACGAGGTCGTGCTGTTCACCGGCGGTGGGGCCGGCGTCCCGTCGGGCGACCAGCTGTTCCTCGTGGCGACGGACGTTCCGGCGGCCGGCGTGATAACGACGCGCGACCCGGCGAGAGCCCCCGACGAGTGGATCGTCCCCGACGAGGCGGTGTTGCGGAGCGAGTCGCCGCGCGAACCGAGCGACCCGTGTCCGGACGTCGAAGCGGTCAAGTTCGACTGGAAGGAGGGGGACGAGCGGTTGGAGCCCGCGTAGGCCGGGATCGGCCCCCAACCCTCCGAACGTCGCTTTTCAGCCGCTCCGGTCACCGATACGTCCCGCTGAACACGCGGGCGCCGCACGCCTCGCAGTCGACGTTGACGCCGACGACGTCGCTCGAACAGCACGACTCCCGGACGTTCTCGACCTGCGTGAGCGTCGCGTCACAGGCCGGACAGGACTCGAGGAACGCGCGCATCCCCGCTATCAGCTCGGTTCGGCGGCGGTCGCCGAGCCCCTCCCAGTCCGGCAGCCACTCGCGCAGCGTTGGCTCGACCGCGAGGTCGGCGTAAAACGCCGCGTCGGAATCCCACCGCGAGATCGGATCGCCGCCGAGGGTAACGACCAGATCTCCGCGAGTTCCCTCCTCGAAGCCGAGGTCGTCGGGGTCGAGCTCGAGGACGGCGCCGAGCCGCTCCGCCGCGGTCGCTCGGTCCCCGCGGAAGCGCCGAATCCGCCGCCACCACGCGTCCCGGAACTCCCGCGTGAGCCGGATATCGTCCGCGTCGGGGTCGTCCTCGACGACGCCGCTCTCGCGAAGCAGCGCCTCGATCTCGTCCCGGTCGGCGTCGTCGCCGGCCGAACGGTCAGCGTCGTCCGCGTCCGAGCGGTCGGCGTCGTCCGCGTCCGACGCGTCCGCCGCGGAGTCGGACCCGTCGCGGCCGGTCGTCGTCGACCCACCGGCCTCGTCCGCCGGAGTCCGTCGCTGGACGACGGTCGTTTCCTTGCCGAACGCGCGGAGCAACCACTCTGGGAAGTACCGCCGTGTCAGTTCCGGGGTGCCGGGGATCAGGTACCCCCGGAGGTAGATAGTAGCTGCCGAGACCGCGACCGTGCCGACCCCGGCCGCAGGCCACACGAACCCGGCGGCGCCCCCGAGGAGCAGCGCGATGACGCCGTTGACTACGGTACACGGGAGACAGCGGTTCTCGCCGGTGTACTCCGGGCGACGCAGCCTGTCGATCGTCTCGCTCGTCGCGCCCATGTACGCGGAGGAACGGCGGGAACGGGCAAAGTTATGCGCCGATCACTTCCGGGTCAATCGGTCGTCACTCCCGTTTTCGGATCTCGGGCGGCTCTTCGAGGTTCCCCAACCGAGCGCGCTCGCCGTAGTGGTAGTGGAGCAGCGCGGAGACGGTGAAGGCGGTGACGACGAACACGGCGGCGGTGGTCCCGTCGAGGGCGGCGAGGCCCGGGACGCCGACCGCGACGCCGACGAGGACGAGCCCCGCGAGGACGGCGAGCCCGAAGTAGTAGAGACTCCACGGGATCTCGCGGCCGCGTAACACTTCGATGTACACGTCGAGGTCGTCGAGCGTCGGGGTCGGCTCGACGAGGTTCGCCTCCTCGTCGACACGGACCACGTTCTTCTCCTCCAGCTTCGGCAGGTGGATGCGCTGGAGCGTGCTGTACACGTTCCGGCGGTCCTCGTACTTGACCGCGTCCGGGTCGACGCCGCGCTCCCACGCGGTGACGTGCGTGGAGAGCTCGGACACGTCGACCGGCTCCTCCGCGCGCTTGAGCGCGTGGATGACGAACCGCCGGCGGCGGTTAGAGAGCATCTCGAAGACGTCGTCTTCGGACAGGTCGTCGACCTCCGAGCGCGATTCGGCCGTCGGTGCGGTGGTGGAGCCCATGCGATTGTTTCCTCCTCGTCGGCGTTCGTCTCGTTCGGAACGCCCGGTTTCGAACTACACTGTTCAAGCAGGTCACATAAACCAGTTAGATAGTTAATCTGTTACTCTCAGTCGGATGACGGAAGATAACACGTCCCGTTGTCCATACAGGGGGTGCCTGACTCGCGGTTCGGTATGTATACCGTTGAGACGGCGTTGCCGATCGGGTTTCAGGCTGGTCTCGCGGGTCACCACAATCGGCTGATTCGAGTCGAGTACGTACTGTCGAGGGGTTCAGGAGCGTCTCGTCGGCGGCAACGAGACGAGCGTGTGAGGCGACGATCGGAAGTCGAGGATCCGACGGGATCCCCCAGTGGATCCAACGGGGGTCTCATAACGAAGTACCACCCGCCGTATGTGTTTTCCAAGCACTCCCGGTCCGGACGGCGGGTTGCGGGGGTGTGTGAACACAGGTGAGATACGACATGGACCGACGCAAATTCGTGGTTGGACTGGGCGCATTGGCTTCGGGAGCAGCGGCTGCGATGGGGACTGGCGCGTTCACGAGTGTGACGGCGAATCGTGACGCCGAGATCGACCTCGAGGACGACGCGAATGCGTACCTCGCACTGACGCCAGGAAACGATAACGGGTGGGCTGCTTCGCCGACCGTCGGAAATTCTGCTAACGGTGTGCTGGCCATCGAAATGAACGGTCAGTCGCAAACGAGCGGCGGAACCGGTGTGAACGCAGACGCACTAAGCGTGTTCGACGACGTGTTCCGCATCGGAAATCAGGCCGACAGCGGGAAACAGGTCTGGATCGAGTTCGACGAGGCCAGTGGTTCCACAACGAACCAGTCCAACATCAATTACAAGGCTCGGACCGACTTCTACGTGGGGAGCCACCAATCGAGTCCGCCGCTCCAGCGGCCGTCGAACTCTCTGGTTGGCTCCAGCAACGCACAGACCGTGGGCACGGGGAACAACCTCAAGGTCGGGATCTCGATCGATCTCACGGGCCTGAGTCCCAGTGACTACGCAACAGACAGTAACGGGAACCTCGATACCGGACAGTTCCTCAGGGATATCACCATCCACGCCGAGGACGTCTCCGGCAGCGGCACGTAAGCAAGCCCATGAGACGACGTCGACTCCTTGTTGGATTCGCTGGGCTCTCGCTGGGGGGCCTCGGAACGATCGGGACCGGGGCGTTCACCAGCGTGACTGCCCGACGAGACGCCGAAGTCGATCTCGAGAGCGACGCGAACGCCTACCTCGGTCTCCTCGAAGTGGGTCAGGGCGGACGCTCGACGACGGAGAACGATCTGCTCAAGTTCGAGTTCCCCAGCGACAGCGAGCCGAGTAACGTCGGCCTCGGAAGTGATTCGATCTATCACTTCGAAACCGACGCCAACTCCAATCAAGCAGGGTTGTTCGAGGTCGTGAATCAGGGGGCGAACACTGTCGAGGTGTACGGGGAGTCGATCAACGATCCCGGCAGCCCGATGGTGGCGATCTACGACGTCAGTGACCCTGCCAAGCAGATCCTCGATGGCAACCCGAACAGTGTGGCGCTCTCTCCGGGTGATTCCTTTATCGGGGGTATGCGGATCGATACGCACGATGTTCCGATCAAGGACGATCCATACGAGGTCACGTTGCGTCTCCACGCGGAGATCTAGCGCCGACCTCGATTCTTGCGTTTTTTATCGTACCACGTCCGGACGGTAGAGCCTCCGGTCAGGTTCTGGTGCCACCCGTTTAGCACGGGAGCGTTGGGGTCAACTTCCTCTCAACGTTCATCGAGTCTCCATTACCTTCGACCCGGTAACACGTGTGTTTCTCCGATGCTGTCCCGTAGTCACACGGTGGTTGTGGTTGCGATCGTAGCCGTGGCGGTGATCTTATTGTTAGTCTCCACGGACGCGACGCTAATTGACGCCCCCGCCGACCGCATCGACGACAAAGTCTCGCTCAAGCCGGCTGCGACCAACTACTCGTACCTCGACAGGGACAACAAACTCGTCGTCAACCTCTCCGCGGACAACCCCGACATCGAGGGCGACGGCGTCAACTCGGGGTCGATCAACGGCGTCGGCGAGGTGTTCTACATCACCTACGAGGGCGACCGCCACGCCGACGTCTGGATCGACCACAACTCCGCGGCCGTCGACAGTGAAGGCGACGGCGAGCGCGTCGACAACGAGGACGACGCCGTCCGCCTAACTCCCGACCGTCGCCGCGGGCGGGTTGGAGGGAACGATCACGACCTCCGCGCGAACCCGTGGGATATGGTCGCGGGGGCATTCGTGATCCGGCAGGCTGGGCGACGCGTGACGGACTTAGACGGACCTACTGAGAGGATTACCGTTCTTTTGTAATGTTTGACGGGAGTACGGAAGATTATACAAAATATATATTAGGTAGCGTTTATATTTTATTAACATAAAATTGTATTTTGGGCGACGATTATCCGTGAATATACGACATAATGACCAAAAATGATCTGAAATTATACCGGGTCAGGGAATCATTTTGAGGGCAAAATCACCACAAAATAGAAACACATCATAATCCAACAGCCTACAGCGCGATGTTTAAATGAGAATTTATCATATTTTAATTAACTATTGATTTTGGATTTTGTATATTTTTGACAACTTTATCCCCACATATTATGATTGGTCGCGCAGTTCGGGCGGCTTCTCCAAATTCCCCAGACGAGCGCGCTCGCCGTAGTAGTAGTGGAGCGCGGCGGAGACCGCGAACGCGGTCACGACGAACACGGCCGCGGCGGTCGCGTCAAGCGCGGCGAACAGGGGAGCCTCGACCGCGACGGCGACTTGGACGAGCCCGGCGAGCACCGCGAGCCCGAGGTAGTAGAGGCTCCACGGGATCTCGCGCCCGCGTAACACCTCGATGTACACGTCGAGGTCGTCGAGCGCGGGCGTGGGTTCGACCACCTTCGCCTCGTCGTCGTACTCCACCACGTCGTGCTCGTCGAGCTTCGGCAGGTGGGTGCGCGTGAGGACCGTGTGGACGTTCCGGCGGTCGTCGTAGTCGATCGTCTCGGGGTCGACCCCGCGCTCCCACGCGGTGATGCGCGTCGAGAGGTCCGCGACGTCCATCGGCTCGCCCGCGTGTTTCAGCGCGTGGATGGTGAACCGGCGGCGGCGGTTCGCGAGCAGTTCGAATATTTTCCCTTCCGGCAGCGATACGTCGCTCGTCGTTCCCATCGGGCTCGTCGAGAGCATCGTGTGGCGCGCGCCGACCGAGACCGCGAGTGGATCTCCTGTTCGGCGGTTAACATTATTCTGTGGACAGCCCTACATAAATCGATCAGATACTTGATCTGATACGAACGGGTTTCGGGCGGTTCTGCGCCTCCTTACGGCCGGGTCAAGCGGTGCTTGAAGCGTCGAGTTACGGTCTCAAACCAGATTTCTGCCGTCGTTTCCGGAGTTCGACGTGATCCAAAATCGAGCGCGGATCAGCCACGGATCAAGCGGGGCTTGTGGGAGTTCGAGGTCGGGTCGTGATTTCTTCGGGGTACGGTTGTGGCACTTCGAGCGTGTCATAACGATAGGGGATAGGGCACATGGGGGAAGTGAAGCGACCGACGCGGGACGGTCCCCGCGAGCCCGGTCGCGGACACACAACCATGGAACGACGCAAGTTCGTAGTTGGTCTGGGCGCATTGGCTTCCGGAAGCGCGGCCGCCGTCGGTACGGGTGCGTTTACGAGTGTGACGGCAGATCGTAGCGTGGATGTCGAGGTTGCGGGCGATTCAAGTGCGTATCTCGCGCTCACGAGGGCGGCAGGAGACNGCGTTTACGAGTGTGACGGCAGATCGTAGCGTGGATGTCGAGGTTGCGGGCGATTCAAGTGCGTATCTCGCGCTCACGAGGGCGGCAGGAGACAGCGCAGGCAACACTAGTCCGAACTCGAACAAGTACGTACAGAAAAGTAGTGGTGAGGTGTCGTTTGATTTCGACGGTGCTAACACCGATGGGGATGGGTTCAATCCCAACTCCGTGACGGTCATTGAGGATCTGATCGAGGTTCAGAACCAGGGTACCCAAAGCGCATATCTTGGCGTGGACCTGAGCGATCTTACGATCTCCGACGGGAGCGGTAACGAGGCTGGCATCGAGTTGGCAGCCAGTATTCCCGACGACGGTAGCACTACTGGTCAAACTGGTAGCGCTGATGACGAGCTGGCGGCAAACATCGCGTTCCAAGGTAGCGGTAACGCGGTCGGCAACGCAACTTCTCCGTCGAGCTACGAACTCGACGTTGGTGAAGCCGTCCATCTAGACCTAACGGTTGACACGACAAACTTCGATAACTCGGACGTCAGCACGACCGGGACTGTCGCCTTCATCGCCGACCAGACCAGCAGCCTCTAACGAGAGTGATGTAAAATGGATAGAAGACAACTGCTAGCTGGTCTCGCCGCGCTCGCCGCAGGCGGTGGTGCTGCTACCGGTACTGGCGCGTTCACGAGCGTGAACGCGGACCGAGACGTTGCGGTGGAAGTGGCAGACGACGCGAGCGCGTACCTCCAGATCTTCCCGAGCGGGAGTCAGCCTAACGCACAGTTTGCCAGCCAGGATCCTGATGAAGGGGTCTTCTTCGATTTTAATGGGAGCCCACAGGACGTAGACGGTGTCGGTAGTGGACAGTCTTCTGTCTATGAGTTCCGCGACGTGGTTCGTGTTGAGAACGCTGGCACACAGAATGCCTTTATTAGTATAGACTCATTGACAATAGACCTAACCGACGACGATGGAAGTCCTGGTGATGAAGGGAGCGCCCTCGTAGAATTCTACGTCCACGAGACCGCAGAGGACCCGTCTACGGATCTACAGGTGATCGACGGGAGCAACGCGGATTTGGTGGCACCTGTTGGCGAGCAACGGGCTATTGGTGTGAGAATTGATACGAACGAGGAGGGTACTTACGGGGACATTGAAGCTGACGTCTCAGCCAACGGAGGCTCAGACACAACCACTCTCGTCGCCGATCAGACGGCCAGTAGTAACAACGCGATTGATCCTGGTCTTCCAAACCCCAACTCGGTTAGCCCGCCGTAACGAGGCACAAACACACTTTGCCCGGTGTGATCGGTACTGTCCTCGGTGGTAGTGCCGTCAAGGGAGACGAACCAAATACATAACCCACACTGGTGTGTGACGGCGGTTCGATTCCGCCGGTGGGCCTTCCCCGTTCGGGGGCTACCTATGAATCGACGGAACATCTTGGCCGCGATCGGTGCGTTGGGCGCAGGTGGTGCAATCATCACTGGGACAGGTGCGTTCACCAGCGTCGAGGCGAATCGGAACGTATCAGTCACCGTCGAGGGCGACGCAAACGCGTACCTCTCGCTGGATGACACCGGAAACGCTAACAGCAAGTACCTGAACACGAACAGCACTGATGAACTTGAGATCGATCTCACCGGAAACAATTCGACGGACGCTGGCGGAACCGGGGTCAACGCGGACGCTGTCACCGTAATTGAGGACCTCTTCGAGGTTCGCAACCAAGGCACACAAGAGGTCGAACTGACCGTCACACCACTAACCTTCGTCGACACGGACGGTGCCAACACGCTTGCGGTGCTGGCCGTTCCTGACGGGAGCTTCCCTACGTCGACGCTCTCGACTGGAAACGCCGAGACGTTCAGCCTCGTCGTCGACGAGTTCTCACCCACTGATGCGGATGTCAGTATCGACAGCGAGATCAACTTCCTCGCGGAGGCAACAGAATGACGCTCCAACTTATCGATTTTGTCGTCGAAACCGACGGCGTAGACCTCGAAGACTTCCCACCAGACGTTCAGGATCGGATCAACGACGAACTGGCAGAACTCACCGGGGGCGATGGGGGACCAGGTAGTGATCCCGACGACCCACCACAGAGCATAATCGTCGACGCCGGCGGAGATGGTGATTACGAGTCGATTCAGACTGCAATCAGCGAGAAAGCTGAGAGTGGTGACGTGATTTTTGTTGAGCCTGGAGAGTACGATGAGTCGGTCACCGTTAACGTTGAGGACCTGACGCTCGAAGGGCCGAACGCGGGTATCGCTGGTGACAGTGACGAGCGTGGTGCTGAAGCAAATGTCAGTGGCTACGTGGCCGTTGACGCTGAACAGGTTACCATCGATGGATTTGCTATTGAGCGCGAAGCTAGTGGTAGCCTCACCCAGAAGGGTGTGATTCAGATGGGGGCCGTCGGTGATTCGGCCAGCGGCTCGACGATTGCCAACAACATCATTACTCCGAACGACACCAACAGTGAAAACCCCCGCCTCGGTGGTGTCGCGATTGAAAGCGCAGACAACGTGACAATCAGCGATAACGTGATCTCACCGGCTGACGGTAGCGCTGACACGATCGGGATCACTCGATACGTCTCGAATATTGAGAACCTGACAGTGAGTAGTAACATGATCGAGACGAGTGTAGCAATATCGTTCGGCGGCGGTAAACGCTCCTACAGCGCGTCAATCACCGATAACGAGTTCGACAGTGTCGCTACTGGTATCACTGTGAATGAAGCTGGAAGCCTTGACATAACTATCGCAGACAATGTGTTCAACGGTGGGCCGTTCTATGTGTATAGCGCTGACAATGAAGCAACTCGTGAATTCGACTTCGAAGGCGAGAAGCTCGATCTTCAGCCCATCCTTGATGATCAAGGTAACACGTTTAATACAACAGGAAATGCTGTAATCACCGAATTTGAAGATATTAACAGTAGTGCGATTGCCGATGATAACGCATTATAGGTGACCTCTCTTTCGAACCGCTCACCAACCGGCTGCGGCTTTTCCACTCTTTCACAAATACGAGCCACGGGCTTACTCACACACTGTGAGCCCCGCCTCGTCGTATATCTCTTTAATCCGTTCCGGGGAGTAATCGAGGTAATGTTTCTTCAAGACGCTTGAGGGCGTCCGTCCGGCGAAAGCGTCGAGATACGTTGCGTCAACGTCACACCGACTCATCTCTGT
This sequence comes from Halorubrum distributum JCM 10118, assembly GCF_000337335.1. Classification (GTDB taxonomy): domain Archaea; phylum Halobacteriota; class Halobacteria; order Halobacteriales; family Haloferacaceae; genus Halorubrum; species Halorubrum distributum. Next base: position 625 of record NZ_AOJN01000016.1, on the reverse strand, counting down.
CGCGAACCATCGGCGGCTTTTCTGAATCGTTATCTTCACACAGGTCTACTCGAACAGGCACCGGAATTTGTCGTTCACGAACCACAACTATACCCTTCAGAGACATCAAGCCAGTCCTGAACCGGTTCGACCGACTCATAACAAGGTGGGTAGAGTCGGATCGTCGTGGTAAGAGAGCCATGCGTGGTCCGGGTCGATCCCGAACACGCTGGACGCAACCACCAATGGAACGACGCAAGTTCATCCTCGCAATCGGCGGTATCGCCAGCACCGGCGCCGCGGTCGGGTCCGGCGCGTTCAGCAGCGTCGAAGCGACCCGCGACGTCTCCGTCTCGGTCGCGGACGACGCCAACGCTTACCTCGCGATGGAGCCGCTGGACTCCCCCAACGGGAACCAGTTCGCCGCCACCGACGGCGACGTCCTCACGCTGGACTTCTCCGACAGCGGCAACGACGGAACCGGACTGGGCACGGACTCGATTTACAACTTCGATAAGGTGTTCCAGATCGTCAACCAGGGCACCCAAGGGGTGTACGTCTGGGCGACGTTCGGCGGTTCGACGGACGGCTTCGACACAGGCGACGCGGACACCGACGTCTGGCTCCTGTCTCTTATACACATCTC
>NZ_AOJN01000015.1 GCF_000337335.1 Halorubrum distributum JCM 10118 | reverse complement strand
GACGTGAACAATCCGGCGGCCGGAGACGTCGTCGGTGGAGGTGGGACCACGGTGGACGGACCGGCCGACGGGCTCGTGAGCTACTGGCCGCTCGACGACGTCGAGAGCGCAACCGCCGTCGACGCGGTGGGAACGAACGACGGGTCAGTCACCGGTGATGTCACGACCGTTTCGGGTGAGCGCGGCGGCGCGAACTTCCCATCCGGGTCCGAAGATTACGTCAGCGTCGGAAGCGACTCGGATTTCGCCTTCGAGAACTTCACGGTCTCGGCGTGGGCGAGAGCGGCCGACGACAACCACGGTCTCCGGACGATCGTCGCGCGACAGAGTGCCAGCAACCCAGTCGGAAACCGAACCTTTGTCCTCTGGTTCGACGACAATGATGCGTACTTCGGTGCGGATGTTATTACCGGGCGAACATCCGGGTCCGGCGGAGACCGTCCGACTGTCACCTCTGGTAGTGACTACGTTGACGGCGAATGGCACCATATCGCGATGACTGTCGCAGCAGATGAACGGGTGAAACTCTACGTCGATGGCAGCGAAAAAGCAGATACGCAGATCGACGGCGCTCCGTACACCGGATCGGCCGAGACGAGAGTCGGGCTGGAACCCGGTCAAGATCGTCCCCTCGACGGTGACGTCGGCGATCTCCGCATCTACGATCGCGTTCTCAGCGAGACGGAGATTGGGGACTTAGCCGATACCGCAGAGTAACGCAGCGCAGATACTCGCAGTCGAACAAGATATCGAGCAGTTCGTCTCCGGCCGAAACGCGGTCTTCGAACGGCGATCGAATGCGGCCGTTTCGGGTGACGTAGACTCAGGAAGTCCCTTACTCCCCGCCGTCAGTGTACGCCCAGTCGTCGAGCACGCGCTCGGCGACCGCGTTCGCCTCCGCCGGCGAGGGACAGGAGCCGTCGACGACGTCCTGGCAGAGCTCGCCCGCGAGGTCGTACACCGCGGCCCCGTCCGCGCGCTCGGCCACGCGCTCGAAGGTGGGCCGGTAGCCGGCGGCGGCGCGCTGACCGATCTCGTCGAGCGAGGCGTCGATGGTGTACTCGAGCTGACGGACCGCTTCCTCTGGTTCCATACGCGATCCACCGAGGCCGATCCACTTAAAGCTACTCGGATTCGGAACTGAGTTAATTCCGCGGTGTCGCCCGCGCCGAACCGACGTTTATACGCGTCGGGGGCGTCGACTGGGGCCATGACCGACGAAGCCGAGCGCGGCGACGAGGCCGTGCCCCCCGTCGCGGAGCGCGCGGACGACGTCGCCGAGCGCGCCGCGGTCGCGAAGCGCGCCGCGGAGGCGGGCGCCGCGGTCGCCCACGAGCACTTCCGGAGCGACATCGCGGTGGAGACGAAGGGCGAAGACGACGTGGTGACGGAGGCCGACCGCGCGGCCCAGCGCGCCGTCATCGAGTCGATCCGCGAGTCGTTCCCGGACGACGCGGTCGTCGGCGAGGAGGAGGACGAGCGCAAGACCGTCCCCGACGCGGGCCCCGCATGGGTGATCGACCCCATCGACGGGACGAACAACTACGTCCGCGACATCCGCGTGTGGGCCACCGCTGTCGCGGCCGTCGTCGACGGCGAGCCCGTCGCAGCCGCGATCGTCGCGCCCGCGCTCGGCGACACGTACACCGCCGACGCCACGGGCGCGTACCGCAACGGCGAGCCGATCGCGGTGAGCGACGTGAGCGAGCCCCGCAAGGCCGCCGTCGACCCGACGATCTGGTGGGCGTACGACGCCCGCGACGAGTACGCCCGCGCGTGCGAGGCGATCGTGACGCGCTTCGGCGACATGCGCCGCCTCGGCGCCGCGCAGGTGGTGCTCCCGACCGTCGCGGCCGGCGGGCTGGAGGGGACGATCACGAACGTCGCGGCGAACCCGTGGGACACGGTCGCGGGGGTCTTCGTCATTCGGCAGGCCGGCGGGCGCGTGACGGACTTGGAGGGAGACCGGTGGCGGCACGACTCGAAGGGCGTGGTCGCCTCGAACGGCGCCCTTCACGAGGAGGTGCTGGCAGCCGCCAAGGAGATCGAATCAGACGGGTAAGTGGGATAGGAAGTGGTTTCCAGTCGATTCTCGGTCGGCGGTTAATGAGGCGAGACCGCGGATCACTCTCGGCAGAACACCGCCAAAGCCCCAGCCGCTCGCTTATAAATAGCCGACTGTAGATCGACGACGAACGCCTCCAAAGCCCCAGCCGCTCGTTTATAAATGACTGGTAGCGGATCGGCGGTGAATACCTCCAAAGCCCCAGCCGCGAGGACTCGCGCGACTCGCTGTGCTCCTCAGTCGCTCGCTCCGCTCGCTCCTTGCGGTGCTTGCGTCGTCGTGCTTCGTCCTCGCGGCTGCCCCTTTGAGTCCCGCCCCGCACCGCAACCGCAGCCTCACGCCTCCCCAGCCTCGTCGCTGGCGGCCTTCGCTTCGCTCCGGCCGCCAGCGACTCCCTCGCGCGTGCTCCTCGCGGCCGCCTCCGGCGGCCACTCGGAGGCACGCGCCACCGCATCGTCTGCGGTGGCGAGAGTGCGGTCAAGTCTCGGAGCCGAGGGTTCAAATTCGGGGCCGGCGAATCCCCTCGTATGTACGCGGTCGTCGGCTGCAACGAGTGCGCCAACATGTGGCTGGTGACGGACCCGGAGACGAGCGAGACGGCGCAGTGCTCGCGGTGCGGCAAGACCCATCGGACCGCGAAGCTCAAGCGCTTCTTCGAGTCCGAGGACCGCGCGGCGGCGCGGGAGGCGCGGTCGGCCCTGCTCGCGAAGAAGCGCGGCGACAGCGCCGCGTTCGCGGAGGTCGACCACGTCGCCGACCTCGAAGCGGCCGTCGAAGACGCCGGCATCGCCGACCGCGAGTACCTCGAAGCGTCGGGGCTCGACGCAGATGCGGTCGACGAGGCCGGCGAGCGCGCGGAGGGGGGCGGAGGCGGCTCCCGGAGCCGAACCGAGGTCGTTCGCGACGCGGTCGACGCCGTCGACGACCCCACCGAGTCGGCGGTCGTGGAGCGCGCCGCGGAGGACGGCGTCCCCGTGGAAGCGGCCCGCGAGATCCTGACCCGCCTCGCGCGCCGCGGCGAGGTCACCGAGTCGAACGGCCGGTATCGCGTCCTCTAACCCCGATTTCGCGCGTCGCGGACCGGCGACTGGACAAAGCACTTATATTACGCTCGTGACGGGTCGCACATGGACACCCGCACGGCCCTCCTGGCGGCGGCCGCCGCCCTCCTCGTCGCGAGCGCGGTCGGCGCCGTCGCCGCGCCCGGCGCCATCAGCGACCCCCGAGCGACGGACGAGCCCCCCGGGCGGATCGACGTCGCCGGCGCGACCGTCGCCCCCGGCGACGTGCGCGGCGAGACCGCCGAACTCCGGCTCGGCACCGACCTCCGCCACCGCGGCGGGACCGTCGAGAACGTCACCGTCCGCCACCGCGCTATCGGCGCCGAGTCCGGCCTGCTCGTCGACGAGACGACCGTCGAGGTCGGCGACGTCGACTTCGAGGGCGAGCGCACCGTCAACGGCACCGTGACCGTCGAACGCGAAGGCGGCTACCGCATCGAGACGGTCGTCTTCGCGGACGGCCAGCGCCGCCAGGAGCAGACCACGCGCGTCGCCGGCGTCGCGGCGCTCACCCCCGACTACGCGGACACGCAGGTCGGGTTCACCGACGGGACGGTCTGGCCGACCGTCGCGGTGAGCGTCGTCGAGGCCGACAACGAGACCGCGACGCTGTCGGCGTCGGTCTCGGTGACGAACCGCGGCGACGAGGCCAGCGAGGACGTCGACCTCCGCCTCTACCTCCGGCAGGCGGAGTCGAACGTTATCGCCGCGGAGGCGGCGGAGACGGTCGGCACCGTCCGCCCCGGCCGCACCGACACCGTGACGGCGACCGTCGAGGTGCCGGCCGGCTACAACTACTACGTTGACGCCGCGCTGTTCGACGACGACGTGCTCGTCGACGAGACGCAGGGCGTCGCGAACCTGAACCCGCGGGAGACCATCACCGCCAACGAGACCGTCCGCGACGTGGCGTTCTCCGTCGAGGACTTCGAGCGCGACGACGCCGGCGGCGAGGGCGGTGACGGCTCCGACCGCGCGCCGACGGACGGCGCCACCGGCGGCTCGACGCCCGGCTTCGGCCCGCTCGTCGCGCTCGTCGCGCTCGTCGTCGCGGCCCTGACCGCGCGGAGGCGACGATGACGGACGACCCGTCGCGCGACGGACCGACCGACGAACCGGACCCCGACGAACCGGCGACGGACCGAACGACCACCGACCGAACGACCGACACCGACCACACCCGCCACCCACCACAGCCAATGACAGACGACACCGACGCGACCGACCGCACGGCGACGGACGCCGAGGACACCGACGCGAACGGATGGACGGAGCCGGTCGACGCCTCCGGCTTCGACCGCCTCTCGACCGACGACCTCCGCGGCCTGCTCGACCGCGTCGGGCTGGCCGCGCTGTCGCTGCTCGCGGTCGTCGCCGGCTGGGGGTTCTACAGCCAGTCCGGCAACGCGATCCGCACGTGGTTCGATCCGGCCTACCAGTCCGTGGCGCTCGCCGTCTTCAACCTCGCGGTCCTGCTGGTCGCGCTCGCGGGCGTGACCCACCAGCTCCGTCGGATCCGGGCGAGCGAGTCCTGACGGGCGAACGGGCTCGACCGAGCGCGCAACCGGGGCATTCGGCGGGACGCGGTGACCGAGCTACTCGTCGGGGATCTGGTCGGTGCTGGCCGGGATCTGTTCCACCTGTCCCGCGAGCGTCGCGGCGTCGCCGGCGACGGTGGAGGGCTCGACGCCCGCCTCGCCCGCGACCAGCCTGACGTGCGCGGCGAGCAGCGCGAGCGCGCGGAGCCCCGCACCCTCGGCGTCGCCGTCGGTGCGCTGGGCGAACGTGGTGTCGACCTCGCCGTCGCGGACGACGCCGACGTGGACCGCGTCGATGTCGTCGCCGTCGAGGAGGTCGCGGGCGCGAGCGAGCTCCGTCTCGAAGTCGTCGGCGGCGGACGCGCTCTCGGCGGCGTCAGCGGAGTCGACGGTGCCAGTCGAGTCGTCGGCGGTCTCGGAGCGATCCGCTCCGGCGGGCGCGTCGGCGTCTGCGGGGTCGTCGTCGCTCATGCCCTCGTCTCGGGCGAGCGGCGTGAAAAGCGCGGCGGGGACCGACGACTGCGGATCGGAAAGCGGAGAGAAAGGATGGAACCGCGACGGACGCGTTACTCTTCCGGGCGAGGCCGGGCGATGAACAGCGCGTCCTCGATGGTGAACGGGTCGTACGTCGACTGGTGGCAGACGCAGTAGGTCCCGTCGGCGGCGTCGTAGCGGGCGGACTCCCCTAACTCCTTGTAGCCCGGAATACAACAGAAGTGCGTGCAGACGTTGAGGTACGCCATGAACCCCTGGTCGGTCGACGCCTGCAGCCACTCGTTGTTCTGAGCCGCCTCCTCGATCTGGGGCGAGCGGATCACGACCGCGTTGAGGTTCGTCTCGGCGTCCTCGGAGCGCCACGTGACCGACGCCGGCTTGCCGACGCCGTCGCTTCCGATCCCGTTGCCCCACTCGGTGTAGTCGTCGAAGTCGTCGATGTGGATCCGGTCGCCGCCCGAGTAGGTGTTCGACTGCCAGTCGTACGGCGGACCGCTCGCGGCGCGGAACAGGTTGTCCGACTCGAAGTTCGGCTGGACGTTCTCCTGGGACTCGACGCCGCAGTACTGGAACCACGCGCCGGTGTAGGTCTCCCCGCCGAGATCCTGCTGGGCGACCTCGATCTCCTGTCCCTCCTGGGTGACGGTGGTCGTCTCGGGCCAGATCCCCTCGATGTACCCCTCGTCGGTGACCTGAACCGGGATCTGCGGGAGCCCGCGGGGCGCCGGGCCGCCGGTGTGCGCGATCGTCTTCGCGATCGTCGACCCGCCGCCGACCCCGCCGGCGGTCGTCAGGGTGTTCACGGTCGCCGACCCCATCGCGCCGACCCCCGCGAGGGCCGCGCCGCCGACGACGCCCTTCACGAAGCGTCGCCGCCCGGATTCAGACGGATACTTGTCGGACGCACTCATACACGCATCTGCGGTTGGATCGGTAAAAAGGGTGACGAACCCTCCACCGGGGCGAGAATCGACGCCGTCGCCGTTCGTCGCCGCCGATCCGAACGGGGTCGCCGCCGACGTTTCGAGGAGCGTGGGCGACGACGTTCCCAAGGTCGCCGGCGCCGCGGACGCCTCGACGGCGGCCAACGAACAGGAACGTTCGTGACCGAATTAACTCGGAACCGAGGCAAACCTTCGTTCAGACCGCGGTTTTAACCGACCGCGACCGCAGTGTGTGTGGTATGAAGTTGCACAATCGGGACGTGCGGACGGACGTTCGAGAACTCGGGGCGCTGGTGGGAGACGTCCTGGCCGCGCAGGCCTCGACCGAGGCGTACGAGACGGTCGAGACGCTACGGAACGCGGCGATCGACTACCGACGGGGCGACGCCGCGGACCGGGCGGCCCTCCACGCGGCGGTCGACGACCTCTCGACGACCCGCGAAGAGGTCGTCGCCCGCGCGTTCACGACCTACTTCGAGCTGATCAACCTCGCCGAGGAGCGCGAGCGCGTCCGCGCGGTCCGGAACGCCGACGACGGGACGGCCCTCCACGACTCCTTCGACGCGACGATCGCCGAGTTCGCCGAGGCCGGCGTCGACGCCGACGAGCTGGAGGAGCTGCTCGCCGACGTGCTCATCGAGCCGACGTTCACCGCGCACCCGACGGAGGCCCGGCGCTCGACGGTGAAGTCGAAGCTCCGCTCCATCGCGAACCACCTCGGGGAGCTCGACGAGCGCAACCTCACCGACCGCGAGCGGCGCGCCGTCTGGCGCGACGTCACCGCCGAGGTGACCAGCCTGTGGGGCACCCGCCAGGTCCGCCAGCGGGCGCCCGAGCCGGAAGACGAGGCGCGAAACGTCCAGTGGTACCTCGAGAACACCCTCTTCGACGTCGTCGGCGACGCCTACGAGGAGTTCGAGGAGACCATCTCGAAGGAGTACGACGACGTCGACTGCCCGAAGCTCTTCGAGTTCCGATCGTGGGCCGGCTCCGACCGCGACGGCAACCCGTTCGTCACCCCCGAGGTGACCGACGAGACGCTCGAACGCCAGCGCGAGGTCGCCGTCGAGAAGTACCGCGACCGGTGTAAGCGGCTCTCGGCCGTGCTGAGCCAGGACGGCGACCGGTACGCCGACGGCGACGCGCTGGCGCGGTCGCTCGCGGCCGACGCCGAGCGGTTCCCGACCGTCGTCGAGGAGGCGCGCGAGCGCTACCCCGACGAGCCGTACCGCCAGAAGCTCCGGCTGATGCGCGAGCGGCTCGACCGCGTCAACGACGTGCGCCCGGGCGAGTACCCCGACGGCGACGCCTTCCTCGACGACCTCGACGTCATCGCCGAGTCGCTGCGCGAGGACGGCCAGGAGTCGGTTCTCGAATCCTTCGTCGAGCCGTTCCGCCGACAGGTGGACACGTTCGGGCTCACGCTGGCGTCGCTCGACCTCCGCGACCACCGCGAGAACCACACCGAGGCCGTCGCCGAGGCGGTCGCGGTCGAGGGCGTCGACTACGAGGGGATGGACGAGTCGGAGCGCGTCGACTTCCTCACCGAGGCGATCCTCCAAGACGAGCCGGTCGTCGACGTCGACGAGCCCGGCGACGTTTCGGAGACCACCGAGCGCGTCCTCGAACGGTTCCAGTCGTTCGCGGAGTGGCAGGAGGAGTACGGCCAGCAGGCGATCGACACCTACTGCATCTCGATGACGGAGGAGCCCAGCCACGTGCTGGAGGTGCTCTTCTTGTCCGATCAGGTCGGCGTCGTCACCCTGCCCGACCACTGCGCGGTCGACGTGGTGCCCCTCCTCGAGACCGAGTCCGCGCTCAACGGCGCCGAGCGCATCCTCGGCACCCTCTTCGAGAACGAGGCGTACGCGACCGCGCTGGAGGCCCGCGGCGAGGTCCAGGAGGTCATGCTCGGCTACTCCGACTCCAACAAGGAGAACGGGTTCCTCGCGGCGAACTGGGACCTCTACGAGAACCAGCGCCGGATCGCCCGGTTCTGCCGCGAAGAGGACGTCACCCTCCGGCTGTTCCACGGCCGCGGCGGCTCCATCTCGCGCGGCGGCGGCCCGATGAACGAGGCGCTGCTCGCGCTGCCGAACGAGACCGTCACCGGCCAGGTGAAGTTCACCGAGCAGGGCGAGGCGATCGCCGAGAAGTACGCCAACCCCCGTATCGCCGAGCGCGAACTCGAGCAGATGCTCGACGCGCAGATCCGCGCCCGGAAGGAGGCGAACGAGGAGCCCGTCGAGGACGTGCCCGACCGCTGGGTCGAGGCGATGGAGATCATGGCGCCCGCCGCGCGGGAGACGTACCGCGACCTGCTGAACACGGACGGGTTCGTCTCCTACTTCGAGCAGGCGACGCCGATCAGCGTCGTCGAGGACCTCAACCTCGGCTCCCGGCCCGCCTCCCGCTCGGGCGAGCGCAGCGTCGAGGACCTGCGGGCGATCCCGTGGGTGTTCTCGTGGACCCAGACGCGGCTGATCCTCCCCGGCTGGTACGCGATCGCCTCCGGCATCGACGCCTACCTCGACGAGGTGGGCGAGGAGGAGGGCATGGAGACGCTCCGCGAGATGTTCGACGAGTGGCCGTTCTTCCGGACCACGCTCGACAACGCCTCGCTGGCGCTCGCGCGCACCGAGCCGGAGATCGCCGCCGAGTACGCCGACCTGGCCGACGACGACCTCCGCGAGCGCTTCTTCCCCGAGCTCGTCGGCGAGTATGAGCGCGGGCGCGAACTGGTCCTGGCGATCAGCGGCCGCGACCAGCTGCTCCGCCGCGAGTGGCTCGAAGAGAGCCTCGACCGCCGGAACCCCTACGTCGACCCCCTGAACCTCCTCCAGGCGAACCTGCTCGGGCGTACCCACCGCACCGACGAGGAGGAGCGCACCCTGCGGCTCACCGTCAACGGCATCGCCGCCGGGATGAAGAACACGGGATAGTCAGCGCGCCGCCCGTTCCCCCGCCGTCCTCCTTCACCTGTCCGCCTCGCCGGCGGGCTTTCAGTCTGCGTCTCCGGTAGGCTCTCCGTCCCCGTCGCCGGCAGGCAACCAAACCACATCGTCGCCGACTTCGACGGTCCCGGACTCGACGATCCGAGCGTCGAGTCCGCCGCGGCCGTCGAGCGCGACCGCCGCGTCCGCCTCCTCCGCGAGGTCCGCCATGTAGCCGCAGGGCTCGCAGTGACCGAGCCCCTCGAACACCGCCTCACCCACCCGGAACCGTTCGCCGACGAGGTCGTCGAGGGCGACGCCGCGCGTCGTGAGGTTGCGTCGATGGGCGCCCGCGGTCAGGTCGACGCCGAACTCCTCGGCCGTGGCCGCGAGCGCCTCCGCCTCGATCAGCGTCACGTCGCTCGGCTCCAAGTCCGCCTGCTCGTTGTAGATCCCGTCGCCGTCGAAGTAGCGGTCGCCGCGAAGCCCCCGGTCGGCGACCGCCTCGACGGCCGCTCGCGGTTCCGGGTCGCCCCCCGTCCCCGAGGCGACGTGGATCTGTTCGACTGCGCCGGTCTGCGAATCGGTCATGCGTGAATCACGCTCGGAATCACGCCGGACTCCGCGCCGAGGGAGCAAGAACCTGCTGGCGGGACGGGGGTGACCGGTTCCGCTCGGACGGCGACGGAGTCAGACAGGGTCAGAGACCTTGCCGACAACATTTGATATAGCAACATACGATACATCTTCGAAACGGACGGAGAACTCTGGATACGCCCTGCTGCCGTCGAACGGCCGTCTTACGTGGTATGGCGGCCGCTAACGGATTCGTACGGTCGGAAAACGAGAAAACAGCGATCTACGCGTAGCGTTCGAGTTCCGGACGGTCGAGATCTTCGAAGACCTCGGTCGCGACCTCAGAGAGGAACGCCTCACCCTCGTCAGAGACGCGGCGGCCCTCGCCGCTTGCGGTGGTGACGAGCCCCTCTTCTTCGAGCGCCTGGAGCGACGAGCGGATGAGCTTGCGGGAGCCGCCCTCGTGTTCGCCGGGACGGACGACGTAGCGGTTCGAGCCGCGCTTCTTCGAGCCGTACTCGGTCGCGAGCCGCTCGATGCCGATCGGCTCGTTCTGGGCGACCTTGCGCAGGAGGCTCGCGGAGCGGACGTACCAGAAGTCGTCCTGCTCCGGCGGGAGCTCCTTGCCGGCGCCGGTCTTTGCGAACTCGACCCAGTCGGGCTCGTCGATGCGGTCCTCGAGTCGCGCGGCGACGGCCTCGATGAGGTCGTCGGCCGGCACGTCGTAGATGGTTACCATTGGGTGTCGATTCACGCCAGCGTCGTTTAAAACCATCGTATCGCGTACGGCCCGTGTGAGCCGTTTTCACGGGGTTGCGGGCCGCTGCGGGCGACTCGCGGATCGGAGCGAGGCCGAGCGTCGGGGGCGCTGTGCTACTCGGCGTACTCGTACTTCCGCTCGTTCATCCGGCCCCAGCCGGTGAAGACGAACTCCCCGTCGGGCTGGGTGAACTCCTCGACCTCGCGTTCGACGTCCATGTCGTACTCGTGGACGTCGTGGACGTCCTCGTACTCGTCCCAGGTGAGGTCGTAGCGGGCGTCGAGCTGGTCGTCGATGTCGAGCCCCTCGATCTCCGCCCGCCACCCCTCGCGGATCGTCTCGGCGTGGATCTCGGCCTGCGCGCCGGAGCCGTAGGAGGCGACGAGCAGCGTGTCGCCGACGAACTCGCGGTCGCGGGTCAGCGCGTCTCGCAGGGCGCTCACGCGGGCGATGTGGACGGAGCTGGTGTACCAGTTGCCGACCTCGCGAGAGAGCCCGAGCGTCGGCTCGACCGCCGTGTCGTACCACGTCTGGTACTGCTCGGTGGTCTTCAGGTCGTCCATGTACCCGCGGATCGCCTCCTCGTACGCCTCCCGGTCCTCGTACTCGCTCTCGCGGGGCTGGCGGCCGATCTCGTCGGCGAGCGCGTCCTCGTGGGCCGTGTCGCGGATGACGTGCCGGTACGCCAACAGCGCCGCCTTCCGGACCATCCCGGGGAACGGCGTGTGGAACGGGGCGTACGCGAAGTCCTCCAGTTCGATGTCGTCGGTGACGGACTCGTAGTCCTCCAGCGCCTCGCGCATCCGAGAGAGGTACACCTGGACCGACCGCTTCCCGTCGACGCTGGGGAACTGCTGATTCGGCTTGAGGAAGTCCGTCTCGTCTTTCGACCCGTACCCCTGATCTGTCGACAGCTCGACGATCGAGGGGTCCTCGTCGATCAGCATCGCGACGGCGCCGGCGCCCTGCGTCGCCTCACCCGGGTCGCCGCGGGCGTACAGCGCCGTGTCCGTGGTGATGACGATCGCCGGACGGTCGCGGTTCCGGCCCGCTCGGATCCAGTTGTACGCGTCGTCGATGGCCTGCGTCCCCGCCAGACAGGCGAACTTGCGCTCGCCCTTGTTCGCGTGGGTGAAGTCGCCGTCGTAGACCTGTTCGAGGCAGCCCGCGATGTACGTCGACACCGGCTTCGAGTGGTCGAACGCCGACTCGGTGGCGACGTCGATCCGCCCGATATCCTCGGGTTCGAGCCCCTTCCGGTCCATCAGCCCCTTGGCGGCGTTCGCGCCCATCGTGACGATGTCCTCGTACACGTCGGGGAACGAGGAGTTGTTGAGCCCGAGCCCCTTCGTGTACTTCTCGGGGTCGTCGCCCTTCTCCGGCGCGAACGTGCCCGGCAGGTCGAGTTTGAGCTTCCCGGTCCAGATCTCGATGCCGTCGATCCCGACTGCGGTCATACACGGTCGTTCATACGGACGGCATATGGCTTTGTCGATGAGTATTACGTCGATCGTGGAAGAATCCGCGGTGGCTCACTCCCGCTCGGGGTCGAAGGACGCCCCGTCGGTCTGAACCGTCCCGCCGGCCGTGACCGATATTCGACCGTCGCCGGCGAACCAGCCCGCGCCGACCGCCTCGAACGCCCCGTCGCGGAGGTCGGCGTCGCCGCCGGCGGTCAGGTCGATATCGCCCGCGCTGGCTCCGAACCAGGCGCTCGCGGAGGCCGTAACGGCGGCGTCGCGGACGGAGAGGTCGCCGCCCGCGCGAAGCGAGATGTCCCCGGCGTCGGCGCCGAAGAACTCCTGTGAGGAGGTGTCGACCGAGGCGCCACGCCCGACGGAGAGGTCGCCTGCGGCCTCGAACGAGACCGCGGCCGCCCGTATCGTGACGCCCTCTCGAACCGTGACGCGGTCGGCCGCGGCCCCGACCGGCAGGTCGACGCCGACGTCGTCGAACACGACGAGGTGGCCGTCGACGGGGCCGAGGAAGGCGAGTTCGACCGCGGTGTACGTCTCGTCCGGCTCGCCGTCGCCGTCGCGGTCGACGTACGCGACTGCGTCGGTCGCGGCGTCGAGGACTTCGACGGTCGTCGTCGCCTCGTCGTCCCCGGCGTCGACGGTCAGGGTGCGCTCGCCGACGTCGGTCGGGAGCGTCTGCCAGCGCAGGGAGACCGTCCGGCGCTGGCCTCGCCCGAGCTCGACCTCGACCGAGTCGACTCGCTCTTCGCCGACACGAAGTTCGACCGTCTGCGTCCCGCTCTCGCCGCCGACGTTCTCGACGGTCGCGTTGAGGGTGACCGGGTCCCCGGCGTCGACGCGGCGGTCGGCGCCAGCGATCTCGACGTCGAACTCCGCGGGGCGCAGCGGATCGAGCCGGAGGTCGACTGTCGTCGTCGCGTTTCGCTCGACCTCCGCCGCGGCCGTCGAGACGGCGAATCCCGGTGCGGTCGCCGACACCTCGTACTCGCCCGGTTCGAGCCCGTTGATCCGGTACGCGCCGCCGGGTCCGGTCGTCGCTTCGGCGGCCCCGCCTGGACCGTCGACGACGACGGTCGCACCGGGAAGCGGCACGACCGAGCGGCGAACCGCCAGCGAGGCGCCGGAAGCGACCCGCGTCGACGCCGCGTCCGGGCCGACGATCGCGCCTTCGATCGAACCGGTCTCGGCGGTCGGACCCGACCGGGGCGTCAGCGTCGCTCGCTCGATTTCGGTCCCCGAGGGCTCGTGGTAGAGACGGACGTCGTTCGACGCGTTGGCCACGAGCGCGTCCGAAAACGTCCGGTTGTCCCCGAGTGCGAACTCCCCCGACGGCGGCGCGAACGGGAGCCGAGTGGCGCTCCCGTTCGCCCTGACGACTGCCGCCAGTTCGTCGTCGGAGAGCGCGTCACCGCCGACGTGAGTAATCCGGAGATCGGTTGCTTCGGCGTCGAACTCCGCGGACATCGTCGGCTGCGGCTCCGTGGCCGTCCCGTCGAGGAGAGCGGTTCCGAGCGTGGTAGTCACGAGGAGAAACACCGCTACGAGGAGGATCGCCCCCGTGGAGCTCGATTGAGCGCGTCGGCGCGTCGTCTGGAACATCGTGAGAGCGCTGGCTGTGCCGACTTACGCGGAGTGGTACATTACAGTCCGCACCCGTCTATTAACTGTGATAACTGTGACAGAAGCTGGAGCCGGTGCCAGGAGGGCCGGGCAACGGTTACGGGTCGGTCCCGTCTGCGGTGTCGTCGACTGTGCGGCTATCGACGACGACGCCGTTCGCGTCGAGCACGAGGATCGACACTTTGTACGGCGTATTTGTACCGTCTCCCGGCTCTACCCGGAAATTGTTGACGCTTCGGTCCGTGGTGTTTCTCGACCCGGAGGCCCCGTTTCCGTTTCGGTTGAGGACGTAAAATCGCCCTTCGGAGAAGGAACCGGTCTGCGAGACGTCGTAGTTGAACCGGTACCGCACGTCGTTTTTGTTCGACTGGTCTTCGATCACGTAGTCCTCGATCGACGCGCTGTCGGAGCGCGAGAGGTCGTCGTTTTCGATCGGGTTCTGGGTGTCGGCGAAGGTGTAAATCGTTCGCTGCGCGACGGTCTGTCCGCCACGAATCGCCCTGACCGTCACGGCGAACTCTTGGCCGTCACCGAAGGTCGGCGAGAGGGAGGTTCCGTTGCGGCCGCTGGACAGCGATCTCGTGACTCGCGCGGTGGACTCCGTGCTCGTGGCCGAGACCTCTATCTCGTCGAACTGCCCGCCGTAGTCGTAGGAGACGTAAAAATCTGGGTTGTTGGACCTGCGGTCGGTGAGGTCGTCCACGCGCATCGAGATGTCGGGCGTCGGGTCGTCACCGGGATCCCCGGCCGAGGGCGACCGGACGTTTTCCCTGACCGGACCCTCGTTCGGTGACTCCTGTATCCCGACGGTGTTCACGCGGGTGTCGTCGGAGTTTGCCCGAAGCGTGAGTCCGTGAACGCCCTCGGCGTAGCGGTCGTCCTCGACCCCGGTGTACACGCTCTCGTCGCCTATCGCCCCGTCCCAGTACGTCGAGGCGTTGAGTCGGGTCGGGATCGTGATGTTGACTTCTCCGGTCGGGATGCCGTCGGTGGACGTCGAGTTGGTCGGATAGAGTTCGACGGTCGCCCGCTGCGTCCCGCTGCGACGGTACTCGTTTTGTAACACCGTGAGACGGACCGTCCCGTCGTCAACGAGGCTCTGCTCCTCGATGACCACGACGTTCTCTCCCCGTTCCCGTCCGTCGAGGTAGAGGACGGAACCGTCGTACCGCGTCGGCGTCCGGGACAGCTCGTTGTACCCGGGAGTGTAACTGAGGAACCGAGACGGGATCGTTACCGTCTCCGTACCGTTCGTGATAGTCACATTGTACGCGTCGCTAGTCTGAAGCGTGCCGGTCGGTGGAGGCGGATTGATCGCAAAGAGACGGGTCGGGGAGTTCGTCCCCAACTCGACTGATTTGAATTGAGGAGTGTCGGCTTGCCCCGCAGTCAGAATACCGGCTCGGAGGTCAACGAGGTCGTTGCGAACCTCTTCGAAATGCTGGAACTCTACCTCCGCGTTCTCTTGCGGGACGATCTGTACCTGATACAGCGAGAGCGCTAAGATCAGGAACCCGAACAGGATCACCGTCCCGACCACGACCGACTGGCCCCGACGGTCGCGACTGAATCGCATTGTATGGTATCGTCGCCGAGCGGGTATAAAATCCTCCGTCCGACCTCTCAGTCGCGATACTCGGGCGGGCGCGGTGGAGGGCCGGAGACGGGACGGCTCAGTCGCCGCCCGCCCGCCGGTCCGTCAGCCACGCCGACGCGACGGCCACGACGCCGGCGAACCCGCCGAGGAGCACCGCCTGCGTCCAGTTGAAGCCGAGCAGCGTCCCGGCGACGAGCGTGACGAGAAGGAACGAGACCGTGAGGGCGCCGAGCGTCGAGGCGAGGTCCGCCGAAGCGTCCGTGTCGACCATGCGCGAACCTCGCGGTTTCGGGCGATAAAGCGGTCGGTCCACCGAGAGCGAACGCCGGTGAAGCGGGCGAACGACGTGCGCCTCGGCGCGCGCGTAAATCACATATCGCGATATTAAATTTGGTCTGCGCGTTCGATCGACCGTTCCGCTGCGTGCGACACTCGCCGTGTACCGGGACCGGTCTCCCCTGTCGGGAGCTTCGAAGAAGTCCGAGTTTCGCGGCGCGCGCTCGGGCGTCAGAGGAGTCCGGGCTCCTCCTCGGGCGGGACGTCCCCGAGCGCGCCGAGGCTATCGAACGTGTTGGCGGCGAGGTAGACCGCTCCGTCGACGAGCACCGGGGGCGTGGTGAACGTCACGTCGAACCCGTCGAGGTGATAGTACCAGCGCACGTCGCCCGTCTCGCGGTCGAACGCGGCGACCGCGGGCCACGCCACCTCCAGATCGAACTCCTCGTACTGGACCGGGGCGACGACGGCGTCACGGCCGACGCAGAGCCCCTCCTGACACCCCCGCGCGTCGAGCCGCCACTCCTCGGAACCGTCCTCGACGGAGACGGCTGCGAGGCCCTCGGCGGTCAGCCAATACGCGGTTCCGTCGGCGAGCGCCACGCCGTAGGCCTCGTCGGTGTAGCCGTCGAGCGTCCGGAGATGCGCTCCGCCGTCGCCGTCGCGGACGGCGAGGTCCCCGTCGGCGGCGAGGACGATTCCGTCGGCGGTCGGTCTCGGGCCGAGCGCGACGTTCTCGACGCCCCGGTTCCAGACCTCGCCACCGCCCGCGATGTCGAGGCAATACAGCGCCGACTCCGAGGCGACGAAGACCTCGTCACCGCGGACCGCCGGGGCGCCGACGATGCGGTCCGCGAGCGGAACTGACCACCGTCGCGCTCCCGTCGCGGCGTCGAACGCCCTGAGGGTGGCGCCTCGATCGGAGGCTTCGGGAACCAGCACGAGGGATTCAGCGGGGACGGCAGTCACCTCGGTTCGGGACACGGTCCCGGACAGCGTGTCGGTCCACTCCCGGTCGCCCGACTCGCGGTCGAGCGCGACGACCCGGTCTCCGTACGCGGCGACCAACAGCTCTCCGACGACGGCGGACGTGTAGTGGTCCGCCTCCTCGACGTCGACGCTCCAGCGTTCGGACCCGTCCGTCGCGTCGAGTCCGACGATTTTCGGGCCCGGGTTCGGGTCGACGTTGCCGATATAGACCGCTCCGTCGGCGGCGACCGGCGACCAGCGCGTGAACGCGTTCGACGTCCAAGCGAGGTTCCCGCGCGGCGGAGCGGTCGCTCCCGTCGCTCCCGTGTTGCCTTCGTCCCGCATGTACTGCCGCCACGAGCCCGAAGGGGCGGACGAGAAGGAGCGGTCACCGTCACCGAGGCAGCCGCCGAGGCCGACGCTGACGCCGGCGGCGGTCGCCGTCAGGAACGCTCTCCGTCCCGCGTTCTCCGTCGTCCGTGACGTCTCGCACTTCCGCGACGAATCGTCGGTTACGGTGCCGCTGGTCTTGGAGGGCTTCATACAGGCGTTTTGCTGAAGGGATATTGTAAGAGTGTATCGGACGTTCTCGACGACCGGAGCGGTCGGCGGGAGCGCGCCGCGGGCGGACGGACGGCGTCGAAAGGGTCGCCGGGGCCGTAGCTCGGGTCGTCGACGCAGTCTCGCGAGTCTCCGGACATGTCGCGCGCTTTTCCCGCCCGCCGACCGGTCCGTTTTTGCGCGCGGCGGCTGTTGCCGCGCGTATGGCGAAACAGCCGCACCTGCTGGTCGAGGAGGGCGACGTCCACGAGATCGCGGTCATCCCGGGCGACCCCGGCCGCGTCGACCGAATCGCGGACCTCTGTGACGACAGCGAGGTCGTCGCGCAGAACCGCGAGTACAAGATCGTGAACGCGAGCTACGAGGGGACCGACCTCACGATCTGCTCGACCGGGATCGGCTGCCCATCGGCGGCCATCGCCGTCGAGGAGCTCTCGCGGGTCGGCGTCGAGACGTTCGTCCGGTGTGGCACCTGCGGGGCGCTCCAGCCCGACATGGAGGTCGGCGACATGGTCGTCGCGACGGGCGCGGCCAAGGAGGAGGGGACGAGCAAGCGCTACGAGTCCCCGAACTACCCGGCCGTCCCGGACTACGACGTACTCACGGGACTGGTCGGGGCGGCCGAGGACAACGACGAGGAGATCCACGTCGGGCCGATCGTCTCCGACGACGCGTTCTACAACGAGGACGACGAGTACGTGGAGGACTGGAACGACGCGAACCTGCTCGCGATCGAGATGGAGGCGGCGACCGTCTTCTCGCTCGCGCGGCGCAAGGGGCTCGCGGCGGGCGCCATCTGCACCGTCGACGGCAACCTCGTCGCGGGGTCACAGAAGGGCGCGGACTCCGATGACGAACTGCCGGCGAAGGCGAAGGACAACGTCGAGCGCGCGATCCGGATCACGCTGAACGCGATCACGTCGCTGTAGGCGGGCGGTCGATCTGCCGACTTCTCAGTCCTCCGCGCGGAACTCCACGAGCGTCAGGTCGCGGCCGAGCGCGCACGTCTCGTGCGGGGGCTCGCCGAGCACCTGGTCGATGACGCGCTCCTCGTCGAAGTCGGCGCCGTCGGGGACGCAGTAGCCGTGGCTCGGGCACTCGGTGTGCGGGCAGGGGCCCGCGAGCGACGCCTTGCTCCCGGCGTACGCGCGCTTCGACGGGACGTTGGCGGGGACCGACGCGGGCTCGACCTCGACCGCACGGACGCCGGCGTCGTGGACCGCGCAGTCGAGCGTCTGCGCATTCTCGCGGATCCCGGTCACCCGATACCGGGTGCCCTCGGAGAGGTTGAGGCACTGGCCGCGGTAGGGGCACCCCTCGCAGTCGGCCGATTCCCCCTCGTAGACGAACTCGCGGCCGACGTCCGCGAGCCGCGTCCCGATGAGCGTGACCGTGGTCATACCCGGAGCGACGCGCCGAGCGTCCGTAAGCCTCCCGCCTTCGCGGGCAACACCGAAGTGGCCCAGAACGGGGGCCACGCCGGCCCGGAGGGCAAGACACATCTCCCCGCCTCGGCAACGACGAAGAGATGATCGCGGGAGTCGCGCGCGACCTGCGCGCCGAGGCCGAGCGAACGAACGAGCGGCGCGTCCTCGTGCTCGCGGGAGACCGCGACCGCGCCCTCGACGCCGCCTACGACGCGGTCGAGGCGCTCGGCGTCGGCGACGGGGATGTCTCGCTCGTCTCGACGCAAGAGGGGTTCCGCTTCGAGGAAGTCCGTCCGCGGAACGCCGACGAGCTTCTGGGGCGCACCCGCGAGGCGGTCGTCCTCGACTGCCACGAGCAGTTCGTCCCGAACGCGCTCGGCCGCGCCGTCGGCGCGGTCGACGGCGGCGGGCTCCTGGTCCTCCTGACGCCCGCGCTCGACGAGTGGCCGGCGACCCGCGACCGCTTCGACGACTCGCTCGCGGTGCCGCCGTACGGAATCGAGGGCGTGACGGGACGGTTCCGCGAGCGCCTCGTCGCGACGCTCCGGACGCACCCCGGGATCGCGGTCGTCGCGCTCGGCGACGAGGCCGCCGAAGACATCGTAGAGCGCGACGGACTCACCGGGGACCAGACAGCCGAGCGTGCCGACGACGCGGTCGACGCCGCCGCCGACCCGCCGAGCGCGCCGCCGGCCGCGACGTTCCCCGTGGGCGCCTACGGCGCCTGTCTCACGGACGATCAGGCGCGGGCGGTGCGGGCGTTCGAGTCGCTCGCCGACCCCGGCTCGGCCGTCGTGGTCGAGTCGGACCGCGGGCGCGGGAAGTCGAGCGCGGCCGGGCTGGCGGCGGGGTCGCTCGCGCTCGCGGGCCGCGACGTGCTCGTCACCGCGCCCGCGTTCCGGAACGCCGCGGAGGTGTTTGCGCGAGCCCGGGAACTGATCGGAAGCGAGACGGACGGGAACGGCGGCGGAGGCAAGGGCGACCGCGCCGGCGACGCGGACGAGCGCGACCTCCGGACGCCGGCCGGCGGTCGCGTTCGCTTCCTGCCGCCCGCGGCCGCGGCCGAAGCCGCGGCCGAGGCGGACGCGGTCGTCGTCGACGAGGCGGCGGCGCTCCCGGTACGGCTGCTGGAGGGGTTCCTCGACGCGCCCGCGGTCGCGTTCTGCACGACGGTCCACGGCTACGAGGGGGCGGGCCGCGGGTTCTCGGTGCGGTTCCGCGAGCGGCTGCTCGGCTCGCGGTTCGCGGTCAGCGACGTCCGGCTCGACGAGCCGATCCGGTACGCGCGGAACGACCCGGTGGAAGCGTGGGCGTCGCGCGCGCTCCTGCTCGACGCCCGCCCCGCGGTCGACGCGGCCGTATCCGGCGCGTCCGCCGACGAGGCGACGTACCGCGCGCTCGACCCGGACGACCTGCTCGCGGACGAAACGCTGCTCGGCGAGGCGTTCGGGCTGCTCGTCGCCGCGCACTACCGGACCGAGCCAAACGACCTCGCGCGCTTGCTCGACGCACCGAACCTCGTCGCGCGCGCGCTCGTCGCGGACGGCCGCGTGGTCGCGGTCGCGCTCCTCGCGCGGGAGGGCGGGCTCGACGCCGAGACGCGGCGCGGGATGTACGAGGGCGAGCGCGTTCGGGGCAACATGGTGCCGGACGTGCTCACGAGCCAGCTGCGCGACGAGGCGGCCGCCGCGCCGCGCGGCCTGCGGACGGTCCGGATCGCGACCCACCACGCGCTCCGGGACGCGGGGTTCGGCTCGCGGCTGCTCGACGAGGTCCACGCGGAGTTCGTGGGCGGGGACGAGGGGGACGCGGACGGCGTCGACTACTTCTCGGTCGGCTACGGCGCGACGCCGCGGCTGCTCCGCTTCTGGCGCCGGGCGGGCTACCGGACCGTCCACCTCTCGACGAGCCGCAACGACGCCTCCGGCGAGTACTCCGCGATCATGCTCCGCCCGGAGACCGATGCGGGCCGCGACCTGCTGGACCGCCACGCGATCGCCTTCCGGGACCGCGAGCGCGACGGGCTCTCGGACGCGCACCGCGACGTCGACCCCGACGTTGTCCGCGGCGCGCTCCGCGCGTGTTCCGGCCCGACCCCGGTCGACCTCACCGAGACCGAGTGGCGCTCCGTCGTCGGCGCGTCGGTCGGCCCGGGGATGTACGACACCGCGCCCGGCGCGTTCCGCGACCTCGCGCTCGCGACGCTGATCGAGGGGAGCGGCGGCGACGGCGTCGGCCTCGACGACCGCGAGGAGCGCCTGCTCGTCCGGAAGGTGCTTCAGGGCCGGCCGTGGGAGGAGGTCGCAAACGAACTGGAGTTCGTCTCGACGAGCGCGTGTATGCGCGCGCTCGGCGACGCCTTCGTCCCGATAGTGGAGCGGTACGGCACCGAGTTTGCGCGCGAGGAGCGGGAGCGATTTATAAACGGGTGAACGAGCCGGCGGCGACTATTTATAAATAGATCCGCGGTGGCGCGTGCCGGCGAGCGGCCGGAGCGAAGCGGAGGCCGCGAGTCGCACGCGCGAGGGACGCCGCGAGCGACCGGAGGGAGCGAGCGGCGAGGTTGGGGAGGCCTGAGGTGCGGTGCTGTGCGGTCGGGGTGGGAGTCAAAGGGGCAGTCGCGAGGCCGCCGTAGGCGACGCAAGCACCGCAGCGAAGGAGTATCAGCGACTGAGCGAGGAGCGCAGCGAGCGTACGGCGGCCTCGCGACTGGGGCTTTGGCGGTGTTCACCGCGGTTCCACAGGCGACCACGTACAGCCGAGCGGCTGGGGATTTGGCGGTGTTCATCGCCGATCCACGGTTAGCGGTTTATAAACGAGCAACTCGGACGAGAGAAGTCGACACCACGCCGACAACGATCACTTATAAACGATTCTCGCGACCGGGGTCGACGTCGATGGCGTCGACCGGGCAGACGTCGACGCAGAGCATACAGTCGATACACTGGTCCTCGTCCGCGGGGTTCGCCTTCCGCTCGGACTCGGGGTGGCCGGGGGTGTCCGTCCACTCGAACACGTCGACCGGGCAGTCCTCCAGACACGCGCCGTCGGCGAGACAGATGTCGAAGTCGACCGCGACGTGGGTGCCGCGGATCCCCTGCTTCTCGGGCGGTTCGACGGGGCCCCACACGGCGACGCCGTCCTCCTCGCCGACCCGCTCGCGGTTCACTTCGAAGTTCGAGTCGATGGCCATCGTTGCCCCCGCTTCGCCGGTCGCGGGTTTAAATTACCCGACGAACGGATTCGGTCGGCCCGGCGAGGCGCTCCGGCCGGGCGAGCGACGGATTACGGATGCGCGTAGTACGCCAGCACGTCCTCGGAGCCGTCAGGGCCGTCGTCCTCGTCGGTCGCCTCGGGGTCGAACGCGTCGATCCGGGCGAAGCCGACGCGCACGAACTGGACGACCGCGTCGGGGTCGACGTCGGCGACCGCGGGCTCCGCGATCCCGCGCACGTCGCCGTCGACCGTCCGGAGGAGCGTCTCGAGTCCCTCGTCGGCCGGCGCCCAGTGGATCACGTCCACGTCGCCCTCGCGGACGATCTCGATGTCGGCGTCGAGGAAGGCCAACTGGTCGCCCTCGTGGCGGACGGGACCGTACCCCTTCAGCCAGACGCGCTCGCCCTCGTCCGGGAGGTCCGGGGACTCGACGACGACGCGGCCGGCGGGCACCTCGCGCTCGCCCCGGTCCGGGTGTTCGGGGTGGAATCGCGGGTGACCCGCCTCGGGCGCGGGCGCGTCGCCGTCGACGACCGGCAGCTCCACGGCGGGCGCGTCCTCGCGGTCGCGGACGAAGAAGTAGCGGTTCGCGTCGTCGTCGACCAGGTCGCGGTTGTTGGCGTAGACGGACGACATCGCGAGGTCGACGTCGGAGGTGGACATCCCGAGCTCCGTCATCGAGTCGACGAGGGCCTGCCCCCGGATTCCGCGTCGGCGCATCGACTGGATGGTCGGTGCGCGCGGGTCGTCCCAGCCGGTGAGCTCGCCGTCCTCGATGAGGCCCTTGATCGTCGACGTCGACAGCTTCACGTCGTACTCGTCGACCTGGACGTGGCCCCAGTGGAGCACCTCGGGGTACTCCCAGTCGAAGTAGTCGTAGACGAACCGCTGGCGCTTCGCGGAGTCCTGGAGGTCGATACCGCGGATGATGTGCGTAACGCCGGTGAGGTGGTCGTCGACGCCCGACTGGAAGTCGAGCATGGGCCAGCAGCGGTACTCGCTGGCCGCCTCGCGCGGGTGCGGCGTGTCGATCATCCGGAACGCGACCCAGTCGCGCAGCGCGGGGTTCTTGTGTTCGATGTCGGTCTTCACCCGCAGGACCATCTCGCCGGAGTCGTACTCGCCGTCGACCATCGCCGCGAACTCCTCGTGAACCGTCTCGAGGTCCTTCTCGCGATGCGGACACGCCTCGCCCGCGTTCTTCAGCTCGGAGAAGTCGTCGCCGGAACACGAGCAGGTGTACGCGCCCCCGAGGTCAATTAGGTCGCGGGCGTGATCGTAGTACGTCTCCAGCCGGTCCGACGCCTTCAGCACGCGGTCCGGCTCGAAGCCGAGGTACTCGATGTCCTCCAGGATGGCGTCGTACGCGTCGAGGTCGGGGCGCTTCGTCTCCGGGTCGGTGTCGTCGAACCGGCAGATGAACTCGCCGTCGTAGCGCTCCTTGTACGTGCCGATGACGGCGGGCATGCGCGCGTGGCCGACGTGCCACGGGCCGTTCGGGTTCGGCGCGGCGCGCATCACGACCTCGCCGTCCTCGGCGTTCGGGAGGTCGGGGAGGACGTGCTCGTCTTCCTCCTCGTCCGCCTCCAGCTCCGCGAGCTTCTCGGGCGCGAGCTCGCCGAGCCGCTCCCGGCGGGCCGCCTCGTCCATCTCGCCGACCTCGTCGAGGACCGGCGCGAGGACGCCCGGAATCTCGTCGCCGTGCGGGCGGAACTCGGGGTTCTCGCCCATAATCGGGCCCATGATCGCGCCCACGTCCGGGTCGCTGCCGTGCTTGAGCGCGTTGAAAAGCGCCGCGGCCTCGCCGGCCGCCGCGACGCGTTCGCGGAGTTCGTCGTCCATGCGCGTGACTTGTCGGGGTCGGGTCAAAAACGCCGCGAAACGGCGGGGAGGGGCGGGTCCCGGGCTCGCCGCGTTCGGCGAGGCGCCGCTTCAACGAGGCGCCGCGACGGCGGCGGTCCGGGGCGGGTAGGGGCGTCCGACACGAGCGGTCGGACGGGCTTAAACGACCGACACCGTTCACGCCGATAACGGGCCGCTACCGCCGTGAACGGTCGAGAGGCTTTTTACCGGTCGGTTCCGATAGATTCGGTCGGCCGCGGCGTCAACGCGCCGTCGACGCCGGACGGACCGAACGGGTTCGTCGCCTTGATAGTCACCGGGAGCGTGGGTGACGCATGAGCGTCGCGTCGGGAGCCGTCGGAACGCGGGGGGGATCGCGGTGGTAGGACCCATCTCCGAGGCGGAGCGTGAGGCCGGAAACCGGAAGATCAAGCTCGTGCTGCTCGCGATCGTCACGGCCACGCCGCCGCTTATCGCCCTCCAGTTGGACCCGTCACCGATACAGCTGCTGGCCGCGGCTGGGGCCGGATTCGGCCTCGGCCTCGTCGTCGTGTGGTACCTCGGACGGCTCGCGGCCGAGTTCGCCGGCAGCGGGCCTCGACGCCCGCGGCGCTGAGGTCGGTCGCTCCGTTTCAGCCGACGCGACCGTCCGCTCCGTCCAGCGGGGCCTCGTCAGTCGGCGCCCGTCTCGGCGCCGCGAGCCGGCTCGACGAGCTCTCCGGCCTTCCCGCCCGCGACGGACCGGGAGCTCGACAGCGGCGAGATGCTCACCTCGCCGTCGACGGCCGCGCGGCGGTCCGAACCGGGATCGTCCTGGACGTTCCCCCGCAGGAACTCCCGCCAGAAGCGGTCGCGAAGCTCCATCCCCATCTCGCCGCGCCGCTCGCCGAACTCCCAGCCCTCGGGGACGTTCTCGTCGTCCGGCCCCTCTTCGCCCGGGCGGAACTCGATCACGTCGAAGCCGCGCGCGGGCTCGGTCAGCCGGTAGGTCGGGTCCGCCGCCGCCTCGTCGTCCGCGGCCGGGACGTTGACGTTCAGCACGTCGGCGCCGAACGGGAGCGCGAGCGGGTCGCCGCTCTCCCCCCTCTCGGCGCGGTCGAGCAGGTCGGCGACGACCTCGCCGGCGACCGCGAAGTCGCCGTTGTCGAGCGTCGGCGGCACGGGGAGGTTGCCGCGGTCGTACAGCGAGACCGCGATCGCGGGCGTGCCGAGGAAGGAGGCCTCCATCGCGGCGCCGACGGTGCCGGACTGCCCGAGGATGTGCGCGCCGATGTTCGGCCCGTGGTTACAGCCGGAGACGACGACGTCGGGGTCGAGCCCGAGCGCCACGTCCGCGACCGCGACGCAGTCCGCGGGGGTGCCCTCGACCGCGTAGCCGCGGTCCGTCTCGGTGTAGTCGACCGTCGTCTCCCACCACGAGCGCGCGCCGCCGACGCCGGACTGGTTCGTCGCGGGCGCGACGACCGTCACGTCGTAGTCGCGCGAGAGCGCGTCCGCGAGCGCCCGGATCCCGACGGCGTCGATCCCGTCGTCGTTGGTGAGCAGGATCTCGGTTGGCATGCGTCACCCTGCGAGGCGGCGGGAGAAAACGTCGCCGGTCCGCGGCGAGGAGGTGAAAGAGGGCGGAGCGGTGAACCGGAACGAACGTCGCGGGCGTCGACCGTGTGGTACTCCGTGTGGTCAGTCAGAGGGGTTCGGGAAGCGGAAAGCGGGGAGTCGGTGGGCCGAGCGGTCAGTCGGCCGCGACTCGACGCGACGAGGTCGCCAGGTCGAGCACCTCGTCGAAGAAGCCGAGCGAGTCGTGCGGGCCGGGGTTCGCCTCGGGGTGGTACTGGCGGGTGATGACGTCCAGCTCCTCGCTGTCGAGCCCCTCGACGGTGTCGTCGTTGACGTTCACCTGCGTCACCTCGAGCGGGCCGGTGTCGGCGACCGTGTAGCCGTGGTTCTGGGTGGTCATCACGACCTTGTCCGTGCGGAGGTCCTTCACGGGCTGGTTGACGCCGCGGTGGCCGAACGCCATCTTCTCCGTCGAGCCGCCGAGCGCGCTCGTGATCACCTGCTGGCCGAGGCAGATCCCCGCGAGGGGGAGCTCCCCCGCGAACTCGTCGACCACGTCCTGCGCGGCGACGAAGTTCTCCGGGTCGCCCGGGCCGTTCGAGACGAACAGCACGTCGGGGTCGACGGCGGCCACGTCCTCTGGGGTCGCGTCGTACGGGAGGACGTGGACGTCGGCGCCGCGGTCGGTGAGCGAGGAGATGATCGAGCCCTTCGCGCCGCAGTCGAGGAGCGCGACGTCGACGCCGACGCCGTCGGCGCTCTCGTGGACGGTCGGCTCCGCGACCGATACCTGCGCGCCGATGTCGACGTGGTCGCTCATGGGCTTACACGCCTCCATCTCGTCGACCGCGTCCTCGGGGGTCGCGTCCGGGCCGGCGGCGATCCCGCAGGCCATCGCGCCCTCCTCGCGGACGGTGGTGACGATCTCGCGGGTGTCGACGTGGTCGACGGCCGGCACGCCCTCCTCGGCGAGCCAGTCTGCGACGTCGTCGGTCAGCTCGCGGGCGATCGCCGCGCGGGGCTGGACCGACTCGGACTCGAACCGCTCGGTTCGGACGCCGTAGTTCCCGATGAGGGGGTACGAGAAGGTGAGCACCTGTTCGGCGTAGGAGGGGTCGGTGAGCGACTCCTCGTAGCCGGTGTACGCGGTCGTGAACACCAGTTCGCCGCGGGTCCGCCCCGGCGCACGGGCGCGCGCTTCGAGCACGCGTCCGTCGGCCAGCGCGATGTAGGCGTCCGACATTACGAGAAACGTACGCGCAAAGGATAATAAATGCGTCGTTCGAAGGTTCGTTACGATATTCGTAACGGGTAAGGCGACGGGGCCGAGAGGAACCGGTATGGACGACCTCGACCGACGGATCCTCTCGATCCTGCGACGGGACGCGCGGACCCCGTACACGGAGATCGCGGACCGGGTGGGTACCTCCGAGGGGACCGTGCGCAACCGCGTCGACCGGATGACCGACGAGGGCGTGATCGAGCGGTTCACCGTCACGACCCGCACCGGCAACGTGAAGGCGATGATCGAGATCTCGGTGGAGATGAACGTCAACACCGCCGCCGTCGGCGAGCGGATGGTGGAGTGGGAGGAGGTCGACTTCGTCTGGCAGGTGTCCGGCGAGGAGGACGTCGTCCTCGTCGTCGACGCGGTCGACACGCGCGCGGTCAACGAACTGATCACGCAGGCCCGCGAGATGGACGAGGTCAAGTCGACGAAGACGCGGCTCATCCTCGACGAGCGGTTGGGGTGAGCGGAGGCTCACTCGTCGCCGACACGGCTGTCGACCCCCGGCGACCGCAGAGACGTACCGGAATTTACATATCGAGGGGAGCGGAAGCCGTCAGACACGTCCGGTCCTCTTCGATGAATTTTTCGACGGAAGCTCACGTCGGCGAATACGTTGTTAACAGTGAACGGACCGTTTCGTTCACCGCGGCCGACGGGGAGCTCTCGTACGCCCCGCCCTCGGAGGACGCCCCCGTGTCGATCCCGGTCGGCGACGTGACAGGCGTCGAGTTCGACCGGAACACCGCGTTCCTCCGGCACACGTTCCTCGGGCTGTTCTTCCTCCTCCTCTCTCTGGTCCTCACCGTCGGGATCGTCGCTGCCGTCTACCTCGGACAGGTCGAGACGCGGACCGACATCGCGTTCGCGGGGTTCTTCGGGCTCTTCGCGGTCGGCGGCTGGAACGTCACCTACGGCCTCCTCTCGCGGTCGAACCGCGAGGTGATCGACGTGTACATCACCACCGAGGAGCGGACGCACGTCCTCTGCGGAGAGCTGGCCGACGCGGAGTTCGTGGACGCGTGCGCGGAGCTCGTCGACTCCGACCTCCCCGCGACGAACCGCAATCCGAAACTCGAAGCCGAACTCGAATAGCGACGGGACCCGGCTCGTTACCGGCCCCGGAGGCCGCTTCGGCTTCGAGACCGCTCCCCGCGTCGGCGACTACTTCTCCGCCACGCTCGTCTGCATCCCTTCCGTGTTGAACGCGCTCCCGGCGCCCCCGTCGCCGAGGACGATCACGCCGGCGCCGGACCCCGTGATCGCCTCGAACTCCTCGATCGCCCGGTCCGCCGCCGTCTGCGCGTCGAGGCCATCGTCGAGGAAGTCGACGGCGCGCCGCGAGAGCGTGACGCGCGCGATGTCCTCGCCGGCGCCCGTCGCGCTCGCGCCGCCGGCCTCGGTACAGAAGAAGCCGGACCCGACCTGCGGCACGTCGCCGACGCGCCCGGCGAGCGCGAACGACCGACCGCCCGTCGAGGTCACCGCCGCGAACGTCTCGCCGTCGGTCGCGACCGCGCCGACCGTGTCGTGGTCGGGTGCTTCGGTCTCCGAGCGCCCCCCGGCCTGGTCGTCGCCCGAACCGAACCGGGAGGCGAGCCAGTCGAGGTGCTCGCGCGGCGACCCCCGCGGCGGGTCCTCCGCCTCGTAGCGCTCCCGCTTCTCGTCGGTGAGGAGGTCGACGCCGGTCTCGACGCCGAACTCGGCCGCGAGGTCGACCGCGTGTTCGCCCGAGACGAAGACGTGCGGCGTCTCCGAGTGAACGACGCGGGCGACGCTCGCCGCGTGCTCGACGCCGGGCATCGAGCAGGCCGCGCCGACCTCGCGGTCCGAGGTCATCACGCCGGCGTCGGTGCGGACGGCGCCGTCGGACTGGACCGCGCCGCCGACGCCCGCGTTGAACCGGGGGTCCGACTCGAGGACGCCGACCGCGGACTCGACCGCGTCGAGCGGCGAGGCGGCGTCTGCGCCGCGAGCGGCCGCGTCGTCGAGGACTGCCTGTCTGGGCTCCGGGTCGTCCGGCGCGCCGCCGGCGCCGCCGTGGACGATGACTCGCATACCGGAGGCTCCCGCGGCGGCCACATAAGCGCCCGGAAGCCGGCGGCGACCGCGGGGATCGTGGCGACCGGTGACGCCGGGGAGGCGACGGGCGGGCCCGCGGTTCGACCGCCTGCGTTTATACCTCGACCGCCCGAATCGCACGGCGTGACCGATTCGGAACCGACCGCGTCGCCGGCGAGTCCAACGCCGGTGTCGGTCCTGCTGCCGACCGTCCGCTGGACCGACGCCTGCGACGAGGTGGCGGAGCAGCTCCGCGGCCCCGAGGCGTTCGGCGGTGGGGAGGGCGACGGCGGCGACGGCGGGAAGGGCGACGGCGACGGGAAGAGCGACGACGGCGACGGCGGTCGGAACGCCGACGAACTGCTCGTGGTCTGCGACTCCCCGGACGACCCCGTCGCGGACCGGCGCGGCGACCTGCCGCCTCGCGTTCGGATCGTGACCGCCGGCGAGCCCGAGGGGTGTTCCGGGAAGGCAAACGCCATCGCGGCCGGGATGGAAGCCGCCGCGAACGCCCGGATCGCCTGGACGGACGACGACTTCCGCCATCCGTCCGACTGGCTGGCGACGCTCGACGCCGACTACGAGCGACGGGGACCGACCACGGAGGTCCCGGTGTTCGTCGGGCTCGACCCCCTCGCTCGGCTGTTCGAGCCGGCGTACGTGATCGGCGGGACGCTCGCGGTGTTCGCCGCCGGCGTCGCGTGGGGCGGCGCCGTGATCTTCGAGCGCGACGACCTCCGCGACGGGGAGGCGGCGTTCCTGCGGGACCTCCGGCGGACCGTCAGCGACGACGGGACGCTCACCGAACACCTCGACGTCTCGGCGGCGGACCGCACGCGGTACGTCCGGGCCGGCGGCTCGCTGCGGGGCTCGCTGGAGCGGTTCGTCCGCTTCCTGACGATCACCCGGTACCACGCGCCGCGGGCGACCGCGTTCAACGCCGCCTTCGGCGTCGTCATGGCCGCGCTCTGTCTGCTCGCGCCGATCGCCGGGGTCACGCTCGTCACGACGCTGGCGGGCGCCGCCTACGCCAGGTTCGGGATCCGGCG
The DNA here is from genome assembly GCF_000337335.1 of Halorubrum distributum JCM 10118. Lineage (GTDB taxonomy): Archaea > Halobacteriota > Halobacteria > Halobacteriales > Haloferacaceae > Halorubrum > Halorubrum distributum. Next base: position 36,304 of record NZ_AOJN01000015.1, on the reverse strand, counting down.
CGCGACGTTCCTCCTCGCGGCGCCCGGCGTCCTGATCGCCCCGCCGCTCATGGCGTACGCGCTCGCCCGGCAGACGTTCGTCTGGGGCGGGCGCCGCTACCGGTGGCGGTCGATGTTCGACGTCTCGGTCGAACCGGTCTGAGTCCGGGCGGGCGGCGACCGGTCCGGAACGCGATCGGGGCTGAGAACCGGCAAACGCTGCGAGCGCGACGCTCACGCCGAAAACGGCAGGCACTTTAAGGGCCCACAAGAATCCACGAACGTTCATGAGCTACGATAAGGTCGACGTCCCCGACGACGGCGAAGCCATCACGCTCGCCGACGAGGAGACCGGCGAGCTGAACGTTCCGTCCAACCCGATCGTCCCGATCATCCACGGCGACGGAATCGGCACCGACGTCGGGCCGGCCGCGCAGCAGGTACTCGACGCCGCCGCCGAGGCGACGGGCCGATCCATCGCGTGGATGCGCGTCTACGCCGGCTCCAGCGCCCGCGAGAAGTACGACGAGAACCTGCCCGAGGACACCGTCTCGGCCATCCGCGACCACCGCGTCGCGATCAAGGGGCCGCTGACGACCCCCGTCGGCGCCGGGTTCCGCTCGCTGAACGTCGCGCTCCGGCAGACGCTCGACCTGTACGCGAACGTCCGCCCGACCTACCACCTCGAGGGCGTCCCGTCGCCCGTCAAGAACCCCGAGGAGATGGACATGGTCACCTTCCGTGAGAACACGGAGGACGTCTACGCGGGCGTCGAGTGGGAGGCCGGCACCGACGAAGTCGAGCAGGTACGCGACTTCCTCGAGGACGACATGGGCATCGCGGACGTCATCCACGACGGCCCGGTCGGCATCGGCGTCAAGCCCATCTCCGAGTTCGGCTCGAAGCGCCTCGTCCGGGAGGCGATCGACTACGCGCTCGCCAACGACCGCGACTCGGTCACCCTCGTCCACAAGGGGAACATCATGAAGTTCACCGAGGGCGCCTTCCGCGACTGGGGCTACGAGGTCGCCGAGGAGGAGTACGGCGAGGACGTGATCACCGAGGACCAGCTCTGGGAGGACCACGACGGCGAGCAGCCCGAGGGTACCCTCGTCGTCAAGGACCGCATCGCGGACAACATGCTCCAGCAGCTGCTGACCCGCACCGACGAGTACGAGGTCATCGCGACGATGAACCTCAACGGCGACTACATGTCCGACGCCGCCGGCGCGCAGATCGGCGGCCTCGGCATCGCGCCCGGCGCCAACTTCGGCCACGGCCGCTGTCTGGCCGAGCCGGTCCACGGCTCCGCGCCCAAGTACGCCGGCGAGGACAAGGTGAACCCCACCGCGATGATCCTCTCGGGCCGCGAGATGCTCGACTACCTCGGCTGGTCCGACGCCGCGGACCTCGTTCGCGACGCCGTCGAGGAGACCATCGCCTCCGGGAAGGTCACCTACGACCTCCACCGCCAGATCGAGGGCGGCGAGAAGCTCGCGACCAGCGAGTTCGCGGACGCCGTCGTCGAGAAGATCGACGAGCTGGCGTAAGGCACGTATAAGAGCGTTTCTCGGCGGATCGCGGGCCGATCGGTCTCGGTATTTTTTCTCTCGTCTCGGCGTCGACTAGCAAGGATACTCCGTCGAACTGCTTTTTCAAGTGATTGCGACGACCACCTCCAAAGCCCCAGCCGCGAGGACTCGGTGCGGTCGCTGCGGTCCTCAGTCGCTCGTTTCACTCGCTCCTTGCGGTCCTTGCTTCCCGCGCCTTCGCCCTCGCGGCTGCCCCTTTGAGTCCCGCCCGACAGCGACCGCACAGCACCTCACGCCTCCCCAGCCTCGCCGCTCGCTCCCTCTGGTCGCTCGCGGCGTCCCTCGCGCGTGCTCCTCACGGCCTCCGCTTCGCTCCGGCCGTTCGCAGGCACGCGCCGACCACGGAGGCGAGGATACAAATCCGGGGGTCGCCTTGCGGCGGTATGGTAACCTTCCTCGCCGGGGGGACGGGCACGCCGAAGCTCCTCGACGGCGCGGCCCGGGTGTTCGAGTCGGCCGACACCGCGGTCGTCGCCAACACGGGCGACGACGTCGAGCTCGGCGGCCACCTCGTCTGCCCGGACGTCGACACGGTGCTGTTCGCGGGCGGCGGCGTCCTCGACCGCGAGACGTGGTGGGGGATCGACGGTGACACGACCGCGACCCACGAGGAGCTGCGGCGGCTCGCCGACGAGATCGGACTCGGAACGGCGCCCCGATACCTCGACGACGCCGCGCAGACCGCGGGCCGCGAGATCGCCCGGTGGCGGCGGTTCTCGGCGGTCGGCGAGTTCATGGAGATCGGCGACCGCGACCGCGCGGTCCACCTCACGCGCACGAGCCTGCTCGACGAGGGGAAGTCGCTCACGGAGGCGATTCGGACCCTCGCCGACGCGTTCGACCTCGACGTCGACCTCCTCCCGATGTCGGACGACCCCGTGGCGACGCTGGTCCACACCGAGGGCGGCGAGACGCTCCACTTCCAGGAGTACTGGGTCGCGCGGCGCGGCGAGCCGCCGGTCGCCGACGTGGAGTTCCGCGGCGCCGAGGACGCCGAGCCGACCGACGCCGTGTTCGAGGCCCTCACGGACCCGGTCGTGATCGGCCCCTCGAACCCCGTGACGAGCCTCGGCCCGATGCTGGCGCTGCCCGGGTTCGAGCGCGCGCTCCGGGAGACGCCGGTGGTCGCCGTCTCGCCGTTCGTCGGCGACGAGGTCTTCTCCGGGCCGGCCGCGGACCTGATGCGCGGCGTCGGCCGCGAGCCCTCGACGGCGGGCGTGGCCGACGCCTATCCCTTCGCGGACGCCTTCGTCCTCGACGACGACGATCCGACCGAGCTCGACCGACACGTCGAGCGGACCGACACGCGGATCGACGACGCGGACGACGCCGAGCGCGTCGCCCGCGCCTGCGAGCGCGCGCTGGCGGCGGTCACGGACGACGCGGCGGACGCGCCGCCGCCGCGGGAGGGCGCGGAGTGACGCGGAACGCAGACGGGAGCGAGGCGCCCGCGGACGAGGAACCGTTCCTCGTCGCCGCGAGCCTCAGCGGCGCCGCCGACGCCGAGTGGGCCCGCGACGCGGCCGAGCACGTCGACGCCGCGCTGCTCGGCGGGGTCGCGCTCGACCCGGCCAGCCGCGCCGCGGCCCGCGATCTCGTCGCGCGCGGCCGGTCCGAGTTCCTCCCGGCCGACCCGCTCGCGTTCGTCGCCGACCAGCTCGACGCGCTCGCGGACGCGCCGGTCCGTCCCGGGGTCAACGTCCGGAGCGCGACGCCGGACCCGATTCGAGCGGTCGCCGAGGTCTGCGCCGACCGCGGCGCGGTCTGCGAGGTCAACGCCCACTGCCGGCAGCCGGAGCTGCGCGCGGTCGGCTGCGGCGAGTCGCTGCTCCGCGAGCCCGAACGCCTCGCGCGGTACGTCGCCGCCGCGGCCGGGACGGGCGCGACGACGAGCGTGAAGGTCCGCGCCGAGGTGCCCGGCGTCGACCTCGTCGCCGTCGCGGAGCGCGCCGCCGCGGCCGGCGCGGACTGGCTCCACGTCGACGCGATGGACGCCGAAGCGGTGGTCGCGGATCTCGCTTCGGCGGTCGACGCGGCGCCCGCCGGCGGCGAGGCGGACGACCTCGCCGACCTGACGCTCGTCGCCAACAACGGCGTCCGGGGCCGCGAGACGGTCGCGGAGTACGCGGGACACGGGGCCGACGCGGTGAGCGTCGGGCGCCCGACGGAGGACCCGCCCGTCCTCGCGCGCGTCGCGGACGCGGTCGAGGAGTGGCGGGCGGGAACGCTCCGCCGGCGCGAGGACGAGACCGGGCCCGAACCGGAGGTCAGGCCGTGACCCGCGACGGGCGACGCGGGGAAGCGGCCGATGACCCCGTCGACGACGCGACGCTCGCGCTCCTGCTCGAGGTCGCCGGGACGCCGAAGCCCGGGAACGTCGACCGGCGCCGCGACCTCGACGACCTGCGGTTCGAGGCGTTCCTCGGCGGCGCCGTCGGCGCGCGCCCGGGGCTCGAACGGGCCGCACGCGCGGCGGACCCCGGCGCTCCATCGGTCGGGGACGCATTCGTGCGCGCCGTGGAAGGGATGGCCGCGCGCGCCGGCACGAACACGCAGTTCGGCTGCCTGCTGCTGTTGGTCCCGCTGGTCCGGGCGGCCGCGGACCCCGACCGGGAGCTCTCGCCCGACGCGCTCGACGCGGTCTGTCGGGCGACGAGCGTAGACGACGCCGTCGCGTTCTACCGCGCGTTCGAGGCCGTCGACGTCGCGGTCGACGACCCGCCGCCGGGCGCGGACGACCTCGACGTGCGCCGCGGGAGCGACGCCGAGCCCGCGCTCCGCGAGCGCCGGGCGACCCTGCGGGACGTGCTGGCGCTCTCCGTCGATCCGACGGACCCGGACCGGGTCGCCGACCGCAACGCCGCCGAGTGGACCGAGGGGTTCCCGCGGACGTTCCGCGCGGCCGAGTGGATCCTGACCGACGAGGGGCCGCTCGCCGACAGGGCGGCGCGGGCGTTCCTCGGGCTGCTCGCCGCGGAGCCCGACACGCTCGTCGCGTCGACGCTGGGGGCGGAGGCGGCGCGCGAGGCGAGCGAGCGGGCGGCCGCGCTGCTCGGCGTCGACTCGGAGGGGCCGGGGGGCGTCGGCGACGTCGACGCGATCCCGACCGACGCGGTCCACGGCGCCGACCTCGACACCGCGGAGTCGCTGGCAGAGAGATTCATCTCAGAAGGGATCAACCCCGGGACGACGGCCGACCTCACCTGCGCGGCGCTGTTCGTCGCGCTCCGGCGCGGCGCGGAGGTGGCGCCGTGAGCCAAGAGGGCGACGGGAGCGACGAAGGTGGCGGGCGCGACGAGCCGAGAGGGTTCGAGGGCGTCGCTCCCGACGGCTGGCCGGTCCCGCTCCGCGGCGTCACCGAGTCGGTGGTGACGACGCTCGGCCCGAACGGCCGGTGGAACGTCGCGGCGCTGGGACTCCACGCGCCCGAGACGGACGCGGACGGCGAGCCTGACAGTCCAGTCATCGCGCGCACCTACGGGCGCACCCGCACGTGGCGGAACTTCGAAGAGCGCGGGGGCGGCGTGGTCCAGTTCACCGTCGACCCGCGGACGTTCGTCGACGCGGCGCTCACCGTGCGGGAGGCAGGCGATCCGGTCCTCCCGAGCGCCGACGCGTGGGTCGAGGTCGACGCCGAGGAGGTCGCGGCCGAGACCGATGGGGACACAACGATTCGGACGTGGGAGCTGTCGCCGGTCGACTCGGCGGTCGTGAGCGAGCGCGTGCCGACCGTCAACCGGGGGTTCGGCGCGGTCGTCGACGCCACGGTGGCCGCCTCGCGGCTGGACGTGCCGGCGTTCGACACCGGGGAGCTGCTCGACCGCCTCCGCTACTTCGCCGACGTGGTCGACCGCTGCGGCGGGCCGGCCGAGCGCGAGGCGTTCGCGCGCATCGACGAGGCGACCGGGTGGCGCGAGCGCGCGGACGAGGCGTGACGGAGAGGAAACGAACCCCGCCGCGCCTCCGGCTCGCGGCCGCTCGCGGCGGAACGAACCCTTTTAGTTCGGGCCGCCGGTACCGCTCGGTATGGCCATCAAACCCAAGTACATCAAACAGCTCGGGAACGCCCTGCTGGAGCGGTATCCCGACTCGTTCAACACGGACTTCGAGACGAACAAGGAGAGCGTCACGGCCCTGACGACAGTCGAGTCGAAGGGCGTCCGGAACCGGATTGCCGGCTACGTCACCCAGAAGAAGGCGCAGGCGGCGAAGCACGCCTGACCGCTCGGTCCGAATCGTACTGGTTCTGCGGAGGGTCGCGGCCGCCCGACACGTTAAGTCCGGAGCCGCGGCCATCCCACCTCGATGGACGCGCTCGTGCGGCCGGTGGTCGACCCGACGTTCGCTGCGGGCGCGCTCGCGTTCCTGCTCGGCGGGGTCGCGCTCGGGACCGCGAGCGGGCTGGTGCCGGGACTCCACGCCAACAACTTCGCGCTGCTCCTCGCCGGGTTCGCCCCTTCGGTGCCGGCCGACCCGCTGTTCGTCGGTGTCGCGATGCTCGGCGCCGGCGTGGTCCACTCGTTTCTGGATATCGTCCCCGCGCTCGCGCTCGGCGTGCCCGACGCCGCGACCGCGGTCGCCGCGCTCCCCGGCCACCGCTTGGTGATCGCCGGTCGCGGTCGCGAGGCGCTCCGCCTCTCCGCGGTCGGCTCCGGGCTGGCGGTCGCGCTCGCGGTGCCGCTCGCGGTCCCGATCACGTGGCTGATGGTGCGGTGGTACCCGGCGCTGCGCGCGCACCTGCCGCTGCTGCTCGGGGGCGTCGTCGCCCTGCTCGTCCTCACCGAGTCGTCGCGCCGGGCAGCGGTCGGCGGGCTGCTCGCGTTCCTCGCGAGCGCCGCGCTCGGCTTCGCGACGCTCGACGCCGACCCCGCGGCGCCGCTGTCGACCGGGGGCGTCCTCGCGCCGCTCTTCGCCGGGCTGTTCGGCGTGCCGGTCCTCGTCGACGCGCTCGGCGGCGAGGGCGTCCCGCCGCAGGCGGACGCCCGGGTCGCGATGCGGGCGCGCGACCTCGGGACGAGCGCGGGCGCCGGCTCGCTCGCCGGCGCGGTGGTCGGCTACGTGCCGGGCGTGTCGGCCGCCATCGCCGCCGTCGCCGCGATGCCCGCGGTGCCGCGCGCGTCGGCCGACCGCGGGTTCGTCGTGGCGACGAGCGGCGCGAGCACGGCGAACACCGTCTTCGCGCTGTTCGCGCTCGTGGCCCTCGGAACGCCGCGAACGGGCGTGACCGTCGCGATCGACCGGGCCGGCGTGCCGTTCGCGCTGCCGATGCTCCTCGTCGCGGCCGCGACCGCCGCGTGCTTCGGCTTCGCCCTCGTCGTGCTCGTCGGCGACCCCTACCTCCGGATCGTCGGCAACGCCGATTACACCCGGCTCTCGGTCGGCGTGTTGGGGCTGCTCGGGCTCGTGTCGTACGCGTTCGCCGGGGCGTTCGGCGTCGGCGTCCTCCTCGTCGCGGGCGCGCTGGGCCTCTTCCCCCCGCGCGTCGGAGCGCGGCGCGTCCACCTGATGGGCGTGCTCATCGGCCCGCTGATGGTCGGGTGACCGGCGGGAGCGGCGCCGCCGCGGGGCCCGCGGACCGCCGGGAGCGCCTCGGTCGAGCGGCACGGTACCGGGGCGCACGGCGCGTTCCGGTGAAAAGAACAACGGTTAAAAGTCGCCGCCGGTAGGTACGTGTATGAGCCAGAGCGACTCTCAAGCGACCCCGCAGTGCGTCTCCTGTGGGATACAGGTGTCCGGCATGAACGCCGCGCGGTTCTCCTGCCCGGACTGCGGCGCCACCATCTACCGGTGCTCGAAGTGCCGGAAGCAGAGCAATCTCTACGAGTGCCACGACTGCGGCTTCCGGGGGCCGTAAGATGGGCGACGTCGCCGCCAAGATCAAGGTCATGCCGAACAGCCCCGACGTCGACCTCGACGACCTCCAGGACCGCCTCGAGGAGGTCCTCCCCGAGGGCGCGAAGATCCGCGGCTTCGAGCGCGACGACGTCGCGTTCGGGCTGGTCGCGCTCCTGCCGACCGTCATCGTCCCCGACGGCGCGGGCGGCACGGAGGCCGTCGAGGAGGCGTTCTCGCAGGTCGAGGAGGTCGAGTCCGTCGCGGTCGAGAACGTCGGTCGCCTGTAGAGAACAGAACCACCTGCCGCGTCGCCGACGGCGACGCTCGCGGTCCGATTCTTCGGTTTCGTTCGCTTCGCGAGCCCCCAGTCCGCCGTTTCTCGATGGCGCGCCTATCGCCCCGACTCGTAGAACTCCTCGCGGTAGACGCGCCCGAAGGCGTTGCGCCGGAGGGTGCTGGCCGCCGCGTCCGGTTCCTCCTGGTACGTCGCCGCGATCACCGTCTCCGCGAAGGGAACCGGGTGCCAGACGACGTTGTCGACGTTGTCGGAGCCGATCCGGACCACGTCATCGTCGTCGAACTCGCTGTCCGCGAGCCACTCGTCGAACTCGTCGCCCTCGCCGACGTGGACCGCGAGCAGCTCCGCGAACGTCGCGTCGCGGGCGGTCCGGATCACCTCGGGCGTGACGCGCTCGTCGTACTCGTCGGCGTCGAACGACATCGCCTTGGTCGCCTCGCGGACGACCACCTGCGCGACCGGCCCGACCTCCTCGTACCGTTCGAGCGCGTCGGCGCGGGTCTCCGGAGCGAACGTGCCTCTGGTCTCCATACGCGCGGTTGGCCGGGGGCGGGGAAGGGCGTTCCGCTACGCGTCGGTATCGGCGTCGGTGTCGCGGTCGTCGCCGCTCGGCTCGTCTCGCGCTTCCCGAGTCATCTCGCGCGCCTCGCGCAGCGCCTCGGCGACCTCGGGGTCGTCGACGGATTCGGGGTCCGGGACGCCGGCCCCGGGTGAGGAGTCGGAGTGATCGTGGTCGTGCGCGTGATCGTGGCCGGGCGAGTCCGCGTCCCCGCCCGAACCCATTCCCACGTCCGGGCGGCCGCGCGGGACGGTGTCCTCGAACACCTCCTCGTACTCGGCGGCGGCGGCGTGCGGCGTCACCTCGGCGGCGAGCTCCGCGGGCTCTCGCTCGCTCCAGTCGTCGACGCGCTCGTCGAGCCAGTCGGCGTGGTCGCCGCCGTGGAGCATCGCCGTGAACGCGAGGTGGTGCGCGAGGTGTTCGCCGTCGCGCTGCGGGGTGTCGCAGACGGGGCACGCGTATCCCATTATACGTCTGTATTGACCCGTGAGGCGTAAATCGGCGTCGAACGTTGTCGGAGCCGGTGATGTTTGTTTATAAACCATTCCGGCTGTGATGCGAGCGATACCGTCGAAGTTCCGGCTGCTCGGCTGTACGTCGTCGCCACCGCGGAGAACTCTTCCAAAGCCCCAGCCGTGGGGCGGGCGCACGCTCGCTGCGCGCTTCGGTCGCTCACTGCGTTCGCTCCCTCCAGTGCTTGCGTCGCCTGCGCCCGCCCCACGGCTGCCCCTTTGAGTCCCGCCCCGCACCGCACAGCACCTCACGCCTCCCCAGCCTCGCGGTTCGCTCGGGCTCCCTCCGGTCGCCCTCGCTCACCGCGTCCCTCGCGCGTGCTGTCTCGCGGCCTCCGCTTCGCTCCGGCCGCTCGCAGGCACGCAGGGAGGCGCGACGCGCCTCTGGCAGCCGGCGGCGTAGCCGCCGGCGACGCCACCGCACCGCGGCACTATTTATAAACGGCCACGCCGCCCGGGTTCGTTTATTTATATATTACTTCGCCGTCGAGGTCGGCCCTCCACCGGAAGCTGTCACGCGGGCTGACGCCACTATAACAGCAACTTTATCACTCGCACGGGGCGAAATTCGGGTAAGACTACTCCGTTAGGAGGTCCAACAGTGACTGAAGCCAACACACAACCGGAGGTGAACATCGGTCTCGTCGGTCACGTCGACCACGGGAAGACCACGCTGGTACAGGCGTTGTCCGGCTCGTGGACCGACCAGCACAGCGAGGAAATGAAGCGCGGCATCTCGATCCGGCTGGGGTACGCGGACGCGACGTTCCGACGCTGCCCCGGCGTCGACGCGCCCGAGTGTTACACCGTCGATGAGGAGTGCGAGGACGGCTCCGAGAGCGAGCCGATCCGGACGGTGTCGTTCGTCGACGCCCCGGGCCACGAGACGCTGATGGCGACGATGCTCTCGGGCGCCTCGATCATGGACGGCGCGGTCCTCGTCGTGAGCGCGACGGAGGACGTCCCGCAGGCCCAGACGGAGGAGCACCTGATGGCGCTCGATCTCATCGGGATCGAGAACATCGTCATCGCGCAGAACAAGGTCGACCTGGTCGACCGCGACCGCGCCGTCGACAACTACGAGCAGATTCAGGAGTTCGTCGAGGGCACCGTCGCGGAGGACGCGCCGATCGTCCCCGTCTCGGCCCAGCAGGAGGTCAACCTCGACCTGCTCATCGACGCCATCGAGACGGAGATCCCGACGCCGGACCGCGACCCGGGCGAGAGCGCCCGGATGTACGCGGCCCGCTCGTTCGACATCAACCGACCGGGCGCGAGCGCCGAGGACCTCAAGGGCGGCGTCGTCGGCGGCTCGCTCGTCAGCGGCGAGCTGTCGGTCGGCGACGGGCTGGAGATCCGCCCGGGCCGCGAGGTCGACGAGGAGGGCCAGACCGAGTGGCGCCCCCTGGAGACGACCGTCCGGTCGCTTCAGGCGGGCAACCGCGACGTCGAGACCGCCCACCCCGGCGGCCTGCTCGGCGTCGGCACCGGCCTCGACCCCAGCCTGACGAAGGGCGACGCGCTCGCCGGGCAGGTCGCGGGCGAGCCGGGGACGCTCCCGCCGACCCGCGAGGAGTTCGAGATGAAAGTCGACCTCCTCGACCGCGTCGTCGGGAAGGAGGACGACGAGAGCGGCGAGAGCGACATCGAGGAGATCAGCACCGGCGAGCCGCTGATGCTCACGGTCGGCACGGCGACGACCGTCGGCGCCGTGACGAGCGCGCGCGACGGCGAGTGCGAGGTGAGCCTCAAGCGGCCCGTCTGCGCCGAGTCGGGCGCCCAGATAGCGATCAACCGGCGCGTCGGCGCGCGCTGGCGGCTCATCGGCGTCGGGACGCTCACGTAACGTGGCCGACGACGCCAGCGCGGACGGTCCGGAGCCAACCGCCGCGGGCGACGCCCGCACCGAGGGGCTCGCGGAGAAGGGCCCCGGCGGCGTCCCGGTCGTCGCGCTCGACGCGAGCGCGCTGATGGCGCCGGTCGAAGCCGACCTGCGCCTGTTCGAGGAGCTGGACCGGCTCCTCGGCGGCTACGACGCCGTGGTGCCGGAGGCGGTGCTCGCGGAGCTCGACGGCCTCCAAGGCGGCAACGGCGCGGAGGCGACCGCCGCGAGCGTCGGGGCGGACCTCGCGGAGCGGGCGGAGGCGGTGGCAACTGACGAATCGTACGCCGACGACGCGCTCGTCGCCCTGGCCGCGGCCGACCGGGTCGACGCCGTCGTCACGGTCGACGGACCCCTCGCGGACCGGGTGCTGGAGGCGGGCGCACCAGTAATCGGTTTAAGGGGTCGGAACACACTGGCGATAACGGAACCCTAGCGGCCGCGGACAACCAACAACATGTACAAACGAGTTCGACTCAAGGACACGGTCGAGGTCCCGCCGAAGCACCTGGCGGACGTCACCGACGAGCGGGTGAAGGCCCTGCTCCAGGACAAGCTGGAAGGACGGATGGACGAGGACGTCGGCAGCGTCGTGAGCGTCATCGAGGTTCACGACATCGGCGAGGGGGCGGTGTTACACAACCGGCCCGGCGTCTACTACGAGGCGGAGTTCGACGCGCTCACCTACGACCCCGACATGCAGGAGGTCGCCGACGGCACCGTCGTCGAGACGGTCGAGTTCGGCGCCTTCGTCGGGATCGGCCCGGTGGACGGGCTGCTCCACGTCTCGCAGATCACCGACGAGTACCTCACGTTCGACGGCGCGAACCAGCAGCTCGCCTCGTCGGACTCCGACAAGACGCTCGGCGTCGACGACGCGGTGCGCGTCCGCGTCGTCACCAAGAGCATCGACGAGCGCAACCCCCGCGACTCGAAGATCGGGCTCACGGCGAAGCAGCCGGGGCTCGGCAAACACGAGTGGCTGGAGGGCCAGCGGAAACACCGCGAGCAGACCGGTGAGGAGGCCGACTGATGGCCGAGGACCGCCTGGCGTGCCGGGAGTGCCACCACGTCAACGACCCGGACGCCCAGACCTGCGCGCTCTGCGGGTCGTCGTCGCTGACGGAGGACTGGGCGGGCTACGTCATCATCACGGACCCGGCGGACAGCCAGATCGCCGAGGAGATGAACGTCTCCGAGGCGGGCGCGTACGCGCTCAAGGTCCGGTAACCGGCCGCACCGAGGCTGGAAACCGATGACCGACGCATCCGACGACCCGTCCGACCCGCTTCTCACGCTCCCCGAGTCGCTGCGCGACGCGTTCAAGGAGCCGCTGGGACCGGTGACGACCGATGCCGCCGCGCTCTTAGAGGCCGTCGACGACACCCGCGAGCGACACGGCTCCCCGGACGAGGGTCCCCCGCGGCTGATCGCGGTCGGCGACGTGGTCACGTATCACCTCCGGGAGGCCGGCCGCGTCCCGGACGTCGCGCTGGTGGACGGGAAGACGGAGCGGGAGGCCGTCCGCGAGGAGATCGCGACCGCGCTCGCGGCCGCCGAGGAGCGACGGGTGTCGGTCGAAAACCCGGCGGCGGCGCTGTCGGCGGCGCTGCTGGACGCGCTCGCCGAGGCGCTCGCGGCCGACGAACCGGTGACGGTCGAGGTGACCGGCGAGGAGGACCTGGCGGCGCTGCCGGCGATGCTGGCGGCGCCGCTCGGGTCGACCGTCGTCTACGGGCAGCCCGGCGAGGGGATGGTCCGCGTGGCGATCACGCCCGAGACCCGAGGGAAGGCCCGGGAGCTGTTCGAGGGGTTGACCGGCGACACCGCGGCCGCGTACGAAATTTTGGGCGTCGACTCGGAGAAGCTCGACGGGGCGGGCTCGCGATAGGCGAACAGAGCGATCGGCGTCACTCGCCGTCGACGACGACGACAGTCGCCGCGAAGACGACGAGGCCGGCCGCCAGGGCGACGGCGCTCGTCAGCCGCGGCGTGACCGGGAGCGCCGAGACCGAGGCGTACGGTTCGACGCCGTTTCGGCGAAGCGCGTCGAGCGCGTCGACCCCCCAGTGACCGCTCGCCAGCAGCGCGAGGCCGACGAGGACGCCGAGGCCGCCGGTTATGAACCCGATCCCCGTGAGCGCGTCCTCGACCGCGAGGAACGACCAGACCGCGTCGTCCGTCGGTTCGGGGCCCCGCGCGAGGCGCCGCTGGAGCGCGACGAGCCCGAGCCCGGCGAGGCCGGCCGCGACGGTGCCGGCGAGCGCGACGGCCGCGACGCCGAGGGGGGTCGCGGCCGGCGGACCCGCGAACGTCGCTTCCCGGACGGCCGCGGGCAGGGTGGCGACGAGGGGAGCGGCGAGCGAGCCGAGGAGCGCCAGCGCGCCGCAGATCCGGGCCTTTCGAAGCGGCGGCATCGGGACGATGATGTTGGCCGACCTGGTGAGTTCGTACTCGGAGCGTTCGGTCGGGTCGAATCGGTCGTCGTCGGGCATCCGCGCGGTAACGATACACACGCTCCGGAGAAGTGAAACTCTGACGCCGAACGGGGCACTCGGTCGACGGTCGGCGAGCGGTTCGGCGGCGTCACCCCCGCTTCGAAATCCTTTTACAGCTTTCGAGGGGATATACGCCCAACTGAACCATGGACGTCGATATCATCTCCGAGGAGGAGAACCCGATGTTGCACCGCACGGACATCCGTTTCGAGACGACGCACGAGGAGGCCACCCCCTCGCGGCTGTCGGTCCGCGACTCGCTGGCGGCAAAGCTCGACAAGGACTCCGAGGAGGTCGTCGTCCACGAGCTCGACACGAAGTTCGGCATGCGCAAGACGATCGGCTACGCGAAGGTGTACGACTCCGCGGCCGACGCGCTGGAGGTCGAGCAGGACCACATGCTCGAACGCAACAAGATCGGCGGCGACGAGGCGGACGCCGAGGAAGCGTAACCCCGCCGGATGCGAGTCCTCGGCATCGAGGGTACCGCGTGGTGCGCGAGCGCCGCGCTGTACGACGCCGAGACCGACTCCGTTCTCATCGAATCCGACGCCTACGAACCGGACAGCGGCGGCATTCACCCGCGCGAGGCCGCCGAGCACATGTCGGAGGCGATCCCCGAGGTCGTCGACCACATGTTGGCCGTGGCCGAGGACGAACACGGGCCTGACGCGATTGACGCCGTCGCCTTCTCCCGCGGCCCCGGACTCGGGCCGTGCCTCCGGATCGTCGGGACCGCGGCGCGGTCGCTCGCCGGGACGCTCGACGTTCCGCTCGTCGGCGTCAACCACATGGTTGCCCACCTCGAGATCGGTCGCCACCGGTCCGGTTTCGACAACCCCGTCTGCCTGAACGCCTCGGGCGCGAACGCGCACCTGCTCGGCTACCACGACGGGCGCTACCGCGTCCTCGGCGAGACGATGGACGCCGGCGTCGGCAACGCGATCGACAAGTTCACGCGCCACGTCGGCTGGAGCCACCCCGGCGGCCCGAAGGTGGAGGCGGCGGCCGCGGAGTTCGCCGGGACCGATCCCGGTGCGGACGGGGGGGACTCGACCGCCAACCTCCTCGATCTCCCGTACGTCGTCAAGGGGATGGACTTCTCGTTTTCCGGAATCAGCTCGGCCGCCAACGACGCCGCGGACGACGGCGTCCCGGTCGGGGAGATCTGCTTTTCGCTCCAGGAGCACGCCTTCGCGATGCTCACCGAGGTGTCCGAGCGCGCGCTGTCGCTGACGGGCGCCGACGAGCTCGTGTTGGGGGGCGGGGTGGCGCAGAACGACCGCCTGCGCGAGATGCTGGCCGCGATGTGCGAGGCCCGCGGCGCCGACTTCCACGCGCCGGAGCCGCGCTTCCTCCGCGACAACGCGGGGATGATCGCCGTGTTGGGCGCGAAGATGGCGGCCGCCGGGGACACCGTCGCGATTTCGGAGTCCGCGGTCGACCCGAACTTCCGACCGGACCAGGTGCCGGTGACGTGGCGCGACGGGGAGTCGGTCGCGCGCGGAGGCGGGGGCGGCGCGGCCGGCGGTGCGGCGCGCGACCCGGACGCGGACCGCCGCGGCGCGGAGGCGACAGTGACGGTCGCCGGGAGCGGTGAGGACCGCCGGGTGATCAAGCGGCGGGTGCCGAAGTCGTACCGCCACCCCGACCTCGACCGGACGCTCAGGCGCGACCGGACCGTCGCGGAGGCGCGGCTGACGAGCGAGGCGCGGCGCGCGGGCGTGCCGACGCCGCTCGTGGACGACGTCGACCTCGCGAGCGCGACGCTGACGCTCCAGTACGTCGGCGACCGCGACCTCGCGGCCGCCCTCGACGAGCGGTGGACGGAGGCCGTCGGCCGCCACCTCGCGCGGCTCCACGGCGCGGGGATCGTCCACGGCGACCCGACGACGCGGAACGTGCGCGTGTCCCCCGACGGCGTCGGGAGGCGACGGGGGAACGGCGAGTCCGACGCGCCGCCGGAGGCGTACCTCATCGACTTCGGGCTCGGCTACCACACCGGCCACGTCGAGGACCACGCGATGGACCTCCACGTGTTCGAGGGGTCGATCCGAGCGACCGCGACGGACCCGGACCCGCTGATCGCGGCGTTCGAGGCCGGATACGGGGCCGCCGGCGACGACGAGGTCCTCGAACGGCTCCGCGACGTGGCGGACCGCGGCCGGTATCGCTGAGGGCCTCCGGCGCCGCCGACCGCGGCGTCGGCGCGGCTGCGCTCCCCGCCGCGGTCGGCGTCCGATGGCGCCACGATTTATAGTGCCAGCGGATAGAGTATTGTGTATGGGAGATAAACCGTCGTCGGGAGAGATTCTCGGAATCCCGTACAACTTCGAGCGCCCGAGCCTCGGGCGGCTGCTGTCGTCGTACTGGCAGCCCGGCAAGGGGATGCTCGTCGAGAAGCCGTTCGGCATCGGCTACACGCTGAACCTCGCCAACTGGCGGTCGTGGCTCGTCCTCGCCGTCGCCGGCGGGCTCTACTACCAGCAGCAGCAGTCCGGCGGACGCGACGCGTCCGGCGGGCACGACGAGGAGACCGACGACGGCGGGGACGGCCCCGTCGAAGTGATCGTCGACGACGACTGACGGCGGCCGCGACACCCCGACCCGGGAGACCGTGCGGGGTGGTACCGCGATCGCCGGTTTTCGCCGTTGATTCCGCGTCGGATTCTTTTAAATATCAGCAGCGCGTAGAACGGGTAGTGAAAGTCCAGTTCGAGTGCTCGTGTTCGGAGGAGATCTCCGAGTTCACCCGCGGCGAGACCAGCCGCGGCGTCCACGTCGAATGCGGGAACTGCGGCGCGGTGTACGCCGTGACCATCACCGAACTGGAGTAGCGGGCGGCGCCGCGGACTCGAACCGGAGCCGGACCGTCGTGCCGTCGTCCGTCGCCTCGAAGCGGACGGTTCCCCCCTGCGTCTCGCACATCCACTTGACGAGCCACAGCCCGATGCTGCTCGCGTGCGAGAGCGGCGTCTCCTCTTCCGCCTGTAACACCGCGCGCTCGTCCGGCGGGATCCCCGGCCCGTTGTCGGTGACCTCCAGACAGGTGGTCGTTCCGTTCTCGCGGATCGTGGCCGCCACGCGCCGCGTCGCGCCGTCGTTGTGGGTGACCGCGTTCTCGAACACCTCGCGGATCGGGAACTCGACGGAGTCGTCCGCGCGGATCCACGCCTCGGACGGGGTTTCGACCGTGACCGCGGTGCCGTCGTCGTCGAGGACCCCGATCGCCTCGTGAACGGCGTCGACGAGGTTAACGCGGCCGTCCGGCCGCTCGGGCGACGCGTCCTCGATGACCCGGAGCTTCTCGCTGATCGCGATGACGTCGTCGGTCGTCTGCCGGATCGTCTCCAGGCACTCCTGGCCCCGCTCGTCGTCGACGCGGTCGGCCAGCAGGTCGGTGTACCCCTGAATCACGTTGAGGTCGTTGCGGACGTTGTGTCGGAACACCCGGCTCAGAACCTGTAGCTGCTGGTTGGAGGTTTCGAGGTCCCGTCTGGCGGTCTCCGCCCGCTGCCGGTGGTGCGTGACCGCGCCGTAGAGGAGTCCGCCAGACCCGGCGACGAGCAGCCAGTCCCCGACGAGGCGCGTCGGCGTCCACCCCGCCGCGGTCCCGCTCGCCGACGCGACCGCGAGGTCGACCGCGACCGCGAACAGCGCGCCGAGACAGAGGTACGTCGCCGTGAGAGCGGCCGCGGACCGCCCGTATATCGGTTCCGTGTTAAACTTCATTTATATTTAACTTTAACTCGCCGAATTTTCTCCGCGAGCAACACCTCTACGGCCGCCGGCTTAAATTTTGACCGTCGCGCCCGACCGCAGAAAGACGGTCACCACGACGCGCAGTCGGCGCAGACGAAGTCCGCCTCGTCGCGCCAGCGGCGCTCGACCCGCTCGCCGCAGCGGTCGCATGCTGCGCCGTCCGCGTGCCACGTCGAGGTGGCGACCGCGGGGTCGACGGCGGCGGTGTCGGTGGGCCCGTCAGCGGCGTCAGCGTCCGTCCCGTCGGAGTCGGCCGCGTCGCCCTCCGCGCCGTCGGAACCGGTCTCCGCGGACGTACCATCGACGTCGTTCGCCTCGGCGAAGTCGTCGAGCGAGCGGTCCTCGGGCATCTACGCCTCCCGTCGGAGCCGGTCGACGACGTAGTCGCGCTCAAGTTCGCCCAGGAACTCACCGAGCCGCGGCCCCTGCGTGTCGTCGAAGAAGAGGCGATAGCCCGCGGCGAAGAACTCGCTCACCTCGACGCCGTGGTCGCGGGCGGTCTCGTACATCGCCCCCTGGATCGCTTCGCCGTCGTGACCGGCCGCGACGAAGTCCGCGAGGTCGTCGAGCGCGGCCGCGACGTCCTCGTCGAACTCGACCGCGGGGAGGTCGGTCTGGAGGCGGTAGTCGTACTCGTTTTCGGTCCGCTCGGCCCAGTTCCGGGCCTGCTCCACGCGGGCGAGCGCGGCGTCGACCGCGTCGCCGTCGGCCTCGGCGGGGATGTGCCCCTCGTCGCGGGCGAGGCGCTCGCGGAAGTCCGGATCGTCGACCATCCCAAGGACCGCCGCGAACGTGTACGGGAGCCGGATGGGCTTCTCCGTCGGCGGGTCGTCGGGCCGCCCGACGACGAACGGGTAGGCGCGCTCGGCGAAGGCGGTGAGGTCCGGGTCGTCGACCTCGCCGAAGTAGGCGCGCTCGAACCGGTCGAAGCGGTCGACCAGCTGGTCGAGCCGCTCGACGTCGAGATCGCGGGCCTTCTTCGGGTGGAGCGCGAAGAAGTAGCGCAGCACCTCGGGTTCGATCAGCTCCAGCAGCTCCTGGACCGTGACGACGTTGCCCTCGGAGGAAGAGAACGCGTCGCCGTTGAGCGTGAACCACTCGTACACCATCGGCACTGGCGGCTCTTCACCGAAGACGTTCCGCGCGACGTCGACGCCGGAGGGCCACGACCCCTCCGCGTGGTCCTTGCCGAACGGCTCGAAGTCGACGCCGAGGACGCCCCACTGAGCGGGCCACTCCAGCCGCCACGGGAGCTTCCCCTCGCGGAACGTCGCGGTGCCCTCGTGGCCGCACCCCTCGATGGTGTTGCCGCCGGCGTCCATGTCGGTACAGACGTACTCGACGGTCTCGTCGTCGAGGTCGATTCCCGTCACCGTCTCCGTCACCTTCCCGCACTCCGCACAGATCGGGTTGAACGGGACGTACTCGCCGTCGACCTTGTCCTGGTACGGCGAGAGCACCTCGCGCACGCGGTCGACGTCGGCGAGGACCGTCCGGACCGCGTCGTCGAAGGCGCCGTCCGCGTACAGCTCGGTGTTCGAGAGCATCTCGACGGGGACGTTCAGGCGGTCGGCGTCGGCCTTGAGCAGGCCCGCGAAGTGGGCCGCGTAGGACTCGGCCTCGCCGAACGGGTCCGGGATCGACGTGTACGGCTTCCCGAGGTTGCGGCCGAGCGCGCCCGCGTCGACCTCGCCGAGCCCGACGATCTCGCCGTCCGCGTTCGCCAGCTTGCGCGGGACCTTCCGCAGCGGGTCCTTGTCGTCGGAGGTGAACACCTGCCGGACCTCGCGGCCGCGGTCGCGGAGCACCTCGGCGACGAAGTAGCCGCGCATAATCTCGTTGAAGTTACCGAGGTGCGCGACGCCCGAGGGGGAGACGCCGCCCTTGATCACGATCGGCTCGTCGGGGTCTCGGGCTTCGATCTCGTCGGCGACGACGTCGGCCCAGAACGCGTGGAAGGTCCCGGCGGACCCCTCGGCCGGGCCCTCGCCGTCGTCGACCGCTCCCGCGCTCTCGTCGGACGCCCCCTCGTCGAGCGCGGTCTGCTCGGAGAGGATGTGCGGGGAGTCGTCCGCGCTCATCGCTCCCCCGTCCAGCGGCTCGGTTCCGCGCCGTCGACGGGGACCACGTCGGTCCCCGTGTGGTCGCCGCGCAGCACGGCGTCGACGACGGCGGTCGGGTCGGTACCGTCGAGGACGATCGACCGGATCCCGGCCCGGTCGATCAGCTTCGCGGCGAGCAGGTCGACGGGCGCGGACGCCCCCGCGTCGCGGCTCATCGGGAGGACGACCTCCACGAGCTCCGCGGGCGACATCGACGCGAACTGGGTCGCGTCGGGGTCGGCGTTGGGGTCGGCGTCGTACACGCCGTCGGCGCTCGTGGCGTACACGAGCAGGTCGGCGTCGACCGACTCGGCGAAGGCGGCGGCGACCGCGTCGGTGGTCTGTCCCGGCGTCACCCCGCCCATCACCGCGGCCTCGTCGCGGCGGAGCGCGGCGGCCGCCTCCTCGTAGTCGGTCGCGGGCGCGAGGTTCGCGCGGTCGCCGAGCGCGGCGATCAGCAGCCGGGCGTTGAGCCGGGTCGTCCCGATGCCGAGCCGGTCGAGCTCGACCTCGTTGGCCCCGATCTCGCGGGCCGTCTCGATGTACTCGCGGGCGACGCCGCCGCCGCCGACGACGACCCCGACCTCGCAGCCGTCGGCGGCCAGCCGTTCGATCGCCTCGGCGTACGCGGCCACGCGCTCGGGGTCGAGGTCCGGCGCGAGCACGCTCCCGCCGACAGAAACGACGACTCTCATTGCCGACGAGTACCCCTGTCCCGGTCTTAAGGATTGCCAAGCCCGGACGCTGCGGAACCGGTGCGGGGACGCGAATCCGGACCGACGGGACGACCGGGAAACGCCTAAGCCCGTCGCGACCCGCTCTCGGGTATGCGACCGCTATCGATCGTCGGGGACGGCGCGCCGAGGCTGGCACGGCGACTCGCGGCGCGGCTCGACGGACGGGTCGCCGTCGTTGAGCGCGGCGACGACGCGGCGGGGAGCGACCGGAGCGAACCGGGGGCGCGCGGACCGGACCCGAGCGATCCGGCCGCCGACGGCGGGGTCGTCGACGGCGAGGATACCGACCCCGAACGGCGCCCCGACGCCGACACCGAGATCGCGTTCGACGCGGACGGGAACTGGCGCGGTCGGGGAAGCGTCGAGGGGTTCGACGACCTGCTCGACGGGCTCGCCCCCGACCACGACTACCTGCTGGCGGTCGGCGAGTCGCGCCTGCGCGTGCCAGCGATCCTCTTGGGCCCGGACCCGGACCCCGAGAGCGTACCGGGAACGGTCCTCGCGACCGCGGGCGGCCCCGAGGAGGTCGCCCTCGACGCGCTCGTCGCCGACCTCGACGACGCGGTGCCGTGGATCACCCGCGAGACGCTCGTGCGGCGCGTCGAAGCGTCGGCGGACGCGGAGCGGTCGGGCGCGATCGCCACGTTCACCGGCCGCGTGCGCGCCCGCGACGCCCCGGACGACGACCGGACGACGCACCTCGCGTTCGAGAAGTACGAGGGGGTCGCGGCGGAGCGGATGGACGCCATCGCCGAGGAACTGGCCGACCGTGACGGCGTCTTCGACGTGCGGATGCACCACCGCACGGGCGTGATCGAGGCGGGCGAAGACATCGTGTTCGTCGTCGTCCTCGCCGGGCACCGCCGGGAGGCGTTCCGGACGGTCGAGGACGGGATCGACCGGCTGAAAGACGAGGTGCCGATATTCAAGAAGGAGGCGACGGAGTCGGAGACGTTCTGGGTCCACCGGCGGGACTGAACGGCGGTCGGAGGCGGTGTCGGTGGACTCTCGCGGCGCCGGACGGCCGACGAGAACGACCGCGCGGGGGACGCGAGAGGGGCGCGCGGTCGCTCCGAGAGGGCATCAAGCGGCGCATTTTGCTGGTAGTTGTCGGGCGAACGCGGGGGAGACGAGTGACTCGCTTACCGAGTGGTCAGCAGCAGAAAAGCCCTCAGATCCGATTATAAAATGTCTACGCCGTTTTGGAACCGTTATAAAGAGTCCGTCAGACACGTTTTAGCCCGTCGAGTTCGGTGAAACGCCCTGAAACCCCCTGAACGTCGCCCAACGGTGTTACCTTTATAACACCCTCCGGCGGCAAGCGTGAGGTGTACCATGAGCGCGACAGCGAACCCCTCCACGAACGCGAGCGCGAACGACGACCGCAGCAAGGAAGAGCGGCTGAAGCAGTACCTGCTCGACCGCGCCCAAGACGGGGAGATGTACTTCAAAGGGAAGTTCATCTCCGAGGACGTCGACCTCTCGCCGAAGGAGATCGGCGCCCTGATGGTGAAGCTCCGCGACTCCGCGACGGAGCTCACCGTCGAGAAGTGGTCGTACACGGGCGCGACGACCTGGCGCGTCGAGCCCGCCTGACGCTCCGGCTCCGCCGACCGACGCCCGCAGCACCGCTCCCGACGCGCAGCACCGCACTGACGCCCGCGGTTCGGTCCCCGACTCGCGCTTTCTGACCGCGCACGCGTCCGCCTCGCGAACCGAGCGGACGACCGGTCCCCCCGTTTCCGGTTCGCTCACCCGCCGACGCGGGGTTTATACTCGCCGACCAGTTACGACGAGGCGATGCCAGAACACGAGGACGCGGCGGCGGCCGGCGACGGCGCGCCGCGTCCGGAGCCCCTCCGGACGTTCTTCCGGATCGACGAGGTCCGCCGCGAGGACGGCCGCGTGCGATACCGCGGCGAGTCGTACGTCCCGGAGCGGACGCTGCTGCGGAAGCTGACCCCGCACTTCCGAGAGGCGGGCTACGAGGTCGACGTGGAGGTCGTCGACGACGGCCACGTCGTCGTGGCGACGCCGTTCGACCGCGGCCGCGACGGGATCCCCTGGGTGAACCTCGCCATGTTCGCGGCCACCGTGCTGTCGACGCTGTTCGTCGGCGCGTACGGCTGGTACTACGTGCCGCTCGCGGAGATCCAGTCGAACCCCCTCTCGCTGCTTCAGGCGTGGCCGTTCACCGCCGCCGTCCTCGGCGTCCTGATGACCCACGAGCTCGGCCACTACGCCGCCGGGCGCTACCACGGCGTCCCCGTCTCGCTCCCGTACGTCATCCCATTCATCTTCCCGTTCGGCACGCTCGGCGCGGTGATCCGCATCCGCGGGCGGATGCCCTCGCGGAAGGTCCTCTTCGACATCGGCGCCGCCGGCCCGATCGCGGGGTTGGTCGCGACCGTCGTCGTGACCGCCATCGGCCTCTCGCTCGACCCGATTCAGGTGCCGGCAGAGCTCGCGAGCTCGTCGAGCTCGGTGATCCGGTTCAACAACCCGCCGCTGTTGGACCTCATCGCCGGCGCGCTCGGCCAGCCGACGAGCTACGGCGACCCGCGGCTCACCGCCCATCCGGTCGTGATCGGCGGCTGGGTCGGGATGTTCTTCACCCTCCTAAACCTCCTCCCGGTCGGCCAGCTCGACGGCGGCCACATGGTCCGGGCGATGCTCGGGCCGCGACAGGAGACGGTGGCGGCGCTCGTCCCCGGCGCGCTGTTCGGGATCGCCGCGTACCTCCACTTCTGGCGGGGGCTCGGGCTGAACGAGTCCGTCGGGCTGTGGGCGTTCTGGGGCGTGTTCGCGACGGTGATCGCGTTCAACGGCCCGGCCGACCCGACCGACGAGGAAGGGGTGGGACTCCCGCGGCTCGCGGTCGGCCTCGCCACGTTCGCCGTCGGCGCGCTCTGTTTCCTCCTCGTGCCGATCCAAGTCGTCGGCGCGTGACGCCGCGAGTCAGTCGTCGCGCCGGTTCTTCATTCCCTGCCTGGTGAACTGGGGCGTGGTCCGGAGCCCGCGCTTCTTCCGGAACGACCGGTACAAGGCGATCGCGAGCGGCGCGGCCAACGCGAGGACGACGAGCGCGAGCCGCCAGTTCTCCGCGAACGAGTAGAGGATCGTCGCCGAGAGGACGCCGACGGCGAGCAGCACCGAGTAGGCGATCCGCATCGCCAGCTTCTCTAAGACCTTGGTGTCGTCCTCCAACACGACGTTGACGGTGAGGTCGTCGCGGTTGGCGCGGTCGAGGAACTCGTCGGCCTTCGGCGGGACGGTAAAGAGCGCCTCGGTGGTCTTTTGCACCTGCCGGCCGGCGTCCTCGGCGAGGTCCCGAGCGGTCTGCTCGTAGTACCCCTCCTCGCGGAGGTAGTCGGTCGCCGTCGAGATGAAGTCGAACTCGGGGTCCAAGGTGACGCAGACCCCCTCGACGACGGTGGCGACGCGGAGGACCAAGGCGAGGTTCGGCGGGAGCCGCAGCGGGAACTCGTAGATGGTCGACTCCACCTGCTCGATGATCTGGTTCACCTGGTACTGCTCGATGTCCTCGCCGCTGGCGTCGGCGATGGCCAGCTCCATCACGTTGCCCATCACCTCGCGGTCGGCCTCCGGCGAGAGCGTCCCCATCGAGATCAGCGTGTCGAGGATGGCGTCGATGTCCTGCCGCGCGACCGCGACGTAGAACTCGACGATCTTCTCCTGGACGAACGGGTCGACCCGGCCCGCCATCCCGAAGTCGTAGAAGATCACGGCGCCGTCGTCCGCGACCGCGAGGTTCCCCGGGTGGGGGTCGGCGTGGAACACGCCGTCCTCGATGATCATCTGGAGGTACACCTCCTGGAGCGTCTCCGCGATCTGCGTTCTGTCGTGGCCCGCCTCGTCGAGCGCGTCGATGTCGCTGATCTTCGTGCCCGGGACGTACTCCATCGTGAGCACGCGCGGTCCGGAGACCGCCTCGTACGTCTCCGGGATCCGGATCCGGTCCTCGTCGGCGAAGTTGCCGCGGATCTCTTCGAGCATCGTCCGCTCGCGCTCGTAGTCCATCTCCTCGCGGATCGTCTTCGCGAACTCGTCGGCGAGGTTCTCGAGGGAGAACGCCCGCCCGGCGCCGGTGAACCGCTTGACGAGGGGGATCGACCAGCGGATCGTCCGGAGGTCGGCCTCGACGAGCGACTCGATCCCCGGGCGGCGCACCTTCACCGCGACCGGGGTCCCCTCGTACTCCGCGGTGTACACCTGCCCGAGGCTCGCGCCGCTTATCGGGTCGCGGTCGAAGTCGTCGAACGTCTCGTCGACCGGGCCGAACTCGTCTTCGAGGACGACCTTCGACTCCTCCCAGGGCGCGGGCGGCACGTCGTCTTGGAGGCCCTCCAGCACCTCGATGTACGCCGGCGGGAGGATGTCCGGCCGCGTCGAGAGGATCTGCCCGAGCTTGATGAACGTCGGGCCGAGCGTGAGCAGGATGTCGAGCAGCACCGCTGCGCGCTCGCGCTGCGTCTCGGCGTCGACCTCGCGGCTCCCCCCGAACAGGAAGTAGCGCCGGCTGTCACGCCAGTACGCGACGATGAGCGGCGAGAACTGCCGCAGGACGACGACGAACCGCCAGTAGGCGCGAAGGTTGACCAGCGTGACCACCCGTCAGGCGTCGCCCTCGTCGTCCGCGTCGTCGACGGGGATGGTCCGGGAGACCTCGCGCTCCCGCTTCGGCAGCGAGATCTCGAGGACGCCGCGGTCTATCTCGGCGTCCGCGCCCGCGCCGTCGGCGTCGCTCGGGAGGGGGAGCTCCGCGTCGAGGAACAGCGGACGGTCCTCGCGGACGTACTCGAACCCTTCGGGGACCGCCTTCTCACGGCGCCCCTCGATGTCGATGCGCCCGTCTTCGACGAGCACCTCGGTGGTCTCGGCGGTCGCGCCCGGGAGGTCGACGACGAGGACGTACCCCTCGTCCGACTCGAGTAAGTCCGCAAACACCGCGTCCGGGAGGTCCCGGAGCGCGTCGCGTAGCGCTGACATAGAGGGAGATAGGGTCGCCGCAGCGAAAAAGCTGTGGAAAAACGGGGTTCGACCGCGGGATCCGAGGCGGGCGTCGAGTCGGCTTGCCGGTCGCGGTCGCGGGCGGGCGTCGAGTCGGCGCGGTCGCCGGCCTCGGCTCAGTCGTCGCCGATGTCGAGGTCGAACTTCCCGAGGTCCTCGCCCTGCGACTCGCCCGGGAGGATGTCGCCCAGCCCCGCGCCGAACGCGGCCGCGGCCCAGACGACCGCGATCCGACCGGCCCGTTCGACCGCGGTGGGGTCGCCCTCGTGGAGCCGGCCCCAGAACAGCAGCATCGTCGCCGACGTGGTCAGCGAGACGAGGAGGACGCCGGCGTACCGGCGGGGGATGACGCCGAAGATCGGGTGTCTGATCGCGATCTGCCGGAAGTCGGCGAAGTAGAGGAGCCCGGCCGTCGCGAGGAAGATGAACCCGACGTGGCCGATCAGGAGGACCGGGACGCCGGAGACGGTCGTCGCCGCGAACCAGGCCGCGATCTCGAATACGCCCCCCTCGACGAGCAGCGGGAGCGCGAACAGCACCGCCCCGACGAACGACTCTGCCAGGTCCCGGGAGGTGTACTTGGTGATCCGCTCGGCGAGCGCACCGGTCCCGGGCATCCGCTCGACGAGCGAGATCGTCTGTCTGACCTTCTCGCGCTCGTGTCCCTCGTCGACGGTGTCGCTCAGGGCGTCGAGCTTCGCGAGCAGGTCGTCGATGTCGGGGTCGCCGGGCGCGTTCGCCGCGGCGGCCCGCTCCGCCGCGCCGTCCGCGCGACCCGTGTCCGCGTCCGGTTCGTCGCTGTCGACCATGTTCCCCCGCGACGCGCGAGCGACCTAAAAGGGTACCTGCGCGAGCGCGGCGGTCGGGACAGCCGCCGGGGTGTCCTACAGGTCGCCGAGGAACGCCGAGATTGCCTCGTTGAACGCGGCCGGCCGTTCGAGCATCGCGAGGTGGGCGGCGTCCGGGATTTCGGACCACTCCCCGTCCGGGATCTCCTCGGCGAGGTACTCGTGGTACGCCGGCGGGGTGAGCCCGTCGTGCGCGCCGACGAGCGCGAGCGCCGGGGCGTCGACCGCGCCGAGGCGGTCCCGGACGTCGAAGCGGTGGCACGTCAGGAAGTCCCGTTCGGTGACCGCTCGCCCGCACGCGCGCATCGCCGCCTCGGAGAGCTCGACGTACTCGACGGGCGCGTCGTGGAACAGCCGGTTCGGCTCGTGGAGCAGCGAGACCGCCCGGTCGAAGTCGTCGGCGAGCGCGTCGCGGAGGGGCTCGGCCACCGCGAGCTTCGCACCCGTGCCCGCGAGGACGAGTCCGTCGAGCGCGAGGTCGCGCTCGAAGGCGATCCACAGCGCGACCGCGCCGCCGAGCGAGTTCCCGCAGAGGACGGTCGCGTCCGTCGCCTCCGCGACCGCGACGACGTCGTCGGCGTACGCGTCGAGCGTCTCGCGTCCCGCGGGGGTCCCGACGTCGTCGCTGTCGCCGTGCCCCGAGAGGTCGACGGCGACGCTGGGGAACCGGTCGGCGATGCGCGCCTGCGACTTCCAGACGTCCTTCGTGCCGCCGCTGCCGTGGACGAAACAGACCGTCGGTCCGTCGCCGCCGCGGTCGAAGCGGCGGTACGCCGTCGCCCGGCCGTCGTGGGTGACCCGTTCCATGGCCGGCGGTTCGGCGCCGAGCGGTATAAACGCCGGAGGAGATCGGACCGCGATCGACGCCGCGCGATCCGAACCGAGAGACGCGACGCGGCGCGACCGCCGGACGGCGACCGATCGGGGACGAACGACCCGAACCGCTACACTACCGATAGAATAGAGAAACACTCACGTCATGCGATTTTGTGCGTTAAGTTTATATATCTACGCGACTAACTCGTAGTTAGGATGAATCACATACAGACCCGATCGACCGGCGACGGCGCGCTGCTGCGTCGGTACGAGTACGACGACGGCTGGACCGTCGCCGCCGATCTCGGCGTCGACGACGAGACCGTCACCGTCGACACCGTCGGCGAGACGGCGATCGTCGTCGTGGAGGGACCGGACGGGCCGGTCGAATCGGAGTTCGAGCTGCCCGGAACGGCCGCCGACGCGGCCGTGAACAACGGCGTGCTCACCGTGGAGGGCGAGCGATGAAGCTCACCGTCAAGCCGCTGAAACAGAAGGACGCCGGTCGCCGCCTCGCGGCGATCGACCGCGTCGCCGCCGACGAGCTCGGGCTCTCCGGCGGGGACATCGTCCGCGTCGAGAGCGCCGACGGGGCGGCGATCGCCCGCGTCTGGCCCGGCTACCCCGAGGACGACGGGACCGGCGTGATCCGCATCGACGGCCGCCTCCGCCAGGAGGCCGACGTCGGGATCGACGACCGCGTGACCGTCGAGGACGTCGACGTCTCCCGCGCGGACGCGGTGACGATCGCCTTCCCGAGCCAGCTACGGGTGCGGGGCCAGATCGCCCCGTTCATCCGCGACAAGCTCTCCGGTCAGCCGGTGACCGAGGGACAGACGATCCGGACCTCCCTCGGCTTCGGGCTGATGGGCGGTCAGTCCCAGGCGGTCCCGATGAAGATCGCCGAGACGAGCCCGGGCGGCACGGTCGTCATCACCGACGAGACGGAGATCAGCATCTCCGAGATCTCCGCCGAGGAGCTCGCCGACCGCGGCGAGGCCGCGGGCGGCACCGGCGAGGGGCCGGACGTCACCTACGAGGACATCGGCGGGCTCGACGACGAGCTCGAGCAGGTCCGCGAGATGATCGAGCTGCCGATGCGACACCCGGAGCTGTTCAAGCGCCTCGGCATCGACCCGCCGAAGGGCGTCCTGCTCCACGGCCCGCCGGGCACGGGGAAGACGCTGATCGCGAAGGCGGTCGCCAACGAGATCGACGCGAACTTCCACACGATCTCCGGCCCGGAGATCATGTCGAAGTACTACGGAGAGAGCGAAGAGCAGCTCCGCGAGGTGTTCGAGGAGGCGTCCGAGGAGTCGCCGTCGATCATCTTCATGGACGAGCTGGACTCCATCGCGCCCAAGCGCGAGGAGGCCGGCGGCGACGTCGAACGCCGCGTCGTGGCCCAGCTCCTCTCGCTGATGGACGGGCTCGAGGAGCGCGGCGAGGTCGTCGTCATCGGGGCGACGAACCGCGTCGACGCCATCGACCAGGCGCTCCGACGGGGCGGCCGCTTCGACCGCGAGATCGAGGTCGGCGTCCCCGACCGCGACGGCCGGAAGGAGATCCTTCAGGTCCACACGCGGAACATGCCGCTGACCGACGACATCGACCTCGACGAGTACGCCGAGAACACCCACGGCTTCGTCGGGGCCGACCTCGAGTCGCTCGCGAAGGAGTCCGCGATGCACGCGCTGCGGCGCATCCGCCCGGAGATCGACCTCGAGAGCGACGAGATCGACGCCGACGTGCTGAACAGCATCCAGGTGACCGAGTCGGACTTCAAAGAGGCGATAAAGGGGATCGAACCCTCCGCGCTCCGTGAGGTGTTCGTCGAGGTCCCCGACGTCACCTGGGACGACGTGGGCGGCCTCGAGGGAACTAAGGAGCGGCTCCGCGAGACGATCCAGTGGCCGCTGGAGTACCCCGAGGTGTTCGAGGAGCTCGACATGCAGGCCGCGAAGGGCGTCCTGATGTACGGCCCGCCGGGCACGGGGAAGACCCTGCTCGCGAAGGCCGTCGCCAACGAGAGCGAGTCGAACTTCATCTCGATCAAGGGGCCGGAGCTGCTGAACAAGTACGTGGGCGAGTCCGAGAAGGGCGTCCGCGAGGTGTTCAGCAAGGCCCGCGAGAACGCGCCGACGATCGTGTTCTTCGACGAGATCGACTCGATCGCGACCGAGCGCGGGAAGAACTCCGGCGACTCCGGCGTCGGCGAGCGCGTCGTCTCCCAGCTGCTGACGGAGCTCGACGGGCTCGAATCGCTGGAGGACGTGGTCGTCATCGCGACGACGAACCGCCCGGACCTCATCGACTCGGCGCTGCTCCGGCCCGGCCGCCTGGACCGGCACGTCCACGTGCCCGTCCCGGACGAGACGGCGCGCCGCCGGATCTTCGAGGTCCACACGCGGAACAAGCCGCTGGCGGACGACGTCGACCTCGACGCCCTCGCCCGGAAGACCGAGGGCTACGTGGGCGCCGACATCGAGGCGGTCGCCCGCGAGGCGTCGATGAACGCCTCCCGGGAGTTCATCGGCAGCGTCACGCGCGAGGAGGTCGGCGAGTCCGTCGGCAACGTCCGCGTGACGATGCAGCACTTCGAGGAGGCGTTAAGCGAGGTCAACCCCAGCGTCACCCCCGAGACGCGCGAGCGCTACGAGGAGATCGAAAAGCAGTTCAGGCGGTCGGAGGTCGACCGCACCGAGGCCGAGCCGGGCGCCGCGTTCCAGTAAGTCGGCCGCCCGTTTCGGTGCTCGCCCGCGGCGGTTTTTATACGACGCCGAGCGTCGACAGCAGGTAGAACGCCGCGACGACGACGATGCCGATCGTGACGAGCCGCCACGCGAGCTTCAGCACGAACTTGCCGACGACGATGATCAGCGCGACGGCGACGAGGGCGACCAGCAGCTGCCCGACCTGACTGCCGAGCAGCGCGGCCTGTGCCGGCGCGACGAGTCCCGCGAGCGCGAGCGATGATCCGGTCATGTCCGGCCTCACGGCGACGCCGGGCATAAGCTTGTGGGACGAGGGACGCTCCGGGTACGAATTCTGATAGGTGTGTGGCAAACCGGCGCCGCATTCGGACGCGCGCTCGTCCGAACGCGCACCACAGGGACGCCAGCACCCGGCGCCGCCGCCGGAGCGACCGCCGAGCGACCCCCCTTCTGTTCCGGTGGGAGACCGCTTCGGTTTCCCGTTTTGTTCGGTTGAGGTTCAGTTTCACTCCGGTCTACCTACGCTTATGTGTCCGGAGTCCCTTTCGTACCGACGTACCGGATTCAGCGTCAGACGCCCCGGACCGACGTTACATACCGAATCGGACATGTAGATGCCGGGCGGGTCCGAACATCCGAACCTACAAGGGCCCGCCTCGCCAGTACACCAACACTACAGATGATCCATATCCCACGCCAAGCCAGCGGGGTGGCCGCCGAATGAGCAGCGACGGCGTCTCCGCCGACGGAGTCGAACTGCCGATCAAACGAACCACGGGCGACACCATGGAGGAGCGCCTCACGGGCAACGCCTACGGGAACATCCTGCCCGCGCGCTACCTCCGGAAGAACGCGGACGGCGAGCCGATCGAAGATCAGGAGGAGCTGTTCGACCGCGTCGCGCGCAACGTCGCGCTCGCGGAGGCGGTCTTCGAGGCCGAAAAGCAGGGCGTCGAGGTCACCGTCACGCCCGACCAGCTGAAGCCCGACCACCCGCGGCGCGACGAGCTCGCCGAGGAGGTCTTCGGCGCGGGCACGACCGCGACGGACGACACGGAGACGACGCTCACCGCCCACAACGTCAACAAGTTCTCGTACGAGACGGTCGTCCCCGAGCTCCCCGAGAGCGTGCGCGACCACGTCGAGGCGACCGCGGACCGGTTCCGTAACGGGATGGAGTCGCTATCCTTCATGCCGAACTCCCCCACCCTGATGAACGCGGGCGACGAGCTCCAGCAGCTCTCCGCCTGCTTCGTCGACTCGCCGGGCGACGACATCACCGACATCCACCAGACCGCCAAGGAGGCGGCCGAAGTGTTCCAGTCCGGCGGCGGCATGGGGTACGCGTTCTGGAAGCTCCGCCCGTACGGCGACGCGGTCGGCTCCACCGGCGGCATCGCCTCCGGCCCGATCACGTTCATGCGGACGTTCGACCAGATGTGCGAGACGATCGCGCAGGGCGGCGCGCGCCGCGGCGCCCAGATGGGCGTCATGCGGATCTCGCACCCGGACGTCATCCAGTTCATCCACGCGAAGAACAAGGACGTCTCCCTGGCCCACTCGCTGCGACTGAACGACCCCGACGACTTCACGCACAACTCCTTCGCGGACGCGCTGGAGGAGGCCCGCGAGCTCATCGACGAGGACGGGAAGGTGCCCGAGCACCTCCGGAACGCGGTCGAGGGACACCTCTCGAACTTCAACATCAGCGTCGGCGTCACGGACGACTTCATGGCGGCGCTGGAGAACGACGAGGAGTTCACCTTCACCAACCCGCGCACGGAGGAGCCCCACATTGCCACTCCGGAGACGAAGGAGCTGTACGACATGTTCGGCCTCGGCGAGCACGTCGAGGTCGGCGAGGAGCTCTCCGTCCCCGCGGCCGAGATCTGGGACCACATGATCGAGGGCGCCCACGAGAACGGCGAGCCGGGCGTCGTCTACCTCGAGCGGATCAACAAGGAGCACTCCTTCGACGTCGAGGAGCACCCCGAACACCGGATCCTCGCGACGAACCCCTGCGGCGAGCAGCCCCTCGAGGAGTACGAGGCCTGTAACCTCGGCCACATCAACCTCTCGACGCTGGCGGATCTGGACGCGCCGGACTGGCGCGTCTGGTCCGACGAGCACGCCGACGAGTACGACTCCGAGGCGGCCGCGGTCGAGGCGTTCCTGGAAGAGGCGATCGACTTCGAGGAGTTCGAAGAGCGGATCGCGTACGGCACCCGCTTCCTCGAGAACGTCGTCACGATGTCCGACTTCCCGGTCCCGGAGATCGAAGAGAAGGTCCGGGACATGCGGAAGATCGGGCTCGGAATCATGGGGCTCGCGCAGCTGTACGTCCAGCTCGGCGTCCGCTACGGCTCCGAGTCGGGCAACGAGATCGCCCGGCAGCTGATGACCCACATCAACCACGAGTCGAAGCTCGCCTCCCACGAGCTCGCCGAGGAGCGCGGCACCTTCAACGACTGGGAGGACTCGAAGTACGCGAACCCGACCGAGCACCGCGACTGGTTCGAGCACTACACCGGGCTCGACGCCGACGAGTGGGAAGACGGCTTCCCGATCCGCAACCACAACACGACGACGATCGCCCCCACGGGTACGACGTCGATGATCGGCAACACGACCGGCGGCTGTGAGCCCATCTACAACGTCGCCTACTACAAGAACGTCTCCGACGACGTCCAGGGCGACGAGATGCTCGTCGAGTTCGACGACTACTTCCTGCGCACGCTGGAGGCCAACGACGTCGACGTCGAGGCCGTCAAGCGGGAGGCGCAGGAACAGATGGCCGAAAACGAGTTCGACGGCGTCGAGGGGCTCGACACCGTGCCGAACGCGATCGGCGAGCTGTTCGTCGTCACCGGCGACCTCTCCGCGAAGGACCACGCGGGCGTCCAGGTCGCCTGCCAGAAGGGCGTCGACTCCGCCATCTCGAAGACCGTGAACGCGCCCAACGACTCCACGCTGGGCGACGCCAAGGAGGTCTTCGAGTACATCTACGAGAACGGCGGGAAGGGCGTCACCTACTACCGCGACGGCACCCGCTCGAAGCAGGTGCTCACGACGCGCGCGCAGAACGCGGAGTTCGCCGACGAGAGCGAAGCGGCCGAGACGATCGTCGAGCAGATCGGCGAGGTCTTCGGCGGGATCGAGGCGTTCCTCGACAACGAGGACGTCCAGGCCGCGATCGACGCAGAGATCTCGGACCTGCTCGAAGCGACGGAGCAGCCGCGGATCGACTACAGCGAGCGGAGCCCGCGCCCCGACTCCCTGAACGGCGTCACCCAGCGCGTCGAGACGGGCTACGGCAAGCTGTACGTCACCATCAACGAGGACGACAAGGGGCTGCCGTTCGAGCTGTTCGCGAACATCGGCCACTCCGGCGGCTACACCAACTCCTTCACGGAGGCGCTCGCGAAGGTCATCTCGACGGCGCTGCGCTCCGGCGTCGACCCCGAGGAGATCGTCGACGAGCTCCAGGGCACTCGGAGCCCGAAGGTCGCGTGGGACAAGGGCGAACAGATCCAGTCGATCCCGGACGCCATCGGCACCGCGCTCCGGCGCTACCTCGACGACGACGTGGACAAGGGGATCCCCCAACAGCAGAGCCTCGACGACGTCGAGGGGAGCGTCGCGGACGAGTCGCCGAGTCCCCCGAGCCAGACCGACGGGGGCGCGGTCGACGCCGGCGCGGCGACCGAGGCTCCGAGCGGTTCCGAGCCGACGGCGGCCGACGACGCGGCCGGCGCCGACGACTCGACCCAGGAGCTCATCGCGGCGGGCGAGTCGCCCGAGTGCCCCGAGTGCGGCGGCATGAACCTCTACTACTCCGAGGGCTGCAAGACGTGCGAGTCGTGCGGCTGGTCGGAGTGTTAAACGGGACGAACCGGCGGTAACGAGCGCTTGACGACGCGGTTTTTTTGCGGTTCGGACGAACGCGATCGATACCGGGAGTAGGTGTAGTACGTCGTGAGTGAGGCAGTTTATAAAGAGAATTGAGGTGTTGCTGTCGACTATTTATAAATGACTGACGCTGCTGCGGCGAGTGCCTCCAAAGCCCCAGCCGTCGAGGGAGGGGTACGCTCGCTGCGCTCCTCACTCGGTCGCTTCGCTCCCTCATTCCGGTGCTTACGTCGCCTACCCCGCCCTCGACGGCTGCCCCTTTGAGTTCTCCCCGCACCGCACAGCATCCGTACCTCACACCTCCCCAGCCTCGTCAGCCGGCCTCCGCCTCGCTCCGGCCGGCTGACTCCCTCGCGCGTGCTCCTCGCGGCCGCCGATGGCGGCCGCTCGCAGGCACGCGCCGACCGCACTCTCCGTTATAAACGATCGTCGGCGCAGCTGGCGACTACTTCAATACCGAATCGCTGCTACCGATCTGTGATACTCACTTTCGCAATCGATCGCTCGTCGGGTTCACGCGCTCGCCGAGGGACGAACCACTCCCACTCGAAAAACGTGCGACGAAGCGAAACCGGACGGAGCGAGAAGGCCGAAAGAGTCCGAAAGAAATCGAAACGTCGGGCCGCGCCGTCGCCTCAGAAGGTCTCCAAGTAGCGGTCCTCCTCCCACTGCGACACCTGGGTGAGGTACTCGCTGAACTCCTGGGACTTCGCCTCGGCGAACTTCTCGGAGGTGTGGGGGCCGAGCGCCTCCTGAAGCACCTCGTCTTCCTCCAGCTCCTCGACGGCGGCGCCGAGGTTCGGCGGGAGCGTCTCGATGCCGTACTCCTCGCGCTTCTCGTCGTCGAACTCGTAGATGTCCTCGCGGACCGGGTCGCCGGGGTCGGCGCCGGTCTTGATCCCGTCGAGGCCGGCGGCGATGAGCGACGCCAGTCCGAGGTAGGGGTTACAGGACGGGTCGGGGCTGCGGACCTCGAAGCGCGCGGACACGCCCGCGGCGTCCGGGACGCGGACGAGCGCCGAGCGGTTCGTGTCGGACCACGCGACGTAGATGGGCGCCTCGTAGCCGGGCACCAGGCGCTTGTAGGAGTTCACGGTCGGGTTGGTGACGGCCGTGAACGCCTTCGCGTGCTCCAAGATGCCGCCCATGAACTGGTAGGCCGTCTCGCTCAGGTTGAACTCGTCGTCGTCGTCGGCGAAGGCGTTGCCGTCCTCGTCGAACAGCGAGATGTGGCTGTGCATCCCCGAGCCGTTGATGTCGGCGATCGGCTTGGGCATGAACGTCGCGTGGAGGTCGTGCTGCTCGGCGACCGCGCGGACGACGGCGCGGAACGTCGCGATGTTGTCCGCGGTCGTGAGCGCGTCGTCGTACTTGAAGTTGATCTCGTGTTGGCCCTCGGCGACCTCGTGGTGCGAGGCCTCGATCTCGAAGCCCATCGCCTCGAGGGTGAAGATGATCTCCTTGCGCACGTCGGACGCGAGGTC
This sequence comes from Halorubrum distributum JCM 10118, assembly GCF_000337335.1. Taxonomy (GTDB): domain Archaea; phylum Halobacteriota; class Halobacteria; order Halobacteriales; family Haloferacaceae; genus Halorubrum; species Halorubrum distributum. The sequence goes on along the minus strand of NZ_AOJN01000015.1, from coordinate 1,746 downwards.
CTTCGGCGCCAGATCGAAGTAGCCGCCGTTGTCGTGCGGGATCGTCGTCGCGTTGCCGTCGTCGTCCTTCTCGAACAGGAAGAACTCCGGCTCCGGCCCGATGGAGACGGAGTAGCCCATCTCCTCGGCCTCCGCGAGGACGCTCTTGAGGACCTGACGCGGGCCGCCGGCGAACGGTTCGCCGTCGGTGTCGACGATGTCACAGATGAGCCGCGCGGCGCCGCTGTCGCCGTCACCGTCGCTGCGCCACGGGAGCACCGCGAACGTGTCGGGGTCGGGGACGAGCCGCATGTCCGACTCCTGGATGCGCACGAACCCCTCGATGGAGGAGCCGTCGAAGTAGATCCCCTCGGTGAACGCCTTCTCCGCCTGATGAGCGGGGACGGAGACGTTCTTCACGACGCCGAGGATGTCGGTGAACTGGAGCCGCAGGAAATCGATGTTCTGTTCCTCGATCTCGTCGAGTACCGCCTGTTCCTCGGCCGTGAGGCCGCCGTCCGGTTTCGCGTGTTCGTCCGTCATGTTCTGGACGCTTCGTTAGTTATGTGCCAGTATAAAGGCCTTATCGCTTGGCGCATGAACCGCCGGACAGGCAAAACTGCTGGACGTTCGTAAAATTCTAAACCCCCGAAAGCGTGTATCGGTGTGATGACGTACGAAAACCTCGACGCGAAGCTCATCAACTCCCTTCTCAGCAACGGACGCGCGAGCCTCCGGAGCCTCGGGGACGAACTGGACGTCTCGGTGACGACCGTTTCGAACCACCTCCGCGACCTCGAAGAGGAGGGCGTGATCCGGGGGTACACCCCCGTCGTCGACTACGACAAGCTCGGGTACGACGTGACGGCCGTGCTCCAGCTTAAGGTCGAGGGGAGCGCGCTGCCGGACGTCACCGAGAAGCTGCGCCAGGAGAAACAGATGGTGAGCGTCTACGAGGTCACCGGCGACTACGACGTGATCGCCATCGGGAAGTTCACCGACACGGACGGGATGAACGACCAGATCAAGTCGATCCTCACGGACGCGGACATCCGCGAGTCGAACACGAGCGTCGTCCTCAACGCGGTCACGGAGAACGAGCAGTTCGACCTCGACGTCGAAGAGTAACTCGACCGGTCGCCCGGCTCGAACGCCCAGCCCCGCTCGGAGACCGGTTCCGCCCTTCTACTGCCGTTCCGCCGCCGCCTCCAGGACCTCCACCGCCGGGAGCGGCTCGCCCGTCAGCGCGCGGATGTACGCCCCGCCCGCGATGGAGACGTGCGAGAACTCCTCCTCGCTGAGGCCGTACATCTCGATGGCCCGGGAGGTGTCGCCGCCGCCGACGACCGAGAAGCAGTCCGTCTCCGCGATGGCTTCGAGGACGCCGACGGTGCCGTCGGCGAACCGCTCGTCCTCGAAGACGCCGAGCGCGCCCTTCACGAACACCGCGTCGGACTCGCGGATCGCCGGCTCGTAGTCGTCGACCGTCGCGGCGCCCACGTCGAGGTACCCGGTCTCCTTCTCCTCGATGTCGTCGACCGCGACCTCGGCGCGCTCGCCGTCGGCGCCCTCGTACGCGAGGTCGCTCGCGAGGCGGATCTCGTCGCCGCGCTCGTCGAGGACCGACTCGATCAGCTCGCGGTTCGCCTCCCACTGCTCGTCGAACAGATCCATCTCACCCACGTCGTGGCCGACCGGGTGACCCGCGGCGCGTAAGAACAGTTCGCCCGCGACGCCGCCGAGGAGCTGTCTCTTATACACATCTCT
>NZ_AOJN01000014.1 GCF_000337335.1 Halorubrum distributum JCM 10118 | reverse complement strand
GGAAGCCGACCAGCGAGGTGTGCTTCCGGTGGGCCGCCGAGTACGCGTCGTTGACGTACGCGTCGAAGCGCGGCGCGAGCGTCCGGACGAACTCCGTCTCGGCCTTCTCCTCGGGCGACGCCTCGGGCAGTTCGTCCTCGCACATCCGGGTGTTCTCCAAGATGAGGATTTCGCCCGCTGCGAGCGCGTCGATCGCCGCCAGCGCCTCGTCCCCGTACGTGTCGGCCACGAAGCCGACATCGCGGCCGACGCGGTCGGCGAGGATCTCGGCGTGACCGGCGAGCGACGTGAAGTCGTCGCGGCCGGGGCGGCCCTGATGGGCCATGAGCACGACGCGGTGGCCGGCGTCGGCCAGCTCGCGGACGGTCTCGGCGTGGCGCTCGAAGCGGCGGTTGTCCTGCGGGTCGCCGTCCTCGATGGGGGAGTTGAGGTCCAGTCGGACGAGGACGCGCGAGTCGGTCGGGAGGTCGTCGATGGTGTCGAAGGCGGGCATGGGTGAGTGGTCGTCGATGAGATAGTTAAGCAGTGGCGCTCCGGGGGAACGTTGCCGCCCGGGTGTCGGGCTTCGCTTGTCAGCCGCGATCGGACGTTCAGGCCTCGTCGTGAACGTACGCGGCCATGTCGAGCATCCGGTTCGAGAAGCCGTACTCGTTGTCGTACCAGGTGAGGATCTTTACCAGCTTCCCGCCGGCGATGACGTTCGTCGACTGGAGGTCGACGTAGCTGGAGAAGGGGAGGCCGACGATGTCCGAGGAGACGACCTCGTCGTCGGTGTAGCCGAGGACGCCCGCGAGCGGGCCGGAGTCGGCGGCGTCGCGGAAGGCGGCGTTGACCTCCTCCGCGGTGACGTCCTCGTCGAGGCTGACGACGAACTCGGTGATCGAGCCGGTCGGGACCGGGACGCGCATCGCCATCCCGTCGATCTTCCCCTCGAGCTGCGGGAGGACCTCCTGGGCGGCGCCCGCGGCGCCGGTCGAGGTGGGGACGATGTTCTCGGCGGCCGCGCGGCCGCGGCGGCGCTTGCTCATCGGGCCGTCGATGAGGCCCTGGGAGCCGGTGTAGGCGTGGACGGTGGTGAGGGTGCCGGCGTCGATCCCGAACTCCGCGTCGAGCACCTTCGCGACCGGGGTGATGGAGTTCGTGGTACAGGAGGCGTTCGAGACCACGTCGTCGCCCTCGTACTCGTCGTGGTTGACGCCGTAGACGAGCTGTTTGACCGGCTTGTCGCCCTTCGGGGGCGCCGAGATGACCACGGTGTCGGCGCCGCCGTCGAGGTGCGCGCTGGCGTCGTCGCGGGTGCGGAAGATGCCCGTACACTCCAAGGCGACGTCGACGTCGAGCTCGTCCCAGGGGAGGTCGGCGGGGTCCTGGACGTTGAACAGCGGGACCGACGTGCCGCCGATCGTCAGCTCGTCGCCGTCGCGCTCGACGCCGTCGAGCCGACCCATGACGGTGTCGTACTTCGCGAGGTACCCCATGTCGTCGAAGTCCATCACGTCGTTGATCCCGACGAGCTCGATCCGGGGGTTCTCAAGCACCGCTCGGAACACGTTGCGCCCGATGCGACCGAAGCCGTTGAGCCCCACCCGCACGACCTCGTCGTCGCTCACGTCGTCACCGGCAGCCAGATACGATTTACTCATGTTCGAAAAAAGCGAGCCGCAACTACTTAAATCCGGCCCAGTCACGTCGAGACCGTCATAATCGTTCGAATTTGTTACGGTCGGTGTCGGCGATCGTCGTCGGTCTCGGTCGGCTCGCGTCGCTCGCCACCGCTCGTTGCCCGCTCGTCGCCGCCTCGGCGCGGAGCGGATAGCGGCCGAAACGGCGACCGACAGAAGGCTTATCGGGGTCACCGACTTCACGAGAGGTATGGACAGAGACGACCGCGACGATCCGTTCGGAGACTTCTTCGAGGAGATCGAGCGGATGATGAACGAGATGGCCAGCGGCGACGCCCCGTCGGCCGACGACGCGGGGTTCGGCTCCGACACCCACGTCGACGCGTACACCACCGAGGAGTCGGTGCGTCTCGTCGCCGACCTCCCCGCCGTCTCGAAGGACGACCTCTCGCTGCGCTGCGACGGCGACGCGCTCACCATCTCGGCCGTCTCCGACCGGCGCGAGTACGACGAGACGGTCGAGCTCCCCGCGCCCGTCGACGAGCACTCCGCGGACGCGACGTTCAACAACGGCGTCCTCGAGGTCTCGTTCGACCGCGACGACGACAGCGCGTCGATCGACCTCGTCTGAGGCGGTCGTCGGGTTTTATTCCGTTTTTGCCGTCCGTCGGATCAGCGCCGCGAACCGGTCGTAGAAGTCGTCAGCGTACTTCGTCGCGGCGTCGACGGTCGGGCGCGCGTTCGTCTCGTTGACGACGAGCCGGTCGTCGGTCGCGAGCAGGTCGACGCCGAGGTAGTCGATCCCGAGCGTCTCGGCCGCGCGTTCGGCGAGGTCGCGCGCCGCGGGGTCGAGGTCGACCCCCTCGGCCGTCGCGCCGCGGTGGACGTTGTGCTTCCATCGGCCGGCCGCGAGCGCGTCGTCGTCGAGGACGCGCTCCACCGCCCCCGCGGACGCGCCGTCGACGACCATCGCGCGGTAGTCGCGCGCGTCCGGGAGGAACTCCTGGATCAGGAACGACTTGTCGCCGGTGGCGCGGTAGTCGTGGATCAGGTTCAGGTAGTCGACGACGCCCAAAAGTGAGTCGATGTCGGTCGCGGTCGCGACGCCGACGCCGCGGGTCGCGGAGTTCGGCTTCACGACGACGGGGTAGGAGAACTCCTCGACGGCGTCGACGACGACCGACTCGTCGACGGGGTTCGACACGAGCGTCGTCTTCGGCGTCGGGAGCCCGGCGGCCGACAGCCGCGCCAGCACGCCCGCCTTGTTGCGCGAGGCGACGACCGCGTCGCGCCCGTTCACCCACGGGACGCCGAGCCGCTCGTCGACGACCGCGCCCTCCATCAGGCGGGTCGGGTAGACGAGGCCGACGTCGAAGCCGTCGAACTCCTCGGGGTCGGCCGCCGGCGAAGCGCCGGTTTCACCGCTGGAAACCCGGAGCGACCGCTCTTTCGCTTGAACGTGACCCACCTCGATCCCGCGGTCCGCGAGCGGCTCGCGGACGCGCTCGAACGTCTCCGCGTCAGTGGTCATCGCGAGCCGGAGCATAGCCGTGTTGGGGGCTGTTCGGACTTAAAAACGGGGAGAGCGGCGCGACGGCAGCGACACGGTACGATACGCGGTGGCGCGTGCCTGCGAGCGGCCGCCCCCGGCGGCCGCGAGACGGCACGCGCGAGGGAGTCGCTGGCGGCGCCAGCCGCCAGCGACGAGGCTGGGGAGGTGTGAGGTGCTGTGCGGTGCCGTGCGGGGCGGGACTCGAAGGGGCAGCCGCGAGGCGGGCGCAGACGAAGTAAGCACCGCAGGGAGCGAGTGAAACGAGCGACCGAGGAGCACAGCGAGTGTGCGCCCGCCTCGCGGCTGGGGCTTTGGAGGCGTTCGCCGCCGATCCACGATCGGTTATGTATAAGCGAGCGGCTGGGGCTTTGGAGGCGTTCGCCGCCGATC
>NZ_AOJN01000013.1 GCF_000337335.1 Halorubrum distributum JCM 10118 | reverse complement strand
GTATAAGCGAGCGGCTGGGGCTTTGGAGGCGTTCGCCGCCGATCCACGATCGGTTATGTATAAGCGAGCGGCTGGGGCTTTGGAGGCGTCCGACGTCGTTCTGGAGTCAGCTATTTATAAATGAGCGGCTGAGGATCCGGCGGTGTTAACTGCCGATCCGCGCTCACTGACTCACTGTAAGTGGCCTTCCTCGCGGAGCTGTTCCGCCTCGCTCTTCTCGTAGCGCCACGAGATGTCGGCCTTCTCGTCCTGCCAGTCCCACGGCTCGACGAGGACGATGTCGTCTTCGCGGATCCACACCCGCTTTTGCATCCGGCCGGGGATGCGCGCGGTCCGCTGTTTCCCGTCCGCACAGCGCACCTTGACGCGGTTCGCGCCGAGCATCTCGACGACCTCCGCGAACACCTCGTCGTCGTCGGGCATCCGGAGGTCGTTCCGACCGCCGCCGTCTCCGTTGCTCATGCGTACGCGGTGATACGCGTTCGCGGAAATAAAAGGGCCGCTCTCCGCTGCGAGATCATCCCCTTTTAAGGACAGCCGAGAACCACCCGACGACATGCGCGACACGCTCGGTCTCGAAGGCATCGCCGGGGTTTTCGTCGTCTTCGTCGCGGTCGGCATCATCGCCGTCCGCGATCCCGTCATCGCCGGCGCCGTAATGCTTCTCATCGCCGGCCTCGCCCTGATCGCGAAGGGGCTCGTCGACACGGCCATGCGCTCGTTCGGGCTGAAGTAGCCCGCGAGCGCGACCCGAGCGCTCCGGCCGTCGTCGACGCCCGCTCGGCGTTCACGGCGCTCCCGAAAGAGTCATAACCGCCGACCGTTCCCCTCGGGTATGGTCGAAGTACCTGCCGTCGCGGTCGAACTCGTCGAACTCCTCGCCGTCACCCTCGGTGCCGGCGCGGCCGCCGCGGTCGGCGTCGTCCTCGAACGGTTCGGGCTCTCCGCCGTCTCCGGCGGCGAGCTCGTCCTCGGCGCCTGGGCCGTCGGCATGGGGCTGCTCGCGCTGTACGTCGGGCTCGTCGGGCTCGGCTACGAGCAGGCGCTCCCGCGGCTGCGCCGGCTCGCGAGCGGCGAGTAGGCCCGCAGTTCTGGACTCTTACAACTCCCCCTCGGCCGCCAGCTCGCGTACCCGGTCCGCGCGATCGCGGATCGCCGCCCACTCCGCGTCGTCCTTGTCGTCGACGTGCGAGTACATCAGTCCCATCCGCCCGGTACCCCGCAGCGTCTCCTCGTTTTCCTTCAGGAAGTCCCAGTAGAGCGCGTTGAACGGGCAGGCGCCCTCGCCCGTGGTTCGCGAGACGGCGTACGGGCAGTCCGCGCAGTGGTCGCTCATCCGGTTGACGTAGCTCCCCGAGGAGGCGTACGGCTTCGAGGAGAGCACGTCCGTCCCGAACGACCCCATCGCGACGACGTTCGGCGTCGTCACCCAGTGGTAGGCGTCGACGAAGCCGAGGTGGAACCACTCGTTCAGTTCGGCGGGGTCGGCGCCGTACACGAGCGCGAAGTTCGACAGCACCATCAGCCGCTCGATGTGGTGGGCGTACCCGTGCTCGCGGACGTGGCCGACCGCCTCCGAGAGACACCGCATGTCCGTCTCGCCGTCCCAGTAGGCCGGGGGGAGCTCCCGCTGTTGGTCCAACTGATTCGCGTCCGCGAGCTCCGGCATCGCCTCGCGATACACGTGGCGCATGAACTCCCGCCAGCCGATCACCTGCCTGACGAACCCCTCCGCGGCGTTGAGCGGGACGGGGGCGGGCTCTGACGGTGTCTCCGACTCTGCGCCGTCACCGAAGTCGTCGAGCGAGGTCGATCCCGCGCCGTCCCTGTCGTGCTCGGCCGGGTCGTACGCGCCCGGCTCGACCCCGCGCTCCTGATAAGCGCGTTCGACCGCCCGGACCGGCTCGCGCGGGTCGAGCAGCCCGAGGTTGATCGCCGGCGAGAGCAGCGAGTGCGAGAGGAACGGCTCGCCGCCGACCATCGCGTCCTGATACCGACCGAACGCGGGGAGCCCCTCGCGGACGAACCGGTCGAGCGCCTCGCGCGCCTCGCCGCGGGTGACCGGCCACGCGAACCCGTCGAGCGAGTCGTTCCCCCACGTGTCGAACCGCTCGCACACCCACGCGTGGGTCTCGCGGGTCAGCGCGTCCGGCTCGAACGTCGGTCGCGCGGGCGGCTCCCACTCGTCCGGCGGCATTTCCTGATTCAGGTCGTCGTAGTTCCACTCGCCGCCGACGGGGTCGCCGTCGTCCATCAGCACGCCCGTCTCGCGGCGGACGTGGCGGTACCAGTTCTCCTGTCGGTAGGTTCTGTCGGCGGCACCGTCGGCACCGATCGCCGTCTCCTCCCCGCCGGCCCACTCTCGCCAGTCGGCCGGCGTCGTCCAGAACAGCTCGTTGTCGACGAGCTCGAGGGTGCCGCCGCGCTCGGCGACCAGTTCGCGGAGCCGCTCGCCGGCGCCGTGGCTCGCCGGGCGCATGAGCCGCAGGCGCGGGCCGTCGCCGTCGTCGCCGCCGTCGCCGGCCCCTCGTCCCGCGCGCTCCGCGAAGAACTCGTCGAGGCCCTCGCCGAACGACTCCGCCCGCACGTACGTCACGTCGCGGCCGCGCTCGCGGAGCTCGTCACGAAAGTGCCGCATCGCCGAGAACACGAGCGTCAGCTTGTGGGCGTGGTACGGCTTCCGGTCGGCGAACCCGTGGGCCTCGATCAGCAGCACGTCGTCGGCCGCGTCGAGGACGTCGAGGTCGGGGTTGAGCTGGTCGCCGAGCAGCCAGCAGGTCGTCCGGTCGCTCACGAAAAGTCGGTGGGGCGCAAGCGACATAGCTCCGGCGGCGGGCCGTGCGGCCGCCGCCGCCGTCTCCGACCCCTCGCACCGCCGCGGCATCCGCGGCTTTTTGTCGCCCCCGCGTGTCGGGCGAGTCATGGACGAGATCCTCACGAACTGGCTGCTCGGCCTGATCGCCGCCCTCCTCGCCGTCCTCGTGCTCGACTCGACCGGCGAGCCCTTCCTCGCCTCGCTCGCGCCGGTCGCGAACGTGCTCGCGCTCGTCACCTTCCTCGCGTTCGTCATCCTCACCGGCGCGTTCCTCGTGTACACCGCGTCGTTTCGGGACTAACGCCCCGCCGCGTCCGCGTCTTCGATCCGCCTGACTCCCGGCGGTCCCCTGCCCCGCCAATCCGGTCGACTCCCCGCGATCCCCGCCGCCGCGCGTAGCTTTTTGTCTCGCCTCGAACTGGGACGCGTATGGAGTACACGACACTCGGGAACACCGGCACCACCGTCTCGAAGATCTGTCTCGGCTGTATGAGCTTCGGCGACCCCGACTGGCGCGAGTGGGTCCTCGACGAGGAGGAAGGCAAGGAGCTCGTCGAGCGCGCGATCGATCTGGGGGTGAACTTCTTCGACACCGCCAACATGTACTCGGACGGCGAGAGCGAGCGCGTCCTCGGCGAGGCGCTCGACGGGTACGACCGCGACGAGTTCGTCGTGGCCACGAAGGGGTACTTCCAGATGGACGAGTCGAATCCGAATTCCGGCGGGCTCTCGCGGAAGGCGATCGAACAGGAGCTTCAGCACTCACTCGACCGCCTGGGGATGGACACGATCGACCTGTATCAGATCCATCGCTGGGACTACGAGACGCCGATCGAGGAGACGCTGGCCGCGCTCGACGACGCGGTGCGCCGCGGCGACGTCCGGTATATCGGCGCTTCCTCGATGTGGGCCCACCAGTTCGCGGAGTCGCTCCACGCGAGCGAGCGCGAGGGGTACGAGCGGTTCGCGACGATGCAGAACCACTACAACCTCGCGTACCGCGAGGAGGAGCGCGAGATGCTCCCGCTGTGTGAGAAGGAAAACGTCGGCGTGATGCCGTGGAGCCCGCTCGCGCGCGGCTACCTGACCCGCCCGCACGAGGACGTGGACGCGACGCTCCGGGGGCAGACCGAGGACCACCTCTACGCGCACCCCTACCGCGAGGGCGGCGGCCCGACCGTCAACGAGCGCGTCGAGGAGCTCGCCGCCGAGAAGGGCGTGAAGATGGCCCAGATCGCGCTGGCGTGGCTGTTCCACAAGGAGTCGGTCGATACGCCCATCGTCGGCACGACGAGCGTCGAACACCTCGAAGACGCGGTCGAGGCGCTCGACGTCGACCTCTCGGACTCCGATCTGGAGTGGCTGGAGGAGCCATACGAGCCGGTCCGCGTCTCCGGCCACGAGTAGGCGGCGCGCGGTGGCCGCCGCAACGGCCTAAATGATGTTTTAGGGATATGTCGGTAACCTATTTGTGTGACAGAGAGTGTCAACCACACATGAGCGACGACACCGACCGATCCGCCGTCCGGTCGCGCACCGAGTACGCGCGTACCCGGACGCGCTGTCCGAACTGCGGCGACCGCGTCCCGGCGGCCGGCGGCGACGGGGAGCCCGCGGAGTGTCCGAACTGCCACCGCCTCGTGCGCGCGTGACGGCGGGGGCGACCGCCGCCCGGTCGCGTGGCGGGTACGGCTCCGTTCGGTCGCCGCCGCCCGCCCGTGACTTATAAACGCACCGTCGCGGACGCCACGACAACCCTTTTCGGCGGCGCCGCCGAAGCGTGGCGCATGGCAGACGACGACGACGCCACCGACCCCGAGAACGGCGAGGCCGGCGAACAGGACGCGTCCGCCGAGGGCGACGACGGCGAGGAGAAGTCCTTCCGCGAGCGCGTCGAGGAGATCCGCGAGCGACGCGAGGAGGAGCGCGAGGAGGGCGACCGGCCCGACCCCGAAGAGATGATGGGCGGCGGCGGTCCGCCGGGGATGGGCGGCGGAGGCGGCGGCAACCCCTTCGCGCAGATGATGTCCGGCATGATGGGCGGCGGCGGCGGTCCCGGCGGCGCGGGCGGCCCGCCCGGGATGGGCGGCGGCCCCGGCGCGCAGGGCGAGCAGGGCGCTCGCGGCGACGACGGCGGCAACGAGGAGCTCGTCCGCGAGGTGCGCCAGCTCCGCGACGAGGTCCGCGACGCGACCCGGCAGCTCCAGCGCATCGCGCAGGCGCTCGAAGACGACTGAGTCGGCGGATTCTCTCCTCCATTTTCCGAAGCCCGGTAGCGCTGCGCTCGTCGGTCGACGAGGATGCGCTGTCGACCGCGACAGCGTCGCGACGACCGCTCGAAAAACGACTCAGTTCCGGGCGCCGCTCGTCCCCCCGATCCGCTCCGGCAGCGCTGGCAGCGCGACGACGGCGACCACGGCCGCCGTCGTCGCGACGAGCGTCACCGGGAGCGTCCCCGCGAGCGCGTACGCGCCGACCCAGAGCCCGCCGGTGACCGCGAGCGCGGGGACCGCAACGCGGACCGGGACCGCGGGCTCGTCGCCCTCGACGAGCCGCCAGCCCACCGCGCCGCCGGCGCCGGTGGCGATCCCGATCCCCGCCTCGACCACCTCGCCGGTGTGTCCCCCCGCGACGGCGACGGCCAGCGAGCCGGTCGAGACGACGGCCGCGAGCAGGAACGCCGGGGCGGGGTTCAGCGCACCGGTCGGGCCGGCCGCCGTCTCCGCGCTCGCCGAGCGCCGCACGCGCGGGTCGCCGGCGAGCCACAGGGCGACGGCGACCGTCCCCGCGCCGACGGCCAGCCCAGCGAGCACGTCGACGAGGTAGTGGACCTCGATGATCACCCGCGAGGCCGCGACGGCAACGGCGACCGCCCCGGCCGCGAGGTAGCGGGGGCGGTCCGTCCAGAACCGGTCGTACAGGAGGGCCACGGCGAGGTACGCGGCCGCGCCGCCGGTGGCGTGGCCGCTCGGGAAGCCGAACCCGTCGGAGAGCACCTGCGCCTCGTACCAGCCGGAGAGGAGCGCGGGGAGCCACGTCGGGACGTCGGCGGGGGGCATCGCGCCGGGCGGCCGGGCGACCGCGAACCACGCCTTGCCGAGCGCCGTCGCGGCGTACGCGCAGGTGACGGCCGCGATGGCGGTCGCGCCGGCGCGGCGCGGCGAGCCCGCGGTCCGGTCGCTCGCGAACCAGTAGCCGACCGCGAGCAGCGCGAAGAGGAACCACGGGTCCGCGAGGTGCGTGACGGCCGCGAAGGCGACGACGACGAACTCCGGGAGCGCGTCGACGACGGCGAACTCGCCGACCCCGCGCTCGGCGGCGACGAGTCCGGTCACGTCTCGACCACCCGGTCAGTCATCGCCGCGGCGGCGGGCGTAGTCAAGCGCCTTGCCGGGCGTCTCGATCAGGTTGAGGCCGATGCCGACGACGACGAATATCGTGTAGAGGCCGAGCGTCGACAGCCCGAGGACGACGATGGCGCCGACCGCGTAGATCCCCTGAAGCGACGTCAGCGCCGCGAGCGTCAGCACCGTCCCGTACAGCAGCACGAGGTACGGCCCCCAGCCCCTGGCGTGGCCCCGCCGCATCCGCGAGCGGACGTACCGCTTCAGCTCCGACTCGACCTCGGGTTTGTCGACGGTGCGGCGTTCCACGTCGTCCTCGAACTCGTCGAGCTGCGACCGAAGCTCCCGGACCTCCGCTTCGAGGGCGGCGACGTCCGGCGCGCCGCGCGGCCGTTCGCCGTCGTCCCCGTCGGGATCCGACTCGCCGTTCATACCCGTGGGTCGGTCGCGGTCCTGTTGTAACTGCCGGTCCGCGGCGTGGTCGGTGCCGTCGAACGCGGCGGCGGGACCGCCGCCCCCGGCCTCCCCGGAGTCGTCGCCGCCAGTCCCCCGCCCCGCGAGCACCACGTTGACCACGCCACCGAGGACGACGACGACGGCGGCGAGGTACAGCCACGTGACCAACAAGAGGATGCCGCCGATGACGCCGTACACCTCGTACTGCGCGGCGCCCGCGGCGTACACCTGAAACCCGGCCTGAAGCAGCGTCCAGCAAACCGCCGCGAACGCCGCGCCCGGCAGCGCCTCGCGGACGGCGATCGCCGGCTGCGGCAGGAGGTAGTACATCGGGAGGAACACGACCGCGAGGAGAACGGGCAGGGCGAGGACGCTCACCGCTTCGATCAGGGGGAGCGCGTCCGCGGCCGCGACGAACGCGCCCACGGCGACCATCACGCCGAGGCCGACGCCGACGCCGACGACGACCGAGGCGGCGTCGGCGACCTGTTTGAGGAGGCCGGGCGTCTCCTCGCCGCCGTACAGCGAGACGAACGCCGTGTCGAGCCCGCGGAACACCTTCAGCGTCGACCAGAGCAGCAGCCCGACCCCGAGCAGGCTCGCGCCGGTCCGCCCGCCGGCCGAGGAGACGGCCCCGACGACCGCCTCCTCGCCGGCCGGCGTGAGGAACTCGCCCGTGGACGCCACCAGCTCGGCGGCGATGGTCTCGCCGAAGACGGCGGTGGCGACGACGACCAGCAGCAGCAGCGCGGGGACGAGCGAGACGAACGCGTAGTAGGCGATGGCGGCGGCGAGGAACGTCACCTGCCGATCGACAGCGACGTCGACGACGCGCCGAGCCGTGCCGAACGCGGTGCGCGAGTGTCTGGACACGTTCCGCCCTTCGACCGAGCGCGACAAAAACGAGTGGGTGCCGACGGCGAGAGGGGGTTCAGTCCCCGTCGCCGCCGAGGACCGCTTCGCGCATCTCCGGGACCGAGGCCGTGCTCTTCACCGCCGTGCCGCGGTAGTGCGCGCGGCTGGCCTCGTGGCCAGCGCCGCGCAGGCGCTCGACGAACTCGTCCATGCCGATCGCCGGCTCGCCCCACTCCTTGTACAGCCGGTGCTGGTCGTAGTGCGTGGGAGTGTCGAGCTCGCGCGCGACGGTGCCGAGCAGCTTGCGCGCGCGCTTCGCCTCGCCCATGTCGTCGGTCACCTCGCGGCGGACCGCGCGCGCGAAGTCGGGCTCCGCGACCGGCCCGAGCCAGATCGGGCCCGCCGTGAGGACGCGGTCGCTCCCGCACTCCGGGCAGGCGTCGACCGGGTCGGCGATGTGCCCGCGCGTCGCGGCGCGCCAGAGGCAGTCCTCGCAGTGATCCACGTGCCCCACGCCGTCGAGACAGTCGTCGGCCGCGCGGGCGCCCGACTCCAGCTCGAGGTAGGTCCGCGCGTAGTGGCGGGAGACGTGCGAGAGGATCGGCGTCGCCGCCTTGTCGTAGCGCGCGGCGGTCCGAACCAAGGCGGATATCAGCGTCCGGAGCCCCATCTCCGGGTGGTAGTCGGTGTTGCGCGGGACCGCGCCGTACTTGCGGATCCCGCTGTTGAGGTGGGCGCCGCACAGCGGCGCGGTGTCGGTGGCGGTGACGCAGACCAGGTTGCGGCCGTTCGCGAACGCCGCGTCCGCGAAGGGGATCGGCGTGCCGTACGGATCGAGGTCGACGACGTCGAACGGGCCCTCGTCGTACAGCAGGGCGTTGACGTCGCGGTGGACCGCCTCGCCGTCGAGGCCGTTGGCGTCGAGGTTCGCGGCGGCGAGCTTGACCGCCTCGTCGTCGACGTCGGCGCAGGTGACGTCGTACCCCTCTGCGGCGGCGCGGACGCCCCGGATTCCCGAGGCGGCCATCGCGTCGAGATAGGAGGCCGCTCGCGGCTCGCGGTCGCGGTAGGCGCGCAGCGTCGCGACGGTCACGTCGCGGTTCAGCTCCTGGGTCGGGTTGAAGAAGACGCCGCCGCCGGTGCCCTCGCTGGCGCCGTCGCGGGCCTCCGGGACGGAGACGGTGAGTCCGCCCTCTTCGATGTCCATACGCTCGGTTCGGCCATCCGGGCTAAAAGGACCGCGCTCCGGGGGCGGGAGGTCGCGGACGCGTCGAGCGCGCGGCCGGCGGCGACAATGGGAGGCTTTTACGCCGTCGGCTCGGAACGTGAACGTATGAACGGAGACGCCACGCGAGGACGGTCCGGCGCAGTCGAGGACGAGACGGAGGGCCGCGGATGGTGAGTCCGGCGCGGGTCGACGCGATAACCGACATCGCGTACGGCGCGCTGATCGCCCTGTCGATCGTGCTCATCGCGACGTTCCAGGTGAACAACGTCGCCATCGCGTTCGGGATCGGGGTGTTCGCCTCGTACGTGATCCACGTCGTCTGGAAGATGGCGCGGTTCGACCCGGACTGGATGACCCGCGAGGTCGCGGACCAGGTCGGCAAGCAGGTCGAGGAGAGCGTCGGCGAGACCGTCGACAAGGAGGTCGAGAAGACCGTCGGCGAGACCGTCAACAAGGAGGTCGAAAAGACGGTCGGCGAAACGGTGAGCAAGGAAGTGGAGAAGACCGTCGAGGAGACCGTCGGCGAGACCGTCGAGGAGACCGTGAGCAAGGAGGTCGAGAAGAGCGTCGGCGAGACCGTCAACAAGGAAGTCAGCGAGGTCGCCGACGACGTCAGCGACACCGTCAGCGAGGAGGTCACCGGGAAGGTCGAGGAGACCGTCGGCGAGACGGTCGAGAAGACGGTCGGCGAGAAGGTGGAGGAGACCGTCGAGAAGACCGTCGAGGAGAAGGTTGGCGAGACCGTCGAGGAGACCGTCGGCGAGAAAGTCGAGGAAACCGTCGAGAAGACGGTGGAGGAGACCGTCGGTGAGAAAGTCGAGGAGACCGTCGAGAAGACCGTCGAAGAGACGGTGGGCGAGAAGGTCGAGGAGACCGTCGAGGAGAAAGTGGGCGAGACCGTCGAAGAGACCGTCGGCGACGGGGATGACGAGGACGGCGAGGCGACCGGGCGACGCGACGACTCGTAGTCGGATCGGTCGCGATCGGCGACGCCGTCCGCCGCCGAGACGTTGTGGTCTGGTGGGCGCTCCCGGGTGCCCATATCCGTCGATTCCGACGGTGATAAACCGTGAGAGCGAATAATCGTACATAGTCGAATGGGCCACCACGACCTCGATCGGAGTCTCGGGCTGTACCCGACGATGATGATCAGTATGGGTGCGATGATCGGGAGCGGGATCTTCGTTCTCCCGGCGTTGGGATACAAGAAGGCCGGACCGGCGGTGGTCCTCGCGTACGTGCTGGCCGCGCTCGTCGTCTTACCTGCCGCGCTGTCGAAAGCCGAGATGGCGACGGCGATGCCGGAGTCCGGCGGCACGTACCTATACATCGACCGGGCGCTCGGCCCGTTGTTCGGGACGATCGCCGGGATCGGGGCGTGGTTCTCGCTCGTGTTCAAGAGCTCGTTCGCGCTCGTCGGCCTCGGCGCGTATCTGCTGCTTTTCGCGCCGCTCTCGCAGGGCGCGGTGGTGTACGTCGCGCTGGGGCTCGGCGCGCTCGTCGTGGCCCTGAACGTCTCCGGGACGAAGATGAGCGGACAGATCCAGGCGGTCATCGTCTCGCTGGTCGTCGCCGGCCTGCTCGGGTACGTCGTCAACGCGGGGTTCGTCGTCGACACCGCCCGGTACGCGCCGTTCACGACGGACGGGAGCCGCGGGGTCGTCACGGCCGCGGCCTTCGTCTTCGTCTCGTACGCGGGCGTGACGAAGGTCGCGAGCGTCGCGGAGGAGGTGAAAGCGCCCGGGAAGAACCTGCCGCGCGCGATGCTCGGGTCGATGGGGATCATGACCGTGCTGTACGTCGCGGTCGTCGGCGCGGTCGTGGGACTGAGCGATCCGGAGGTGCTGAAAACGGGCGGTCCGGGCGGGACGGCGTCGCTCACGCCGATGGCCGACGGAGCGGGGGCGCTGTTCGGCGGCGTCGGGGTAGCGCTCATCTCCGTGATCGCCGTCGTCGCGTTAACGAGCATGGCGAACGCCGGCGTCCTCTCCTCGTCGCGGTTCCCGCTCGCGATGAGTCGGGACGACCTCCTCCCGCCGGCGCTACGCACCATCGACGTGCGGTTCAAGACGCCGCGGAACTCGGTGCTCCTCACCGGTGTCCTGTTGCTGCTGCTCATCGCGTTCGTCCCGGTGATCGAGCTGGCGAAGCTGGCGAGCGCGTTCCAGATCCTCGTCTTCTCTTTCGAGAACATGGCGCTCGTGGCGTTTCGGGTTGCGGACCTCCCGTCATACGACCCCGAGTTCACCGCGCCGGGCTACCCGTACGTTCAGGTGTTCGGGTTCCTCGGCGGCATGGCCTTGCTCACGCAGATGGGGACCCTTCCGATCCTCGGAGCCGGAGGCATCATCGTCGGGAGCGCGCTCGTCTACTTCGCGTACGGCCGGTCGCGGACGGACCGGACCGGAGCGGTCGGGACGATCATCCGCGCCCGTCGCGGGGAGGCGGACGACGGCGTCGCGCCGACGGAGCAGGACTGACCGCCGCGGCGGCGTCAGTAGTCCCGGTCGACGACGATGACCGGATCGCGGGTCTCGTCCGCGATGCGGTCAGCGAGCGTTCCGAAGACGCGGTCGCCGAGGCGCGACTGCGGCTCGTACATCACGACCGCGTCGTAGTCGGCCGCGACGCGGAGGATCTCCTCGTCGTGTTCGTCGCCCTCGACCACGAGGGTGTCGACCGCGTCGGCGTCGAACCCGTCGTCGACCAGGCGGTCTCGGGTCTCCGAGACCACCGCCTCGCCGCGCTCGCGGCGCTCCTCGCCCTCGACGACGTGGAAGAGGGTGATGCGCTGCGTCGAGTCCTCGCTCAGGACGCGGATGAACCGCGGGAGCCGGTCGAACTCGGCGACGTCCGGAAGCGGCACGAGGATGCGCTCTACTCCCTCGGTCGGAGCGGGGTCGAGCTCGGCCGCGCAGTCATCTTCGACCGCGACCTGTCGGATCGCGGCGGCGCGGTCCTTCCCGAACACCAGCCGCGTCCGGACGGAGGCCCCCGCGTCCGCGAACGACGCGGCGACCTCGTCGAGCGTCGCCTGCGCCGCGTCGCCGAACTGCTCGCGGGCGGAGCTGGCCGGCGTCTGTTCGGGCAGGTCGTAGTGCCCGAGCACCACCACGTCGAGCGACGAGAGGTCCTCGATCAGCAGCGGCGACAGCGGCTCGGGGTCCGGGAGTTCGAGCGGGACGAGGATCGTGTCGGCCATGGCGCACGCTTGGACGGCCGGACCAATAAACGGGGAGATCCGGGGGCGGAAGGGACGCGAAGCGGCGCACCGGTGGCCGCGAGACGCGTCGCTCTGCGGTCGGTGGACGCGAAAAATGGGTGTTGCGAGGCGCTACTCGTTGCCGAACATCTGGCGCATCATCGGATGCATCTCCATCAGCTGCTCTTCGGCGATCTCCTCGTACAGCTTGTACGTGATAGAGACCGCCAGCAGCAGTCCGGTTCCGGAGACCTCGCCGATGGTGCCGAGCAGGTTCGCCATCACGGCGAGCAGCCCGACGAGGGCGCCGCCGATGACGGTCACCTGCGGGATGTACCGCTCCATGACCTTCTCGACGACCTGCGGATTCCGGCGGAACCCGGGGATCTGCATCCCGGAGTTCTGGATCTGTTTCGCGGTCGCCTCCGGCCCCATGCCGGTCGTCTCGACCCAGAAGATCGCGAAGATGGCGCCGCCGACGATCATGAACGTGAGGTCGACGCCGAGTCGGATAGCGATCATCCACAGTTCGATCGACGCCGACTCAAGCTGTCCGAGGAACCACATCCACTGGGTCCGCGCCTGAATGGGATTCAGGTAGTAGAACAGCCCGGAGATGGGTTGTCCTCCGCTGTAGGTTCCGAGCCACGCCGGCATCCCCGCCCACTGCGAGGAGAGGATCTGGCCGAGGAACTGGATGTTCGCCTGCAGCGCGCGAACGAGGATCATCGGCAGGACGGACGCGTAGATGAGCTTCACCGGGAAGCGTCCGCGAGCGCCCTTCACGCGGGCGTGCGACAGCGGGATCTCGACGCGGACCGACTCCGCGTACACGACGATCCCGAAGATGAACACCGTGGTGAAAAGCGCCAGAATGTTCCCCGGGTCGAACAGCAGGTTCTGGAGCCCCTCGGCCGTGAACGGCGACAGCGAGGCGGGCGCGTCGCCGATGATGACGCCGTACCAGCTCGCGAAGAAGCCGGGGGGACCGAGCGCGGAGAAGCTGAAGAAGCCGCCGACGATCTGCTGGCTCACCGACGCGATGATGAACAGCCCGACGCCGGAGCCGACGCCCCACTTGCTCACGATCTCGTCCATGAACAGGATGAGGATACCGCCGACGAAGATCTGCGCGAATATCAGCACCTGTACGCCGAAGATACCGATCCCGAGCGAACTCGCGACCTCGCTACTGGCCGGAAGGAAGCTCCCGGTGAACACCATCGGCGCCGCCGTCAGCGCCGAGACGATGATCACCAGCAGCTTCTGGAGGCCTTGGTAGAGGACCTGGTCACGCGGGTCGTTCTCCGTGTCGAGCCCGAGGAGGTTCGCACCGCCCAACAGCTGGAGGACGATGGACGCCGTGACGATCGGTCCGATACCGACCTGTAACAGCGACCCGGACGAGCCGGCGAGTACCGACCGGAACTGCCCGAAGAAGTCCGACCCCTGCCCGACCGCCAACCCGAACGGGTTGATGTTGGTCAGGAAAAAGTAGACGATCAGGACTCCGGCCGTCCACGTGAGCTTCCGTTTGAACGGGACGTGTCCCGCGGGCCGCTCCACGACGGGCATCCGCGAGAGCACCGGTTCGGCGGCCTCCTTCCAGCTCATGTTACGCCTCGTCGTTCTCGTCGTCGGAAGTGTTTTCCGGTTCGTCAGCGGGCTCTTCGGCGCGCTCGGAGAGCGTCGCCTCGCCGCCGGCCTCCTCGATGAGCTCGACCGCGCCGGCGGTGAACGCGTCCGCCGTGACGCGGAGCTCGCGCCGGACCTGCCCGCCGCCGAGCACCTTCACGACGTCCGCCTCGTGGCCGTCCTCGACGACGTCGCGCGCGTCGAAGACGTACGCGTCGCCGTCCGCCTCGGCGAGGCCGTCCGCGGCGTACAGCGCCGCGTCCTCGTCGAGCTTCTGGACCTTCACTTCGAGGACCTCGGTCTGGGCGTCCTCGGGCCGCTTGAACCCGTGCTTGCCGAGCGGGCCGTAGTTGTGGTACTCGTGTTTCGCGCGACCGGCCGCGCCGCGGCCGCCGCGGTGCCCGGCGCCGCGCCGGTTCTTGTGCGTGCCGCCGCCGTGCGTGCGAGAGCCGCGCTGTCGTCGTTTCTTGCTCGTCATCGCATCGCCTCCAGGAGACTGTCGATCTCCTCGGTGCTGTGTTTCCCGAGCTCGCCGCCCTCGATCACGGGGTGTTTGATGCCCTCGTGACCGCCGCGGGGGGCGTGGAGCCGCAGCGTCGGCGAGAGGCCCTGCTCGCGCAGGGTCGTCTCCTCGTCGACGAGCGCCGCGGCCAGCGCCTCCAGGTCGGCGTAGTCGGTGTTGTCGTCGATCCACTCGTCGTCGACGTCGGCCGAGCCCTCCAGAGGCTCGCCGCGTCGCGCGATCGTTCGCGCGACGGCCTCGACGCTCGGTTCCCCGAACGCGACGACGTCGTTGACCTTCGTGATCATGCCGCGGTACGAGTCCGTCTCGGGGACGAACGTCGCGTGGTTGACGCGCCCGACGTTCAGCATGTCGAGCGTGTCCTCGACGCCGTAGTCGAGGTTGACGTCGCCGCGGAGCTGCACGATCGCCTGCATCACTCGCTCACCTCGTCGTAGTGGACCTCACGCGCGTGCTGCGGAGTGCGGGACTGCGCCGCGTTCTCCAAGGCGTTGAACGTCGCCTTCGCGAGGTTCACCGTGGTGCGCGTGTTGCCGTCGGAGTTCGTCCAGGCGTCCTCGACGCCGGCGAGCTCCAAGATGTTGCGGACCGTCTCCGCGGCCGCGAGGCCCAGCCCCTGCGGGGCGGGCTTGATCTCGACCGTGACGGAGCCGGCCTTCCCCTTCGCCGTCCGGGTCAGGGAGTTGGTGCCGCCGGGCTGGTCCTCCCAGGATCCGGAGCCGCGGTCGACGGAGATGATGTTCAGCTTCGCGACGTCGATCGCCTTCTGGATCGCACCGCCGACCTGGTCGTCGCGGGCCTGCGCGTAGCCGAGGTAGCCGTCGCGGTTGCCCACGGCGACCACGCAGCGGAACTTCACGCGCCGGCCGGAGTCGGTCATGCGCTGGACCATGTTGATGTCCAGCACCTCGTCTTCGAGCCCCGGGAGGAGCTGGTCGACGATCTCCGCCTCCTTCAGCGGGAGGCCGGAGTTGAGCGCCTGTTCCATCGACGAGATCTCCCCGTCCTGTACCTTGCGGCCGAGTCGCGTCCGCGGCTCCCAGCCGTCGTTGTGTCTACTCATGGTCCTCCTGGATTGTCTCGAGCACGTCGTCGAAGTGCTCGGGTAGCTCGCTGGCGTCGAACTCGCCGCTGTACAGCGGCTCGTCGAGCTGCTCGGCGTAGTCGGCGATGTGCTCGCCGCGCGTGCGCGACCAGTCGGCCAGCACGTCGTCGTTGTGCGGGATCTCGAGGCCCGCGTCGATCGCTCCTTCCTGTACCGCGAACGTCTTGTTGCCGGGCGTCGCCGTGTTGAGCCCGATGTCGAGGACGGCCTCGTCGAGGCCGGCGTCGACTGCGCGGGCGCCCGCGAGGAAGCCGGTGAGGTACGCGCTGGGGAGGTTGCCCGTGGGGGCGTCCCAGCCGTACTCGCCGAGCTCCTCGCTGGAGGCGGCCGCGTGGGTCTCGTCGCCGTCAGATCCGGGGGTCACCAGCTGCGCCCTGACGTGAGCGTTGCTCACCCGGGCGACCAGGCGAGGCTTGCCCGATTTCAGCAGGCGCAACCTCTGATGGTAATCCGTCCGGACCTCGCGGCGGCGCCGCATCGGCACCTTGTATCGTGGTCCTGTCGCCATTAGTCCGTCACCTCGTAACCGTACTGCGTCTCGATGAACGCCTCGAGTCGGGCGACGTCCTCGAAGTCTCCCCCGCTCGCCTTGTTGTAGAGCGTGCGGTACTCGGAGGCGTCGAGCACGTCTTCCTCGTCGCGAAGCTCCTTCAGGCGGGCCCGCTGTGCGCGGATGCGCGCCTTCCAGTCGTCTTTCGTGTCCTGTCGCGCGCCGGAGCGACCCTTCCGGGTACCGGCGCCCGACTGGTGCCCGTAGGAGCGCTTTTCGGCGCGCTCTCGGGCGCGACCGCGCGAGTTCGTCTTCTCGTCTTTCGCGCGGATCGTTCCCTGTTCGATGAGCTCGCGGACGTCCTCGCGGGTGATTGCGTCCTCGATCTCCTCCTGTGCGTCGGGGTCGAGCCAGACGCGGCCCTTGCCGACGTCGAGCTCGTCCGCTGCGAGCCGTTTCTGCGCCTTCAGATCACTCATCGTTGACCTCCACTTCGACGTAGGTCGGGTTCAGCACGCGAATGCCCCGCTCCTCCGCCTCGTCTTCGATCAGTTCGCGCTTGCGACCGCCGACCTTCGAGGCGATACGCACCGCCTGCGTGTCGCCGTCGACGCCCTCGAGGTCGTCCGTGTTGTGAACGCGGACCTCCTCGAAGCCGCTCGGGTGCAGGTCGCGCGACGCCTTCGGCGAGCGGAAGCCGGCCTCGACGACTGGGCCCTTCGACTTCATGCGGCGGCGCTGCTTGGAGAGCCCGCCGCGCGGCTTGCGCCACGACGTCGGGATCCGCTTTTTCTTGTGGTAGTCCTGCCGGTTGAACTGCGGTTTCCCCTCGCGGTGCTTCTGTGCGAGCGCGCGAGCGGTCTCGTCGTCCAGCTCCGGCGTCTTGTCGGCGTGGCCGCGGGGGCGAAGCTCCGTCTCGACGGTCTCGTCGGCGTCGGCCTCGTCGGCCTCCTCCTCGTCCGTCTCGTCTTCGATCTCCGCGTCCGCCTCCTCGTCGACCTCCAATCCGCCGACGTCGGCCTTGATACGCGCGGCGAGCGCGTTCCCGACGCCGTCGACCTCGGAGAGCTCCGACTGGGAGGCGGCCTTCACGTCCTCGACCGTCTCGTAGCCGGCCTCGCGAAGCGCGTCCGCCTTCGAGGGACCGACACCGCTGATGTCTTCCAGTTCGTCTGCCATTGATTAGGCACCTCCGGTGGGCTTCTCGACGATGTACACGCCGTCTTGGAAGACGCGCGTGTCCTTGTCGGTCACCTTCGTCAGCTGTTCGATGTCGGCGGCGGTCTGCCCGACGGCCTCCTTGTCGGAGCCCGTGAGCGTAACCGTCTCGCCGTCGACCTGTACGTCCGTGTCTCCGCGGATCGGGGTGCGCCGCGCGGCGCTCTCTCCGAGGAAGTTCTCGATGACGACCTCGTCGCCCTCCACGTTCACCTGCATCGGGAAGTGGGCGTAGTACACTTCCATCGCGTACTCCCAGCCCTCGGTGACGCCGTGGATCATGTTGGCGACGTGGCTCTCGAAGGTGCCGACCGTGGCGTTGGTCTTCGCGTCCTCGTTCTCGGAGGTGATGACCACCGCGCCGTCCTCGATCGAAACGTCGACGTCGGGGTACCAGAGGCGTCGCGTGACGCTTCCGTTGGGCCCCTCGACGGTGAGTTCGAGGTGATCGGTCTCGGCGGAGACGTCGTCCGGAATCTCGATTTCGACTCTGTTCATTGTTAGTAGACGTATGCGATCACTTGGCCGCCGATGCCCGCTTCGCGGGCCTCGTAGTGGCTCATGACGCCGTGGCTCGTCGTGACGATGAGCGTCCCGTAGTCACGGGCGGGGAGGTATCGCTTCTCCCACTTCTCGAACTCGTCCGCGCCCGCCGAGTAGCGGGGCTTGACGGCGCCACACTCGTTGATCGCGCCTTTCAGTTCGACCTCGAACTTCCCGGCCTTCCCGTCGTCGACGTACTCGAAGCCGTCGACGTACCCGCGGTCGTAGAGGACCTCGAGGACGGAGCCGATGATGTTCGAAGCGGGCTCTACCGTGTACGACAGGTGGCCAACGCTCTCGGCGTTGTCCATGCCGGCGAGCGCGTTGGTGAATGGATCGTTTCCCGTCATAATCAGCTGTACTTCTCGAATCCCATGTCTCGGGCGACCTCGCGGAAGCACTGCCGGCAGAGGTTGATGTCGTACTTGCCGACGAGTCCCTGCTCGCGGTCGCACCGCCGGCACGTGTGCCGGGAGTCGGTGCGCTTCGCGGCGTGCTCGCCCGTGTCGTTGTTCGCTTCGCTCATTCGGATACCTCGACGTCGAAGTTCGTTTCGAGGAACGCGGCCGCGTCCTCGGCTGTCATCCGGTGGCGAGCGGGGATGGTCCCCGTCGCCTTGTCGCGTTTCGAGACGCGGTAGCCGGGACGGACGATCGTGGTCGTCACGTCGAGGCCGTAGATCCCGGTGTTGGGATCGTACTCCTGGCTCGGGAAGTCGGTGTGGTCCTCGACTCCGAAGCTGAGGTTACCCGTGTCGTCGAACTGGCTCCGGCCGATCTCGACCAGGTCCAGCGCGGTCGCGAGGAACGCGTGCGCGTCCTCGCCCCGCAGCGTCACCTTCACGCCGATCGGGTCGCCCTTGCGGATCCCGAACTCGGCGATAGTGCGCTTCGAGGTGGTCCGGACCGACTGCTGGCCCGTGATCTCCTCGATGATCTCCTCGGCGTCGGCGAGGGGTTCACCGCCCTGCCCGACCCCCATGTGGACGACGACCTTCTCGAGGTACGGCTCGCGCATCTCGTGGTCGGCGCTCTCGGCTTCACTCATCCGAATCNCCCGCCTCGTCGGCGTCGTCGTCGGTGAAGTTCTCGTCGATCACGACGACGTACTCCTCGACGGTCTCGTAGCCGCCGTCGTCGCTGGCGACGGTGACGGTGTTGTCGCCGGAGCCGAGCGTCACGTCGATGTCGTCGATCTCGCCGATGTGGCCGGCGTGCTGGCCGGCGACGGCGGTGACCAGGGCGCCCTCTTCGTACTCGAAGTGGGCGACGATCTCCTTCGTCTCGTTGTCGACGACGATCGAGTCGTTCGTGTCGTAGTCCGCGTCGTCGTCGACGCGGACGTTCGTCCCGTCGTGGAGCGTCAGCTGGACGACCCCGCCGGGGACGACGGACTTGTTCGTGATCTTCCCGAGCCGGCTGCCCGCGGCGTCCTCGTCGACGGAGGTCAGCGCGAGCCGACCGCCCTCGTCGGGGAAGACGCGGAAGTACTCCCCGCGCTCGGGGAACGCCAGGATGTCGAACATCCCGATCGGACGCTGTTCGTCCGAGACGGCGTCCCCGTTGACAAGGATCGAGTCGTTGTTCAGCGCGTAGCGCGCCTCCTTCGTCGAGTCGACGTAGCCGAGCACGTCCCGCAGCAGGACGACGAGCGGAACGCCCGCCTCGCCGTGCGGGCCCGCGCCCGCCTTCACGGTGAACGTGTTCGTCTTGCGCTCGACCGGCCAGGAGTTCGGTACTGACAGTCGCTTCTGGTGTCGCGTCATTCGTTGTCCTCCTGGAGCCGCGCCTCCCGGCGCTCGTCTTCCAGGTCCAGTTCGGTCACCCGGACGTTGCTCGCCGGGATGGGGCGGGGAACCTCCTCCCCGTCCGCCTTCTCGACGGTGACGTCCTCGACCGTGATCCGCTCGGCGGACAGGTCGACGGAGACGACCTCCGCCTCCGTCCCGGCCGCGTCGCCGCGAAGCACCTCGACGGTGTCGCCGGCGTTGACGCGGACGTTCCGCTGTCCGTACTCCTCGCGGAGATCCTCGGTGAGGGTGGCCCGGACCTGATTCTGCCGCTCGTGGAGCGGCGCGGTCTCCGACCGTTTTCGCTGTTTGCGTGGCTGTTTCGTCATAGTTAGACGATCATCGTCGCGGTCGAGGCGATGCTCCCGAATCGTTCGGCGACCTCGCGAGCGACGGGGCCTTTGATCTCCGTGCCCCGCGGCTCCTCCAGGTCGTCGATGATGACGGCCGCGTTGTCCTCGAACTTCACGCGCGTGCCGTCCGGGCGGCGGATCGGCTTGCGCTGGCGGACGACGACCGCCTCCAGCACCTGCCGCCGCATCTCCGGGGTCCCTTTCGTGACCGAGACGGTCACCTTGTCGCCGATCCCCGCCTTCGGGTGGCGGTTCTTCGTGCCGGAGTAGCCCGACACGGAGATGACCTTCAGCTCACGGGCGCCGGTGTTGTCGGCGCACGTGATCAGCGAGCCCTTCGAGAGCCCCTGCGTGACGTCGGCCTTGAGCGCCTCCATCACTGATCACCAGAGAGGTTCTCGACGACGACGTGGGACTTCGTCTTCGAGAGCGGTCGCGTCTCCGCGATTTTCACTTCGTCACCGACTTCGAGCGAGTCGAGCACGCCCGGCACGTGGGCCGGGATGCGCGAGCGACGCTTCATGTACCGATCGTATTTCGGTACGAACACGTCGTACTCTCGCTCGACGATGACGGTCTTTGCCATATCCGTCGACACGACCGTTCCCTCGCGAGTCTGGCCGCGGACGGAGAGCTGCCCGTAGAACGGGCACTTCTCGTAGTCGTAATCCTCCGGGTTGTCTGGCTCCGGAGGCGTGGGTACGTCGATTCCTATCGCCATTGTGTGGCACCTCGTTCGGTGCGTTCGGCGGGCCGATGCCGCAACCGATCGCCATCCACCGTCGCGTAGACCGCGTCTTTGCACTCGCCTCGTCGGCTCGCCGGGCCCGCGCCGTCACCGGTGACGACGCTTGTGGACCCGGACGGGCCAGACTGACGGGGGCGGACCCCCGTAGTATCCGACCCGAGTTGGGACGCGGACCCCGGCGACTCTCGGTCGCCGGCGGCTTCATCTGTGCGAGCGGTCGGCGTCTCGACGACGCCGAACTCGAACGTCGCGCCCGACTTGGGCACGCGCTTGTCCCCCGACCCCGTCCGCACCACGAGGGTGCCGAACGTCTCGTCGAGCACGCGACCGGCGATGCCCACGTGGGCGTCGCTGTCGGCGTCGACCACCCGAACCGGGAGGCCGACGAGCTCGTGTCGAACGATGTTGTCGGGGGAGATCATCTTACTGTTCGTCGTCGAAGTCGCCTTCTTCCGCCTGGATCGTCTTGATCCGCGCGATGGTCTTCTTCAGCTCGTTGACGCGGCCCGGGCTCTCCGGCATGCCGCCGGCCGCTCGCTGCGCCTTCGAGTTGAGCAGCTCGGTCTCGAGCTCCTCGAGTTCGACCTCCCGCTCCGCCGCGGTCATGTCGCGGATCTCGTCGGTGTAGAGGATCGCCATATTACTCGTCCTCCTCGTCTTCCTCGTCGGCCGCTTCCATCTCCGCGACGAGGTCGGCCGCCTCGGACTCGATCTCTTCGTCGAGCTCGTCGAGCTCGTCGGCGTCGACGTCCTCGTCGACCGGTTCCTCCGCGGCGACGTCGGTCGCCTCGGTGGCCGTCTCCTGCGTCTCCTCGACGACTTCCTCGACGACCTCCTCGTCGATGACCTCCGCAGGGTCCTCGTCGGGGACGTCGACGTCCTCGTCGTCGCCCACGTCGGGCACCTCCTCGGGCTCCTCCTCGAGGAGCGACTCGACGCCCTCGTCGGCGTCGGCGTCGACCGCCGCCTGCTCGACCTCCGGGACCTCGGCGTCCTCGCGGACGTCGAAGTCGTCCGGGAGCGTCGCGCCCGGCGGGATGATCTTCACGTTGACGCCGATCGTCCCGAGCTTCATGACTGCGACGCCCTGGCCGTGGTCGACGACCTCCTCGGCGGGCTCGCCGTTGTGCTTGATGTAGCCGCGGTTGAACTTCTCGACGCGCGAACGCGCGCCGGTGACCTTCCCGCTCAGGACGATCTCGGCGCCCAGCGCGCCCGCGTCCATGATCCGGTCGATCGTCGTGTGACCGGCCTTCCGGAAGTACCAGCCGCGTTCGAGGGCGTTCGCGAGACGGTCCGCGACGATCTGGGCGTTCAGGTCGGGCTCGTCGACCTCCTGAACGTCGATCTGCGGGTCGTCCATGTCGAAGCGCTCCTCGAGCTCGGTGGTGATCTTGCGGATGTTCTTCCCGCCCTTCCCGATCACCATGCCGGGCTTTTCGGCCTTCAAGACGATCTGCGTGCCCATCGGCGTCTGGGCGACGTCCATCCCGCCGTAGCCGGCGCGGCCGAGCTCGTCCGCGAAGAACTCGTTGATCTGGGAACGGCGCAGGCCGTCCTCGATGAATTGGTGTTCGTCAGCCATTAGTTGTCAGCCTCCGGCTCCTCGATGATCAGTTCGACGTCCGCGAGCGTGGTGTTCCACTCCGTCGCGCCCGCAGCGCGGGGGTTCCGGCCGGGTCGCTCGCCGACCTTGTGGGGGGCGACGTGTTTGATGACCATCTCCTCGCCGTCGAACCCCTGCTCGTCGGCGTTGTTCTTGACGTTCTCCAAGAGCTTGAGGAAGTCCTTGGCGGCCTTCTCGGGGTACCGTCCCGCGTCCCAGCCGTCGATGTCGGAGCGGTGGCCCGCGCCGGCGTTGTGCTGGCGCATCGGCACCGAGGTCTCCTCGTCGATCACTTCCTGGAGGAACTCCTCCGCGTCGGCGACCGTCTCGCCTTTGATCTCTCGGGAGATCTCCTTGCTGTCCTTCACGCTGATGGGCCGGTCACGGAGCATCCCCTTGGCGGTGGTCTCCGGGTCGGCCTCGACGCTGTAGTTGATTCCCATGGGTTACTTGAGGGGCACGAACTTCGAGGACCGGGTCGCGCCGATGCCGGCCTGGCCGTGTTCGACGGTGCTTCGTGTCAGGTGGAACTCGCCCAGGTAGTGGCCGATCATCTCGGGCTCGACCTGAACGCGCTCGAAGCTGTGGCCGTTGTACACGGCGAAGGTGACGCCGACGAACTCCGGCAGGACCGGCATGTCGCGCAGGTGCGTCCGGATCGGGTCGTCCGCCGTCGTCTCCTTGTCGCGGCTCCGGACCGTCTCCAGCAGCTTCTGCTGTTCGGTGCCGAGTCCGCGAACGATGCTTCGCCGCTGGCGTGCGGGGAGCAGTTCCGCGACCTCGTCTACGTCCATCTCCTGCAGCTCGTCGAGCGAGTGACCGCGGTAGGCGAACTCCTTGCCCTCGCGGCCGGTTCGGTAGTCTGAACTCATTTGTTGCCACCTCGTCCGGTGCGCTTGGATGCGATGTCACCGACCTTGCGTCCCGGCGGGGCGTCCCGCGAGACGGACTTCGGCTGACCGGGGTGTTGGCGACCACCGCCACCGAAGGGGTGGTCGACGGCGTTCATCGCGACGCCGCGCACGCGCGGGTATTTGGTGCCGCGCGCCTTCATCTTGTGGTGCTTGTTGCCGGCCTTGACGAAGGGCTTCTCCGTCCGGCCGCCGCCCGCGACCACGCCGATCGTGGCGCGGCACTGGGGGTCGAGGCGCTTCACTTCGCCGCTGGGGAGCTGGACGACCGCGACGTCGCGGTCGTGGGTGAGAAGCGTCGCCGACACGCCGGAGGCGCGCGCGAACTTCCCGCCGTCCCCGCGGTTGCTCTCGACGTTACAGACCGGGACGCCCTCGGGGATCTCCGCCAGCGGGAGCGTGTTGCCCGGCTTGATCTCGGCCGAGACGCCGACCTGGATCGTCTCGCCCACGCGCACGCCTTCCGGCGCGAGCACGAGGCGACGGTCGTCGTCCTCGAACTCGACCTCCGCGAGGGGGGCCGAGCGGGCCGGATCGTGTTCGATCCCGACGATCTCGCCGGTGATCGTGTCCACGTCTTCGAGCTTCTTGTGCGACAGTTCCGCCTTGTAACGGTGGGAGGGGGCCCGGAACGTCGGGCCGCCGCGTCCGCGCCGTTGTCCTTGAATTCGTCGTCCCATCTCAGAACACCCCGATGCGCGAGGCGATTTCGGTCGCGTCGTCGTCCGCGGACAGGGTGACGATCGCCTTCTTCTCGCCCTGCGGCGTCACCTGCGTGTTCACGTTGACGACGCCCACGTCGTAGCGCTCAGCGACCTCGGATTCGATCTCCGGTTTGGTCGCGTCCACGTCGACGAGGAACAGCAGCTTGTTGTTGAAGTCCATCTCGTTCATCGCCTGCTCGGTGACGATCGGATGCTCGATGATCGAGTTCATCGGTCCGCCACCTCCTCGACGGCGCTCTCGGTCCACAGCGTGAGTCGGCCCGGGTGCGCGCCGGGCGCGAGGTCCTCCGCGTTGACCTCGCGAGCGGTCGCGACGTCGACGCCCGCGAGGTTGCGGGCGGCGCGGGACGGCTCCTCACTGGTGACGACGAGAACGGACTTCGGCTGTCGGTACTTCCGACCGCGGGCCTTCCCCTGTCCGGCGCGGACGGAGCGGCCCTCCTCGGCGCGCGTGATGTCGGCGTCGACGCCGACCGCTTCGAGCACGCCCAGGGCCTCCTGGGTCTTCTCGAGCTCCTCGAACTCGTCGCTCACGACGAGCGGGAGGTCGAGGTCCTCGTCGAACGCGTGGCCGCGCTCGGCGACGAGCTCGGCGTCGGTCGTGGCCGCGATGGCCGACCGGATCGCGAACTGTCGCTCCTTGTCGTTGAGGCTCTTCGTCTGGTCCTTCTCGGCCTTCGGCGGGTGCGCGGCGCGCCCCGACACGGCGTGCGGGACGCGACGGGCGACGTTCTCGGAACGTGGCACGTGCGCGAGCCCGCGGCCGGAGCCGAACGACTCGGCGGGCGTCCGCAGCCCGGCGAACTCGTCGGCCCCGTAGGCCTGCTTCCGGTTTGCCTGGGCGGCGCCGACCGCGCGACCGATGAGGTCCGGTCGGAACGCGGTCTCGAAGACGGCCGGCAGATCGATGCTGCCCGCCTCGTCGCCGTCCAGGTTGTGTACTGTTGCGTTCATTGGTTATCCCTGGTTGGATTCGGTGGAAACGTACCGGACCTCGGGGTCGAGGCGCGGCTGGTCGTTCGGCCGGATGGCCGGGCGGAGTCGTAGCAGACGCTGGTCCGGTCCGGGCAGCGAGCCCTTGATGAGCGCGTACTCGCCGTCGACCTCGCCGTAGTTGACGAAGCCGCCGTCGACGGAGGCGTCGTCGCCCTCGCCGAAGTCGATGAGGCGCTTGTTGAGCTCGGTGCGCTGGTGGTAGCCGGTCTGGCCCTGCTGGGGCACGGTGGAGCGGACGCGGGAGGGGTTCCACGGACCGAGGTTGCCGATCCGGCGCCGCCATCCCTGGCGGGCGTGTTTGCCCTTCCGCTTTTGAACGCCCCATCGCTTGACGGGGCCCTGCGTCCCCTTCCCCTTCGTGATGCCGGAGACGTCGGTGTACTGGCCGGCGCGGAAGACGTCGCCGAACTCGTGGGCGCCGCCGTCGGCGACCAGGTCCAGCGCGAAGTCGGCGCGCTCCTCGAGGGAGCCGCCGCCGACGCGCGTCTCCATGACATCGGGCTTCTTCTTGGGGACGTTCGAGAGGTCCGAGGGCGCCGTGTGCGTGATGACGCGCACGTCGTCGACGACGTCGTCGTCGAGCAGCGCGCGCAGCTCGTCGGCGTCTTCCTCGAATGTTTCCTCGGCCGGCAGGTCGAGCGCGCGGTCGAGCTCCTCGTGGAACTCGGTCGCCCAGACCTCTTCGACCGGTTTCTGTCCGTACGGCGTGTTCTCGTAGGCGCGCACGGCGACGGCGTACATCTGCGGCGTCTCGACGACGGTGACGGGGACGGCCTCTTCCATCCCTTCACGCGGCGAGTTCGCCTCGTCGTTGACCATCATGACGTGGGTCATCCCGGCCTTGTAGCCGGCGAATCCCTGCAGCGCAGGGGCCCCGTCGTCTTCTGGCCACGAACGGATGCGCGGCACCTCGCTGTCTGCGCGGGTGCGCGGGCCGTAGCCCAGCGAGCCTTTTCGTGGTCGGCTTGGTTGTGGCATGTGTTTACTCCGTGAGTGTGAGCGAGCCGAGGGTCGCGAACAGAGCCTCCTCCGTCCGGACGACCTCGCTCGCCTGTGCCGGGATCGTGTTCAGCCAGAGGTCGAACCCCGGATCGGGTTCGACCGAGCGGCCGTCGGCGACGGCCGCCCGAATGCGGTCGGGCGAAAGCCCGAGCATCTCCGGAAGCCCCCGCTCGGGCGCGCCGAAGACGACGGTGTAACCGCCGGCCTTCCGCGCGTCCGAGACGAGGTCGCCGAGCCGCGAGACGGAGAGCGATTCTCCGTGTCGCGACGTCGCGACGGCCACTCCGTCGCCGGCGAGCGCTTCCGACAGGTCCGCGGCCACGACCTGGAACCCCTCCTCGGGCTTCCCGGCGATGCGGGCGCGGACCGGTTCTCTCGAAGAGACCCTGATGGTGACGCGCTCCCCCTGCTCGACCTCCATTCCGGAGGGAACGAGCAGGGAGATCGGGTGTTCCCGCAGCGGGGAATTGACCCGGACGCGGCCTTCAGGTCCGACCTCGGTCACGAGTCCCTGTGTTTTCGACTCTCCCCCGCTAGGGGTCGAGCCGGTCCGCCACGGCACGCGGAGCGGGGGGAGCACGCCGACGTACCGGAGCTCGTCGCGCTGCCCCCAGAGGTCCTTCCGGAGCTCCGGCGGCGTCGCGGCGTACCCCAGCACGGTGCGGACGTACTCCCCGCCCCGTCGGCCGTCGCCTTCCCGGTCGGGGAAGACGACGAGCCGATCCGCCCGGAACACCGCCGCCGCACGGGCGACGTAGCCGAGTTTGCGAGTCGCCTCGCGGTCGTCCTCGGCTTCCCGGACGAGCGAAGACGGAACACAGATCGTGAGTCCGTCTTCGGTACGCATCGTGGCGAGACTGTAACCCTCGATTCCGGACGCCACCGTAAAAGGATAGCGGTCCTGATTCCCGGCTGTGGCGCGTTCACACGGGGTCTGGCGGGAGATTTCGACTGTGAATCGAGAGAGTCCGTCACACGGACCGGGGGTCCGACCCGAGCGCGACCGTTCGGCTCAGGCCGGAACGATCCGCGCCACGGGGGCGTCACCAGCGTCAACCGCGACGTAGATGTGGCCGCTGCTTGGTTCGACCGCGACCGCGCGCATACGCCACTCCCGGTCGTCGAGCAGCGGATCGCGCTCGGTCACGGTCGCGTCGCGGCCGTCGCCGTCGACCGTGAACCGCCCGAGGTACCGCGCCGCGAGCGTGCCCGCGAAGAGGTCTCCCCGCCACTTCGGGAACGCGTCGCCGTCGTAGAAGACCGCCCCGCTCGGCGGGAAGCCCCCGGAGCCGCAGGGCCAGTAGTGGACCGGCGCGATCACGTCGTCGCGCTCGTCGTGGCCCGGCGCCACGGGGTCGTCGGTCCCGTAGCGGCACGCCTCGCTCGCGATCGGCCACCCGTAGTTGCCCGCGCGCTCGATGGCGTTGATCTCGTCGCCGTCCTCCTCGCCGTGCTCGCACTGCCAGAGCGCGTTCGTCTCGCGTCGCACCGCCATCGCCTGCGGATTGCGGTGGCCGTAGCTGTAGATCGCGTCGGCCGCGTCCGGGTCGTCGACGAAGGGGTTGTCAGGGTGCGCGTCGCCGTCGGGCGTGAGCCGCAGCGTCGCGCCCAGGTCGTTCGAGCGGTCCTGCGAGACGTGGTCGGGGCCGAAGTCGGTGTCGCGCCGGTCCCCGACCGTGACGAACAGCGCGCCGTCCGGCCCGAACGTCGCCCGAGACCCGAAGTGGAGGTTCGTGTCGCGGAACGGCTCGGCGACGAACAGCGCCTCGAAGCCGTCGAGCGCCGGCGTCCCGCCGTCGCCGTCGAGCGCGAGCCGCCCGGCGCCGACGTGGGTCGTCGCGCCGCTGGCTCCGTCGCCGGCCGGGCTGTCGGCGGCGCTCGCCGAGTACGTGAGGTAGACGCGCGGGTCGTCGGGGTAGTCGGGGTGGACCGCGACGTCGAGCAGGCCGCCCTGGCCCTCGGCGAACACCTCGGGCGCGCCCGCGACCGCCTCGACGGTCCCGTCCGCGGGGTCGAGGAGCGAGAGTCGGCCGGGCCGTTCGGTGACGAGCAGGCGGCCGTCGTCGGGCAGGAAGGCGAGCCCCCACGGGTTCTCGAACCCCTCGGCGACGGTCTCGACGTCGTAGTCGACGTCCGCGCCGTCGTCCGGCGGCGGGTCCTCGTCAGGGTCGTCGCTCCCGTCACCGCCGTTCCCGCCGAGACAGCCGGAAAGCGTCGGGAGGGCGGTCGCTCCGACGAAACCGCCGGCCGCGCGGATGGCGGTGCGTCTGTCGATGCGGTCGGGGATGTCGGTCATCGTTCGGGTTCGTGTCTACGTGCGGACGCGGCACCGATGACCCTTCCGCCGACCGTCGTTCGGAACCCTTATATCTCCGACCCGGGCTACGATCGAATGCGAAGCACGCACCGGTAGTGTAGTGGTATCACGCAACCTTGCCATGGTTGCAACCCGAGTTCAAATCTCGGCCGGTGCATTTTCTAACTGACTTCGACAGTTAGCGTTCGCTTCACTTCGTTCAGCGAACTCTCGAACGTAGTGAGAGAAATCTCCGAGAGGGATTTGAACGCTAACAGTTATTTATAAACGGACAACGGGGCGGCGGCGAACGGCTCCGAATCCCTGCTGTTCTCTTATAAATAGTTGACTCGGTGTCTACGACGAACACCTCCAAAGCCCCAGCCGCGAGGACTCGCGCGGCTTGCTGCGTTCCTCACTCGGTCGCTACGCTCCCTCGCTGCGGTACTTGCTGCGCCGTGCTTCGCCCTCGCGGCTGCCCCTTTGAGTCCCACGCCGCACAGCACCGCCCCGTGCCTCACGCCTCCCCAGCCTCGTCGGTCGCCGTCGCTTCGCTCGGCGACCGACTCCCTCGCGCGGTGCTGCTCGCGGCCGTTCGGCCGCTCGCAGGCACGCGCCACCGCCGACCGTTTATAAGCGGTCGAGGAACTGCGCCTACAGTTTAAATACCTCTACGCGGCCCCCGAGAACCGCGACCGTGGCGGGTTCCCCGACCGGTAGTTTCAATCGGCGATCCGTCGAAGGCGTTCGCGTGACCGTACCAACGAAGACGCTGCCGAGCGGCGCGGAGCTGCCGGCGCTCGGACTCGGCACGTACGACCTCAGCGACGGCGAGACTGCCGACAGCGTGCGCGCGGCGCTCGACGCGGGCTACGCGCACATCGACACCGCGGAGGGGTACATGAACGAGGCGGCCGTCGGCGACGCCCTCGCGGCGAGCGGCGTCGACCGCGACGACGTGTTCCTCACCTCGAAGGTGCTCGCGAAGAACCTCAACTACGAGTCGGTGATCGAGTCCTGCGAGGCGTCGCTCGACCGGCTCGGCACCGACTACCTCGACTTATACCTCATCCACTGGCCGAACCCCGCCATCTCGCTGCGGGAGACGCTCCGGGCGATGGCGGAGCTTCGCGAGCGCGGGCTCGTCCGCGACGTCGGCGTCTCGAACTTCAGCGCGTACCAGCTGAGCTGCGCGCATCACATTTCCGACGTCCCCATCGCGGTCAACCAGATCGAGTTCCACCCCTGGTTCCAGCGGCCCGACCTCGTCGACTACTGCCGCGAGACGGATACGGTGGTCGAGGCGGCGGCGCCGCTCGCGCGGACCGACGTGTTCGGCGACGAGGTCGTCGCGGATCTGGCAGAGAAGTACGACAAGCATCCGGCGCAGGTCGTCGTCCGGTGGGCGATAGACAG
Organism: Halorubrum distributum JCM 10118; assembly: GCF_000337335.1. Taxonomy (GTDB): domain Archaea; phylum Halobacteriota; class Halobacteria; order Halobacteriales; family Haloferacaceae; genus Halorubrum; species Halorubrum distributum. The sequence continues at coordinate 79,251 of NZ_AOJN01000013.1, read as the reverse complement.
CGGCGTCGTCCCGCTACCGCGCTCGTCGACCCCGGAGCACGTCCGGGCCAACGCCGACCTCGACTGGGAGCTCGACGAGGCCGATCGGCGACGGCTCGACGAGCGCGACCGCGACGCGCCGGTGTACGACACCCCGGCGCGCGACTGGACGAGCGACGTGTACGGGATCGAGCAGTAGCGAACCCGGAGTTACTTCGCGTCGCCGAGGTCGACCGGCTCCCCGGTCTCGGCGGACTCGTAGACGCCGGCGAGCGCGTCCATGTCCGTGAGCGCGTGCTCGCCGTCGGGGTGGAACGGCTCGCCCGCCAGCAGCTGGTGGCCGAAGTAGGCGAACTCCTCTTCGATCTGGTGGACCTGCTCGAAGTCGACGTCGACGCGCGTGCCGTCGCGGACGACGGCGAACCCGCGGTCCTCGCGCTCGTAGAACGCGGGATCGAGAATCAGCCGGGCGTCCGTGCCGGTGACCTCCAGTCGGCTCGCGTGCTGGGCGTTCTGGCTCACCGTACACAGCGCGTCCACGTCGCCGGGGAAATCCAGCCGGAACGACGCGTGCTCGTCGACGTCGGCGAACGCCTCGTGCTCCGAGCGCGTCCGCCCGGAGACGCGGACCGGGTCCGCGCCGAGCGCGAACCGCGTCGTGTTGAGCGGGTAGACGCCCAGATCCATGACCGCGCAGCCGCCGGACAGCTCCGGGTCGAGCCGCCACTGGTCCGTGTCGCTCCCGAGCTCGCCGAGCATCGTCTGCGACATCGTCGCGTGGACGTGGGTCACCTCGCCCGCGACGCCCGCGTCGAGGAGGTCGCGGAGCCGCCGGACCGCGGGGTCGGTCTGCATCCGATAGCCGACCATCAGCGGCACGTCGGCGTCGCGGCACGCGCTCACGAGCCGGCGGGCGCGCTCCGGCGTGACCTCCAGCGGCTTCTCGCAGAGGACCGCCTTCCCCTGTCCGGCGGCGGCCTCGACGTACTCCAGGTGGGTCGCGTTGGGCGTGGCGACGTAGACCGCGTCGTACTCGTCGGCGACGGCGCCCGACCGGAACTCGTCGGGCGTCACGCCGGTCAGGTCGCGCTCGGCCGCGACCGACTCGACCGCGGCGGCGTCGACGTCGGTGACGACGGTCGCCTCGGTGTACGCCGACCGAGCGATGCCGGGCAGCGCCCACTCCCGGGCGAACCAGCCGAGGCCGACGACCGCGACCCGGACGGGGTCGGTGACGGCGTCGGGGGCGAGCGTCTCCCAGTCCCGGCGCGTGAACTCGTCGAGGTACTCCGCGAAGGCGGCGTCCATGTCGGGACCTCCGAACGGCGGGGTCAAATAACCACGGCGACGGGGGCGCGGGAACGCTCCGCGGCCGCGGGCGTCACGTCAGGGGGTTCTCGCCGTCCGTCGCCGCGACGGTGACCTGGACGGCGCCGTCGGCGGCGTCGTGCGTCCACTCCCCGGGACCGGGGTCGTCGGCGACCCGCTCGTAGGAGTCGTCGTTCACCGCGAGCGCCGCCGGCGGGTCGTCGAAGCGCCGCAGGCGGGCGGACGCGACGTCCGGCGGAACGTCGAGCGTCACCGAGTCCGACGCGGTCGCGTGGACCGCCGTGACGGAGACGAGTTCGTCGGCGCCGGCGTCGAAGTGCTCGAACGTCGCCTCACGGGGGGCGGCCGTCTCGCCGCTGGAACCGAACTCGACACGGAGGTGGATCGGTCCGCGGTCGCCGTCGAGGTGCTGCGTCCACGTCCGGTACGGAACGATGCTCCCCGCGCGGACGTACGCCGGCATCGTGTCGAGGGGGACGTCGACGTCGAGCGACCGGCCGCCGTCGTACCGCGCGCCCGACCAGTAGTCGACCCACTCCCCCTCGGGGAGGTACACCTCGCGTCGGCCGCCCGGGCGCAGTATCGGCGCGATCAGAAGCTCCTCCCCGAGGAGGTACTGCGTGTCGATGGCCCTCGCCGCCGGGTCGTCCTCGAACTCGAGCACCAGCGGCCGCATCACCGGAAGCCCCGTCCTGGCGGCCCGTTCGGCGTACGTGTATAAGTACGGGAGGAGCCGGTAGCGCTCCTTCGCGTAGTCGCGGACGATCGCCTCCGCGTCCTCGCCGAAGTGCCACGGTTCCCGGGGCGTCGTCCCGTGGAACCGAGCGTGGCTGGTTCCCAGCAGCCCCCACTGGGCCCAGCGGACGTACAGCTCCGGCGTCGGTTCGCCGCGGAACCCCCCGATGTCGGTGGCCCAGAAGGGGTATCCCGAGAGCCCGAGGCTGAGTCCGCCTCGGAGGTTCGCCGCCATCGCCTCGAAGGTCGTGTCGGGGTCGCCGCCCCAGTGGATCGGGAACACCTGGTCGCCGATCCAGCCGGAGCGGACCCACAGCGTCGGCCGTTCTCGCCCGGCCGCGCGGAGCGCGTCCTGAACCGTTTCGTAGTACAGCCGCGGGTAGCGGTTCCGCATCGCCGCGCCGGTTTTGCCGTTGCTCAACACGGCGTCTCGCGGGAGGTACTCCCCGAAGTCGAGCTTGAAGACGTCGACGCCCGACTCGGCCAGTTCCCGGTGCCGCTCCGCCCACCACTCCCGGGCGCCGGGGTCGGTGAAGTCGACGATTCCGCCCCGGTCGTCGACGCTGAGCCTCGAGAGAACGTACGGGCTTCCGGTCCCGTCCTCGACGAGGTACCCGCGGTCGGCGAACTCCTCGAACAGCGGGGAGTCGACCCGGACGTAGGGGTACTCCCAGAGGGAGAGCTTGAACCCGCGGTCCGCGAGCGACTCGATCATCGCCTCGGGGTCCGGGAAGGCGTCCTCGTCCCACGCGAGGTCACAGATGGTCTCGATGTCCATCCAGTACGGGTCCACGTGGAGCACGTCGCAGGGGATCTCCCGCTCCCGAAGGGTCTCGGCCACCGACTCCAGTTCGTCTCGGGACTGGTAGCTGAGCCGCGACATCCACACGCCGAACGTCCACCGCTCGGGGCGGTGCGGCCGTCCGGTGAGCGCGGTGTACCGCCGGAGCAGCTCTTTCAGCCGGTCGCCCGTGAAAAAGAAGAACCGCAGGGCGTCGCCTTCCACCCGGAGATCGATGGTCCCGGACGAGGACGCCCCGAAGTCGAAGGTCGTCTTGCGGGCGGTGTCGGCCAACAGCCCGTATCCGCGCGTCGAGAGGTACAGCGGGACGTTCTTGTGTGCGAACTCGGTCTCGGTGCCGTTGGGCTGGGTCACCCACGACTCGATCACCCGTCCGCGCTTGTCGAGGTCAGTGAACTTCTCGCCCAGACCGAAGACGCGCTCATCCGGGCCCAGCCCGAACGCCGTTCCCGTCTCGGTCACCCTGAGCGGCCAGCGGTTGACCTCCTCCTCGACGAACCGCAGCGGCTGCGTCCGCCGTTCGCCCTTGGCGGTGCGGTCGTCGCGGCGCTCGCGGAGGAGCCGATCGCCGTCCGCGCGGACCTCGAAGGCCCACTCCTCCAGACCGATGCGCAGCGACAGCGCCGTCGTTTCGACGCGGAGCGTCCCGTCGCTCTCGGTCGCCGAAAGTGAGACTGGGCGCCGGACGGCGTCGATATCGTACGAGATCGGGGAGCCGGCGGTCGGGTTCTCCGGTGTCGACAGCATCTCGAACCGGAACACGTCCGGCGCGTAAAACCGGATCCGAACCGGGACGGTTCGGTCGTCGTCGGTCGTCGCAGCGCCGGACGTCTCGAGCCGGCACTGGAGTTCGACCGCGGCGTCGGAGAGAGAGTAGGAGTCGACGGCAGAGACGAGGTGGGTCACCATTGGAAGCGCGTACGAAAGCCAGGCTCTTTTTTGTGGTGGTCACGCCCGAATCGGCGGTTTCACCGGTGGATCCGGCGCGTGAACGTGAACACGAACAGCGCGATCAGGAACGCCCCGATGAACCCCTCCACGGCCGAGGTGATCTCCTGTGTCAGGGTCGTCGTTCCCGGCGGTCCGAGGACGAACGAGATGAACGACTGGAACGAGAAGGTCAGCGCTTCGAGCGGGCCCAGTTCCCCGGCGAGGCCGGACCGGTTCCAGTAGAGGTACCCGAAGCCGCAGATGAGGGCCAGCGACGTGACCACCACCCGGTACGGCAGTTCACCGTAGCCCGTCGAGGCCGCGAGCAGCCACGACCGGGCCCACCGGGAGCCGTCTCTGAGTCGTCCGAGGACCCCGGCCTCGGAGTCACCGTACAGCGCGTTGTCAAGGTACTCCGCCCGGTGGAACCGCATCTCGCGGTAGAACAACGCCCCCGCGGTGACGTTGTCACCGGCCGCGTCAGCGCCGTTTTTGGCGTAGGCGTACGTCGCCTGGAGCGCGGAGTGGTCGGCCTCCCGGTCGTGGCGCGGGCACACCGCGTCGTCGACGATGTAGCGGCCCGCGTGTTCGGGCCCGTCCCCGCAGTAGCAGGGGATCGCCATCGGGTCGACATCGAACCGGTGGATCCAGTTGTCGACGCGGGAGAGGTCGATGGCGTCGTCGTCGGTGAAGTCGAACCCGTCGTAGCGCGTCCGGAGGAGCCGGAGCCGCGTGAAGAGGAGCTCGTCGGGGTCTCCGGTGAACTTGACGTCGCCCAGCGTCGTTCGAAACAGGTCGTACACCGCCTTTCCGCCGCCGTCGGGCTGGCCGAGCGTCCCCCGGGTCACGGTCGAGCGAGCCAGGTCGACGTAGCCGGTCGCCCCGCCCGTGTCCGGCGACTTGAACTGGAGCCTCGACAGCTCCGCGTCCCGTATCCGAACGTCGCCGCCGACGACGGTGCGGTCGAACGAGAGGCGGCCGGTCACCGTCGCCATGTCCGCGCTCACCGACCCCCTGAACGCCGGGGTCGACCGGACCGGGCCGTTCGGGGGCGGCTCGACGAAGTCGGCCTCGTCGACCTCGAGGTCGCCTTCGCAGAGCACCCGGTCGAAGCTGACTCGGCCGCCGAAGTACGCGCGCTTGAAGTCCGCGAGATCGAAGAACCGAGCGGCTTGGAAGCGGGCGTCGCGGCGGAACAGGGCGTCGTTGAACATCGCGAGGTCGTCGAAGTCGGCCGCGAGGAAGGAGGCGTGACCGAGGAACCGGGCGTGCCCGGCGCTGACGGACCTGTCGAACTGCGCCTCGCGGAACAGTGCCGGTCGGCGGAACAGCGCGCTCTTGAGGTCGAGGAAGTCCGAAAACGTCGCGCGGCTGAAGTCGATGCCGAAGTCGACGCGTTCCAGGGCCGGATCGAGGACGTCGCTCCCGGGGGTGGCCGGCGGCGCGGCGCCGGGATCGAACGTCGCGCCGGAGAAGTCGACCGGCTGCTCGAACTCGGTCTTCCGACAGACGACGGCGCCGAACTCGGCGTGCCTGAAGTCGATCGTCTCCCGGCTCCCCCCGCCGATCTGGCGCTGTTCGAGGTCGAGCCTCGGAAACTTCGCACCGACGAACTGGCACCGCCGCCGGCTGACGACGGGGTCGCTCTCCGCGTTGGCCGCCTCGACGGCCTCGACGAGTCGGACCGAGACGTTCGCGAGGTCGGTCGGCGGCCGCTCCTCGGGGTCGAGGTGGAAGAGGCACCGGTCGCGGTCGCCGTACGCCTCGTGCGGACAGTGCCAGACGCCGTCCTCGACGCCGGAGCCCGCCTCGGAGCTCCCGAGACGCCACTTCGGAGGAGAGTCCAGCCACGGGAACGCCGCCTCGTAGTCGGGGACGGGAAAGCGGAACCGGCAGCTCCCGTTCACTCGGAGCGTCACGACTCCGTCCTATTTCGACGTTGATAATAAAACCATGCGGCCGCGAACGCCGGCGTTCGGAGACCGCGCTTCGGCCTGGAAAGCCCCTCAGTCGTCGGTCTCCCAGCGGCCGTCGTACGCCACCCGCGGCCGGTCGGCCTCGGCGCCGATCTCTCGGAGCGCCTCCGTCGCGCGCTCGACCGGGGCAGGGGCGGCGCGGTCGAGCGGGTCGGCGGTCGCCTCGGCGAACCGGACCGTCCAGTCGCCGTCGACCACGAGCGCCGCGCGGCGCGGAATGTCCGAGTGACCCTCCCACGAGTCCGCGAGCAGGCCGTACGACTCGGCGACGCCGCCGTGGAAGTCGCTGACGACCGGGAACGGGAGGTCGAACCGGTCGGCGTACGCGAACCCGGCGTACAGCGAGTCGCCCGTGAGCGCGGCGACGGCGAGGTCGTCGCGGTCGGCCCAGCCGGCGTCGCGGACCGCGGCGAGCTCGGCCGTACACGTCGGCACGAACGTCGCGGGCGCGAACAGGAGCGCGACCGCGTCGTGGGCCTCAACGAGCCGGAACAGCGCCAGCTCGTCGGCGCGCTCGCCAGTGACCGCGGGCGCGGCGAAGTCCGGAGCCGTGTCGCCGACGTCGATCATACGGGTATCACGGGGATCGGTGCGCGCGTGGGCGGTAAATAGCCACGCCCCAGCCGTGCGGGAACGAGCGGAGCGGACCCGCGCCGCGCGATAATCGGGGCGTTGCCGGGTGCTACCGTCCCTCTCGACGGGACTTATGCGCGTGGGGCGCGGAGGTTCGTCGTGATCGGCCCCCACGCGGAGACGGCGCTCGCCCTCGTCGGTACCTACGGGGCCGTCGCGGTCTTCGCCGTCTTCGCCCTCGAAGGCGCCCTCGTGGGGAAGGTGTTGCCGGCGCGGACGCTGTTCGTCGCGGCCGTGGTCGCCGCGGGCGTCGAGGCGGTCGCGGTGCTCCCGGTGTTCGCCGCGGCGGTGACCGGCGCGACGGTCGGCCAGTCCCTCCTCTTCGTCGGCGTCCGCCGGTTCGACGCGGACCCGACGTCGCTCCCCCTCGTCCCGGTCGACGAGGCCCGACTGGACGGCGCGGGCCGCTGGTTCGACCGGTGGGGGCTCCCCGCGGTGGCGGCCTCGAACGCGGTCCCGGGGACGCGCGGCTGGCTCGCCGTGCCGACCGCGAACGCCTCGACCGTCTCCGCGCCGCGGTTCGCCGCCGCGTCGCTGGTCGGGTCCGCCGCCTACGCCGGCGCGCTGCTCGCGGTCGGGCTGGCCGTCGGGCTCGGGCTCGACGGCGCCGTCGGGGCGTACGGCGGCGAGCTGGTCGCGGCGCTGTAGGCCGGGCCGACCCGTTCCGCCGGTTACAGGACCGTTCCGTGTTTCTTGTCGGGCAGATCCTTCTGAACGTCCTCGTAGAAGTCGAACCGCGCGGCCAGTTCCGCGCGGAGGTCGGAGGGCGGGACGATCTCGTCGATGACGACCTCGCTGGCCATCCGGTGGACGTCGATCCCCTCGCGGTACTCCTCGCGCAGGCGCTCCTCCTCGGCCGCGCGCTCCTCCGGGTCGTCGATCTCGGCGAGCTTGCGGGCGTAGACCGCGTTGATGGCGGCCTCCGGGCCCATGATCCCGATCTCGCCGGAGGGGAGCCCGATGACGCTCTCGGGGTCGTAGGCGGGGCCGCCCATCGCGTAGATCCCCGCGCCGTACGCCTTCCGGACCACGACGGTCTGTTTCGGGACCGTCGCCGAAGAGGTGGCGTAGATCATCTTCTTCCCCTTCTCGAGGATGGCGTCCTTCTCGACCTGCGAGCCGGCCATGAAGCCGGGCGTGTCACAGAGATACAACAGGGGGATCTCGTAGGCGTCGCAGGTCCAGATGAACTCCGCGGCCTTCTCCGCCGCGTCCGGGAAGATGGCGCCGGAGCGCTCAGTGGGCTGGTTGGCGACGACGCCGACCGGCCGGCCGTCGATCCGGCAGAACGCCGTGACGATCTCCGGGCCGTACCCCTCCTTCAGCTCGAAGACGGACTCGGCGTCGGCGATCCGGTCGATCAGGTCGTGGGCGTCGTACGGGCGGTTCGGCGCCTCCGGGATCAGCTCGTCGATCCCGTCGGGCGAGAACTTCGGCGGCTTCGTCTCGCGTTTCGGGGGCTTCTCGCCGGCCTGATCGGGGAGGTAGCCGATCAGCTTCGAGACCAGTTCGCGGGCGTGCTCCTCGTCGCGCGCGATCAGGTCGGCGGAGCCGGACTCCTCGGCGTGGACGCGGGGGCCGCCGAGGTCCTCCAGGTCGATCTCCTCGCCGGTGACCATCTCGACCATCCGCGGCGAGGCGATCGCCATCGCGGACATGTCCTCGACCATCACGGTGAAGTCCGCGAAGACGGGCGTGTAGGCGGCGCCGGCGATACAGGGGCCGTAGAGGACGCAGATCTGGGGGACGGCGCCGGAGAGCATCGAGTGGTTGTAGTAGTACTTCCCGATCCCCTCGCGGTTGGCGAAGAAGCCCGTCTGCTGGTCGATCCGCCCGCCGGAGGAGTCCATCAGGTAGAGGACGGGGTTGCCCGTCTTCAGCGCGCGCTGTTGCATCCGGAGGAACTTCTCGACGCCCTTCGACGCCATCGACCCCGCCTTCACGGTGAAGTCGTTGGCCATGAAGTGGACGTCGCGCCCCTCGAACTCGGCGGCGCCCGTCAGCAGGCCGTCGCCCGGGAGGCGGTCGCCGCCCGCCTCGTTCCGCTCCCCGTCCTCGCCGGCGGGCGCGTCCGGGTGCCAGTCGTCGAAGGCGGCGAACTTCCCGTCCTCGAACTTCACGCCCGCGGGGTCGCCGTCGGCCGCGCTCGCGTCGCCGGCGCCCCGCGTCCCGTCCTCGCCGCCGAACCAGAGGTCGAGGCGGTCGCGGACGAACAGCTTCCCCTGCTCGGAGAGCCGGTCGCGGTACTTCTCCGGGCCGCCCTCGCGGATGTCGGCGATTTCGGCGCGGAGGTCGCGCTCGCGCTCCGTGGGCCCGAGGTCGTCGTCGAGCGGGTAGCTCGGTTCGGACGGCTCGGCGCTCGCGAGCGGCGTCTCCTCGCCCTCGATGTGGACGTCGACGTCGACGCCGAGGTGTTCCGCGAGCGACTTCGCGATCGCCTCGGCCTCCTCGGGGGTCGCCGCCGCGCCGACGTGGACTTTCATGGACGCAAGATTTGCGGAGAGTCCTAAACAGTTTTCCATGCGAGATCGGCGGCGGGCGTCGGACGACGGACCGAGCCCCGGGGCGACGGTACGGTCCGGCTCAGTCCGCGTCGACGGCCGCTTCCAGCCGCTCGATCAGCGCCTCGTTGCCGACGTACAGCGGCGTGCGCTGGTGGACCGCCTCGGGCTCGACGTCGAGGATCGAGCCGGTGCCGTCCGAGGAGGCGCCACCCGCGCGCTCGACGATGTACGCGATGGGGTTCGCCTCGAACTGGAGGCGGAGCTTCCCCTCGGGCGCGCTCCGGAGCGCGGGGTACGCGAACACGCCGCCGTAGGTGAGCACCTGGTTCACGTCGCCGACCATCGCGCCGCCGTAGCGGAGCTTCAGGTCGTCCTCGATCGAGCGGGCGTACGCCCGGAAGTCGGCGGGCCAGTCGGGGACGCGCCCCCCGAACCCGTAGACGGTCGGGTCCCTCGGGAGCGTCAGGTCGGCCTCGACGACCGAGCGCGAGACCGTCGAACCGTCCGCACCGCCGCCGTCGCGCTCGACGACCTCCTCGCGGACGCCCGCCTCGTCGGCGACGACCATTGTCGTGATCGGCCCGTAGAGGACGTAGCCGGCGGCGACGAGGTCGCGGCCGCTCGCGGGCAGCGGGGCGTCGTAGATCCCGACGACGGTCCCCATCGCGTTGTTCGACCGGAGGTTCGAGGAGCCGTCGAGGGGGTCGATCGCCACCGCGTAGGCGTCGTCCGGCCCGCTTCCCACGGCGCCGCCGGCGTCGACCGCTTCCTCGCGCTCCTCGCTGACGAACGAGCCGACGCCGTCGACCCCGGTGATCGCCTCGCCGAGCAGCTCGTCGGCGTAGAGGTCGCCCGCCAGCACCGACTCGCCGGAGGCGTTCTCCGTCCCGCTCTCGACGCGGCGGCCGGGGAGCGCGTCGCGGATCTCGGGGGCGGTCGCCGCGACCGCGTCGAAGACGGCCGCGACGGTCGAGTCGGCGGGCCCGCCGTCGGCGCGGGGGTCGGAGTCGGTCATCAGTCGTCGCTCTCGGCGATGGCCAGCGCCTCGGCCGGGTCGACCTCCTGGAAGATCACGGCCTCCAGCGCGTCGAGGATGCGCTCGGGCTGGTCGCGCTGGAAGACGTTCCGGCCGACGGCGATCCCGGTCGCCCCCGCGTCGATGGCGTTCGAGACGTTCCGGAGGAACGCCTTGTCGTCGCGCATCGTCCCGCCGGACATCACGACGTCCGCGGGGCCGGCCATCTCGACGGCGTGGCCCATCGCCTCGGCGGAGCCGGGGTACTTCACCTTCACCACGTCGGCGCCGAGCTCCAGGCCGAGCCGCGCGCCGTAGGAGATCACGTCCGGGCTGCCGTCGTTGCGGAGCCCCTGGCCGCGGGGGTACGACCACATGACGACGCCCATGTCGTGTTCGCGGGCGCCCTCCTGCGCCTCGCGGAACTCCTCGGCCATCTCGACCTCGTGGTTCGACCCGCCGTAGACGGTGAACCCGACCGCGTCGGCGCCCAGTTCGGCCGCGTACTCCGCCGTGCAGTTGACCGCGCTGTCGGGCTCTCCCCGCCAGAGGTTCGAGGTCCCGTTGAGCTTCAACAGGAGGTTCACCTCGTCCTCGTAGTCGGGGTAGTACGCCTCCGCGAGCCCCTTCTGGACGGCCAGCGAGGTGACCGCCTCGTGGGTGGCGAGCTCGAAGATCCGTTCCGGATCCGCCGTGTCCGGGTTCGGTTCGAAGTCGACCGGCCCGTGTTCGAGCCCGTGGTCGTACGCGAGGATCAGGGATTTACCGTCGCGCTCGATGTCGTCGGCGGCGTGAGGAAGCATCAGTTCGTAGTTCCGTTACATACGTAAAAAGGGCTATGGTGGTTTCACCGAACGTAAAGAATCGGAGCGACCCTTTACGTGGCGTCTCCGGGCGAATGCCGAGCGATCGAGCGAACCGATCCATTACTACTCAAATTGTTAATTTCTTTGCGAGAAACGGCGTCGCCCTCGGGCTTCCGCAATACTTACCACCCGCGGCGCGGCAGCGGTCCGCATGCGAGAACTCTCCGAGGTGGACGTCGTCGGCGTCGTCGGCGCCGGGACGATGGGCAACGGCATCGCGCAGGTCGCGGCGACCGCGGGCTACGACGTGGTGATGCGGGACGTCGAGAGCGAGTACGTCGAGCGCGGCCTCGACAGCGTCGAGGACAGCCTCGACCGGCTGGCCGGGAAGGACGCGCTCGACGAGGAACCGGACGCGATCCGCGACCGAATTACGGGCACGACCGACCTCGACGACCTGGCGGCCGCCGACCTCGTCGTCGAGGCCGTGATCGAGGACCTCGACGTGAAACGCGACGTGTTCGCCGACTTGGACCGCGTCACCGACGACGACGTCGTCCTCGCGACGAACACCTCCACGCTGTCTATCACGAGCGTCGCGAGCGCGACCGACCGCGCGACCGACGTGGTCGGCCTCCACTTCATGAACCCCGTCCCGATCATGGACGGCGTCGAGGTCGTGGTCGGCGAGCGTACCGACCCCGCGGTCGTCGACTTCGCGCACGCCTTCGCCGAGGACCTGGGCAAGGAGACCTGGGAGGCCGACGACAAGCCCGGCTTCGTCACCAACCGCATCCTGATGCCGTGGATAAACGAGGGGATCCGCGCGTACGACGAGGGGGTCGCCGAGAAGGCCGACATCGACCGCGGGATGACGCTCGGCACGAACGTCCCGATGGGCCCGCTCGAACTCGCCGACCACATCGGGCTCGACGTGGCGCTCGACGCCAGCGAGACGCTCCACGAGGAGCTCGGCGACCGCTACAAGCCCGCCTACCTCCTCAAGCGCAAGGTCGAGGCGGGCGACCTCGGGAAGAAGACCGGCCGCGGCTTCTACGAGTACGAGTAGCCGGAGGTCGGCACCGGGAGGTGATTAGGCGCCCTTCGCGTCCGCGTCGCGGTCGTCGTCCGCCGTCCACCGCCGCGCGCCGGGAAGGAACCCGACCAGCTTCGTCACGTAGCCGAACTTGAACAGCCCCAGCTGTGAGAGCGCCCCGAGGACGAACACCGCGAGGAACGCGGGCGCGGAGAGGTCGAAGAGGAGGGGTTCGACCGTCGTCTCCGCGGCGGCCGCCTCGAAGTCCGCCGGCGTGAGCGACCGGGAGGCGAACGCCGCGCCGATGAGCGCGGTCGAGACCACGAGCGTCGTCCGGGTGAGGACGAACCCGAACAGCGCGCCGACCGCGACGCCCGCGAGCGTCGCGCCGACCAGCAGCGCCGTCCCCTCGATCCCCGCCGCGTCCGCCGCGTAGAAGGGGCCGACCGCGAACCGCCCGGCGAAGCCGCCGACGACCGCGCCGATCCCCAACACCGCGAAGGAGAGCCCGGCGTACGCGAGGAAGCCGCCGAGGAGGCCGCCGACCCCGACCGCGCCGGCGGTCAGGACCGCACCGTCGACCGCGACCAGGCCGACGACGTTCGGCGCGAACAGGTAGCCGGCGCCGGCGCCGACGAGCAGCCCCGTCAGCGTCACCGCGTAGACGGAGACCGCCGCGCCGACGAACGCGAGCGCCAGCCCCGCGAGGACCAGGCCGCCGGTGAGTGGGGTGAGCATGTCCGTACCGTGGCGGTCGACGGTACTTAAATTGTCGCAGCGAGAGCGACGGGAAAGGGGTCCGGGGAGGCGAAACGCCCCTACCGCGCCCGGCTCGCCGCCTGCCGGTCGAGGTACCGCGTGTAGCCGCCGACGGCCAGCCCGAAGCCGACGACGAGCAGGAGGAAGCCGAGGAGGCGGCTGGCCCCGACGGTCATCACCGCGAGGACGACGCCGAACAGCAGCGCGAACACCCCGGCGACGACGACGACGACGTCGAGCAGCGGCGACGGCTGGATCGCGCGGCAGTGCGGGCAGATCCGCGCGTCTGCGGGGATCGGCTCGCGGCAGTCGACGCAGCGGAGGCGGTCGCTCGACACGCGAGGCGGTTCGGCCGCGACCGGGAAAAAGCGCGCGAGTTAGGGCGGTCCGGGTCCGCCGCCCTCTCTCAGTCCGCGCCCGGCGCCGCTGCCGGCTCGTCGTCGACGTCCAGCGTCTCCTCCACCTGCGTGAAGACGGCGATCAGCGCGAGCACGGCGGCCGCGGCCCCGACCGCGAAGGGGACGACGAAACCGAAGCCGTAGAGCCAGCCGGACGCCAGCGGCCCAAGGGCGACGCCGAAGCCGAACCCCATCGTGAGCACGGAGAGGGTGGTCCCGGACTCGCCCTCCCGCGCGAGGTCCCCGGCGAGCGCGAGCGACGGCGCGAACACGCACGCGACCGCGACCCCCTGCCCGAGGCGGACGAGCATCATCAGCGCCGGCTCCGTCACGATCCCTTGGAGGAGCGTGGTCGGGACGAGGAGGACGAACCCGGCGAGCAGGAACGGCCGGCGGCCGATCCGGTCGCTGGCGCGCCCCACCGGGACCTGGAAGATCACGTTGGCGATCGTCACGGCCGCGAACTGCGCGCCGAACCAGACCGGGGGCTGGTCCAACCGGACGTTCACCTGGTTCTGGAGCGTCGCGAACAGCGCGATGCACGCGCCCATCGCGACGGTGGCGAGCCCCAGCGTGAACACGGGGTCGAGCAGGCGGTCCTCGCCGCGGACCCGGATCGAGACGTCGTCGCCGGCCTCGGCCTCGACGTCGGCGTCGCGGACGAGCAGGAACACCAAGGTGAAGCTGAGGTACGCCCCCGCGCAGGCCGCCACGAAGGCCGCGTCGAAGCCGTCGAGGACCGGAAGGCCGATCGGCGAGAGGTCGTACGGACCGGCCTCGACGACGGCGCCCGCGAGGACCGGGCCGAAGCCGAAGCCGATGAGCCGGAACGTGTTGTACACCCCGAAGTTCCCGCCGCGGTCGGTGTCGCTCGCGGCGTACTCGTTGACGAGGGCGACGGTCGCGGGGATGATGAGCGCCGCGCCGAGCCCCTGGATCGCGCGGAGCGCGACCAGCGCCGGGTAGCTCGTCGCGATCGTGTACAGCCCGCTCGCGGTCCCGAGGAGGAGGATTCCGGCGAGGACGAAGGGGCGCCTCCTGCCGACCCGGTCAGAGAGTCTTCCGGTGAACGGCTGCGAGAGGCTGTTGAGGAAGCCGAAAAGCGAGAGGACGACCCCGATCAGCAGCGGCTCGGTCAGCGTGACCGCGGCCGCGCCGACCCCGACCTCCGTGCCGAGCAACCCCTGGATGTCGACCACGTCGCTGGTGATGTACAGCGGCAGGACGACGATGAGGAAGGAGTTCCCGGCCGCGCCGACCATCCGCGCGAGCGCCAACACGATCACGCGGCGGTCGGTCTCGGCGATACCGGAGAGCGAGCCCATTCACCCGAAGTTCGGAACGAAGCATAAAGGCGCTTGTGAACGGGGGGAGTCGATCCGCTTTCGGGCGAACCGGGGCAGAACGGGGCCGCTCAGCGCGGCGCCGGCGTCCGCCTGTCGATCCCGCGGACCTCGAACCGCGCGCCGCCTTCCTCGCCGGTCGTCGCCTCGACCGTCCAACCGTGCGCGGTGGCGATCTCCTGGACGATCGCGAGCCCGAACCCGGTGTTGCCCGCGGTGCCGCTCTCGCCGGGCTCGAAGAGCGAGTCCGCGACCGCGGGGTCGATCCCCGGCCCGTCGTCCTCGACGAAGAAGCCGCCGGGGAGGTCGCCGACGCGGATCGAGACGGTCGGGCCGACGTGGTCGACCGCGTTGCGCATCAGGTTCTCGAAGAGGTTCCGGAGCCGGTCCGAATCGGCGAGCACCTCGCGCTCGGTCTCGATCGAGAGGGACGCGTCGGCGGTGTCGACCGTCGACCAGCTGTCGGTGACGACCGCCGCGAGGTCGACGGGCTCGGGGTCGCCGACCGTCTCCCCCTCCCGCGCCAGCGTGAGCGTGCGCTCGACGATCGATTCCATCCGATCCAGCGCGTCGAGCGCGGCGGACAGGTTCTCGTCCCCGCCGTCGGCAACCGCGTCCTGGGCGAGCTGGACGCGCCCCTGCGCGACGTTGAGGGGATTGCGCAGGTCGTGCGAGACGATGCTCGCGAAGGAGTCCAGCCGGTCGTTCTGTCGTTCGAGGGCGGTCTCGCGCTCCTTGAACGCCGTGATGTCCTCCTGGAAGCCGACCCAGTGCGTGACGGCGCCGTCCGCGTCGCAGATCGGGGCGATGCTCACCCGGTTCCAGAACTCCGTGCCGTCCTTCCGGTAGTTCAACAGCTCGACGCTCGTCGACTCCTCGGCGTCGATCGCGTCTCTGAGGGCCTGGACGGACTCCTCCTCGGTGTCCGGCCCCTGGAGGAACCGACAGTTGACGCCGATCGACTCCTCGCGGTCGTACCCCGTCATCTCGACGAACCGGTCGTTGACGTACACCATCGGGTTGTCCTCCCGGGCGGGGTCGGTGATGGTGATCCCGACGGGCGCCTCGTCGAGCGCGCGGGTCTTCGTCTCCAACTCCTCGCGCCGCTCGCGCTCGTCGGAGACGTCGCGGAGGATGCCGACGCTGCCGTCGAAGGAGTCGCCCTCGTACGGCAGCGCCGCCATGTGGTCGCGACAGGGGATCGGCTCGCCGTCCTTCGGGACGATGTCCACGGCGAAGTGCTGGACGTCGGGGCCGTCGTGCGAGAGGATCGTGCCGAGCCGGTCTTCGGCCTCCGCCACGGCCGCGTCGTCCTTGATGAACCCGGGCGTGCGGCCGATGATCTCCTCGCGGTCGTAGCCGGTGAGCTCGGCGAACGGCTCGTTGACGAACCGGAACTCTCCGGTCTCGTCGACGACGTAGACGGGGTAGCCGAGCGCCTCGATGACCGTCGAGTACCGCTCGGCGATCTCCTTGGTCCGGTGCTCGTCGACGGCCTGGTCGACGCGGTTCGCGAGCCGGCGGAGCTGCTCGGGGCCGCCCTTCTGGAAGTAGCCGGTGACGCCGGCGTTGAGCGCCTGGCTCGCGATCTCTTCGGACCCCTTGCCGGTGTACAGCACGAAGGGTATCTTGCGGTGGCGCTCGCGCAGCGTCTCGAAGAACTCCAGCCCGTCCATCGCGGGCATGTCGTAGTCGCTGACGACGCAGTCGAAGGCGGCCTCGTCGAGGCGGTCCAACGCGGTCTCCGGGTCGGTCACGCTCGTCACCGCCACCGCGTCGAGCTCCCGCTCGAGGTACGCCTCCGCGAGGTCGAGGACCGAGGGGTCGTCGTCGACGTGTAGCACGTCGATCGCTCCGGACATACGGGAAAATAGGGGCGCACAGAATAAACGACTACCGACCTGGCTATCGGATCTGGATCCGCGTGCGACGCTGCGCGTCCAGCGTCCACTTCCGGCCCGCGTGGCTGGTTCTTAAGGCCGCGGAGCGCGGACCCGAACGCGATGACCGGGGGGACGCCCGCCGCCGGGGAGACGCTCCCGGGCGCCGGCGACGAGGGCGACGACGCCGTTGACCGCGTCGTCTGTCACGTCGACATGGACTGCTTTTACGCCTCCTGCGAGCGGCTGCGACACCCCGACCTCGCGGGCGAGCCCGTCGTGGTCGGGATGGGGTACGAGCCGGGCGACTCGATCGGGGCGGTCGCGACCGCGAGCTACGAGGCCCGCGAGTTCGGCGTCGAGAGCGCGATGCCGATCTCGAAGGCGCTGGAGCTGCTTCCCCGTCGCGAGGACGCGGACCCTGACGACCCGGACGCGCCCGACCCCGAGGAGACGGGCCGGTACGTCCCCGTCGACCTCGACTTCTACGAGGACGTGGCGGGCGAGGTAAAGGAGGTCCTACGCGACTGCGCCGACACCCGCCGCGAGGTGAGCATCGACGAGGCGTACCTCGACGTCACCGACCGGACCTCGTGGGCGGCCGCGGGGGGCGGCGGGAGCCCGAGCGACGGGGGCGGCGGCGATGGGACCGACGACGGTCCCGACGACCCCCCGCCGAGCGGCGCCGCGGGCCCGGCAGAGGCCCGGACGCTCGCCGAGGGGTACGCCCGCCACGTGAAAGACCGGATCGAGCGGGAGGCGGGGGTGCCCGCGAGCGTCGGCGTCGCGCCGAACATGTCGGCCGCGAAGGTCGCCAGCGACGCCGACAAGCCGGACGGCCTCGTCGTCGTGCCGCCGGGGTCGGTCGCCGAGTTCCTCGCGCCGCTGCCGACCGCCGACGTCCACGGGGTCGGCCCCGTGACCGAGGAGACGCTCGCGGAGCTGGGGATCGAGACTGCGGGCGACCTGGCCGCCGCCGACCGCGACCGCCTCGCCGAGGCGCTGGGGGAGCGCGGCCCGGAGCTCTCCCGGCGCGCCGCGGGCGACGACGACCGCGAGGTGACGCCGACCGGCCTCCCGAAGAGCCTCTCGCGCGAGTCGGCGCTGCCGACGACCGCCGACGAGGCGACGAAGCGGGAGACCGTCTCCGCGCTCGCCGCCGACGTGGCCCGCCGCGCCCGCGAGCGCGGCTGCCTCTACCGCACCATCGGGATCAAGGCGGTCGAGCCGCCGTTCGACGTCAACACCCGCGCCCGGAGCCTCCCGGGCCCCGTCGACGACCCGGACCTCGTCGAGGAGGTGGCGCTCGATCTCCTCTCCGAGTTCGACGACGCGCGCGTCCGCAAGCTCGGCGTGCGAGTCTCCAAGCTCGACTTCGCCGAGACCGATCAGGCGACGCTCGGCGGGTTCGACGCCGGCGACGGCGGTGGCCAAGGGCAGGGTGGAAAACGAGAGACGCGGAGTGAAGGGGGCGACGGCGGCAAGCTCACGGACTGGGTCGACGGGCCGCCGGACCGCGGCGGCGACGAGTCCGGCTCGATCGCGGAGCGCGAGCGACGGGGAACCGACGAGGGGCAGGCGTCGCTCGGCGACTGGTCGTGAGTCGCGCCTGACGCGTGGATTCATTACGCGGTCGAAACGATCCGCGGGCATGTCCCTCGCTCGCCGCGTCCTCCTCGGCTCGGACCCGAACGGCTCGCCGCGCCGGCGTCGACTCCTCGTCCCGCCGCTGCTCTTTCTCGTCTCCCTGGCCGCCTACGCGCTCGGACTCTTCGCGCACGCCGGCGGGGTCGTGTTCCTCGCGGTCGACGCCGCGACCCTCGGCGTCCTCGCGGCCGCGGTCCTCGCCTACCGGCGGGCCGGGATCGCGCTCGCGTGGGGCACCGTCTACGGGGCGCTGCTCGGGAGCAACGCCGACCACTACCTGCTCGGGCTCCCGGGTCGGCCCCTCGGCGAGCGCGTCGCCGCGCTCGTCGAGGTCGACGGGCTCGTCTTCGTCGGCGTCGAGGCCCTCGCGTTGGGAACGGTCGCGTGGATCGCCGGGGCGGTCGCGCGCCGTGCGGTCGACGAGCTCCGGGACCGGCGACGGGACGCTTCCGCGGAGTAGCGTCCCCGCCGGGCGACGCGCCCGCCGAGTACCGCTCCGCGGAGTCCGGGGGTTTAGGTGCTCGACCGCCGACCCGGACGCATGGACGATCTCTCCTGGGAGACGCTCGACTCGGCCGTCGACTACGCCTGCCCCGGCTTCGACGTGCGCCGCGACGAGGTGCGGTTCCCGAGCGGCGAGACCGACGGGTTCCACTACGTCGACGAGCCGCCCGCGGTCGTCGTGCTCCCGCTGACGCCCGACGGCGACGCCGTCGTCATCGACGAGTGGCGGCAGGCCGTCGGCCGGGTGAACCGCGGGATCCCGGCGGGGACGATGGAGCCCGAAGACGGGGGGGACGAGAGCGCTGACGGCGGGGCTACCGACGACGCGATCGAACGCGCCGCGGCCCGCGAGCTCGCCGAGGAGACGGGGTACGAGGCGGACGCCTTCGAGCGGCTGACGACCGTCGAGCCGACGAACGGGATGGCGGACTCGGTCCACCACCACGTGCTGGCGACCGGCTGCGAGCCGACCGCCGAGCGCGAGCTGGACCACAACGAGTCGATCTCGGTCGAGACGGTGCCGTACGACGACCTGCTCGCCGCGGTCGTCGACGACGAGCTTCGCGACGGCCGGGCCGTCACCGCGGTGCTATGGTACGAGCTGCTCCACCGGTAATCGCGGCTCACGCGCCCGGGAGATAGCCGTCCGCGCGCCTTCCGACACGGACAACCATTTTGCCGGGCGGTTCCTACCCGCGGCAATGACAGATCCCTCCAGCGGCGATCCGGCCCCGGACGGCGGGGTGTCCGAGGAGTTCGACGAGATCGACCCGGACCCCGTCGACGACGCCGGCGGCCCCGACCGGACCGGCGGGTCGCCCGGTATCGCGGTCGCGACCGCGCTGCTCCTCGGCGTCCTCGGGCCGGTCATCGCGCTCGCGAGCGGCGTGGCCGTCTTCGCGATCGACGCGGCGGTCGGGGGGCTCTCGCTGACCGCGAGCGTCGTTCTCACGCTCATATTCGGCCAGTACGTCGCGTTCGGCGGGCTCGCGGTCGGCTACCTCGCGTGGCGCGGCTTCGACCGCGAGGGGATCGTCTCGTACCTCGGCGTCCGGGTGCCGAGCCTCAAGGAGGTCGGGATCGTCCTCGGCAGCTGGGTCGTCATCTTGATCCTGATCCTCGTGGTCTCGACGATCGTCCAGCTGCTCGGGACGGAGACGGCCGCGAACCAGAGCGCGGAGCTGGCGATGGGGAACCCGGCGATCATCCCGCTTTTCATCGCGGCCTCGTTCCTCGTCATCGGCCCCTGCGAGGAGATCCTCTACCGCGGCGTCGTCCAGGGGCGGCTCCGCGAGTCGCTGCCGGCGGCCCCGTCGATCGTGCTCTCGGCCGCCATCTTCGCGACCATCCACGTGATGGCGCTGACGGGCGGCCTCTCCGCGCGGCTCACGACCGTGGCGATCCTCTTCGTGCCGAGCCTTGTCTTCGGCGCGGTGTACGAGTACACCGAGAACCTCGTCGTCCCCGCGCTGCTCCACGGCCTCCACAACGCCGTGATCTTCACCGTCCTCTACGTCACCGTCACGCAGGTCGGCCCGGACGCGATGCCGGCGGTCCTCGGGTTCCTCCCGGTCTGAGGGTCCGTATTTCGGGGCAGCGGCGAGCGGGTCGCGTCTCAGTACAGGTCGTTTAGCTCTGCCTCGACGTGCGAGTGCTCCTCGGCCGGGAACTCGCCGCTCGTCACGGCCTCCGCGTACGCCTCGACGGCGTCGACCATCTCCCCGCGCACGTCGCCGAACTGCCGCGCGAACGGCGGCGACCACTCGCCGAGGCCGACGGCGTCGTTGATCACCAGCACTTGCCCGTCGCAGTCGGGGCCCGCGCCGATGCCGATCGTCGGGATCTCCAGCGCCTCGGTCACCGCGCCCGCGAGGTTCGCCGGGACGTGTTCCAACACGAGCGCGAACGCCCCGGCGTCGGCGTGGTCGCCCGCCAGCTCGATTATCTCCTCGGCGGCGTCCTGCTCTGTCCCCTGTCGGGTGTAGCCGCCGAGCCGGTTCACGTGCTGGGGGGTCAAGCCGAGGTGCGCCATCACCGGGATCCCGACCTCCGTCATGCGGCGCGTGGTCGCGACCGTGTGCGGACCGCTCTCGATCTTCACCGCGTCCGCGTTCGCCTCCTTTAGCAGGCGCCCGGCGTTGCGCACGGACTCGGCCTCGTCGACGCCGAACGAGAGGAACGGCATGTCGGCGACGACCAGGGCGTCCTCGGTGGCGCGCGCGACCGCCGCGGTCCGGCTCGCGACCTCGTCGAACGTCACGGGGAGCGTGGAGTCGTAGCCCAAGGCGGCGTTGCCCATGCTGTCGCCGACGAGGATGACGTCGACCCCCGCCTCGTCGACGACCGCCGCCGTCGGGGCGTCGTAGGCGGTCAGCATCGTGATCGGATCCTCGGCGTCCCGGAGTCCCCGCGTGGTGGTCATACCTCGGATTCACCCGCGCGCCGCCGTAAAATCGTCGGGAACCGGAAAGTGAGCGCGGCGGCGCGACCAGCGGTTCGCTCGCCGCCCTCGCCGCCGATCGCGACCGCGTCCGACCCTACCGCCGGCGACCGCCACCGATTTGCCGCTCCGCCGCGGAGCCTCTCGCGTGCAACCAGTCGAGCGGGCCGAGTACGAGGGGGTCGACTACGCGTGGGTGATGCAGACGACGTTCGTCGTCACCATCCTCGTCGGCGCCCCCGCCGCGGCCCTGCTGTCGACGCTCGTGACGCTGGAGTCGTGGGGCGCGCGCGCCGCGTTCGCGGTCCGGGTAGGCGCCCCCATCTGGTTCGTCACCGCGGTCGCCGTCGCGCTGTACGCGAAGCGGGCCGAGGCCGGCGACGGCGGCGCGGGCACGGACGACGACGCGGCTCCGGACGAGGAAGCCGACTCGGACGAGGAAGCCGACCCGGACGAGGAAGCCGACTCGGACGACGACGGAGATCCGACCGAGGACGGCGAGCCGAGCACGAACGAATCAGGAAAGCGGGACTGAGCGCGCGGCGGCTTTTCCCTGCGCGCTACTCCGCGACCAAGTCGGCGACCCACGCGAAGTCGACGCCGCCGCGCTCGGCGGTGACCGCGTCGCTCCGCGAGTCGCCGACGAACAGCGCGTCCTCGGGGGCGGCGCCGATCCGATCGATCGCCGCGAGCAGCGACGCCGGGTCCGGCTTGCGGGTCTCGACGGTGTCGCGGCCGACGATGGCGTCCGAGACGAGCGCGTCGTCGAGCCCGTGCGTCTCGACCGCGATGCGACACGCCTCCTCGCAGTTGAGCGAGCAGACGCCCGCGGGGGGATGCGAACCGGCGTCGGCGCCAGCCGCGGTTCCGGTCAGTCGATCCCCGAGCGGGAGCCGCGCAGACTCGCGGGCCCCGGGGCGCTCGTGGCCCGCGATCGCCGCCTCGACCTCGGCGCGGATCCCGTAGTCGTCGGCCGCGCCGAGCAGATCCCACAGCTCTTCGGTCGGCGGGATGAGCGCGCGCTCGGCGTAGGCGTCGAGGACGTCGTCCGCGACCGCGTCCCAGTCGACGGCGAGCTCGACGAGGGTGCCGTCGAGGTCGTAGACGACCGCGTCGTAGCCGGCGAGCCGCGAGCCGACGGGGTCGGTTCCGGACGCGGCGGGCGTCCCGTCGGCGCCGGCGGGCGCCCCCTCGACGCCGGGAGTCACTCGCCGAACACCCCCCGGGCGATGATCGTCTTCTGGATCTCGGTCGTCCCCTCGTATATCTCCGTGATCTTCGCGTCGCGGTAGAGCCGCTCGACGTCGAACTCGGTGGTGTAGCCGTAGCCGCCGTGGATCTGGACCGCCTCGTTCGTCACCGACATCGCGGCCTCGCTGGCGCGGTACTTCGCCTTCGAGGCGGCGACGCGGTAGTCCTCGCCCGCCTCCGCCTGCCGGCACGCCTCGCGGACGAGCAGCCGCGCCGCCGACACGTCGGTCGACATCTCCGCGAGCTTGTGCCGGATCGTCTGGATGTCGCCGATCGGGCGGTCGAACTGCTCGCGCTCCTCGGCGTACGACGTCGCCTCGTCGAGCGCGGCCTGCGCGACGCCGACCGCCTGCGCAGCGATGCCGATCCGGCCCTCGGTGAGCGTCCGGAAGGCTGCGGAGAGCCCCTTCCCCTCCTCGGTGAGCCGGTTCTCGGCGGGGACCCGGCAGTCGTCGAAGGTGATCCCGGTGGTGTCCGACGCGCGGAGGCCGAGCTTCTCCTCCTTCTTGCCGACCTCAAAGCCGTCGGTATCGGCGGGCACGAGGAACTGGGTGATCGCGTCGTCGAGCTCGTCGGAATCGGCGTCGCCCTCTCCCGCGGCCTTCGCGAAGACGATCGCCACGCCGCCGCGCCGCCCGTTCGTGATCCACTGCTTCTCGCCGTTGAGGACGTACTCGTCGGCCTCGGGGTCGTACGTCGCGGTCGTCGCCATCTGGGCGGGGTTCGACCCCGCCTGCGGCTCGGAGAGGCAGAACATGCCGACCGGGCGACCCGTCTCGGCCATCTCCGGGAGCCACGCCTCGCGCTGCGCCTCCGTCCCGAACTCGGCGATACAGGAGGTGGCGAGGCAGTGGACGGAGAGGGCGGTCGCGACCGCGAGCGACCCGTGCGCCAGCGCCTCGTTGACGACCGCGTAGGTCGTCTTATCGGCGCCGAACCCGCCGTACTCCTCCGGAACGGTCAGTCCCGTCAGGCCGAGCTCCGCGAGCCCGTCCCACACGTCCTCCGGGAACGTCTCCGTCTCGTCGGCCTCGGCCGCATTCGGCCGGACCTCCTCGGCCGCGAACTCCTCGACGAGATCGCGGACCGCCGCCTGCTCGTCGGTGAGCGCCGACCCGACGCGTGCTCCGGTCATGTCACCGCCTTCGGTCCCTCACCGAAAAAGGTGAGCGATCGGCGGGGAGAGAGCTATTCCCGGGCTTCCCAGAGCGGGTACAGCTCGTCTCGGGGCGGCTCCGCGAGCGGCTCCCCGTCGATCCGGACGGTTCCCGGCTCGCCGTCGCCCTTGGCCGAGCCGGCGTCGCCGTCGCTCTCGCCGCCGGGCTCGACGACGCCGATCTCCGCGCCCGCGATCCCGGCGGCGTCGAGCGCGTCGAGCGCCGCGTCGACCCGTTCCGGCGGGACCGCGGCCAGCAGCGCGCCGGAGCCGAACGTCGCGAGGGGATCGACACCGAGCGCGTCGCAGCAGGCGCGCGTCTCGGGACGGACCGGGACCGCGTCGCGCTCGACGGCGAAGGCGACCCCGCTCGCGGACGCCATCTCGACGAGCGCGGTCGCCACGCCGCCCTCGGTCGGATCGTGGAGCGCGGTCGCGGCGTCGCGGACCGCGGCCGCGTCGGGGACGACGCTCACCTCGCCGAGGAACTCGGCGGCCGCGTCGAGCGTGGCGGCTGGGACCCCAGCGCTCAGACACTCCTCGCGGAAGTCGGTCGCGAGGATCGCGGTCGCCTCGATCGCCGCGCCCTTGGTGAGCAGGAGCCGGTCGCCGGGCTCCGCGCCGCCGCTCGACACGAAGCGGTCCGTCGTCCCCATCGCCGTCATCGAGCAGAGGGGGCGGGAGAGCGCGTCGAGCACCTCGGTGTGGCCGCCGACGACCGACACGCCGAGGTCGCGCGCGGTCGCGTCGACCTGGTCGACGACCGTCCGGAGGCGGTCGGGGTCGTCGTCGGGCAAAAAGAGCGTGTGCGTGAGCCACCGCGGGTCCGCGCCGCTCGCGGCGACGTCGTTACAGGCGACGTGGACCGCCAGCGTCCCGACCGACTCCGCGGCCAGCGACAGGGGGTCGGCCGCGACGACGAGCGTCTCCCCGGCACCCGCCAAGTCGATCGCGGCCGCATCTTCGCCGTACGCTGGCCCCTGCGTCACCGCCGGGTCGGCCGCGCCGGTCGCCGCGAGCGCCGTCGCGAGCGCGTCGGGACCCAGCTTCCCGGTCATCGCTCGCGGAGCCACGCCGCGACGGCCTCGGGGTCGGCGTCGAGGCCGCCGCCCTGCGCGAACGTCGGGCCGCCGCCGCCCCCGCCGCCGAACTCGTCGGTGACCGCGCCGACGACCTCGCCCGCGTCGATTTCGGCGGCGGCCGCGTCACCGTCCGCGGCGTCGGTGACCGCGACCACGACGAACGGGGCGTCGCCGGCGCCGACCGCGGCGAGGGCGTCGAGGTCGTCGTCGCTCCCGACCGCCTCGGTCGCGGGGTCCCGGAGCTCGTTCGGCTCGGCGTCGTCGACGGTGCCGACCGCCCAGCGGGCGCCGTCGATCTCGGTCGTCGGGAGCTCGCGCAGGCGGGCGCCGAGCAGTTCCTCGCGGGCGTCCCGGAGGTCCGCCTCCAGCCGGTCGGCCTCGTCGCGGAGGCGCGCGACCGCGTCCGGGAGGTCGCCGACGCGCGCGTCCAACGTCGTCGCGGCGTCGAGCGCGGCGGCGTGGACCGCGCCGAGCTCGTCGATGGCCGTCGGGCCGACCGCGAACTCGACGCGGGTCACGCCCTCGCCGGGGTTCGACCGTTCCAGTACCGCTATCGGACCGATCTCCGCGGTGTTCTCGACGTGGGTGCCGCCGCAGGCGGCGACGTCCCAGGGGTCACCCTCGGCGCCGACGGTGACGACCCGGACCGCGTCGCCGCCGCTCATCGCGCCCTCCTCGGTCTTCGTGTTGAACGCGATCCCGTCGATCTCGCGGGCCTCGTCGGCCGAGTGGGTCGCCCACGAGACGGGAAGCGAGTCCCAGACGGCGCGGTTGGCGAGCCGCTCTAACTCGATCAGGTCGTCGTCGCCCAGCGGCTCGGCGGTCGTCAGGTCGACGCGGACCTTCGTCTCGGAGATGTCGAAGCCGGCGTAGCCGAGGTCGTCCGCGGTCCGGCGCGCGGCCCCGTACAGCACGTGCGAGGCGGTGTGCGCCCGGGCGCAGTAGGTACGGAACGCGTCGTCGATCAGCCCCGTGATCTCGTCGCCCGGTTCGAGGTCGACCTCGCCGTCGCTCGCGAGCGCGTGGACGACCTCGTCGTCGCGCTCCACCACGCCGTCGACGAGGTGGCCGTCGAGCGTCCCCCGGTCGGCGGGCTGGCCGCCCGACTCGGGGTAGAAGTACGTCTCGTCGAGGACGACCTCGCGGTCGTCGACGCGTTCGACCGTCGCTTCGAACTCCCGGACCGTCGGCTCGGCCGGCGCGCGTGACGCGGTCATTGCCGGGTCGTGGGCGCGGTCGAATAAATAGGTGGCCGCCGCGGGAGCATTTATAAATGAACGGCGGTGGCGGTCGGCGCGTGCCCGTGAGCGGCCGCCCCCGGCGGCCGCGAACAGCGAGGGACCGAAGGTCCCTCTGGCAGCCGGCGCTACGCGCCGGCGACGGCACCGCGCGAGGGAGTCGGCCGGCCGGAGCGAAGCGGAGGCCGGCCGACGAGG
This sequence comes from Halorubrum distributum JCM 10118, assembly GCF_000337335.1. Taxonomy (GTDB): domain Archaea; phylum Halobacteriota; class Halobacteria; order Halobacteriales; family Haloferacaceae; genus Halorubrum; species Halorubrum distributum. Next base: position 53,610 of record NZ_AOJN01000013.1, on the reverse strand, counting down.
CTGGGGAGGTGTGAGGCGCTGTGCGGAGCGGGGCGGGTGGGACTCAAAGGGGCAGCCAGGAGGGCGGCACAGGCGAAGCAAGCACTGGAACGAGGGAGCGAACGGAGTGAGCGACCGAGTGAAGCGCGTGGTTCGAGAGAGCGAAGCTCTCTCGTCATCCCGAAAATCGAAGATTTTCGGGCGACAGCGAGCGTGCGCCGCCCTCCTGGCTGGGGCATTGGGGTGTTCGCCGTCGATCCGTGATCGTTAATTTATAAGCGAGCGGCTGGGCCTTCGGCGGTGTTCGTCGACGATCCGCGAATAGGTCCTTATAAACAGACGCCGGCACGGCTCACGGCTACTGATAAAAGATCGAAAACCGCGTCTCGCTCAGCCCTCAAGCTCGAACGCGACCTCGACTTCGGCCTGGTACTCGCGCTCGGCGTCCCCCTGAAGCTCGACCCCGAACTCCTCTACTTCCGCCCAGTAGACGTTCTCGAGGGTGTCCTCGGCGCGGTCGATGGCCTCGTCGGCCGCGGCGTCGAAGCTCTCGTCGCTCGTCCCGATCAGCGTGATCTTCTTGAACACCATGTCACGTGCTGGTAGGACGCACGGGGGGATAAAAATACGCGTCCGCGGAGGGCGCGGACGGGCGGACTCGTCGCCCGACTACGGGCTGCCGGGCGCGCCTTCCATCACCGCGAAGTCCTCGCCGTCGCGGTCGATGCCGATGACCGCCCAGTCGTAGGGCGGTTTCGCGTCGACCAGCCGCTCTTGGAGATCGTTCGCGCGGTCGCGCCACGTGACGAAACACCGAAGCCGCGCCGGGTCGCCCCCGTCTGCGAGATACGGGTCGAGCTCGTCGTCGTCCATACACAGCACCGTCACGAACACGCGCCGCCACTTGCGTTCCGCGACGAACTCGCGTCCGTCCTCGGAGACGGTGTATCCCAGTTCGCGGAAGACGTCTCTGGCCTCGGTCGTCGGGGGGATGCTCGCAGTGGCCATCTACCTCGAAGTTCGGCACCATCCGTGATAAACTTTCTCACGATTTCGAACGCAGAGAATCGGCGGCGCCGTCGGGACCCGTCCGGAGCGCAGCGAACGCGGCTCACTCGTGGGCCGCGTCCCACTCGTCCGGCTTCCGGAGGTTGCCGCACTCGGTACACTGGATCCGGCCCATCGTGTCCATCGCGGTGTCGAACGACCCGCAGTTACCGCAGCGGAACCCCCAGCGGGACTCGCCCGCCTCGTCCTCGAAGACGAGGTAGAAGGGCCCGTCCGCGCCGCGCTCGGTGCGCGACCGGTCGGTGTACACCCGCTCGCCGCTCGGCGTCGTCGACGCTTCCAGGCTCATGGCGTCCCGTACCCGCCCGAGCGACTTAAGCGGCGGACTCGCGCGTCGGAGGAAACCGGAGAAAATCGGAGAATCGGACCGCGACCCGCTACGTCCGGAACGACTCGCCGCAGCCGCACTCGGAGACGACGTTCGGGTTCTCGACCTCGAAGCCGGCGGCCTGGAGGCCGTGCTCGTAGTCGAGCGTGCTCCCGCCGATGTAGTTCTTGCTCGCGGGGTCGACGAACACCCGGAGCCCGTGGTGCTCGACGACGAGGTCGTCGTCCTCCGGTTCGGTGTCGAAGCGCATTCCGTACGACAGCCCCGCGCAGCCGCCCTGCTGGACGAACAGCCGTAATCCGGCGACGTCGGTGTCGAGCCCCTCGCCGTCGAGGAGCGAGAGCGCCTCCTCCGCGGCGTCCGGAGTCACCTCGATCGCCGGGTCGTTCCCCTCGGTCCCGGTGTCGGCCGGTTCGGTACTCATGCGAACGCGTTCGGCACGGACACTCAAAACCCTGCCGGCGGGACCGGTCGGTGCGAGCGACGAGGGCTCGACCGCTCACGGGGCCTCGTCGGCGAGGTCGCTCAGGTCGACGGTCGCATCGGACTCGCCGTCGGGGGAGACGGCCGAGCGGCCGCCGTCCGTCGGGCCGACCGCGCCCGCGACGGTCACGTCCCGCTTCGGGAAGGGGATCTCGATCCCCGCGTCGCAGAGCGCCACGTACAGCGCGCGGTTGAGCTCGTGTTGCGCGCGGCGGCGACGGGTCGGCCCGTTCACCCAACAGAGGATCTCGTACTGGAGCGCAGAGTCCCCGAACGAGCGGAACCGCGCCCGCGGCTTCGGGGAGTCGAGGACGAGCGGTTCCGCCTCCACGACCTCGAGAGCGAGCGCCTCGAACTCGTCCACGTCGGTCCCGTAGGCGACGCCGATCGGGACCCGCACGCGGCGGCGGCGCTGCGGGGCGGACTCGTTGGTCACCTTCGAGGCGTTGAGCGCCGCGTTCGGCACCGTCACCAGCACCTCGTCCCGGGTGAGCAGCGTCGTCGAGCGCACGCCGACCTTGATCACGGTGCCGGCGGTGCCGTCGTCCAAGACGATGTAGTCGCCGATCTTGTACGTGTCGTCGAAGTACAGCGCGATCCCGCCGAAGAAGTTCGCCACCGTGTCCTTCGCCGCGAAGCCGACCGCGATGCCCGCGACCCCCGCCGCACCCAGCAGCGGCGTGATCTCGATGCCCCACAGCCACAGCAGCGTGCCGACGCTGCCCACCAGCACCGCGAGCGTCCAAACGTTCGAGAAGACGGGCGCGAAGTCGAACCGGCCGCCCTCCTCGTTGACCGCGGCGACGACCCGGTTCACGACCGCGTTGGCCGCGTACGCCCAGACGAGGACGATCACCGACAGCGACGGCCGCCCGAACGCCGCGTCGAGCAGCCGCGGCTCAACGACGACCGACGCGCGCACCGCGGGCACCTGCGTGAGCACGAACACGCCGGCGAGCCCGGCGGTGACGACGAGCGGCGCGCGCAGCGAGGAGATGACGATGTCGTCGTACCCGGTGTCCGTGTGCGAGACGTATCGGCGGGCGAACCGGAGGACGACGAACTCCATCGCCACCGCGGCGGCGATCGAGACCGCGAGGACCGCGACCGTCGCCTCGACCGCCGTGAACCCCTCGAACAGCGCCGCGAGCGACGGTAACATGTCATCCGGGACGCGACGGCGCGAGATAACCGTTTCTGCGGAGCCGACCGCTCGACCTACTCGAACCGCTTCCGGACGCTCTCGGCGTGTCCCTCCAGCCCCTCGGCCTCTGCGAGGGTCGTGATCGTCTCCGAGAGGTCGTCGAGGGCGTCGCGGTCGAGCCGCTGGACCGTCGACGACCGGAGGAAGGTGTCCACGGAGAGCCCGCCGTACCGCTTCGCGCCGCCGTTCGTCGGCAGCACGTGGTTCGTGCCGGCCGCGTAGTCGCCCGCGGCGACCGGCGAGTACGGCCCGAGGAACACCGAGCCGGCGTTCGTGATCCGGGCTAAGAGCGCCTCGTCGTCCTCGGCCACGATCGAGAGGTGCTCGGCCGCGTACTCCTCGGCGAACAGCACGGCCTCGGGCATCGACCGCGCGTGGAGGACGCCGGACGCCTCGTTGTCGAGCGCGGCGCGGATCGTCTCCTCGCGCTCGCGCTCGGCCGCCTGCGCGTCGACCGCCTCGGCGACCGCCTCGGCGAGGTCGGCGTCGTCGGTGACGGCAACCACGGAGGCGTTCGGGTCGTGTTCGGCCTGCGCGACCAGGTCGGCCGCCACGAGGTCCGGGTCCGCGGTCCCGTCCGCGAGGACGAGCACCTCGCTCGGGCCGGCGAGGAAGTCGATCTCGACGTCGCCCTGGACGATCGACTTGGCGGCGGTGACCCACTTGTTGCCCGGGCCGACCACCTTCTGGACCCGCGTCACCGTCTCCGTCCCGTACGCGAGCGCGCCGATGGCCTGCGCGCCGCCGACCTGGTACACCGCGTCGGCGCCCGCCTCGTGGATCGCGGCGAGGGTGACCCGGTTGAGGTCTTCCGCCGGGGGCGTGGCGACCGCGACGTGGTCGACGCCGGCGACGACCGCGGGGACGATCCCCATCAGCGCGCTGGAGGGGTACGCGGCCGCGCCGCCGGGCACGTACACCCCCACCCGATCGATCGGGCGGAAGCGCCGCCCCAGCTCCCGGCCGCCGAAGTCGTCGCGCCAGTCGTCGGGGCGCTGTCGCTCGTGGAACTCGCGGACGTTCGCGGCCGCCTCCCGAACCGCGTCGAGGACGGGGTCGTCCGCGTCGGCCAGCTCCTCGTGCGCCCGCGCCGCGTCGTCGGTGATGTCGACGTTCCCGACGGCGACGCCGTCGAACTCCTCGACGAACTCGCGGACCGCGACGTCGCCCTCCTCACGGACCCGCTCGACGATCTCCCGCACGTCTTCTCGGACCCCCTCGACGCCGGCGTCGCGCTCGAAGAGGGCGCGCCGCTCGGCCGGCGAGAGGTCCGCGACGGTTCGTACGTCCATACGCGTCGTCGGGGGCGGCGGGGCAAGGGCGTTCCGACTCGGCCGACGCGCTCGGAGCGGCAGGCGTTCACCCCAGCCGACGGATCCCGGTCACGTCGAGGAGGGCGAGGACGACGAGGACGGCAAGGAGCGCGGCCGCCGCGAAGAGCACGGGCGCCGACACCGCGACGGCGACCTCGTAGGGCGCCACCAGCCGCGTCGTGCCGCGGAGGATGAAGGAGACGAAGACGAGACCGAAGGCGGCGAACGCGAGCGAGACGAACCGGGAGCGGTCCATGCGGCCGCTCAGTCCGTCTGCGGGACGCCCGCGCCGTGGGGGCCGTGCCCGTGGCGGTCGCGGCGGGGCTCGAAGTCGGTTAACATGTCGTAGAACACCGCCTCGGGGTCCTTGTTCCACTGCCACTTCCAGCGCGTGCGGACGAGCAGCGACAGCTTCCGGGTGAGCGACAGCTCGGGGGTGGTCGAGACGGTGTCGTAGCCCCGGTTCCGGATGAGGCGGTGGTGGTCGACGTACAGCACCGCCGAGAGCAGCACCGCGAGCTGGCAGTCCTCGGGGAGGTACTTGATCCCCGCGACGCCCTCCTCGTAGAGCCGCTCGGTGCGGGCCATCTCCTCGCGGATCGCGGCCGCGACGTTTTCGTCGAACTCCAGCTCGAGGATCTGCTCCTCGCTCACGCCGTGGCGCCGGAGCGTCTCCAAGGGGAGGTAGATCCGGTCGCGCTCGACGACGTCCTCGCGGACGTCGCGGAGGAAGTTCGTCATCTGGAACGCCTCGCCGAGCTTCGTGGCGTGCGGGAGCGCCTCGGCCTCCTCCTCCGGATCGAGGTCCATGATCGCCGTCATCATCCGACCGACTGCGGCCGCGGAGCCGTCCATGTACGCCTCCAGGTCCGCGTACGTCTCGTAGCGGTCGGTGTCGATGTCGCTCGCCATCGCGTCCACGAACGAGTGGACGTCCTCGTCGGGGATGTCGTTGCGCTCGCACACCTCGGCGAACGCCTCTAAGACGGGGTCGTCGGTCGGCTCCTCGCCGAGCGCGGCCGCCCGGAGCCGGTCGAGTTCGGCCCGCTGCTCGGCGGGCGTTCCGGTGTCTTCGGCATCGACGACCTCGTCGGCGATGCGGAAGAATCCGTACAGCACGTACGTCGGATGGCGGATCCGCTGGGGTAGCAGCCGGGTGGCGACGTGGAACGTCTTCCCGGTGCGGCGCTGGATCCGCTTGCTCCGGGCAACCTGTTTTTGCTCTACCATGCTGACCTCGGAGGGTCGGCGTGGAGGATCACGTACGGGTCGCCCATCATGGAAGAAAGGTCGGCCTCCAAGAACATAACAGTTCGCACGACCCAGTCTGGTTCTCCGTCACCCCTGTTAACTCCGGCGACCGGACCCGGCGTGTGAGGCGACCGGACCCGGCGCGAGGCGACTGGACACGGCGCGCGAGGCGATCGGCGGCTCAGTAGAACGTGTCGCTACAGTCGTAGACGACGCCGTGAGCCGGACAGACGTACTTACAGTGCCGGTGGTACATCGGCGTCTCGCAGACCGGACACGGGCGGCCGCCGTCGTTCCCCGGTTCGTCGCTCACGGCTGAGCCACGCGGTCGAGGGGCAAAACCCTGTCCTCCGGTCCGGCGGCCGCGACACCTGACCAGTCAGTCGTCCGGGCTCTGTCGGCCGCGAACCGATTGGCTGTCGCCCGGCTCCGAGTCCGATCAGCTGTCGGCCAGCCGGTCGTAGACCGACCGGGCGACCCGCTCCTCGCCGAACGGGAGCGTCAACACGCCCTCCCAGTCGGACCCGGTGAGCGCGTCGACGGTCTCGCCGTCGAGCTCGACGCGCCGCACCTCGGTCCCGTCGAGCGTCATCGACACCACGAACGCCGCCGGGTCGTCGGTCGCGCCGGCCTCGTCGAGCCGGGTCCGGAACGTCTCGACGCCCGCGTCGGGGAGCACGACCTGAACGAGGTACTCGCCCTCCTCGGCGAAGACGCCCTTGACGCGGTCGAGGTCGCTCGCGTCGAACAGCAGCGCGTCGGCCCCGTCGGCGCCGGTCAGCCGCGCCTCGAACGGCGCGTCCGGGTCGACCGCGGCCGATTCGGGGCCGTCGTCGGCTCCGTCAGAACCCCCGCCCGTCGGGCCCGGCCCGTCGCCGCCGAGCCCGCCGACCGCCTCGCCGTCCGTCACCGTCGCCGCGCCCGCGAAGCCGACGGCGCCGACCGCGCAGGCCGCGCCGAGGCCGCCGAGCACGCCCCGCCGAGAGATGTCCATACCTCGCGGTTCCGGCGAGCGGTAAAAAGGATTACACGCCGATTTCCGCGTGCGATAATTTCGGCGGCCGGAAAAGCCGTCGGCCCGAGGCGCCGCCGGTCCCAAACGTCGCCGGTCCCAAACGTCGCTGGTCCCGGCTACGCCGACGCGAACGCGACCTCGTCGCGGGTCGCCGTCTCGCCGAACAGCCAGTCGGCGTGGTCGACGGCGTACTCGCGGTGCTCCTCGGTGATGTACCCGAGCGCGTCCTCGACGACGACCGGGCGGTAGTCGCGGAGCCCCGCGCTGCCCGCGGTGTGGAGGACGCAGACGTTCGCGAGCGTGCCGCAGATCAGCAGGTCGTCGACGCCGTGCGCGTCGAGATACCCCTCCAGGTCGGTCTGGTAGAAGGCGTCGTAGGTGTGCTTCTCGACGACGTGGTCGCCGTCGCGCACGTCGAGGTCGCCGACGAGTTCGGCGTCCCACGATCCCTCGACGACGTGTTCGCCCCACCGGTCGAACTCGTCGTAGTAGTGGGTCTCGTCGAACTGCTCGGGCGGGTGGACGTCGCGGGTGTAGACCACGCTCGCGCCGGCCTCCCGGGCGCGGTCGACGAGCGCCGTCACCGGCTCGACCGCCGCCTCGCTCGGCTCGGCGTAGAGGCTCCCGTCCGGGTGACAGAACCCGTTTTGCATGTCGACGACGACCACCGCGGTTGCTGTCGGATCGAACGCCATGCCGAGGCGTTCGGGCGCGCTCCTCAAAAACCGTCGTGCGGACGCCGGCCGCGCCCACGACGCGCTCGGCGCGGCCGGCGACCCGCGCCGAAAAATCCGCCGGCCGCGGCGCCGAAGGAACCGACAAACTACTTATTCGGGGGGCCGATCAAATTCGTATGCGACGGGTTCTCACCCTCTCGACCGCGGCCGCGGCCGTCGCCGCGGTCGCCGTCCTGTGTGTCGCCCTCACTGCCGGCGTCGCCGCCGCTCCGGACGCCGGCGCGGTCCCCCCCGCGTCCGGCAGCGGACCGGGCGCGGGCGCGGCGCCGTCCGCGTCCGCCGACGAGTGCGATCCGGGTGACGGCACCGAACTGGTGGGCTGCTGGAACGGGACCCATTACGAGGAGTCGGTCGGCTTCGCGGAGACGGACGGGCTCAACGAGACGCAACTGGAGGCGCTGACGGACCTGACGATGGCCCGGGTCGAGCACGTCCGACAGCGCCCCTTCAAAGAGGACGTCCCGGTCGAGACGGTGACTCGGAGCGAGTACGCCAACGACACCGCGAGCGGCAACGGGTCCGAGGCGTTCCGGCGCTGGAACGACCAGGTGTGGGAGGCGCTGTTCGTCGTCGGCGACGAGACGGACGCCAACGACGAGATCGACTCGGTGTTCGGCGGCGCGGTCTCCGGCTTCTACTCGCCGTCGCAGGACCGGATCGTCATCGTCGTCCCCGACGGCGAGTCCCCCGACATCGACCCCTCGACGCTCGCGCACGAGCTGCTCCACGCGATGCAAGACCAGTACCACGACCTCACCGCCCCGCGCTACGTCGGCGCGACCCAGGACGGCGACCTCGCGGTCGACGGGATCATCGAGGGGGAGGCGGTCCACGTCGAGGAGCGCTACGCGGCCCGCTGCGCGGACAACTGGACCTGCGCCGAGGCGCCCGAGAGCGACGGGGGCGGGGGCGACGGCGCCGACTTCAACTTCGGCATCCTCCAGACCGTCCTCCAGCCGTACGGCGACGGCGCGCTGTACGTCCGCGAGCTCCGCGACGAGGGCGGGTGGGCGGCCGTCAACGCGACGATGAACGACCCGCCGGCGTCGACGGCGGAGGTCATCCACCGGAACCCGGACTACGAGGAGGGCAACGTCACCTTCGAGGACGCGGCGACCGGCGGCTGGGAGACCTACCCGGACCAGGGCGTCGAGGGCGCGGAGACCACGGGCGAGGCGTCGATGTTCGTGATGTTCTGGTACCAGAGCCTGGAGTACCGGCACGCGGTGTTAGAGCCCGACGCGACCGTCCGGCAGAACGTCGAGATCCACCTCGACGCGGAGGCCCAACTCGAGACCCGCGCGACCTACAACTACGCGCACCCCGTGACCGACGGCTGGGCCGGCGACGAGCTGTACCCCTACCGGAACGGCGACCGCGACGGCTACGTCTGGGCGACCGAGTGGCAGACCGAGGACGACGCCGCGGCGTTCCGCGACGCCTACGTGCGGATGCTGACCGCGCACGGCGACGGCGAGTACGCGCAGGGGACCGTGTACGAGATCGGGTCGGAGAGCGACTTCCCCGGCGCGTACGGCGTCGAGCGCGACGAGACGAGCGTGACGATAACGCACGCGCCCTCGCCGGAGGGCGTCCTCGAACTCCGCCCGGACGCCGACCTCGCGCTCCCCGACGCCGACGGGAGCGACGGTGACACGAACGGCGGCGACGACGGTGACGCGAACGGCGGCGACGACGGAAGCGACGGCAACACGGACGACGGCACCGACGGCAACACTGACGACGGTGCGGACGGGAGCGACGGCGCGGACGGGAGCGACAGCGGGAACGGGAGCGACGACACCGACGACAGCACGCCCGGATTCGGCGTCGCGGCGGCGCTCGTCGCCCTCGCGGCGGTCGGGCTGTTCGCGCGGCGCTCGGCGTAGCGCGCCGCCCGCTCGGCCGGGAGTCCCGGACGCTCGCTCCTCGCGCCCCCGCCGCGACACGGGTGGCTTTTCGTCCCCGCGGCCGAACCGACGGGCATGAGCGAGTTCGACATCGTCGACGCGGCCGCGGTCCGGGAGGGGCGCGCGACCGACGCGTACTTCGAGCGGACCGAGGCGGCGCTGGAGGCGGCCGACCGGAACCCCCGCGTCGTCGCCGAGGTGACCGCGGACCAGTTCCCGGACGGGGAGTTCGAGCTGTTCGCCGGCCTCGGCAACGCCGTCGAGCTGCTCGCCGGCCGCGACGTCGACGTCGACGCGGTCCCGGAGGGGCGCCTGTTCGACGGCGGCCCGGTGATGCGGATCGAGGGGCCGTACCTGGAGTTCGCGCGGCTGGAGACGTCGCTGCTCGGCTTCCTCTCGCACGCCTCCGGGATGGCGACCGCTGCGCTGGACTGCCGGGTCGCCGCGCCGGACGCGTCGGTGCTCTCGTTCGGCGCGCGCCACGTCCACCCCGCGATGACCGCGGCCGTCGAGCGCTCGGCGCTGGTGGGGGGGTTCGACGGGTTCTCGCACGTCGCCGCCGGCGACCTGATCGGGCGCGAGGCGTCGGGGACGATGCCGCACGCGCTCGCCATCTGCTTCGGCCGCGGCGAGCAGGAGGCCGCGTGGCGCGCCTACGACGAGGGCGTTCCGGCGGACGCGCCGCGGATCGCGCTGTGTGACACCTACTCCGACGAGGTCGACGAGGTGCTTCGCGCGGCCGAGACGCTCGGCGACGACCTCGACGGCGTCCGCCTCGACACGACCGGCTCCCGGCGCGGCGACTTCCGACACATCGTCCGCGAGGTCGGGTGGGAGCTCGACGCGCGCGGCCACGGGGACGTCGACGTGTACGTCTCGGGCGGGCTCGGCCCGTCCGACCTCAGAGAGCTGCGCGACGTCGTCGACGGGTTCGGCGTCGGCGGGTACGTCTCGAACGCGGACCCCGTCGACTTCGCGCTCGACCTCGTCGCCGTCGACGGCGAGCCGGCGGCCAAGCGGGGGAAGCTCTCGAACGCGAAGGACGTGTACCGCACCGCCGACGGCGCCCACGCGGTCGGGCTCGCGGACCGCGCGGGACCGGAAGACGCCGAGTCGCTCTTCGAGCCCGTGATCCGCGACGGCGAGGTCGTCGCCGAGGACGCGTTCGACCTGTCGGCCGCGACGGAGCGGGCGCTCGCGGACGCGGCGGCGGTCGGGTACGGGAACGACGGCTGAAAAGGAAAACGAGGCGGCTGGCTACAGCTCTTCGACTGCGCCGCCGTCGGCGCGCTCTCGGAACACCTGGCCCTCGATGAGCGTCACCATCGTGTCCTCCTCCTGCCACGCGGTCGGCGAGAGCTTCGCCTTGCGGCAGGTGCGCGAGAGGAACTCCGCGGCCGACCAGCCGTTCTCGACGGGGACCGTCGGGTAGAGCCAGCCGTGGGCGTTGCCGCTGTCGACGGCGACGCCGTGGGTGCCGACCTCGAGGTCCTCGGCGGGGTCGTTCGTGAGGACGGTGTTGGAGACGACGAACACGGAGACGGTGATGTTGTCCAGTTCCTTCGGCTCGACCTCGGAGCCGCAGGAGTCGCCCGAGGCCGCCTTGATAGCGGCCTCGACGATCGCGTGGCCGAGCTGATCTGAGGTGTCCCAGGCGCCGGCGCAGCCGCGGAGGCGGCCGCGGCCCCTGGTGGACTCCAATCGAACGAACGCCCCGGTGCGGGCGTAGAACGCCTCCCGCATGCTGCCGGGCTGTTCGCGTTGCCCGTGTCGAACGAACGACTCGACCGCCTCCCGCGCGAGTTCGACCGCTCGTGCACCGTCGTCGTACGACAGCTGAACGGTCTGAGCCTCGGACATGAGAGTCCATTACAGTGCTGACGACTTGAACGCTTCCCTTGTGACTGCGTTCTCGCGGCGTTCGCGGCGTCTCACCCGAAAGCCGCCGTTACCCGGCCCGAAGCCCCGCCCGAAGACGCGCCCGACCGAACCGCTTATTCGCCGGCGGGCGAAAGGACGGAGCGGACAGAGGGAGCCCGACTCCCGTGCCTCCGGCATGAGGAAAGTCCCCCCACCGGCCGGACAGGCGACCGGGCACACGCCCGGAGTCGGAGACGGCTGGCTCTGGAACAGCAACGACACCCCCCGCCCCGATCGATGAGACGCGCGAACCGACCCGCGAGGGAAGGGAGTTAACCCGTCGAGAGCCGACGGGCGGGAACGGATGGAACGGCGAATCCTCGCCGGTGCAAGTCCGCGCCACAAGGTAGTCCGGCCGCGGCGCGGACGCTCAGCCGAATGTCGGGACGAACCGAAGGGGGCTTACTCCCCTCAGTCCGCTCACACCGACCAGCGGCGCAGCTATCATGGGATCACTTATAAATAAACGAGGCGGTGGCGCGTGCCTGCGAGCGGCCTCTCGGCCGCGAGCAGCACGCGCGAGGGAGTCGACCACCCGAGCGAAGCGAAGGGTGGTCGACGAGGCTGGGGAGGCGTGAGGTGCTGTGCTGTGCGTTCCCGCGAGCGAAGCGAGCGGGAGCACGGAAGTCGCAGCCCGCGCAGCGAAGCGAGCAGGAACGTCTTCCGGAGGGGCGGGACNGTGCGTTCCCGCGAGCGAAGCGAGCGGGAGCACGGAAGTCGCAGCCCGCGCAGCGAAGCGAGCAGGAACGTCTTCCGGAGGGGCGGGACTCGAAGGGGCAGCAGCGAGGGCGGCGCAGGCGACGTAAGCACCGCAGGAGCGCGTGAAACGAGCGACGAGGAGCGCAGCGAGCGTGCGCCGCCCTCGCTGCTGGGGCTTCGGCGGTGTTCGTCTCCAATCTGCTCGCAGCGTCTTATAAATAAGCGGCTGGCGCGTCGGCGGGATTCGTCGCCGACCTCGGCGCAACGTCTTATAAGTAAGCGGCGAAGACTTCGGCGGTGTTCGTCACCTACCCACTCTCAACAGCTTATAAATAACCAATCGAAAATTCCGATTCAGATCCGTCTCAGGCCGTCTCCATCTCCTTTTCGAGCTCGCGGAGCTTCTCGATGCGGTTCTCCGTCGAGGGGTGCGTCGAGGCGATCTTGCCGACGAAGCCGGCCTTGATCGGGATGATGAAGAACGCGTTCATCTCCGCCTCCTCCCGGAGGTCCTCCTTGGGCACCTTATCCATCCGGCCGTCGATCGTCATCAGCGCCGAGGCGAGCGCGCCGGGCTTCCCGGTGATGAGCGCCGCGCCGCGGTCCGCGGAGTACTCGCGGTAGCGCGAGAGCGCGCGGATGAGCAGGAACGAGACGACCCACACGACGAGCGACACGAGGATCGCGACGATGACGGGCGCGCCCTGCCGGTTGTCGCCGCCGAGCAGCCAGCCCCACCGCACGATGAAGAAGGCGATCGTCGAGAGGAACGAGGCGATGGTCATCACCATCACGTCGCGGTTCTTGACGTGGGCGAGCTCGTGGGCGAGCACGCCGTCGAGCTCGTCCTCGTCGAGGCTCTCCAAGAGCCCGGTCGTCACCGCGACGGTCGCGTTCTTCTTATTCCGGCCGGTGGCGAACGCGTTCGGCACGCGGGTGTTCGCGACCGCCACGGTCGGCTTCGGCAGGTCGGCCTGCTGGCTCAGCCGCTCGATCCGGCGGTGGAGGTCGGGGTACTCGTCCGCGCTCACCTCGCGGGCGCCCATACTCCGCAGCGCCAGCTTGTCGCTGAAGAAGTACTGAGCGACCGCGAACCCGCCGAGCATGACAAGCGGGAAGAGGAAGTCGCCGAAGTACACCGTCAGGGCTCCGACGAACACGACGTAGAGGGCGAACAGGAGGAACATCGTGAACGCCATCCGTCCACGCAACCCCCAGTCTGTCTTCCAGTCCATACCCGGAAGTTACCGCTCGGCGCGTTAAAGGTTGCCGGAGCGGGAGGCCGTGGTCGCCGATCGACGCCCGTTTCGACGAGCGGCGACCGCGGCGAACCGACGAACAACGCCCTTTTTCGGGCGCTCCCCGAGGGACGGACATGGAGACAGTCCTCGTCACCGGCGGCCGCGGCGCCTCCGGGCGCTGGGTCGTCGACCGCCTCGCCGGCGACTACGAGGTCGTCGTCGTCGACTACGACCACCCCGGGCTCGGCGTCGACCCGGCCCCGAACGTCTCGTTCCGCGCGGCCGACCTCGCCGAGCGCGACCAGGCGCTCGACGTCGTCGCCGCCGTCGACCCCGACGCGGTCGTCCACTGGGCGGCGATCCCGGTGGCGGGCACCCACCCCGAGGGCCGGGTGTTCGAGACGAACGCGCTCGCCGCGAAGCACGTCCTCGACGCCGCCGGCCGGGCCGACGCACCGGTCGTCCAGGCCTCCAGCGACGGCGCCTACGGCTTCTTCTTCGCCGACCCGACGCCGTTCCCGGAGGAGCTGCCGGTCACCGAGGAACACCCGCGCCGCCCGGAGGACCCCTACGGGCTCTCGAAGGTCACGGCAGAGGCGGCGGCGGGCGCGGTCGCGCGCCGCCACGGCGTGTCCGCCGTCTCGCTCCGACCGTCGTGGATCCAGTACCCCGGCGCGTACGCCTGCCGCGCCGACGAGTACGTCGAAGACCTCGACGCCGGCGCCGGCAACTTCTGGTCGTACGTCGACGCCCGCGACGTCGCCGACCTCGTCGCGGCCGCGCTCGCGGACCTCCTCGGCGACGACCCCGCCGTCGCCCCCGGCACCCACGAGGCGGTCAACTGCGTCGCGGCCGACAACGCGCTCGGGCGGCCCCTGCTCGACCTCCTGCGCGAGTCGTACGGCGAGATCCCCGACGACTGCGCGGTCGACGAGAGCGAACTCACCGAGGGCGACGACCGCGGCGCCTACGCGATCGAGAAGGCGGCGCGGCTGTTCGGGTGGACGCCGTCGCGCTCGTGGCGCGACGCGGCCGACGAGGCGGTCGCCGAGCCGACGCTGTTCGAGGAGTGAGCCGAGGAATCCCCTTCGCGGTACCAAACCGAAATTAGACCGAACGGCCCCTTACCCACCGGAATAGCCGACGAACTGAACCAGCCGACGAACTGTCGTCTCGGTGACGTCGTCTTCGACCCGGGCGACCGCGCGGTCGACGGTCGCCTCCCGCAGCGACACGGCCGCCCACGGAGCGACGAACGACTCTCGGTCGAGTCCTCCCTCGACGAACGCGCCGGCGAGCGGGACCGACGCGTCGTACTCTTTCGTCGAGATACCGGCGCCGATGTACTGCGCACCCGCGAACGGGTGGGAGCCGTCGCTGACGATCAGGTAGGGCCGTCGCGGCGCGTTGCCGAACGGATCCGACGCGACGACGACGGTTCCGCGTCGATACAGCAGCCGTCGGTCGATTCGTCTCCCGACTCGTCCGCGTCGAGATCCGGGAGGTCGGCGTCCCAGTCGTCGGTCCGGTCGTAGCCGTCGCCCGCGAACGCGTCCGCGACCGCGCGGAGACCGATCTGGGCCGCGGTGTGGGCGTCGTACGCCTCGGCGTTGATGGCCCAGTACTCGCCTTTGTGCCGCACGAGCCCCCGCTGTTCGAGTCGCCTGAGTGTCGTGCCGACGCTCCCGCGGGGGATGTCGAGCTCCTCCGCGAGCTCGCTCGGCCGGAATCCCAGCTCCGGGTTCCGAGCGAGGAACTCGAGGATCCGACGCCCGTTGGTGTCTTCGTCCGGAAGGTCGCTCGGACGGTAGCTCTCGAAGTCGACCGGCATTGTAAACGTACGTAACCGTACGTCAGTGTCAGTCATAATACTGTGGGTCGCCGTATCGAATCCGTTCGCCGTGCGTCGTGAGGCGTCGACAGCGGTGTCGACGCCGCCGACTCCGCGGTTCAGATCGACAAGATTGCGTTCACGAGCGTCCGCGTCGCGATGGCGGTGCCCGCGCCGAGCCACGTCAGGAGGACGAAGTGGATGTAGCCGTTCGCGGGGTTGCCGCCGTCGATCCGGCGGATCATCTGCGAGGAGAGCGCGGCGTTGAAGAGGACGACCGTCAGGAGGAGGTACTCGATGAGCGGGATGTCGTAGGCGCCGGGGTAGACGATCTGGCCGATGTCCATCTGGTCGAGCCCGAAGTCGGAGGTCAGGTCGGCCAAGATCGCGACGATCTCCAGCCCGATGAAGAAGGCGAACGTCGCGGCCGCGGTGATCCCGTACAGCAGCCCGATGAACGTCATCGCCGCCTGGCGGCGCTGCTCGCGTAGCTGGTTGACGGCGTTCATGTTCTTCGAGATCAGCTCGCCGAGCATCTTCGGGTCCCCGCCCATCCGACGGCCGACGAGGTACATCTCGGAGAACTTCTGGATGAGATACGAACGCGTGTCACGCGTGAACGCCCGCCACGCACCCTCGGTGCTGATCCGCATGTTGAGCCGGCGGTAGAGCCGCTCGATCGACTCCGAGAGCTCGCCGAAGTTCTTGTCGCGCAGCGTGGTCAACACGTCCGTGGTCGTCGACTGCTTCGCGCTCTCGGTCGCGCCCAGCGCGCGCACGAACGACGGGAACTCGCCGTCGCGGGCGGTGATCGCCTGCTCCTCGGTCCGGAGCACCACCCCGGTGATGATCAGCGGCGAGATGGGGACCGCCAGGTACAGCGGGAGCCGAACGTCGTCGAGGAAGAAGAGGAGGCCGGGGAGCCCGGGACCGTACCCGAACATCCCGGCGGCCGTGATCCCGATGAGCAAAAGCGAGAGCCCGCCGCCGCCGATCAGCGACCCCCACAGCTTCAGGTCGCCGGGCGCCCGCTCGTCCGGGTGGTACCAGATCGGGTCGTACGGCGACGTCGCGCGGATCATCGCGTAGAAGCCGAGCTGGACGAACACGAAGAGGACGATGACGGCCGCCACCGTCGCGGTCGGGTTGTTACCGGTGAGGATCGGGAGGACGACGGCGAACACGAGGGCGAACGTCATCGAGAGGATCATCGACATGTACAGGTCCTTCATCACCTCCAGGTTCGAGAGCGCGGACTCGTAGCGGGTCTCGTACTGCGCGAGCATCACGTCCTGCTCGGAGACGAGGAACTCCTCGAGCGACTGGCCCGCGCCCATCGTGTAGCCGAGGCGGTCGAAGAAGTCGGCCATCGCGTCGGAGGGGACCTCCTGGGCGCGCCGTCGACACGCGTCGTCGAGGCTCTGGTTCCACGTGTCGACGAGGTGGACGACGCGGCCGATCTCCTCGGCGGCGACGCCGTACTCCTCCTCTTTCGCCAGCGTCCGGAACACCTCCATCCGGTCGATGTTCGTCGTCGACAGCACCGTCATGTGCGTCATCACGAGGTGCAGCTGGTTGTCGATCTTCGTCTCCAGGCTGGAGAGGTAGATCTTCGGGTAGATGACGGCCGCGAACAGGACGAGCCCGCCGAACATCGGGATCGGAACTCGGGCGGCGAACGGGAGCGGGAGCGCGACCAGGCCGACGACGCTGCCGAGGAACACGAACAGGGCCGGCAGCAACACGAGGCCGACGTACTTCCCCTTGGAGATGTCGAGCTGCTCGTACGACTCCATCACCTCCGAGGTCAGCTGCGCGGCCGTCGCGAGCCCGTCGCCGAACTGTTTCACCGCCATCGGTTAGATCCACCCCATCGTCGCTACCTCGTGTTCCGGTGCATGTCGAAGGGGAGCCCCTCGACGCCGTCGCGCTGGAAGGCGTTGATCGCGTCGTTCACCTCGTGGTAGCCGAGGATTCCCTCCTGGATCATCCGCTCGATGAGCTCCGCGCGGAAGTCGAGGTCGTCGTAGATGTCGCGGGTGTCCGCGTACCCCAGCAGGGTCGCGATCTGCTCTTCGAGCACGTAGGAGTTGTTCATCCCCTGGAAGACGATCTCGTCTTCGACGGGGTCCCAGCTGAACACCTCGCGGGTGACGACCCCCTCCATCTCCTTGGAGTACCCCTCGATCTCCTGGACGCTCGTCACCCGGCGCAGCACCTGGTCGCCCTGTTTCACGCGGTTCTGGAACAGCGCCACGTCGGCGTTGTCCATGAACGTCTCGGGGACGTTGATCGGCTCGGAGGTGAACCGCTGGATCATCGAGACGATGTCCGAGGCGTGGAACGTCAGCATGACCGGGTGGCCGGTCTGGGCCGCCTGGAACGCCATGCGCCCCTCGGCGCCGCGGACCTCGCCCACGATGATGTAGTCGGGGCGGGACCGCAGCGCGGCGGCGACCAGGTCGAACATGTCGACGTCAGAGCTCCCCTCGCCGCCGCCCTCGCGGGTCAACAGCTGCTGCCAGGTGCTGTGCGGCGGGATGACCTCGGCGGTGTCCTCCGCGGTGTATATCTTCGAGTCGTCCGGGATGTACGAGAGGATGGCGTTCAGCGTCGTCGTCTTCCCGGACGCCGTCTCCCCGACGACGAACACCGTCTGCTCGTTCTCCAGGCAGAGCCAGAGGTACGCCGCCAGCTCCGGCGAGAGCGTCCCCCAGTTGGTGATCTGGTTGATCGACAGGGGGACCTCCTCGCCCTGCCGGATCGTGAGCGAGGAGCCCTTCAGCGAGACGTCGTCGGAGTAGATGATGTTGATACGCGACCCGTCGGGCAGCGTGGAGTCGACGATGGGGTCGGAGTCGGAGAGCGGGTCCCCGATCCGCTCGCCCATGTTGCGCAGCCAGTTGTCGAACTCCTTCGGGGTGCCGAAGTCGACGGTCGTCTCCAGCATGCCGTAGGTGCCGTGATCGACGTGACACTCCTTGGGGCCGATGACGTGAATGTCCTCGTTTGCCGGGTCGCGCATCACCGGTTCGAGCGGGCCGAGCCCGACGATGTCGCGGTTGAGCCGGTAGCGGATGTTCTCGTACGTCTCCTCGGTGACCGACAGCTTGCCGAAGTTCTTGAGCTTCGAGAGCCCGCTGCGCCAGCCGGTGGCGCTGTCGTCGACGTGGGTCACCTCCTCGAGCAGCTCCTCGATGAGGTCGTCGTACTCCGCCTCGTTCTCCGGCGCGGTGTGCTGGCCGCTGACGGTGAGCAGCCGGTTTTTCACCTCGTTGAGTATCTCCGCCTGCGGACCGGACACCTCCGGCTCGATGGCGTAGTACTTCGTGTCCTGGCCGAGGTCACCGTAGATGTGGCTGTAGATGGGGCCGCCGACCGGGTAGATGACGTTCGGCCGGGCGGACTCGTACTCGTCTTTCGGCTCCTCGATGAACTGCGGGAACTCCCCGGTGATCTGTTTGAACTCGCGGAGGTGCTCCCGGAGGTGCGGCCGCCGCATGGCCGCCTTTCGGAGCTCTTCGGACGGTTTGGCGGTTCCGTGTTCGGTCATGTCCTACGCCCGGTCGTCGTGGTGGTCGCGGTCCGCGCTCGCGGACCGGCTGTGCGTCGGCGGGTCATGTGTCAGGCGACGCTGCGGCTCTCGATGACGATTCCGGTTCCGGAACGGACCGAGAACCCGATCGTGTCGCCGACCTGTTCGCCCATACCCGCGAACCGCTTCACGTTGATCTGCCGGCGGATGTCGTTGCCGACCTCGATCATCTCCAGCTGGAGGAACACGTCGGCGATCGACCGGAACGGGCCGATCGCGTCGTCGTCGACCGCCGAGGGGTCGACGGTGAGCACGACCACCTTCCCCTGCGAGATGATCTCGCGGAAGAAGGAGATGATCTCCAGGGCGGCCTGTCGCTCCTCGTTCTTCCGGACGAGCGCCTCGAAGGTGGGATCGTTCCGGAAGATGGCGTCGAACGTGTCGAGGAAGACGACGTCGGAGTTCCACATCGCCTCGGCGTTCATCAGCCGCTTGAGCAGCTCCTTGCGCTCGCCGTCGCCGTCGGAGAACGCGCCGCCGGAGTCGAAGTCGGCGTGGAGGAAGAGCAGCTCCTCTTGGAGGAGCGGCTTCACCATGTCGTACTCCAGCGAGTGCATCTGGTCGATGAACCCGCGGACGGTGAGCTCCGTCGACATCATCGTGACGGAGGCGCCCTCCTGGACGAGCCCGTAGGCGAACCGCTGGGAGATGGCGCTTTTGCCCGCCCCGTAGTCGCCCTCCATGAGGACGATGCTGCCGCGGGGGATGCCACCGCCCAGCTCCTTGTTGAGCCGGTCGCGGTCGCCGAGACCGAGGGAGAGGAGGTTGTCGTGGGGCATCTCAGTTACCCCCCTCCACGCGGAACTGGAACAGCTCCTCGTCGCCGTTCACGGAGAGGTAGACGCGGTGGTCGCCGTCGACGAGCCCCCCGTCTTGCCCCTCGATCTCGCTCACGTCTATCGTGAGCCGCAACACGTCGCCGCGGCTCCACGCGTTCGCGCCGTCCGCGGAGACGAGCTCCCCGGAGAGCGCGCCCGGCCGGACGTACGCGCCGTCGAAGACGACGTCGAGGTCGGAGCCGTCGGGCGCCAACCGATACGTGCCGGTGTTCTTTATCAACAGCGTGACGTTCTGGTCGCCGCTCGCGTTGTACACCCCCGCGCTGGGGTCCGAGATGATCGTCACGTCGGTCCGGAGCTGTTCGGTCGCATCGAGCCCCGCGTCGTCGACGGCCGCGCTCACGCGGTCGACCCCGGTCGTGATCGTGCCGACGACGCCCGCGGCGATCACGAGGCTCGCGATGAACAGGATGAGGTGGGAGACGGGGACGCTGGCCATCTACGCGCTCACCTCCGTGACGGTCGCGGCGTCGCGGACGCCGGACTCGACGACCAAGACGACCCGCGTGCCGTCGTCGATCGTCGTGGTCGTGTCGCCCTGTGCGACCCGCACGGTGAGCGTCTCGTCGCCGAGCCAGAGCGCGGTGTCGGCGTCGCCGTCGACGGTCGTCGACGCGTTCGCCCCGCCCACGTCGACGTACTCGTTGCCGACGACGAGCGTCGCGTCGTCCGCGACGAGGCCGACCGACCCATCGTTGGTGGCGTTGACCGTGAGGGTCTCCGTGCCGGCGTCGTAGGTCGCGTTCGTCACCGCGAAGTCGGTGTTCTGCCGCTCAAGTGCGCGCTCGTTGATGCCGTGTTGGGCGTCGGAGACGCGGTCGAGCCCGTTGGCCGCCACGGGGTAGAACGTCGTGAACGCGAAGAACAGCCCCGCGACGATGATGGCCGTGGACGCCGAGACGCTAACGCCCATCTCCCCACCCTCCGTCGGCCGGATCGGCGCGGTCGGAACGGGGATTCGGATCGTTCATCGGTCGCGTGGAACCGTTCCGGTCGCGCCGGTCGTCGCGGTGGCCGTCGCGGCGGTCCGCGTCCGCCTCGCGTCCCGCGCCGCCGTGGTCCGTGCCGTTCGTGCGTCGCTCGCGCTCGTCGGGCGCGTCCCGCCGGCCGGCCTCGTCGTGACCGTTCCGCTTCGATCCCGGCCGGTCGTTGCGGTCGTTGCGACGGTTGTGGCCGTTGCGGCCGGAGTCGACGCGTCCGCCGCGGCGGCCGCCCCGCCGCCCATTGACGGGCCCGCCGCCGACGAGCGAGCCGCCGGCGAGATCGTCCCAGCGGTCCAACAGGACCGTGTGGCTGCTGGTGCCGTTGAGCTGGGTCACGTACCGGAGGCTGCGGGTGTGGTGCTCGCGGACGAGGCGGTCGGTGCCCGGCCGGTCAACGAGGTTGCGGTCGATCGTCCCGAACCCGGAGAGGAAGTCCCGGAGCCGCCCGGCGGCGTCGGGCCCGATCCACTCGATCCGCTCGTAGTAGTTGATCGCGCGCACCGCGTCGGTGACGTCGCTCTCGGAGACGAGGAACTCCAGCCACTCCATCACGAGGAGGTCGCCGACGTAGTCGCCCGGCAGCTCGGTGAGGTACGGCTTACCGCGGCCGTTGCCCTCCGAGAGGTCGTCTTTCCCGACGTACTCGAAGCCGCCGGAGGCCTCCGCGGGGTCGCCGCCGGGCCGGCGGTCGGGCACCGGCTCCGGATCGGTACCGCCCGCCGGTTCGGTACCGCCCGCCGGCTCCGGATCGGTACCGCCCGCCGGTTCGGTACCGCCCGCCGGCTCCGGATCGGTACCGCCCGTCAGCTCGGGGTCGGCCGGTTCGTCGAAGTCGACGCCGTCGTCCTCGGCGCCGCCGAGGTCGTCGCCCCCGAAGCCGTCGTCGGCGTCGTCGAGCGAGTCGGTTTCGTCGCCGGGGTCGGCGAACGAGTCGTCCCCGTCCTCGAACGGGTCCTCGTCCGCGGCGTCGTCGCCCTCCTCGGCCCAGTCGGCCTCCCCGGAGTCGTACTCTTCTTTCAGTTCGCTGAAACTCTTTCCATCGTCGTTCATATCGTCTCCGTCGTCCGCCGTTTCGGTCTCGGACGCGGCGTCGTCCGTGCTGTCGTCGTCCAGTTCGTCGAACTCGTCGTCGCCGTCGAGGTCGTCGAACTCGTCGTCGCCGTCGAGGTCGTCGAACTCGTCGTCACCGTCGAGGTCGTCGAACTCGTCGTCACCGTCGAGGTCGTCGTCCAAGTCGTCGAACCCGTCGGCCTCTTCCTCCTCGTCGAGGAGGTCGTCGTCGAAGAACCCGTCCGCGTCGGCGTTCGCGACGTCCTCGTCGAGATCCTCCTCCTCGCCGCCGTCCTCGTCGTCGAAGATGCCGAAGGAGCCCTCGCCGCCGCCGGCGACGCTGTCGAAGCCGCCGCCGTCGTCGACGAACGGGTTGATACCGCGGGTGACCATCTCGTAGATATCGAGGAGGTTGCGGACGTCCTCCTCGATGTCGTCGACGGCGTTCGAGATCTCCTCGTTCTCCGAGCGGACCGTCGAGACCGTCGAGGAGAGCGACGCGACCTCGTTTTCGAGCTCGTCGAGCCGGTTCTCCAGCTCGTCGGTGGCCGCGCCGCCGCCGCCACCGCCGCCGCCGTCGTCGAACTCGTCGTCCCACTCGTCCATGCCGTCGAAGTCGTCGAAGCCGTCGCCGCCGCCACCGCCACCGCCGCCACCGCCGCCACCGCCCATGCCGCCACCCATCCCTCCGCCGCCCATGTCGCCGCCGAAGGGATCGTCGTCGCCGTCCATACCTCCGGAACCGTCGTCGTCGGATCCGTCGTCGTCGAGGAACCTGTCGAGGACGCTCGCACCGACGAGCCCCAGCGTGGCGACTGCCCAGGCGGCGGTTGGAGCTCCCCACACCGGTAGTTCGAGGCCCATTACCGTGTACGACCCGCAGAACCCACTTCAATTCACCCCTCAAAATATCAGCCGTGAGAAAGCACTGCGCGGCGAGAGTATCGGGGTTTAATCGGGGTGAAGACGGGGAAATCGGGGAGCGATCGGAAACGAATCCGCTCCCGATCGACGGTCAGATCGCTCGTTCGAAGCCGTCCGCGGCCCGGACGACGAGGCGACCGTCCGGCCCGAACCGGACGGTTCGGCCCACCGCGTCGCCGACGTCGCTGGCGACGACGGGGACGCCCGCGTTGTCGAGCACCTCGCCGACCCGCTCGACGTTCCGCGGGCCGACCGCGTCGGTGAGATCGAGCATCTCGGCGCCACCGGCGACGCGCGCCTCCAGGCGGCGGGGGTCGGCGCCGGCGTCGTCAAGCGCCCCGATCAGCGAGTCGACCCCGGTGTCGACGTACTTCGCGGGCCGCGAGACGGCCGTCGTGCGCCCCTCGCCCGCTGGTAACATGGCGTGGAGGAGGCCGCGGACGCCCGTGCGCTGGTCGACGAGCGCGACCGCGACGCAGGAGCCGAGGCCGCTGGTCGTCAGGACCGCGTCGTCGCTCGTGACCGCGAGCTCGCCCACGCCGACCTTGATCCGGCCGGGGTCGTCGGGGACCGCGCCGCCGGTGACCGCCGCGGGCTCCGCGTCGGCGACCGCGTCCCCGTCGCTCTCCGTTCGGTCCGCCGGGCCGTCCGGCCGATCGTCGGAGAGCGAGCGGGTCACGGCCCCGAGAGCCGGTCGAGCGCCCGTGCCAGTTCGCGCTCGTCGGGGAGCGCGTACACGTCACAGCGCGCCTGAATCCCCTCCGTCTGGATGGCGGTGTCGATCACGAACCCGTAGTCCTGCCGCTCGCTCAGCTTCGCGACGAGCGGGCTGATCGTCGACGCGCCGATGTCGTGGACGAACTCCGGCGGCGAGTGGGTGATCGACGTGCCGAGGACGTTCGCCCACCCGTCGATGAACCCGCTCGTCATCACGTTGCCGAGCTCGCAGAGCGCGTTCTGGGCCATGTCCCCGAGCGGTTCGTCGGGCTCCATCGGCAGCATCGCGTCGGCGACGGCCGCCGCCGAGGACTCCTCGAAGAGGATCGCGAGGTAGCCGCTCGGTTCCCCCTGAAGCTCGAACACCGTGCCCGCGTGCGGCTCGGTGCCGACCTCCGCGGGCACGTCCGCGAGCGGGACGAACCGGAGCCGGCTCACGTCGACGGTCGTCTCCAGCCCGGTCATCATCGCGATGTTGTCGGCGGCGTTCGCCGACCCCTTCTTCGCCAGCGACGAGAACGTCGACAGCGACTCGTACGGCACGGCCGTGCTCGCCGTCCCGCCGTCCGCCTCGCCGCCGGCGGTCGCCGCGGGCGCCGTCTTCCCGACGATGAGGTCGCGGAACGGCCCCGAGTCGGGCAGCATGTAGATGGAGAAGTCGAGGTCGGTCGTCGTCGCGTCGAGGCGGCTCTCGAAGAGGAACACGCCGTCGCCGGCGAGCGCGCCGTCCGGTAACACCGCCGCGCCGTCGGCCTCGAAGTACCGCGGCGGCGACATGTCGATCGCCTTGCCGAGGTAGTTCGCCCACCCGTCGAGGAAGCCGCCGAGCGCGATGTTGCCGACCTCCGTCACCGCGCTCCGCTCCATCGACTGCCCCCCGGGGAGCAGCGAGAGCAGGGCGTCGACGTTGGCGGCGTCGAACGCGAGGACCGCCTCGCCGTCCAGTCCGCCGCGGAGCCCGACGCTCACGCCGATCGACTCCCGGCCCGCGAACGACTCCGCGAGGTCCTCGCCGCTGGCGACGCTCGCGCCCGTCACCTCCACCGCGAGGTCGGTCCCGGTGAGGTCCGAGAGCGCGCCGGCGGCCTGTTTGGCCCCCCGCTCTGCGAGGCGGTTACAGGCGCCGAGCGCGCGGACGTCGACGCGCATTATACCGCCGAACCGATGGCGTCGAGCACGTTCGGCTTCTGGAACGGCTTCGTGATGTACCCCTCCGCGCCCGCCTTGATCGCCGCCTTCATCTTCTCCTCCTGCCCGACGCTGGTACACATGATCACCGTCGCGTCGGGGTTCTCCTCTAAGATCTCCGTCGTCGCCTCGATCCCGTCGCGGATCGGCATCACGATGTCCATCATCACGAGGTCCGGCCCGTGCTCCTCGTACATGTTCACCGCTTCGACGCCGTTCTCCGCCTCCCCGACGATCTCGAACTCCCCTTCGAGGATCTCCCGGAGGAGGTTCCGCATGAACTCCGAGTCGTCGGCGATGAGTACCCGCGTAGCCATTGTTGTCTGAAGCGGGGCACAGCGAACACTTAATCGCTCCCCCGCGGTTCTCAGCGATGAGAACGGAGCGGGGTGCGGCCGGTCCCGGCGGCGGGGGGAGTGCGTCTCAGACCCAGTGGCCGAGGAGGTGGATCGCGCCGACGAGCACGGTGCCACCGAGCGCCTCGCGGGTGCCGAACGGAAGCGGGAGCATCCCCACGCTGTCGGCCTCGCCGTCGTCGGCGGGCACGTCGCCCGAGTCGGAGCCGGAATCCGTGTCGGAGCCGTTCGCTTCGTCCGAGAGGGTCTCGTCGTCGCCGTCGTCGGTGGCCGTCGCGTCGTCGCCGTCATCGTCGGTAGCGGTCTCGTTGCCGTCGGCCCCGTCGTCGCCGGTTCCGTCGTCATCGGTGTCGGACCCGTTGCCGTCGGCGTCCGGCTGGCTGTCGTCGTCGTCGATCGTCGTCGTCGCCGGATCGGACTCGACCACGAGGGTCCCGCCGTGGGTGTCACCGTCGAGCCGTAGGGTGAACGCGTAGGTTCCCGGGTCGAGGTCGGGCGTCACCGAGCCGAACCCGTACGTTCGGGACTCGCCCGGGTCGAGCCGAACGCCCCACGACCCGGCCTCGCTGCCGTTGTCGACGGTGAGGGTGAGCTCTCCCTCGCCCGTGAGCCCGCCCGCGTTGCGCGCCGTGGCCCGGAGCGCGGAGAGGTTCTCCCCCTCGGTGACGGTGACGTTCTCGGGAGCGTCGTCGATCACCAGCTCGTCCGGGTTGTCGGCGTTCCCGACGACGATGACCGTCCGGCTGTCGCGCAGCCTGGACCCCTCGTACAGCTCGTAGTTCAGGCGCGTTCCGGGGGAAACCTCGTCGAGATCGACGTCGACCGTGAAGTTCCCGTCAGAGATCTCGAGCGGCGACTCCGTCCGGAACGGGGCGTCGCCGGCGTCGTTGACGAACGTCGCGGACATCTCGCGCACCGGGAGCAGCGAGGTCGTTCCTGTGAGCTGTCCGTCCTCGACCTCGACGAGGAGCTCCCCGTCGTCGGTGACGTGGTCGTACCGGAGGAACCGCTCCCGCACGGTGAACGTCGCCTCGGCGCGCGCCGTCCCGTCCGACGCCTCCCAGTAGGGGAACTGCTGTGAGACGCCGTCGTCGGTCGCCGAAGTGGCGTTGAACGCCGCCGGCGGCTCCGCGCCGTCCGCGAACGCGTACCGCTCGCCCTCGGTGCCCTCCAGCGCGAACTCGACGGCGAACTCGTCGCCCGGCTCGGGGTCCTCGGTGAAGGCGCCGCCGTCGCTCGTGTCGATGACGAGGTAGAAGCGGCCGGGCGCCTCCGGCGTGTCAAGCTCCGTCGCGTCCGCGACGAAGAGCGTGACGTCTTCCGGGTCCGCCTGCGACAGGTCGAGCTCCGAGCGCGGCTCGTTCCGGCCGGGGTTCGTCTCACGGACTCGGAGCGACACCCCTTCCTCGGCGTCCAGCAGGTCGGTCAGGACTTTAGTATCGATCTCTTGGCCCGGTTCGAGCTCCTCCCCTTCTCCGGCGAAGTGCGACAGCGCCCCCCAGATTCCCGTCGCCTCGAACCCGAGGACGATCCGGTTGCCCTTCGTCACCGCGGTCCGGTCGAGCCCGTTCGCTCGGATCCGTTCGAGCGACTCGGACTCGGGTTCCTCGTCGAGCGCGCCCGGGTCGATGCTGGTGAACACCTCGACGTCGTCGCGGAACTCCGGCTTCTCCAACACGAGGTCCGCTTGGTCCGCGCTCTCGGTCGGCGTCACCACGCCGGAGTCGTCCACGACGAACGTCCCGTTGGTGATCGCGAGCCGATACCGATGCGGGACCAAGGGCCGGGCGAGCCCGCCCGCGCCGGTCGAACTCGAGAGCGCGCTGAGGTTCTCGGCGACCGTGTCGCCGCTCTCGTCGACGAACTCCAGGTCACACGTCGTGTCTTCGAGACCGCAGCTCTCGACGTTGCTCGCGTCGGTGCCGAGCGTCCGCGTGTTGATCGTGGTCTCGCTCGTCCCCGAGATCTTGACGACGTCGACGAAGCCGACCGACTGCCCCGTGTCGCTGAGCCGGTTCCCGCCGATGAGGAGGTACGTCGGCCCGTCAGGGTTGTCGGCGGTGTACCTGATCCTGACCGGATCGCCCGCGACGCCGGTGTACGTCGAACGGGAGAATCCGCCGCTGACCTCCGGACGGTCCGCTAGGCCGACCGGACCGGCGGCCTCGACCGCGGCAGCCGCCGTCGGTCCGGCGGCGACTGAGGAAGCGGACGAATCGGATGAGAGGCCCGCCGCGGCCGGAGCGGTCGCGACGACGCCGGCGAGCGCGACGAGGACGACGAGGGCGATCACGCTCGCCTGGAACGCCGACGGGCCGATCTCCTCGAGTCGGAACCGCCGGTCAGACCCGGAGTCGACCGCTCCGTCGCTGTCGGGCGCCGCCGAGCGGCTTGCGGGCGGCTCGGCCGCGTCCGTCGGGCGCGTCGTCGTGGTCTATCGTCATGAGGGCGTGGTCAACGAGTGCGGGCCGGACGACGGCCCGCGGCTGGTTAGCATCGACTCGGCGAGTCACCGACTAAAGCGTACCCACCCGATTATCAGGACGTGTAACGCGAACGGGAAGACAGCGGAGAAAAGGCGGGAATCGCAAGACGTGAGCGGAGTCCTCGGTCCGAAGAATTAAGCCCGGCCGGCGCCCGATCCACGCCAAGATGCCATCGTGTCCCCGCTGTGACGCACCGGTCGACGACGAGGCGCGGTACTGCGCGCAGTGCGGCGCCCCGCAGACGGAGGACGCGGCCGAGGAGCTCGACGAGTACGTCCAGCGACAGGCGGAGCAGGTCGCCGGCGGTGGCGGCGGCGGGTCCGAGGGAGGTGAGTCGAGCGCGAGCGACGCGTTCCCGTCCATGGAGGAGCTCTCCGACCGCGAGCAGCTCTGGCGGCGGGGGTCGTACGTCGTCGGGTACGGCACGGTCGTCATCGCGCTCACGCGGGTGCCGGCACCGGAGTCGTGGCCGCTGATCCTCGCCGGGATCGCGATCCTCCCGCCGATCCGGCGACTCACCGCCGAACCCCTCGGCAGCCCGCTCAAGCGCGAGGTGATGGCGGGGATCTACGCGGTCTTCGCGCTGATCGGGATCGCGCTGTTCGTGGTGTTGTGAGCCGAGAGGCGCCGTTGTGAGACGCGTGCTGTGAACCATCGCCGGTGAGACACTGGTGAGTAATTAGTAATCCGGACGCTCCGCCGTGAGCGAGGGCACCCTCGCTGTGAACCGATGCGGGCAGATGGTGTCCGTCACTTCAGCCGTCCAGACGGAGAACTGGCCGATGACGGCCCGATTTACACCCGTTTGCCCCGCCGCAGTATGTCTGTGGCTGGACGCGTGTCATCCCGCGCCAGCGCCGCTTTGGCACCGTCACTGAGCGCTTGCTCGCAGCCCGGATCTGTCGAGACGCGCCGTCACAGCCGGGAAAACGAGAATGTCACGGGTCCCCTCTCAGCGAGAACAGATCCGCTACTCACCAAACAAATACCTACGACACGTGACCTGCTGAGTCCGTTCTGCCGGAACACCCCGGGACTACCGGGGGTGTTCGAGCGGATCTGCGATCTCCTTTCTGTGACATATCCCGCCCCTCCGGCGAGCGGGCGACCGACTCGGTGTCGGGACTCTGACGTCGACCTCCGCAGCCAGTTGGCGGTTTTCGGCGACGCGGCGACTGACAGCATCGGACGAAGAGCGGATCGCCGCGTCGCGCTGACGCAATCAACCGTAGCGGGAGTGTCACACCCGTTTTGAGAGGTGGTACTTCGGCGGGACGCAGTCGGTGTAACACCGCGGATATATCGGGTTTGAGCGGTTTCCACCGGAAAAACCGCCAGGGAATCGCTGTCAGCTCATAGGAATCTAACGATGGAACAGGGGCAACTTACTCGAGTCGGAAGCCACCTTCATCTTCGGCGGCACGCACTAGGTCGCCGATGCTGTCGCTCGCGGAGAGCCCCTGACTCGCCGCGAACCGCTTTATCATCACCGGCGGGATGTCGACGGTCGTCTCGGAGGCCGCGAGCAGCAGCCCGATCGCCTCCGGGGTCGGCGAGCTCGGGCCCGCGTTGGATGCGAACCACGTGATCAGCGTGTCGAACGTCGCCGTCACGTCGTTCGACACCATCCGCTGGCGGGTGGTGTCGCCGTTCGCGTGGAGCGTCGCGTCGATTCCGTAGTCGAACCCGTCGCCGTCGAAAGAGTTCGCCAGCCACCGGCTCACCGACTGGCGGTCCACCGCGTTGCCGCCCGTCGCCGACTGGCTCCTGCCATTCCCCTGCGCGGCGTTCGGCGGGGGTTGGCCGCCGCCGGGCGGTTGCCCACCAGATTGCTGTCCGTCGCCGGGATGCCCGCCACCCTGTTGGCCGCGCTCGCCGACGCCGGGTCCTGTCTCTTATACACATCTCTGAGCGNAGATGTGTATAAGAGACAGGTCGGGCGGCGCGCGGCGCTGCCCGCGCGAGCGACCGACGTTCGGGCGGCCGTTCGTCCCGACGACGTAGCGGCCCTCCCCGATCTCGACGACGTTCTCGTCGTCGGTGAAGTCGAGCTCCTCCGGATCGGCCGGTACCGCGTCGTCGTCGCTCATGGGTTGTGGTAGCGCGCGCCGAAAAATAGGTGTTGCGGGCGGCCGAGCCGCCGACGTTGTGGTTACCGCGCTGTTCGAGACTCGTTAGAGCCGGACCGCTTCGTTGTCGTTATTGTATAGGTCAGGCGAGCGGAGTTCTACCTGTGTCACCGCAGACGCAGGTGAGATTATGTCCAGGGTTGCTTTATCACCCTCACCGAACACAGTCCCTGCCCCATCACCAAATGGAGCGGAGGCTGGATCAAGGACGATAGTTGTTTCCTCGTTTGCGTCGTTCAGTACGGCACTATCTTGGCTGGTAATTTCGCTGTCGTCAATGTTGAAAGAACCAGCTGTCGTACTACCGTCAACGGTGTCTGCCAGCGTCAGAGTCTCTTCACCCTGAGGGCCGACAGCCTGGATAACTGTCTCATTGAGATCGATATCATCTGCACCTGGAGCAGTCGTGATAACAACTCTAATGCTTTGTAGGTCGCCATCGTCAGCATTACTGGTAACGATTCCAGTTGTACTCACAACTTCGATCCTGTCAGACACGAGATCAGTACTCTCCTGACCAGTCGCTTCCGCCTGTGATTGAAGGAACCCAGCAGTGTTAATAAGGACACCAGCGGCAATCGCGGCCACTAGCACCATCGCAATGAACACAATGAGAGTTCCAATCCCAACTTGACCGCGCTCATCCTCACTAAGTATTGCTTCGAACATTGTTACAGCCTCACTGAACTATCATCGGACGTGATTGTCGTCGGAACACGGATCTCTTTGACTGTTGAAGCACCCGATGCAGTAGTGAAGGTTACACTCACCGACTCATCTTCGCTCAGGGAATCACTGTAACTACTGAATCCTGAGGTAGAATCGATGTCAAATTCTAATGCGGCCCGGTCACTACTGTCGGTCAGAACGCCTCCGTTGGCTCCGATAATACCAGTTCCGACCTCATTCCAGTCGATTTCGAATCGATCTTGGCCTTGCTCACCAACAAATTCGACACTGGTCTGATTAAGATCGACTGCGCCGGAGCCAGGCGACGTGGCGACGACAAACGTCACGTTCTCGATCTCTTGATTGCTGTCAACGTCGCCAGACGTGCTCACAATTTGGAGCCGGTCGCTGACCTGACTCGTACTTTCTTCGCCCGTTGCTTCTGCCTGCGTCTGGAGGAACCCGGCAGTGTTGATCAGAACGCCGGCGGCGATCGCCGCCACCAGCACCATCGCGATGAACACGATGAGGGTCCCGATCCCCACTTGACCGCGTTGTTCCTCGTCCGTGATTGCTTCGAACATTGGTTGTTTGCGTCGGCCCCCGGCCTGCCCGGCGGGCGTTATCGATAGCGATGGGGAATTCCTACTTAAGATCACGTTTCCGGTTATCTGTATTGATAAACAACTCACGTCGTGCGGTTTTCGTGTTTATTTTGGCCAGATAATTACAGAACTAATTAACGAAAAGCGCGAGACGTTCTCAGCGTTGGATCTGAGGATCCGCGTCCGTCGTAGTCACTCACCGACGAAAGTACGGAGGGAAACCGAACAGCGCGATCGACGTTACCAGAAAGACCGGACCGGATAATCGGCGACCGCGGCCGAGAGAGTTACAGCACGCGTTGTGGCTGGTGTTCCGTCTCTGCGCGTCTCCGCTTCTCTCATGTTACCGATCGCGCAGCCGCGACAGCTCCGATTCGGGGATCACGAACTCTTGGGTTCCCGGCTCGTAGACGGCGAGGCTCCCGGCGACGAGCGCCATCGACGCCGCGAGCAGTCCCGTGTTGACCAACAGTAGCGCCTCCGCGTTACCGAATCCCGTCAGGAAGGCGGCCGCGGGCGTTCCGATCGCCGCGACGACGACGAGGCCGAAGCCGACCGCCAAGTACGCCATCGCCGTGCGACCGGACGACCGGTACGCCGCGACCGCGAACGCGACGAGCGTCGCGCTCGCGCCGGCCAGCACGGTGGTCGTCATCAGGTACAACCCCTCGATGAGCTCCATACCGCCCCTGCTCGAACGCGGATAATAAACCCACGGTGGCGGGTATCAGCGGCGATAACACGGCGCGGCGATTCGCGTCGAGGAACCGCCCTCGACCCCGTACGGCACGCCGGATCGAGACGTTTGCCGTCCGGGGTAATCACCGGTATCCTTATAAGTCATAAAAATCAATCTCGATAACGTGAATGGTGGGGGACGATCTGATCACCGTACTCGGTAACAAATACAACACGGACATCCTGACGGCGACTGGCGACGCGAAGTCGGCGCAGGACCTCAGCGACCAGCTGGACGTCCCGATCGCGACGTGTTACCGACGGATCAACGAGTTGGAGGAGGCGGATCTTCTGGAGCTACACGACCGGCCGCTCTCGGACGAACACCGGCGCGTGAAGGTGTATCGCCGGAAGGTCGACGGGGTGGAGGTCGACTTCCGCGACGGGCTCACCGTCGAGGTGGAGGAGCGGTCGGCGGTGAAGAACCGCCTCGACGATGTCTGGCGCGACCTCTCGTCGCGGGAGTGAAGAGGCGGCCGGCCGGCCCCGGCCCGTCTAGAACGACGGTTGGTCGTCGGAACCGCCCATCATCGAGAAGCCGCCCGCGCGCTCGTGGACGGTGATCCCGCCCTGGCCGATCTCCATCGGGAAGATGTCGGTGTCGATGTCCTGTTTCCGCATCTTCGCCACCCAGACGTAGCGGTTGACGCCGGAGTCGGTCGGCGTCTGGATGAAGTAGATGTTCCCGTCGGTGAGGAAGTTCTCCAGGCCGACCTCGGTGTCGGGGAAGACGGCGCCCTGCTCGTTAATGAGCAGCGAGGTGAGCCCGTTGGCCTTGAGGATGTCCGAGAACTTCAGCAGGTAGGTGCGCTTCTCCTGTTCGGCGTCGAAGAACAGCTGGAACATCGACAGCGAGTCGAGGACGAGCCGGTCGAAGTCGCCGTCCTCGACGGTGTCGAGCAGGCGATCGACCGCGGTCGAGAAGTCGGTCTCCCGCAGCATCTCGCGTTTGTCGAGGATGACGATGTCGCCGTCGTCGACCATCTCGTCGAACCCCTCGAAGCCGACGGACTCGGCCGCGCCGCGGATGTCGGCCTCGTCTTCCTCGAAGGAGACGTAAACGCCGCGCTCGCCGTGTTCGGAGACGCCGTGATGGAGGTACTGGATGCCGAAGATGCTCTTGCCGGTGCCCGGGTTCCCCGAGACGAGGACCGTCGACCGCTGGGTGATGCCGCCGGTGAGAATGGAGTCGAGCCCCTCGACCCCGGTGGAGACGAGTTCTGACATTCGTCTCCCCCTTGTCGGTCGGAGTATATAAAAGACGGTTCAGTGCGTCGGAGCGGAGGGGTCGGTCCGGGAGAAGCAACGCTCGGTGACATCGGGCGAACGGACGGCGACAGTTTTATCTCTCGACACAACGCCCGTTCGTGTATGCCCGGTGAAGCGTGTCCGGTCGCTCCCGGCGGTGATCGACGGTGAGCGACCCGTCGATACTCGTCGTGGAGGACGAGCCAGACATCGCGGCGCTGTACGCCGGCTTCTTAGAGGAGCGGTACGCGGTCGACGTCGCCGAGACCGCGGCCGAGGCCATCGACCGCGTCGACGCCGAGATCGACGTGGTGCTCCTCGACCGCCGACTCCCCGACGGGAGCGGCGACGACGTCTTAGACCACATCCGCGGGGAGGGGTACGACTGCCGCGTGGCGATGGTCACCGCGGTCGAGCCCGACTTCGACATCATCGACATGGGGTTCGACCTCTACCTCACCAAGCCGGTGAGCCGCACGAAGCTGCTCGCCGCCATCGACACGCTCCTGACGCGCAGCGAGTACGACGACCTCGTCCAAGAGGCCGCCGCGCTCGCCAGCAAGCGCGCCGTGTTGAGCTCGCAGAAGCCGGCCGCGCAGCGCGAGGGGAACGAGGCGTACGCCGACCTCGTCGAGCGGCTGGAGGAGCTCGACGCCGACATCGACGACCTCGGCGAGTCGCTGTCGACCGACGACTACCGCGCGATGTTCCGCGACCTCGGCGAGGCCTGACGCGGCGCCGACCGCCTCGCTACTGCTCCGACCGCCGGCACCCGATTCGTTTCGCTCTCCGTTGACAGCGACTGACCACAGAAACTGCCCACTGCGGTCGGATCCGGAACGAATTTTGAACGGATCTCGATCCGACTTCGGACCGAAGTTGTCCGGTAGTTGAAAAATTTATATCCCCGTCATCTCCCTCGGCGGAGACATGACGGAACACGACACACGGCGGCGGTTCCTGATGACGAGCGGCGGACTCGTGGCGCTGGCGCTTTCCGGTTGCCTCGGTGACGGCGGGGGCGACGGGGAGATGGACGGCGGAGATGGAATGGACGGCGAAGATGGGATGGACGGCGAAGATGGGACGAACGGAGATGACGGAATGAACGGAAGTGACGAGACGGACGGCGACGACGAGACGGACGGCGACGACGAGACGGACGGCGACGACGGGATGGCGGAGTCCGTCGCGGTTCGGATCCGGATCGAAAACGTCGCGCCCCCGGATTTCTATCCCGCGGACACCTCGACCGGCGGGGCCGTTTGGATCACGCCGGGTGCGTACGCCGTCCACGATGGCGAGAACCCGATTTTCGACCTCGGCGAGTCGGCGTCGATCGGGCTCGAAGCGCTCGCGGAGGCCGGGCCGCCGACCGGGTTCGAGGGGGAAGAGGGGCTCGTCGACGAGCTCGACGGAGCGACGGAGGTCCATCGGTCAGGGGCGTACACGCCCGACGACACTGTCGCGGACCCGAACGATCCGATGGGGTCGGTCCCCGGGGCGCCGCCGATCGCGCCCGGCGGCGCCTTCGAGTTCGAGACCGAGGTCGCGCCCGGGCAGCGACTCTCCGTCGCCTCGATGTTCGTCCCCTCGAACGACGTGTTCGTCTCGACGGAGGAGGGCGGGATCGGGCTCTGGCCCGAGGACGGCGACCCGGTCGACGGTGACGTCACCGACGCCGTGGCACTGTTCGACGCGGGGACGGAGCCGAACGCGGAACCGCCCGGAACCGGTCCCGATCAGGCACCGGCCCAAGACGCACCCGACCAAGGCGCCGACGAGGACGGCGTCGTCCGCCGGCTGAGCGACGTCGACGACGGCCACGAGTACCCGGCCGTCGAGGACGTAGTTCAAGTGACCGTGACCCCCACATAGCGTATGAGCAACGTTACCGAGCGGCGAGAAACGCTCCTCGCCGCGGCGGCCGGCGCGGCCGCGATCGCCGGCTCGTACCTCGTCGCGGGGTGGACGCCGTCGTTCGTCGTCAGGCCGATCGACCAGACCGTCGTCAACCTGACCCCCGGGCCGATCGTGACAGCGACGATCGAGACCCTCGGCGAGGCGGGCCACCTGATCCACATCGCGCTGGCGCTCGCGATCGCCGTCGGACTGTTCGGGGCGGTCGCGTTCGCGGGGCTTCGGATCGCCACGCGCACCGACCGGCGCGCCGCCGGCGCGGCGGTCGCCGGGGGGGGATCCTGGCTGCTCGCCGCCGCCCTGACGGGCGTCTCGCTGGGCGCGCTCGGCGCGGCGCTCCCCGCGGCGGCGGCGGTCGGGATCGGCTGGCTCCCCTCGTCGGCCGCGCCGTCCGGCGGCGACTCGGCCGGGGCGAGGGACGCGCCGGCCGTCGTCGACGCGGTGCGCCGCCGGACGCTCGGGGTCGTCGCCGGGGCGCTCGGGTTCGTCGCCGCCACCGCGGTGGGCCGGCGGGCGTTCGCGTCGGACGCGGAGCCGCTCCCCGACGCCCCGCGCTCGGAGGGCGCGGCCGCGCGGCTTCAGGAGCTGGACTCGGCCGCGCTGGCGTTCGAGAGCGACGACCTCCAGGGGATGGTGACGCCGATCGGGGAGTTCTACAACGTCGACATCGCGGAGTTCGACCCCGAGGTCACCGCCGACGAGTGGTCGCTGACGTTCACCGGCGAGACCGGGAGCGAGCGGACGGTGACCTTCGACGAGCTGATCGACCGGCCCGCCGAGAACCGCGCGGTGACGCTGCGGTGCGTCGGCGAGGACCTGAACGGCCGCCGCATCGGCAACGCGGTCTGGACGGGGACGCCGATCCGCCCGCTGCTCGAATCCGTGGACCCCCAAGGCGACTGCAACTGCGCCATGCTGCGCGGCGAGGACGGCTACTACGTCCAGTTCCCGGTCGACGTCCTCGCGGAGGGGTTCCTCGCGTGGGGGATGAACGGCAAGGAGCTCCCGACCAGTCACGGCCACCCGGTCCGGGTGCTGATCCCGGGCCACTGGGGCGAGACGAACGTGAAGTGGCTCTCGGAGATCGAGCTCCTGAACGTCGAGGAGGACGGCTACTGGGAGGAGCGCGGCTGGGAGGGGACCGGCGAGGTGAAGACGGTCGCCAAGCTCTGGGACGAGGGGGTCACGGAGCTCGGCGACGGCCGGATCGAGCTCGCCGGCCACGCCTACGCCGGGACGCCCGGCGTCGAGCGCGTCGAGGTGTCGACCGACGGCGGCGACACGTGGACCGACGCCGAGCTCTCCGACGCGCTCCCGGACGCCGACGTCTGGCGGCAGTGGCGCCACGTCTTCGAGGCCGACGGGGAGCGCGAGGTCGTCGTCCGCGCGGTCGACGGCGAGGGGACCCTCCAGACGCGGGAGGAGTCCGGGTCCGTCCCGAGCGGCGCGTCGGGGTGGGTGCGTCGGACGGTCGGCTGACGCGGCCCCCGCGGTCCGAGACGAGCGCGGAGCGGCTACCCGGCCGAAACGACTTTCAGCACCTACTCGACACACCAGTACGCCAAATGGAGAAGGCCCTGTGGTACCTGTTCGTCGCGAGCCGCGGTGGCGCCAACAGGGTCCGGATCGTCCGGGAACTCCGCGCCCGCCCCCGGAACGCGAACGAGCTCGCGGAGGCACTGGACGTCGACTACAACACGATCACCCACCACCTCGAGATGTTACGAGACCACGACGTCGTCGAACCGAGCGATCACGATTACGGCAAACTCTACTTCCTGACCGACCGCTTCGAGCGCCACACCGACGCGTTCGAGGAGATCACCGCGGAGGTGGACGCCGAATGAACCCGGCGTCACCCACCGGGATCGCCGTGTTGATCGGGACCGTCAACAGCGCGCTGCTGGCGGTGCTGGCGGCGGTATGGGTCCGCAACTACCGCGAGTTCGGGTCGACGCTCCTGTTGGGGCTGGTGGGCTTCAGCGCCGTGCTGTTGGTCGAGAACCTGGTCTCGATCGCGTTCTTCTTCGCGAACATGCGGACGCTGTACGCGATGGACCCGCTCGTAGGACGGGTCGTGCTCGCCATGAGCGTGCTGGAGCTGCTCGCGGTGTCGCTTTTGACCTACGCCACGCTGAAGTGACGGGCGGACGGGTCGTTTCGGACTCCGGAGCGACGGCCGGACCGGCTTACGAGAGCTGCTCGCCGACGATCCGGTCGGCCTCGGCGAGGAACGCGTCGCGCTCGCCGATGGGGATGGTCGCGCCCGCGGCCACGTCGTGACCGCCGCCGTCGCCGCCGACGGCCCGGCTCGCCTCGCGCATCACCGCGGAGAGGTCGAGCCCCCGCCGAACGAGCGCGTGCGAGCCGCGCGAGGACACCTTCAGTTCCTCGGCGCTCTCCTCGGCGAACGCGATCACCGGCTTCGAGCGGTCGACTGCGGGGGAGCCGACCGCCATCCCGGCGACGATGCCGACGATGGTCTCGCGGATGCGCGACCCCGCGTCGAACCACTGTAGGTGGTCCTCGTGGGTGACGCCCTCGGTTTTGACCCACTGGAGCCCCTCAGAGAGGTTTTTCCGGTGCGTGCGGAGCAGCCGGCGCGCCTCCGCGAGCGCGTCGCCGCGGTCGCCGAGACACACCGCGAGGCCGACGTCGCCGCGCTCGTAGCGCGCGGTCGCGTTGAGCAGCGTGGAGAACTCGCTGACGTCGCGCAGCTCGGTGCCGGGCTCCTCGTCGACCAGCGTGTAGGAGGTGCCGACGAGCGCCTCGATCCGGTCGGACGGGACGCCGGAGGCGACCGCGCGGCGCATCAGCGCCGACGCGAGGGCCTGCCGCTCCTCGCCGTCGAGGTCGACCCAGCGCCGCCACTCCCCGTCGCGTTTCACGTCGACGTCGAGGCCGGTGAGGAAGGAGATCGCCCCCGCCTCGTCGTTCGAGATCCCCGGGATCTTCACGTCGGAGGCGTACTCCAGCAGCTTCGGGAGCGGCCGGGTCTGTCTGCCGTACAGGTCGAGGTCGGTCCGGGCCTCGAGGACGCCGGCGTCGACCCCGTCGGCGACGATCGACTCGTTGGCGCCGACGAGTTCGCCGTCGGAGTCCTGCATGTCGCCGACCGCGCCGACGACCGCGAGGGCGGCGAGGTCGCGGTTGTCGCCGTCGGGGCCCTCCAGCGCGCGGGCGAGGAGGTAGCTCGCGCCGGCGCCGGAGAGCTCGCTCGCGCCGTCGATCCCCTCCAGCAGGGGGTTGAGGTGGTACCGCGTGTCGCGGTCGGCGGGCTGGTGATGGTCGGCGATCACGGGGACGAAGTCGCCGCGCTCCTCGTGGTCGGCGATGACGTCGAGCTGGCCGGAGCCGAAGTCGGTGAAGAGCACCACGTCGAACTCGCGGGCGGCGATCCCGGCGATCGAGTCGGCGTCCAGCTGCTTCTCGAAGACGACCTCGTGGTCGATCCCGGCCCGGGCGAGCGCGGACGAGGCGATCGCGGCGCTCGTGATCCCGTCGGCGTCGATGTGCGACGCGAGCAGGGCCCGGCCGGCCTCGCGCAGGCGGTCGGCGCAGTCGGTCGCGCGGTCGGCGAGGTCGGGGACTGGGGCGGCGACTGCCATTACCACCGGTTGACGCCCGATCGGGCATAAACGCACGCTTCGGAGCGACGGACGCGGCACAACGCTGTGGAGTCGTGGCCGCGGCGGAGTCAACGTCGAAGGGGCATCAATTGCCGTAACTGACGGTTATAGAAGTACGCAGACGTATGAGCAACAAACATGACACGTGGGTTCAACACCCGGAGCCTCCACGCCGGCGCCGAGCCCGATTCGGCCACCGGCGCCCGCGCCACGCCGATCCACCAGACCACGTCGTACGTCTTCGACGACGCGGACACGGCGGCGGAGCTGTACGCGCTCCGGGCGGAGGGCCACGTCTACTCCCGGCTCTCGAACCCGACGGTGAACGTCTTGGAAGACCAGATCGCGGATCTGGCCGGCGGGTCGGACGCGGTCGCGACCGGGTCGGGGATGGCCGCGTTCGACGCGATCGCGACCGTCCTCGCGAGCGCGGGCGACAACGTCGTCGCCAGCTCGGAGATGTACGGCGGGACGGCCGCGTACCTCACGAGCATCGCGAACCGGCGCGGGATCGAGGCGCGGCTGGTCGACACGCTCGACTACGAGGCGTACGCGGACGCCGTCGACGAGGACACCGCGTTCGTCCACGTCGAGACGATCGCGAACCCCTCGCTCGTCACGCCCGACTTCGAGCGGCTCGCCGAGATCGCCCACGAGCACGCGGTCCCCCTCGTCGTCGACAACACGTTCGCGACGCCGTACTGCTGTCGCCCGTTCGAACACGGCGCCGACGTCGTCTGGGAGTCGACGACGAAGTGGATCACGGGCAACGGCACCACCGTCGGCGGGGTCGTCGTCGACGGCGGGCAGTTCCCGTGGGACCACCCCGACGCCGACTACGACGAGCTCGACGGGGAGTCGCCCGCCTATCCGATCGACTTCGTCGAGCAGTTCGGCGACGCCGCCTTCGCCAACGTCGTCCGCCAGCGCGGCGTGCGGCCGACCGGCGGCCAGCAGTCCCCCTTCGACGCGTGGCAGACGATCCAGGGGCTCAACACGCTCCCGCTGCGGATGGAGCGCCACTGCGAGAACGCGCGGCGGGTCGCGGAGTTCCTCCGCGAGGACGACCGCGTCGACTGGGTGAGCTACCCCGGCTTCGACGACCACCGGAGCCACGGCAACGCCGCGGAGTACCTCGACGGCTTCGGCGGGATGGTCACGTTCGGCGTCGACGGCGGCTACGAGGCCGCCAAGGCGTTCTGCGAGGCGGTCGAGCTGACCAGCTTCCTCGCGAACATCGGCGACGCGAAGACGCTCGTCATCCACCCGGCCTCCACGACGCACGCGCAGATGGACGAGGAGCAACAGCGACACGCGGGCGTCCACCCGGAGATGCTCCGGCTCTCGGTCGGCATCGAGGACGCCGACGACGTGATCGCCGACCTCGACGCGGGGCTGGCCGCGGGCGAGCGCGCCGCCGGGGGGAGCTGAGATGAGCGCCGTCCCGACCGACCACGGGGTCGCCTCGCTCGGCGAGTTCACCTTCGAGTGCGGGCAGTCGGTCCCCGACTTCGAGGTCGCCTACGAGACCCACGGCGAGTTCGACGGCGACAACGTCGTGTTGGTCTGCCACGCGCTCACCGGCAGCCAGAACGTCGCGCGGTCGCCCGAGCCGGAGCGCGACGCCGAGACCACCGGGGCCGGACAGGCCGGGCAGGCCCGCGCGTGGTGGGACGACGTCGTCGGCCCGGGGAAGGCGATCGACACGACCGAGTACTACGTCGTCTGCGCGAACGTCCCCGGCTCCTGTTACGGGACGACGGGCCCGGCCAGCGAGCGCCCCGCGGACCTGGACCTGCGCGAGGAGCCCGACCACGACCGCTGGGGGACCGCGTTCCCGCCGGTCCAGGTCGAGGACTGGGCGCGCGCGCAGCGCCGGCTGCTCGACCACCTCGGCGTGGGGCGGCTCCGTGCGGTCGTCGGCGGCAGCGTCGGCGGGATGAACGCCTTGGAGTGGGCGAAGCGGTACCCGGACGACGTCGACCGCGTGGTCGCGATCGCGACCGCCGGGCGACTCGACGCGCAGTGCCTCGCGCTCGACGCGGTCGCGCGCCGCGCCATCCGCGCTGACGCCGACTGGAACGGCGGCGACTACTACGGCGACGACCGGCCGGACCCGACCGAGGGGCTCGCGATCGCCCGCCAGATCGGGCACATCATGTACCTCTCGAAGGCGTCGATGGAGCGGAAGTTCGGGCGCCGGTCGGCCGGCCGCGACTCCCTGACGCGCGAGGACGGCGACCTCGGGCTGCCGCCGGAGCCGACGGCGGGCTTCTTCCCGTACCGCGAGGTGGAGTCGTACCTCGACTACCAGGCGGAGGGGTTCGGGGACCGGTTCGACGCGAACAGCTACCTCTACCTGACGCGTGCGATGGACGAGTACGACCTCGCCGCCGGCCACGGCGCCGACGCCGACGCGCTCGCCGCCTTCGAGGGCGAGACCCTCCTGCTGAGCTTCACCGCCGACTGGCACTTCACCGTCGAGCAGTCCGCCTCCCTCGCCGACGCCTTCCGCGAGTCCGGCGTCCCGGTGGCGCACCACGTGATCGACTCCGACCACGGCCACGACGCGTTCCTCGTCGAGCCGGAACACGTCGGTCCGCCCGTCCGCGACTTCCTCGCCGACGGCGTCGACGGCCGCGCGGTCTCCGACGAGGGCGGCGACGACGGCGACGACCCGCGACCGAGCTCCGACCACGCGCCCGTCCACGCGAGCCTGTTTCGAGGATAATCTCGTCTTTTAAATAGTATCCGTGCGGCGGCGCGTGCCGGTGAGCGGCGCAACGCGCCGCGAACCGCACGCGCGAGGTCGCCGGCGCTACGCGCCGGCTGCTAGAGGGACCTTCGGTCCCTCGCTGGAGTCGGCCGACCGGAGCGAAGCGAAGGGAGGCCGACGAGGCTGGGGAGGTGTGAGGTGCGGGGCGGGACTCGAAGAGGCAGTCGCGAGGCGGTGTTCGTGTCGATCGGCTATTTATAAACACTATCGTCGTACGGCCGAGCGGCTGGGACTTCGGCGGTGCTTGACAGCAACTTCTCGGGTGATATTTATAAGCAAACGGCTGCGGTGCGGGCGACGCTCACCGACGACCGACCGCCGACCGGTTTTAAATAACCTGTCGAGGCGGGACGCGCGTTCTCCGAGTATCCGCGAAGATTCACGATCAATGATGATAACGTTCATAGTTCCCGACCCCGTGGTGTGTGAGGTATGCCAGGCGGACACGCGCAGACCCTGCGACCGTTCATGTGGCGCGCCGAACGACTGTACCCGGACACGGAGATCGTCTCGCGCACCCACGAGGGGCGCACGCGGCACACCTACAGCGAGTACGCCGACCGGACGGCCCGGCTCGCGAACGCCCTCGACGACTACGGCATCGAGCGCGGCGACCGCGTCGCGACGTTCTGCTGGAACCACACCCGGCACTTCGAGACGTACTTCGGCGTCCCGAACACGGGCGCGCAGCTCCACACGATCAACCCGCTGCTGCCCGACGAACACATCCAGTACATCGTCGACGACGCCGACGACGAGATCATCTTCGTCGACCCGTCGCTGGCGGAGAAGATCGCGGGCGCGGCGGAGGGCGCCGCGGAGTTCGAGGGCGTCGACTTCGTCGCGATGGGCTCCGAGGGGATCGACGCGCTCGACGCGCCCGCCTACGAGGAGTTCATCGGCGACCACTCGACCGAGTACGACTGGCCGGACCTCGACGGCGACCAGCCCGCCGGCCTCTGTTACACCTCCGGCACGACGGGGAAGCCGAAGGGCGTCGAGTACACCCAGTCGATGCTGTGGAGCCACACGATGGCCTCCCAGACGCCGCAGGGGATCCCGATGGAGGACTCCGACGTGGTGATGCCCGTCGTCCCCATGTTCCACGTGAACGCGTGGGGGATGCCGTTCACCGCGGCCGCCGCGGGCGCGAAGCACGTCTACCCCGGTCCCTCGCCGGACCCCGCGGACCTCGCGGCGCTGATCGAGGAGGAGGGCGTGACCCTCTCCGCGGGCGTCCCGACGGTGTGGC
Organism: Halorubrum distributum JCM 10118; assembly: GCF_000337335.1. Lineage (GTDB taxonomy): Archaea > Halobacteriota > Halobacteria > Halobacteriales > Haloferacaceae > Halorubrum > Halorubrum distributum. Next base: position 11,527 of record NZ_AOJN01000013.1, on the reverse strand, counting down.
TCGGGCTCCGCGAGTACATCGAGGGGGGCAACGAGGTCGACCTCTCGACGCTCGACACCGTGATCATCGGCGGCGCGGCCGCGCCGAAGGCGCTGATCGAGTGGTACGACGAGCGCGACGTCGAGGTGCTCCACGCGTGGGGGATGACGGAGCTGTCGCCGATCGGTACCGTCTCGCATCTCAAGGACGACCTGCGCGACGCCGACTACGACACGCAGGTCAACAAGCGCTCGAAGCAGGGGCTCGTCGCCCCCGGCCTGGAGTTCGAGGTCATCGACGAGGACGGCGAGGAGATCCCGTGGGACGGCGAGGCGTTCGGCGAGCTCCGCATCCGCGGCCCGTGGGTCACGAAGGAGTACTTCAAGCGCCCGGAGGCCAACGAGGAGGAGTTCGTCGACGGCTGGCTGAAGACCGGCGACGTGGTCACCGTCGACGAGGACGGCTACATGCAGCTCGTCGACCGCACGAAGGACGTGATCAAGTCCGGCGGCGAGTGGATCTCCAGCGTCGAGCTGGAGAACGCGATCATGGCCTACGACGGCGTCAGCGAGGCGGCCGTCGTCGGCGTGCCCCACGAGCGCTGGCAGGAGCGCCCCGTGGCGTTCGTCGTCGTGGCCGACGGCGTCGACCGCGAGGAGATCGTCGAGCGGATCGAGACCGGCCTCCGCGAGGAGTACCCCAAGTGGTGGGTGCCGGACGCGGTGGAGTTCATCGACGAGGTGCCCAAGACCGCCACCGGGAAGTTCTCGAAGAAGGACCTCCGCGAGCAGTACGGCGACCAGTCGCTCGTCGACGGCGCGGTGCCGGAAGACGACGCTCCTGAGGAGTAAGGTCGCCCGCAGCCGCGATCTACTCGCCGTCGCGCTCGCCGATCACCCACTTGTGCGAGTAGCTCTCGCCGCAGGTGCAGTGGGCGTACGCGTGGACCACGTCGCCCTCCGCGTAGAGGCCGCCGACCTCCTCGTTTTGCGCCTCCGCGAACGCGAAGACGAACTGGACTTCGTGGTCGTCGCCCGCGTCGTCGTCGCCCGCGAACGGACACGCCCCGTCGTCGAGCGAGCGCGCGATCTCGCCGTCCGCGTCCATCGCCGTCTTCGCGAACTCCATCGCGCCCATGCCCGTGCCGGCCTGGAACGCGGAGCGCCCGGTCTCGCCGTCGAGGATCAGGCGGACGCCGCCGTCGGTCTCGGTTCCGACCTCGCGCAGCCGGGAGTCGTCGTCGAGGTACGCGTCGCTCAGGTAGAAGACCACGTCGTCGAGCCGCTCGCCCGCGAGGAACTCGTCGAGGTTGCTCATGCCGGCCGGAGGCGCGTGAGCGGTAAAAGGCGTGCGAGTCGGTCCGAGCGGGAGCGGTGCGTGTCGCGGTCGGCCCGAAGGGACCCGCGGCCGACCAGAGAGCGGAACGCACCGAACCGATGTTAAATCGTGTAGAATCGGGGCAACTGTTAATACGCACCACGGAGATCCGTCGCGTGATGAGTGCGCAAACACGATCCGGCGACCGGCTCGCGGAGTGGGCGCAGCTGGTCGACGAGGACGTGCCCGAGGAGCTCCGAGAGGAGCGGTCCGGCGACCGATAACTTTCACCCCGGTTCGCGAAGGCTTTAGGCCGGTGCCGGCCAAGAGCCGCCGATGGCGACCGAGGCCGCCGGGATCGACAGACCCCTGCTCGTCGACGACTTCCTCCAGCGACGCCGCTACCAGCTCCAGCTGGCGGACGCCGCCGCCGACGAACACACGCTGGTCTGTCTCCCGACCGGCCTCGGAAAGACGACGGTCAGCCTGCTCGTCACCGCCGAGCGCCTCCACCAGGCGGGCGGGAAGGCGCTCTTTTTGGCCCCCACGAAGCCCCTCGTCCAGCAGCACGCGGACTTCTACCGCGAGGCCCTCTCGGTTCCGGACGACGAGATCGTCGTCTTCACCGGCGACGTGAAGCCCGACGACCGCGCCGCGCTGTGGGACGACGCCCGGATCGTGATCGCGACCCCGCAGGTCGTCGAGAACGACCTCGTCGGCAACCGGATCTCGCTGCGCGACGTGACCCACCTCACCTTCGACGAGTGCCACCGCGCGACCGGCGACTACGCGTACGTCTACATCGCGGAGCGCTACCACGCCGACGCGGCCGATCCCCTCGTCACCGGGATGTCGGCCTCGCCCGGCGGCGACACCGAGGAGATCGAGACGGTCTGCGAGAACCTCGGGCTCGTCAACGTCGAGGTGATGACCGAGGAGGACGCCGACGTCGACGAGTACACCCACGACACCGACGTTCAGTGGGAGCAGGTGACGCTGCCGGACGAGGTCCTCGACATCCGCGACGCGCTCAACGAGGTGATCACCGACCGGTTGGAGAAGCTGAAACAGCTCGGGGTGACGAACACGACGAACCCCGACCTCTCGCAGAAGGATCTCAACAAGATGCGGGGGCAGCTGAAACAGATGATGGACAACGACCAGTCGGACGGGTACAAGGGGATGTCCACCCACGCCGAGGTGATGAAGCTCCGGCGCGCGACCGAGCTGGTCGAGACCCAGTCGGTCGAGTCCGTCCGGCGCTACTTCGAGCGCCAGCGCGAGGCCGCCCGCTCGTCGGGCGCCTCGAAGGCGAGCCAGCGCATGGTCGCGGACCCCAAGGTTCGGGAAGCGATGCGGAAGGCGGAGTCGTTCGACGGGCTCCACCCGAAGTTCTCGAAGGCCCGGATCCTCCTGGCCGAAACCCTCGGGATCAACGGCGGCGAGCGCGCCATTCTCTTCACCGAGTCGCGCGACACCGCGGAGGCGCTCGTGGAGTTCCTCTCCGCCAGCTTCGACGTGCGCAAGTTCGTCGGGCAGGGCGACAAGGAGGGCTCGGACGGGATGAGCCAGACACAGCAGCAGGAGACGCTCGACGAGTTCAAGAACGGCGAGTTCGAGGTGCTCGTCTCCACGAGCGTCGCCGAGGAGGGGCTCGACGTCCCCGAGGTCGACCTCGTCTGTTTCTACGAGCCGGTCCCGACCGCGATCCGCTCGATCCAGCGCAAGGGCCGGACCGGCCGACAGGCCGAGGGGAAGGTGGTCGTCTTGATGGCCGAGGACACCCGCGACGAGGCGTTCTTCTGGATCTCGCGGCGCCGCGAGAAGAAGATGGCCAGCCAGCTCGCCGAGCTGAAGGAGGCCACAGACGACATCGAAGAGAACGTCGGCGACGACGGGCAGGCCGGCCTCGACGCGTTCGGCGGAGGATCCGGGAGCGAGGGCGGCGCGGACGCCGAGGCCGGACTCGAAGAGAGCGCGGATGCGATCGACGAGGACAGCGACGACGAGGCCGCCGACGACGACGCCGGACTCACCGACTTCGCGGCGGAGGCGCGGGAGGGCGAGGACGACGAGAGCGACGAATCGGAAGCGAGCGGCGAGGGCGAAGCGGACGACGACGACGCGGACGACGACGGCGTCGTCGCGACCGCCGGCGTCGACGACGGCGTCGAGGTCGTCGTCGATCAGCGCGAGCTCGACTCCTCGATCGCGAAGGACCTCTCGACGCGCGACGGGCTCGTCACCCGGCTGGAGACGCTCGCGGTCGGCGACTACGTGCTCTCCGACCGCGTCGCCGTCGAGCGCAAGTCGGCGGCCGACTTCGTCGACTCGATGCTCGACGGGGACCGCTCGATGTTCGAGCAGATCGGCGAGCTCTCGCGGGCGTACGCCCGCCCCGTGATGGTCGTGGAAGGGACGAACCTCTACGGGCAGCGGGACATCGAGCCCAACGCGATCCGCGGCGCGCTCGCGTCGCTCGCGGTCGACTTCGACGTGAGCGTCCTCCGCACCGAGGGTGAGTCGGACACCACCGAACTGCTCGCGACGATCGCCAAGCGCGAGCAGGAGACGCGCGACCGCGAGGTGAGCGTCCACGGCGAGAAGACGACGAAGACGCGCGCCGAACAGCAGGAGTACGTCGTCTCCGCCATCGCCGACATCGGCCCGGTCACGGCGCGCACCCTCCTCGAACACTTCGGCACCGTGGAGGCCGTGATGACCGCGCCGGAGGACGACCTCCTCGAGGTCGACGGCGTCGGCCCGGTGACCGCGGAACGCATCCGCGAGGTCGTCGGGAGCGAGTACGAGTAACCGGGCCCTCCGCGGTCGTGAAGCGATCGCCGCTCAGTCGAACCCGCTCACCAACGTCACCACCCACTGGCCGAAGTCGTACTCCGAGCAGACCTCCACGCGCGTCACCCACTTCACCCACTGGAACCCCCGCCTGTCGGGCGCGACGAGTCGGGCGGGCGCGCCGTGCCCGTGGCTCAGTCGCTCGCCGCCGACGCGGGTCGCGAGCAGCGCGTCTGCTGCCTCCTCCAGCGGGAGGCTCCAGCGGTAGCCCGTCACGGACGTGAACCGGACGTAAGCCGGCTCGGGGTCGGAATCCGCCTCGGGAGCGTCCCCCGGGGCCGCGACCCCGCCGGCCGCATCCAGCAGGTCGCCGACCCGGATTCCGTCCCACTCCTGGACCGTGTACCAGCCGCTCGTACAGTCGAGCAGCGCCTCCGTCTCGTGGCCGGCGGCGAGGTCGCCGGCGGTTAGGTCGACGGGGTCGCGCACGAGTCCGTCCACGCGGAGCCGGTAGTCGTCCCGATCGATCGGGTCGGGGTCGTCTGCGACCCACGAGGTGATCGGGAAGGCGGCGTTACCGGTGCCCTCGCGGGGCTGTGAGCCGGTGAATCGTCGGTCGGCCCCGGCGGTGTCGAGGACGTCGTTGACCCCCTGTTGGAGCCGGTAGGTCGCGCCGCCGGCCGCGAGTAGCGTGAAGTACCGGACCGCGGTCCGGCGCCGCTCGAAGTCGACGCGGCGCGGGAGCCGGAACCGGGTCGACGCGTGCGCGGCCACGAGCGGGACGAGCGCGAGCCCGAACCCGACGTGAACGGAGAGGAGGGTCCAGTAGGAGAGCCGCACGTCGAGGCCGAACACCCAGGCGACCCCGGTCGCGAGCGCGCCGACCGCGGCGACGAGCGTCAGGACGGAGAGCGCGGTCGACCGCCGCCAGAGGCCGGGGTCGGTGAGCCGGCGACGGACCCGCGCGAGCTTCCACGCGAGCAGCGCGACGATGCCGACGCCGAGGGCGCGGTGGAGCCAGAAGAGGGGCCACCCCTTGGGGACGCCGACGGTGAAGGAGACCAGCCCCGTGACCGCCTCGGCGACGACGAACGCGAACAGCGACCAGTCGACCGCGCGCGGCGGCGGCTCCAGGCGGTCGAGCGCGGTCCGGAGTCGATCCGTCGCGGCCATCTGCGCGTGCTACGTGCTACCGAGCCAAAAGGATACAGCCCGCGGAGGCCCGCCGCGCCCGCTACAGCTCGTACACCTCGCCGTCGACCGCCAGCGGCTCCTCGAACGCCTCGTCGGCGGGGTAGAAGTGCGCGAGGTGGACGAGCCGCGTCCGGTCGGCGTCGAGGTCGTCCGCGAGCGCGAGCGCGCCCTCCCGGGTCATGTGCTTCGTGCCGAACGTCCGCGGGACGCCGTCCGGCCCCTCGTGGCGCCCGCCGATCGGGTGGTGTTCACAGAGCGAGGCCGGGACGATGGCGTCGGCGAGCAGGAGGTCGGGATCGGCGAGCGCCTCGCGGGAGCGCTCGGGGACATCGTAGCTGGTGTCGCCGGTGAGCGAGAGCGTCGCGCCCGTCTCCGGATCCTCGATCACGACGCCGTAACACAGAAGCGGCGGGTGGTCGACTGGGACGAACCGGACCTCGAACCCGCAGGTCTCGAACGGCTCGAACGGGTCGCGGGCGTGGACGCCGATCCGGTCTTCGAGGTAGTCGTACTTGTCGCGGATCGTCTCGGCGACGCTCTGGTCCGTCGCGGGGTCGGTCTCGTTCGGCGCGTGGACCGGGAGCCCGTCAACGAGCCGGTAGACGTTGCCGAGCCCGTCGAGGTGGTCGAAGTGGATGTGCGTCACGAGCCCGGCGTCCGGGAGGGGGACGTCGGCCGCGAGGAACTGCTGTCTGAAGTCGGGACTGAAGTCGACGAGCAGCGACTCGCCGGTGCGCTCGTTGGCGACGTGGACGGAGAAGCGCGACCGCGACACCCCGCGCTCGCGGGCCCGTTCGCAGGTGTCGCAGTCGCAGCCGACGGTCGGCGTCCCCGTCGTGTCGCCCGTCCCGAGGAGGGTGACCCGCATGGGACGCGCTCGGCGGGCCACGGCCTTAGCGTCCGCGGTCGGGACGCGGCAGAAGTCGGAGCGGGAGCGACCGCGCGGCGACCGAACCGCACGGCGGCCGAACCGCACGGCGACCGAACCCCCGAGGTATAACCCCGATCCGCCCCGATCCGGACCATGCACACCAGCCGAGAACTGACGCTCGCGCGGCTCCCCTCGGGCGTGCCGATCCGGACGACCGTCCACGCGTACGGCGAGGGCGAACTCGTCGACGGCGGCGACGGCCCCGAACTCGACGCGCCCGAGGACGCGCCCGTGGTGTACACGCAAGCGGCCCAACACGGCCGGGAGGTGAACGGGACCGCGGTCCTCAGGCGACTCCACGAGCGCCTCGTCGGCGAGGCGTCCGAGACCGGAGCCGAGGGCGGGCCGTCGGCCGCCGACCTCGACGGCACGCTCGTGGCGGTGCCGGTCGCCGACCCCCTCACCTTCGACCGCGTCTCGTACACGACGCCCGAGTCGCTCGACTCGCGGCAGCCGAACATGAACCGCTGCTGGCCCGGCGACCCGGAGGGGTCGCTCCACGAGCGGATGGCGGCCCGGCTGTGGCGGTTCGCCGGCGAGGCGGACGCGATCGTCGACCTCCACACCGGGTCGCCGTCGATGGCGACGCATACGGTGTACATGCGCGGCGACGAGGCCTGCCGCGGGCTCGCGGAGGCGTTCGGCGCGGACCTCCTGCTTGCGGAGGCGGCGGGCGACGACGCCGACACCGAGTGGGACGAGCGCGGCTTCGCCGGGAAGCTCCGGGTCGCCGCCACCCGCGAGGGGATCCCGACGATCACGCCCGAGCTCGCGCACAGCAAGGAGATCGTCCCGGAGGCGGTCGCGGCGGGCGTGTCCGGGATGGTCGGCGCGCTGCGGCACGAGGGGCTCCTGGCGGGCGAGCCCGACGCGTGGGACGGGGTCGTCGCGCGCAACCACCTCGGGCGCGCCATCGCCGACGACTCCGGGCTGTTCGTCCCCGAGCCCGACCTCGCCGTCGGGGACCGGGTGACGGAGGGCGAGCGCGTCGGCGAGGTGTTCGACCCGACGGCGTTCGAGACGCTCCAGGTCGCGCGCGCCGATCGCGACGGGATCGCCTACTCGGTCGCGCGGGAGGCGACCGTCACGGCGGGCGCGACGCTGGTCGGCGTCGCGGAGCGGATCGACGAGGAGTGACGGGAGAACGGCCGAGAAACCGGGGTTACGAATGTCGGACGCGGATCTGTCCGTCCGCGGCGACCGTGACGAAGAGGCGGTTGCGGACCTCGCGGCCGCGGACCGCGTCGCCCGCGCGGTCGCCGATCGTTTTCATCAGCTCGGGCGCGGTCTGGTTCACCTTCACGCCCGCCTCGTCGCAGGCGTCGTACACCTGCTTCGGCGCGTCGTAGAGGTCGGTTCCGGCCTCGATCTCGACGCGGACCGGCGCAGACAGCGCCTCGGCGAACGCGACCGTCTCGCGGGCGCGCTCGACGTTGTCGCGGGCGCTCGACTCCACGCTGGAGACGTTCGCGCGCGAGGTGCCGAGCCGGTCGGCGATGTCCGACTGCCGGAGCCCGCGCTCGCGGAGCGCCAGCACCTCCGCCTGTCGGCGGGTGAGCACGCTCTCGTCGGCGTCGAAGCCGGCTCGCTCCAGGATCGAGTCGGCATCGACGTCCGCTGGGTCCGGCTGCTCGTCGTCTGCGGCCATGTGACCACCGACGGGCCGGTCGCTCAAAAAACGGTGGATTCGCGCGGCGGGCGCGAGCGAAGAGATCGGGCGCGGGTCGCCCGAGAAATCGACGGCGTCCGGACTGTCCGTGGGGCGGGGCTCCCCCGGGACGCCGTCACTTGCCCCAGAAGTTCTCGCGGCTGCCGAGCCGTTCGCGGTCCGTGCGGTCGCGGCGACTCCGCTCGTCGTCCGCGTCCTCGTCGTCGTCTCCCTCCTCGCCGTCCGCGGCCTCGCCGTCGGGCGCCTCGTCGTCCTCCGGGTCGTCGGGGAGTCGCTCGACCACTTCCTGGGCCGTCGCGTGGCTCGACTTCACGCGGTGGATCTTGACCTCCGCGCGCGCCGGGGGGAGCAGCCCGTCGACGAGGACGATGAACCCGTCGTCGGTGCGGCCGACGCCGGCGCCGCTCTCGTGGATGTCGTCGACCTCGACGACGACCGCCTCGCCGGGCTGGACCGGCTGCTGTTTCAGCTCGTAGATCGGCATGTCGTAGTGGTTACACCACTCCGCGCCGCCTTTGTTGCCGTAGTGTTGACACCCCATCCCCTCGATTCGTTCGTCGAAGCTGGGGCAGTCGTCGGCGAGTGGACAGTCCGCCATACCGTAGGGGAAACCGGCCGCGGTTGTAAACGTTTTCGACTCTCAGACCGAAATTTGCGAAAACGGCCGATTCACGCGGCCGAGCGGCGGCTGCTTCGAAACGGAGACGAACGAGAGATCCCTCGGGGCGCGGACCGCGACGGCCTCACAGGAACTCGCGGACCTCGGAGTACCACATGTCGTGATGGTCGACGGCGTCGAGCCCGTCCGCGACGTCGACCGCGATGGCGTGCCAGCAGCGCTGGTCGGGGTCGTCGGCGTCGAGGTTGTACGTCGCGTCCGCGCAGTTGCACTCCCCGTCCTCGACGACGTACTCGTCCTCGTGGCCCACGACGACGGTGAAATCCCGGTAGCGCTTCACGCGCCCCTCGCCGACCGCCTCGATGGCGCGCTGCCCGCGGTCGCCGTGTTCGTCGACGATGGCCGCGGCGATCGGGCCGGTCAGCTCTCCGGCCTCCTCGATCGCGGCGCGCCAGTCGTCGACCGGCTCCATGGTCCCCCGTTCTCGGGCGGTCGGTTAAACAGCGTCGGTCGGATCGGGGTGGGTCGGCCGGACCAGGCGGTGTTGGGTCTGGTCGACGCTTCCAACGCGTGGTTTCAAGCCGCTTCCCCGCCTCCGTCCGCCATGGACGAGGCGTGCCAGTACTTGTCGTACCGCGAGGCGGGCGACGGGAAGTCGTTCGAGACCGCCCGCGCGTTCTGTACCGTGACGGGGTCGTTCGTCCAACCGATGCGCGCGGACATCTGTAACGCGCGGTACGGACTCGACCCCGAGACGGACTGCGAGTTCTACGAGGAGCCGGAATCAGCGCCGACCGACGACGCGCCCGACGCCGACCGATGACGTACGACGATTACCTCGACGGGAAGCCCGCGATCATCACCGCGGCGCTCACCGGCGGCGTCCACGGGAAGGAGGCCCACCCGGACCTCCCGGAGACGCCCGAAGAGATCGCGGCGGCCGCGGCCGCCTGCGAGGACGCGGGCGCGAGCGTGCTCCACCTCCACGCGCGCCGCGACAACGGGGAGCGCGCCTTCTCGACCGAGCGCTTTCAGGAAGTGACGGACGCGGTCCGCGAGGCCACCGACGACGCCGTCCTCCAGCACTCCACCGGCGGGACCGCCGCCCCCGACGCCCTCCGCCACGAGCCCCTGCGGACCGACCCCGCCCCCGAGATGGCGTCGCTCGACATGGGGCCGCTGAACCGCTACGACCGGCTCACCTCGGAGAACACCCGCGAGCTCGTCTCGTCGCTCCACGCGGAAATGAAAGAGCGGGGTATCAAGCCCGAGCTGGAGGTGTTCAACGACGGCCACCTCAACGAGTCGCTGGCGATCCTCGACGACCTCGACGAGCCGCCGTACCTCAACTTCCTGTTCGGCGGCGGGACCACGTCGCCGCCGCATCCCCGGAACCTGGTCAACCGAGTCGAGGCGCTCCCGGAGGGCGTCGAGTTCAACGTAATCGGGTTCGGCCCGCATCAGCTCCCGATGACGACCCAGTCGCTGCTGCTCGGCGGGCACGTCCGGGTCGGGCTGGAGGACAACCGGTACTACGAGCGGGGCGAGCTGGCGACGAACGAGCAACTGGTGGCGCGCGCGGCGCGGCTCGCCGAGGAGCTGGGGCGGCCCGTGGCGACGCCCGAGCAGACGCGCGAGATGCTGGGATTGCGGGGTCGATAACGAGAATTTGGGTCAGGAACGTCGATAGCGATACAATATTTTAAGATAGCGAGGGACGGCGACGACTATTTATAAATGAACGACGCGGTGGCGCGTGCCTCCGAGTGGCCGCCGAAGGCGGCCGCGAGGAGCACGCGCGAGGGACGCCGCGAGCAGCGTGGCGCGACGCGCCACGGGCAGCCGGCGCAAAGCGCCGGCGACGACGCGGGCGACCGAAGGGAGCCCCGAGCGAGCGGCGAGGCTGGGGAGGTGAGAGGTGCTGTGCGGTCGCGGTCGGGTGGGACTCGAAGGGGCAGCCGGGAGGACCGCGCAGGCGACGTAAGCACTGGAAGGAGCGAGCATCGCGAGCGACTGAAGCGCGCAACGAGCGTGCGCGGTCCTCCCGGCTGGGGCTTCGGCGGTGCTTGCCGTCGATCCGCCAGCGGCCATTTATAAACGAATGTTTCCGTTGAGGTCCGATTTTCAGATGTGTTTTCGACTGAAACAGCCGGTCGATGAGGAGTGCGAATCAGTCACGTCGTAATTTCTTAGTTTTCCGGGCCTAGAAAGGTGGATTGCGTATGGTCCCCGTCGACACTCGAACTCTCCTACTGGGTGAAGATCGAAAGCGAGCGAGACAGTGGAGTATCGGTGCCGGAATACTCTTTGTTGCGTCGCTCTGCTACTTCGCGGTGGTACGAATAGCGGACGTTCGCCTGCTCGATTCGGTGCTGTGGTGGCAGGGGTACGCTGTTCTGCTCACGATTTTCGTTGCGGCCCAAGCGTACTCAAACGGGGGAATCGGAGTAAGTTGGTTGCTCGTGTTCGCTGCGGTTGCCGGAGTCATCCTGAACTTCGGTGGTATCGCGTTAACTATGGGGAGACCGGGACTGCTACGGCTCATCGGATACGCCATCATCGGAAGCGCAGTCGCTGCGGCGATCGTGGGGACGCTCGGATTTGCCATCGGAACCGCGGTCCGACGAATTGCTGGATATGCTCTCCGTACGGAATAATCTATATTTGACACTTCCGGGGTTGCGCGACTGAGTCAACCGCAAAAGCGCTCGTTTCCTGATCGGTAGCGGGAGTACGTGTAGTACGTCGTGAGTGAGGCAATTTATAAGTGGAATTTCGGTGTTGCCGTTGGCTGTTTATAAATGATTGAGATTGCTGAGATGACGGCCTACAAAGCCCCAGCCGTCGAGGCGGGCGGACGCTCGCTGTGCTCCTCGTCACTCGCTTCGCTCGTTCCTGCGGTGCTTACTTCGCCTCCGCCCGCCTCGACGGCTGCCCCTTTGATTCCCACCCGCCCCGCACAGCACCCACACCTCACGCCTCCCCAGCCTCGCGGTTCGCGCTCTCCGAGCGCTCACCGCGT
>NZ_AOJN01000012.1 GCF_000337335.1 Halorubrum distributum JCM 10118 | reverse complement strand
CTATTAGTTAAATATCCGTATTGTTGCTGAACGTAGGTTGTGGAGGCGTTGTCGGATTCACGCCCGCCGTGAACGGCGGGATTCTCTCCTCGAAGAAAGATAGGTCACCGACAACGAAAACAACGACTCAGTTACTTCGGCACCTACTGTTTAGGCGGAGGAGGATGTCAATGACTCCACTGGCCGTAGAGATCAGCGTTCAACCGTGCTTTCCACGTCTTGTGGAGCGAGTAATTGCCCAACCTCAGTACATCACAAAGCCGGTTAGTTGAGACGTCTGCTTGCAGAAGGTGTGTCTAAAACCCAGCAAGCAGACGATGAAATCCACG
>NZ_AOJN01000011.1 GCF_000337335.1 Halorubrum distributum JCM 10118 | reverse complement strand
CCTCCATGCGGGTCCCATGAGCTTTTCGCAGCTTGGCACGTCCGTCGTCGGCTCTCGAGCCGAGCCATTCACCAGCTGGCACAGTAGCCAGTAGTGTGTCAGCCAACTCTCCAGAAGAGAGTGCTGACGGTGTCAAGTGACATAGTGTCACCCGACTGTATATGGTTCACTGACGTTCCACGAACTCGGATGAGTTCAGTGGACGTCTGGATCGCACGTATACACGGTTGTCATTGAATC
>NZ_AOJN01000010.1 GCF_000337335.1 Halorubrum distributum JCM 10118 | reverse complement strand
CACTGCCGTTCAGCCGAGGGTTAGCCGGTCCTAAGGTGTACCACAACTTGACTACACCGACGGGAAGCTGGTTAATATTCCAGCGCCATCATGCAGTAAACGCCGACGCCGTGTGGAACGCTGAGCCGGGCATTCGCCCGGTCGAATCGTGGAAACTCGTGGACGCCGTCACGGCACGAAGCGAGCGAAACGCGAAATAGCGAAAGTCAGCCGTACATAGGGCCCGTGAAAAGGC
>NZ_AOJN01000009.1 GCF_000337335.1 Halorubrum distributum JCM 10118 | reverse complement strand
AGAACTCTATCGCAAACCAGGACGAGAAGCTCTCAAACACGCCGTCAAAGCCACTCTCTGAAATCAACAATGTGCTACACAAGAGCGAACTGACCGTGTATACCACCCCGTTGGCACAATGTTCTTTTGACATCTGTTCGGACGTGGACCGTTGCGACGGTGAGCTAGATAAGACCTGCTAGGTGGGTAAGTCGGTGAACTACCCCATCCTACTCGCTCACGGCGTTTGCCGTTTGCCCCTTGAGAGTGGGGCTTCCTGTTTCCACGGCGCGCATTGCAGATACAGGTAGATCCCCAGGGGGCGCAGTCTCCACAGGCGCTGATTCGGAGTGAACCACTCCTACGTATTCATACCGCGAGAAAGAATTACCCCAACGCGGCCGGGAATCCTCGCCTTCAGGGCGGGGAGGATGTCAATTGCTTGTGCTGCTATACAAGTAAACCGATGCGATCACAAGGAAAGCTTCCGCAACTTTCGTGACGGTGACAATTGGGTTAATTGCCCCGTTCATGTAAAACGCTTCGACCCCCCAACCTTGGAACGGGAACAGCGCGAGAATCGTCACTAATGAGTACACTGCAGCCGCGAGGAAAAACGAACGTCGCCAGAACCGGGTGAAATACAGTGCTGCTCCGCCGAGGAAACCCAGTCCGTTGAGCACGAAAAGGACTGCCAGCACAACGCTCATCTCAATAGCCCGTGTCGTCGCCACGAGATGAATTATCCCCGTAATGAAAGCCAAAAGAACCGCCACATACCCGACCGATTCCGACGGCCACTGAATAATACTGTTCGACTCTGTTGTATGGTTTGTACCCATAAGCACAATATTATTTGGGCATATAAAACGCCACACCGTTATATAGGAACCTGGGAATCGGCCTCTGTCCACGTTGAGGCGGGCTCGCACCCAATGAGGTTCCTGTACGTGCCGTCGACGAGTGGTGAAGGGACAACCGTCTTCGCGTCGAATCTCCGAGTCGGACCCGACGAGGCCGAGACGTTCTGTCGACGCTACAGCCGCCGATGGCAGATCGAGAGTGAGTACAAATCGATCAAGGGCGATTTTCTCGCGAAGACCTCCTCGAAAGACTACCGCGTTCGCCTGTTCTACTTTGTGTTCGCAGTACTCTTGTACAATATCTGGCGGCTCACCGACTTCCTGCTGAAAGCGGACATCGACGGTGAGATGGATTACGCACCCGTGCTTACCGCGGGTGCGTGTGTTGAGCTCATTGCCTCGGCGTTGATCCCGCACGACTAATCGGCTGAGCTCCCGCTGGGTCCGCCGCTCAAGAGTGGCAACCGTATTCAGCAGCGCCAAAATCCACGCAATTTCGTACGCTCGTCCGGTAGTTCGAGAGTAAGGATTCAAAATCGATCCCCGACTGCTGAGAATCACCACGACTTGATGGCGATTCGGTCCAAAACTAGCCTATCCTCCGAAACTGTGGGAACTTCCACGGGGTCTAATTGTGTATAGCGATATACAATTTACTAATCCCCCTAATCGAACTAGAAGCGCTCTAGCGGCCGAAATCAGCCGGTATTCTCACAGATGTTCCAATATCCGGCGGAATAAGTTACTTTGTCTTAGTTGAGTAAGACAGAGTAAACTCTTAGTGACCCCTACCCGTGGCCCCAAACGAGGCAGATTCAGAATCATGGCCGACGCTTCCACCGACGCACGCTCCAGCCCGATCGTCGCTGCTGGAGCGGCGTTCCGACGGCACAACCCCCACACTTTGGAGGTCCAATGACGGGCCGACGCTCCGTCGAGACCGCGATCGACGACACGTTCACGAAGTATCTCACTGACAAGGGCAAAGGCGACGCCGGCGGGCAGGGCGCGTACCGAACTGACGCCGAGCGCGAGCTCCAGCGATTCCGGCGCTGGTGTCTCGGTCGAACGGCGGACTCGGCGAACGCCTCGCCGCCCGAGTCGTGGTCGGGCGTCGTCGACGGCGACACCGTCCGGTTCGCTGACCTCGACACGACGGTGTTCTCGGACTACGCGCGGTACCTCTCGACCGCCGGCTACGCCGCCGGGACCGTCCTCACCTACTACGCCCACGTAGCGTCGTGGTGCGGGTGGGCGCACGCGCAGGGGTACATCCCGCGGCACTACGCCCGGGAGTCGGACGCCGAAGACCCGCTCCCGGAGAACGACGGCCGACGTCCAGGCGACCAGCAGGCGTGGGAGCCGATCCACCGCGACCTGATTACGCAGTTCGTCGACCAGCGGGTCTCCGAGGCGTTCGACGCGCTCGGCGCGATCGAGGTGCCCCACGCCGACCGGGGCGACCCGGAGAGCGAGACGTGGCAGGCCAAACAGAAAGCGCGGTTCGAGGCGTACCAGCGGTGTCGCGAACAGGCGCTCGTATACGTCGTCGCCTACACCGGGCTGCGCGGGTCGGAGTTCCTTTCGGCGCCGAAGGAGGACCGAGAGGGCCGCAACGGGATTCGCTGGCGTGACGTGTCGTTCGCGGACAGCAGCGTCACCGTGTTCCGGAAGAATCGCGAGTGGAAGAAGGCGTCACTCCCCCAGCCCGTCATCGGGCCGTTGAAGCGGTATGCCGAGGTGCTGGACGTCCCCGAGTCGTGGCCGGTGTTTACGACGCTCCACCGCCCGTCGCTCGCTCACCACGTCACTATCAAGCTGGGCGATGCCGGTCTCGACGAGGACGCGATCGAGCGGGTTCGCGCTGGGGCGCCCGACCTGATCGTCGCCGCCGAACACGAGCTCGACGCACCGAAGCCGCTTACCACCGACGGCGCCCGGTCGATCATGGAGCGGCTCTGGACGCACGAGAAGCTCGCAGAACGTCGCGACGAACTCGACCTCTCACTCGACGGCAACTATCTCGAACTACACGGTGGGCGCCGGGGTGTCGGCGAGGTACTCGTCCGGCAGTTCGGCTACGCCGCAGCGGCGCGGTATCTCGACAACAGCGAGGAGCAGGTTCGGGAGGCGTACCAGCACATCGAGGCGGCCGAACGCGCCGACATGGCGACCGAAGCGTTCTCACAGACAGACAACCGCGTGAACGAGCGGTAAGACCCGGATCTCTACGATAGTAATCTGCGGCCTTGTTCAAATTCTCTTCTTCAGAGATGTTCTTACTTGAACCAGTCGTTGATCGCTGTGAGTTTGTACTGACATGGATGACCTGTCACAACATCTATTGCCGTGGAAATAGAATACAAGGTAAGATGGCCACAAACAACGACAAAATCCAGTTCCGGGGAGAAACTGAAAAAGAGGCGACTCAGATTGTCGATCAGATGCGTCTTGGTGGGATCAACATTAGTGAGCTTGCTCGGCAGGGTCTTCAAGAGAAACTCCGAGAAGTCCTCTCAGACGAGGAGAAGATCACCCTCCACCAGCGATACAAGCAGGGAGAGCTTTCTGAGGAAGTTGCGGAGATTCTTCTTGGTGATGCTTTGGAAGAAATTGAGCGGGAGCGGGAATCCTTTGAGGAGGCTACAGAGCTTGATACGAGTGGCGTTTTCCAGCAGTGAAGATGGCGGAGGATGATGTACGCCATCCAGTTATCGTTGATACAGACGCACTAATTGCTGTCGCGAACACAGATCTCTGGTCTCGAATTACCGACAATATACAGCTGACGACGACTAACGTGTGTTATCACGAACTCAAGCGCCACGTTCGGGAGATGTCTGAGTACGCACCCGAAGGGACGAGAGAGCGATGGGTCCACGACGGGAGTAAGAGGGCACTTGAGCCGTTCGACGACGAGGAGACGCCATTTACGAAGGTTCCGTGTGTCCCTCGACCGCATGGGGAGGATGCTGGGGAGAAGTCCGTGAAGATGGAAATCGAACAGAATACAGAGCTGTATCGGTTCGCTATTTTGATGGATACGCACGGGCGTCGGGCTATCAATCGAGTGTTCGATGACGTAGAAGAGACGACTGGGAAGGCAGTTGCTCCCACGTTTTTGTTGTATCTGTTACTAGACGACGGAGGGTGTACTGTAGCGGAGTTCTGTCAGGCCTGTGGGGAGATGCTTCAAGGGGAAGGCTGGACAGGGTATCAAGCGATTCAGGCAGCGTGGGAGGCGATCCCGGTCGATTGCTCGCAGTATCTCCCGGACAGTCTATCCTGAGCGATCCGTGAGTTCTCTGTATTGAACGAACCGAGCCAGAGTATGCCATATTCTGAGAATTTACAAGCACTAACGACTGAATCAATCATCGTCGTTTGTCGGGTGCTCGTACCGCAACTTGACGTGGCTACCAGTTCGGTCAACAATGACGAAGCGGTTTTTCGTGAGTGTCTTGACGATGTCGCGCCCAGAGAAATCGCGTGACGCCATTCGATTTTACTACATAAACTCAGGGAGGCCATCGTGCTCATTACGAGCCTGCGCTACTTCATCCGGATCGATACCGAGTTCCTCGAGTACTTTCTCCTCTTCCTCCCGAGTATCGATCGACTCGCCGATCTCACCCTTGTGAAGTGCAACTGCCTCGTCGAGGTTGTCGAGGGCGTCCTGCCTCGTCTCACCTTGGCTCGCAACACCTGTCTCCTCGTCACGGGCGACCCACCAGCCGTCGTCGGCCTGCGTGAGCGTGATGGTTCGCCCACCCTGAGGATCGTCGTTCGTACTCGTTTCAGTGCTCATTATCAGCGTATTACCTGAGTAGTGTGATAAGCATTCGGCCGTTGACATCCTCCCCGCGCTAAAGCGCGAGGATTCCTCCGTTGGGGGTTCGGCTACCGGCCCATGGAGGCAACTTGCGGGTTCGTGCGCACTTCTTTGGGACTTTCGTGAGGGTATGGTTTCCCCGACCAATCGTGGTCGTCCCACTCGAATCGCACGGGCCGTGCCATCGGCCTGATTTCGCTATCGCTGTTTTCTCGAAGGAACGTCTCTGACGCCGTGAGGTCGGCGTGCCCCTCGAAGCCACACGGACACGTTAGCGTATCCCCGTGGCGAACCGTCTCCTCTTGGTCGCCACACTCGGGACACGTTCGAGAAGTCCACGCTTCCGACTCGGCTTCCAGAGAAATACCGTACTCCTCACAGACACACGCGAGACGGTGGATGAACTTCTTGAACGCCCAGAAGTTGTGCGTCTTCTCGTTCACCTTGACCGACCAGTGTGTTTCCAGAACGTCGGTCAGGTCGCCCACGTACACCGTCGCCACCCCCTCGTCGTACAGCCCTTCAACGAGGTCGCGCACCAGCGCGTTCTGTGCGTGGTCACGGCGCTTCGTCCGCTGTCGGTACAGCTGTCGAATCCGATTCGAGGAGTAGCGACCCTCTTGGAGTTTTGACTGTAGGCGGGCGATTTCATCGGTCGTCTCGCGGAACCGTCCGAACAACTCACGGCCGTCGTAGAGGTACTGGTTCCCAGTAGTCGTGGAACACGCGACGAGATTGTTCGCTCCAACGTCGAGGGCGGCTTCTTCCGAAGCCAGTGGTGAATCCAGTCGAGAATCAGGCACGGTGACTGGTTGAAAAGCCCTGAACGTGTCGCTCACCTCGTCGTACGCAAGTTCCAGACGACCCTGCTTGCCATCCCATTTCGGATTGCCACGGACTTCGAGGCGGAGCCGTTCGTGATAGCCGAGTCCGTATTCGCCCTTCAGCTCTTGCCCGACAGGGATTTCCAGACGGCTACGCTTGCCCCACTGAATCGTGTACTGGTTGTTTCGGATGTAGGTACGGAGTTCGCGTCCACCCTCTTCGTTGCCCCAGTACGACGGTGGGTTGGCGTCCTCGTCGTTCTCCTTGAGGGCGAAGAACGACCGCCACGCTTCGCTGTTCTTGCGAGTGACCTGTTGGACGGTCGCGCTTCCGACGACGCCGTTGTAGCGTCCTCGGTACTCTGAAGTGTCCCACACGTCGCCGTCACCGAAGTAGTTCTGACGACGTTCGTAGGTCAGTTCGTTCCACAGAGAGGCGGACGCATCGAGTAGCCGTCGAAGGCACTCTTTGTCGTTCTCGGATTGTGGAACCACCTCGAAGGTGTTGACGCGCTTCATTCGTCGTCACCTTCGTGTTCCGCGATGTAGCGTTCGACAGCGCCTTTCGATGCGCTCCCCGCCGTACCGACGTAGTAGGAACGAGTCCACTTCACGCGGTCATCGTATCTCTGATTGTACTTGCGGGCGGAGATGCCCTTGATCCAGTTGACGATGAGCGACGGGGCGTTCTTCGGTGGACTTCCGATGAACAGGTGTACGTGATCGGGCATGACTTCGCACTCGACCAGTTCGAGGCCCTTGTCATCACAGATTTCCGCGAAGATGGTTTCGAGACGTTCCTTCGTCTTCCCCGTCAGTTGCGAACGCCGATATTTCGGCACGAACACTATGTGGTAGTAGAGTTCGTATTTCGCATGACGAGTACTCTTCACCATCTATGTATACTATCATGGTTGAACGGCTTAAAGATAGCGTTGGAACTCCGTCTATGCCCTCGTCGGCGGTTGAATACTGTTGGTCAGCTTCATCCCCGCCCTGAAGGGGCGAGGCTTTCGCCTCGAATTTTCCGTAAATCTCCAAAACGCAGGCCATCGATAGTGGCCGCCATGGAGTCGAGTTGAGTTGTTTTCGAGAACAAGACCGTCAGTCAGTGGATCAGCTGTAGCTGGTTCTCAGTAGCACTGAAACTACGTCAAAGCAGTAACACTACTCGTCGACGTCGACGACAGTCGCTTCCTCGGGGGGAGCGATCTCGATCTCGGCGGCACCGCGCTCAATCTCCTCGGGCGTTCTCCCCTCGGCCTCGGCGAGCAGCGCGGTGAGCTCCTCGTCCGAAATGATGTCGGCGTCGGCGGGGGCTTCGCGGCTCATGTCTTCCTCTACTCCTTGCGAAGAGATAAACCGGGGTGATGGTTCATCACCGTCTGACCACGACGGCGGCCGTCCTAGTGACTCGAGCACGCTGATCGACGCACAATCGAAACCCCAGACACTACAACATCATGACCCGAACACTCCACATCCAGATCAAGTCCGCGGATCGTAGCGGCCTTGAGGAGCGGCTCGAAGCAATCGACGCCGGCGACGATGTCGAACCCAGCGAGCCAACGCTGTCGATCGAAGACCTCGAGACGTTCGGCCGCGTCTTTCGGTCGACCAACCTCGAACTGCTCGAAGCCATCGTTGAGCACGAGCCAGAGAGCATCCGTGAACTCGCTCGCCCTGTCGACCGGAACCCACAGAGGTCCTCGACAACGTGAACGAGCTCGCCGACTACGGGCCCCTCGAGTTTGAAGAGAACGGCAGCGCAAAGCGCCCCGTCGTGTGGTACGACGAGATCGACGCAGACCTCCCGCTCACATCGGCGTCGGGACGCGAGCGCAAGGCGAACGACTGAGCGCTGAGATACCGATGGCTAACAACTCGCGTAGCGTTGCTCGGCCCGCTGTGGTGAACGTCTGGCGGGTTTGTGTTGGGTGTTGGACTTCTACCCAACGCTTATAGCGTTGGCCGGTATCTCAACAGATGAGAGATGGTCCAGGAGCCGCTGTTCCAGTACACGCACGTCGAGGCCGGTCTCGTCGAGAACGTCGTGCTTCGACCGACCAACGACACCGAGACGTACCCCTCGGGCTGGAAGTACACGCTCCACCTGGGCACTCTCGACGACCTCACGCTCGTCCGATACGACAACTCCCACGAGGACACCAAAGGCCACGAACACCACACCGCAGCCGGCGACCTTGAAGACGTCGAGTTCCCCGGAATGGAGGACCGGCTTGTCGATTTCTGGGCGAGCGCAGACGAGTACTGGGACGCTGTCGGCGGCGACCCGCCCCGGCCGCACTGATCGAATACCGACACACGATACCCCGACCATGACCACACTCCACATCACCGTCGGCGACCGAGAACAGCTCCGTGAGGACGCGCTCCAGTTTGTCCAAGACGTCGAGGCCGACGATCTCGACGAACAGGAGGGAAAAGCAACGCTTCAGTTCGGTACCTACGACGACTTCGTCGACAGTCTCACGCCGCTGCGTCTTGAGCTCATCCGGGCGATCGCAGAAGAGGCGCCCGAGAGCATGCGCGAGGCAGCGCGTCTCGTCGAGCGTGACGTGTCCGATGTCCACTCGGACCTGAAGCAGCTAGAAGTACTAAGCATCCTCACGCTCGAAGCGGGCGGACCCAGCGGTGCGATTCAACCCGTTGTTCCGTTCGACCGCATTGAGGTCCACATCGACTACCCGCTCATCGATAGCGGCGACGCCGATGGGGCTCCCGCGAGCGCGTAGTCACCACCCACCGCTCTCGGAGTGTCCTCGTGTGATGGTTACTCACGACCCGCAATCACGCTGCTGTTCCGGAACAGTGGCTCTGTTGAAATCCTCAGAGAGTTACATGTTCATCCTGTAATTCGACGAGATGAAGGCCCTCCCGAAGTCGCAGATTCTCCGGTTTACTGAGAAGGCGATCCATCTGGCACGCCGAGCGGTCTCTCGATACTCCTCGAAGTTCTCTAAATACCGCTATACACTTCCGCAGCACGTTGTTCTGATCTGTCTCAAAGTGCGGAAGAACACGACCTATCGTGGTCTGATTGACGAACTGATCGAGATGCCACGCATCCGTCGAACCCTTGGCTTATCCGAACTTCCTACGCCTTCAACACTCTGTAAGGCGTTCAACCGGCTTGATATGGCTGTGTGGCGTGTTATATTGACCCTCTCAGCGACGTTACTTCCGACAAGCGGAGTTGTTGGNCTCTGTAAGGCGTTCAACCGGCTTGATATGGCTGTGTGGCGTGTTATATTGACCCTCTCAGCGACGTTACTTCCGACAAGCGGAGTTGTTGGTGTTGATGCGTCGGGGTTCGACCGTAGTCACACTTCGAAACACTACACGAAACGTGCTGAACTCACGATTCAGCAGCTCAAGGTGACGCTATTGGTTGATGCGAAAGTGAACGCAATCCTCGATTTACACGTGACGACGACTCGAAAACACGATAGCCAGATCGCTCCGTCGTTGATCAAGCGCAACCCCGAGGATATTGACATTCTCCTCGGTGACAAGGGCTACGACGACCAGAAGATCAGGCGACTTGCTCGTCAACACGAGGTTCGGCCACTGATTAAGCATCGTGAGTTCACACCACTCCACAAGGCATGGAACGCACGCTTAGACGCTGATCTCTACGGACAACGGAGTCAATCCGAGACCGTGAACTCAACGCTCAAGCGAAAGTACGGTGCGTTCGTCCGCTCACGGCGGTGGTGGAAACAGTTCCGGGAACTCACTATTGCTTGTCTCACTCATAATGTAGATCGGTCACTCTGAGCGGTCAATACAGATGAAGCACAGACCGCTCAGTACAGAATATACAGGTACTAACGGGCTTGTTCTCTGATAGGCGAAGAAATCCTCGGAGATAATCAAACAGTATCGGCATAGATAATTAGTAGCCCGCTGAACATCTATTAGACAATATGGATGACAACTCCAAGTTCATCCTCGTCGCAATATTAGGTTTAGGTATTAGTGTACCGATCTGGTATGCTATTTTACCTTCAGAACAATTCTCGCTGGATTTATTTTTCAATCCGAGTCTCATATTCTGGCTGATTTTTGGTTTCTTAGCCCTTATATTCGGGTTCTACTCTCGGTCTGAAGAATAGGCAGCTCTCATCGACCGGCTGTTTCAGGTGAGAATATATCTGAAGAATAGGATTTCAACAGAGCCGGAACAGTACTTTCGCCCCGCTCACCTGAGCTATAAATCACAGAGTCTCTAATTTTGAGGGGAGGGAGCACCACTGGCCCGGTTTCAACAGCCAGATCATCTCTAAAACAGTGTCACACGCTCCCTCTCCCCCTCAAAATAGCTCGCGAGCTCGTGAGAATGACCACTGATGACCCAAAGACAATCCGTGGCGACTGCTCGTTCTGCGGCGAGACAGTCACGGGTCGGGACGCAATCATCCACTACGAGACCGCTGGCGGTGATCCGGGCGTGTGGGCCGAATGTCCAAGCTGTGGCGAGATCGTTGACCCCACCAATGCTCAGTAAACAGTTCATCCAGCAGATTGTGAGGCTCGAGCCGTCATCGACAACGCACCACGAGTGCCGTCACTGTGGGTACAGCGTGGAGAAGGACATCGATGAGTGTCCACAGTGTGGCTCTCACGAAATTGCGGCCTACGATCTCGAGTAATTGCTGAAGTGCTCACGGTTGGCAGAGAAGATTCAATATCTTATGTAGCACCCGAACGCTGATATGGCCCTAATTGTTACATAAGGCATGGAGCAGCCGTCACCACCCACCTCGCTCCCGAAGTATCTCGCGGAGGGGCTCCCCAAACAGGATACGGAGACACTTCAGGAGGTACAGAACTATATTGAGGCGCTCATCGAATATCGCGACCAGTCGGTCGACACTGACGAGCTTCCCGAGGCTGCCGAACCCGTTGAGGAGTCCGATAGCGCAGGAAGCGGGACCGTAGTCAAAGAGAAGGTCACCTGTGGCGACGATAGCTGTAAGTGCGCTAGCGGAGACCCGGCTGATATACACGGCCCGTATCTCTATCGCTACTATCGTGAAAACGGGACGATGAAATCGGAGTACATCGGGAAGCCAGGAAGCGAGTAGGGTGGATCAGGATAGTCGGGGTTCCAACGATCCCAGTCAAATAGACAGTTGCCAGTAAAACGACGTCACAGCACCCGTGAGTCGAGTTCGACGATGCTGGCAAACGCGACGTTCTCTTTGACTTGCTCGATCTCGACCGACAGCTCATCACCTGGTTGTCCGCCGGGGACGATCACGACGTAGCCGCGTTCAACCTTCGCAATGCCGTCACCTTGATCACCAGTCGTCTCGATCGTCACGTCGCGGACTTCACCTTCGTCTACGGGAGGACCGTCCGACGTCGGAGTTGGTTCTTGCGCAGCCGATTGGGGTTGTTCTTGCTGGGCTTTCTGGCCTGTCGAAGATCCTGACGCCAGGAGCGCGATGCGGTACGTTTCGTCGGCAGCGAGTGTGTCGTGTTCGATTTCACTCGTCGGAATATCTATGACATATGACCCGTCACGTTCTTCGATTTGAGCGCTGAACAGAGAACGAAGCGAATCAGAAATTTCGATCATCAAGTATCACGATTTTAAGCCAGCCAACGTACCTAAATCTCGTGTTTTACTCCGAGGATATTCATATCCGAGAGGTGGTCACGGACACGACGTTCACTCACGCTATCAGCGTCGAGACGGCCGCAGATCTTCATGTATCGCTCGTAGAGATCACGGGATAGAACAGAATCTCGTACACACCCCCAATTGTACAGTACCTCACAAAGCATCGTCAGCGAACCTGACCTGAGTCACCTATTCTGTTACAATGAGTCGTCGGTAGTGGCTGATCAGCGCTGTT
>NZ_AOJN01000008.1 GCF_000337335.1 Halorubrum distributum JCM 10118 | reverse complement strand
TTCGTGGAGTTCACTGTCTGCTTGCTGGGTCGTAGACACACCTTCAGCAAGCAGGCGTTCTAACTAAGCGGCTTTGTGAAGTACTGAGGCTGTGCTCGCGTGCTTCGACACCGACTCGACGTGGAACCTTCACGTCGACGAGAAGCTCCGTCGCGACCTGCCTGACGGCTCGGCACGGGCAAAAATCCTCGGTGCACCGGGTGCCTATGAGATCGACTGGTGGAGTCCAGCACCTGGGGAGGATTGGGAGCCGGTCGAGCGTGGTGAATTCGACGACGTGGAGGAACCAGACAAGGTGTCACATCTCGCGTAGCGGATTGCAATCCCGCTACGACTGTGTGGTGTTGTTTCAGCGCCGGCGATGGGTGCCGGCGCACACGCGCCGGCGAGTACCGATGTCGACACGGAGCCAACTCCGATTCGTCCAACGAGTCGAACAGACCGGTGAGACAGATGGCAGCGCCGACCGCGTCGCGCAGGTGTACCGGCATTCGGACGGGTACCCCGGGAGCGTCCTCCGGGATCTCGCACAACTGAAAGAGCTTCTCGATGCGACCCGCGCAGAGCGTGGCCCGGGCTACACGGCGGCGACCTTCGTGTTCCTCGACAAGCTCTCGACGGTCGACCTCTACCTGGATGGCGACCCAGAGCGAACGATCGACGCGGCTCAGCCAGCGGATCTCCTCGAGCCGTCCAATATGGAGCATCTCGACCAGCCGCTGTTCCTGCTGGGCCATGGTGTCGAAAATCCGGCCGACGGCATCCACGGCGACGAGGAGTACCTCTACGTCGTCGAACTCCCGACGGAGAACCCGTTCGACGAGCCGACCGAGTGGACAGTCAAAGTGAGCGGTCACTCCGCGTTCCCCCGCTGGGACGGCCCGACCGACGAGGCCTTCGAGCAGGCGAGCTGGCAATTCAACGGGTCGCTCGAGGACGCGCTCGCAGAACTGGTCCGGGACGAAGCAGTCGTCAAGTAAAATCCCAAATCGTATTTATATAGTTAGGGTTTAGAAAGACCCAGATGATTTCGAAGGCCGGACTCGCCGTGCTTGACGCGCTGAGTACCGGCCGTAAAGCAACACCGGCGGAACTCGCGGCCGAAACCGGATATTCACGAGACCATCTGTACGACGTACTCGACGAATTGCTCGCAGCGGGATTGCTCACAGAAACCCGTGGGTCCAGCAATCAGCGTCGTGTCCGCATCGCGGAACATCCAGTTACCGAAGCGTATCGAACGCTGCAGGTGGAGTTCAGCCACGTAGACTGGACGGAACTGCTCTCCCCAGCCACACTCCGCGTGTGTTGGTATCTCGATAGACCACGTTACATCGCTGATATCGCAGATCGACTCGGAATCACTCGACAAGGTGTCCATAGCGCGTTATCGCCGCTCAAGCACCGAGCACTACTCTCCAGATCCGATTCGAAGTACGCCCTTCATGACGAAGTCTCGCCGCTGTTGGCGTTCGCCCGGGCTACTGTAGAGCACGAACATCGAGCCCGAGTCCGGGAAATCGCCCCCAGCGCCACGATCGCGTGGTGCGGTCCGAACCGATCCCTCGTCCGCGTACAGACCGCTGAGGATACGGACGCACACCAAGCAGCTCCGGACTGGGAGATGACCGGACTGGGTCGGTTTACAGCGTATGGTCTACAGTTTTTCCTCGCCGGCGAGCCTCCGTTCTGGTATGCTCCAGATGAGGAGCTAACGCCTGCTGAAGTCGTGTGCCATACACTCCTTCTGGATAGCGGATCCCGGCGGGTCAGCTATTCGATGCTGCTGATCGAGTCGGAGGATATCGATCAAGAGACACTTGTCGAGACCGCACGGTGGTACGACCTGGAACCCACTGTGAAAGCGTTGTATCGGCCACTTCGGGGCGACTTCGACAGGACAGATGGTCTGCCAGTCATCCTCCCAAAGAAGGAGGAATATATGGCACTCAAAGAGCAGTACGGAGTCGCGTAACCCCAACCCCGCAGTCTGGCGGAAAATTGCGACTGGTTAGATGATGCCGCCGATCACGAGTAGTCCGACGACGAGCAGCAGCGTCGCAACCACGCTCCCGCCAGCCAGCAGCTTGTTCTCCATCGCCTTCTCGTGGATCGGCATCTCGGCGTACTCCTTGCGGAACGCGCCGAGGTTCTCCTCGTCGTAGAAGTACTTCCTCTTCAGCGCGAACCGTTCGGTCACCGCACAGCCGGTACAGACCGGCTCCCCTTCGAGCCGTTCGGTCTTGATGTGGGTGTCGCAGGCGATCGCCCCGCAGTTCGGACAGTAGGTGTACGTCTCGTCGACGCCGCTCGTTTCGCAGTGGACGCAGCGATGAATCCCGTCCTCCAGAGTGACCCGTGAGGGGCCAGCAGCATAGTATTCGTACGGATACGCGTACTCCAGTATCTCTGTCGTCTGCCGAACCTCAGGTAGATACACCGGCTCAATCGATTGCACTGAGATGTCCAAGAGATTCGGCTCACAGGTCTTGTTGTACGTGACGTTATTGTCGCCGGTGTAGGTCACCGTCGTCGTGTGGTAATCCTGGAGGCGGTCAACAGCCCACTCCTTGTACTCCGTTTGGGTCTGGCCGAACCGTCGTTCGTCGACGTCGTCGAATGCCTCGGTAAACTGCCCGGTATCGAGGGAGACCGTCGCGTGGAAGTTCTCGGTGACCAGCGTCGCGACTTCGTCGTCGGCCACCTTCGGATGGCCGCGCTCAGCGTGGACAACGAACTGTGTGCGGTCGTTGATCCGGTGGATGACACCGACTGAGGTCTCGAAGACAGCGTTCGTGTCGGCGGTAATCGCAACCACTGGTCGGAACGTCACTTGCGAGTGCGGCACCGGCAGATCCGCGGCCTCGATGTTCTCAATGTCGCGGAACGCCTCCTGGACAGGTGCGTCGACATCCGCCGCCGGATCGTACGGTCGGAGCGTCTCGTCACAGAGAATCTCGATGCGCCCGTTGTAGAGATCGAGACCGATTTCGTCGGCGATCTCCCGAAGGTCCTCGCCGTCGATCAGCTCAATGGGATAGGGATCGTCGTTCCGCTGGAGCCGGTCAGCGTACTCCTCGGCAGGGTTCGTAAATCGACCTGTGGTGGCGACCATCCCTCGCTTCGGGCCGTCGAAGTCGAACGTCGCGATGGCCGAGTGCAGCTTCTGGACGACCGGCCGGCCGACCGTCCCGGTGTGCTTGCACTCGACGATGATCGCCCGTCGCGTGCCGTCAACGACCTCCTCCATGATGACGTCGCGCCCCTCGTCGGCCGTCCGCTCGGCCTGGCGGACGTTTTCGTAGCCGAGGTTCCGGAACACGTCCTCCATCACGTCCTCGAACTCGAACCCCGAGAGATCGTCCAGTACAGCCATCCGAATGTAATTAGACAGTATCTTGCTATAACTAAATACGTTGCCGACGGTGGCGACGAAGTCCCGACGACGTGAGCGCTGGTGTTGTTGTTCGTCCCGCAAGGGGTGCGGGACGACACATCCGTCCCGGGTAACCGATGAGTTCTGAGAGCAACAGCGAGATCACTCCCGACAACTGGTGGTTGCAACGCCGAACAGATGACGACCATTTCGTGTTCGCCTACGAGTTCTCGAAATCCGTCCTCTGCCACGTCCAGCAATCCTCGGACTGGCTGGTCCGGGTCGATCGAGCCGATGGGACGATCCTCTTCAGCCAGCACGACCTCCGGTCTCGAGAGGCAGCATTCGCGCTCGCCGAGAGCGTCATGGAGCTCTGTACGCTGCTCCATCGGGAGGTCGTCACGGAGCGGAGCCAAGCGCGAAAGCCGATGTACGTCGGATCCCGACCAACCGGGACCGCGAGTGCGAGCAATCAAGAAGCCGGACGCGGTCCAGACACCGCCCGTCGGCCGTCGGATTCCTTTCCCCGCCAGCCCCCGGAACGACCACGAGGCCTGGGACACCGGGAAGGTGAGTTCCAATAACCGCTAGCCGAGCATACCGCGACGAAGGCTGTGTGGGCGGATGCTATCCAAGGAGATCTCGTTGAGCGCCGCCGAAACTCTCCTTCGGAATGCCGTAGTCAATATTCAGATCGTCGAACCACTGAATCACGATTGGCATGAGTTCTGCCTTCTGACGTGCCATCTCCGCATGGGTCTCCCACGAACCCGAATAAGCAAACGACCATCCTTCGAGACCATGTTCCTCGCAGAGATAGATATCATGTCGAGCAATCCCGGGATCATCGAGGGACGTATCGCCCAACAGCAGAAGATTGATCGTGGAATCCAGAGGTGGCTCTGTGGATTCTTCCGAGGGCTCTATATTGACAGAGATGCTTGCCTGATCGGCGGGACCATTCAATGTCACCTCCGTTTGGAAACTCTCGCGACTGGTGATGCCGGCGATTCGGGATGCTAACTCCTGCTCCAGTCGCTCAATGTTCGACTCGGGACGCTCTATGTCTAAGATGTCACAGAGCTCCTTGATCCGTTGCTCGGACGGATTCTTCTCGTCCAAAATTGAATCGAGCAGTCTTTTCGCTTCCTCTTCTGACAGAGTTTTCGTATCACCATCAAGAGGGGCGAAGTCATCGCGACCGAGCGTTCCGGATCCCTCGGTGTAGATTTCTCCAATCGATTTCAAAGCGTGGATTGTATCCCACGAAATCTCGTCACCATCTTCCAATCCGAAGCGTTCGATGATCGTGTTACCCCGGGAGCGAAGCTTGTAATTGATGTTTCCGAGGTCGGTTGTCCAAGCGCGGATGTAGTAACCAGGATCGTGTTTGTATGCGTTGATCGTCGGCATATTCAACGACCCTCCTCTGGCTGGCTCTGAAATCGACTAAACATGGTGGCAAGCCTGAGTCGAGAGTGATCTGATGACATTCTATCAGGACAGATACACCCATAATCCATAAATTTGGTGTTAGAGCGCTTGAGGACGCCAATTACGCGCGAATAGCGTGCGCGAATTCGCGCGCGTCATTACGCGCGTAAGGGGTTCGAAGGCGACGAGTGACGGCCCCCCACTAGCGACATCGCGGCCGATACCTGTTTTCGAGACATCAACGGCTGATGAGACGCTATCACCGGAGGACATCGGCATCACGACGGCCGATTTTGACGAGATGACCTTCACAGTCGAACGAATGCTCTGTAAAAAGCACGACATCAGCGTCCACCAGAGCGTCGGCTCGCCGAGAGGAACTGGAGAATGTTCACGAAACAGTCCAATCAGAGACCACCGACTCAGATGAGTGAACCACTCTCTCCCGGCATAACGTCATTAGGTTGGATGCGAAACGGGAGATTATGCCTCCATTTCGTGTTCCTGAGACGGTTGCTGATCGGATGGCTGAACTCCTCTTCAAGGATATCAGCTCCACGTACGGGAAGCGAATCCTGTATCCGGGATGTGGGAAAGGTGAATTAATTTCTGCTGTGGAACGATATTTCGAGGACTCGGTGCATAACCCACCATCTGGGGTTGCGATCGATACAGAGGACGAGTATGTCGAGACGGTTCGAGAGAACTACACTGACCAAGTAGAGGTTCGGAAAGGAGACTATCTGAGTGCGGACGCACGCCTTGACTCGTTTGAGTTCGTGCTTAGCTATCCGCCAACCGTCCAGTGGATTGACCTGAGTGAGGAAAAGCAGCGCGAGTATGCTACCTCCTTTGCTCAGATATCTCCGGATCGCTCTTGTGTAGCACATTGTTGATTTCAGAGAGTGGCTTTGACGGCGTGTTTGAGAGCTTCTCGTCCTGGTTTGCGATAGAGTTCT
>NZ_AOJN01000007.1 GCF_000337335.1 Halorubrum distributum JCM 10118 | reverse complement strand
GTGTCGGACACCGCTGACGCGGTGTCCTTGTCCTCTTCGACTCGACAGCAGCAGCTCAGCAGTATCAACAATCTCCTACAGAAGAGCGCGGTCAGTTTTTGTATCCCTCACCCTCGATCGGACCGCTAAATACGCCATAGAGGAATTTGAAGTACCACAGCACGAGGAGAAGCGCCGGAAATCCGAGAATCGTCACGAGATTCAGCGCTAACGGTGAGACAACCGCTTCTCGAACCGTCAAGCCAGTTGGCGGATAGATCGTCGGATACAGCAGGAGCGCGACTAGCAGGCTCAACAGCGCCGGAAGCCCGAGTGCGCTCACCAGCCAAGCACGGTACTTGCCACGCAGGGCAAGAACACTTCCCCCTCCTCCCGCAACAACCGACAAGACGACAATCGCACCTACGGGAAGCGAAAGAACCGTTTCAGCAGCACCTCCGGCATCAGTTACGACGACAGTCGTCAGCAGAGCTATAACTCCGATCAAGTACGCCAGCGTCGCAATGATTCCGTACTTGCGCAGGTCGGACGCCAGCCGTGACTTGGTTTTAGCTGTCAGAAAGGCCGCCCCGGTGGCGACCGAGACGGTTACGAGGCCGACACCAGTTAGCAGTGCCGGCAGCGACAGTGTCGGCGCGTCGAAGATCCACCGACCAGCGAGAGTACCGAACAGCAGCGGCGCAAGAAAGCTCCCTCCGATAAAGGAGTAATCCCAGTACCGCTTCCAGCGCTCGTCGTCGCGCTGTTCGCGCATTTCCGGGCCGAGCCCGCGGAACAGCAGCGCGAGCACGAACCCGAGCGCGAGCAGGTAGTGGTCGGCCAAGACTCGCGAGTACACTCGCGGGAACGCCGCTAGCAGCATCGTTCCGAAGGCGACGACCCACACCTCGTTTGCGTCCCAAACCGGACCGAACGCCGTCAAGAATGTCTCCTTCTCGTGTTCGTCGTCACGAGTCGCGTACAGCATTCCGATTCCGAAATCGAACCCGTCGAGGATTATGTACATCGCCAGCGCAAACATGACTACACCGAACCAGATCTCGGGGAGCGTGTCGACAAGATACGCGTCGACGAGCAACACAAGCTCAGTCATCGTCGCTCACCTTCGGGACCGGACCGTACCAGCGATCGTCGTCCGATACCTTCACTCCGAGTTCACGGAGCTCGTCTTCGACCAGCCACCGCAGCACATGGAGGGCTACCAAGATCAATCCGATATAGATAACGACGAAGCCGACGAGCGTCAGAGTCGCTTCGGTTCCGCTCAGTGTCGAGGAGACGGCCTCACTAGTTCTGAGTTCGCCCTGGATGACCCACGGTTGTCGGCCGATCTCGGTGACATACCACCCCGTGAGAAGCGCCGCGTAGCCGAGTGGCGACGCAGCGATCATCGTCTTCAGGAACCGATCGCGCTCCGAGAGGCGTCCGTTGTAGATGAGATACCCGCCCCACAGCGCCAGCCCGATGAACAGGAATCCGAGTCCGACCATGAACCGGAACGACCAGAACACCATCGCTACGGGCGGGTTCTCCTCGTACTCGTTTAATCCGAGCACTTCGGCGTCGAAGTCACCACCGCTAGCGAGGAACGACCCGACGCCCGGAAGACTCACAGTAAAGAGGTTCTCGGCTTTCGGATCGGTGATCGCGTCAATGCTCTTCGGGAACGCGAGCAGGTGTAAGTCCGCCGTGCCGGTCTCGTAGTGAGCTTCCATGGCTGCGAACTTCTGTGGCTGTGTATCTGCGACGTGACGCCCATACGCGTCACCATGGACTGCCTGCAGAGGAGCGGTGACGAGCAGGATGATAACTGCGAGTTTCAACGCAGTGTTCCACGCAGCGGCATCGCGCTTCTTCCAGACGATGTACGCCGAGACCCCGGCGACCAGCAGCGCGACAGAAATAACCGACGCATTGACCATGTGTACATACATCCACGGCATCCGGGGCGTGAAGAACGCAGCCAGCGGGTCGGTTAGCTTTGCGACCTCCATACCGTTACGCGTGATCATCTCGAAGCCCTGTGGAGTCTGCATCCAAGCGTTGACGATCAGGATCCAGAAGGCCGACAGCCACGCCCCGACTCCCACCAGTACCGACGAGATAATGTAGGTCCGATCGCTGACGCGTTCCTGACCGAACAGCAATACCCCGAGGAAAACAGCCTCAAGGAAGAACGCCATCTTCGCTTCGAACGCGAGCGGCCCACCGATCAGCTCTCCAGCCACCTCGGCGAACTGTGGGAAGTTCGTTCCGAATTGGAAGCTCATCGGGATGCCGGTGACCGTTCCCATGACGAATCCGGCGGCGAACACCTTGACCCAGAATGATCGCAGCCGTGTGAACCGCTCGTCGTCGGTCCGAACGTCCTTCCAAGTGAAGTAGACGATGAACGGCGCCAACCCGACCGAGAGCGAGGCGAAAATGATGTGAACGCTGATCGTCCAGCCGAACTGCGCACGGCTCGCAAGCTCCGGCGAGAGCTGCAGCGCCCATCCCTGAATCAAGATGTCGGGAAGCACCGTCGAGAACATAGGTATATTTGATCACGGAACTAAAAGAGAAGTTGTGTAATTCCCCCGTTCGAGGACTGTACTACGGTGGTTTATATCCGCAGAGCCGTAGTTTCTGTAGTCAATACGAGACGGTCACGGGTAGCGCCGGAGGCGGAGCTCAGAACACTTTTTCATATCCTCGATGCTGGGGCTTTTCAGCAAACGTGATATCTACGACTCGTAGCCACCATCGTTCACAGTGTTCGCTCGACAAATTCCGACACGATACGATCCTCTGCGGTTCGTAGTCGATATTGAACCGTAGAACGGGGTTCATCAAGTATCGACGCAAGATCGGAGACAGAAACTTGTCTCGGCCGTTCATAGTATCCGTGCTTGACCGCCGCCTTCAGCACTTCCCAGTGTTCTGGCGAGAAGTCCGTTGCGAGGCGTTCGGTCGCCTTCCAGCCGCTGCCAGTAGTGATATGCGACACCGAAAGCGACACGCCCTCCCGAAGCTGAGCTTCCAGTGTATCGTAGATGTCTCCAATAGGAGAATCACCAGGGAAGAGAATGCGCCACCGGTACTCGTCACCGACTCGGCGGGATTCGAATATGGTTCCTGTCTGAATATGATCGAGTACGATATGCGGAAGTGAATGACAGCTGTCAATTTCACGGCGAAGTGTGTAGATAGTTCGGCTGGTCTCTTGCCGATCTAGGACGCAATATGACCGGTCCGTATCACAATCTACGACGTCGAAACACTCGTTACAGCGGGTTTCGTTGAGAAACACCTCATCGAACGCGTCCAGCGCTTCGCTCGTCCCCTTCGCGTAATCGAGCCGCCACATATAGTTGTCATTCACGAAGATCGCGGACGACCACAACGAGAGGCTCTCGTATTGTCGGAACACATCCATCAACTCATCGGCTCCTGACTCGAACTGGAGGACAAACTCAAACTCACGTGTCTCTTGGGCGGGTTCAGGCTCACCGGTCATTCATCTATTGCTAAATAGTAGATATACAAAAGAATTGTTCTTACTGCTGTTTCATTCTTTTAGCAGGAAATCTTATCTATTGCTAAAGCAATTCTGATTACTGTTACCGAGGTATGTAGAGATGCGATGGCAAACGAGAAAGAACACGGCAGCGGTTCCGTGGAACCGGGCGACACGAGCAAACGAGTCGGAGCCGAAGTGATCCGTGAACGCGGTGTCGATCCTGAGGAACTTCGAGAGAAGCTGATCGACGCGATCGGCGCGGAGTTCACGACCTACTATTACTACACGAACCTCCGGATGCATCTCGCCGGGGAGGAGGACTACAAGGAGATCACCGAGGACGCCCGTCTCGAAGACCGGGCCCACTTCGAGCTCGTCGTCCCCCGGGTGTACGAACTCGAGGGGTCGCTGCCGAACGACATCAGGGACTTCGCCGACCGGGCCTCCTGTCCCGACGCCGAGGTACCAACGCCGATGGACGACAGCGGCGGCTTCGACACCGAGGACCTCGCGGTGGAAGACATCCTCGAGGTACTGCTCGAAGCGGAACGGTGTGCGATTCGCACTTGGAGCGAGATCTGTGATATGACTCGTGGGGCTGATCCGCGAACCTACGACATGGCCCAGCGGATCCTCAACGAGGAGATGGACCACGAGGCATGGTTCATCGAGCTGCTGAGCAAGGAGCGCGACGGCGAGATCAACCCGGCCGGGCACTTCGCGCGCGGCGAGCCGGGCGACGCGCCATACACGAAGAACAACCCGTTCAACGACTCTGCCTGAGCAAGTAACAACGGCCTCCACTCCCCCCTCATTTATGACACAGTCGTCGGACGATACGTGGACCGTCACGATCGTCGTTCCCGAGAAGTCGTCGCTGGACGAAGCCGGCGAAACACACGAACTTGAGGTCAGTGAGAACGAGACGATTCTGGCGGCCGCGCGTTCGGCGGGTGTGTGGCTCACAGCTGACTGTCAACAAGGTTGGTGTATCACCTGTGCTGCTCGTTTGGTTGACGGCGACGTTGTCCATCCAAACGCGCGTCGGTACGATACTGAAGACCGAGAGGCAGGCTACGTACTCATCTGTACTGCGAAGCCGCGGGCGGACTCCACACTTGTTGTTGAGCAGTACGATGAGTTCCTCGAATTTCGAGCAGCCAATAACAAACCCCCAGGAAACTCGAAGCTAAGTGACTAACATGTCCGAAAACATAACCCGAAAGGAACGAGATAGTTCGTTAACAACTCCGTACAGTGTTCGGAATCGCGGTTTACAACTGGTATGTTTCGATGGTCAAGTGCCTGGCAAAGAGACAGTGTTAGATCAGGGTGTCCGAACACAGACACTCGAGGCGCTTGAACGCGTTCGCACTGTCGCTGCTGAAGCTGGCGTCAGTCGTCAGGAACTAATGCGAACCACAGTATACCTGACTGACATGAGCCAATTAGAGGCAGTTACGCAGGCGTACGACGAATTCTTCGAGGGGCAACGGCCGTCACGGACCTTCGTTGGCGTCGAGCAGTTGCCGAACGATGCTACAGTTCAAATTGAGGCTACTGGTGTATGTAAATGAGGTCCTATTACAACTAAACCTGTAGGGTTCTCTTACTAGTAGCGTTCAAATAAGCAAGGGATCATCGAACCGGCGCACCCACGGGGGCCGCGAACAGACATCGATCGGCTCGTCGGCGACCTCGAACGAGTGGCCACCACGTGACAGGTCGTGGGGTTCCGGGAGGCCAGCCACCGCCGGGTTCCCCCTCATAGTTGTTGTTTGGAGCCGCCACCTGTATCGAGCCAGTGAAAAGGATCCAGAGCTGGGTCAGTGCCCCATCGCGCCCCCGAGGGGCTGGTAATGCGGGAACATCGGGTGTGGAAGGTGAACACCGAGTGCCATCAATCCGTGCGCGAACAGCACGTACCCCAGCACGACGAACACCACGCCGAGGAGCCGATGAACACGACGCCGGTGGGCAACGTCGATCGACTGGATAATCGTTCCATAGAGGAAGACAGCCGGGATCGTCCCAATACCGAGGGCACCGAGAGCGATTCCACCGGTGGTCGGAGAGCCACTCGCGAAGGCGAACAGATACGCGGGATACAGCATCGGGCAGGGGAGAAACGCGTGGACGGCGCCGAGACCGACAATACTTGGGCTGTTGACGTGCCGGTGAACTCTCGTTGCGAGCCACGACGTAACGCGCTGGACGCCCGGGATACGAATATCGCCTCCGCTTCCTCCAATCACATACCGAACGCCCGTCGCCACAATGAACCCTCCGACCGCAAGACCGACAGCACCCCGCAGGAGATCAGCGATCGGTGTCAGTTGATCAGCGGTGACGAACACAACGCTTCCGAGCGCGCCGAAGACAGCTCCGAGAATTGCGTACGTCGTCGCCCGGCCGACGTTGAACAGGAAGTGCTGGCGAACCTCGTAGGTCGTGAGATGACCGGCACGCCCGTCGTTGGCTGTTACCGTTCCGCCGTCTGGCTGCGGCGTCATCTGCTTCGAGTACATCGTCACTAACGGCCCACACATCCCGATACAGTGTGCGCCACCGAGCACGCCGATGAGAACGAAGAGTACGACGTCGATTCGGAGGAGTGACTCGATCATAGTCATCCTCAGTTGCGTACGGGTTTGTGTCGTCTGGTGTACCTCTCGAACGAGACAGTATGGATAGTATCGAGTGAAACGAACGCATCAATATCTATCCCTCAGTCGTGGAAATTTATGATCTCAGGGCTTTGTTGAAATCCGATTCTTCAGACATATTATCGCCTGAAACAGCCAGTCGATGAGACTGCGGACGATTCACCGAGACACCAGCCAATTCTCGCATCATTGCCGAAAACACTGTAAGATAGGCAGAGTTCATCGCCCTCTAAATCGAGAAATTCAACGGTTCAGACGATGAGTGGCTGATGTCTGGGACCGTGTGGATAGAACTATACCTGTTTGTGAAAATATATGACTCATGAATCGGAATCTAATTGATTATCTCGGAGTGTCTCAGCGGGATATCGGTGCGGGCGTCGTGGCCGGTGGTGCGGCACTACTTGGTCTTTTTTTGTTTAATAACTTGGTCTTAGGCGAGGAATTCAGGTCTCAGGGATTATTCGCCGATAGCATGTTGGTCTACGTTTCTGAATTCCCTGTCCCGATTATTGCTGTCTGTGTATCGACCGTCGTTTGGCGTGTGATGCTTCCCGAGGAGCCGGCACCGGTCCGCGGTGCCTTGGCAGGCATCGTTTCGGCGTTTGGGACACTCATTGTATTAGGGGTTCTACAAGGCGTTGTGAACTCTTTAGAGGCGATTTTCGATGGCGCACTCAATGATGTAGTCTCTGAGTTCATCATCGCTTTTGCTGTAATCGCTCTCTGGGGGAGTTTGTTTAGTGCCATTCTCATCGCTCCGCTGGGTGTGATCGGTGGATACGGTTATGAGCGGTACCTAGCCCAACGCTAGCGATATGTCCTGACTTGCTGCTTCCATGTCGTTTTCTCCAATCTCAGTACTTCACAAAGCCGCTTAGTTAGAACGTCTGCTTGCTGAAGGTGTGTCTACGACCCAGCAAGCAGACAGTGAGATTCATGAGG
>NZ_AOJN01000006.1 GCF_000337335.1 Halorubrum distributum JCM 10118 | reverse complement strand
CTTCGTGGATTTCATCGTCTGCTTGCTGGGTTTTAGACACACCTTCTGCAAGCAGACGTCTCAACTAACCGGCTTTGTGATGTACTGAATCTACGTTACCAAACGACTGACCAGCATCCCATCGATCACGGACCCGACCTGCTGTACGTTACACGACAATTCTGAAGGTCCATTGAGGTAACAATTCTTGCCGGCCACTGTGTCTCCTGTACTGAGCGATTAGAGACACAAAACTATCAACTTCTGAGAATTTCAACAAATCCGATCTCAGAGGATGGGCCAGTTTTGGATTTAATCGGTATCAATCGGGTGCGTAGGCGTCCGCCACACAATCGCGAAGTTCCTCGGGCGTCGTCCACGTGTACGCACGGTCCACCCGCTCCATCGAGAGGAGATAGTGTGCGAACATCCCGTCGTAGGCCGCGTACTGTTCCTCCTCAGTCTCGTAAATTCGATAGAAGGCCCGCGTCCGTTTCCGATAGGTCGGCTGATCGATGTAACCCGCTTCCCGCGCGTGCCCGCCCTGAGAATGTTCGTACACCCCCACGATATGGTCCGCGTAGCTGACCAGTAGCTTGAATTTCGACGTGAAGAACTCCGAGACGTCCAGAAGATCGTCCATCAGGAACGCATCAACCCCGTCATCGGAGTCCGAGGCTGCGGCATCGCTCGCGAGTTGGTCGCGAACAGCCTCCAATCGTGGCCGCTCCTCCTCACCGTAGGAACCGAGAACGAAGTAGGACGTGTTGTTGATAAATCGTCCGAGGCCCTCATGCATCGCGGTCTGGATTGCCTCGATCCGTTCTGGTGTGAGCGTCTCTCCCGGCTGATCACCCAATTTGTCGATGACGGCACGGGTAGCGTCGTCGTTGGTCATACTGGATAGGATTCACCACCGCCACCTAACGGTACGGAAATCCGACCGGAAGTGGAATACGCGAGCACTCTGGCTACCACTTCGACATTCGCCGAAATGGTTATGTGGCCAGGAGACGAACACTGATACACAATGTCCCGGCCTGACGCCACCCCGCTCACCCCAGCCGAGAGTTCGGCCGGACTCGATCCGATCGCAGCGTTGAGTGCCCTCGACGACACGACCCGTGCGAATATCATCGGGACCATCGTCGGTCACCCGAAAGGCGCGCCCTCGAAGAAGGAACTCGAATACTACAATCCGAGTATCGCAGCGTCGACGCTCACAGACCATCTCATCCGGCTGGAAGAAGTGGGACTGATCGAGGCCATCGAACGGGATCGTGAGGGGCTCGAACGGGGTCATCCATACCGGTTCTTTCAGCTGACCGACGCCGCTCGCGAACTGTTCGACCGAAACAACCTCTTTGAGCCCGACGCATACCGAGAACTATTCGCCGAAGTCGAGAAGACAGACGAAATCGAGGCCGCAGAGGGGGTCGAGCGGCCGAACAGACGAAACTGAAATCCACCGCAAGGCGTACGTCCTGCCGGACAGAGAACTCGACGTCTGGGATATTCCGGAAGCGGAACCAGCGCAGAGCAGACAAGAGAGATCAGTCTCGATTTCGATCCAGAACAGATGAATCGAACAGAAGGCACGTATCAATTCTATCCTCCAAGGCTGTACAGGAGCGACCACGCCCCCTAATCACGTCGCTATCTACCCATGCGGCATCGCCCCCGTACGTGTGACTGAAAGATGATTCCGAAACGCATAGACGACCGGTTCGGGAAATGACATCCGTTACGTATGCCCTCCACCCACGACGAATCCGCCATTCTGGCGACCGATCTCCGGAAGAGCTACGGCTCAGAAGTCGCTCTCGACAGTCTCACGCTCGACATCCCCCACGGGACCGTCTACGGCTTTCTCGGCCCGAACGGTGCGGGGAAGACAACAACAATGCGGCTCCTTACTGGTCTCAGCGATCCGGACAGCGGATCGGTACGCATCTGTGGCGTCAACCCGAGCGACCGGCGTGCGATCGCCGGTCGGGTCGGCTATCTCCCTGAGACGCCGCCTCTGTACGACGAGTTCAGCGCCCGCGAACAGCTCGAATACGTCGCCGACCTTCGCGACATTTCGCGGTCCGTTGCCCACGAGCGCATCGGCGAGTACCTCGACCAGTTCGGGTTGGCCGGTGACGCGGACAGGCGGATCGACGGGTACTCGAAGGGAATGAAACAGAAGACTGCGTTCATACAGAGCGTCCTACACGAACCGGACGTCCTGTATCTAGACGAACCGACATCGGGGCTTGACCCCCGAGCGGCGCGCACTATCCGGGAATCGATCACCGCGTTCGCCGACGCAGGAACCACGGTGTTCCTCTCAACACACATTCTTCCGGTGGTCGAAGCCGTCGCTGACGAGGTCGGGGTGTTGTTTGACGGGAGACTCGTCACCGAGGGGACGCCCACCGAAGTACAGGCCCGTGCGGAGACTGGCGAGAGTGGATCCCTGGAAGACGCGTTCCTCGCCGTCACGAGCGAACCCGAAACGGACGCGGCCTCTCGGAGAGAATGAGCGTCCGACAGGACGTTCGCCACGGGCTCCGAATTGGGCGAGCGGAGTTCGTCCGAAGCCTCCGTGGGTACCTCGGAAACCCCCGTCGAGTCCTTGGACTCCTGCTCACGGCGCTGTTCTTCGGCGGCGCGCTCCTGTTCGCGCTGCCGACAGCGTATGTGCTCGGGCAAACCGCGCGCTCCGTGGCGGCGGTCCCGTTCTTCGCGCCCGCTGCGACGCTCGTTCCTCTCAGTCTCCTGTCGATATCGGTGTTTCGGACCCTCGAACGGCTCGGACATATCGACGGTGCGGATTTCGTCCTGCTGGCGGTTCACCCGCGAGCAGTCGTTATCGGGCTCATCACAGCGGAGGTGGGACGGCTTTCCCTGTGGTTCGGGATCCCGGTCGGGGCAGTGGTGGTCACATTCGCACTCGGAATGGGCTCGCCGCTGCTCGTTGCTTCGGGCGGGGCGGTCGCGCTGCCGCTCGTTTGCTGTGCCGCCGTCTGGGGGTACGCCGGGGGAATTGCTGTGTTGCGACTCCTGCGGAAACTCCCCAGCCTTCGCCGTCTCCTGAAAGCGGTCGGTATCCTCGCGATGGTCGGACTCGTCGTCGCGTCACAGTTCGCCGGGCAGTTCATCGTCGAATCCGACCTCTCAGTGCAACGGCTGTTGTCGACAGTAGCGTTCGATCCCCTCGTGGAATACGTTGCGCTCGCGTTCGTCGGAACACCGGTCTCCAGACCGACCTCTCCGGAGGCGGTGGCGGTGCTCGCGGCGTTACTCGCTCTCACGCCGGTCGGTCTCGCCGTCTCGACCAAGCAGGTTTCTACGCTCTGGTTTACCGATCCGGTCGACAACAACGAGTCGACGCAGGTGCGGCGATCGAGCGGCGGATTCTCTGCCCCACGACCGTTCGCATGGACTAAACCCGGTCGTATCGCGTGGGGGATTCTAGTGCGCGGTCGCCGTGATCCGGCGGAGTTGAGTCATCTCCTGATTGCCGTCTTTTTTATCGCACCGTTCGGGACGATGTTTCTCGAGTTTTCGGGCGACGCCCTCGGACCCCTCATCACTGGGGGCGGCGTCGTTCTCGCGACATACCTCTCAGGCGCTACCTTCGGGTTGAACCCGCTCGGTGACGAGCGGCCGCAACTACCGTTCCTCCTTCTCACCGAGACATCATCCGCGGCTCTCGTCCGTGGACGGCTCCTCGCCGGCGTTGTGATTGGAGTGCCGGTCGCTGTTCTCAGCTCGCTCGTCTCGATCGGTTTCGGGATACTGGTGCTTGAGGCGGTGGTGACCGCCGCCGTCGGAGTTGTGATGTGTCTCACTGCGGCGATGTTTGCAGTCGGTATCGGCTCGGCGTATCCGATCTACGAGGAGCGCGAGTTCTGGGGGACGGAAACGGTCGTCCCGTCGACGCTCGTCATGATGGTGTACCTGTTCGTCGTGGGTGGCGGAACGGTTCTCGGGCTGTTCGTGACGTGGTTCGCCGTCACCGGAAACGTTGTGTTAACGCCCGTGTTCGGCGTGCTCTTCGGTACGTATCTGCTGTTGACGGTCGGCGTTTCGTATGGTTCCTACCGCTATGCGCTCCGGCGGCACCGACGCTATACTTTAGCGTGACCCCGCCGGTCGTTTCAGACGAGCCGTCTGGTGAGCACACGTTCGCCGTTAACTCGACCTCATTGCCATGGCAACCCTTCATTCTCTGACTTCGGCGACATCGAGGAGTTCTTCGAGGAAAGCCCATGGACAGTCGAGGACGAGAAAGACTTCGAAGAGATACCAGAAGATGAGTTCGATGCGTACGTCGAAGATACGACGATGTTCGCTACTCGGGAATCGATGTTTGGTAAGGCTGGAAAAAAATGGATGGCAGACCAACCTGAGTTATAGATTATAACTGCTAGTCCTTGAGGCCGAGCTCTTCTTCAATCGACGTCCCGGAGAGCCCCGCCCGGATCACTGCTGGGTAGAACTTCTCGTTCTTCGGTAGTTGCTCGCCGTGTTCACGCTGCCACTCGACGTTGACCTCGGAGTAGCGGATGTCAAGTTCGTCGACGTCGTCGTCCGAGAGGTAGATTGTCCGCCCGTTCCAGTCCTCTCGCAGCACGAACCCCTCATCGCCGGGGACGAGCGTGTCAGTCGTGTCGCCCGTTTCGGACGTTTCGATCGTTTCACTCGTTTCAAGCGCTTCAGTCGTGTCCATCGTTTCAGTCATATCGGGAGAGGCCGGGGAGTCGTCGTCGCCCGTGTTGATCGTTTCAGGCGTTTCAGGCGTTTCAGACGTTTTGGTCGTGTCGCCCGTTTCAGACGTTTTGGTCGTGTCGCCCGTTTCAGACGTTTTGGTCGTGTCGCCCGTTTCAGACGTTTCGGACGTTTCGCTCGTGTCAGTCGTGTCAGTTGATGCGCCGAAACGGTCGGCAATGCCGCCCATCTTCTCCCCGGTCTTCCCCAGCTCCTCGCTGGCGTCGTCCTCGTCGTCAGTCATTAGCCTGCCCCACGAGTTCGTCGTCGACGAGCGCCGCAATCTCGGCGATCACCTCGGCCATGTCAGTGTCGAGCTCCTCGGCAGCAAAGATAGAGCGCTCCTGCGCAGCGATCGCTCGCTGGAGGTCGACTCGCTTGTACACGTCAAACACTGGGATGCCGAGTCCGTCCTCGAACTCGGCGTGGAGCTGCTCAAGCATCGCGTCGGCCTGCTTGTTGTGCTCGACGCGGTTTGCGACGATTCCGAGGATCCTGACTGTACCAAAGTACTCCCGAACGCTATCGATCTGCTTTTGTAGGCGATCGAGCCCCTGTACAGAGAGTGCCTCGGCGTACGCCGGGATGAGAACGCCGTCACTCGCTACCAAGGTGTTGTCCGTGAGAACGTTGATACTCGGCATGTTATCCACAAGAACGACATCGTAGCCTGCGCCAAGCTCGTCAAGGGCCATCTTCAATCGCTCTCGGGCTCGCGGCTCGCCGTTCAACTCCCCACCAGTCCGGTCGACCATGCGCTCGTTTGACGGGAGCAGATCAAACTCCTCGCCTTCAAGCACGAGGTTCTCGACGCCGGCGGCGCGACTCGGGTCTAGGAGGAGTTCGTGGAGTGACACCTCGCGATCAAGATCGCTGTAGGCTTCATCGTAGCCAAGGATCGACGTGAGCGCTCCCTCCGGTGCGAGGTCGACCACGAGGACATCGAGTTCACGATCGGCGAGCGCGCCGGCGACGTGGATGGTGAGAGTTGTCTTCCCCACCCCGCCTTTCTGGTTGAGCATCGCCACGATCGCCGGTGACGTTTCGATCGTTTCACCCGTTTCAGTCGTTTGCGACATTCTGCGAAACGATCGAAACGCTGCCATAATAAATCTATGTCAGACATCGGCAGATTGAGCAGGCCGAGTGTCCAGGGCCTGAGCTTGAGACGATTCACACTCTATTCCATAAATATATTTTCTCTTAAACTTCTATGGACTCCCGAGCAATTATAATTATCGAGAATCGAAATATGAGCATAGGATGCCGAATTTGCCCTCAAGCGTTCCGCACAGGTGTAAATAGTGAGACTGAACCGTTCTTTAGGGAGGCTCTGGGAATACGAAGGCCTTCCAATTACAAGCCAATTTCATTGGAACAGATTATCAGTAACCATAGCCAGAAATTCTAACACACAAAGTATCTGTGAGATTATAAATATATATTGCTCGTACGACCCACAGATAGCTGGAATTCAATTACACACTGGTTCGTCCAACCAAATTGGATTCGGTGACAGCCAGGACCACGAAAATGAGCTTGTGAGGTCTACACGCGGTGATAATCTGACTAGCCGAGTTAATTCTCCTAGGGATGTAGGACAGTCAATTGGTGAGGGGGTTGTCTAATATGCAAAACCCACTTAACCGCATTCACGACCATACGCTCCCAGACTGGCTCAAGAACCTCCGGCATCTCCAACTCGGAGCCAGAGAGCCGGACGCACCACAGGTCACCGAAGAGTTCGTCGAGATGATCAACGACGCCGCAAACTCGTACGCAGGCAGCCTCAACCGAGTCCGTCCACACAAGAAGGAAGACGGACTAGCATACGCCGAAGAACTCATCGCCGGGTTCCACAACGAGGGCGTCACTCACTCGGAACTTGCGCAACGATTCAACCTCGGAGAGCGACCGAAGAAGTTCTCCTTCGAGCTTGTCCTGACCGACGAGACCGTCAAATTCCACTTCGGCCTTCCAGACCGGATTCACCAACGCGAGTTTCGCCAGCAAGTCTCCGGGCTGTATCCGAATGCCGAGATCAAGCCCGTCGACAAACCGTTTCCCGAAATCGAACCGGGAATGTATCTGTCCGGCGGCAAGCTCGAACTGAACAAAGAGAAGTATCGACCACTCCGCGGAACGAGTGGCCCCGACGCGTTCGAGTCTGATCCGCTTCGCAGTGTCCTGAGCGAACTCGTCGGCTACTCGAACGAAGTCGCAATCGTCCAGTTCGTCTTCACCCCTGCGAGTCGAAACTGGACTGACGGGCTCAAACTCCACGAGTGGAGCGCAGACCAGATCAACGACAGCCTCACCTACGGCCGGATCAACGGGAGTTACTTCAACCCTCGATTAGACGATCCGTCAGCAAAGGACCTCCGAGCTGCTGAAGCCGTCCTGAATCAGGAAGGCAAGCAAGCGTACTACCTCAACACTCGCTTTCTGGTCTTCGCCTCGTCGCCAGACATCGCGAAACACCACGCCCACGGGATCGCGAACGTCTACTCAACGCAGTACCACAGCGACGAGACGGGGCAAGCGTTCATCCCGCTCGCGTTCAAAGAGCGGGGCGTCAAAGAACTCGCCCGGCGGACTGCTGCCCGTGAGTTTTCCTACGACCAGACAGCGCTGAACGTTGAAGAACTCGCAGGGGT
This sequence comes from Halorubrum distributum JCM 10118, assembly GCF_000337335.1. Lineage (GTDB taxonomy): Archaea > Halobacteriota > Halobacteria > Halobacteriales > Haloferacaceae > Halorubrum > Halorubrum distributum. The sequence continues at coordinate 20,195 of NZ_AOJN01000006.1, read as the reverse complement.
AGTCCACCTCCCGGGAGAAGAAGTCGATCAGACGAACATCGACTGGACGCGCAAAGGCGTCGGCAACCGGCCTCCCGCACAGGCAAATCGGACAGTGAAGCCACCAGACATGCGGGTGAACCGTGACCTGTCCGAACTCGGTGGCGAGGCGTCTGCGATGACATCCCTCTCTGGTGATCAAGCTGAAGAGTCGGATACTGTCGGCCCCGACCCGACAGAGGAAGAAGACTCTGTGTTCATGAAGGGGCTCGGGACTGTTCTCCGATTCTTCTTCGATGACCAGACGGAGGCCACCAACACGGAGCCCGACACACCCACCGCAACCGTCGACGTCGACTCGACACCTGAGAAACAAGAGGCGTTCAACGAGGTGTATCGGAAATTCATCTACGGCGAACTCACCCGCGAGAAAATCAAAAGCCAATACAACGACCACGTCGCGGACAACCTCATCCGGAAGTTCCAGAACCGACGGGCCGAGGAACTCGGAGTCGATCTTGAAGAGCTGGATGAACGAGACGACGTGTTCGCCGCCCCCGGTGCCCGAAAGACGCCCGAGTCAGACGAGGGGGAGGAGACCCCAGCCACGGACGACACCACAGACCACGCCGAGTCTGGGAGGGGGACGAACGGGCCGAGCGGCACACACCCGGAAGACGACGTCGAGGGCGTGGCCGACCTTCCCGCAAAGCCCGAAGAAGACCTGCCGCAAACGACGGGCGACGAGACTGGCCCGCCAAGCCCGTACACACGCGGTCGCGAGAACCCCGCCCACCACCAACACTACACCTACGATCAGTCCGATACCGATGTCCAGCTTCGCCGGGAGCCGGGACTCCAGCGCTACTTCCCGTTCGAGCTCACGGCGACCGCCAGCGGGAACGGCGCCGCCGAGGACGGCGACCTGTTTGCGGGGTTCGACGTGCGCGATCGCCTCGTTCACTCGCACACCCACCACCCGGACGAGCCGATTTGGCTGGGGTACGACAGCAACCCAATGGACGGGATTCGGGAAATCGGGCTTGAGCCGTTCTCGTGGTTCCGCCACATGACGATCTTCGGGTCGACGGGGAAGGGCAAATCCACCACCCTGAACATGATGATGAACCAGATTGCCCGGAAGGGCCACGGGTTCGTCTTCATCGACCCGAAGGGCGACACTGTCGACGACCTGATCACGCAGCTGCCCGACGAGCGGATGGACGACATCATCTGGGTTGAGCCGGGGAGCGAGACCTTCGAGAAAGTCGCGGGGATCAACTTCCTCGAGCCCGGCGACTGTGAGACGGAGATCGAATTCGACCGCGAGGTTGAGTCCATCATCAACGACCTCCGGGCGGTCCTGCGTGGCGGTGAGTACTGGGGCCCGAAGATGGAGGGGATCACCTCCAACATCGCCCGTGCGATGATTCGGTCGCGACGGAAGTTCACCCTCGTCGATATGTACTACGTGCTGGCCGACAACGAGAGCCGTGCGAAGTTCTCGAACGTCGTCAGCCAAGAGGGGATGAGCTTCATCCACGAGTACACGACGAAAATCGCGGAGATGGACACCGAGGAAATCGACCCGGTTCTCCGCCGGATTCAAGACTGGGTCGAAGACCCCATCAGCCGGGGGATTGTGGCCCACCGAGATGGAACGATCAACCTCTCGCACGCCGTCGAAGAGGGGAAGATCATTCTCGTCCGGAACACGGTGCGGTCTGACGAGATCCGGAAGGTCGTCTCCACGGGGATCATGCGCCGCGTGTGGTCGACCATCCGGAAACGCGAGAAGATCGAGGAGGCCGACCGGGAGCCCTTCTTCGCGTTCATGGACGAGTTTGACGACATCGCCTCAGAGAACATGGCGCTTGACAAGATGCTCTCGAAGGCCCGGTCTGGGAAGATGGGCGTCGTCACCTGTCTCCAGAACCCCTCGCAGGTGCGGGAGATTGCGCCCCAGACGCTCAAGCAGATGTTCGGGAACACGGACACGCTGTTGAGCTTCGGTGTGACAGAGGTTGATGACGCCCGGATCATCGCCGAGCGGTTCGACGACGACGACATCGACTCGGGGACGATCCAGTCGTTGCCTGCCTACACCGCGTTGACGACGATCTCCACGATGGACGAGGACGGGCCGATGCGGTCGGACCCGCTTGCGCCCGACACCTTCGCCCCGTACCCCGCACGGCGGACGCCGGCAGAAGCCGAAGCGATCATCGGGGAGAACCTCAAGGAGTACGGCGTCGACGCACTCGAGCAGAACCTCGACGAGTCGGAACACGCCCTGATGCATCTCGGGGGCGAACACGACCTGACGAAGTGCTTCCTCGAAGCAGTGTGGGCTGAACAGATCCGGCAGAACGCACTCGATACGCTGCCCGGCGCATACGAGACGCTTGAGCCCGCCCCGGCGTTGAATATCGACCCGCCAGAAATGGACGGCGACGACACACTCTCGGTGAGTGTCGAGGCCGCAAACGAGGGGTTCCACCGCCGGACGTCGACGGACTTCGAGGAGCTGCCTGACGGAATCCTCGTCGATGAGGCGTATGTTGAGCTGGCCGACCCCGAGGACGAAGAAGAGGAAACCAGCGTCCGGGGGACGGGCGGGACGCCAACAGGACAGGTTCGGATCACCGACCCGGAGACGGAACTTTCGATCACGGACAAAGGGATCCGGTCGGTTCTTGAGCAGGCTGATGAGGATTGGCGGCCTGAGACAGAGAAGCACAACGAAGTGATTCGGCGGTCGTTCGTGATGCTGTCGGCTATCGGGATGGAAGTCACCGTCGTCCGGCAAGATCACGAAGTGAGCTTACCGGACGCGGTTGCCTACCCGCCGATTGAGGGGACTGTGGATACAAAGCGGGCCTCGCGTTTGCTTGAGCAGTTCAAGAAGGACTACCCGATTGCCGCAGACCTCTCTGGGGGCGGTGCGATCACTATCGAAGCAGAGACCTCAACCTACAAGAAGCCAGCCCGGACGCTCCAGAACCTCGCCCGGTCGGTTCGTAGTGACCGGCGAGTTATGTTCGTCACCCCGGAGGAAGGTGGTGAGAAAAGTGCTGAGCTTGCTGCTCGCGTCAACCACATTCTCACAGACCCGAAGCTCATCCGTGGGCACCTTCGGATGCGCCCCAACGAGGACGCAGAAGACGCAGGTGATCTCACAGAGCGCGACCCGATGCCGCTGTACTACAACAAGACCGACTTCCTTGAGTTGGGGACACCCACAGACGGTGAGCGGAAACACGCGCTCATCAGGAAGGGCAAGCAGGCGGTGTGGGTCAACACCCACGACGACGAGATTCAGCTGTACGACGGTATGGCTGATGGCGCGAAGAAGGGCGCACTCCGGATGGACGAGGGCTTCGGATCAACGAACGCCTTCGACGTGTGGTGCCGCTATGACACCCACAACAACGAGTGGGTGGTCTACCCCGGCGGCGAGGTCCAACGCTACCCGACACTCGGCGACCTTCGCGAGGACTGGCAACTCGTCTACGAGCCGTTCGTTCCTGAACGTGAGTTCGAAGAGATACCGACGGAGGAGGACTGGGATATTGTCCAAACGGCTCTCCCCGAATTCCTTTCGCCCGCTGAACAACCCACGAGCGAATCGGATACTCAAGCACCTGTTGAGGCCGATTCTCCTGACACCGAGGGAGACTCACCGACCGAGACGTACACGAGTATTGAGCAGGTTCCCGAAGAAGCAAGGGTTGAGCAGGACACGGAAGACGAACCAGACACGAGCGATACCGAGGACGAAGAGATACACATAGAGCGTGCCGGGTTCTCACGCGAAGCCGTCCCTATTCCGGAACGGCTCATCCCGAGCAAGATGCCGAGTCGGGATAGCGACGTGAGTGGAGTCGGTTCCAAACCCGGAGCGAATGTAACCCACGAGGCCCCACCGGATGCGTTTGAGCCGATTGTCCCCGATGAGCAGTTGCCGATATACCGCGAGATGACCGCCCTTGATATTGAGGGCAACAATCGCGACCCGGTCGGGATACACGATGACGACGCAGCCGCGGATGAGGGCGACACACCGGCCACGGACAACGCCGACACGCCTGACGAGGAGCCGTCTCCCAGTGTCGAGACGACCGTGGATGAAGACGACCCGTTCGGTGCCGACAGCGATACGGATGGGCCGGTCGACATCCTTAACGATGACGCGGGCGCCGACGAGACGAGCCCGATTGACGCCGTGACGTTCAGTCACGCAGCCGCCATGACAAACTTGAGTACCTACTACATCGCCAACAGCGACGCAATCGACGAGGACAGCTCGCCAGACGATATCGAAATCGACTCCGATGCGGTTGCCGACAAATTCGGCGCGAAAGACCCCACCGACGCCGCCTTCTGGCAGGACGTGTGGGATTCGGCGAACCTGAACGAGACGGAGGCCATCTTCCGGGATAACCTCCCCGGTGCGCTTCGGTACGGGACTGGCGTCCGTGATACGCAGGCTGCGGACGCAATCCGGATCGGACTTGCGACGAACAAACTCGTAGTGGTTGATGAAGATGCGCTCCGTCTGCCGGGGCCGCGAGATTCTCCTCGCGATTACCTTGGCGAAGACGAAATAGCCGAGATGCAGCGTCGGGATAGTTGGGTGCCTGTGTGGGATGCTCTTGGGAATGACCATGACGCGAGTGCCAGTGTCTCGATGGCAGTAATCGCGCTCAAGCGGGAATACGAATTCAAGGAGCCGATGGCACGGGCCGCTATTGGCGCGGGTGTCGAGGCCGGCGTCATCGAAGAAGACGGAAAGCAACTCGCCCTCGGTGAACGGGCGATCCCGACGTTCTGGGATGAGGTACTGACCACTGCGGGTAACCAACCGCACACCCCGGTCAACGAACAGGCTCTGACCCTTGCTCTCTGGGACGCACACGATCTCACCCAAGAACAAGAAGAAGCAACCATTGAGGCGGCTTGTGAGCACGGCGCGGTGTACCGTGACGACGAGACGGGGCAGTTCAAGATCAATACACCTCGCGACGAGAAAGGGCCGGAAATCGACGCCGCAGCGTTCGACCGGGATGCGTATCCCGTAGGTGGAGACGGCTCGGACTCCGACGACAGTTCCGACGGCGACGGTTCCGATGATACCGACGACGGCCCGGACGGTGGGGGAGAGACACCCGCCACGGACGACAGCGAAGATGCATCCCCCACGCCCACGGACGCGAACGGTGAGGGCGACGAGCCAGACACGGCCAGCACACGCGAGGAAGACACAACCGACACCGAGACGACCAACGCCCCGTCCGAGAGTCGGAATGGCTCAGGCGGGCGTACAGGCGCGCACAGCGAGGCCGGGAGTCAGGACGACGCAGACACTACGTCCGACGCCGAGACGAACGCTGGGAGCGACGACGGCGCCGAGACTGACGCTGGGAGCGACACCGACCCGGACGACGGCGAGACAGAGCCGCCCGCAGCCGGCGCAGCCGACGCAGAGAGCGACGCCGACGACACACGCCCCACAGGACAAACCGCACCCGGCGAGCCGCGTGCCGAGCCTAACAGCACACTCGTCGACGCCGACCCTACCGACCTCCGGCTGAGCCCCACGCCGGACCTCGGCGCAGTCCAAGCCTGCCTCGAGGAAGCCGCCCGCTTCTTCCACAGCCAGCTGGATACGACGATCGACCAGAATGTCACGTGGAACGAAGAACGGGCGTTCGAAGTGGGCTACCGGAAGCCCGAGACACCGCGGGAATACTTCACCACACTTGACGAGCCCGACCCGGCGTACCCTGTTGAGCAGGATCCCGACGCTGCTGACGCGATGCCGCCGAACGAGGACGCACAGACCGCCGGCATCCAGTCCACGGAAGACGCCGCTGAACGCATTGCCGAGCCCGAGGACTTCGCCGCCGACGAGCAACCCTACCAGTATCTCGGCGCTGACCACCGGGGCTGGAGCGACGACCTCGTCGATGACAAGCAGCTCGGGTGGGCACCCGCCTTCGGCAAGGAACTCTTCTTCCACCTCGAAGAGCAGGGCTTTAGCCACCACACGATGGTCGCGACCGGGCTGTTCACGAAGCCAAACGACGCCTACGGCGAGAACGAAGAGGGCGAGGAATACGTCGATTACACCACGATAGACAATCCTGACGATCCCGCCGACCTCTCGTGTCTCTTCCGGGCGCGGTACATCTTCCCGTACTACGACGAGGACGGCAAGGTGGCCTTCTTCATCGGGCGGCGGCCGGACTTCGACACCGAAGACGGCACCCACACCGACGACTTCACCGGGGGGAAGTACGCCAAGCTCGCGACGACGAAGAACTACACTATCGCCGACGAGCCGATCTACGGCCGGGAGACCATTGTCGAGGGCGAACCCCTCGCAATCACGGAGGGGATGGCCGACGCGATTACCGCTCACGCCCACGGCATCCCGTGCATCTCCCCGGTCACGAAGTCGTTCAAAATGAAGCACCGCGACGTACTCGCGGAGATCATCAAGCGCCGGGAGATCCCCGACGTGTACTTCCTCCAAGATTCGGACCCGCCGAAGCGGGTCGTCCTTGCGGAGGAAGACCGGGACCACGACGAGCGCGAGTGTGAACGCGACATGAACATCCGCGAGCTGTTCTGTACCGGCGAGTTCCCCGGCGACGAGATGTTCACCCGGAAGCTGGTTCTCGAGGCTGCTCGCGACGGGACGCTCCAAGACAAACTCGACGATCAGGACATTCGCGTCGCGCCGCCGGCTGACGCCGACGTCGACGCAGAGGAGCAGACGCCCGTCACGGCCGAGGAAGTCCCGGTTCACCTGTTGGAGTCCGAAGGCGAATTCCACGGGAAGGGCCCGATCAGCGAGGTCATCGAGATTCACCAGTACGGGCCCGGCGTGGATAGCGCCGTCAACATGGGCCGGGTGCTGGACACGCATACACCGTCGCCGGACGATACGTTCACGGGGACGGTCCAAGCCGCCGCCGAGGTGTATCGCGAGGAAGTCCTCGAGGGCGACGCCGACCCCAACGAGGATGATCACGAGCTCTGGGAGAAAGTCGCGACGCGGCTCGGTATGATCGACGTCGACACCGAGACAGACGAGACTACTGCGAGCGCCGACGCGGACGGACAGACGGCGCTGACGCCCGACGAGGAGCCGACCCACACTGACTACGGCGGGACGAACGTGTGGCTCTTAGAGCTGCCGCAGTTTGGCGATGAGAAGCGCGACCTTGACGACTTCCTCCAAGAGGGCTGGCTCGCGCTCACGCCGCCGGCTGAATGGGCGCTTCGACTGACGATGGGGAATGGCCCGACACCCGCCGACGACGGGAGTGATGGACCGGCCACGGCCCCTGCGTGGATGCGGGCGCTCGCCGACCGGTCGGACCCAGTTGGCGAGTACCCAACCGGAATGGATCCGACGTCGCTTGGCTACCCCACCGCCCACGACCTCCCCCAGACTGTCGGGGCGATCGACCGGACAGAAACGGGCGTAAATATGCCCGTTCGTGACCCCCACATCATCCCGGCTGATCCCGACGCTGACACGGGGGCGCTGACGGCCGCTCACAGGTGGCCTGTTGGCGACGCGAGCACGCTTCGCGGCGAGGGTAATGTTCTCGATCCTGTGCCTGAACAAAACGCGGTGTATCCACCCCTCTCGCTGTTCGGTTTCATCCCCACAATCCACCCGTCACAACACCCCGCCGCGACGGGCAACATTGGGGGGCTGGTGAACGACGCCAGCACCGCGATGGATATCGACCCACAGGAGATCGAAGACCGAATCGAACAGGGCGACTATCGCGAGCTCACTGGGAGCCACAACCCCCTCTGGAACCTCGACCTGCGCGACCTTGGACTCACGCCCGGATCCCGTGGGAAAAACCCCTTCGGTCACTTCGGTGAATCGGAGAACTACTTCGTGGTGATCGACGACGAAACTGCCTACTGTCACAAGCGGGAAGCGCTCTATAACTTCCAACACTTTGCGCTCTGTGACATGGGCAAGCGCGACCCGAAGGATTCCGCGAGTGGTCAGAATCTCGATGATTTAGAGTACCTCCATCTGTGGACCTACGCTCGCCAGAACAACCTCGTTCCAGAGCACACGCCTATCCCGCTGAAGGGGCTTGTGGGATACGCGATCGAGCATGATTATTGCGAGCCTGAGGACCTCGAACAATTCGGCGGGGGTAGCGATGATTCCGACAGTGATTCGGACGAACAGAATGCCGACTCGCCGGGCAGGAACAAAGCCGGGAAGCGCAACCTCAAGCTCCCGGATGATGTGTACTTCCCAGTTCTCAAAGATATCGAGGACACGACAGGATACACGCCCGCACGCCTCGCGGACAGTAGTGGATCCGGTGGTGACTCGGGCGGAGACGAGAGTAGTTCGACGACGCCTTCGGTCGACACAGAAGACGTTGCGTTCGACAGCATCCACCGCAAGTATGGCCAGCCGCTCATCGGGGACGACATGCCCGACCCACTGAAGCAGTTCCTCCGTCGTTACACCAACACGGAAGACGAGACGATCACGACCGACACCGACGAGACGGTGTTCGTTCCGAAGGCCGAACTCCGCGATGCGTTCAATTCGTGGGCGCAAATCTGCCTCCGGCACATCCGTAACAGTACTGATATGTCGGTGGATGATGTGGCGATCCAAGAGTACGCGCCGGGTGCGTTCACTGGGCCGCTAAAAGCGCAAGTCGACGTCGAACTGAAGGAAGGTCGGCCCAGTGTCGAAGGCGGAAAGCAGGTTCGGACGTGGTTCGGTATTGAGCTCACAGACGAGGGCGAAACCCTCGCTGAACTCGAAGGGAAGTTCTCGATGGACGACTAGGGAACTTCCTCCCGGCTCCGTTCTCACTGCACGATTCGGTTGCTCCGACGGGGGCTACTTGACAGGTTCCTGATTGTGGATTAGGTGTACGATAGTATGTCTCTCATCAGAGTCAACTACGCCTTCTCGCTGGACGTTTCGATACCAATCGTCGCGCAAAGCCCGAGATGAGCAGGTGACTGACTCACTATCTTTGCGCCATATTCCACACTAAACTATTCAACCCGCTGGTGAGGTTACTGACATTGACTCAGCTGGTGTCCAACTCAGGTCTGACCACCGAATATCACCCCCGGATATGGAATCAAAACCGCAAGACGTAACCGGGTATCCGGGGGGTGCCACAGAAGCAGAACTCAAGCCTATTTTGTCTCGAAAAGGCCCTGTATTCTCTAACTCACAGCAGATCCCCGATCGCCTGTTATTTTCTCTTTTATGTCTCGGAATTTAGCCAAATTCGATTTTTTGAAAATAACCACACGTAGCGGAGTATCCGGGGGTAGCAAGGTCACTCAAACACCCCCCGGATATGAAATCAAAACCGCATGACGTAGTGGGGTATCCGGGGGGTCAACCGAGAACCTACCAGAGTTTATTTCGCATATAAGTACCACATTTTCGACACACCCGGCAATTTTAGTGAAAATAATCATACGGGGGGTGAATCTGCCCGTTTTCAGTCCACTCTCAGCACCCCCCTCGGATATCAAATCAAAACCGCATGAAGGCAAGGCCTATCCGGGGGTCACCACTCCAAAATCACTGTTCAATCAAATATGACTCGCTCGCATACCTGAGCGTGTTCTAGAAAGCCGTTTCAGCCGGTTTCCGAGACCGACTTATTTTCACCTTCTCAGAACACCCCCAATTTGACCCGGTACGTCTGTGATATACCGGGTAATACCCCCTCTGGGTGGGGGTGTTCAGGCCCAAGGGCCAAGAGTAAGATGCCTGATACAGCAGGCAACCGGGATCACCCCAGCAGTCCCCTGAAGGGGACATGAAGAGACAGGGTCTCAGACAGAAGCATCACCAGCTGGTTGACCACCGAGATCGAGACTGACTTCAGAAGGCAGTCGGCCAGCAAGACGGGGCCACCACTACACGGCGGTCGGCACTGCCACCGCCTCATCGACACTGTGTGACTCACGAATCCTCTCAGAATCTCGAAATAGCCTCAGCACACTTCCCCACGGGACAGGTGGACCCCGGACGCAACACGACTCGTCGTCTCGACGACCGCGATCGTCTCGGTAGACTTCCCATCTCCTGACGGTCGATGACCACCACCGGGACAGTCCCCTTGGGGACCAGTCGACTGCCGTCGACACGCCGTCCGATCCACAGACGAGAGACTCCCTCAACACACCGGCTGTCGACCAGTCTCTCACCGCCGAGTCACGGCTCTGTTCACTGTTTCAGGAACCTGATGAGTCAGCCGATGACGAGTCGACCGCAGACGCCGACCGGCTGTCACCATCGCCACGATCACACGCCGTGTGGAACGGCTTCGACCCGACGGGATTCTCACCTCCGACGTCGGTGACCGACTTCGCTGATCCCCTCGTCCCGGTGGGCTTGTCGATGCGACTCGACTCGTCGATCTCGACTCGCGGCGTCTCCCGACCGAGGTCACAACGTGGTCACCAGTCGGCATCGACACCGCCTCTTCTTGAGACCACAGACGCGGCGACCAGTCGCCGCTTCACCATCGGTGGCCATCGGCCCGGATCCGACGATCAGGATCCACAGCGAGGCAGACCCCTCAGTATTCTGATGCTGCCGTGATCGGCCGTCACCAGCGGCGGATCGCCACCACCACAGACACGGCAGGTGACCGCTTCGAGCTTGACAGCCGACGGGGACCGAACGGTGTCGGGTCCACCCCACCAACAGTGGTCGCGACCGACACGCCTCGAGGACAGCTGGCCGTCGTACTGCTGGGTGGGTTGCCCCCACCTCGACGACTCCCTCTTGGCGGGAGTCATCGCCAGTATCCCCACCGGGAATCTTTCAGCGATCTGGTATACAGAATGGCGTCCACGAGCCACCCACCTTCGGTGGGGCCTCGTTCCGTCTCAACACGGTGAGACGACACCGTCTGAATCCGGACGGAGTGGCGGCAGGCCCCAACCCAGTGATAGCATTATTTCGGTCGGGCCAGCGGTGAGGTTTCCCAAGATGAATACGCTTCTCGCACTCGTCGTTTTCACCGCGTCGTTCGGCACCGCAATCGCCCTGCTCATCGGCATCGTCTTCGCTGCTCTGTTGTCGATGAATGCCCGGAGTGGATCGGAGGGTTGCGACTTCTGTTCGAGTGAGTCGGCCACCCGTCTCGGGGGTGGTGACGTGGCGTGTAGTGACTGCAAACGCCGGGTGCTTTGACCGGCTTCTCAGCGGGGGTCGAGACCCCCTCTCCACGCCCTGTTCACTGGTGGGTTTGTTGCGGCAGGTGACGGAACCGCAACCAGCCTGTAGTAGAGACGGGAAGCGATCCGTTTTGTTCGGGGTCGATCTCGAGGGGTTACCAGTGGGGGAAACTCTCTGTGACTCCCCACTCGTGGTGCCCCCAATGGGACGGCTGGTTGTGACGTTAGCAGCACCTACTAACCCACCGTTCAGCACGGTGGCGAAGACACCGGCTACGGCCGAGTCTTGTCGGGGCTTCAGCTGGTGACATTATCTCCCCCAGCCGGAGACGAGGGTTTCCCCCGAGGGGGTGACCCGACCGACAACCATGACGACGAACACCGACTCCGACGACAGCCGTACCGCGTGTTGTGACAATCCTGCGATCGCCAAGGTCCCGACCAGCCGGTTCAACGTCCCCGGCTCGTCGGGCAGGCAGACGTCCATAGAGTGTGCCAACTGCGGCACCATCCACGACTAACGTTCTCCCAGCCTGTTGCCTCTTTTTTTGCGCTACTCACCACTACCACAACTCGCCCGTAGTACAGATCACAACAAAACACCGAGATACTCGAATCCCCGGCTGACACTCTCCTGCGACCAGCAAGAAACATTATCGCCTTCATCCGGAGACGAGGGTTTCCCCCGAGGGGGTGACCCGACCAACCGACTATGAGTGAAACGCTTCGCGGTTCGACGCCTCAGTCCGAGTTTGACCTGACGACTACCCTTGACGACGAGATCGAGTGTGCCTGTGAGGGTTGTCACGACGATGTTGACGACCAGCTGAAACTCCTGCTCGGGTGTGACGCCCGTGGGATGGTCGCTGACTACGGGACGGTCGGCTTCTGTTCGCTTGAGTGTGCCCGCCAGTTCGTCTCGGCGGGCCCGTACCAGTCGCTCGAGGAAGACCTGATCGTCTACACCCAGCAGCCGGTCGTCGCGACCGTCGTCCACAACGGCGAGGTCATCGAGGCCACGCTCGGCTTCGACGTCAAGGAGGCGATCGAGGCGGCTGCCGAACTCGTCGGCGACCTCGTCGACGACCCCGGCCTCTCTCCTGACGACTTCTCGATCGAGCCCGAAGAACTTTAGCCAGCCGGTCTTCATTTTTTTCTGCGCTACCCGAGCGACGCGACACTCCAGCCAGCTCGGTGGGCTCGACCACGCGGACAGCGACTCCGTGGTGTTCCGCTTGCGACCTCGCTCGGTCGACGCGGACGCATCACGCGAGTCGCTTCGCTCCACACGCGTTGCGCCCACGGACCAGTCGACAGCGGCGAGGTCGCTTCCGCACCCCCACTGACGGGCTGACAGTCGCGGGGCAACATTATCGCCCTCGTCCGGAGACGAGGGTTTGCCCCAGAGGGGGTGGCCTGACTGACCGACTATGACCGAAACGCTTCACGGTTCGACGCCACAGTCCGCGTTCACCTTGCGCTGATCGAGAGCGTTGAGGCTCCGTACAGCGTGGAGGGGTGGCTCGTCGCTCACGCCGATGAGTTCCGCTCGTTCACTTACGGCTTCCAGCCCCGCATGGAGTGAGGCCAGCCGGCGGATGCTATCCGGGCGCTCGATCAAAATACTCTGGAGGAGCTCGAACCGGTATATTTCCATCGGCGTGGACATGTCTGCCAGAAGTACGAGTATGGGAGTGTGACGCCTACTGTTGGTCCTCAAACCAATATACTTATTTTATTGGTCTATGTACCAATGAATGAGGATGGCCTCACTGACCGACGACGACCTCGATGGCGTGAGCGAGGGGCGAAAGTACCCCGACGGGGCTGTAGTCCGCGTGTTCTGTATGCGGACAGATCGCGATGCGTACCCGTCTGGGTGGGCCTACAAGCTTCATTACGGCGCAACGGAGCCGGACCCGCCCCGCACGCTTGATGATGGGACGATTCGTCGGTACGACAACTCGCACGAGGACACCAAAGGGCACGAACTACACGTCGCACCAGACCCTCACCCAGATAGCATCACGTTTCCCGGAATGGTCGAACTCTGGAAACGGTTCTGGAGCGAAATCCCGAAGTCCGAGCTCGAGGTCAAGTGAGGCCATCTCACCACGGTGATACCCATGAACGACACCACGCCGCCGCTGCACCCGATGGAGCGTGAACAGCTTCGGGCCGAATCAACTCTCGTCGTAACCGTGAACTCGTCCAGTGAGTTCCACGGCGACATCACCGACGGGATCGAGGCGCTCAAACGAGGCGACGCGGTGGATTTCACACCGACGCTCTCGTTCACCAGTTACGACGATCTTATGGAGACGCTGACGCCGCGTGTCCTCGATCTCATCGAAGCTATCCGCAGGGAAGAGCCAGCCAGCATCAACGAAACCGCACGGGTCGTTGACCGGGACGTGAAGAACGTCCACGAGGAACTCAGCCGCCTCGCCCAGTTGGGTATCATCTTCTTTGAGGAAAACGGTCAGAGTAAGCGCCCGGTCGTCTGGTTCGACGAACTCTTGATCAACCTCCCGTTCGATCCAGAGGCTGGCGACACGACGGCTGCCACGCCTTGACATCCTCTCTGCACTGAAGCGCGAGTCTTTCTCCGTGGTGCGGGGCCTACCTTTCACCGAGGCCTTCCAAATGGTGCCCCTGTCATGAGGTACCCACAGTCGAACACCACGACCAAAATGCCCCGACAGATCGGTCCACTTCCGCTCCGGGGCGAGAGACTTATATCCACCCTGTCGTACCCCATATCCTGATCTCGCTGATGTCGACAACGGACCTCCACACGACTGACGACGATGTTGCCTCGCAGATCTCGATTTACTGTGGCGAGGAAGAACGGCTTCTCAATCGTGCTGACCGCACAGCGACGCCGACAGAACTCGTGTTGGCGCCGACCGAACTCCACCAACGAAACCTCCAACGGCGACTGCGAGAGCGTACACAGCCACAGAATGCGTTTGAATTCGTCGATCCGAAAACCGTTGCGGAAGTACTGCTTGGAGCCGCAGACCCGGCCCCGACGAGCCTCGATCGCGTCGATCGCTTAGCGCTCCTCCAGTCGCTTCCGACGACGACACCGGATCAGCCATCGGGACTCCGTCCCCTGCTTTCTGCCCGTCGAGACGTCGGTCCCCAACAACTTGAGCAGATCCGTTCAGAGGTCGAATCAATGACGAACTTCCATCCGGATCGGATTGCGGCGCTGCGCGATGTCACCGACGAGTTTGCAGGCCCCATCGCGGACGAGGCGACCACACTGGTTGATGGTGGCCTCGCCGTCGAGACGTGGCTGCGCGACCAGACTGACAAAGCGGTCTCGAAGACGGCGCTCCTCAGACGGGCGACGCGTCGCCTCATCGGCGGCGACGAGGTGTGGACCGATTGCTATCCCGATATCGAGCGGATCTCGCTCGTCGGTGTGAGCAGCATCCCGGCACCAGAAGTTGACTTCCTACATGGTCTCTGTACAGCAACGACGGCAGATATCGAACTCCACCTCCGCCCCGGAACCAGCGAGTACCTCACAGCGCGACTTCCGGACCTCTTGTCCATTGATTATCCCGGGCGAGAGGTGAATCTGTGACCCACGCCCACCGCACGGCACTCACTGGCGAGTTGCCAGCACCGTCATGTCCTGTTGTCGAATTGCCCGCACCGACGCGTCGCGAGGAAGCGCGTGCTGTGATGGCGACGATCAGCGAAGTTCGCGATCGTGGCGTGGACGTCCGCGATATCGTCGTCGTGGCTCGCGATCTTGATCCGTATGAACAGCCGCTGACCCGGGCAGCCATCCAGTATGGGGTGACGCCAGTGTTTTGGACACAGTTGCGCGTAACCCGCACCGAACCATACGCGCTGATCGCGGCGCTTTGTACGCTCTTTGGCGCCGGCGATGTCGGTGCTGCAACGCTGTTGGAACCATTAGCGCAGCGGTGGGCACCACTCACGGATACAGCCAGCTGGCCACTCGAACAGTCGACGATCCAGGCCGCTCTTGAGGCCCTTCCCCCCGGGCATCGATCGATCGCCGAGTGGGCCGAGACGATACAGACACACACCACGGACGAGCGACTCACAACCTACTGTGACTGGCTACTGTCGCATGCCGAGCGCGAGCCAACGCCAGAGACAGTTGGAACGGTTCTGGGGGCGTCGATCGATGCGTATCGCGAGACGAGCGTGCCCGCCCGCAAGCAGGCTGACTCACCGGCGCTCATGGCGACGGAGACGGCCGCGCGAGCAACGGTCAGAGTCACCCGGCTCGTCGAGCAGGTCACGCATAAATACGACGAGTGGCTTGCTGACCGGACTGTCTCCCGATCGTGGGGGGCTGTACAGGAACTGTGTGAACTGCTGGCGACACAACGCCCGGGCCGCCGTGAACACTCGAACGCCTGGGCCATCGACATTATGGAGGCAAACGACGTGTGGGGGCTGTCTGTCCCATTCGTTATCGCGGTCGGCGCGACGGCAGCCGAGTGGCCGGCCCAGACTGACAGCGTCGTTCCCACAGAGCTCCAGGAAGCCGTTCTCGCTGCGGCTGGTGAGACAGATACCGTTGCGCCGCGAACCGCGTGGGGAAACGGCCGTGATCGCGATCACTTCGCCGATGCGATGCGTGCCGCCGAGCGCGGCGTGATCGTGACGCGGTACACACAGACCGCCGACGGTGGTGTTGTGTACCCCTCGCCGTTTCTTGCGTCACTCGAGATGGAGACTGTCTCCGAGCAGGCCCGCACCCAACTGGTGAGCACGACACCGCAGCTTCCTGAGCCGATTGCCGCGCTCCTCTCTGCGAGTACAGATACCGTTCCAGCACCCACCAAGACACCTCATGAGTAACGACGACGACCCACGGATACTCCGGAACGCACAAGCAACGATCAGAGACAGATTCGTCGATGCCGAGTCGGGACTGTTTACCATGAACTGTGTCGCCGGTGCTGGCAAATCACTGACGATGCAGCGAATCGCGGCCGAAACCATCATTCGGCGGTACGCTAGTGGCGACCAGACTCCCGCCCAGAGCGTGGCCGTCATGTCGTTTACCACCGATGAGGCGGCCGCGATCGGACCCGGTGTCTGTGAACACATTCGGGAGATTGTGAATCATGAGTTGATCCCCGAGGCAGCGTCACTTACCGAGTCAGATGTCGCGTATCTCGTGACACGGGTCCGGCACGCACCGTTCATCGGTACTGTCGACAGCGTGTTGCGTGATGTCTTCGGGAAGCTGGCCACCGACCTGGGGTTCGAGGAGACGCCATCGATCGGGAATAAGGCGTTGCTGGAAACGGTTCACAACGCGTGTTATGACGCTGTCGCTGCCGATCCGGCCCACGAAGACGCGATAGCCGAACTGGAAGCAGCATACCCGGATGGCCGCTGGGCAGCCACCCCTGCGGAGATGCTCGCTAACGCCGTCAAGTACTGTCGCGATCAGCGACTCACCACGACCGCCTTCGAACGCAAACTCCGTACCACACAGGAGGCAGTGTATCCTGACGGACGAACCAGCAGTCGTGCGGATATCGTGGCGACGATCGCAGACATCGTCGACGCCGACGCCGCAGCTGACACCGACGCGGCTCTCTCACCAGCGGAGTGGGACGACCTTGTGGCTGCTGACCAGCGTCTCTATGACGCATGGGACACGACGCTGACAGCGTTTGGTGACGTGCTTGAAGCCTACCGCGAGCAGTACCGAGCCCTGATCCGCGAGTATGGCGTGGTCTCTCACACCGATGTCGCCTTCTTCATCACCAGTGTGTTCAAGGGTGACTGGCCAGTCGATGGCGATGGGCCACCCACCGACCAGCACACAGCCCTTCGTCAGCGGTACCACGCGCGGCTCGATAGCGTGATCATCGATGAAGCACAGGATGTCTCCACTATCCAACACGCAGCGCTGTCACAGCTTGTCACTCCCTCGATGCGCGTCCTCGCGTGTGGCGATACGCTCCAAAGCATCTACCGCTGGCGACATGCCGATCCGTCGCTGTTCACGAGCGCCTGTCGCGAGGGCCAGTATCTCGGTATCGACTGGGACACCCATGCGACGGTGACAGCCGCAACAACCTATCGTGGAACCCCGGACATCGCCGCCGGCATCAACACCATCATGCGGCCCGTCTTTGACGATCCAACTCGCGGGGGGCTCAATGATTTTGCGGCGACTTACCCCGGCCTCGACGCATCTCGGGATCCAACCGCCGACCCGAGCATCCACGTCACCGCGTTCACCGGTGGGGCAGCGCCCGACAAGACACGGTGGGTCAACCCCGACGGCCGCGCTGGCGAGGCGAACATCCTTGCGACGTACATCGCACAGGGCCTCGCTGATGGGACATTGACTGATGAGACCGGGTCGCCACAGTCGATAACCGTCGTCTTCAGAAAGCGAACGCGGATGGACGCGTACAAAGACGCGTTCAAGGCCGAAGGACTGACCGTCCAAAACGCGAGTTCGAGACTCTTTGCGTGTTCCGTGGTCAAGGCGGTCCTCGCCGTCTGTGACTGGCTCACTGCGCCGACCGATCGGGCCCAGACACGTGCGTTGTTGACTGACTCGCCGTTCGATTTCACAGCAGCCCACGACTGCTTCGAGCGGGCTGGGTACGACCTTGATGTCATCTGTGCGGCCGACGACCTCGACGCCGAAACCCGAGACATCCTCTGTGGCCTGCGCGATCTTCGCGATCAGCTGGGCCGGTTCCATCGCGTTCCAGCGTCGGTGTATCTGGAAGACATCATCGAGCAACTCGCGCTTCGAGCCGACCCGAGCGACCAGTTCACCGAGCTGCCGGCAGCACAACGAGTAGCCGCGCTCGACACGCTCACGAGCACCGTCGCCGACTGGGAAGCTGACACGCAGTACCCACCAGCTGCCCTCGGTGACCTGCTTGCGCCGTTTCGGGCGGCCCCGAGCGAGGGGCCCGATATCCCGAGTGTGACCACCGATGCCGATGTCGTCTTTAGCACAGTTCATCGGCTCAAAGGCGATCAAGACGACGTGATTGTGCTTGCAACGCCGGGCTTCAAGCTCTGGGACACCGGCCCGTTCTCTCAGCGGTTCATGACGCAGGGTGGCGTTGCGGCGTTGGCCCCGCCGACGAACGTCGAGACAGCACCCGATATCGAACTGCCACCATTCGATGGGGGACTCTACACGCCAAGCGGTGACAGTCGCGATAAACAGGGTGCTGCATCACGCGATGTCGGGTTGCGGTGGGCGACCGAGCACTGGCTCGACGACGCCGCCGGTGGGGGCCCGCACCTGCTTGGTCCTGACCAGCTCCAGTCAGTCGCAGCCAACGAGCGTGCGGAGGCGTGGCGACTCCTGTATGTGGCACTCTCTCGGGCACGTGACCATCTCGTCATCCCGCTTCCGAAGACGTTACCCGGCACGGCACAGCCGCGTGATCGCTGGCTCGATACCCTGTCTGAGACACTCGGGTTTTCGCCTGGACGGACAGCCACGTATGCGATCGACGAACCGTCCAGTGCCGGCGATCTCACGATCGGTGTAAATGACGTCGACGGCAGTGTAACACGCGAGACGTACGACACGCCGCTATCGGTGACGGGTGCCGTCGCGCCTCGACGCGACCAGTTGGAGTCGTGGGTCCCACGCTTTCTCGACCCGAGTACGGCCTATCCGTTGACTGACGACGTCGACGCCACCGTGGGTGCCCACCTCCTTGACGAGCCGATTCACACCGACACTGAGGCGGTGGCCGACGACCTCCCGATCACGTTCGAGACGCTTGGGCCAGAGGCCGTCGGAACCTGTCTCCACGAGGCCTTACTCACCCTCATCGAGATGGACGTGCCGGCCACCGAGATTGACACATGGAGCAAGCCCGTCCAAAGCGCGCTTCAGCACGCGATGGAACAGATAACGCCGCAGTCGATCGAGATGCTGCCAGATACCGAACGTGGTGGCCTCGTCAGCTTCTTCCACGTGTCAGTCGTGTCGGACTTCCTCAAGTCCGACCTGTGGGCCCAGATCCAAGCAGCAGAAGCTGTCTATGTCGACCACGATTTGAGTGGACTCGTGACTGCTGGAGAGGTTGAGGTAGAAGTTCATGGTGAGGCCGATATCCTCATCGATTTGGGTGGAGGCGAGTGGCAGTTGGCCGATCTCAAAATTGCGCTGAATGAGTCACTCGACGCAACGCGACCGCGGTATGAACTCCAGATCGCCGCCTACGAGCACATCCTCCAGCAGGAACTCGGCCCGGCAGCGACAATTCACGCCAGTGTCGAAACGTTCGGGTGTGTCCGAAGGCCAGTGTATGGACAGTTCCCGCCCACGGTTCTTGCGCGCCGTGTTCGCACCCTTGTTGGGTCGGATGAGTCGTTCTCCGGCCCCTAAAACTACTCAAACAGCCGATTCCCACGATTCTATATAACAGTGTTCGCTTTTATATGTTCAGACAGTATTGTGTGTATAGGTACAAACCATACAACAAGGTCAGACAGTATGTTTCAGTGGCCGTCGGAACCAGTGACCTCCTCCTCGCCGTAAACGGCGAGGCTTCCCACGGCACTACACCGCTGGGTTGGGATATTTGCTGGTTCACGGCCTGTCGGCATGACNAGTGACCTCCTCCTCGCCGTAAACGGCGAGGCTTCCCACGGCACTACACCGCTGGGTTGGGATATTTGCTGGTTCACGGCCTGTCGGCATGACAGGCCGATGGCGGGGCCACACCGCCGTTACTCCTATCCCGGCAGGGGACTCGGAGTTATCTTGACCGAGACACCACAGCGGTTCGAGAGTGTGTCTCGAACGTTCTGGGCCTCGGAGTCCCGATATTGTGCATTTGAGTGGGCGGTGTGACCGCCTCGGTGTACGTCATGCTACGATACACTATTAGTTAAATATCCGTATTGTTGCTGAACGTAGGTTGTGGAGGCGTTGTCGGATTCACGCCCGCCGTGAACGGCGGGATTCTCTCCTCGAAGAAAGATAG
>NZ_AOJN01000005.1 GCF_000337335.1 Halorubrum distributum JCM 10118 | reverse complement strand
TCGTCAAGACCACCCAGCACAACCGCTCCGCCACAGAACTCAGGCTTCAGAAACAGCTAGCTGAGGATGCTTTGTGAGGTACTGAACCTGTTCATATTGATCTCTCCTGAGGGATACGAACCCCAACCACAATATATCAATAAAGTTATAAGTTGAGAAACCCACAGACAGCCTGTTCATCTGCCGAACGGTCTCTGTCTATCTTTATTGTCAGCTGGAAGCAATTTATAGCTGGCACCCAAGGAAACAACAGCGGGTTTTCTTGCGGTGTCCCTAACAGAATGTCAGAGAAAAAACCAAAACGGACGGGTTCCGGTAGACAATCTACCGGAACCGGTAGCAGTTTTCGTCCATCGGTCAAACTGTGGCATCGCATACGAAAAGCCTGTATTTTTCTCCAACTCGATATTGTAGGCATGGGGATCGCGGGAACACTTGTCACGATGGTGATCTTGTCGCTCGAGCCATCCCTGGCACCCGTCGTCGTTGGATTGGTCGCTTACGGTGTCTACGTCGGTGACAGAATCAGCGATGTGCGATACGACCCACAAGCGACGTCCGAGCGAAGTGCGTTCATCGGGCGACACAGGCGTCTGCTTTCGATCACGTCTGCTGGAGCATACGGACTTGCAATTACTCTCTCGGCGCTTGGTGGCCCACTTGCGCTTGCGGTCACCCTCGTTCCAGGCGTTACTTGGATCTTGTATGTAGCAGATCTGTCTGAACGATCGCTTGTGCCGGTCCAGCGACTGAAGACCATCTTTGTGCTTAATTCTACGCTTGTGGCACTGGCGTGGGCGACAGCAATGGTAGTCCTGCCAATTGTGTTTGCCGACGCCGCAATCACGCCACTTGCCATTGTGTTGGCGGTTTACTTCTTTGCCGATATTTTCGTCAACACTGAAATTCCGAACGTCCGCGACATCGAAGATGATGCCAAAAATAATGTCTCAACGTTCCCGACTGTCGTCGGCGTCAAGCGGACACGGCATCTATTGTACCTCATTAACATGCTCTCAATTCTCGTCGTCATTGGCGCGTTTCTTAGCGGATTCCTCCCAGCACTTTTTTCGTTGGTCCTTCTTGCTGGACGAGTGCTAGCGGTTTTCCTTAATAGTCGAATTGGGCGTAGTGACGACTACCGTCGCCTGGAGTTGCTCGGTGAGATGAACTACGTGTTCGTGGCGTGCGGACTGTTCATCGCTATCTTCGGGTAATCCACGGCACTTTCCTTTTTATTGAGCGTGGAAAATTAAATTTCTTAGACATAAAGTTAGTATACATAGATGTCCTTGTAAGACTGTGTCAAATACTATCTTTCTACTGTCTGTGTTACACATCTCCGTCGTTCTTGGCTCAGCTTCGGCTATTTTAGCGTGGAGAGAGGGGCAATCTCCGGGGGCGAGACCTCTCGTACTGCTGCTGGCCGGGCAGGTGTTCTGGTCGCTTATGCTTATTTTTCGACTCCGGGCACCTGCTGTGGAGGCGAAGCTATTCTGGATGTACATGATGTGGATCGGCGTCGTCGCAATCCCACTCGGGTGGATGCTGTTTGCGTTATCATACACCGGTCACGATCGTTTTTTGAAGTGGAGATATGTCTCAGCGCTTGCGGTCGTCCCGGTGGTAACCGTGATTTTATCCATTCTCGGGCCGGCTCAGGAACTTCTACAGATCAGTATCGCACAAGCTCCGGATCTCAGCGTCGCCCAGAACGACAGCGGGGGTATCTGGTATTGGATTGCCGCCGGTTATACGTATTTACTGGGTGCCGCGGGTAGTGCCCTGTTAGTCCGGTTGGCCCTGAGCCAGATGGCTGCGTTTCGGAAGCAGGCGTATACGCTGATTGGGGCGTTGATCATTCCCTGGGGTATAAACCTATGCTACCTCATAAACGTGCTTAGAACGCCTATTGACCCGACACCAGTCGCATTTTCAGTTTCTGGCGTCATCTACCTGACCGCCATTCGACGGTACAGTTTACTGCGAACGAATCCGGCACCGAACACTACCGCTCAAAGACTCGTATTTGATAGTACCCAAGAGGGGATACTTGTTCTTGATTTGAATGACAACGTGATTAATGTCAATAGTCCAGCACTAGAAATGCTTAATGTGCGAAGAGACGAACTGCTCGGGTCGTCTGCGCCAGAGACGATTCCTAAGTACGAGGCATTTCCAGATTCTGGAGTATTTGAAGACTTCCTTACGATACAAACCCACTCAGGTAAGCGGGACTTCAAGATCAAAACTGTCGAGATTACCACACAGCGAGGGCAGGTCATTGGGAGCATGGTGACGTTACAGGACGTGACTGAGTTCTTGCGCCAAGAACAGCGTCTACAAGTTCTCAATCGCGTGCTTCGCCACAACATCAAGACAGAAACTAACCTGATACTTGGGTATAGCGAGGACCTGCCGACGGAAGCAGCCGAGCGCGTAAAACAAAGCGCACTTCAAATCGATGAGTTAGGACAGAAAGGTCGCGAGGCAATCCGGCTTTTCAGTCGCGCCCGGGAAGAATCCGATGTCAGATCGATAGAAATGATTCTTGAAGAGCAACAGAGGGAGGTCAGATCACGCTTTCCGGACGTTACATTTGAGCTACAGTGTCCTGACCAGAATGTAGCCGTCGATGTGCTCGTTAGTCCGGTGCTTTCGAACGCTATCGAAAACGCTGCTGAACACAACGACAGTGACAGTCCACATGTTGAGATTGTTGCCAGCGTAGACGAGCAGATACAGATCGAAATCCGCGATAACGGGCCGGGGATACCCGAGCACGAACTATCCGTACTTTCTGAGGGAACCGAATCTGTGCTTCACCATGGGAGTGGGCTCGGGCTCTGGATCATCAAGTGGGGAACCAATCTCCTCGGCGGTCGTGTCCAGTTTGGCGAAAATGAGGTGACTGGAACTGTCGTCAGCATCTCACTCCCACGGAAAGAGCCGTCAGCGAACTAGAGCGGAAACGTGGGATGAGACTGTTCGTCTGTCCGATCACGGGATGTCTACAAATAAACAAGGCGAGTGCCTCGGGGCTTGACCCCGAGGGTGAAGCCGACCAATACCCTTACAATCAAATGACACGAAGCTATTGATACAGTCAGGGAAACTCCAAAGACGGATTAAAGATCTTAATCCAATGCTGACTGAGACACGATATGGAAATGTGGTGTCTCTCAAAACCCGTGTCTTCGACACGGTGAGACGGACACTATCGGGTCGTGGTGGAGCGACCGACTCCCACGGACGCAATCGGGCGTTCGGGTGTTAATTCCAGCCGAGTGCTGATACACGAGGTCGGGAGGAATTAAATTCGCCTGCGTCTGTCCGTCCGTTTCTAGACGATACAGACAAAACGGTGAAGCCTCGGGGCTTGTCCCCGAGGTACTTCACCTTAGACAGACGTGTTCATGACCTCAGCGAGTTCGCGGTCAATTTGTTCGACCTGCCGGGTTAGCCCCGCGACCATCTCTGTTTGATTGTCGTTTTCGTCCGCAATCTCTGTGACTTCTTCACTCACGAGGGCAGCCCGTTCAGAGACATCGTCGACAGCGCTCGATATCCCTTCAGCCACGCTCGCCTGCTCATCCGTTGCGTCTGCGATCTCGGTGATCCCGCTTTCGGTTTGCTCAACCGCAGCAAGGATTTGTTTCTGGTTTTCGAGGAGGCGTTGGATGTCGTTTCTCGCGGACTGGATCTCGGCGTTTCCTGCTCTTACTTCGGTAGTCGCCGTAGCAGCCTTCTCTTTGATCCTTGCGACGATTTCTTCGATCTCGTCAGCTTGATCTTGTGAGCGATTGGCGAGGTTCTTCACCTCGTCGGCGACGACCGCGAAGCCGTCACTGTCGCTGCGTGCCGCTTCGATGTTGGCGTTCAACGCGAGCATGTTTGTCTGCTCGGCGATATCGTTGATCACGCCGACGAGTTCTTCGACTTGTTCGATTTCGTTTTTCAACTCAGCGACGTCGTCTGCGACCGAAGCTGACTTCTCGGCTGTGTCGTCCACTTGGTCGATAACCTCCCCCGCGGTGTCGACGGACTCTTCGGCGAGGGTTCTCGATTCCGCGCTTTGGTTGCTGACTTCCTCGGCACTGGACGCAATCTCTTCGATAGTGGCGCTGAATCCGGAGATCTCGCCTTGGGTACTCTCGAGCTCGGCTGCCTGCTCGTCGACGAGCTGGCTGATTTCATTCGAGCGATTCGCAACTTCGGTTGTCGACTCGCTCAGCTGTTCCATGGACGTCTCGACATTGTCCGAGAGTTCTTCCTGGAGGTCGGCGAGCGTCTCCCGCTGTTCGACGACGGTGGTGACGTCGAAGAGCAACTCGACAGCCCCAACGACCTTGCCAGTGGGTGCCTGTATCGGGGTTCCAATCGCGCGCGCATGTGCTTTCGTGCCGTCCGGTCGTTCTGCGGATCGGAACTGGTCTTCACGGATGGGGGTTCCAGTACGGAGGACTTCTTCGGCAAGGGTCTCATCTTCGCCTTCAGTGCCGAAGACATCGTATGCGTTCATGCCGACGGCTTTGCTTGCGGGAAGGCCGAGGAGGTCGGCTGTTGCGGTGTTCCACTGGGTGATGTCACCATCGGCGTCGACGACGAATGCTGCTTCAGGAAGGTCCTCGATGAACTGCTCGAACGACTGTCGCCAGAAGTCCCCGCCAGATTCGGCGCTACTCTCTTGTAGCTGGTCGTTGTCTGTGGCTGCGGCCATATCGGGAGGCGTCTATCGGGGTTGATATGGGTTTTGACTGTATTACTATATTTGATAGAGATGTGTAACAAATCCGCCTCATACGATGATCATGTGTCTTATATCACCGGCTATTTTACCAGCTGGTAATGTCTAAAACAGACACCGACAGCACAGAAAAACCAGCTCTTCTTGGCCGAGTACTGTTTGGATCTGGCCTTGTAGCGCTTGCCGTACGGAATCTCACGAATCTTGATGGGCGGGTTGCATACGCCGATGCAAAAGGGGTGCCTGAGGCAGAGACACTTGTGCCGGCAGGTAGTGGTCTTCTTCTCGGTGGTGGTCTCGGAATTAGCGTGTGGAAGGCTCCAAAACTCTCTGCGAGCGCTGTAGCTGCGTTTTTGATAGGTGTGACGCCACTCATGCACGACTTCTGGGCAGTCGACGAGGAAGAGCGCGGTGGGGAACTCACATCGTTCCTTCAAAATATTACACTCCTTGGCGCAGCACTCGCTTTCTTCGGTCGTGCCAGAGAAGAATGAACTACCCCACTTCACCTGAAGATAGGGGCTAAGTCCCTTTCCTCAGCGAGCGACCGAAGGGAGCGAGCAGGGAGGGGATACAGCGCCGTCATCACCTTGACACCCTCCCCGCGCTGAATTCGGCAAGTCTCCGAGAGACCACCACTCACTAAGTATTTCAATAGAATTACAAAAAAGAATGAGCGAAATTAACGCGACTGACTACAGGCAGGACAGCCACCGTTCTGAAGATACACCGACATCTCGGTGTTGCTCCCGCATGTCTCACAAATACATTCCGTCGTAACCTCTATTTGAGGCTCTGCTCCGTATACTTGGTTGTGGGATACAGACCGTGAGATAATCCCCGTAGCAATCGTTTCTGCCTTTGTCTCGATCTGTCCTAAACTCTTAACTCGTGAGTGGATATCATTGATCTCACGCTCGTACTCAGTATCACGATACTCTGTCAGATACGTATATATTGATTGATATGAAACCATGTCTTCGCCGACTTCGTCGATGTCTACTCCCCTACTATCGAGATCAAATCCTGTCAGCGATTTATCCCTGTCTTTGATGATCGCAGTACACTCCTCTACAAGTGATCTATCCCAGATGATACCCGCTTCGCGGAGTGCTGCATCGAGTACACGGATGTTGAAGAATTCCGCGAGTTCACGACAAGAGCGTCGGGTACTCTCGGGCTTTGTCCACTCCGCAACCATTTCGTCGCCAATGCCGTCGAGGTCGTACTTGTCGATTACTCGAATAATCTTCGGTCGTGTACTTGTGGCGTTACGCATCGTTAGTGGACACGGTGAGACACAGGCGCTGATTCCGCTGTTCGACGCCGGGTGTGAGTTTGGAACGGCCCCCTTCACAGAGGGTAACGTGGATTTGTACCTCCTCTTTGGTGAGCTGGCGCTCGCAGATGGCGTCGGTTGTACGATCGCTTGCTGGGTGCCTCATTGGGACACACCCCGTGGTAAGAGAGGACGTAGGTGGTCGAGAAGCGATGCGGTCGGTGCGTAGTATTGTGGTGTCATGCGTGGTTCATCGGTGATGGTTTCGAGCGCTGCGGCTGGTCGGTGGCTGTGATGAGTTGGTGCGTCGGTGATTGCGGTACAGTCCTCCCGGCGCGGTCCCCACTGGTTCACCGGAAGGGCGGTGTCAAGGGAGGTGACAGTCGGGGCGTGTTGATCCCACGTGGGGATTCGATGTGGGTGTCGCCAGCCGACTCGGAGTGGAACCCACAGGGTAGGGGCGAGAGCGATTGAATGTGTTCGTGAGCGATGCGTCAACAGCGGGAGCCAGGAATGGGGGTGACCGAGGCACGGCGACGGCTGTAGTGATGGGTGACTGGGTTCGTCGGTGGTGACCCAGCGTCGGTGGCCATCTATCTGGACGGCCTGTACTCGGTCAAGCGCTTGGACAGTGCCAATCCGGCGATCATAGCTACTGGCCGCAATGTCGGCCCGCTCGAGTAACGCTGAGCGGCCGAGCGGCTCGTCGGCTCGAAGCAGGGCCGCATACAGCGCCGTCGCCGTTGGCACGAGATCGGGACGGAACCGCGCGACAGAGAGCGTCGCCGCCGCGCGTTCAACCGCAGCCACGGTCGGGGAGTGGGACTCGTTCAGCGCGCGCAGCAGGCTCACCACGACGTCGTACGGGCACGCACGGCGCGTGGTGTCCGCCGGGCCGAACGAGCGGAGACAGAGCCGCACGAGCCGCTGTCGCTCGCGGGGTGTCCACTGGGCGTCGTGGGTCATCGCAATCTCGTCAATCACCCGCCGGATGGCGGGGTAGGTCGTCCCGTCGACGACCGGGATCGAGAGAGTAGGGGCGGTTTCGATTCCTTCAGCGATCGCCTCTCGGACGGCGGTGAGCTCTGTGGTGAGTGCCTCTTGGATTACATCGCGGAGATCGGTGATCGTCGGGCCCGCAAGTACCCACGACATCGTCAGATCCATCGTCGCGTCAGGCTCGACGTCGTAGGGAAGCCGCCGCCGCAGTTTGGGCGGGCGCTCTTCGAACAACATGCGGTATCCCGAGTGAACTCCGTAGACGGATTGTTTGGGCACCGTCTTCGCGAGGAACGTGCAGAGCTGCCGGCGTTGCGTCGAGTTTCGTGCGAGCGCCGCGGTGTCCGGGAGTCTGATTGTGGTCGTCAAATCAACGCCGATCGCGTGATACAGGTGGGTAGCCGAGGCGACCAACCCGTGGAGGTCTTCGAAGAGTTCGCTTCGGGCGGCACTATTGGTACTGCTCGTGTGTTTGGCGACACGAGCGAGGAGCGTATCGCGGACAGTCGTAATGCGCTCACGCCACGCCGCATATGTGTGCTCGTCTTCGCTGTACCAGCCAACCTGGTGGCCACGACACAGCACTCGTGGGGCGTCTTGTTCGAGATCACCACGGTGGATTGCTTCGAATGCGCGGCCAAATCGCGACGGCGTCAGGATCTTCGAGAGCGCCTTATCGCTGAGTAAGACAGCCGCGAGACGTCCCAGGGTGGCTAAGGGCCCACCCCACTGGAGGACGACCTGCGCCTCGCCGGAGGTGTGGCTCAGATACCCAACCCGGCCGTCATTGAATGGCGTTGGGGTGTCATCGACGAGCGTGACGCTATCGTCCTCGGCGGGGGTTGTGAACCGGTCGTGTAGGTGGGTTTCATTGACGGTGTCGGGCCCCCTGAGCCACTGGACGAACTCTCCGTCGGCGTCGGGGTCACCCGTCGCCGCCAGCCACTCCTCGAGTGAGGGTGGGGTGTCACCTGTGGGATCCCCCCGGCGGGGCGACACTGTACTTGTGACATCGTGAGTGGTCGCAGTAAGATCGTCAGTCAGTCGGCGTTGTTCGGGATGGACGAGGTCGCCGGCAGCGTCGAGATACCCAGCCACGGCCGTCTGACCGCGTTCAGAGAGTGTGACGCTGTGGTGAGTGCCTCGACGGTCGACGTCGACGAGCCCACGCGTCTCGAGATCAAGGACGTACCGGCTGACCGTCCCTGCTTCAATGTCGATCGCATGATCGTGTTCGAGATCCTGGTAGGTTCGCCCAGTGGTAGCGTCGAGATTGGTGAGGAGGCGTCGTTTCCCCGGTGTGTGTTCGAGCCCATCGAGCGCTTGCCAGGCGGGGTGGCGCTCGTCGGTGGTCGGCTCGTGGGACTGCCCGCGGTGGGGGTGAGGGTGGGACCGATCCCGGCCATGGGTAAGATCGAGGTGGATTTCACACCATTGGGGGTACCGTCTGGTGAGGTGCCGCTGGAGCGCTGGGGAGACGACAACGCGGACGTCGAACCCGGCTGCGAGCACGGCGATGGTCGCGAGCGCGCGGACGCCAGTTCGGCGGTCGGTGAGATCGGTCCAGGCTGGGCCATCGAGTGCGAGGGTGATCGCTCGGGGAGTCGCGTCGAACTCGCGGTGGAGCGCGACTGGTCCCTTTGCGAGTGAGCCAAGCCCGGCGTTGACCGCGCCGCGGCCGGTGCCGACTGTATGAACTGTGTCGCGTAATTCGTCGTGGCGTTGCGTGTGGTATGACGACTCGGTGTCGCCGTCGACGAGCGCCAACTCGGTAATCGCCTGCGTGTACGCGACGGCCTCGGCGGTCGCATCGTCCCACGTGTTCTCGAGGGAGTTCCACTCCGGAAGGGTGGTATCGAGGAGTGACGTACTCGCCCGCCACGGGTCGCTGTGGGGTGTCTGGGTTCGGACTGTTTCTGTGCTCGCCTCACGAAGCTGGTTGAGGAGTTCGGGTATCCACTCGGTCAGCCGCGGCGAGACGCTTCCACAGCGGCTGCCGGCGGCGTCATACTGTGTGGTTGGGCCCACAAGATGGACGCCACGCTCGTGGCCTTGGCCGGCGGGCTGTGCGTGCCCGCGGCGGGCCTGCTCGTCTGCTGGCATCACTTGGATGGCTCCCAGCAGTTGACCACCGCGACGAGCCGCCGGAGCAGCTCTCGGATGTACTGGCGGACTGTTCGCGAGACAGGATCGACACTACGGGCAATCCGGACTGCGGCCGCGATGTCTGGATGGTGTGTCTCGTCGATAGTCCGCGTCGCTCGGAACAGCGCCGCCGTCACGCCGGCTGCGTCACTGGCGGTACTCGCGGTAAGCGCCCGCCGAAGGTGTGCGATCGTCGCGAGGGTAATGTCCAGGTCCGTTGTTGATGGTCGGGTGGACGGACGCGTTCGGTGGTGCTTGGGCCGTCGTTGTTGCGCGGCCTCGGTGCGGGATGGTGACCGCATTAGTCATCCCCCTCCGTCGTTAGTGGGGAACTGACCGTCACCTGCGCCCGAGCGTCGCGCCGTCGCTGCCGGTGGGTCGCTGTCGGCGTGACCTGCTCGGCGAGTGGTGTCTCGGGCGGCAGCCAGCGGATCGTCGTCGTCGCTGGCGCGCTCACACCGAGTGGGACCGGCTCGACGAGAATCGGCCATGTGGATTGGGTCGCGGCGTCTGAGGCGAGTCCGATACGTCCGGCGACCAGCAGTTCGTAGACACCGAGGGTGAACACCTCCTGCTGGCGGTGTTCACGGTGCGCGCAGACGCAATGGCCAACTTCGTGGGTTCGCTTCTCGGCCGGCTTAGAGACGTACGCGACGATCTCATCGCCCTCGGTGAACGAGCGCCCGCAGTGTTGACATGCCCCTGACGTGGACGCAAGCGACAGCTGATCGAGGCTTGCGATGGTGTCGTTCGTGACGGGATTTGTTGGTGCGTCGGCGGGCTGCTGGTTGTCTCGACTCATGGCCCCCGATTCACGCTCGCGATCGATTGGCCACAGTACCACCCACACCGCGGGCAGACCCACCCGTTCACGAATCGGTTGACGAGTCGGTCACACTGGCGGCACCGCCAGAGCTTCTTCATCATACGCGGCCCTCCGCCGCTTGTTGAACGGTGATCTCGTTGAGTTCGCCGGTGAGGGTCTCGCGGGCGTCGAAACGGATATACGGTGGGCGGGTGCGAATCACGTGGCATCCCCCTCCGCCTGCCACGCGCGGCGCGCTTCGAGGGCGCGGCGGGCCGCCTCGGTGAGGCTGTACTCGTTGGTGCGCCGATTGCGTGCCCGCTTGGCGACGAGGCCACACTCGACGAGCGTGTCGAGATTCTGGTAGAGGCGGCTGTGGTTGATCTCGTCGCTGTAGTAGTCGGCAAGGTCCGTCTTCAGGGCCGTCCCTTTCCGAGCGTTCTCGTGGGAGAGCGCCCAGAGGAGATCGCGTTGGAAGGCGGTGAGGTCGGCGAGCCCGGTCGGCTCGTCGCCGGCGCGTTCCGGGTCGGCGGCGGCGCTACGCATCGCGCACCCCTGCATCGCGGCGCGCGGCGAGCGGCTTCGCCGCGCAGTCGGCGCACAGGTGGCATTTCACCTGCGCGCAGAACCCATCGGCCGGGTCGCCGCAGATCTCGCAGTCGCCGTTGTTATGTCCGCTCGGTTCCTCGGTCGCCGCGCAGGGCTTATGCCCCGCAGTTGCCATCGTCAGCATGGTTCTGTGGCCCAACACAGAACCCGACCCGGCCGAGTGTGCCAGCACTGCGGCCGGGATCCTACATTTCATCGCGAGCCGAGGGTTCGTCACTCGGGCCCCGTAATTTCGTCAACGAATTCTAATGTTATAAAGTTAATGGAGATTCATGCCCAACCAGATGTTTTCCATATAACTAATTCGGTGAAACGATTATGCGTCCGTAACATCTCATGAACATGAGGAAAAGCGCTGATTGGATGACTATCTGGGATGACCGAATACTGGAAGTGATCCGGGACGAAGGCTCGGGATCTCCAACTCCTCTTTCAGAACACGACTACATCCACATATCTGCGTCACAGGTCTCTAAACGTCTAAAAAAGCTGTCCGAACATGGGCTTCTTGAGGCTCTTGGAAACGGTATCTACGTCACAACACCTGACGGGGAGAAGTATCTTGATGGAGAGTTAGCCGTCGACGATATAAACGGGCACTCGGAGAACGGTGACGAAAGCGCACAGGTGTAACATGAAAAAATCCGCGAACTGGATGGTCAGCGAGGACGATCGCATCCTTGAGTATCTCGACCGTGAGGGGGCGTCGTCGTGGTGGGAAGTCGCTCACGACCTCCATCTCCAGCAGCGGCTCGTTCGCACCTGGCTCCGCGTCCTCGCGAAGGCTGGCTGGATCACCTCACACGATCGCGGCGATCTCGACGATTACTGGTCGATCACGACGTGGGGCGCGGGGTATCTCGACGGCCACGTGAACGCCGATCTTGTTCGGCCGCTGCCGGCGCTTCGGCCGAGCTACGCTACGCGGCCCGAGGAGTGGACGGGGTTCTGATATGCCGGATGAAATCACTGGAACACACTCGTACCGGGATTTCATCGATCCGAGCGCCCCAATGTACCTCTCTGATCTAGACATCCTCAAAGCCCTCCAAGACAAAACCCACGTCACTCCACACCGGCTGGCACAGGATCGCTTTCGGGAGAACGTACTTCGTCTACAACTCCGTGATCTCGAACGTATCGGTGCTGTCACTCAAATAGGGCTGGAAACCTATCAGGAGAACTCCTATGGCTCAAGACTTCTCCGAGATCCGCCTGAGAAACACATAGAGAACGATATTCTTGATGTTGAGGGGATATCTCCGGACGCATTCCAAGCAGACGACTGGCGGCTTCGTGACTTCGGCTCCGTCAACGCTCAGGTAATCAAACAGCTCAACAAAGAGTTCTACGAGGAACCAGGCTCTACCTACGGAGAGGTACGAGAAAACGAACCGGGGCTGACAAAACAGCGGATTTCTAATGTCATAGACTCAGATATCCGCCGCTTGATCCGGGAGTTTCCCACCACCGCACCGCTTCCCGAAGCATGCGCTCACTGGATTCGAGCAATTGTCGGGCTCCACCTTTTTCCCGACGCAAACCACCGAACTGCGACAAACTCGCTTGAATATCTTGTTGAACAGTCTGACGGTCCGAGTGATCGAATTATCACCCCGTCTATTCCTCGTTTTGTTCTTCATTCAAAATATACTCGAACGTTCCAATCTGACGTTCGATACAACACGTTGTGGGCAAAAGATGAACTGTTCAGCGTCTGGCACCGATACTTTACTCACACACTCTGTCCGGGATTAGAAGAGCGCCGACCACACGATCCGCCTACAGAAACATTAGATCAAGTACTGGAAACAGCACGAGAGGTATTAAACGGAATTGAAAAAGACGCGTCGAACGATAGCGGTAGCTGATTTAATCCTCCGCAGTAGCGTGTCCCGAACCGACTTTCCCCATTTCGGCGTAAATCTCCTTGTTTTCTTTACGGAGCTCACGCATACGCTCCAAGGGGTCTTCTTCCATGCTGCTACATACGAAGTGGACTCGTGATAATGCTTGTGGTACGATGTACCTCTATAGTATTATCCGGAGTTTTCGACGATACGACCGTTGATTCGATACCCGCGTAGGTCTTGAAGAGATTTCTGGATACTGGATATCGGTGTGATACGTTGGTTCACTATTGCGGTACCCTTTCGAACTATGTCGGTGGGCTACGTTGTTGTTCTTACAACACAACTTCAACTGTTCAGATCTCGATCTAATATGGGAGGCAGTCCTTCGGTAGATTTGAATGAAGTGTACCTCACAGGGGTTCGTCTGAAACGCCGGAACGGGGTCGCCATCGAGTTCGTGATCGTGCTTCAACCCCACGAGGAGTTCATCTGAAACACCACAAGCGCTATCGCACCCATGACCAGCACCATACTTCAACCGCACGAGCGTTCGTCTGAGACCGCCCCGAGGAGTTCCGCCGAGACGCGGTCAGTCAAGCTTCAACCGCACGAGGGTTCGTCTGAAACCGGTCGGCGGCGAGCCAAAGACCGAGACTGCGGTAGCTTCAACCGACTGTGTTGAATCGCCATACGGAGGCGAGGTAGGCCGCTAAATCAAAGGAGTTGAAGCGGGAGAGTTCCGTCGACCATGACGCAAATCTCCCGCTTCATCGGGGAGGTTGTACCGGTTGCTCAAAGAGTTACTGGCGATGGAGGTGAATCCGCCGCCACCGTCCGGGGCGGCGGATTCGCCGACTACGCACTCGTTTCCCTTCACTGTCTGCGGATTTACCTCGATTNGCTCAAAGAGTTACTGGCGATGGAGGTGAATCCGCCGCCACCGTCCGGGGCGGCGGATTCGCCGACTACGCACTCGTTTCCCTTCACTGTCTGCGGATTTACCTCGATTTGTCGTACCGCATGACGATCGACCTGCTCAAAGAGATGTCACAAATAATCGGGGAGATCGGCCTCAACGCGGCCGATCTCCCTGCGCCGTCCACGTTGTGTAAAGCGTTCGACCGGATCAGCATGAGCGTCTGTCGAGTGCTGCTGCGCCAGTCGGCGCAGCTGCACGATCTCTCTGAACACGCCGCGATCGACGCCACGTTCTACGACCGCTCACCAGCGAGCCGCCACTACTGCCAGCGAATCAGCTACCGCGTTCAGAAGTTGAAAGTCACGAAACTCGCCGATACAGCGTCGCAAGCCGTCATTGACGTTCACTGCTCAACGAATCGGGAAGGAAGTGACACGGACCTCGCAGAGCAGATCGCCCGCCGGAACGCGGGCGGTCTGCGGTCTCTCGCGGCCGATAAAGGCTACGACAAGCAATCGCTCCGCGAAGGATTACGCGATCTCGGGATCAGGCCGCTGATCAAGCACCGCATCTTCGCACCGTACGACCACGCACACAACGCCAGAATCGACGATAATCGCTACAATCAACGCTCTATGACCGAAACCGTGAACTCGGCTGTGAAGCGCTCGCTCGGCTGCGCCGTGCGAGCGCGGTCATGGTTCCGTGAGTTCCGCGAAATCGCGCTGATGTGTGTCGTCTATAACATCAAACGCTTCGTCAAACAGTGAATCTCTCCGCCTTACAGCGATCCAACACAGCCCCTGAAACAGCCGGTCGGTGAATTCTCTGTATTGACCGTGATCGGCCTGGAACATATCTCCTGCTGAAGATCTCAACAGAGCCAGGGACGTGAAATACAGTCCTCGAACAGTAGTTCGATCACCCGTCGTGGTCAATATACCCGGCTTCCCATTCAGTCCGAGCTTCGATTTCTCTAGTGCCCCGGCGAGTAGTGCTGTACTCGTTGGTCCGGCGGTCGCGCTGGCTCTTCTCGATAAGTCCCTTCTCAACGAGTGTATCGAGATTTGGATAGAGCCGACCATGATGGATTTCCTTTTCGTAGTAGTCCTCGAGCTCGTCTTTGATCGCGAGTCCGTGGGGGTCATCAAGTCCGGCAACTACGTACAGCAGATCGCGCTGAAAGCCAGTAAGATCGTACATGTCGCAATTTTCGTAGTCGAGTTTTGAAATACTATTGATCTGGTGACTGCGTGTTATAGAATGCGTTTTACACCCTCTCCGCAGTGATTTTGACTGCTTCATCTCACGCTTGAGTCGGAGAAGTACCGTATTTTCGTCTCTATAGTCGGGCTATCGTGGGGCAGATGCTACAGCAGAGACTGGATCTCGGTGGAGAGTGTCTTCAGGTCTGCTGTCGCGAGCTCGTCAGTTGCGATAAGCCGAAGTCGGGGGCGACCGATATCTAGCGGGACTTTTTCAGTCTCGATGAGGTCAGCATCTTCGAGTGCTGATTTGGCCCGTGAGAAGGTCGCTTTCGAAGCGATACCCGTATCTTCTCCCCACTTCGAGATGTCGTAGAGGAGGACCTCGTTGCGGGCTGCGAGAATAAGCATGATCTCGACGATACTGAGGTATTCGTTGCTGTTGGAAATCTCATCAGCGTGTGCGAGGACTTCGTCGAGGTCGGCTGCGATATCGTCGCCGATCTCTTCTCGGAGCGTCTCTTTCACTACTGAGAGGGCAGGTGTCCGGAGGTGATACTGCTCTGCGGCTTCGAATCTGGAGTCGAACTCACCGTAGACTGATGAGACCAGCTCGGGGTCCGAGCTCGAAATACTGTGGTTGTCCATCACAGGAACTACAGTCTCAGATTCGGTTGTGAAGATAGTATTCTGAACTGGCTCCGTGAGTGTTCGGAGACTGAGTTGCTCTCGGTGGATGAGTTCGGCGATCTTTGAGGCCGTGAGGAAGCTGTAGAGGGCGTCTTTGATTTCATTTGAGTCTGCGAGCAGTCGGACCTTGGGCTGGTCTTCACCCCTTATTGCTTCCTCTGCGAAGGCTGCGATTTGTTCAGAGCGAGGATTGATAAACAATGCTGGCTCCTCTCGTTCGAGAATCATCTGAGTGAAAATGTG
Organism: Halorubrum distributum JCM 10118; assembly: GCF_000337335.1. GTDB lineage: Archaea > Halobacteriota > Halobacteria > Halobacteriales > Haloferacaceae > Halorubrum > Halorubrum distributum. The sequence goes on along the minus strand of NZ_AOJN01000005.1, from coordinate 4,432 downwards.
TTGTTTGGTCATATTTTGTAATTTTATCGATATGTACTTAACAGATGTGATATCTGAGGATTGGACTACTTTGTCGGTTACGGGATAGATCTGACTATCCGTTTCGAGTACGCTCATAGGAAGCAGATTGTTGGTCGCAGTAGTGACCCTCGATCTGGGGTAGTAGAATCCATGGTGGTTGTACAACCGTCATACCACCCAGTCTGTAGATGGGTGACAGACTCGCGCAGTGTATTCAGCAGCGCCCACGAGATCTTCTCAGTTTCTGTCAGTAGTGAGGTGCGAGATACAGAGGGTGAGTTCAGCAAGCCATTGATGTTTGTTTCACTCGACCAGTGACGAAAAAGCCCTCAGGTAGTGCGCATTTACTGCTTCAATCTCGCACCGCTGTCTGTTCCGGAGGATATAGGTCGTATCACAGACATACATTAGACAGTTGAATATGCGCGACGCTATAGCCGAGACACTTCCGGGGTGGGCCACCTATCTTGCGGTGGTTTTCACCGTCGTCCTTGGTTTTCTTGTGGCCGATTTCTTTGGACTCGGTATTCTAAGTCGGGTTGTGGTAACTCTAGTCATCTATGTGATATTTAGTAAGACACTCGGCCTTATTTTGAACTAAAGAAGTATATACAGTTGCTTTTGTTGAGACTGAGAACGCTATGAATCTAACATCGAGACCAGCGGGGTCGAGTGACCGACTTGCGCACTGTATTCAGCAGCGCTCACGAGATCTCCTCAGTTTCTGTCAGTAGTGAGGTGCGAGATACAGAGAGTGTAGATCGCACGGAAACTCCGTTTTTTCTCCATCTAAATCCAGAACTAACCGATAGAACGTGTATGCTGACTCGCTAGTATTCTGTCCCGCTAACCAAGCAGATATACATCTTCTAGAGGGGTTCAGTCCCACTTCCGCGATTTTTAAGTTGCAAAATGGTCATAGAGGTATTGTGTACGAATTGGTCCACCGCTATGCCCCCCAGAGCCCCGCTGGTCGAACTGCGATTGCTATCATCGGCGGTTTGCTCGGTGTCCCCGCGTTTGTGCTCGGACTTATCGGACTGAGTGGAAACGTTGCGGCAGGCCTCTTGTTTCTCTTGGTCAGTACAGTAATACTCGGAATATCCGGACAATTAACACTAGGTGTCGTCCGTCAGGCGAATGCGGCTCCAGCATCCAGTCCACAGGACGACCAGCAGATAGACGACGCAAATGAGACACCGATTGAAACGCTTCGACGACGATACGCGGAGGGCGAAATTGACGACGAAGCATTTGAGCGACGTCTCGATCAACTCATCGAAACGGAAGAACCGGAACAGAGAAAGACCGAGAGTGAACGTGTGTTAGAGTAGGTATTTGTATTGACCGCAACGGAGGGAATATGTTCTTTGTGAGGGTTCTAACCGAACCGGTCACTCCGGCTCGGTGTACGCGCGCCGCCACAACAACCACGTCGACCAGACGAGGAACGGCAACAGAACGATACCCTGCACAAGACCACTCGACGATCGCCACGGCCCCACGAGCCACGCAACCGCACTGACACCGACAGCACTCCCGACACCGACCGCGACCACGGCGATTCGCCGATCCATCGGCGGCAGATCGGTGGATCGAACCGGTAGATCGAACGTGGAGACGAGCGCCTCGCCGTCGGCGACTGGGCCGACGGACCGCTCCGTCTCGTCGTCACCAAACCCGGTGGTCAGCTCGATAGTCCGCGTGCCGAACGCGCGGTCTGGGAGCCGGGTGTGGACCACGCTCGCATCGCGGAGGCGGTCGACGGAGGCCGCCCACTGCGGCTCGTCAAGCCACGTGTCGTACGCAATCAGCCGGTCCCCGTACCGCCGATACTCGACCGGTGCATAGGTGAGCGCAAACCCCGCCGCGTTCACGGTGAGCGCGCCGAGGTAGATCGCAAACACGGCGACCCCGGACCCAACGACGACTGCGCCGGGAGCGTCGCCAACGAACAGCCCAAGCCCGGCGATCCAGACGACAAAGAAGCCAGTCGCGTAGACCGGAGCGACACTGGTGAGCGTTTTGAGGACCGCGGTGACGACGGTGGTCCGACAATGAGCCGGAACTTGGGCACCGGGTTCGGCGTCGGGAACCCTGATCGGTTCCGGTTGGTCTGGGGAGTCGGCTGGACCGGCGAGCCAGCTGGAGACCCGGCCGCTGCTGGAGGCATCATCGCCGTGAGTCGCCCGAAACGACGACCACTCGACGAGCAGCTTGACGACGACGAACGCAGCGAGCACGGCGACCCCGCCCCCCGCCGCGTTGAGGGGCGAGAGCGCGAACAGGGCGAACACGAGGAAGAACGCCCGCCTCATCGGGGTCTCAACGACCGCATACGGCGAGGTCTCTGCGTACCGTTGCCGGCCGACATAGTCCCGGGCGATATCGATCGTCTGGCCTGCGACCAGCGCGAGCCCTGACGCGAGCACCGCCGGACGAGAGAACAGGGCCGGCACGTTGAACTCCTGCGAGAACGCGACGCCGACGACTAGCGTGATCCACGCGGCCGCGCCGCAGACCGCCGCTGCGAACGGGATGTTCCGAAGGTGAATGGGGGGCAGCCACGTAACCGGACGGACCGCACCGCGCTTGCTCGCCAGCGGCGCTTCGGTGACGCTTATCACGCCCGACTCACGGTCTTCGGGCGGCGGTCGGGCCGCGAACAGTGCCTTTACGCCCGCTAGCGGGATCGAAAGCACAACTTCGACCGCGTACACCACGGCGAGCGTCGCAGGGTCCCAGCCGAGGCGGAGCACACCGACGAGCGGGATCAGGTTGACGATCAGGATAGGGAGGAACCCGGTGACTCCGGAAGAAGTCCCTCGACTGTGGTGAGCGATGGAGGGCATCCGTCGTCGTTTCCTGAAACGATCGGCCGTGTTCATAAGCACTGGTAAGGGCGGGTCGACCCACTCTGTGAAAGCATCGCTGCGTTCCGCCCGACAGACGAATGTCACGTCAATCATCGTGGCCGATGTCTCGCTGCTCGTCTACTGTACACGATCGATACAGCGCTCTGAGGGGAGGGTCTCTACCGTCTCGTAACAACCTCAAAGAACTCTCACTTGTAGTGTCGCTCTCTCTCACGCTGAAGTGGCTTTGTTGAGTGTCCATGCGTCCGAGACGCTTCCCGGGAGAATAAATATATATGAGACAATAAGATCGTTGTTCACACGAGATCGATGGCTGAGACGAACTGATTCGGCAACTACTGTTTAGCGCGGGAAGGGTGTCAATCAATCACAGTACTTCCCTCAGGTGGCGTACAATCAAAGACACCGTCCACAATCTCATTGTCAAATCCAATCTCCTCAAACTCTCGTCGCACAACGAAGGCTCTCTCCTGAAGCTGATACTCATATTTTTGGCTCTATTGAAATCCTCAGCAAGTGATATATTCTGACTCGGTTGCGGTAATACAGATCAGAGACGGACCATTGACTTCCTGTATCGGTCTATCAGCATGACTCGGAAAATGAGCGTAAAGTTACTCTTGAATGTCTAACTCCCCCTCCTCAGCAGTGGCGGCTTCCCGCCACCATACCAGTTCAAACTCGATACTCTGTTTCGCCTCTGTATCCCCTTCAGACCAGTCTGATTCGCCCTCGAGTTTGAAGGTTACAGGCTCTGTCGGGTCTAACTGTACTCCCGTTCCCCCGAGATCGAGAGTCACGTTCCCGCCACTGTCAAGTTGGTCAGCCAAGTCCCGGAGATAGGTAGCGATCTCCGCTCGTGTTTTCTCCTCCTCCGTTTCGAGTTCTCCCATACCCAATAGTACACCGTGATCCGGAATAACTGTTATTGGGGGTCTATCGGGAAATCGGAACGTTGCCGGATCAACACGTTCGCAGCTCACATCGACCGGCTGTTTCAGGTGAGAATATATCTGAAGAATAGGATTTCAACAGAACCTGAATTGGGAAACGTGTCATCGGCGATCCTTTTCGGTATACCCGGGGGAAGATGTGTTCCAGAACAGTTCTATACAGCAAAACAGCCCACGGACGCGATGTCCGTAGGCTGTGTGTGGGAGTATGCCCCCGTATGAATGGGTAGGCGGCGACTCGTGGTTCCCAGAGGATCGCTCACTCCAGTACTTCACGATACGCTGGCGGGCTTAACTTCCGTGTTCGGAATGGGTACGGGTGTTTCCCCACCGCTCTGGCCGCCTTCATGCCAACTCTCGGGCTCGAACCGAGACTTCCCGACCTCGGGAAGACGCCTGTGTTGGTCTGGTTCGACACCAACCGTGTATTACGTGCGATCCAGGTACCGCCTGAACTCATGCGAGTCGTGGCGCGTCAGCGCCAATGAATGTGGCTCGGTCTGTTAGTGCTCGTGGGCTTAACACCTCGTTGCCTCGGTGCGTACACCCCGAGTCTATCGAACTCGTCTTCTACGAGTGACC
>NZ_AOJN01000004.1 GCF_000337335.1 Halorubrum distributum JCM 10118 | reverse complement strand
CTATTAGCCTCAGTTTCCCGAGGGTATTGTGTTCCGAAGGGTAGTTTGGCCACGTGTTACTGAGCTATTCGCCACGAGTCTGAACTCGTACGACTAGCATGGCTAAATCGGATCCCAATAGCAATGGCCTCCGGCAGGATCAACCGGAATGTATGTCCTTCGAGCCTGATTCCCGGCTCGAAGGGGGTGTTGGCGGGTGTCAATCTCGTTGAAGACGAGAGTTGACACACCATTGCATTGGTCTGTGTGGTGTCCGGCGCATCCAACGGCTTGGATGGCACCGAACGACCACGGCTCACATCAGATTTCCGCTTACGCCGGAGCGCAGGGGGCAAAATCCTCATATTCGTGAGTCGGATAAACCGACTCTGCGAAACCGGGACGGATTGAACGTCCCGAGTCCGCGGTGCGTTCTTTGCTTTTCAACTGAACGGGCATACTTGTATAAGCCCGTCGGAACGCTTTGACCGGCCGCGGTGCGGCCGACCGTTGTCCCCCGTGTCGGAGGACCTTCGCATTCAACACGAACGGGAGTTTATATTTAACCCCATCGAAGCATCGACGTTACGTCATGCGATTTCATAGAGAGCGTTTCCCATAGCCACCGAGAGCAGCCCAATTGCGTCAAGAGAACCCCCGAAAGTAATTCACGCTCTTATGTAGAAACGCGGAAAGCCCGTATAATTACACTAAGTCGCCGGTAATCGGGAGATATGTCCTCTACTGAGTCAGCGTTCGGTCGTCTGTTTCAGCAACTGATCGAGTTAGATGTCATCAAGATTGATACGGAGCCGCTCGATGCCCGCATCGAGCGGCGACTCAAGGAGTTCTGGGAGAGCTCACCCTGTCCACGCTGCGGGAATCAGCGTATCGTTACGTGGGAGAATACCGACCGTATTTGGTGTCGAGACTGTGATTTCAAGCCGGCCTACACCTACGGCACGCCGTTCCACGAGAAGCATCTCACCTGCGGCGAGATACTTCTCGCGTTCACGCTCTACGCCGATACGTTGCTCAGTATCAACCAGATTGCGCCGCTTCTTGATCGAGCCTACAAAACGGTTCACACAGTGACTCGAGAGGTGGAAGCCGCGGTTCAGCGCGGCTTCCCCGCGGTTTGGAAGCACCTTGACCAGTTCATCGACGGACCGACGCAAGTCGACGAATCTGGCAGAGTCTGTTCAGGTTACAAAGGGCAAGAGCCGCCGCGGAACAGCCGTTCTCGCGGCGGCTCGTCACGGTCTGGCCGGTCACGCTGGCGGGGGCGTCACGGTGATCAGCTGACGCTCGTCGCGGCGTGCCGCGACTCACTGCGCGTGATTCGTGGACACCGTGGAATCGACTATCAAGGCGATCTTGAGCCAGTGATTCAGGAGGCTGAAGACCTCTCCCAGCCGCTGGGAGAGGTCTGGACTGATGGACTCCAAGCGTACCGAGAGATGGAGCGTGACCACCGAACAGTCATCCACAAAGAGAGGTACGTATCGCCCGACGGCGTCCACATCAACCAAGCTGAGTGCCTGTTTTCGATCGTCCAGCCGTGGCTGCGGAAGTTCCGCGGCCTGTCCAAGCAGGGCTTGGAACAGGCCGCTCACACCTTCGGTATCGTTCGATCACTCACTCTCGCTGAAGGATCTGTCGAGACAGCGGTTGAGTGTCTCGTTATCGGGTCTTTCCGAAGTTCTACATAAGAGCGAGCATTTTCGTCTGTGTGTAGGACCAACCCTCCACCGTTTCCGAAGCTTTTGTTGAACAGAGATCTCGGGGACCCTCACACCACCATTTCCGGAGCTATCCACGAAAGAGAAAGTACCGTGTCGAAAGATCCAGCAAAAACAACCGGGAAATGCGCCCTACGAGTGAATCTTATACTTAGCAGAGAATAATATTATTTATTTTATCCTTTGTCTTTACTCTATTGCGGTTACTGTTTCAGTTTTATTGACTTAGTCTTTTCTTTTTTTAGTTGACACTTCTTAGGAGGGAATACATGTATCTCGATAGCTTCGGAAACAGTGGAGTGACTGTGTTATATAAATAAACGTAGCTCCGGAAACGGTGGTGTGTGTGATATTTATATACCTTGTAGCTACGGACGCTTCGGAAGCTAAGGAAGCGGTGGTTTTATTATTTTACTCTCTGAGACTTTCTGACATGGGAATGTTCCAGCGGGATCGTCAGGTGTTCGCTGACGCCGAACCCCTTGACGATTCCTACGAGCCCGAAGACATCCGCAAACGGGACGAGGAACTCGAAAAATACCAGCGTGCTCTCCAGCCGATCATCGATAACCGGCCAACGTCGAATATCTTCCTGTACGGGAAGACGGGAACGGGAAAGACCGTCGCGACGAAGTTTATGTTATCGCATCTAGAGGCTGACAGTGCCGAGTACGACGACGTTCAGCTCTCGACAGTCTGGGTCAGCTGTGAGAACCTCTCCTCGTCCTATCAAGTTGCTGTCGCGCTTGTCAACCAACTCCGTGATAGCCAGGATAAAGACCGCATTAGTGCTACTGGCTACTCCCAGCAACGAGTTTTCGATATTCTCTACGAAGAACTTGATGCGCTTGGTGGTACCGTCGTGATCGTTCTTGACGAAATCGACAATATCGGCCACTCCGACGACATCCTCTACGGACTCCCTCGCGCACGATCGAACGGCTATGTCGACGACGTCCGCCCAGTGATCGTCGGCATCAGTAACGACTTCCAGTTCCGGGACAGCCTTTCGCCGAAAGTCAAGGACACACTCGCTGAAAAAGAGATTCTTTTTCCTCCGTACGATGCGGATCAGCTCCGCTCGATTCTCAGTCCACGCGCCGAGAAAGCGTTCCACGACGATGTGTTGTCAGATGATGTTGTCCCGCTCTGTGCGGCATTTGCTGCTCAGGATACTGGATCGGCTCGACAAGCAATTCGACTGCTTCGTGAGGCTGGTGAACTTGCGCAAGCCGCTGATTCCGACGCGGTAACTGAGGAGCACGTTCGGAACGCCCAAGACGAGCTCGAAAAGAACCAACTCTACGAGGGGATGCAAGAACTCACGACCCAAGGACACGCTGTCCTCTGTGCGCTCGCATACCACCAGGCGCTTGATGATGTCCCTGTTCGATCTCGTGATCTCTACGAACGATACGTGAAGATCTGCGACCGTCTCGACACCGACAGTGTGAGCGAACGTCGTGTCCGGGATCACCTTTCAGATATGAATATGCTCGGGCTGATCAATCTCTATGAGCGGAATGAGGGTCTCTCGGCTGGTCGGTATCACGAATACGAGCTTGATGTCCCATTGAAATCAGTGCTCGAGGTTCTTCTCGAAACAACTCGCTTCGAAGAGCTCGCGAACATCATCCAATCGACAGCCGATGATAACAATCTGCTCCAGTCGGATATCTCCGACTACTGAGCTCCTCCTCTGTGATCTTCAATACGAAATCGCACCCTATCTTGCTTCCAAAAGCTTCGGAAACGGTGGAGGGTCTGTAGTTTCTTAAGACTCCGAAAATGACGGAAGCAGAGTGAATACGGGGGCTTTGGTCCTACGCCACGATCGTTCTGAATTGTTAGTCAAGGCCATCGGGCCTACTGCTGAAAGCTCCGGAAACGGTGGAGGGTCTTTCACAAGAACTCTCAAAACAATTAGGATAGACGGGATGTCCTGATCTATTCTTCCTCTCCCGGTGGTTGGACAATATCTCCGAGGGATCGGACCAATTGGATCCCGTTCTCATAGCCAGTCGTCACCCGATACCCTTCTTCATCTGCTCGACGGCACCTACGCTGGGATGCGCGAGCAGTTGGAGGGCGGATCGAACCCCTTCGGTGGTTGGGATATCGTTTGAGTCCTCCATGCCCACGACGATCCACCGGATGTCCTCCGCCGTTTCCACGGCTCCGTCGGCACGCTCGAGAGCTCGGATGACCGCAAGCAGGGTTTCTCCAGCATCGATCCGGTCCTGGATGTACTCATCGAGGAGGTCGAGTCTGTCGTCCTGGAAGGCTCCCGAGCGTGTCAAGAGCGCCAGTATCTCCTCGGGTGGGACGGCATATTCGTCCCGGCGATCGAGGAGCTCGACGAGGTCGTCGACGGCGATGGTTGTCAACTCGGTCGTCTCGGCATTGTCGATCACCTTCGGAGCGAAGCCTGGAGCAACCACGATGGCGTGATCGGCTCCACGCTGGCGTCGATGTTTGTCCACGTTGGTGACTTCCAGCGAGTTGACTCGACCGTTTCCTCGGGCCTTCACTTCGACAACGACGTGTTCAGGGGACCGGATCTCCACGTCAGTGTCACCTCCTCCTTCGATCCAGTCGGCGGCACAGCCTAGCCGAGAGAAGGCCTTCGCAACGAGTTTTCGAACTCCTCGTGGGCGTTCCCGTCCGTGCTGGCCGTCCGGAGTTGGTCGGCGAGGTCGGGAGCTGGTTCGTCGTCTTCGTCCTCGACCGGGTGAACACGCTCGCCGGCATCGGTCAGGTCGGCAATGGCGGTCTCGACTGATTCCTCTCCAGAGAGTTGGCTGAGGCGCTTGTCTGCGACTCGGGTAAATCCCTGCGGGCGGTAGGTCTCGTCATAGCCAACGAGCTCGTTGAAATCCTTAATGTCGACGTCGACTTCCTCAACATCGGTGAGGAAGGTCATGTACTCCCAGGGGCTTTCCTCGTTCCAGCGACCGTGTTCAACGTTCTCTCTCCAGAGATACTCCGCAAGGTCGGGGTCATGTCGGAGTTGTAGGACTTGTCCCCTCGCGACGAACGCGCCATCGTGGTAGACGAGCGCGATGTCGTTTCGCTCGACGTTCCGCCACGTCCCGTCTACTGAAGTACCCCAGACATGGACGAGATCGTTGTCAGATGTCGTCCGAAACAGTTCGAGGTCGTCGTCATTGAGGTAGGACTCAATATCCTCAATTGGGTGCCCATCTTGGATGAACTGTTTGTGCTCTGTTTAACCAACCACATCCTCTGAAGACCCCCTTTGTAGGTTACATAGCCAAGGTCAGGTCTTCTGGCTATCAAGCCCATTAATCTCGATCACTTGTTCGGCTTCGTCCCGGTTCGCAGTTTCTCGCGGTACTCAGCCCACGCCTCGTACATTTCGATCTGCTCGTTTTTCGACATTGTCTCATCGGTGTCCGGGTCGAAGAACGGAAGTTCTTCTTTCTCCGGCATCGCCATCACTTGGCTGAGCGGATAGAGCTCAGAGTAGTAGTTTTCTAGGACCCATTCCTCACCGTGCTCTTCGACAGATTCGGCAATGAATGGAGTCGCTTCCGGGTACTCGTCGGTAAGAGTATCGGGCATTTGTGGACTGTAGTGGGAAGGGTAGCCGGCCTACGCGTCGGTGAACTCAGCAAGCGAGTAGTTGGGGCTGCTGTGGTTCCACTTTCCGATCTGAATAAGATCGAAAGTCTCGATGTCGTCTTCAACAGCGGCGTCAAGTGTGGCAGTAATGTCGGCAGGGAGACTGTCGACACGGATCACCGTCACTGGATGACCTCCAAGCTTGTAGCCGGTTGCGAGACTCGTGGGAGAGACGACGATTACCGTATCACCATCGACAGCGTCGAGGGCGAGTTGGGCATCCCGATGCTGGAGGACGGTCGCATCCAGCTCATCGACAGGGAAGAGACAGGCCGCTGTCCCGTACTCAATACTTTCCCCCGCCGAATAGAAATGCCCTTTGGACATAATCATATTCTACTATATGCTCTAAGAACATTAATATTGCGGCACCAAGCATTACCGAGCCCCGCGATTCGTGCGGCCCGTAAGTTGAATACCCAACCCGGTTCATCGCCGTGTGTGGCTCGACATCTATACGAGAGCACCGCGGCAGAACTCGCAACTGGCTCTGTTGAACACGTTTCGTACGATACCACACCGGGTGCTGTTGCCGAGTGGCTCGTGACGAACGGCTACGATGCGGCGCCAGTTGACCGGGACGGCGACCCAGTTGGATTCATCCACGAAGATGACGTCGACACCGACGATACTGGTGACACGCTTGAGGCGGCCCTCACGCCGCTTACCATTGACTACATGATTAGCGGTGACACGTCGTTCGCGGAGAGTCTCGCGGCGTTAATCGAGGAGCCGGTCTATTTCCTTGGGGGCCACAACCGGATCACCGGAATTCTGACGCGTGCAGATCTAAACACACCCCCTGCGCGGATGTATCTCTTCGATAGGATCACATACCTGGAAGAACATTTGCGAGAGGTCATCTCGGCGGAGGTCCCCGATTGGAAGCAGACTCCTGTGAGTACCGACGAAATCGATGGTATCGAAGCCCGGTATGCGGATGCCAAAGCGGCCAACGTGGAATTATCAGAGATCCACTACGCCCAATTTTCGACACTCAGTACAATCGTGTCGAGCGTCGACGCCTGTTGGCAAGAGTGCGGGTTTTCAACGACAGGTGAGGCGCAGTCGCGGCTTCACGATATTACGGAACTCCGGAACGATGTCGCCCACGCTAATCTCCTCGTTGAGAACACGGATAGTGATGAGTTTCTGAGTAGTGGCCGCACGACTGAGAACTTGTATACGCTCCTTGCGGATATCAAGCAGATCCTGACCAGCCTACAGGACGGTGGGTACGCTCCGCCGACCGCCGCTGAGTAGTGCTTGAATCAGCCACATGGCTCTGTTGAAATATATTTTTCAAATTCCAAACCGGGGGAGACAGCCGTTCGCTGAGTATTGCGTATTGACCGTTTCCGGTATCTGGAAACTACGTTCTAACCGATACGAATTTGAAGATTCGCTAAACAGTATCGTTTATGGAGTTCGGAAAGTTGGTCTCCACTCACCTCCCAAATGCCGTAATTGCTGCGACCATATTTACGCTCTACAACACCTATACTGGTGATATTGCTGACCCAGTCACGATTGGTGTCGAATATCTCACCTACGTTGCTGTAATGTTCATCGGATTCGTAGTTATTACACCAATTTTGAACAAGGCATTCGGCCGCGTTACAACGTGAACGTCCCTCCGTCAACGCCTGCGCCGTCCTCGCGGTAGCGAGACACTTTTTCGACGGCTTCGGTCCGACGCTCACTCGGCAGCGACCAGTCGGCGGAGTCGCTCTACGCGGGTCGCAGTCGCGGGGTGCGTTGCGCCGAGCCGACCGGCCACCGAGTCGCCCTCGATCGGGAGCACGTTCACCGCGCCCGTCGCTGCGATGTGATCGCGGAGGTCGGCTGTTGGTCGCGTCCTCCCGTTTGTGTCGTCGAGTCGTTCGAGCGCGGTCGCGAGTGCGGCCGGATCCCCTGTCGCCGCGGCCGCTGCGCGGTCGGCGACTAGTTCTCGCCCGCGCGAGAACACGCCGAATCCGATGGCGGCGGTTGCCGCGAAGGCTCGACCGACCGGATCGAAACCGGGTGAGTCCGGACCCTCGTATAGCTCTGTGGCCGCGTAGACGGGCACGAGCAACCCCACCGCGAGATCGAGGTCACCGTTGGCGAGGTGAGCGAGTTCGTGTGCGAGCACCGCGTCGCGCTCCGCGGGTGACAGCGCGGCGAGGAGGCCCTCGCTCACGACGACCGTTGGATTGCCACCGCCAATTGAGATCAGCGGGTCCTCCGGTCGGTAGGTGGTGTACGCGAGCGGGGTCGCTGTTGACCGGATGCGGACACGTGGTTCTGGCACGTCGAAGCGGGCAGCGAGGCGACGACAGGCCGCGGAGACCGCGTTTTCGCCGTTCTCCGACTCGGCGGGTCGGGAGTCTGTGAGCAGCGCCCGCCGCTCTCGGCGCACGCCACGAACGAGAGTCCACGCGACACCGGGACCGGCGATTACCAGTCCGATCGCGGCGCCGAAGAGGAGGGTGCGGTTGAGTTCCGTTGTGGTGGCCGCTCCGCTATTGCCCAGCACTTCGAGGATAAGTACGGTTGGGAGAGCAGCCAGCGTGAAGACGGCGGCGAGGAGGACCACCGACAATAACCCTACTGAGAGGAGGGCGCGAACGGCGAGTGGGACAGAGTGACGGAGTCGCATCTACGGATATTACTTAGTCTCAATTTAAAACTGATCTCACTCCTGCTATCGGCCGGCGATTGGTCTGACAGATATCTAGCGGCCAGTTCACAAGCCTAATTTGTCGCCTTTAACCAACAACCCGCGGATGACAAGACCTATTGTTGGTTAAAATGACTACTCTACTTCATCACTTTCGGCCCGTCCGTGCCGTCTATCTATCTCATCAAGCATATCGAGTGTCTTTCGGATTGATGCCCGAACCGCATCGCTTCGATTGACGAATTTTCCCTCGTCACCGACGTGTTCATCGAGGTCATCAAGCAGTTCTTGGGGGATCTCGACGCTGACCTTCGGCATACCCTCGTATTCGCAGAGGAATATCTTCATAGTGTCGGCCAGGACATCGGATGCGCCTAACTGATCGTTACACCACGTAATCCAGCTTTCAGTAGCTGAGACATATTTGATATGATAACTATTGAGCACCCTGACAAACTTACGTTTTCAAGATTCGTTTGACTTGACTTTCTGGGGCACCCCAACTGAAGTACAGAACACATATTTTTAATCGCCAGTGGGTATGATACTCTGATATACACAATGCCTGAAAGTGAAACTGAGGACCTTGATTACTATCCTTCAGGATGGAGTGAGGAGATTCACGACGAGTACTATATCGAGTGGAGTTCCGATGATGATGAATCAATTCTCGTCCGTCTTGACGGCACAATGGGCGATGGAAACTATTCTGTCACCCCGATTACTGGCGTGAATACGGATGGTGAGGAATTCGTAACACGGCCGATATCTCGGCTATCGCGAGAAGAAGCGTTCGACGTCGCAGCGACGCTTATCTACGGCATGAATGGAGTTGCGGGACGGCTCAACGGCGAAGATGAGTTTACAGGTGACATCACCGACGAAGCTTAGCCCCAGCAGGCCGAGCTAGTTTTTCCTAAGTCGTTTGAATAGAAGCGTTACGAGAACTCCGGTCGCTCAGCGTACGCAATTGGATCGCGTGACCCAGCATTTCGGAACGCCTCAAGCCGGAACGCACACGCATCACACGTCCCGCACGCCGGTTCCTCGTCTCGGTAACACGACCACGTCATCTCGTATGGCACCCCAAGCTCCAAGCCACGTTCCGCAATCTCTGTTTTCGACCACTCGACGAACGGAGCTTTCAACTCGATTTCCGTCTCCGGTTTCGTCCCGACATCAATGATGTTCTGAAACGCATCGAAAAACGCCGGACGACAGTCAGGGTACCCAGAGAAATCTTCCGAGTGCGCCCCGATGAACAGAGCCTCTGAATCAGTCGCCTCTGCGTACGACGTCGCCATCGACAACAAATTCGCGTTTCGGAAGGGAACATACGACGTCGGAATCTCGTCACTCTCCATGTCGGCGTCAGCCACGTCCATCTCTTCGTCCGTCAGACTCGACGTTCCGATCTGCGAGAGATGTCCCGTCTCGATATGGAGAAAGTCAGCCGCGTCAACCTCCTCAGCGAGGGCCTGTGCGCACTCGTACTCCTTGTCCTCCGTGCGCTGCCCGTACGACGTATGGAGGAAATACGGCTCGTACCCCTGCTCCATTGCTTCGTACACAGCCGTCGCACTATCCATCCCGCCAGACACCAGAATCACCGCGCTTTTGTTGCTCATGATTGCTCAGCTGCGTCGAATCGATCGTCGTTCTGTACACCACACCACACTCGCGGCACCGCGCTCTTCCGACCGGCATCCGAGAGTGACGTGCTCATGTTCCCGGTGCGTCGTTCCATAGGTCCACGTGGAGGCGCGGCGTGTACCGGTAGCCGTACTCCATCGCCAGTTCAGCGACCTCGCTCCGCGTCCCGTCGAGTTGCTCGCGCGTCATGCCCTCCGGCATCAACAACACGTCATCATCGGCGACGGTCGTCGCCGTCGCTTCTCGCACTCGATCAACCAGGTCCGTGATCTCCGGAAGGTCCGACTCGTCGGTCACGACGAACTTGAGTTGGGTCTCGTAGTTGTCGACTATCTGGGACAACGCATCCATGTCGATCCGGTTCTGTTCGTGTTTCTCCTCCCACTCGCCCTCTCCTTTCGGGTCACGCTCCGGTGTCGGCGTGCTGCTCGCCAACTTTGGGCTGATACTTGCCAGATCGATCGGCGCGTCCCGATGGATCGTCCCGTTCGTCTCCACAGTCGTGTGATACCCCCCTGCGTCAAGCCGTTCTAAGAGCTCGACTGACTCCTCGTGGATGAGTGGTTCCCCACCTGTGAGCACGACGTGGCCAGCCTGTTCGTGGGACTGTATTTCCTCCACGATAGAGTCGACATCGCGCCACGCCCCGGTCGGCTCCCACGAGGTATGGTACGAATCACAGAACCAACACCGCAGGTTACACCCAGAGGTCCGTACGAAGACGGAGGGGACGCCTGCGAGCGTTCCCTCGCCCTGTAACGAGTAGAACACCTCGTTGATCGGGAGGCCCTCACCAGTCGTGTCAGCGTCTGTTGCGGGCTCCTCGATATCGCTAGCGACCGGCATCAGTAACTCGCACAGAGCTCACCGGTTTCGCTCACCGACACCGACACGTCCGAGACGGTGTCCGGGAACGCATCGAGCATGCGTTGTTCGAGGAGGACGCTCATCACCTCCGCCGTCGGCGGGTGCTCCAAGACGACGAGCGCGTCGCCGTCGCCGGACGCTTCGAACGCGTCGACGAGCGGATCGCTCTCTTCGACGAGGAACCGGTGGTCCCACGCGTCGATGACGTCCGTGACGTCGCCTTTGTCGACGACCCACCCCTCCTCGGTGAGTTCCCCGGTCACTTCGACCGTGATCTCATAGTTGTGGCCGTGTGGCCGCGAGCACTTCCCGTCGTGGTGGAGGATGCGGTGGCCCGAACTGATTCGGATGGGATTATCGGTTCCGATTCGGAGTGTTCGTTGGCCTGCTTCCTGAAGCACATCTGCTTCGGATTCGTCTCTTGATATACTCCGAGACATACTCGAAGAATATTCGGGGAATATATAAATATTGAGTTTCGTTACTCTATCGATGGAACAGCAGCACCACTCACGATCATCCCACCGCCACCAGACCTCTCATCGCCTACGTGTGGCCACCCAGCCCGAACCGCAACCACGCCCCACACCCAGTCGTACGTTCACAGACGGTGGTGACCGCTGATGAAGACCGAGGATACTCGCGCGATCTTCACCGCCGTGTTCGCCGGTTCAATCGTCCTCGCAAACGTCCTCGCAGCGAAACTCACGTGGATTGAGCTTCCCGGGCTCGGCGGCGTCGCGGTCCCCGCCGGTTTCGTTGCGTTCGGCGTGGCGTACCTTGCTTCAGACTTACTCGTTGAGTACCACGGGAAAGAGTACGCGGCGACCGTGGTCAACGGAACCGTTGTCACGCTCGTCATCGCGTATGCGCTCGTTTTCCTCGCCATTTGGATGCCTTCTGCCCCGTTCTACGGCGGCCAGGAAGCGTTCGTCTCGACGCTTGGTGGTTCCGCTTCGATTATCCTCGCCTCCGTCGTCGCGCTCGCCGCCGCCCAACATCTCGACGTCCGACTCTTCGCCAATCTGAAGAGTCGCACCGGCGGTCGGCATCGCTGGATCCGGAACTGTGGGTCTACCGCAATTAGTCAAGGTGTGGACACCGTTGTGTTCATCACGCTCGGGTTCGCCATCTTTCCGGCACTCGGCCTTGGTGGGGACCCGACCTGGGGTTGGGCGCTTGTGTCGATCGTCGCTGGGCAGTACATCGTCAAGTTGCTTGTCGCGCTGATTGATACGCTCCCGTTCTACGCCGTTACGGAGTTCGTGGAACGGCCGACCTGAGATACGATATATACTGAATGAAGACCAATCTCTGATGCTGAATGGAAGCATAATATCGAGCTCGGCCTTCGAGACGCGCGTTCGACGTGGTATAATAGACAAATGAACTCAAAACTACAGGCTGCTCAATAGCAGATTGGTATTATCGAGATCAATTCATTTCTACTTTCGCAGACGGAATCCGATCTTCAGATATTCTAGTCGGGAAAAGATATAAGTCACAGCTGAGCTTATCGCAGCTCGTTACATGTTATACAGGCGACGAACACTATCAACACCACACGGAAAATTAGAGACACCAGTTCTCTTTCCAGTCCGCAACATCGGGAAGCGATCAAGCGATAATACCCCAGAGTACACGGATGAGATCCCTGACCTCTCGACTGCGATGGTTAACGCTCGGTCGATACGTCAGCGGGAACCACAGTGGGATAGAATACAGGACGGTCAGACCCTGCGGAGTGAGATGGGGGTACCCAAATCAACCATTATTTTTGCCGATAGTGGTGGATTTGATTTCCGCTCTGAAGAACTAGACACCACCCCAGAGAAATCGCTCGAAACACAGCAGGCAATCGAAGCAGATATCCTCGGAACAGTCGACGTTCCACTCTCGCGCGAGAATAGAGAACGAGAGAACGACCGGCGGGCAGAAGAGAATATACAGCGGGCACTTGCCGCAAGTGATTCGCATGACGGCGACGGCTTACTTTTTGCTAGTGTCCACGGCTACGATCCTGAGACAATACGGAACGGGATTCGATATCTTGAGAAGAACGGTGAATTCGACGGATACGCGCTCGGAAGTCTCGTTCCTATCAGGACCGACTATGAGAAAGTCACTAAACTGATATTAGCTGCGAGGCGAGCAACTGACAAGCACCTCCATGCGTACGGATTGGGCGGCCTCGTGTACCAACCATTACTGCTCTACTGCGGAGTGGACAGTTTCGATTCGAGTGCGTTTATCCGGAGTGCTGGTAACCGGAACTACTTGATCCCCGGTTTCGGAGGGGAGGAACTCCGACATATCGAGGATCTTGAATACCTTCCTTGTGCTTGTCCGGTCTGTAAAGATCGGACGCTTGACGACGTCCGCGAGGACCGTGATGCCCTCGTGAAGCACAACTTGTGGGCACTCACACTCGAACTTCGTCGCTTCCGGTACATGGTGGAAGCAGGCGAGGACGTTGAATCATACCTCGATCTTCGCTTCCGTGGCAACGAAGTAACCGCCCGAGCCTACAAACTAGCGAAGCAGCAAGTCAGGAGGCTCACATGAGTGACGAGCGCCCCACCGTTCGACCGGTTAACCTCGGTCGACTGGTCGAACTAACTCACTTGTGTCGGAACGGCGCGCAGTCGACGGATGACATCGTTGATACACTCGACGTGAGCAAACGGCGTGCACGAGAAACAATCCTCGAATCGACGCGTATCAGTCTCACTGAAGAAATATCTGACAAGGAAACCTACGCGACAACGTCCGTCGGTGAGCGCTTTATCGAGGCCGTCGAAGCGAGCGGCTGGGAGAAAGTCAGTTCGATTCTACAGACCCACAGTCCACATTACGGCGCGTTTCTCAGCCTGTTCGAAGACGGCAACACCATCGAACCGAATGCGGCGCTGGAACTACTTGAGGACCAATCCGAGTTTACCTCCTACGAGTATAACGAGACATCGTTAGATGTCATCGGGGCTTGGGCGCAACGTCTCGGGGCGATCCAGAGAAACGCGTTCGATGGTACGTTTTATCCTGTTGAAGAAAGCGATGTGCCACCCAACTTTCCGTACGTGTTGCTGTCCGTTGCTGACTGCCTAGAAGAAAGTGCCGGCGTAAACCTGAAGAAACGGTATCTCTCAATCCCAGAACTTCGTGAGCATACATGTGAGCGTCTCAGTTGTGACCGTTCTACGTTTGATGACGCCCTGCGGACGCTCGCACAACAAAATATCGGCCGGATAGAACTCTCCGGAGCACCGATCGACACTGGTGCGAAGGAGGCGCGATACGGACTCAAAACGATCGAACTGGCCGATAGCGACGGCGACCTCGTCACTACCGATCAGTCTTCAGAGCAGGTGATGCGTGGTGTCGAACAGCTCGGTAAGCAATACTACTACCTCGCGGTGTACGACCGTGACCTCCAATTCAACAACAATGGCGACTGACAATTTCGAGATTACAGACGAACAGCGCGACTACTCATCCCTCGGTCTCGACGAAAACCCGTTCCCCTACAGCCCAGTACCCTCGGACAATCCCGAGGTTTACTGTGGACAGGATCACGTGGCGGACGCGGTGAGTGATACCGTGTCATCGGTGCTCAGTACCGGAAAATCGAAACACCTCGTTATAACCGGAAAGTACGGAAACGGGAAATCACACACCCTCAAATACGCACGCTCGCTCGTCCGTGACCGCGAAGACGTTCTCGTTGGATACGTCGCTCAGCCTGGAGAAGGGTTCCTCGACGTCTATCACGAGTTCATGTACGACCTCGGCTTCGACCGTGTGCAGGAACTTGCGTATGAATTCCTTGCTCACGTCGCCCGGAAGCATACCGAGACGAATCCAATGGGGGCACCCTCGATGAAATCGCTGATCGATGAGGGAGACATTCTGCTCTCAGAACTCGTCCCAAAGGCTATCCAAATGCTGAGTGATGTCACGAAATTCGCTGACTTCGCTCGGGCGATTGTACACATGGTCTATGAGGACACGAACCTCTACGCGTGGCAGTGGCTCACCGCGGAGGGTATTCGGTACGAACAGCGCAAGGAGATGGAGATCCACAGCGCACTTGACGACGACACGATGGGCGTGCGTGCGTTCACCGCGCTGAAGAACATGCTCCTCGAACTCAACTACACCGGCGTGTTCGTCTTCGTAGACGAATTCGAGAGCGTAGCACGGCTCTCCCCGAAGAACGAACAAGCAACGCTCAACAGTCTCCGACACTTGATGGACCAGAACAGTTCCGGACTCAGCATGATGTTCGGATGTGCGCCAGAAGTCTGGCAGGACATTATGAGCGAGTACCACGCGTTCTCGGAGCGGATCGGCCGAGAAGTCTCCCTCCGACCGATGACCGAAGAGCACCTAAAGACTCTCGTGGACTCGTATCTCGAACTGGCTTCCGATGACCCGGTGTCAGTGGCCGATGTTTTCGAAGAAGACAGCCTCCAACTCATTTTACAGAGCTCACAAGGGAACGTACGACAAGCACTGTCGATTTGCAGCTACACGGTCGATGATGCCGCCGAACGGGGACGGTCAAACATAGACGCAGAAATCATTCAGGAAATCGTCTCATAGAATATCTTGCCTCTGTTGGAGTCATTTGACCCCAATCATTAATCTTCACCGAGATCGTCGGTGAACTAGATGATTGAACCGCTCGTGCTGGCGGCGGCGAAGGATTTCCTCGTCACCGACGGCACAGAGCACGGATACGCAATTGTTGATGCGCAGTTCCTTGTGAATCAATGGGGAGATACTGAGGTTGCCGATCAGACAATCGAACGACTCTCACCGATTAATGCACTGAACCTTTCTGCGGGGCGTCCAGATGCTCTCGTGGCTGTACCGAATCCAGATGCGTTTGAAACGAGTACGGAACAGGTCATCTCACCACTACTGTGCGCCGTCGAAGCTAAGGGTCACTCTGGTGATTCCGTTAATGTCGCTGAGGCAATTACACAGGCACACGCACATCTTGACGAGGTTAATCTCGGGTTCGCAGCAGTTCCGAAGCAGAGTGTTAAACCGATCCACCGTCGTTTAGCCGGAGAACTCGACATTGGACTCCTCTTGGTTAATGAAACTGAGAGAGTGGAAGTCGCCGAGAAACCGAGAGCGGTCGGTGCATCAACGACACCGTCTACCGAGACGATCCGATTTCATGCTCGAATCGGAGGTGATGTGCCGTCGAAGTTGAAAAAGAACCATCCGAAAAATGCAATCGGGTATGCGCTTGCAGTTGCTGCCGATGGCGACGCTGAAACGCTGTGTGAGGAATACGTTATCGGCACTACGTCGGATGCACGACTAGATGCAGAAGCACTGGGTCTAGTCGTAACTGGGAGTGGTGAACCCACACTGACTCCAAAAGGAACAGAATCAGTACGGACGCTCTCGTATTGTCATGATGGTGTACTGCCTGCGCTGGAGAAAGTTAGCGAGTATTACGGTTCTCAGAAGCGACTGATCGACGTCGAACCAGCGATGGGGATCGTAGCACGAGACGCGATTCTGCAGTATCCGCCGACGCAGGAATTACTCAACGTTTTGGACAACATCGCTGAAGAGGGTTCCGAGAGATTTCGGGTCGATCAGGTCGCAAAACGTCTTGCAAGACGTCGACCGGAGTTCGCTATCGACTTGTTTCTCAGCACGGATCCGAAGACACGGCGAGCGGCTCTACGGGATGAAAAGATACGGTTAGACGTATTCGATCGAGAAGAAAACTACCACACAAACACGCTATTCCAGTACAAGGCCGTGCTCTTCCACACTGGACTTCTCACGTCACGGGGATTGGATACTCTCGCAGATTTAGATTTCTCTGTAGAGAAGGAATCTCAGATGTGGATTCCCGAGGATAGTAGCTGAAACGAACGAACAAAACTCGTCTATCGGATGGTACAAAATGAGTTTTCAATTACGACTGTTCCCGCGATAAAAGCAACCGGCCTGTTGGGGTCAACTTGACGACTTTTGTTTTACCGTGAGTTTCCGATGTGACGAGTCCCCGGCGTTCGAGAATCTTGACGTGCCGGGTGATGGTGCTCTTCGAGACATCAACATTGTCAGTGATATCAGTAAGTGACACGGGCGCATCAAGTGCGCTGATGGCAGTGAGTGTCGACTCTGCCTGTGCCGGCGTACTCGCTGTAAGATCCGGTAAGGAACGCTCTCGGACCTCTCCGTCTATATCACTAAATTGGTGACTTGTCCGGATTTGATCTGTTCGGGAGAGCGTAGCGACGGTGAGCGGTAGGAATATATCGCGTGCGCCACCGCCAAATATGACGACAATATCACCGCTCGCGCTGTCGATGAGTGATCCACAAATCTCAATAGCTGCTTCGAAGTCCTCGTGTGGGACTTCGGTAGTTTCGATGTCAATATTTGGTTCGATTTGTTCTACCATCCGACGAACGTCGTCGATGGCTTGTGCACCACGGCTGTCGTCCGTAGTCGTAGTCGGAACGAGGAGATTAATCTGAGTGTTGCGCTCGACACCCTGGCCGAGGATGGGGCGTGTGACTCGAGTGCTATCATATCCTATAGGTGCGATATATGTTTTCACTATTCTGTCTCCAGTCTACCACGTATATAGTACTGTTGCGTGCAGATGAAACGGTTCGATCTAAATGTGTCCGCCCAGTTGACTGAGGTGCCGAGATTTGGATACTCTATCGATTCTTGATAATTGTACGTATTCAAAATCCGGGATTTTTGGGATATTTCACTGTCTACTCTTCCAATTTGCAATAATGATAACACATACAAAAACTATATTATATAGCTGATGCCACCTGCAAGCATAGTTCACTATGTACCGGCCAAGAATTCAATCGTGACTAAACCACAACGTAGCGGCATGCCCTAAGACACCAACCAATAATTTATGACACGTCACTATTCAGGAGAACGTGTGTCCAGCCATCCCCCTATTGATGAGATTCTGCGGACAACGACACCTATAGTCGTTATGCGGGATCATCAACTACAAAAAAAGGGCCGTCAGGCACGCGCTCAACTCCGCAGTCTTCCGTTCTTTGATGAACTCAATGTGGATACAGTCATTCATGCGGATGTCTACGACAACGACTTCAAACTGATCGACTACACCCACCACTCTTCACAGGAAATCACAGATGCTGTCAATAATGTTGAATTCCCACTTGTCCACATAACCACCAACCAAGGGATCAAGGAGTACGGCGAAGAGGACCTTGTTCGTGCACTGCTCAACCGTGCTACTGAAGAGAGCAAGCGTTACATTCTCGTCACCGATACGACTGCACCACGCCTCCCAACGTATATACAGAAACCCGGGCGGTCAATCGTCGACGATTACGATGTCGCTGTGAAAGACTACAAAATCCTCTCAAGTCGGTATCTTGAGGAGCACGTTGATTCTGCCCTCCCAGCCTCCAAAACACGCAACCTCCACTATCACCGCTCATCTGAATACCACAAGCAGCACGGTGCACCCGCAGACACGCTCGAGGAAATCTATGATTACACGCGTGCACCCTCGGGCAGTCCCGTCTGGGAGCCTCTTTATTACTTCATCGAGCACGATCTCGAGAATATTCTAGAAGACTATTCCGAGCGCATACGTGACGCACTCCGCTCGTGGACTGAACGCGGCGAAACCCAGAACATTGCGAACCAGATGCTCGACGCACTCCGCGTCTGTGAGTTCGACAGAGCACAGCTCAAGGAATATCAGCAGACCGATCCAGACCTCCGTTAGCCATGACTGACTATCAACATGCGATAGACAAGCCGGAACGGGCGTTAATTAATTACAATACAGTTCGGATGAGAGAACTAAAACTCATCAAGAAGTCGCTTGTTAGCGACCGCCCAATGCGGAATATTATCTCGGATTTCGTTCGGGAAAAAGAAGACAATGTCCGGGATTGTGTCGATTTCCTACACACAACCGACTTCCTCGAACGCGGGGGCGACGATCGTGTCGTCTCCCCGATGAACCGCAATATTTTCCCGGATCTCGCGTTTGAGGCACGACTTCTCTACCACCTCCGCCAGCAGCCGCATCCACAAGATCACCTGTCTTTGGTTCAAAACATCGCGCTCGAAAGCGCAGATCGATCGATCACGCTGGATGTGCTCCTCCCGCAAGTAAAGGGTAGTCTCGATCAATACGAATTTCCATGGAATAAGACGAAACTCCGCATGTGGCGAGCGCTCGGTGCACAAATCGGACTCATCTCCGAGACGGAGTCCCGCGGCATAATCCTAAGCCCGTGCCGCCGCCTCCTCTACGACCTTCTCGAACTCTACGAGCAACAAAAAAATAATGCCGACCTGTATAGCGCACTCACGTGGATCGAGGAGAATTTCTTAAACGTCTTTGAGACAACAACCGGATCACCGAGAGTACATCCCGCAGTTTCGGATGTTCTACAAAACATGGAGGCCGAAGAGATTCTCGAATTCCAAGGGTTGTCCGACGCAAAAAACGAAGTTACACTACCAGAATCCGTGCATACACAGCGTTCCCGGTCAGTCAGTGTATATGACCTCAATCCAATACCAGACTCGCCCGCCTACCAGTATCCGCTCGCGCAGTTTGAGCAGGTGAGCGCACAATGAGTTCGATGCCGAAGCTCTGGGAAGATAGCGTCGTCCGCGACTACCTGACGCCGGAGGCACATCAGAAGTCGCGCGAACAGTTCCTGAAAACGCACATCGATATCGACAAGATCCGCGCCGACTATCTCTTCCCTCACGAGGGAACCGACGAGTTCGTCACCCAAGAAGAATTTCGCGACGCAATACTCAAATCGAATGTCGACGACGATAATCGCATCTTCATTCTCCGAGGTGAAACGGGGAGCGGAAAGAGCCAACTCTGCCAGTGGCTTGAGTACCAGATAGGCGCTGAACCCGATGAAGGCGATGAGACACATATTNATATTGCCCTCCACGTCTCTCGAAGTAAGACGGGTATCGGTGATATTCTCGATATCATCTCCGGGCCGATCGGCACCGATGTCACAGTAAGTAACGTCTCCGACCTTGATCCCCAGAAGGTCGCGGATGCAATCATTACTACCTTGGAGGCGTTCGGCGCCGGGATGGAACAGTTCAGTGAGGACGAAATTGAGGCCCTTACTGCGGACCGTCCGAACGCGACTGACCTCCGGGGCATCCTCGAAGAGAATATCTCTGAATATCAGGATTCAGCGACGAGCGAGGGCGAAAAGCGGATGTCCGACCTCATTACTAAGAAGGACTACAGAGACCTCGCAATATCTGCTTTTGGATCCACTGAGGGCACTGATACGCTTTTCCCTGCTCTACAGAGCCAGGTCCACGAGATCCTCTCTCGGAACCTTGGGGTTGAGGACTTTCAGGGTAAACTCGAGGAGCTATCAGACGAATACAAGGAACGCGACCTGCGGCCTGTTCTCATCTGTGAAGACCTCACGACGTTCACCGTTCTCAAAGAGCAACTGCTCGATCACATCTTCCAGCTCGATAGCGGGCATTACGACGTCGTACTCGGGTGGACATCTGGTTGGGAGAAGGACGACCTCTCCCGTGCGCTCGGTACGAGCCAGGGAATCAGTACCTACATGGAAGATCGGGCTGAGGGTTACCTCAGCACGACGGACGATGATGGCCGGGCGTACTTCCTTGACGGCGATCTCACGATTAAACTCGCCCGGAAGTATATGTCCACTATCATCGAGGAATCGAGCACAGACGAGTCACTCCCTGATGATGTGGTCCAATCGTTCGATGGCCTCTATCCGTTCAATGATACGTTTATCAAGGAGTCTTACAACCATCTCATCCAAGACGGAAATAAACGCCGAACGCCCCGCCTCCTCCTAATGCGGGTCATTCGGGAATGCCTCAGCTCAACTGTGCCTCCGTTCGACGCGATTGAAGACAACCCATACGTCGAACCGTTTCCCTCTCCGGTCGATCTTTCGTACTCGGAGAGTCTCCAGCGACTCGGCAAGTGGTATGGAAGCGCGACGACGGATCGCCGACTTCGCGTCCATCGCCAGATCCCGGAAACGTTCAATGTCCCACTTACCGATGTTGACGTTGACGACGACTGGGCGTACTTCCAGGCGGATGTTCCTGCTCCTACGCTCGATCTCGGTGTACAAGAGGGTACATTCCACCCTGGTGAATACATCACACTACGGGCGACGCTTGACGGTCGTGGCGAAGGAGGCGTCACCATTCGTCGGGACGGCGACGAGGAGGCGACGACCGACGAGGACGGCCTCGCTTCTGTTCGGTTGCCGGACGAGGAGATCGATGTTACGTTCCAAGCCGACAAAGGTGGCGAGACAGACACAACAACAGTCAGTGTTGTTGAACCTACCGATGACACGTCGGTCGCACTCACAGTCAACCCGAAGACACCGACTGTGAGCGACGAAATCACGGTCACAGCGCGCATTAACGGCGAACCCCGAAGCGGTGTGCGTGTACTAGTTGATAACCAAGAACAAGGAGAAACACACAGCAACGGGAAGATCCACTTTAACGCGCCAGATGCTGACTCAACCACGATTGAGGCCGTCTACGATGATGCACGCGACGAGATCACCATCGATATTGAGAGCCCGGATATCCACATCCCGGTAAATACCGATCTCGACTCGTCAACAGTCAAAGAATACCTTCTCCAGTATCGGAACTGGATCAAGGTCGGTGATACGTACGATAGCTCAACAGTTCTCAGAGAGGGCGCTGCCGGGGTTCTCAACGAGTGGCATGACCCGACGCTTCTCGGGAACCTGAATGCACGAAACGACGGTGTTCACGGTATCTACTACACGCGGGGTGCGGACATACCCGTCTCCATCACCGGCTCCGACGAGCGACAGGGATTGAGTTTTGACCTCGACTTCGGTATCGAATACGACGATATCTACGAACCACTGTTCTGGTACGGTATCAGCGAGTCTGGCGAGTTCCCGCAAGAGGATAAGTACGATCTCAACTACGATATCCTCCGTGCATGGACAGATGGACAGATCGCTGACTTCCGGACAGAGATGCGTGCTGATCTAGAAGCATGCATCGACCCAATGAACATCGAGGAATTCACCGTGCTCTCACAGTTCCTCATTCTCAATGCGATGACAGGCCGACGTGAGATTGACAAAGAAATGATGTTTGAGAAACCCCCCGAGAATGGAGGCGATTTCATTCCGGGCCTTGAAGATGAGCAACCAGGTGATCTACAAGATGCAACAAAACATCTTCTCAGGTCTCGGAACGCTCCGTACAATCTCGCGCAGGGATTGTTCCTCATCAAGTCGAATATCGTCGACCATGAGCGGCTTTCCGAGGCCGTCGAGAGCGTCTCGGAGAATCTCGAGCGGTATCTACTACAGGCGATGCAGATCGACACAGCCGACCTGCACAGCGCCTACCAGATCAGTACGACTCGCTCGAAAGGCTACGGAGTCGATGACCTCTTCGAGCGCGTGAAAGACTATACAACGATACTCGATAGCGTCTCGGCCGAAGATAATGCTGCGCATATCACCGAGACTATCGAGACCGTCTCAACTTATTACGAGACGAATCACGCTCAAGAGGACCTGCACGACGCACTCACACGGCTACACGAGGTCCTCAACGAGATGGATGTGAGCAAGTATGAGTCGTGGAAAGAAGCTCGTAAAACCGTGGCAGGCGACGCAGATATCGACTTGGGGAGATTCCGACAGCGGATGCGGAAGTTCGAGGATATCTCTGATAAGCGTGGATACGAACTCATCTCGACACTTCACGATTACAACGAGAGTCGATCGGATGAATCGGCGTGGGAGATCTATGAGGCGATCGTGGCGATGATTGACGAAGCCGAGGGTGTCGCGCTCCCAGACGATGTCGGCTTCCGTGATCGGGTTAGAGACCTCTCGGAGTTTGAAACGTACGAGCAGCGGAGAAGTGATATTGAGAATACACTTGGAGGGAACTAACTATGGCAATACAGACCACGTCACTTGAGTCAAAACTCGATAGCCTCGAGCAGAAGGCGGTGGAGTATGACACCCGCACGAATACTGAAGAGAAGGTCGCTCAATCGGAAGAGGATCTAAAGGAATTGAACCGCGCCCTTCACAAACTCAAAAACTCGCTTGAGGAGTTCGAACGCCAAGCAGGGATCCTCACCGACGTCTTCGGTGAATCGCTCCCGAAGGGTGCGATTGCCCGCGACAAAGTGCGATCACTCACAAACACCCCTCAAGAGGATATTCTGGATATGATCGACGACAGTAACCGTTCGCTGTCGAGCCACATCGATGATGTCCGGACGACGCGAGAGAAAGTGAATAATGAGCTACGTCTAATTAATGATCGACTGAAAGAGATTCAGCGAACGAAACTCAGTGATGCCAGCACCGCAGAGAGTATCCAGAAGATTGTTGGTGAGGATCCGGATGCAATGGATACTATCAGCCGGTATCGCTCATTCCTCAAATCCATTCTCAATCCGAACGACTCAGTCTCTCGGCTCAAATCACGATGGCAGGGCATCGAGAAGGGGTTCGAAAATCTCGATACAGACTGGGAGGGGTTCCGTCGACGTCACGGCCTGAGAGAGCAGACGATAGAGGATCTGAAGACACTCAGTCAAGAGGGAAAGGTTGATCTCGACGACCTCTCCGACGAGAGTGTCAACGAGATGTTGGACGTTCCTGAGCTCCGATCCACGATCAAGGTGAGTCTCTAAACACCGATGGAAAATCCTGCCAGACGGGCGGAAGCAGCGATGGACGCCTATCGGAACCACTTCATCGGCGCGGGTGGACGAGCGGCGCGAAACGTCGCGCATCGATTTGAGGCTACCGACAACGGAGAGGAGTCAGTCATCGGCTTTCGCGGTCCATACCTACAGGCTCTTGATGTCGCGAACTGGAGCACAGAGTCGTGGCTCTCGTTCAGTAAGAGCGTAGGAATCCATCCACTCGTCCGACTAGCCTTTGAGGACATCGGGTTCCGGCGGCTCTACGACTTTCAAGAACGGAGTATCGATACGATTCTCAACGGCCAAGACACGGTCATCACTGCTGCGACCGGCCGAGGAAAGACTGAGGCGTGGCTTATTCCCATCCTGGACTACATCCTGAATGCGAACCAAGGGAAAATCGACGAGAGCGACCCGGACGACGTAAAGGCAGTCCTCACATATCCGACGAAAGCGCTCGCTCAAGACCAGTTGAAGCGTTTGATTCAGTATCTCTACCGGATAAACGCGGAACTCCCGACGAACGACCGCATCACGGTCGGAATTTACGACGGAGATACGCCGAGTAACATGTCCTCTCGCGCAGAAGGGTACCTGAATGCGACCTTCAAGTACTTCGAATGTCCGGGCTATAACGACACACTCGAAAAATGCCAGAACTGCGGGAAGAGTGTCCACGTCCGAAACGCCGGTCAGCGATACGAACTCGAGCCCGAAAAGAAACAGTGCGTCGATGATGTCCCGCTGGACTTCCTCCGGTTGACGAAGAACGAAATCCTCAACGAGGGTGTCGATATCCTCCTCACGAATCCGGACACGATAAACCTCAAACTTATTAACACGAACGCTAGCGACGAGCACGACGCGTTCGTCTATGAGCCCCAGTTTTTCGTCTTCGACGAGGTCCATACATACGATGGGATTTTCGGGAGCTATACGGCGACACTCACGAAGCGCATCCGTGCACTTCGCAAGGCACGCGACGTTGGTGCTCCGCAAGTGATTGCGAGCAGCGCCACTGTCGAGAATGATGTCGAACTATTCCGCCGAATCAGTGGAGCGACTGACGTCGCGCACGTCGACGAGGACCCACGTACGCTAGATCCGCCCCCGCTCGATGAGATACCGGGCGAGTTTTACGAGGAATCGATTACGGTCTCTCAATTGCGTCGTGCAGTCCGTGACGAAGAGCCATATCCGATGGCACTTGATGGGTTTGAACCGAATATAAACGATCCAAGTGAGATCGACAACGAGAGCCTCGACGAACTCCTCGGTGACGCCCTTTTCGAGTATCTTACCACAACATCCAAAGATCCGTCGGTACACACTGTCCAGCATCTGCACCAAGAACTCGCTGAAGAACCGCGGACGCGCGAGAAGTTCCTAAAAAGCCTCCAGGCAGAGTACACACTCACCGATGCCCAAGCGCAGACTGTCCTCGAAAATTTCCGCAGACTCGGTGAGTACTCGGGCTTACTCGAAAACCGGAGCCACCTCTTCTCGTGGCCGCTTGACGGATTCTACACCTGTGCACAATGCGCTGCCGTCTATCGCTCACCACAAGACACATGTGCTGAGTGTGACTCGGGGTTGGTGACTCGGGCGACATACTGCCGTCGCTGTTCTGAGGAAGCACTCGTGGCGTGGTACTGCCCCGAGTGCGACCAACTCGAGTCTTATACACCGTCTGAGGAGGGGAGTTTTGTATCGCGAGACGAACAGTATTGCGGACGTTGTCGGACAACACGCGATGAGGAAGTCCGAATGTTCCGAGTAACGTTCACGCCCGAACTGGAGTGTCAGTCTTGTGGCTCCATCGAGGAGCGAAGTGTTATTAAGACCTGTACGTGCGGGGCGGCGATGACTCGTACTGCCGCTGATGAGTGGACGTGCACGAATCCCCAGTGTACCCGAACAAAACATGCAGATTCGGGCTGCTCCGACTGCAGTACAGGGCAGCGTGTACTCCAACAGAGTGACACGGCGGTCGAGTGTCAGTCCTGTGGGCGGGCATACGAAGCCACGGACACGCCACTTCAATGCACGTGTGGACATTCAGTCGCGAACACCCGACTCATCCCCTGGGTGTGTGAACACGACAGCTGTACGCGTCGGTACTACTCGTCGACACCGCCGACAGAGTGCGACTGTGGCAGCGAGAAGTTCGTAAAAAAGGGACTCTTTGAAGTCTTCGAGAACGACTACTGTTCCGAGTGCGATACAGCCGTCCTCCCCGGATCGTCCTGCGAATGTGGCGACGCAGAACTCCAGAGGCAAGCGGACGCCTTCCAGTCCTACCGGACTGTCACTGCAGACGCAAATGTTGTACCGGTTCGCGGCCATCCGTCAATCGTCCCGTGTCGCCATCAGGGACTCGGCTATCGGATCGGTCAGCGCTACGACGAACTGGTCCGAAGTCCAAATAATATCGCCGTCACCACCTCACAATACTTACTCCGCGAGGCCGCAGACGACGAGGACTATTCGTCGGCGAAGATGCTGTCATTCGCCGACTCTCACCGGGATATGAAGGAACTCGGCCGCGATTTCAACGAACCAGAAGCTGAGACACTCCTTGATCAAGCAATTATCGAGGCGATCCGCACCGCTGACAGTTCGTGGGCATCTCTCGACCATATCCTCGCGGAATCATTAGCGTGTATCGACAAGCTAGACGACGAACTGAGCCCAGCTCTGAGCCTTCAGGACGTCACGTTCGATTTGAAGAGCCACCTTGTCGACCGTGCCCGCCGGTTCATGGACGCCGAGGATGCGATTCGAGACAGACTCCGTCGACGAGCAATTCCCCACAGCTACACGCAGCGTTTTCGGGAACGAGGGGGTTCGCTCGTCTCGGACGGTATCGTCGATATTCGCGTTGATCCAGCAGTTCTGAGTGAGTTAGATGGTGGCGAGCGTGACTTGTTCCGGAGCGTCGCTGAGGCCGGAAACGGCTGTCCCGCTGACTCACTCGCAGACAAACTCGGTGATCGTCCTCGTGATGACATCATCAACTCACTCGTCGAACGTGGCATCCTTGACGAAGACAGTGAGGAGTATCTCTCGTTGAATCCGGGGGTGATCGAGTTGACGCTCGCTGGTGATTCAGACGGGATTCAGTACAACCCCGACTCGGAACAATTTTCGCCCTCGTGGCACGGGCAACTCGGACTCCGTTCACGTGATGTTGTCCCCTTCGAGACAACGCTCGCAGAGCGTGCCGATCCGAGCCATCCGCAGTTCCATCAGCGGGCGTACCGTGCCGAGTATTCACGAGCACGAATCCTCATCGCGAAAGTCTATCTCGGAATGACAGAGAAACGCGAACGGCGCGAACTCGAGTACCTCTTCCGTGAGGGAAACTATCCACACTTCCTCTCCTCGGGACCGACGATGGAACTTGGTGTTGACATCGGCGATCTCGACGCTCTTCTTCTGTACGGGGTGCCGCCGAATATGAATGCATACCTCCAGCGCGTCGGTCGCGCAGGTCGCAGTTCACACTCCTCGCTCGTCCATAGCGTCAGTCAACGCAATCCGATCGACTACTACTACTACGAGGAGCCGACGGCTCTCATCAGTGCGGACCCGAAACCTGTCCCGCTCAACGAACACAACGAGGAAGTTCTTCGGGTTTCTCTCTCATGGGCTGTCTTCGACTATATCGCGGCAAACTTCGTCGTGCCGTGGGAGATAGACGGCTGGGGACCGAACGCAACCGTTTCAGGGGGTGACGACTTCAAACGTCGCGACAGCGACACAGACGATGCTGACTACGGGAAGCTCACTCATCTAATGACGCTCCCCATCTCGAAGTTGGGCCTCGACACGGATGTCTCAAAACTCGCCGCACTCGGCACGATTGTCAGCGACAAGGAACGTCAGATACGCGAGTACGTGCGCTCGCTACTGGCGTACCAGTACTGCACTGACTGTAGCGCGAAATACGACCAATCCGTCACCGTGGATACCTGTGATATCGAGGGATGTAATGGCCGAGTGCTCGACGCACAGGTTGAGTTCGGTGAACTCGCTGATGAGGCCGTCGCGTCTTTCAAGGATCGCTATTTGGATCAGTATCAGACGTACTGTGACCGTCTCGTTGAGGAACAGCAGTTATTGAGTCAGGAGCGGACTAAACTTCGTCGAGAGAAACGCCGCGCTGCGCGTGATGAAGCGACACGTCTTCGCCGTCGCGAGAGCGCGGTGGCGGAGCGAATCAGTGCACTTCAAGACCATCTCGACACACTCAAGCGCCAGTCCTACTCCGACTTTCTCCAGAACGCCCGCACCAGCAAGTTCGCGTTCACGATGCGGAACGTCTCAAATAATGTCGGACTCACACTGGTCACGGAACAGGACGGCGAGTATGAGCGCCGCGAAGTCGGCGGGAGCTACGGCGGGCGGAACGTCCGCATGGCCATTCAGGAACTCCATCCCGCAGCTGCCTATCTCGATGACGACGAGACGTACGTGGTCAGTCACCTCCGCACGGACGATTTCGAGTCGTCGACCCTTCGCGAGCAAGTCGCCGAGGCCGACACCGATGCCGACCAACTTGCCGAGGAGAAGATCTGTAGTGCGTGCCACACAGCACAGCCGCTCTCAGCATCCGAGTGCCCCTGTGACCACGACGCGCCGCTCAAACGCCGGAGGCTCGTCTCAATGGACAGTGTGGAAGCCCATCGCGACGATCTCCGCATGAGCAAGGGGGGTTCCCCCGCCCGCGAACTCTATCAGAAACCCGAAGAGGAGATCCAAAATACCTATACAGAGCGTGAGACGTCTGTTCTAGAGTTCGATTCCATAAATTCGTATCAGATTCAGGATGGTGAAGACACACCAATCGGGACACTCGAGTACGGCGACTATACCGTTCTCACGCACACCAAGAGTTACCGTGCAAAGTACAAAAATGGAGAGACGGATCCGCGACAAACGCCTTTCGAGGTCTGTGGGGAGGAGAACTGTACTGGTGTCGTCTATCGCGACGACAACGGCCATACGCAGTGCTCGGCGGACCCCGAACATAGCCCGAACCGACGCGGCACCGACTCAGAGTATGTCCGCCTGGGCTACTCCTACAAGACGAGCGGCGTCCGTGTCGCACTTGAGGATGCTGAACGGTCACACACCTTCGTCCACGGCCTTCGCGTCGCACTCCAGTCACTCGGCGGGGTAAATATCAGGGAGCTCAACGAAACGACAGCCGACGACCATGTCGACCTGCTTGATGCTCAAGAGGGCGGAGCAAATATCGCTAAACTACTCGTCGAACGTGACGGAGGCGATTTCCAGAACTTCCAGCACGCTATGGAACTGATCCGCGACCACTTCGTCTGCGACTGCGAGAACGGCTGTCCACTGTGTCTCTACCAGTACGGTTGCGACGAACACAATCAGCCACGCTCGTTTACACGCGATAGCGTCCTCGACTACTTCGAAAACGGACTGCCGACGATCGCATCGAATAATACAACCACCACCAACTCGCCACCAACTGATTCATGAGCCACGATACACTCGAGCACGCTGAAGACCTAAAACGCGCATATGGCGACCACTACGTCGCCAGCCAGAATACTGCAACACTCAAAGACATCATCTCGCGCTACGAGGGCGGAACGGAGCAGTCGCTGCACGATCGACTCCCAGATTTCATGCGAACGCGTGGGCCATTTCTCCAAGCGCTCGATCTGCCACGACAGAGCGCCACCTCTTGGCCGGAGTTTGCCGAAGGTCGGTCCTCAATCGCTGACGACGCGCCTGACGGCCTCCACGATGACATCGTCCGTACATTCTCGGAGGCTGGATTCGAGCGACTCTACGCGTTCCAGGAGGACACCGTGGACGCGATGCTCGACGACAACCACACCTTGGTCACCGCAGGAACGGGGCGCGGAAAGACCGAAAGCTGGCTCATTCCAATTCTCCAGTATATTTGTGAGGCGAAGGCTGGCTATCATGACGCCGACCCGCAGAGCGTCAAGTGCGTCCTCACCTATCCGACGAAGGCGCTTGCACAAGATCAACTGAAGCGCCTAATTGACTATCTCTCTACACTCAACGAAACTCGAACCGGTGCCGACCGGATCACTGTAGGCATCTTCGACGGCGACACTCCGCATAACGATCCGGACGCCTACTCGTATCTCAACACCTCGTTTAATTACTTTGAGTGTCCCTGCAGCAACTGCACGGCGTCGCTAATGGTCGAGAGAACCGAGGACGGCTATCGGGTCACCCACGATTCACCTGCGGAGATGGATATCGATCTAGACTTTATCGAACTTACTCGCGAGGAGATCGTTGAGGCAGAAGTCGACCTTCTTCTTACCAATCCCGACACCGTCAACTATCGGCTATTTAATGTTAATGAGCAGGACGAACAGGCGGTGTTCGTTACGGAACCAAAATATGTTGTCTTCGACGAGATTCACGAATATTCCGAACTCTTCGGGTCGTTCACCGCGACACTAATGCGACGCTATCTCCGCTCTCGGCGGTCGCTGCTGGGACTTGACGAAGATGCGGACGACGACCTCCGACTCGTCGGTGCAAGCGCGACCGTCGAGAACAAGCGCGCGATCTTCCAACGCATCAACCCCTTCACAGACGCCGACATTACCGTTGTCGAGGAAGACCCAAGAACGCTTGAGCGTCAACTCCCCGACGACCTCCCCAAACCGTTCGTCCAACACACTGTCGATCCGGCCCGACTCGCCGATACGTCCTCGGAATGGACTTCTGCTGAATCACGCGTCATAGATGTTCTTGGGGATCTGCCTGCTGATGCCGACGAGCGACGGCGCGTTACCGGCGACCGACTCTACGACATCCTCCTGAATGAGGTGGACGACGACTTCGAGATCATTCGCGCTCTCTACACCATGCTTCACGAGGAGGCACAGCGGCCAGCCGGCCTCCGTGAAACGCTCGCGGAGACGTACGATCTTTCCGATGAACAGGCCGCGAGACTCGTTGATAACTTTGTTACACTCGGCCAACTCTCCGGTGTCCTTGAGAGTCGTGCACACCTCTTCAGCTGGCCACTTGATGGCTACTACACTTGTGTCAACTGTGCGGCCGTCTACGATACCCCACAGTCCGAATGCTCGCAGTGTGACCACCACTTTGTCACTAAGCTAGCGTACTGTAATCACTGTGGTGAGGAAGCACTCGAATCCTGGTTCTGCCCCGACTGCGAGCGACTTGCCCCGCTTAATGTCACATCCGGTGAAGGGCGCTTCGAGTACTTCCAAGACCATACGTGTAGTTGCGGGACAGAGACAATTCGGACAGTCTGGCGCCCCTACTACGAGTGCTCAGGCTGTGGCGACCGTCAGAAAATCGATCGAATCACTCACTGTCCGGACTGCGACACCGTCATGATTCTTAGCGACGACCAGGACCAGCTCATCTGTCGGAATCCGGACTGTGATGTTACGCAGGGGACTGACACCGAGATTGTCTGCGAGAACTGCCACTCTCACGACCTCGAGCCACTCAGTGACAACTCTATTCTCTACTGTGAAGACTGCGGAAACTCCAACGAACAAGAGGCCGGCCATCAGTGTAGTTGTGGTGGTGCGCTACGGCCGAAACGCTATCTTGGTTGGTCGTGTAGCGACCCCGACTGTGACGCGGTCTACTTCGGAGAACCTCCGAACACCTGTGACTGCGGGAAACGACGTTTCGCCCGTACCGGACTCCTCGACATCAACGCTATTGATCACTGCTCGAACTGTGATACCGACCTTTTGCCCGGAGCGGAGTGCTGCTGCGATGCTCCCGAAATTTCACCCTCCGTTCGCGGATTCCGTGAGTACAAACTCGTCGACGAACTTGGACAGATCCGGAAACCCTCCTCGTTTCACGGTGCCGTGCCCTGTTACGACCCGCGGAAGACCTACCGAAAATCTTCACGCTACGAGTCGATGATTCGCGGGCCCGGGAACACTGCCGTCACGACCGCACAGTACTTTCTCCGCAAGATCGCGGATGTCGACGACGCGGAGTCGTTCCGAGAGGCGAAGATTCTCTCCTTCGCCGACAGCCAGTCCGATATGAAAGAACTCAACCGCAATTTCTCCGAACCCGAACAAACACTCTTTCTCACCCAACTCGTCGTCGATACGCTCGCGGAGGGTGAGGAAGACTGGCTGTCGCTTGCGGACTTACAGTCCAAGGTTATCGGGCGCGCTACGGAGTACGAGCAGATGCTCACCGAGGGGGATGGCGGACTCCTAGAAGCTATGACTGGCTATCGCCAATCCGTCGATGACTTCCTCAAAGAGGAAGTTGCAGCGCGTGTTCTCCGCGGGCGCTACAACAATCGCTGGCGGACCCGCGACCACCTGCCTTCCGATGGTTTGGTCGATATAACACTCGACGTCGATTGGAACAGTCTCGCATCGGGTGAACGAGCTGTCCTCAAGGAACTGAACAAACAGAGTAAACAGTACGTCGGTTCGCTCAGTGACGAGATTGAGGACGCCGGCCGACACGTCGAAGCACTTATCGAACAAGATGTCCTCCGCCGCATCGAGACCGACTCCGGATATCTCGTCGGGTTCGACGAGAACTGCGTGTGCTGTACCACTGTCGACGCAGAGACATCGATCACGTACGCTCCTACGACGGACACGTTCTATTCGACATTCGACATGGCGTGTACCGACCTCGATTCAGATCTTGAGTCGGTAACGTTTGGCGCCAACTACGAGGCTCGAAGTAATTTCACCCATCCACACTTCGATCTAACCGCCTACCGCGTGAGCTATTCGGATCCGCTGATGCTCGTTTCCCGCGCCTACTTCGGACTCACGGAGAAAGATGAACGCAGACGTATCGAGTACCAGTTCAGAGAGGGACGTTACCCCAACTTCCTCTCTTCTGGGCCGGCAATGGAGGTTGGAATGGACATCGGTGATCTGGACGCACTCCTCCTCTATGGTACTCCGCCGAACACGAACTCGTACCTCCAGCGAATCGGGCGCGCTGGCCGCCAGTCCGGGTCGTCGCTTGTCCACTCAATCAGCCAGCGCAACCCGATCGACTACTACTACTACGAACAGCCGAACGAGCTCATTCAGGCCGACCCACAGCCCGTCCCCCTCAACGAGACCAACGAAGAGGTGCTCCGTATCTCGTTGACGTGGGCAATTCTCGACTATTTCGCTGCCGAATTCTGGATCCCGTGGCGCCGCGAAAGCAGTGATGTCGTCGACGAGGTCTACTGTGAGGAGGATCTCGTCCCTCGAAGTGAACCCCGACCGAACGACATCGTGACGTTCACCGCACTCCTCGCAAGTGAGAACGAAGCCATCCAGTTTATCGACGAAGAGGCACCACTTCAGGCGCTCAAGACGGCGTTCGAGGAGAATCAGTCCGACATCCGTGCATGGCTTGAGGACGTTCTCGGCTTCAGCTACTGTCGCGACTGTGGCCGGAAGCACGATGTGGGCTACGAGGGCCCCTGTAGTCAGTCGGAGTGTGAGGGTTTCGTCGTTTCCGCGGTAAGTGCACATGAAGATATTATTGAGGAGGCGATGACAGCGTTCGTCGATGAATTTGTCGAGGGCTACTTCGGCTTCGAGGACGACATACTCGATGAACTGGAGGAAGTTCAGGACCAACTTAATGAGCTTAGCTTGGAATCACGTGGCCGGCGAAATCGCCGTCGACAGGACGCAGATGACCGCGTCGAGCAGCGGGATAAGCGTGACCGACTACAGAATCGGAGTGCGAATCTGAACCAGTATCTGGATCGGCTCGCAAGGATGGACTACGGAACGTTCCTCGAAAAACACAGCACCACACCGTTTAGTCTCCGATCCGTCGAGGACACTGTTGAGTACGAACTCATCGGTGAGGACTTCGAGACCGTCACCGACAACCTACAGTCTCGCCCGATTCGCATCGCACTCTCCGAACTCCATCCCGGTGCGGCCTACCTCCACTCGGACAACCAGCGTTACGTCGTCACTGGCGTCCGCGCGCACGCCTACCAAACATCGCAACTCGAGAGTAGTGCCGCGATCTGTCCCACGTGCGGCTCCGAATACAACCTCGGTGAGGGGCCTTGTGAGGAATGTTGCAGCGATCTCAAACGTTTGAAGACGATCGTTCCCGAGCGCGTCACTGCATACAAGTCCGACCTCGTGCTTGGTCAGCTTCCGAACGGCGACCCTCTCCTCCCGACACGTCTGTATCAGTCAGATTCGGAGATCCAGGATACCTATGCACCCACCGAGACGAACGTCACCGCGTTCGAACCCGATCCGGAAAAAACGTTTACCATCACGACTGGGGACGGGAACGCTGTGGGGCGGTTCGACTATGGTGACGTCACGATCAAATCCTCAGTCCGCCAGTACCGAGCACACTATATCGGTGGCGGATCCGATCCGCTGCCGAACGTGTTCGAACTCTGTGGAAAGGAGAACTGTGACGGCGTTATCGCACGTACCGACGAAACTGCCTACTGTATGCGGCACCCCGAGCACTCCACGGATGACACGGAAGTTGTCCGCCTCGCAACTAAATTCGACACCAAAGCTGTTCGCATCCAGTTCGATGACGAAGACCTCGAACACGCGTTTTCCCATGGCGTCCGCATGGCTCTCCAATACATTGGCGGCGTCGGCGTACGTGCTGTCCCCGAATCGCTTGGCGAGGACGGAACCTATGTCTTCGATAATGAGACCGGCGGTAGCGGCGTCACCGTGCTTCTCACGATGGGAGCCGGCGATACGCGAGAGAAATTCGACCTTGCGATCACCCTCATCGAAGAGGCATTCGAGTGTGACTGCGATACCGGCTGCCCGTTCTGTATCTACCAGTACGGCTGTGAAAATCAAAACGACCCGGAGACAATCGCGAAGGACGACCTCATGACCCTCATCGACAGAGGACTGACGCTCACACAGCGCGATATTGAGGCGAACAATGACAAGTAATCCCCCGGATGAGGTCATCGATCTGCGGACACGCTCCCCGGAAACCCTCTGGGGTGTCTCAGCCGAGAGTCTCTACCTCGCTGTCTGCGCCGTCGCGACCGACACCCCTCTCTCACACGCGCTCAAACCTCACCATACGGCCACCGTCCTCCAAACGAACGACGAACGCTCTACCGAGACTGTCGCCGATGTACATCACATTCTCCTGACCGAACTCGGACTCGTCACCGATGACGGCGAGTTAACCGATCGCGGTCGCCTCGTCCTTTCAACTGAGAAACCCGGTGAAACTATTCGTCTTGTCGCCGCTCATCAACTACCACGCATCCAGGAATTTCTTCGCGAATTCGCCTCTATTGACGACGATCGCCTCCCCAGAAGCGAACTCGAGACACTCATTCGCGACGCCGAAGACCGGAACTTTATCGCGCCACTCCTCTCGTCGCTCGCTTTCCTTGACCTCTACCCGGAAGGCGTCATTCTCGACCACAAGACAATCATGCAGACGATCGATCGCCTTGAACAAGATTCGACGCTCCCAACAATGGCGATCGCTCTTATCAATTCGCTCACAACACTCGACGACCCTCGCCTTATCGCTCGCGTTGCGGCTACTCATACCGGCACGAGTATCACACCGACGCAGGTCACGCAGACTACCCCACTTAACGCACTCGCTACCGCTAAGTACGGCGACCCAGTTCGGACATCGACCGCCGAACTCGCTGACGCAGTCGACGACACTCACATCGCTGTCACAGACGACGTCGATACCTTTGAGACCGCTCTTGACCCCGAGGAGCGGACAGTTACACGCGCCGGTGTGACTGTTGATGACAACACTGTCGCAAGCACATTCCCAGGTAATCCTACTGATGAGTCTGTCACGACGGTGCTCGATCTCTTCGCCACGATTCACGCACATCCACAACTCCACTCTATCGCACTCCCCCCACTCACTGATGTTCTCGACCTCGATCCATACTCTCTCTACCGAATCGTCGCCAACCTACCCGGCGTTGACTGCTCGCTTCAGGACGACCTCCTACTCATGTTCGAGACCGTTCCTGACGCTCCTGGAGGTGTCGACCGCTACGATGCCTTCCGTGACGACCTCTTCGAAGCACTCCACACGCGCCTCTCTTGGCGAGATTCTCTCACCGACGTCACGCTCACGGAAACACCACATGTACGATCGGAGGTTATCGAGTCGATCATTATGGGTGTCGATGATGACACCATCGCCCCGACGTATTTCGTCTACACACTCCCGGATCCGGATGCCCTCGGTAAGGAACGAATGGAGAAGTATGTCGACGACCAACCCGCACTGAGGCGTGAACGTGCACGCTTGAAGCACTGGAAGGACCAGCGAGACAATGATTTGCGCCGTTTCACGGAGATGACCGACCGACTCTTTACGCGTGGACAAGAGCGTGACCTCGAGGAACGCGTCGTCCGTATCATGACGCCGTATGACGATGACACTTTCTCCGAGTACACCTCCCAACTTCGAAGCCTCCTTCGAGATGGCTACGAACTTCGCCTTCTCACGCGGCATACGAAGCAACGCTGGGAGTGGGAGCGTCTCCGTGACAACCTCCTCGGCGATCTCGAAGAGAACCGCGAGAACGTCACAATCAGGACGTACTCTCGATACAAAGAGTATCAGCGGGTCACGAGTGAGACGGACGAAACTGATCTCGCTGAATTCGGTGTTCATGCAAAACTCCAGACGATTGGGCACTCGATCGAGGGCGCTGCACTCCTAGGCTCCGCGAATTTTATGGAAAACAGCTACAACTGGAATCCAGAATGCGGCGTCTATACTGAGAACTCAAACTTCGTCGCCGCCGCAATCGACTTTTTTGACCATGTCTGGGAGCTCTCAGAGGCTGACGAAGTCGACCTCACAAGTCTTCAGGAAATACCGCGACGCTCCTTCTATCCCTCCTACTACGTATGATTGCAGCAGTCCGCAACTGAGAGATCTACCAACCGTTTTTTTACGGTGGTTCGATCGCTCACGAGGAGACTTCATATGTGTGTTTTGAAAGTGGAGATGGGCGGACATTGAGTTGTGCCTCTGACCGCCCTCTTTTGTGCCGCATTCTCTCCCGCCGCGCCCGCGAGGGACTCGGCCTCAGCGCCGTCGACGAGGATCATCCTCGCGCGGATCGTGCGCCTCACGGAAGGAGATGCGTGACAGGCGATCGCGGTGCTGCGGATCGGCGCACACATGGCCTCCCAAGAGGGCCTGTCGACGATTCCAGTTGGGTTCGTTGACGACGCGGTCGCCCACGCCTAGCACGAGGTCCACCAGAAGACCACCTCAAATCTGAACACTCATCAGCGCGTGTTATACGAAGTCTTCAAGGAGGAAGGAGGGCTCGTCCAGAAAGAGCTGTACGCGTGGTACCAAGGAATACACAATGACCCTGTAACTCTGCGGTACCTGCGTGAGAACCACCTACCGAATCTGGAGCACTACAACCTCGTCGATATCGTACAGCACAGTGGATCGAAACGGTACAGTCTCGTCGGGTTCGACGGTCCGGAAGCTCATCTGGAACAAGTCTAATTCGAGGACAATTCGGGATTTACTCCAATCTGGAACCGTTCGGAACTTTGAGTCAGACTAACCTACGGTCGCGGGCCAGCACTCAGTATGGCCTCGAAGCAATCGGTCCACGGCGGTCGCGCACAGACGAAAGAGTTCGACATCGACCTGCCTGCGAAGGGAATCCACTGGGCCGGTGATCCGGAGACTACCGGGGTGATCATTAGCGTCGACACGAACGGGATACTCCGCGTTGAGATGCCTATTTCAAACATTTGAACAAATTTAGCTCGCTAAGTGATCTATATCGAATACTGACAATCGAAATAGTACCGTAAAATCAGTAGATGATTAGAAATTTTCCAGGGAGTGTTGGTTAGATTTCTCAACGTAACTATCCAGACGCGGATTGAAGAATTCGCCCAGTAACGCGGCGCAATCGTCGACAGATAGGTAACTGAGATGTGGCACCCCGGATATACTGTTATCGACCTCCGCGGTTAGATATTGATGCGCATCTGTTGAGGTGGCGTATTCGATAGAATAGGGTCCGATAGACACAATCGCTTCATATCCTTCTTGTTCGCCCATTTCTAGAAGAACTGAGGGTTGTCCCCCTCTGCGCGAGAATGTCGGTCGATCAGGCCCTTGCGCTGCGGTGAAAACCAAGCCAGTCTCAGTACCTCACAAAGCATCCTCAGCTAGCTGTTTCTGAAGCCTGAGTTCTGTGGCGGAGCGGTTGTGCTGGGTGGTCTTGACGAGAAGATCGTCGACGAACCGACGGAGAGCTGTCGCTGTCGGCGGCGGCTGCCGCCGACGCGACAGCGTTGCCACTCCTGGCGGAGGCTAGCCCGGTCGGAGATTAGCGAGTAAACCGGTCGTCTGGTGGTCGGTTTGCGGGGACGGCCCGACGCGTCGCGAGGGCCGTCCACGCTGCCCGTTGAATCATGGTGATGAACTCCTTGAACGACCACTTCCAGAGGCGACGCCCCCCACGGCGGGGCGTCGCCACGTATTCCCAGTGTAAATACCGCCAGACG
>NZ_AOJN01000003.1 GCF_000337335.1 Halorubrum distributum JCM 10118 | reverse complement strand
CTTCGTGGATTTCATCGTCTGCTTGCTGGGTTTTAGACACACCTTCTGCAAGCAGACGTCTCAACTAACCGGCTTTGTGATGTACTGAGTCTTTTTATTTCGACATCCTGGCTGAATTTCGAAACCGTATCGTGACAGTTGTGAGGCTTTATTGAGTGAGACATCGATAGATTCACACACCGTTTGAATTTCCCGATAGAATGTGTCCGGGTTGTAGCTTCGGCGGTCGGCTTCTTCAAGTAGCACGTATATATTTTCAACTGCTTGCATGTCGCCGTCTGCCGTTGACTAACCATTGAATCTGCCGGTATCTTCTTGAAATCTCAACTATATTTTGCTAACACCACAGTACCGACACAACTGCCTTGGTGAGATTATACGTTTCGCGGAAACCGGTCGATCGGGCTTGTTTAGACGCGGGCGATCACGGTCGTGAGGTGCTGACAGCTTGTTCTATGTTTCTAACGGAGCCTTTAGAACGAACTCTCTGGACTGGCAAAACCATGTTCTAGCCCGTAACGTCTCGCCGAACCGACGCTTCAGTGCTTAGAAGATCGCCTCGATGAGTGACCGGCGGTGGTAGGTGTCCTCGTCGTGGCGGGCGTTGTGTGCTTTGTCAAGCGGATAGAACTCGCGGTGTTTAATCACTGGACGAACGTTAGCGTTCCTGAACCCCTGTCGGAGTGCGTCCCAGTCGTAGCCTTTGTCAGCGACAACCGTCTCTAACTTTCCCAGATTTCGAGTGGGCACTTGCCGGCCGACTTAGGTGTCGTGTGGCTGTTTCATCGAGAAATGAACGTCAAGGATTGCTGTCGAATCGCAGTCCAAGAGTGCTGTCATTTTGATATCGTCGAAGTTGTAGTCAACGTGGAGCACGTGTTGCCGACTGGCCTTGTGACGTTGAAATCCAGTCGCGTCGATTGCCTGTATCTCTCCAAATTTGTGGAGTGACACGTATACACGCGGCAGTACACGCCAGATACGCATCTTGAGATCCTGCTTTCTGGTACAAACCGTGGTGAAATCTGGGAGTTCGTCCACGGTCAGACCGAGCAAAGAGACGCTCCTCGGCATCTCTTGAAGCACATCGAGCAACCGCCGATACGGGTGATCGAGATACTCTCTCAGACAATGAAGTGCGACGATTACCCAATCTGCATAACCAGCCTCACCCATCTCAAGTGCTGGATCTGGGTCACCAACGACAGATTTTTGAGATAAATCGACGCAACGATCGGTGAAGCGGGCTAGTTGGGTGAGCATACTCGACTCGTTCCCGCTTCAGTTACTCATACTTCCGGGAGGGAACGCCTCTACACGGCGTCAAAACACGGCCCGCGCTCTGTATCTAGCACGGTGCCAACAAACTATCAGCTAATGAGAAGTTCAACAGATCCATCTATTGTCATCTCTTGGCGCTTTGAAACACTGTTCTTAGATGCTAAATTAACAATTGCTTGTCACGCCTAGGTCGAAGACGATATTCATATGGGAACGCGAGAGAAGGTTAGAGCGGTGAACCGAATCTGTGAGATTTTATGTTCCTGAGTGGGACGATGCAGTTGACGCTCATTACGACTTCGAGCATGACGAGCTCTCAACGCTTGATCGTCAGGAGCGTGATCTAGACTATATCTGGGATATATTTGAGCCGGAGACAACGCCGATTGATGGCGTTCTCATCTCCCGTGAGCAGGTTGAGGAGACTGATCGAAAGGCCGAGAGGCTCTCGGAGCATGGCGTTTACGACGACCCCGTCCTCTCCGTACCCAACTGGCTTCCAACAATCAGCGACTGTGGCGCCTGGGGCTACAAGTCCTACCCATTTCCTCCGTACGGCAACGAGGAGATGCTTGAGTTCTACGAAACTCTTGGTGTCACAGTTGGTGTCACTATTGATCATCTTGTCCTCGGTTCTGGGAAAGAAGAGGGACGGCTCTATCTCGACGAGCGTGCCTTTGAGGGTGAACTGAGCAAGAGCGACATTCCGACGACCCTCGAAGATGTTGTCGACGTGATGATAGACGAGTGGCCCGCGGAATGGCCTGACTACGTCAGCGAGTATGAGCCCACAATCCGGACGGCAGAGAAAAGTGATGTCGAACCATTCACCGCCGAGGATTTTCAGGGCGACATCGATAGTGTCCTCGCACGTCTCGCTCATGATTC
The DNA here is from genome assembly GCF_000337335.1 of Halorubrum distributum JCM 10118. Taxonomy (GTDB): domain Archaea; phylum Halobacteriota; class Halobacteria; order Halobacteriales; family Haloferacaceae; genus Halorubrum; species Halorubrum distributum. The sequence continues at coordinate 4,937 of NZ_AOJN01000003.1, read as the reverse complement.
GCGTGCGGTCTACCGGGAAAATGACGCAAAATTCCGCTATGAACTCACACTGCGGAACGCGCAAGAGATGTACGACCTCTACCAGCAGCGGGAGTACCCATTCCGCTTGATGGTCGCGATCCAGGGCTGGGATCCCGATTCCTACGCAGCCGCCGCCGCCGATGTCCTGGAAATTGGCTATGATTATCTCGGGATCGGTGGTGTTGCCGGCAGTCCGATCCATGACGTTCGCATGATCGTGAAGTCGGTCGGGAAGACCGTAAAAACGTTCGAGCGCGAACATAATGCACGCATCGACTCACACGTTTTCGGGTTCGCGAAGACTGACGGCTTCGAGACGGTCGGTCGCTCTGGGATGACAAGCTTTGACAGTGCGAGTATGCTGCGCTCAGCGTGGACGGGCGGACAGAACTACCGCCTTGACCACGGCGAACGGTACGACGCGATCCGCGTCCGCTATCCGTCGAGTCGCGACGATCTCGAAACGGCCATCGAAACTTCTCTCCGCGGTCGCGAGACACTCGTCGCTCTCCGCGCATATGACAGAGGAGATTTGATCCGTGATGCACTCGAAGAATGGAACGATATCGCTGCGGAGGTTCTCCCCGCAGCAGAACGCTATCTACGTGAGCATCGCCACGACAAGCAGTTCGATCATCGCCTCCTCAGAGAAGTTGAGTCGACATTCCGGGAAGATTTCGAGTACGGTCGCGAGTTACAGGTGAGTTTCAGTGGCAACCTCCGTCGTGATCTTGTCAAACTCCTTCGAGAGGACGATCCCGACGATCCCATATCCTTCCAGAAGTATAATGACCTTCTGAACACGGCCGCTACAGTCTACGAACGCCTCCCACACGCGACATCAGCGCTTGATGATTCGGATCTAGGAAGCAACTACGACCGCATCTGGACGATCATTCGCGATTACGCAACGTGGATCGGCGACGACGACCTCCTCGATGAATATCAAAAGACGCTCCATGAGCGCCCGTGGGAGACATGTGATTGCCCGATTTGCCACGAACACGGTATCGAGGTCTGTATCTTTCGTGGTAACGACCGGAACCGACGTCGTGGCTTCCACAACACACGACGGTTCTACGACGAGTTCGAGGACGAACTCCCAAAAATTCTCGTCGCAACCAAGGGAACAGCGAGCATCAACGGCTACAGCACCGTCGAAGAGTACCTCCGGGACAATCACTCACGTTTCTGGTCGCACACTCACGACCTCCCCGTCGCAGAACTCGGTGTTCTCGATGCAAGCGGCGTAAACGAATGGTGGGAAGACACGCCCGAAATGGTGTCATTCGCTCCTAGTCGAATGGCTGCGAACGTCGCCGAACAGGCCGCCCGCTATCAGCATCTCTTTGTCCAGACTGAAGATGGCACCTTGGACAACGAAATCATCACGGCGGCCCGTGAGAACGACTGCGAAGTCACGACCTACAGCGATCCGTCTGAACTCCGCCAGGGGGTGCTTGAGACATGTGGCGAGGACTACGCTGTCGGCAAGGACTTTCTACCGCAACCACCCGAAATTGAGGCTGACGAGCTCAATATTCTCGTCATCGACCAGTGTTCGGGGTCGAAGGAGTTCCCCGACGACGCCTCTGTCTTCGGCGCCGACGAAACGCTTCAGTTCTCACGCGAGGCTCTCCTCTCGCGCGATAATGTTCCCGGAATAGCCGCTCGCGATCTCTACACCGGCCGCCAACAGAACTACGTCTGTGACGCCGTTCGTCGCCTCCGCTCGAACGGCCACAATGTCGAGCGTCATTTTATCAGTGCCGGCTTCGGCCTCGTCGCTGAGGACGACGACCTCCCTCCCTATGAGGTAACGTTCAGCTCGATGAATGTCGGAGAGATCCGTGAACGCTCCACAAAACTCCACATCCAAGAAGACCTTCGACACGTACTCAAGGAGTCTGACTACGACATTGTCTTCTTCACACTCGGAAAGGATTACTACACTAGCATCGATATCGACGAGATGGTGCAGGAGGTGCGCTCTGATCGCATCGGCGTCGTATTCAACCGCGAACTCGTCGAAGACCAGTTCGACAATATTGAGTCAGTCCCCGCACGTACAGAAGATGCGAAGCAACACGGAACGATCGTTGTCGGTCTCAAAGGCCTCTACATCGACAACTTCGCGAAGTATGTCGAAGACATCGGAGTAATTCATCCGGAAACAATAGAGGAACTCTGTCGACGGGTTGACACAGAGCCAGATCAGCCAACTTTTGAAGAATACTAACCACTCTAGTCCTCTATGAGGATTGCTGGCTCACCTCGATGAGTCGCTCCCTTACGTATTCTTGGAACGCTTTGTGTCGGTTGGTTCTTGGTCTGGACCGTTACGTTTCCGGGATCGGTGTTGATTGTCCAGTTGGAAGGAAATACCGTTAGGTATCTGGTACGGACTCTGCTTGCCGACAAGAGTCCACAATGAAATAGATTAGCGAAGATACTACCATGACCAGGTGAATGTTTCTAGATGACCAATTCTGGGTTTTCAATTCCTCACGACGAAAGTGTCTCGCCAGAAGATATTGAGCAGAGCGTTAGTCTTTCCAATGCCAACTTGCGTACCGCCGATCTTTCGGGTGCCGATCTCTCAGGAGCCGATCTTTCGGGCGCCGTACGTCCAGCTGACCTCTCTAACGCCGATCTTTCAGAGGCTGATCTTTCAGGCGCCGACCTCTCGGAAACTGACCTACGTCGTACAGATCTCTCAGACGCCGACCTTTCAGGCGCCGACCTCTCAGGTACCTACCCCCCAGGCCTCACAGGCGATAACTTTGCCGGAGCCGATCTCTCGGATGCAGATCTCTCGGGCGCCGACTTCTCGGGTGTCATCCCACGTCCTGCCGACTTCTCGGGTGCTGACTTACGGCATGCTGACCTCTCAGGCGCCAAATTAGCTGACGCGATCTTATGCGACGCCAACTTAGCCGACACAAACCTCACGAAAGCTAATCTGCGCGGCGTCATCCTGACCGACGCCGATCTAAGCCATGCCGAACTCTCGAATGCTGACCTACGCGGCGCCGTCTTGACTAACACCGACCTTCACGGCGCCATCTTGACTAACACCGACCTTCGCGGCGCCGTCTTGACCGATGCCAATATAGACTGCGACATTTTGTCCGACGACGAAACAATTGCAAGACCCACACAGACAACTGCTACGTGGCCGATGTTTCAGGGTGGTCCAGCACGCACCGGCCACCAGGATACGACCGGCCCACGAGAAATAGTCACTACGCAGTGGGACTTCCAGACAGATGGCCCGGTAGAGTCGTCTCCAGCAGTGGTCGATAGTACCGTCTACGTCGGAAATAAGGGTCGGCACGTCTACGCACTGAATACAAGTGATGGCACCGAACGCTGGCGCTTCCAGACAAACGGCGGCGGGCACTCGTCGCCGGCAGTAGTCGACGAAACCGTATACATAGGGAGTTACGACAACCAGATACACGCGCTGAACGCAAGTGATGGTACCGAACAATGGAACTTCCAAACCGATGGCCCAGTCAAGTCGTCGCCGGCGGTGGTCGATGGTACTGTCTATGCCGGGGAAGAGGGCCACCACGTCTACGCGCTGAACGCAAGTGATGGCACCGAACGCTGGCGCTTCCAGACAAAAGGCGGCGTGTCCTCATCGCTGGCAGTAGCCGATAACACTGTATACGTCGGAAGCCGAGACAAGAGCGTCTACGCACTGGAAACGAGTGATGGCACCGAATGTTGGCGCTTCCAGGTAGACCGCGGTAGGCACTTGACGCTGGCAGTAGCCGACAGCACTGTCTACGTCGGAAGTGGGCATCGCGTCTACGCGCTAGACACGAGTGATGGCACCAAACAATGGGATTTTCAGACAGACCGAGGTGTATCCTCCTCGCCGGCGGTGGCCGACGATACCGTTTATATTGGAAATTTTGATGGCCGCGTCTACGCGTTGGATGCGGGCGATGGCACCAAACAATGGGAGTTCCAGACAGATGGGGATGTATCCTCGTCGCCAGTGGTGGCTGATGGGATCATCTACGTCGCCACCTGGAACGACGATCACATCCACGCGCTGAACGTAAGTGATGGTACCGAACGTTGGCGCTTCCAGATAGACGCGGCGTGGTCGGCGGCGGCAGTGGTCAACGGCACCGTCTACGTCGGGAGTAGGGATTCCCACATCTATGCGCTCTCAGAGAGATAATCAATAATGTGGACCGAGTGCCCGGCGTGTGAGGACGTTGTAGCGCCGGATAGGGAGACAGCAGAATAAAGTGTGATTCGTCGCGTATCCAGTGTGAGGCCTATATATGGAGATTTCAGATCAACTTCGGTGTCTGTTCTCAGGGAAAGTCGAAGAGCGGAACGGATCATATGTGATTGAGGTACCGGAGCAAGAGCTCCACCTAGGCGACCTAGAGGCGGACGAAACGTACCGTGTCGCTGTGTTGCCGTCACCCACCACCAGCGAGACCAACACTATTGACGACGATCCACAGCCCGAGCAAGCGTCACAGACGCCCCCTGTTGAGGAAGGAGAACAACGCACTGTCGAAATCGAAGACATTGGTGACCAGGGCGACGGCATCACCCGTGTTGAGCGCGGGTTCGTCGTTATCGTTCCCGACACCAAACAGAGTGAGCGTGTCACTATCGAGATCACCGATGTCCGCGAGAATGTCGCCTTCGCAGAAGTTGTCGATCGCGTCAGTTACTACGAGTAGTTTGAAGCGTTCAATCTTTTTGTCTGTGGACGGGATCGCGTGAGCGATACAGGAGATTCACTTATGTTGTTCCGTGAGGTTCGAGCTTGCTCTCGACGAAATAGGACACCGCTCTTGTGTAGCACATTGTTGATTTCAGAGAGTGGCTTTGACGGCGTGTTTGAGAGCTTCTCGTCCTGGTTTGCGATAGAGTTCTAG
>NZ_AOJN01000002.1 GCF_000337335.1 Halorubrum distributum JCM 10118 | reverse complement strand
GTCGGACACCGCTGACGCGGTGTCCTTGTCCTCTTCGACTCGACAGCAGCAGCTCAGCAGTATCAACAATCTCCTACAGAAGAGCGCTCCGGATACAGCCCGTATCCATACCGGCCTGCTGTTTCTCGAACGGTCGCTACACGTCCTAACAGAGGACGGAAACGGTGTATTCTTGACTACGAGAGGATTCAAAACAGAAGAGACAAAGGGCCCCTTCCGCAGTTACTTGGCTCCGAAAGTTGCAGATGTTGAATCGGTTGATCGCGACCATTTTGAGGCCGATATTCCCCACATGCTCCTCAAAGTCAATAGTCCGGAGTCAGAGGAGTTCGACCCAGCGGTATCATCAATCCGACCAGACCCATCAGAAGTTGAGTCCCAACTCATGGCGAGTGCAACCTCACCGACAATCAGCGAGCCTGCTCGCTATACAGCGACATGTTTCCCGGAGTTGGATGTATATAGTGCTGAGGATGACGCTGCCTTCGTCTACTTAGATCTCTACTATGAGGACTACGACGCTGCATTCGTCTTCGATGATCCGGAGCAACTAGAGGGACTTCGTGGCTACGTCTCCAGAGCAGAGATGGAGATACGAGGTGAAGAGCCCGTCACCGAACACGTACTGCCGCTAACGGACTCAGATTGCGTCGCTCCCGGAGAAGAAGTCGGGACGGTAATTGAACGACTAGGAAGAGACGGAGAACGGTTCTGTTTCGTCGGCCAGCCAAATGATCCGGAGGGAATCGTGACCCGATTCGACCTGAACAAGATTCCCGTCTACCAGTACCTGTACGTGCTTCTCGCTCAGTTTGAAATTCGACTACGAAAGATCATCCGTGAACACATCCCGGACTGGGAAACTGAGACCGACATTCACATCCGCACGACCTATGTCGGCGATCTCGCACCTGACAAGCTAGCCGGGGGTACCGTAGGGGAACTACTTGACATCCTGTCTGAGGCCGATGAGATGCAGCAGCTACCGGTAGATCTAGAATCATATGGAGCAACAATATGGGATGTGAAAGACCTTCGAGATGCTGTTGCTCACTATAACCCGCTTGTTCACTCAATGAGTAACGACACGGAGAGCGATTGGACAGCAGGAGATTTACGTGCCCGACATAAGCTTTTGCGGGATATAGTAGAATCGGATTGAGCCATCTCCCCTGGGAGAGACATCCGTGGATTCCGAACCCGTAGCAGGTACGACTTCGTCGCTCAAGTACTGAGTAACGACAGTAAGATGTGTCGCCGCCGGTTGGTTATTAACCAACAATCGGCTGTTTCCTGGGTCAATGTTGGTTAACGTGGTGTTGTTGTTGCGCCCGGCAGAGGGGCGCAGGGCGCGAGACGATGCAGGCAGCCGTCGATGAGCGTTCCTGCGTCGAGGTGACTACGATGAAAGACCCAGAGTCGAGAACCATCTTCGCTGGCGTCGATGGACGTACCGACACCGAACTACCCGAGTGGTATCGTCAGCGTCACGGCGGCAAAGACACCGTGAGCTTCGCTGAGGCGATCCGCGACCTCCCGCAGGCCGTCGAGTCGACCGTGGCCTACAAGAATCCGTACACCGACGAGTGGGTCGAGACGGAGCGGTTCAACGCGCTCGTCGAGCCGAGTCGCGCTCGAGAGCAGGCCCGTGAGGAGGATGCCGAAACGGATTCCTTGTTCCATATTCCGACCGACTCGTACGCGATCATCAACCCGGTCGACGTCTACGGGCCGCTGGAGGAGGTCCTTCGGGAGGAGACTATCGACGGAACGCCGCTGGGTGACGTGATGTTCGGCGAGATTCGGCGCTACCGGGGCGGCGGCGAGGTCCACATGGACATCATGTTCGACGGCCTCGAGGTGCGCCTTCCCGGCCGGTCGGATCCGATCACGATGGGCGTCACGTCGGGATACGACTTCTTCGGCGAACACGCCGTCTACGTGGAAGGGTTCGCTCAGGATGGCTACTGCTCGAACACGATGCGCTCGCTCACCGACAAGGAGGTCATCAAGCACGTCGGCGACGTGCGGAATTTCCGAACCTGGTGGGAAGAGATTCTCGCACAGGTCGAACTCGTGGCTGACGACCTCTTCGAGTTCATCCGTGACGCCCAGGACATCGAACTCGACTTCTCCGATCTCCCGTTCACCGTCACGGAGTTCTACAGTCTGCTGGGCTTCCCGGACTACCTGGCCGAGCGCGCTGCGAGCGATGCCGAGGCCAACGCGGCCTCACCCGTCGAGATCGATATGTGGACGCTACATTCCGGCGCGACGTACCCGCTCACTCACTTCTTCCAGGGCAAGGAAGGCGCGTCGCTGGACGGCTACGTTCGCACGGCCAACGACATCCTGTTCAACCCCGAGGGTACCATCGAGCGGGTCGAGCGAGCCTACGAGGAGGAGCTGGAGGCGGACGGCGACGACGGGTCGCAGGCGTCGCTCGCCGGCGAGCGGGCGCTCGCGAGCATCGAGCGCGTCAGCGACGATCTACAGGAGAAGGTCGACCAGTTCGAGGAGCGTGAGGACGCGCTTCGTGAGCGGTTCCAGGACGCGATGGCCTGACGCCGCGACGGTGACGTAGTCGTCTGTTCTGTCTTTCTCGCCCTTCAGGGGTGGAGGGCGATAGAGATGAAGAATTCCGCGGACAGCAGCGGCAATAACGATGAATTCCCACCCGAGAAGCGCCTCGAAGCACCGAACTACCGACTGATCAAGGCCGGGATTGCGACGATCCCCGATATGGAGACACTCCGTGAGTGTGTTGCCTACGAGAACGCCCACCAGAATCGGACGCAGATTCTGCGTCGGCTCCAGTGGAAGGCTGAAGAGTTGCGTGAGGATGAGGAGTAGCGATCAGTCTTAACCAACAATCGGAGCCAGCCAACACCTTGTGTTGATTAACGGTGAGAGTATCCCGTTTTTCGGGCCCCTGAATGGGTGCGGGGCGACCAGCAGCCCCCTCGCGAGTTCAGTCATGTCCCTCGATTTGAGTCCAGACTCCAGCACGGCTAGCGACATCGCTGCCGCCAGACAAGCGGACCATGTGGCGTTCCTCCATCGAGTTCCATTCGTCGCTGATGCGTTGGCCCTCGGATTTCTTCCCGGGTTTCGAGAAGACTGTGGGTATCAGGTAGACCAGTACCTGAACCTCGAAATTCCTGTGGGGATGCTCGATAACGACTTCCGCAATCCCGACCTGGAGCGGTTCGTCGACCGCTTCTTCGAGCACGAACCAGAGGTCGGGGTCATCGGGGACATCGACGAAATCGACGACGTCGACGCCCACGTCGCTGCTGCTCGTGAGATCCAAGCGAGCTATCCAGAGGCCGAGCTCATCGTCGTTCCGAAGTCGCGGGCGGTGATCGACGCGATTCCCGAGACCCTCGTTCTCGGGTATTCACGAGGATACGCCGACCGCCTGGCCCACGATTTCTCCGACCCTGCCGATTGGAGAGGGCGGCGCGTCCACATCCTCGGCGGGAGTCCGCCCAAGCAGCTCGATGCCATTCGGCAGCTGACCAGACCGACACTCACGGACGAGCCACCAGCCGACATCGTCGGCGTCGACTGGAACGGGCTGTATCGCGGCGCGCAGTTCGGTGAGTTCTGGACGGCCGACGGCTGGGACGACAGCGGTCGCGACGCCGACCACGTCACCGTGCGAAAGACGGTGTGCCACAGCCTCGCTCGCGTCCGTGAGTTTTGGAGGACCCACGAAATCTGGCCCGAAACGACACCGCAAGACGAGGGGCTCGACGTCGAGTACGAGGGACCAGGTCCTGCCGATCTCGAGAACGCTGCCTGTACCGAGTGCGGGACGAACGTCTGGCGAACTCGCCGCGGTCCGTACGTCGCCGAGTACGATACCGGCGCAATCTGTGGATACTGTAGCTACGAGTGCTACTTCAACCACCGTCACCGGAACAACCTGGAGGAGATCGCCGGCGAGCAGAGCGTCTACCTCCCGCCGGCGTGCGTGGTCGCGGCGTTGTCGAGGTAGGTGAGCGGATAGCCGTTCACGCGCCGGTCGAGGATAGAGAAGTCAGCACGTACTGCTTCGGCATCAAAACTCATGGTACTACCAAGACTCTGATGCTGATTAGATAAACCATAGGTGAGATTGCCACTCAATGACGTAGTTGACCGCGCTCACATGGTCGGCGAGATTATCCACTTCTTCGTCGACCCACTAATCGATGATTGCTCGCATGACGACAGCGAGATCTGTCTTGAGAATGTGGACAGTGTCGCCATCCGCGGCAGTTCAAGTCTATCGTTGACCGCGGTCCGGTCACGACTCATGCGCCGCCCCGTCGAAGGCCCGCCCGTTGACGCCGCGATAGACGAACGCTGTGCGACGATCGCGACACCGTTGGTGTTTTCCAAGCCTGTCGTCTCACGGGTGATTGACGGTGTCCAGCGGTACATCGCGAACGCCGACGACCGCCCTGCCGACGAGGTCGAGCGGGCGGACGCCGCCCTCGCCGCCCTCGCTGCCCAGCATCTCAGTGCGGGGTCGGCGGCCGAGGTCTACATCAACACGACGAATATCGCGGCCGGCGAGGGGGCCGAAACCGTGCTCACGAGTGAAGGATACGGGGACTCGGTGACGTTCGTGACTAGGTTCCGGTTCACTGAATATCTGGTTTCGAGTCGTGGTGAAGAATAGGGTCGAAAGGAGATACAGCTTACTGTGTGAGCTGACTAGCGAGACGCTTTGACACTGTCGTGAGATACACCGTACCCCACATTGCGACAAGTATCGAACCGATCCCATTAAAGATCAAGTCGATAATCGTGTCGTCAATTCCGTGCTGCGCGAGCACTGGGTCAGCCCCAAAGAGGAGCGCACTTCGATCGAGGACAAACTCGAGAACCTCCCAGACTACGCCGGTCGCGAGGACGACCATGAGGGTGAACACGAACATCGCCCAAGGAGGGAAGTGAATCGATGAGGCGTGGAGGTGGATTGTCCTGAGGAACGTGTACCCTGCTGCGGCAACGACTGTCGCCGAAAGTGTATGCGTAAGTGAATCCCATGCCGGTATCAAGCCGTAGAGCCCGACAGTTCCGAGAACGTGGAGGAAAACTGCGCCAGTTAGCCAAAGAGCGAGTGCTGGTTCGATCGGGATACCGTAGTCCCGTTCTATCACTGCCGGGACAAACGTAATGACCAATGCAACCCCCGAATTTATCAGGAGCGGAACTTGGACTGTCCAGAGTCCGTATCCAAATACTAGCGCTAACCCTGCTTGCATCATGCGGACGGCTTGTCGTTGCCGCTGTGGTGAGATGCCTAACCTGTCGCTCAGGACGGCCGATTGAGCGTTTATTTTCGTACCGGGTGTTGCCGAGTCAGCCTGTAATCGACTACCAGTCTGAACAGACGGCCGTTGAAAGTGTAGATAGAAGATGCCGCCAGCGATGACTCCGGCAATAGCCGCGGCGACAAACTCGATCATCACCGCCGTATTGATCGCATCCTGCGTGCGCCCGTTGAGCAGAAACGTCGTCCCAAACAGAGTATCGGAGATCCAGCGGACGATATTGAGGACTGCCGCCATCGCGAGTGTGAAAATACCGGTGAGTACGATGGTGAACCACGGCGCCAGTCGGAGCGTCGTCAGGTAGTGGATTTCGACCATCAACAGAAGACCAAGGGTCGCAAGAGAGAGGCTTGGGACGACCCCTAGTTGAAGCGAGGAACCCGTCCTGACGTCCCAGAGAATGGGAAGGCAGATTAGGAGCAGAAAGTACCATGGGGGCGTCACTGTCGGGTCACGGGCTATTACAGCTGGGACGATGACAATCGCGATCGCTACTAAGCTGAACAGGACCGATTCATATCGACCAGTCACGAATCCTGTATAGGCTGTCCCCCCTAGCACGAGAGTAAAGAGCAAAGACAGGAGCGTGTTCGCCCTCGATTTGACGAACACAGGGATAGATCTATCAGGAATCATGATGTTGTTTGAGTCAGAAGTCGTTTTGGGCATAGGTCAGTCACAATCTCAGACAAAGGGATCTATGATTGGAGCCGCTGGATGCGCTTCTCCATCGGTGGATGCGTGGACATTGCCCGCTGTATAAAGTTGCGATCAGGGCTAGAGATACAGAGAGTAGCTACTTGTTGGTTGGAACCCTGCGCAGGGGGGCGCGGTTTCCCATGTCTGCTGTTACGCTGATTTACTGGTTCACCAGTACGCTGATCTGTAGACCGAGAGGCATGCTGATTCCCTTGGTGGATCTTCTTGAGTGCGCGAACGAGCGGATCCCCGGAGCCGATTGCGCGGCGGGCGTCAGCGTCCGCGACGTACTCGCGGTGTCGGCTGATGGCGAGCACAAATACCATCACGAAGAACTGGACGAGATTCCCGACTACGATGGCAAGGAAGAAATCCGCGAGGTCGTTGTCGCCAGTGAACAGCACAATGTACTGTGCGACGATGCTGACGATCGAGGCGATGCCTTGGCCAATTTGCATTGTAATGACGTCGCGGTTGTCAATATGTGCGAGTTCGTGCGCCAGGACGCCCTCAAGTTCGTCCCGGTCGAGCAGTTGAATGAGTTCACGGGAGACAACGACGGTCCCGCTGCCGCGGCGGCCAACCGCGAACGCGTTTGGAACGCCCATGTCCGCGATCTTTAAATTCGGCATATTCAGATCCTTTTCATGGCAGACCTTCTCAACGAACAGGTAAATCTGCGGATATTGTCGTTTATCCATATCCTCAGCTCCGACGCTCTTGAGCGCGGCCCACTTTCCAACCTTGTACTGGACGCCCACGAGCAGAATACTGCCAACGATGGCGAGCGCGAGGATGCTCTGGCTTTGCCCGAAGAAGTACCACGCTACAGCGACGGCTCCGGAATAGAACGCGAGAAGGATACTGCCGACGATAGCCATCCGTATTTTTAGTCCGAGATGTCGCATAACGAGCGGTATGTGGCCATAGTATAAAACCCCGGTTATATATTGACAATATAGTTAGCTGGGATGAGCAGCAAAATCTGAAGCCAGTATGTACATTCTACTGTAGTTCGTTTTTGGTAGCTGGTAGCTAGCCACTGGATTCTGGACGTTACAAAGCTAAACCGTCCTTCGGGAGAGAATAGATATCAAATCCACTTCTTATACCCCATCTTCCCCCCAAAATGAGCGTCAATTAGCTCTAGAAGAGGTTCAACATCTACAACTTCCTGAAGTTCGTTGAGAGTGTACATAGCTCCTCGAAAGTGTCTCGCGCCGTACTGACAAAGGTCAGATTCCTCGTATTGTGAATGGTCAATAGGTCCTACAGACCTGCGATCCTCCAGTTCAAGAATATTAAAAGCATGATATGCCGAGCTAAGGGCTCGGCCCAAGTTTGTGAACTCGTTACGAAGTACAGTGTTGCTTCCTGTGAGATTGGCTGCAATAGTTACTGCTCCTTCACCTAATATACCAACGAGCTTATCTAAGAATGTATACGTATCAAATGATTTGATTCGCGTAGCGTTGAATGAATCAATCAGAGATCTTGATGTCTCAATAAGAGCCTCAAGAGCTTTTTCGAATTGCTGATTACCTGCCTCAAAGAAGACTGTGTAAGCTGTAGAGTTGAGATAATCACCAGCCAGCAGCATTTTCACTGGGTCTCTCGTCAGAGAATTGCGTTGACTGGTGTGAAGTTGATAGAGCAGTTCACTTCGCAGCTGACAGTATCCACGCAGTAACTCCGTTGCGGCCGATGCCGATAATACTACATCAGTAATTGGTTGATCAGCAATTGTAGCGTAGGAGAGAGCAACCAATTGGCCGTACCATCGGTCTGAACACGAGTTAATAGCTGAGTTCGCTAGAACGACTGAATGGTCATCACTGCTTCCTAACGCTGTTTCCAGACGTTGATTGATTGTGTTTCGCCGCTCATCGAGAGTTGATAACGTAGTCATTTTGTTTTAATCTCTTAACGTATATTTTTGAGGGCAGCAAATTGACTATATTGTCAGTATATATTTTTTGTGCTTTGGTGCCGTACTGTGCTTGGTGGAACTGTGATGTCGGGATCTATTTGGTGTGGTGGGAACAATTTCACATAGATCGCGACACAGCCCCTATTATGTCAATAATAGCTGGGCTAATGGCTAGAACGGAGTGGTGATTAGTTCGTGTTGCGGTGTGACAAGGAGCATTCCTCTATCATATTGATTTGGGTGGCCCAGATAGCGACACCCGGTCAGATAGATATTGGCACCGAGGTGGGTGAGGAAGTAGCCCGAATTGGTTTCATTTTCTAGATCGAAGATGACCTCAATGACTCGAATCCGAGAAAGCAGTATAGTGGAAGTAGTCGTATCATCTAGCTCGGAAAGCCAGCATCGACTCGACCGTCGGGCAACCGCACTCGGCCCAACCTTTGTCCTTGGCTCTCGGAATCCCCGCCCTAGAAGATAGCTCAATTGTTTTGTACGCCAGAGATATCTATTGAAAAACCACCAGTTTAAATACTGAATAGATATTCAGTCACAGGTAGGGCAATGTCAGAAACAGCCACAGCAGACCAGACGAATACACGTCAGTACCTCATACTTGGGGCAGTTAGTACAATCATTTCTGTCGTTCTTGTTCCATTAGCAGGGCTTATTTCGATTTATAGCAGCTACAAAATCCATGGCAAAACACGAAAGGTGTACACTTACCTGATGGGGGGCATTGGCGCCGCCTCAGTCTTAGTTTGGGTTGCGTACCTGATGACCTTGTGAACTAGCCCATCTTACCGGTTTGCCGTAGTTTCTATAACCGGTTGAATCTATCAGACCGACATTCGCAAGCCGTCAAAAACCGATCTGTTGGAATCCAATTTTCGTGTGTCCCTGACAGAGACTGAAGAGCCTGTGTAAGCGACATTCGAGTCAAAAGGGATCAACATTTTATCATTAGCCAGACCCACCTTATCCACATCTACCGGAAATACATTACTAACGAGCATAGCCACTTCCCTTGGTCTAAAAAAACCGCGTACCTACACTCTGCTACGATGATTCGTTCGTTGAGTTCACCTCGGTGCTACAAGCCATGAGCGTTGAAAGGGTGTTCCCAGTGAGTTCTCCCCCGGCGCTAATATTGACCTGCGTTGATGACTGGTTACAATCGAAGTTTTCAGGCGTTGCTTGCTCAGTAATTGTTCTCTCCGTTCCGAGCACATCCACCGATAACGTGTACGTTCCGCGCTCACCGAGAGTAATCAGTACCGCCCCCGCAGGTCCGACCGTATAGACCCCGTCAAATTGCGCTGTCGAATCGTTCTCAACGAGCATTCGGGCCGTCCACGTTTCGTCCGACGAGTTCCGGAGTACGAGCGTGTGGCTACCTCGCTTGGTATCTGTGGAAGTCGAATCCTCACCGAGCGTGTGCAACACACGTTCGTCGGCAGGCACTGATTTGGACACAACACCGGGACACGCCATACGCGTCGACACACTCGTCGAGCCGAGTGTCCTATCTTCACGAACGCTGATCGTTGTCTTAGTCACGTTACAGGTAAACTGATCGGGTTCAACGGTTACCTCCTTGGTCGCATCTAACGTAGGAACGGCTACCCGAACAGTATATAGATTGAGATCAGAAAGCGACGCAATCAGACTCGTGTTCGCTTCGAGCTCTATCGATTCCTCAAACACTGTTTCGCTCGCAGTCGAAATCGTAATCGTTCCGTGATGGGTCTCCTCTGTCGGATTCCGGAATGCGACATGGTGAGGCTTTCTAAGGCCACGTGTGTCAAGGGACCTGGTCCCGATAGTCCGCTCAGCGGTGTCACCGGCTTTGATTAGTGTCTGGGTCGACTTTTGAACAGTCTCGTTTTGTGTGCTCTCAGATGTGTTTGCTGTCTTTTCTGTGTCTGCCTCAGGCGATCGACTCGACACTGCTTGGGAAGTACACCCTGCTGCGGCGGTCGAGAAACCAATCCCAGCACTTGCCAGAAACATTCGACGTTTCATATACACACATTAGAGGGAGGAGAGTATCGTCTTATCCTAGATTCAAAGGCATCTTTGAGTCCCAGAGATCACTCACGCTGAGTGGGTGTGTCCCCGTGCCGGACGATACGTCCGCCAGTACCACGTCACAAAGAGGGACAAGATTAGTACGACGCTGACCCCGAGGACGAACCCGCCAGGGCCGGTTCCGAACGCAACGAGTGCCTCCCACAGAGTTGGATCCGGCTGGGGAGGCTCACCACCTCGCGACAACGGTGAGGGTGTCAATCCTGCCCAACGTGCGTGGACGATTATACTGACAACTCCCACGATACCGACCGCGCTGAAGACACGACGCAACGCTGTTGTGAGTGACGGTGTCGTTCGCTCTGCTCCCGCAAAAAGGACGAGTGCGCTATTGGTCGGGGCGTACACGTCCATCTCGCGCCCCTGCTCGGAATACCACGTCTCGACAACTTCCACTAACTCTGCGTCTTGAAGTCGATCTAAGTGATAGCTGATATTCTGTACTGAAGAGTCGATCTCAGCAGCCATGTCTGAAGCCGTCGTTGGTTCTTCATAGATCTGCGTGAGAATACGCCGGGCTGTTGTTGAGCTGACTGCTGACAGAATTTGATCTGCAGATTCGTCTTCAAATCCAACGAGTTTCGGTTCTAACCCACGGTCAGATGCTGAGCTAGGAGTTGGTTTCAGAGGTAGCAATGACGACATAGTAGTTGTGACTATCTATACAAATATATGATTAGGGAAAACTCAAAGAAACATTTGAATCTGCTTCACCATCGTATAACCAAGGAACAGGGTCGACGTACCGATTTCCTTCTCTCAACATGGGGATCCCATCGGTTCCTCTAGACAACAAGACACACCAATTCGCAGAACAATCAAAAGGGACAGGCCGCTTGAAACAATAGGTACATCTAATGAGTTTCGAAAACTACGGCGACGACATGGATCCCGGAAAACGGGATATCATGGAAGCCACCCACATCGCCGTGAAGAAACACGGCTACAGCGACCTCACCATCCAGCACATCGCCGATGAATTTGACCGCAGTAAGGCCCTTATTTACTACCACTACGACGGTCGTGACGATCTTCTCGTTGATTTCCTCAAGTACATTCTCGGAGGATTTCTTGCTATCCTCCCCGAAGAAGGATCTTCACCTCGCGAGGAACTCGATCATCTAATCGAACTTCTCCTCCCAACGACAGTTAACGAAGAACCCTATCGACTGATGTTGTCGATGTTCGAACTTCGAATGAATGCACCCCACGACGAGGCTGTTCGTGAGCAATACCTGGAAGTTGAAGAAAGGGTGAAGATGGTTCTCGAGGACATTCTTCGTCGTGGTATCGAATCCAACCAGTTTGTCGACGTCGACGTTGAGGTAGAAGCAGAGACACTGCTTTCACTACTTATTGGAATCCGTGCCCGACGGCTCACTGTGTACAACCCAGAGCAGTCGATTGAACCATTGAAAGCCACGATCGATGCTCACATCGACCGTATTTCAACCAAAAACGAATAAAAACGACGCGGCTAGTATTTTCTGCCATCAGTAGGGGCCCAGCGGAGTCCACATGGCCCGTTTGTCACCCCCGAAATCAGATGGAGACTGCTTGGAGCCCGTCAGGGAGCGAGACGAGGTGGTAGCTCTTCAAGCGGGTTGTCAGCAACCTGTTCTCGGAGAGAAGTGAGGTACTGCCGATCAGTAGCAGACACCGCATTCAGGATGGTCCGAACCTCTGTACGGGATACTTTCACACTCTCCGGAGCAAATGCGGTTCCGGGGTTTGTACGGAGTTCTCGAAGAGTGCCGACGGCTAAGAGATATGGAACTGCCCATGCGACGACGGTGTTTCCGTTGCCTAGTGGCATTTTTTCGATGTAGGATTGAGCAGCGTCGAGGTGTTGGTTGGCCTGCTCAAGGACTCGTGAAAGCACCGATATAGCTCCCTCTTGGTAGTCTGTGTGAATGATTTGATCTTGGGGAATTCCTTCGGCTGCTAGCCACTCACTTGGGAGATACACATTGTTTTCGGTTACGTAGTCCTCGTGGACGTCTTTTGCAATATTCACCAGTTGTAGGAGTCGACCGAAATGTTCAGCATTCCTTCGGAGGGCCTCCTCGCGGGAAGTCGTGAGTGGTTGCTTTGCGAGGAGGTTCGTGATTAATGTCCCGACAGTACCAGCGACGTAGTGACAATAGCTTCTGAGTTCAATGAGCGTTTGGATTCGAATCCCCGGCTCGTCTGCGTATCGCCCGGTGAACCGAATCATCCCTGTGATCATCTCACGGATGGGAGGTCGCATTGCCTCCTGTGTGTCTTGTGAGAACTGTTCGAAGGCGGCCATAACGGTCGGAGTGTTCCCAACAAGCTCCCAGTCCGCTACAGGAGACTGAGTTGATATGTACTGTCGTGCTTGACGCGTGAACACTTCTATCGACGTTGGTGATTCAGGGTCGAGGCTCGCGTAGTAGGTCCTAAGAAGCCTTTGTTGGGTCTCCGTCGAAATGTGGGTTGAATCCTCGATCGTATCCGGAATTCGACAGAGCAGGTAGCCGACACAAATCTGGTCGGCCAGTGGTGGGTCGAGTGCATCGATGGTAAGAGCGAACGTACGCGATACGTCTTGGACAGCGTCATGGCAGTACGCAAGCGGGGGCTTGGACGGGGATGGTTGATGTCGCGTCATATATTTTGAGTGGTGTTTGCTCAGCCGTTTGAACTCGTCCACTATGAACAAACAATTAATATTTAAATTTTTCGTCTTCTCTTAGTAGCAGATTGGTAGGCAAGGGTCCTACACTACGTTTTTCCTAAGAGTACCACAAAGTACTTGACTAAATATTCAGTATTTGTAGTTGATGTACGACTTTGAGGATTCCGTCGCACTTGTAACCGGCGCTGGCTCCGGCATCGGCCGCGCAACCGCCAACCGACTCGCCGCCGAAGGAGCAACAGTCGTCGCCGCCGATATCGACACGGAAGCTGGGCAAGAGACCGCTGAACAAATCAAAGAAAATGATGGCAATGTAACCTTCATCGAGGTCGACACCAGTCGCAGCGAGTCAATTGAAGCTCTCGTGGACACCACGCTCAACGAACACGGGCGACTCGACTACGCCGTCAACAACGCCGCGATCGGGAACACACCAGCCCAAGTCCCAGAAATCGACGAGGAAGAGTGGGACCGCGTCCTCGATGTCAATCAGACTGGCGTCTGGGCCGGTATGAAATACGAACTCCCCGCATTATACGACACCGGCGGCGGCGCCATCGTCAACGTCTCCTCGAAGGCCGGACTCCGTGGGAGCCCCGGTCGGGCACCGTACGCCGCCAGCAAACACGGTGTAGTCGGTCTGACACGGACAGCGGCCTTAGAAACTGCTAACGATGACGTTCGCGTCAATGCAGTCTGTCCGACGATTGTAGAGACGCCAGCCTTGGAGTCGATGTCTGAAGCAGAACGCAGTTCGATTATCGGAGAAGTTCCGATGAGGCGGGCTGCGTCCCCAGATGAGGTTGCCAGCGTCATCGTTTGGCTGTGCTCCGATGAAGCATCGTATATTACCGGACAGTCACTCCCGGTTGATGGCGGCGAAACCGTAAAATAACGTAGGCAGTTAGAGTCCCACAGCTGTCACGGGAGTTCTTCCGTCACGCCGATGAGTTCCTCCTCTGTCTGCCAGCGATACAGCTGTCCCTCTTGCTCGAACAGTTCGAAGACGCCGTCCTGCATCCAGCCGAAGGGGTGTTTCTCGTCCTCATACACCCGTTTGAGGACGTGGCTCTTCGCGAAGAACTCCGTCGTGCCGACGAGGAGCCCCTGCTCGACGAGGAAGTCACTCGGATCCTTCTCGGCGACGCCAACGAGGTAGGTGACGATATCGGCAATCAGGCAGAATTTCTGGATGCTGTTGTCCCACTCGCCACGGATGTCGACCATTCGGAATGCATAGGCGTCCTGCCGGCGGTTGAGCCGGTCGACCACCAGATTCAGCGTCGAATCGGCTCCCGGTCGTAGTTGCCCAGCACGAAGTACGAGCGCTCATTTTCGTAGACGGGGGTCAGTTCGCTCAGGGCGTGGAGGATCTCCTCGTTGTCCGCCAGCGAGATCGCTACGTCGTCGAGTTGATCCTTCGCACTGGTGAGGACTTCTTCAGGGACCGGCGGTTCCTCGTCGGGCATATATGACTCCCCTCAGCGTCGTGCGATATGATTTACGGAGTAATTCACTAGCTTAGTTAGATTTGATTTACTCCAGAGTGATTTACCCAAGAGTAAACTACTTGTCGCTAGGACGTGTATCGTGTTGTATGAGCACAGAAACGGGGACAGCTGAGGGGACAGAATCACGGGAACTCGTCCACTTTGTCACCCAGCAGACGCGGTTCGCGCTGATTAACAACATCCTCCAGCATCCTGACCAGCTCCCCTCGATGTATGAGCTCGAGGAGCTCAACCCCAGCGTGAGCGACGCCACCGTCTACAAACACATCCAGAAGTTGATCGATAAGGGCATCGTGAAGGAGGTCGCTCTAGACGACGACCAGCGCCGGCAGGGCTACCCGAGGAAGTTCTATGGGCTCACGGAGGACGGCCGGGCGTTCCTCGACGATCATAACCTCCTCGCAGCAGAGGACACGCTCCAGCAGATCTACGACACTATCACTGACAAGCCCGAGAAGATGGTCAAGTACGAGAACGCTCCCCGTCCGGACAGCATCTGACCGTGCGTTCTATTCTAGAATAGTTTTCTATTCACTAATAGTGGTGTGGCAATCCCGGCTCGGTGATTTGTTTCGCGTTCTTGTGCGTGGATCAGCCGTGACAGCCTGCGTGCGTGCTGAATGCTGTCGATAAGAAACAGGCACAAGATATTTTGCCAGTATGTCACATATTTAGGATGTGCCCTCCCGCCGGAATTTCCTCGCAGGAGTGAGTGTTGTGGGTGCTGTCGGGGTCGCAGGCTGCGTTAGTTCGGCCGACACCACGACAGGATCTGTTCTTGTGAAATCAATCAATGTAGAGGTGACCACTTCTGATGGGAGAACGACCAGTATTGACCTACTCAACGTGCTGTTCGAACGCTCGGAGAATATCCTTCACGGTCAATATGATCCCGAATACACTGGGTCTGCTTTTGATGATCAATTCGTTACCGTCTCCGGCAGCCTCCATGAGGAACTGAAAAATCAGTTCGATGACGTTCGATATTTTGTTAATGTGAATCCAACTAGGGGAGATAAGACCCCAGTCAATATAGCAGCTACACAAGCCGAATTCAATGAACTTACCCTCGGCGGTCGTGCGACGGTCAGTACGAGATCGGGGGAAGATCGGTTCAGGTATCTCCAAGTCCACGATATAGAACCACGTACTCAAACGGTATCTGACAGCAATATTAGAACCTTCAGCCTTGATTCAACAATCAATTCTGACTGATTAATTGTATGCCTATACTGACCGATTCCAGTTTCGTGTAGGGAGTCCTCTACAACATCCTCGTACCCGTGGTGGTTCGATATCTGGTTAACCAACAAATCTATGCTGGTACGCGCTTTGTTGGTTAACACGAGGCGATCGCTGATGTCCGACAAGCCACCGACGCCGCCGGCCGACCTCTCGACGGAGATGGTCGACACCCTCAACAGTTACACCCCCGAGCAGCTCCGGTACGTCGCACGCTACGCCGAGGCGTTGGCAGCGCACAAAGCTCGCGGCGGCCACGTTGACGACGCGCCGGATGACGACGAGGTCGCCGAGCAGCCGGATGACCTTCCGGACGACGTCCCGTCGAAGGCGACGATCACAATCAAGGAGATCAACGATAATCGCTACTACTACTGGCAATGGAGAGATGGTGAATCGGTGAGGTCAAAATATAAAGAGCCGGTCAACCCGGACGAGTAAGACAATAACTGATGGTATTCCGCTGGACTCCACCCCCCGTGTGCGAAGTGAATTCGCTGACAACGTTGAGGCAACACACCCCGTGTGCGATATGAAATCGACAATGACCCCCCGTGTGCGAAATGAATTGAGGTCCCTTTCGAAGTGGACCCCGTATGAGAGGTGACATCCTCATTTGCTATCTCCTGTGGTACTCCCCACAGGGGAGGTCTCATTAGATGAGGAGGTTTCGGAACTATACTCCGAGAGCGTCATCTGTCGGTTGTTCCTATTCTTCTCTCGGCGTTCCAAGGCCCTGTCACGTGGGCACCCATTCCGCGGGGAGTCATTGTGTCCCGTTTTCCAAGGCACACTCTCTCCCCACGGATCGGCACGATGGGCGATGTTTGCCGCTGCATTGATATCTGCCTGATATTCAGTTACCCAGCAGTCGGGATTGGTACATTTGAACTCGGCTTGTGAGGACCGAGATCCGATATGTCCACACTCATGGCACGTCTTAGACGTGTACGCAGGTGGTACGAACTCAACTGGGACGCTCGCTTCGAGCGCCTTGTCTTCAAGCCGACTGATTAGCTGAGCAAAGGCCCAAGAGTGTAATCGTCGGTTCATATGAGTACCGTGGTCCAGCTGCTCTTGGATACACGATAGATCTTCAAGGACGATGACGGGACTATCGAACTGACAGGCATATTCGACGGCCCGGGTGGTTGATTTTTCCACGATATCAGTGAGGGCGTTCTGGAAATGTTCGAAGCGCCACTCGATACGCCATTCTGTAGAATCTCGCTCCTGTAAGCGCTTGAGAGTCGTGTACATCTCCTTCCGTATGCGTCGTGCCCGACTGCCATCAAACAAGAATGGATCTGTCGGTGCGTCGTGTTGTAGGGCACAGCCCGTGAGCAACGTCGATTCACCGACGTCGAAGCCGATATGCGTCGGGTCATCCGGGATCTCCGGGTCTTCAACCGAATACTTCACAGTAACGTGTAACGTCCATGATGCTCGATGCTGAGTGAGTCGAAATTCACCAGCTGATACAGTTCCGTCCAAGAGATCAAACCAGAGTGGTTTCTGATCAGGGTTGATCCGCAGGGGTATCCAGAAGCCAGTCCCGTAACCTGCCTGAGGAACGCGCCAGCAGAACTCGTGGGCCCGTGTTGAGGAGTGATCAATCTGTAGCCCACGGTGAGTGAAGCGAACAGGATGATCTTCTGCTAATTCATCCGCATCGTAGCTGTACTCAAGTTGGGGGACGTATTGTTTGAGGGCATCTTTTGCGTACGAAGTCAAATCGTATCCGGTAACGAGATCGTTGATTTCTGACTGCGTACTCGCTTCACTATCGAAGGCTGTTTCGAGCGCGTCCTGATATGTCGCTACCGTTTCACGAAGTTTCCGCTCTTTGTGCGCAGTTGGATCAACAAGAGTGGCCTCAAGCGTTTTCGTGACGGTAGCGGTGTCGGCCATCCGACGCCCTGTGGTATAACCGTAATCTCTTAAATACCTACGGACGACACACTCCGAGATAGTTCCGAGTCTGGGACCGAGGGACACCCCGTATGCGAAATGAAATCGTGTATACTATTGTCAGACATAGATCCCGAGAGCGACAGGTCGTCTCACACAATCACACCCCGTGTGCGAGATGAATCTGGCTGGGGCTGCGGTAACGCTGGGCGCTACTTGCCCTCAAAGAAATCATCTATCTGTGCGTTGACAACAGACTTAATCAGATCACCCTCATCGTCTGCCTCCTCAAGCCGAATATCAGCCCGGAGGGTTTCAGCAACCACCCCTGGATCGTCAACGAACGAGTACTCCTTGTGAACCCCGCTCCCGTAGCCGCGGCCTCGTTTTTCTGAGGTGACGAAGTTGTACGTCTCCGCCTCACTCATATAGCGGAGATAGGAGTCGCGTGATTTTGTATCAGCGTCAAGTAGCTCAGTAAGGTACTGATACACACGATATGCGACCGTGCTGGGAACAGCGTTCAGGTTGCGCTGTGAGTAGACGGGGACGATCGCGGTTGCGTACAGCGAGAGCTTCTTTTGGGTCGAGAGCCCCTGCATCTGCGTCAGCGTCCGATCCCGCTCCGCTTCTTTCTGGGCATCGCGAACGTGTCCTTCATGAACCGTCTCTTCACCCTCTCGGTCCGCTATCTCGCCGGCTTTTCGGAACAGATCGATTGCTTTCCGCGCGTCGCCGTGGTCCTGCGCGGCAAACGCTGAGCTAAGTGGAATGATACCATCTTCAAGCACATCCTCTCGATACGCATCGCGACGTCGGCGAAGAATCGACTGGAGCTGGTCCGCATCGTAATCGGAGAAAACGACATCCTGCGGATTGAACGAACTCTCAGCTCGGCCGTCGAGGTTCTCCATAAACCGGGGGTCGTTTGTAAGCGCAGCAACGGACACGTGTCCCTCGATCTGGCCGAGCTGTGAGGCTCGAGAAAGCTGATACAGCAGCTTTGAGTATGCTGGTTCGTCGTTCGGGTCCCGCTGGCGGCCGACCAAGAGGTCAACCTCATCCAAGATGATAATAACCGAGTCGAAGTTGTTGCTCAAGACTTCATAGAACCGGTTGAGTTTCTGATCGGTCGAGACGCCGCTCTGAGGAACACCGATTTCAACGCCGGCCTCATTGGCAGCGTTTTCCACGAGACGATAGACGGCTCTGTCGTGGGACTTGATTGTCTGACAGTTGATTTTAATAACCCCAAACCGGTCGTCTTGGGCGTTCGCGAGTTCAAGCACCTGCTGACAGACCGCGTTGATGATGAGTGACTTCCCCGTCCCAGACGGGCCGTAGAGAAGCATATTGGGTGGGCGGTTCCCCTGTAACGCCGGTCGGAGATAGGTGATGATGTCGTCCAGTTGGTCATCACGCCCAACGATCCGGTCCTCGTCGATGACGGCATCCGGGTCAAGAAGTCCCTTATCTCGAAACACCGAGTTTTGAACGCCCTCCTGGAGGCGACCTTTGATGGACTGTGAAAGGGACTGTTGATCCTCGCCGTCAGCCATATTTGTGGAGTTAGGTCGAAACTATAAATAAATATGGGTACCGTGTGCGAGATTAAATTTGATGAATTCTACCGATACAGACGGTATCACGAAGGGTGGCCAAATTAATACCGTAACCGCGGGCAAGATCAATTAGTCGGAGTGACCCCCCGTGTGCGAGATGAAATGTCGATCAGATCGTCGGCCAGCTGTCGACGTCAAGGCGAGACAAACGATCTCGGTGGCAGTACTCCCCGAGTACAAGATGAATCACCTGACGTATTCCCGACCAGCCGTGTCGATATACCGGTTGAGGATCTGAAGTGGAGTTTGACCGCGTCGGGAAGTTACCCACACACCCCGTGTGCGATATGAATTTGCCGAGACGGTAGGTAGCGATAGCCCACTCGAATATCTCGAAATTGGATGAGAGAGCCCGCGAGAAGGCGTAAACCCGACAGAAGCGTCAGGTACACGGAGACGTAATCCCACGAGCGAACTCGGTTATTCCACGAAACATACTGTTCGTTTTAACCGAGTTTAGCCTTATTGCGGGTATAGTTAATAGAGTGACTACCTAAAGGTTTCCATCAAACATACCTATCCTAATATCAGCGTCTTGGAGGTCTCTTTACAATGAAAACGCGGTTTTCCGATGCTTCACGGGCTCTCCTTCTTGTTACCCCTCCTCAGCATCTTGCCGATTTCATATCGCACACGGGGTGTGGGGGTTCGACCTCGTTGGAGTTCACCGACCAGTTACGATTCGTCTTTCGAGGGTGGCCGCCTTGATAGCCGATCGAACCGATTCTGAGCGGCCTCGGACCGTGTTTCCGTCTTCTCAGAGTCGTAGTGTGTTTCATCAATGATACCGTCCACGACCGTGACTGAGAGGATCGCGTCAGCATGCCGCCCGTCTTCTGGCAATATACTTGCGTCCAAGACGGCGTCTCCCACTTCCTCATCGTCATGTTCAAAGAACACCGTCGCGAGCCCATCTTCAATCGAATCAACAACCGCGATGTACTCGCCGTCCGGCAGATCGATTGTGTTCATCAGTAGCTCTCCTCCAGCACTCGGTCGCCCTCGTCCGTAGTTACGATCACCGTATCACCATCATTGTTCCAGATTGGCGACCCCGACCCCCAGTACAGCTCACTGTCGGTTGCGGTGCCACTCCCAGTGTACAACGTCACCGTCTCATCAGGCCCCAGCGTGAACCCATCTGGGATCGTGTACGTGTGGTCGGCGTCGTCTGCGACGGTCCACCCTGACAGATCAAGTGTCTCAGAGCCGGTATTCTCGAAGACGACGTATTCATCGTTGAGGTTGTCACCATCTCGACCTTCAGCATCCGCGTTGATCTCTGCGACAGCGAGCGCACTGGCGTTGGAATCTACGTCAGAATCAGACCCGGAATTGGTCTCTTCTGGCTCCCCACCAGCGTCGATTTCGCCAGTGCCCTCACCACCGATCCGAACGCGTTCAGTGACGTCTCCCGATGTCCCGGGATCGACGGCACCGCCATCACGGATGTCGAGCGGATCAGTTGGGGCTGTCTGTTGCGTCTGAACGGAGACGGCTTTGCCATCGCTCACCAGCACGATATTCCCATGTGTGGCGGTCCAGTACGTGGGGATTGACCGCTCGGACAGTCGCTCAAGGACTTCGTCGTTCGGGTGGCCGTACTGCGAGTCGTACGCACTTGAGATGACCACCGCTGCTGGCTGAACGGTATCAAGGAACGCCCCACTTGAGGAGCTGGCTGAGCCGTGGTGGCCCGCCTTGAGAACCGTCGATTCAAGCTGGCTTCCGTACGTGTCGACGAGGTATTCTTCTTGATCATCCTCGGCATCTCCCGAGAGGAGAAAACTCGTCTCGCCGTGGGTGAGTTTGAGCACGATGCTGTTCTCGTTGCGGGCTTCGTTTTCGAGATACGGTTCTGGTGGACCTAAGACGTCGACGTCAACACTTCCGAAATCAACCGAGTCACCTTCTCGGGTTTCGTACAGCGTCACGTCGTGGGTCTCGATTGCGTCGAGGTACTCGGCATAGGTCTGTGTGCTAGCTGCGATCCCGGGATCGTAGACGGCGCCGATACCGTCGGCGTCCGTCTCGTAATACTCGATGATTGCGGCGTTACCGCCGATGTGGTCGGCGTCGTTGTGGGAGGTAACGAGGTGATCGATTCGCGTGATATCGTGGGCTTGGAGATACTCCAAGACGTATTCGCCGTCATCGTTGTAGTGGCCAGTATCGACGAGCATCGTCTCGCCCTCGGGCCCCACAATGAGCGTACTTACTGACTGCCCGACGTTGATGTAGTGGACTTCGAGCGTTCCGTTCGCAGGCGTGGCTGTCGACTCATTTCCGGTATCCGGAGTACCTACGGACGGGTCGCCGGGAACCGCTCCTGAACAGCCCGCAAGGAGAACGATCCCGACGATAATGAGGAGTCGACCGCGACTCCCGATTGAACTCATAGTAGACAACTCTTCTCTAGCAATAAATCCCTCTGGGTCAGCTGTGTGGTCGGTAGATGGTGAGCAGCTCACAATTATGACAGGTGGTTTGTGATCGATTCCGACGCTCAGCGGACATTCCTCAGCAGTGTTAGATATTGTGTCGCTACCGATGTTCCAGTCCAATAAAATACAGTAGTCTCTTGAATGACCCACTACGAATCAAATAACTGAGTAGCGATGATGGGGTCGGTTACACAGCTCTCAGCCTCTCGACAACAAATCCGGTGCGCTGATGCGGTTCTCCTTCTTGTTGTTCCGAGCTTTCTTTTCGGCGTCTATGCTTGGCTCCCTGCTGGGGTATCCTCGCGGCTGGTGTTTACCTACGGAGACCCAACACTAACCACTGTTTGGACGGCGGCGGCGATTCACGATAGCCCCGCGCATCTCACCGCGAATCTGGGTTGGTACGGACTTGTGGTCGGCGCAGCCTACCTGGTATACGTCACGTGGGGACGACGTCGACTGTTCTGGCTGCTGTATGGAGCGCTTCTTGTCGTCGCCCCACTCACGACTGTTGCTAACGACTATTGGCTCCTGTATCAGCGGTGGGGGCTTGTTGGCCCTGACTCGATTGCGTTCGGATTCTCTGGCGTTGTGAGCACATTCGGTGGGCTACTCGTTATCGGCCTGTTCGGCGTGATTGCTGAGTGGTACACGTGGCCGGTGTCGGCCGCCATGACCGTCGCGTTTGTCACTAGTGGGGTGGGTGTCGCACTCTACCAATCTCCCCTCCTCGCGAGGCCAAGCACCGTAGTACCGGTCGCTGGTATACTGGTCGCGATCGGATTCGTCTCACTCAGATGGTGGGATCGCGACCTCACAGTTCGCCGCTGGCTATCGGCTCATCGGCCCGCGATCGTACTTGCTGGGACCTGCGGTATCGTCATCAGCGCACTCGTCGCCGCGATCTTTTCTGTTGAACCTGTCTCGGGTGGGCGATTTCCAAACGTCATAGCCCACGGGACCGGCTTCGTGACCGGCGTCTGTGTTGCCGGAGTGGGACTGCTATCGCTGTCGTAACGTGACGCGTCGATGCTGCGGGTACATTCATCTCATCCCGAATTAAAGCCGGCTGGAGATACACTTACTTGCCATTGACCGCTCATACGAACCGCATCCAATGGTCGAAATCCCCGACTCGCTTCAGTTGCTGTACACTGGTCAGCTCGAAGAACGAAACGGGTCGTATCTGATCGAGGTCCCCGCCAGCGCGGTTGATCAAGGCACGCTCGATGTCGGCGACCCGTACCGAATAGCGGTTCTTCGCTCCAACACCACCGCTGAACCGAATTCACACGAAGAGCCATCCCAATCGCAGGACGCCCCAACTGCTGCCCCCTCAGCACCCCCTGTCGATGAGGGAGAGATTCGGGAGGTTACTGTTGAGTCTGTTGGCGACCAAGGAGACGGGATCGCGAAAGTCGAACGTGGCTACGTCGTTATCGTCCCTGACGCGCTCCCAGGCGATGAACCAACGGTTCAAATTGACCAAGTACAGGAAAATGTCGCATTTGCGAGTATCGTGGAGGATGATCGGACACTGGTCTCGTAACCGAACTACGACGTTCTGGAACGCGTAGTATTTCAAGTCTCGACAAATTACCCGCATCTATGTACGACCTCACCGGCTTTCAGCGCGACCTGCTGTACTTGGTCGACGGGCTCAACGACCCCCACGGGCTCGCGATCAAAGCTGAGCTCGAAGAGTACTACGAACAAGAGATCCATCACGGGCGGCTCTATCCGAATCTCGACACCCTCGTTGAGAAAGGACTCCTCGAAAAAAGCCAACGCGATAAGCGGACCAACGAGTACACCACCACTCGGCGCGGGACTAGAGAAATCGAAGCCCGCGTTGAGTGGGAAGACCAGTACATCAATCGCGACACGGCGGATTGACCGCCCTAGCGGCTTCGATAGCGATCCCAGGGCGGTACACAACTAACACGGCGGATTGACCGCCCTAGCGGCTTCGATAGCGATCCCAGGGCGGTACACAACTACCTCAATCACGCGGGATAGTCGACTTCGCTCGGTTGGTGTCCGTCTGCGAGATCGAGCTACACGCTTGGGAGCGATGTGACCATATCTCTCCGTCTTCCGGCTCGTGTCTGGTCGATATCGTGTCATGATTGTCGCTGTTAACCAACAGCTCCCATTCTGAATGGGTCCTTTGTTGGTTAATTTTTCGCCGGGTTCGTGTACGCCGACAACTCTGGGACCCGCGTCTCTGCGATCTCACGTCGGATCTCCGTCCGATCCCAACCAAGCGGTGCCAGCACACTCTCGACAGCTCTGACGAGTTGCGTCTCGTAGTAAGACGCATCGTACGACGCTATCTCCTCGTGGGCTAACGCGACTCGATCTCGTGAGGATTTCTCGTCGTCGACGACCACGTACTCGATGTCCTGTCCCGGGTGGATAGCGAGGTCCTGCTCGCGAGCCCGTTTCAACGCGGCCACGTTTTGGGTATTCTGTGAGTAGCCTTCCAGCGGCTTGGAGACACGATTCCGTTCGACGAGCTGCTCGACCGGTACCGTTCCAGCGTGGAGCCGCTTGATCGCATCCTGAAGACAGTCGAGGACGGCATCCGGAGACCGAGTCGCGTCGAGCCGGTCGAGACAGTCCCGCTGGACGGCCTCGATGAACGGCGGGGTTGAGCGCTGCCGAGCTTCGATACCGCGTATCTTGAACTCGTCGTCGCCGGCGACCTTTCCGAAGTACTTCGTCAGCGCGCCGGCGTCGCTCTCGCGCTGCGGCACGAACGCCACCCAGTCGTAGTGGGCTTCGTGTTCGAGCCGGATCTCGACCTCATCCGTGATTGCCGTCGCGAGCGTCTCGAGGTCCTCGCGATTCTCGTCGTCGACGTCGGGGTCCGGCGTCACCCAGATGGAATCGACGATGCCGTGGACGACCCGCCAGCCGCCAGCTTCCAGCCGCTGTTTCGCCGTCAGCAGAATCTCGCGAGCGAACGCGTTGATTGCTCCGTGGCACTCGATGCGGCCGAACTTCGCGTTGCTGAACCCTTGATAGCCGAAGCAGGCGACGAGGATCCACTTCAGTGCGCCCGACCGCCCCTCGAGTTCCGCCAGCCGGTCCTCGTCGGGGTCGTCCCGTTCCTTCTCGCGACGGATGGCCGCCTTGATCTTGTCGCGTGCGTCGATGATCGGCTGGAGCACGTCGACGAGGTAGCCCCGGTCCTCGCAGATCGAGTACCCGAGGCCGGGGACGTCGTCGCGGTCGCTGTGGCACTCACACCGGATGACGTCCGGCGAGACGTTCCGGGTACAGATGATGTTCGGATACAACGAGGAGAAGTCGAGTTCGTGGACGTTCTCGTGGAGGCCGACCTCGGGCGCGAAGATGAAGCCGCCGCGGTCGGCGTCGTGGAGCGTCCCCATCGGCTTGTAGAACTCATGTCGCCAGGAGTTCCACGGCACGAGGACGTCGCGGTCGTGGGCCTCGCAGATCTGGATCGCCGTGAGCACGTTCCCGATCGACGCCCACGCGAGCTCCTGAACGGGCTTGTTCGAGCGCGACACGAGGTCGAGGACGCCGTCGAGGTTCGTCTCCCCGTAGAAGAACGTGTTCGACTCGTCGATAATCGCCCGGCCGGGCACGTTGTACCGCGCCGGGGAGTGGCCGACGCGGCCGTAGCTCGAGTACGTCGACCGGCTCGCGAGCTGCTGATAATCGACGTCCGCCCACCGACTCAGCGAGAAGTCGTCGACGCCGGCGTCAGTTGCCATTTCGTACAGGGTCGGGACGATCTCGCTTGTCGAGCAGACCAAGACATCCGGATCGTGTGCGTCGAGCGCCCCCTGGACGGCGGTCAGGAGATCCGTCGGCGAGCCGGTGACAGTGTCGCCGGCGACGGTCAACTCTCCGTAGACGTCGTTGCTCGTTTCGGTCACCGGAACACTGAGCCGGAGCGTCGACAGCTCGCTCACCGGCGTCGGATCGGCGCCGGTCTCCAGACAGTACCGGAACTCTCGCGAAAAGTCCACGTTGAAACAGGCGAGATCCCCGACTGGATAGTCCGACAGTTGACGCGCCTGCCGGGCGAGTTGAGTGACGCGATCGATGTGGGCAACGTCGACTGCGAGAACGGCCTCCTCGTCTCGTCGAAAGCCGGGGCGTCGCGCAACCATCTCGGTCACGACGACGTCCGGGTGCTGGTCGTACACCGACTGGAGTGTCGTGAGGTCGAGGTCGGACGCTGGGTCGCGAGCGGCGACGTAGAACCGCGGGGTGTAGTCATCGCGCTCGGTCGCGACGGCGCCGTCGGCAGTTGCCTCCCACTCGAGGACGCGGCCGTCGTCCAGGAAGTCGATGCTGAACGGCATCGTCACGGGTTCGCGTCCGGTGGGCCACTCTCTTGATCATCGCGTGCTGCGACCGCGGCTTCGAGCTCCTCGAGGCGTTCCTCGTGATCGTTGAGGCGGGCCTCCTGTTCAAGATCGATGCTGAACAGCGCCGGCAGCAGCGGATTCTGGTGGTTTAACAGT
This sequence comes from Halorubrum distributum JCM 10118, assembly GCF_000337335.1. Classification (GTDB taxonomy): domain Archaea; phylum Halobacteriota; class Halobacteria; order Halobacteriales; family Haloferacaceae; genus Halorubrum; species Halorubrum distributum. Next base: position 6,412 of record NZ_AOJN01000002.1, on the reverse strand, counting down.
CCGCTCGCGTCGGCGTGCTCGCGGGCGTACTCGAACAGCCGGTCGAAGCGCGGCTGGTCGCGACGCCGCAGTGCCCGCCGGAACTCCGCCCAGCGCTCTTCGATGGCCCGGAGCGCATCCCGGTAGGTTGGGTTCGTCCGCCCCATCGCTATCGGCCTCCTGTACCGCTCGCCGTCCACGCATCGAGCAAGGGATCGGCGGTGGCAGCCACCGTCTCACCGTCAGCGGTGACGCCTGTTCCGACACCCCCCGGCGTCGACGGCGCCGGCGTCGTCGGCTCCACGCCGACTTGCGTGGCGCGTGCCGCGAGCAGCTGCCGCCAGTACGCGAACGTCGTCTGGTAGTACGCGCCGTCGTCGACGGGATAGACGAGCGTCTCGAAGTCCTCGCCGACGATCCGTGGCCCCATCCGAGTTTGCTCGCACTCCAGGTGGTGATCGGCGACCGTCGCGATTGATTCGGTGAATTCGTTTCGTTCGTTTCGCGTAACGAGCACCGGGATGTCGTACCCCTCGGCGTAGGTCGCTAACCGGGCAAGGGCACGGGCTTGGAGGGTTTTAGCGTGGGACTCGCCAAGGGTATCGTCGGCGCGATACTGGGCGTCGACGGCCGGCGCGACGATGAGGGCGGGTGTGTGGGGCGACGTGTCCTCGTCACGACTCGGATCCCCTCGACCGGCCGCCCTGGCGTCGGTGGTAGACATCTGGATCGACTTGTTCACTGCCGTCGGGAGATCACAGACGGCGCCGTAGTGCTGGTAGGCGGTGAATCCGCGGGCAACGTGGATTCGGTTGAGTAGCCGTTGGCTGGGCGCGATCTGGGCGAGTGTTGTCGTCGTCGCGTGGCCGTTTGCGTCGACCCAGAAGGCGGGCCCGTCGTGTAGGAGGAGATGGTCGAGTACGAGCGACTGTAGGATCGGGACGCCGCGGCCTCCCTCGACATCGAGCAGCGTGATGCCGTCGTTGAGTGACGGCAACAGCATCTCGTCCGTAGCCGGATCGGCTTGGTCAGCAAGGGATCGATTGCGGTCTGCGCCCCGTGTCGGCTGGTCCACCGCCAATCGGTTCGATGTTGCGTGGTCTCCCATACCCGATACCCGTTCACCGTCTCAATAAGCGCCGGCGCGGCGCTTCCGGGTTTCCAGAAATGAATCGACCGAGCGCTCATTCGAACTCAGTCACCGGATATTCGGACTGCGCGGCCGTTTCCGAGGCCGTTTCCGAAGTCGACTTACCCCCGTGATCGTCCCCTGATCGGTCAGGCGACGCTTCGCTCAGTGAGGGTCTCGCCGCGCTCGAACCGATCGGCCGAAAGCGGCGAGGCGTCAAGGAGATCTGTTTCCCCATCGACGACGAGGTCGGCGGCGATCCGTCCGGAGGCGGGCGCGTGCTGGAATCCGTGTCCGGAGAACCCGGCGACGGTCACGAAACCGGGGACCGTCTCCTCGACGACCGGGTGGTGGTCGGGCGTGACCGCGTACAGCCCGGCCCAGCCGCGTTTGATCCGGGTGTCGAGCCCGAAGTACTCGGTGTACGCGGCGGCGTGCTCGACCGCGCGTGCCGCCCACTCGACGTCCATCCCCTCGTCGTAGGCGTCGGGGTCTCGATCGGGGTCGTCCTCGTCGAAGTGGCCGCCAACGAGCGCCACTCCGTCCCGCTCGGGCCGGAAGTACGACCCCGTCTCGAGGTCGATCGTCAGCGGCACCGACTCGGGCACCGGCGGTGATGGGTCGACTACGGCGATCTGTCGCCGCCGGGGCGCGATCGGGAGGTCCACGCCGGTCATCTCGCCGATTGCGGCGGCCCACGCGCCTGCCGCGTTCACGACGCAGTCGACCTCGTGGCGCTCGGCTTCGTCCGCGCCGACCGCCCGAATGTCCGCGCCGACGACGCGACCGCCCTCGCGGTGGAGGGCCGTGACGGCTGTCTTCGTCCGGATGTCGACGCCGCGCTCGCGGGCGGCCTCGGCGTATCCCTGTACGGCGAGGTTCGGGTCGGCGATCCCGTCGTCGGGGTTGTACGTCGCCGCGACGAAGGGGTCGGGATCGAGTCCCGGACAATGCTCGGTCGCCTCCGCGGGCGTGAGCAGTTCGCTCTCCGCGCCGAGCTCGCGCTGCATGTCGACGTTCTCGCGGAACCGCTCTGCGGTCTCGTCGGTCCGCGCGAGAAACAGGTAGCCGTTCTTCCGGAGCCCGATGTCCACACCGAAGCGCTGCTTAAACGAGTTCCAGACCGCCTTGCTGGCGAGCGACAGTTCGACGTTCACACGCGTGGAGAACTGCGACCGGATCCCGCCGGCCGAGCGAGCGGTGCTCGCGTTCCCCAGCGATCCCTTCTCGACGAGCGTCACGTCCACGCCGCGGTCAGCGAGCGAGTGTGCGGCGGCGAGGCCGATGATCCCCCCGCCGACGACGAGTGCGTCCATAGCCATCGATCGACCCCCCGAGAAATAAGCGTATGACACCGGCCGGCCGGGTCGACGAGCAGTCTAAGTCACCGGGGAGCGACGCCTCGGACATGGTGCTCGTACTCTCCGCGACGGAGGTCGAACGGAACCTCGATCTGGCGGCGCTCGTCGACGTGGTGGACGACGCGTTGGTGAAACAGGCCGCCGGCGAGGTCGAGCGGCCCCCGCGACCGCACTTTCCGGTCGGTGCGGGTCTCGACGGCGACGATTCCGCCGGAACCGGGATCGCGATGCCGGCGTACGTCCACGGCGCGGACCACTACGCGACGAAGCTCGTTGGCGTCCACGAGGGGAACCCGGAGCGGGGGCTTCCGACGGTCAACGCCCAGATCGCGCTCACGGACGCGCGGACAGGCCTCCCGAAGGCGTTCATGGCGGGGACGACGATCACCAACGCCCGGACGGGCTGTATCGGGGCGGTCTCGGTTCGGAAACTGGCCCCAGACCCGGACGGCGAGGACCTCACGCTCGGCGTTCTTGGCGCGGGCACGCAGGCACGCTGGCAGACCCGGGCCATCGCGACCGTCGCGGCGCTCTCGGACGTTCGGATCCACTCGCCGAGCGACTCGCGGACCGCGTGCGCCGCGGACCTGAGCGCGGAGGGGATCCCGGCGCGCGCGGTCGACACTTCCCGGGCGGCCGTCGAGGGGGCCGACGTCGTCGTGACCGCGACGACCGCAACCGAGCCCGTCTTTCCGTCCGACGCGCTCGAAGCGGGGAGTCTCGTCGTCGCCGTCGGCGCGTTCACGGCGGAGATGCAGGAGATCGACCCTCGCGTCTTCGAGCGCGCGGAACGGACGTTCGCCGACGTACCAGCGGAGGTCGCCGAGACCGGCGACCTCCTTGCGAGCGACCTCGACGCGGACGACTTGGTCGAACTCGGCGTTCCCCTCGCAGACGGGTACGTCCGCGAGTCACCCGACGGGGTCGTGGTGGTCGTCAGCGTCGGGTCCGCGACGCTGGACGCTGCGGCCGGCGAGACCGTTTACCGAGAGGCCGTGGCGGCGGGGGACGGGACGGACATCTCGCTGTGAATTCCCCTGACGGCCGCCGCACGCAACTAGGAGGCTGGCACCGCCGAACGAGTCGACGAGTCGGTCCCAGTCTCGCCTCGGGACCGCGACGCGGTCGATGCGGAGGTCCGCGGCTAGCCCGTCGACTTACGAGACCGGCGACGCAGCTGCCGAATCGACGAGTGAGTACTCTCGGTCCCGACTCGTTCCTTTCGCCTCGAGGAGGTTGTACTGGGCCATCTTCGAGAGGTACGTGCGGATAGTCCGCTTCGTCCGTGGGTCATCGACGTCCTCGGTATAGCGCTCGTGGATCTCGCTCGGCCCGATCGGGCCGTGGTCGCGAACAATATCGTAGACGACTCGCTGATGCGGCGTGAGTGAGTCCAGGCTCTTCTGCTTAATTTGAGCCCGAGCATCTTCAGCAGCGTCTAGGAGCATGTCGTTGGTGATCTCCTCGCAATTTTCGCGGTCAGCTGTGCTGGCTGCGCTGCGAAGCATCCCGATAGCCAGCCGAGCATCGCCAGCAGCGGCATCAGCGATCTGATAGAGCTGCTTGTCGGTGATAACGTCCTTTTCAAGTCCCCATTTCGTTCGGGCACTCAGGATGTCGTAGAGTTGCTCGTTGTGGTACTTATCCATCCGGACGTGCTCGCTGGAGCGCAGCCGACTCACCAGTCGGTCGTCGACCCGGCTGAACAGCTCTTCTTCCTTGTTTGCGATACAGATCACCGCGAACTGCTCCATACTGTGGAGGTCGTAGATGAGACTCGGATCTTCGAGTTGATCGACCTCGTCGAGAATGACGACAGTTCGCGGGCCATCGTACTGTTGGAGCCGGTCAATGAGCTCGTCGTGGGGTGTCGACTGGCGATGGATGTCTATCGTCGCACCGATGTCATCGAGGATCTGATACAGCGTTCGGAAGCGACTGTAGTTCCGCCAACAGTTGACGTAGGTGGCCTCGACGTCGAGCACTTCCTCGCGGAGCCGTTCGGTAACGAACTTCGAGATACAGGTTTTACCGACACCGCTGGGCCCGGTGACGATGGCTGTGTCAGCTGGCTCGCCGTTCGTGATCGGTTCGAGAACGCTCGAGAGGTGGTTGACTTCGGCGTCGCGATGCTCGACTTCTCGAGGGACGAACCCGGCGCGGAGGACGCGAGCATCACGGATCATCGGTCGGTGGGTAGTTATTCTCAGCGTGAGTGATATAAGTGTGACCGGGGAGATTCCGGAAACGCTCTGATCGCAGTGGTATATTCACTTCGATTGCTCCGCTGTCCCTCGATTTTGATTGTGGAAACACACTGTTTCCGGAAACGTCTAGAAGCCCAGTCCATGGTGTCGAGCTCGCTCTGGACAGATCACTGTAGTTCGAGCCGGATGGACCTCATAGAGAGCTCTGTCTGACGTGTTCATCGAGATCGCGAGGTCGTCGATACAAATAGAAAACTTCAGCTCTGGTTGCCTGCGTCAAATACGGCGGCAAATTCCTCAAGAAGCTCCTGAGGTGATTGCTCATCACCATGAGACGGAAGTGGTGCTTCCCAGCATTCGATTTGGAGTGTGTGCGCATTCGATACTGGCCCCGACTCAGTTACCACATTGAAGATGCCGGTGCGATAGATAGCCAGTAGTCGTTGGTCGTGAACACCGACGTAGTCGATACCGGTTCGGTCCAAGACTGCTGGAATATCAGTAGGCTCGGAATGCGAGATAGAGACGCTTGGAGGCGCCGAGGCGCTCATACCTTAGATTGGTCCATCGTACGGATAAAGACCGGTTTTGGGAAAGGTCCTACTCACGATGACTAACCAACAGTAGCGGGATTTTGTTGGTTAAGTTATCTGCGCCGGTAGGTCCGGTGATGATGGCTGTGTCGGCGGGTTTACTGTTCGTGATCGGTTCGAGAACGCTTGAGAGGCGCTTTCGGGACGTTCTGCCACGCCTCGGCTACTGAGGTCCCCCAGATGTAGATGAGATTGTTGTCAGATGTTGTCCGAAATTGTTCGAGGTCCTAGATATTGAGATTGGACTCAATATCCTCAATTGGGTGCCCATCTCGGATGAACTGTTTGTAGTCCTCAAACGCGTCGTCGCGACCAGCGGGGAGGATCACGATTCCGGTCATAGTCTGATATTGTTAGACCATTCAGAGTATTTTTTGCTCTGCCGTCCTGACAGGTTTTGAATGAGTGATCTTGGTTTCATAGCGGATCTTGATGTTGATGAATATGTGGGCGAAATGTGGTTGGAGACACATGATCAGTATTCGATTTCTTCGTCTCCTGCCGTCAAATACGGTGATGTTTCTCCTAACTATGAGATTGTCCCTTCACTCAGAAACACAAAGATCGAGCCAGGAGATACCATCAAGCTAGATCTGTTCATCTCCGGGTACGGAATGCCAAATAAAACACGCCTCAATGTATTTGGATCTGTAGAGAACATTTTCGAAATAAAAGAAGGATCTGTGCGGCTCATTCCGAATGTATCTGGCTATATTCAGAATGGTGATGTTAAGAATCTAATCCGAGGGCCTCCAGCCAGAGGATTAGGCCTTGTAGATGAACGTTCATTTGATGGGCTTCCTGTTTCTACCCCATTACCTTCTGTGGTGTTTGTGGATGACCCTGGGGTTCCATGGGATCCAAAAAATTATGAGCCACATGCTTACCCGAATGTCGTCGGTGAAACCTTCGCACATGATGGAGCTGTTCTTCGTCTTGAAATTGATACAAAAAACGCAGAGTGGTACTCTTCATCTTGGTATAGCGGTGAATATCCACTACAGCTAGTACTACTATACGGTGACGAGAAAAGAACAGAGATAGCAAAAGAAAGTACGCTCTTGTGTAGCACATTGTTGATTTCAGAGAGTGGCTTTGACGGCGTGTTTGAGCGCTTTTCGTCCGGGTTTGTGGTAGAGTTCT
>NZ_AOJN01000001.1 GCF_000337335.1 Halorubrum distributum JCM 10118 | reverse complement strand
GCGGCTTTGTGAAGTACTGATCATGGATCTAGGTCTTATTCGGGAACTAATCAGCATCCTCGCTGTTGGTGTGGCCCTCTTCGTACTCTATATGGAGATGTGATAGATACCTCCTCAAACTTCCCGAGATAGGCAAGATGTTATCAATCTGTTTTTTGAATTTGTTTGTGATGATTTCGGACAAGTTGCAGCAGGCAGATGTGGATCCTGAGAAGGATTATCAACTCCGGGCGTTGGATCCGGATCTTGTGATCACCTTCGGCGGAAACGCGTGGCCGGCACTCCGACGCTCGACCACGCCGGAGCCCGTCATGGAGACGGACGCCGACCCAGAGAGTATCATGGCCATCCACGGGATACTCCACCGTATCTCCGAACCGGTCAATACCCACGTACTCCCGCTGGCTCATATGAGTGGGCAGGTCTGGTGGCGGTTCCCACCTGAGGAGTACATCTCGCGACTCAGCAAGGCGCTTGAAGTGCTCGAACGCCAGTAGCGAAAACGACGGAGCGTGACACGCATCGTCTCGATATGAGATAGCGACTCTACAGATTGTGGGCAGTCACGAGTTTGGGCGGACTACATGTCGAGATAGGGGCCGCAAGCCTGAATGTTGGTACTACATTCGTAGACCGCCTCACTCCAAGTTGTGTACTTCATGGACCTCAGCCATACACTCTCAATCAGTTTTGTTCTGCGTTCGATTCCTCAGATCGACTGCTCTCGTCTATTTTGTCGGTCACTTCAAACGTGTCTGGCGTAGATAAGACACCCCAAAGCGCTCCAATCGAGTGAAGGATTGTTGTAATTGGTGCGAGTACCATGGTTGCGACAGCGATGCGGGCTGTCGGGCGGTAACGCAGAACACCGATCATTATCCAGACGTACATAAACCCAAGCAGAATGAACGAAATGATTCGGTACGGCTCTGAGAAAAAAATATCAATTCCAGGTAAAAAAGTCACTGCGGCCAGTACTGGAATCACGCCAGTCATCGACCATGATAGGTCACGAATGCCGTACATTAGAATCCTATCGAGAGAGAGGATATTGTTGTCTTCACGACTCCCGGCAATCCAGCGACGACGTTGTCGGAACATCGATTGAATGCTAGGAGGGGCTTGGTTGGAAACTCGATCAGGGATGAACGCGAAGGATACGTCGCGGTCAACTTTTTTGAATGCTCGCCAAAGAAATAATGTATCTTCAATGACTGTCTCATAATCCCAAGTAACCGTCTTTTCTAAGGATGTCCGGACTGCTAGTCCTCCGCCCCAAGCATAGAGTGGGATCTTGAGACGAGGAAACGACCGCTGCTCAACCTGAAATCCGATCCGATTTATTTCACAGAGATACGTGATCAAACTTCCCGTTTGTCGGGGGTATTCATTAAACTGTATAATATCGGCGTCTGGGAAGCCACCGAACTCGGTTATGTGGCTATCCTCATCGAGATAAAGGACAAACTCACGATCACAGGAGATCGATTGTCGCGCCCACTCTAGCGCTCGGCCTTTATTTGTCGCTTCGCACTCAAAGCTGTCCGGCACCACCTGAACTGTCGCACCGGGAACTTCCATCGGCTCCTCAGCAATGACGTATCTGTCGTCGAAAGAATTGGGGAGGCGGCGAACAGTCTCGCGGACGACTGACTCGGCATTCACAGTCAAGATACGCACTTGTGCGTGTCTTGGACCGTACCGGCGAGCTGGCGGAGTGTACCAGATACCATATCTGAGCATCTCATAAATCCAGTAAAGACTACCAGCTAAGTAGAGGCTAAGGACTGTCCACAGGAGGATTGTTGCCCCGGTATCTACACCACTAAATTGTAAGTTAACCGGTACTAATCTTATCAATGACATCTAAAATCACTTGTGGTCAGAGGAATAGTCTATTCCTACATAATAATCAGATAGATTAAGTAGATCACGAGAAATTACACTTACTGAATATAATTTCCATTCTCTCACTCGTTGAGGGCTTGAGTTGAGACAGGTATACACATGATAAATAACACCCATCTGAATATTAATCTGGTGATAAAGCACATAGACTGAACGATCTGTACAACGCTATTTTAAGTACTTCATATCCAGCTTGTATTCCTTAGCGTTTTTAATCACCGTCTCAACCCCTGGAACTGACGAATGCGACCAGTACAGCTAATTCACTATATCAGAGATATTAACTTTCACACGATGTCAGTTTTTTACTATTTACACTAACAGATAACACGGAAGATAGCACAAATAAAAATCGATAAGCAGGCTGCCGAAGAAATAGTGCGGGCAGCAGAGACGGGACAGAATCACTGAACCGAAGCGGAAAAATAGACCATAGAGAACAACGATTTGTCTTCAAGACCGTAGAGCAGACACTTTGACCCAGTCAATAACGAGCTGTTCCGTCCATGCTTGATCAAGGTCTGCTTTGCCAATTCGGTTGACATGATTTGAGAACACGAGCCCAAATGGCCGGGCCGTAGGTGCAGTAAGTGAAGCTGTCATTGCTGGTGGCGTTGAGCGCGTCGCGATTTGTCGTCGATTAAAATACCATTCGACGCAGTCTTCGAACCACGCACAGCCGTACGTATTGAAGCTCTCGCTGAGATCTTTGCCAACGTCTACCGACGAAGGAGCGTGTTCATGCGTGTCTCTGTCGTCGGGCTCACCCGATGAACTCCAGTGAACGTCTACGTGTAGTGAGCGGCGTTCTGCCTCCGGGTTATCCCCCTGTTGAAACAGTTCAACAACATCAATTTCAGGGGGCCAGTTCATGTTCGCCGGGTGCATCCAGAACGCGGGCAACACTCCAATCCGGCCCGGTAGTTTGAGACGAGCCTCCACATATTGGCCGGGAGAGGGGTCGATCGGAATGCCATCCGGCGGATGGTGAGGCTCGTTTCCCACACTCGAATTGATCACTCCTTGGTAACAGCCGGAAGGGCCCGTCCCTTCAGACTCCACCTGTAAAATACACTGTTCGTTTTCCACGAACACGTGATCGGAACTCACAGTCGCATCGTCCTTGGGAATCCGGTCTTCGCGATCTATGAATCCAACGCCCCACCGGTCAGTATCGAACTGCTCCCAATCTTCCTCAACGACGACTGTCCAGTTCCCATCGGGCCCAGAGGCTGTCGGTGTAATGTCCTCCATTATTCTCTCTTGGGTTGTTCCGAGACNTTCCTCAACGACGACTGTCCAGTTCCCATCGGGCCCAGAGGCTGTCGGTGTAATGTCCTCCATTATTCTCTCTTGGGTTGTTCCGAGACACCCCGATCCGAAAGCCGTTCCCAACGCGGTGAGAGTTGTCCGGCGAGGTATCCGACCGGAGTTCATGATACGGTGACAAGACTGCTGGTGTATTAATTTTATTTACTATTCAATATCAGAGAATACTTCATAAAATCTGTACTGAATTCATTCTCTAAATATTACACGATCTAATATAGCGTATTTAAAATATATGCTACTGTATCATCATCCCCAGAACGGGCTAGTTAATCTCAATTGTGTCTAGAAGGTAGTGGTAAACGCGGAACCGCAGTAACCCCCACTTGTTTAATACAATAGCACGTCCTCGAAAACGTGAGCGAAAACGGACCCTCAGACGCAGCAATCTACGCCCGGGTTTCGACATCGGACCAAGACGTGTCTCGGCAGCTCGACGAGGCGCGCGAACACCTGGAACGTCTCGGTGTCAAGGACATTGAGGAGTATCCCGAAATTGTCTCTGGCGCTGCCGACACCGACACTCGCGAGGTGTACAACCGACTCCTCGATGATGTCGAGACGGGACAGTTCGACCTCGTGGTCGTTCACGAAATTAGCCGACTTTCTCGGCTCGGTCCGACTGAGATTCACGAGTTCATCCAACACTGCTTAGAACATGACACCGGCGTCGAGGCCCTCGACGTCGGGTTAAAGATCCACGTCGACGACGGGGAGCTCCAGCAGACGATATACAGCATGGTCGCTCGGTTGATGGGCGACCTCGCACAGATAGAACACCAGCAAAAGCTCCAGCGAATCCGGTCGGGCGTCCGCGCCGCACAGTCCGCCGGAAAGTGGACCGGGAGGCCGCCAGCAGGGTTCGTCGTCGAGGACGGCTACCTCCGCGTTGATCCGGCCGAGTTCCTACACGTCCGGGAGGCCCTCACCCGTGTCGACCGCGGTGAGTCGTTCGCGACTGTCGCCGGCGACACCGGCATCGCCGAGTCGACGCTCCGGAGTCTCCACCAAGATCGGCGCGACCTCTACCTCGGCGGCGAAGCTGAAGACGACCGCGTCGACGAGGCGCTCACCGACGTCCGTCCGCTACAGGATGCACGTGCCGAGGATCCCAACCTCGAAGAGCTGCGCGAACGCGTCGAGCGATTAGAGGAGGCCACGGACATTAACAACCGCTAGCGCTTCTACCCCCTCAATCTCCGACACACGAGCGATCGTAGGCCTGCCTGACGGCAGGCTCAATGATTTATGTTTCTATCATACCGAGATATCTACCTCTCTACTTTCCCACTTCTCTTCTACCTCATCTACTGACTTCTCGTTGTCAACCACGTCGGCTAAGTCGCGGAGGTACTCTACGATGTCATCGTTTTCTACGTCCCATCGCTGATCCGAGATGGATTTGAGACTCCTCGCTAGCTCACGAGCTTCATCAGCCGTGTAAGCTGCGTCAGTCTCACCAATATCAACGATGACAGCAAACTCGTTGTCGGTGATGCTGAGGTTCAACGACGACACCTCGCCGTCAATAATGCTGCTCGATACCCCGTCCTGAAGATCTGACTCATACATTATGTAGTCGATGTTGTCGGTCCCATTTGAAATCGGGGGCATCGTCAGGGTCGGAGCGGTCAACTTTTGATCGGGGGCATGGTACTCCTTTGACCCGATCTATTCTACTGATGGAGACCTTTCGGCTACCTAATATATTCTGCTCAACGACCCGTGTCAGACACGTTTCCCGACAGATTATTATTCAGGACCAGAAGGGGTGTCCTGGATTCTTCCCCCAAGACACCGAACCGACCGATTATCGGCCGATGAGGGTGGTTTACGGAAATGTTGTGGCAGGGCGACAGAACGGTGCGCTTGCCGCCGGTGGATCAGCCGCGCGTGTACTGTATCACCCACATGATGAATACCACGAGCGCGGCGAAGACTGTGTGCGGTCCAAACATACCGATGAACGCGTCGATGAGCATGTTCATGCTCCAATCGCAGAGACGCCTGCGAGTTCCATATAAACCCACGCGCCGGTTACCGATGTCGAGCGCGTCAGAGGTCCGGGATCTCATGACCGATGTAGACAAGCCCGATAGCGAGGCCGATGACGGCTCCCGGCGTGGCGTGTACCTCACCCGCCACCGGGTCGATATGGAACGCGCCGGTCGTACCCCACACGACGCCGGCGAAGACGGCCCACGCGCCGAGCGCGACGGCGATCCCTGCGGCCTTTCGTCGAGATGGTGGGTAGTCGAGCTTGTCGGATGCCTTCGCCGCGCTGTGTTCGAGCAGGAGTCGCGCCCGAGTCCACGCGCTGACTGGGTCGGACGCAGCTGGTGCTTCGTGATCGTCGGCGAACGCGCCGAAGGTCTGCTGCCGGTCGCGCGCTTCAGCTTCGAGCGGGTCCGGCAGGTGGTCGTACTTGTGTCGAGCGACGTCGCCCTGAGGCGTGATACGGTCGAGGGCGATTAGGTCTGCGTTCTCCCGAACCGTCGCGTAGCTCTCGGGTTGAGGGTCGACATCGTACGGGCCGTCTGTCGGCTCGCCGAGCGCGGCGGAGATCTTGTGCTACAACTGCGCGAACTCGGAGCTCACGTAGTACTGCGCGGTGCTGAGGTACTTCCACCCTATCAGCATCTTCAACCCGTGATTGTCGAAGCCGTTGAGCATGATCCAATAGTTCGCTGCCGACGCGCGGAGCGACTGCGGCATCATGCGGTCGGGGTCGATGCCTTCGGTCACTTCAGCCAGCCGGGTGAGACGCCGGCGGACCGTCTCGTCGGTCATGTCGAACTGGCCTTGGACCTCGAGGAAGCGCTCGATGATGTCTCGCCCCCGCTCTTGGAGCACTGGTATCTGCCGCCCGCCGGCGTGCGACTTCGGCGACCAGTAGTCGTCGTAGAAGTCTTCGGGCTCGGCGTCGGCATCATCCGCGTTTCGTGCGCGCGCCTTGGCGAGGGTCCGGCAGTGGCTACAGATGGTCTCCTCGAAGGCGCGGTGGCAGTCCTTGTGATACGGGACGGTCACGGCGACGATCTCCCCGGCTGCGTCTCGAACCCCAGTTGCTCACAGAGTACAGGACGGTTCTCTAAGTAGTCGACGAGAGCTGTTTCGTACTCCTATCCGTGGAGTTCTTTCAGTACGAACACCCGAAAGAGCGTAGACATCTCGTATCGTGTGGGCCCGGTGTAGCGATCCTCGGCGTCAAAGATGGCACAGGCCAACGGGAGCGAGCAGACGAATTGCTCGACGGAGGTATGATCATCGTGTCTGAACCACGTTGTAGAGACGATACGAACGTCCGATTCTAGACCAGCAAGCGACGTCCGATCGTACAACGGTGTCGAATCGTACGCCGGCCAATCAGTATGCGAATGTCTTGCGATCCGTCGGAAGACCACCCGACGAGACTCCGGGGTTACCGTCATATTCACTACCTCAGTATCTCTTATCGATGAGTTTCTCTGGAGCTATAGAGATAGTGATGTGTTAGGACCAGTCAGGCATACGTTTGATACGCGATAAAGAGCGCAATAGCGAGACATACGACACCGAGTCCACGAATGAGCCACGTCCACTGGTCGGAAAGCGAGTCGTGCTTGTCTGTGCCGTAGTCACCACGACGTCGACGGTTCGGGCCAACGAATACGGACAGTCGGAGTGCTGTTTGTGGGGCGACAATCAACATAATGCCGAGCAGGACGCCGAGAACGACTGCGAGGAGTTCGCGGACCCCGGGCATCTACGAGCGGAGCCGCTGGATACGCTTCTCCATGGGCGGGTGCGTGGAGACAATTTGTTGGAGGAAGCCACGGTCAGAGCTGGAGATACAGAGTGCGCTCACCTGCTGATCAACGTTCGCGTCGCGGGAGCGCTGCCTCCCCCGCCCGCGGCCGCGCCGATTAGCCGACCCAGGGCTGCGCTGGGCACGTCCAGCCGACTGTTGGGCCTGCTGGTTGCCCTGGTGAATTTTCTCAAGCGCGCGAGCGAGTGGTTCGCCCTTCCCGATGACATCCCTGGCGTCGGCGTCGGCGACGTATTCGCGGTACCGGGAAATCGCGAGCACGAAGATCATCACGACGAACTGGACGATGTTCCCGACGACGACCGCGAGGAAGAAATCCGCGAGGTCGTTCTCGCCAGTGAACAACACGATGTACTGCGCAACGATAGCGACGATGGATGCGATGCCTTGACCGAGTTGCATCGTGATGACGTCGCGATTGTCGATGTGGGCGAGTTCGTGGGCGATGACGCCTTCGAGCTCGCTTCGGTCAAGCAGTTGAATGAGTTCCTGAGAGATGACCACGGTTCCGTTTCCGCGGCGACCGACCGCGAACGCATTCGGAACGCCCATACTGGCGATTTTCAACGACGGTTTCTTCATCTCCTTCTCTCGACAGACGCGCTCAACGAACTGATGAATCTCTGCGTATTGGGTCTCAGACAGGTCTTCGGCCCCGACGCTCCGTAACGCGGCCCACTTGCCAACTTTATACTGGATTCCGATCAAGAGGATGCTGCCGACGATAGCAATCGGGAGGATGCCCTCGCCGAACGCGACTATCGCTGCGGCGACGGCCACGAGGTAGAATCCCGCGAGAAGTGTACCGACGACGGCCATCCGTATTTTAAGTCCAATATGTCTCATGTGTGTTATGTTGTAGAGGTGGTCTCGGGAGTATACTCAGATTCGGCGTTGGCTGGTCTATCAACCCGATTCAGTCTCCGGGTGACGATTGTTCGATCGAGTCCGGCCGTCAATTCTGTATCGGGTCTGCTGTTCGCGGTGAGTCGTTGCATATGTGTGTGATTAGTCAATTGCGTTACGTTCACGGTCAGCGAGGCTGACCAAGAGCTGCCCGTCACTGTGAACAGAGACGACACACTCGGAGAGAACGAACTTGACCACTCCAGTCGATGGCGTCGACGATCCGTCAGCTCCGCCGAACAGTTGACTGAGCGCGAACGCATGCGTCCGATCGTAGCGGGAGGCGACTGCCGAACGGGCATCGCCGGTAACGGTTGATACGGCGTCGGTGACGGCTTCGTAGAGGGGTGTATCATTGCCCCAGCGAGCTAGGTAGCGGCCGTGCCACGATGCTGTCAATTCGTCAGCGGGCCGAGATTCATCGGTCATTGTGTATTCGGGCGCTTCGGGTTGCGCCACAACACATACTGAACGTTCGGTAAGTATCAATCTTTCCCCTCATCTCACGTGAGAGTAGGCCGCCTCAAACCTGACAATATTCTCAGCCACAATTCTCTATCTGCCGGGTATACCGCTTAAAACTAGTTTACTCGGATATATAGAGTGCATCTCATCGTGCCTCTGTCAATGGCCTTTTCCAGTTAGACGAAGGTTTTAACACCTACCGAACGTTTAGTCAATAGTATGGGACGAGTCTCGTTCAGCAACAATCCACTACTCGCTGCGCTTCTGGGAACAGTGGTCACCGGACTTGGCCACTTCTACCTCCGGCGCTGGCTGAGAGCGCTTGGATGGCTAGGACTCACCGTTGCTGCTTCAGTTCTGTTTGTCCCCGAGTCAACGATATCCGCGCTTAGTTCGGGTACGCTAACCGATCCATTCTCGATTCTCCCGATAGTCCTGATCAGTGCCGCTAGTGTCCTTGACGCGTATCTCATCGCGAAAGTTAGAAGACAACCCGATAGATTCCAAGCAAACAATACTGTCGGATCAACAGGGGCTGATGAATCTCCCGCTTGCCCTGCCTGCGGAAAGCCGGTCGATCCCGATCTCGGATTCTGCCACTGGTGTACAACCGAATTCAACGTTGTCGACGTCTCCAAACTGGAACGAATCGACGAGAACCAATCGGACTGACTATGGCTTCTGATTCACCCAAACAGCACTGGAGCACCGCCGAAGAAGAGATTATGGAAGCCACCTATCGAGCACTACTCAAGCACGGTTACGCCGACCTGTCGATTTCCCGAATCGCCGACGAACTCGATAAATCGAAGGCTGCTATCTACTACCACTACGACACGAAAGACGACCTTCTGGTCGCGTTTCTCGAGTTCGCCGTCGATAGATTCGAAGAGACGATCGAGACAGAGACAGGCGACGAACCGCCAGAGGATCTCGAGCACGTCATTGAGAAGCTCCTCCCGCTTCAGCCCGACGAGGAGCAACGACAGCTCCAAGCGGTGCTAGTCGGTCTCCGTTCCCAAGCCGTGACGAACGAGGTATTTCGCGAGCAATTCACGCAGATCGATGAACGACTGGCAGCCACCGTCCGGAGCATCGTCGAACGCGGCATCGACGACGACACTTTCCGTGATGTCGACCCGTCGCGGGTCGCGGAGCATATCCTAGCGACGGTCAACGGCGCGATGTACGGTCGCGTGACGACAGACCGCAAAAGCGCCGCGGCGGCAGCACGCGTCTCGCTGGCCTCGTACATCGACTCCGAACTGAGGTGCCGGTCGTGACTCAAGTGGGGAGATAGGGTGACAAATCTCAGTCGTGCGGACGCGATCGCCGAGGCACGAACTCCACTCGAAGGAAATCGGTGACCGAGGAAGGGACACTGCTCCCGCTCACTCGGATCGATCTGTCGATGAGGTCGGCGAGTGTGAATCCGCCTCAGGTTGGCCGCTCAACTCGTCGTCAACGACTCGAAAGCCACCAGTCTCTTTCCTCCCCATAAGTTCACGTTGCGGGAACGGAATCTTGATTCCCTCGCGTCGGAACGCGGCCTTGACATTGTGGATGACTACTTGGGTAGCTCGCCATTTCCGTTGTGGGGTCGGTTTGTCGATCCAGAATCGCAGTTCGAGTATCACGGCCGAATCGTCGAACCGAACCGGGAGTACCTGCGGGGCGGGCTGACTCATGATCTCCTCGAGTTCCGTGAGCGCCTCCAGAGCGACAGATTCGGCATGGTCGGGATCAACGTCGTAATCGATCCCGACTTCCACCCGGAGCCGAAGTTTCCCTTCGATGCTGCGATTGATGATGGTTCGATTGTTCACGGCTTCGTTCGGGAGCACGACGTGTTCACCGTCGAGATTACGGAGGCGGACGTTGTTGATGGTGATCTCGGTGATGAATCCTTCGTGATCGCCGATTCGGACCCAGTCTCCGATGGCGAAGGGCCGCGAAAGCATGAGAATAAACCCAGCGAGGATCGATCCGAGCGTCTCTTGGGCTGCAAACCCCAGAACGATACCCAGGACGCCGGCTCCCAACAGAAGATCGCTTAGCTGGACACCCCACAGCGAGAACGTTCCAAACACGGCGACGACGTAGATCACGACTTGACTGACGTAGTAGCCGACCCGGCGCTGGTGGTCAGACGTTACGCGGTGTTTCGAACTGCCACTGCCGAGGAGAAACCGCTTCAGGATACGGGTAACGGTGTACGCGGCAATGAACTGGAGTATCGTGAGCAGGAGGCGGACACCAGCCTCGATACCGAATTCGAGCACACCAACAACCGAGAGTGCGGTCCCAGCCGCGTTCCATCGGAGCACCAAGACGACGGCGGCGACGCTTGCCACCATCAGGAGGAGTCCCGCCCGGACGACCTCGGCGTTCTCCGTTCGAAGTCGGGTCTTCAGGCGCTTCCCGAGGTACCAGATCACAGCGCCGATGAAGACTGCTGCAGCGACTACTGCCACCGTTTCGGTGAGTTCCGTGCTAGATTGAAGCGGGACAAGGAAGAACGAGAGCATAGACACGAGTGTTCGCACATCTCCTTTGATAATCCACGGGTTATAGTCTGGGTAGTATCGTGGATTCGCACGGCATTCGCGAAGAGTATCCGAGGGAGTTAAGTATACCTGACTAATTAGTTAGTAAGTGTGTACAGGCCAGGTATTCAGCAACCATGAGTGAGTCACAGAATTCGTTGAAAAATACGATACAGGTGTGGAACGAAGAGGGGCGTCTCTATGTCGTCGTTGGCATGATCACGGCGATACTCTCGCTCGTGTTTATCCCCTTGTTTGGCCTCCTCGCCGTGTATTGCGGGTACAAGTTATACGATACCCAAGAGAAAACAGTACTGCCTATCGTGATGGCCGGGCTCGGCGGATTTGGGTTTCTGTTCTGGGTCTATTTCCTCACTACGGTATAAGCTCCCAAAATGATGACCGATCCATCTCCTGAGCCAGATATCGCCTGGTGTCACGAAGCGGTACAGGACGTCTCGCGTACCTTCGCGTTGACCGTTGAGGTACTGGAAGAGCCGATGTCGTCGCACATCTGCCTGGGGTATCTGCTATGTCGCGTCGCCGATACCATCGAAGACGCCGGTCATGTCTCACCTGAATCGCAAGTAAAGCTCCTACGAACGTTCGATGCTGCGCTCTATCCCGCCAGTAACGGGACGATGAACGAGTTCCGGGCAGCGGTCGACGGTTGGTTGCCACCGTCAGCCGACCGCAGCGCCGACTGGTCCGTCGTCGCTCAGTCTCCGACAATCTGGGCGACATTCACTAACCAGCCGGAATCCGTACAGACGGCCGTCATTCCGCTGGTCCGGGAGATGGTTGACGGAATGGCGATGTTCGTTGAGCGCTACGCAGACACTGGTGGACTCCGTATCAACGATCGCTCCGAACTCGAACAATACTGTTACTACGCTGCTGGTACCGTCGGCAGGCTTATTACGAATCTGCTCACCCGGGGGAACGTCTCTCAGAAACGCGCTCAAAGGCTGTACGACACAGCGGACGAGTTTGGACTCCTCTTACAGATGGTGAACGTTTCGAAGGACGTGTACGACGATTACACAGAGGAAAACAACGTCTATCTCCCGGCCGAGTGGCTCGCTGACGAAGGGATCGATCAAGAGTCTATCCTCCGCACCGACAATCGAGAACCAGCTGCGAACGTTGTCGAACGGACGGCCTCCTACGCGGGGACGTTCCTCGATGACGCCCAAACGTACATCGAGGCGATGCCACTCACGCACGGTAATACGATGGCCGCGTGGTCCATTCCGTATTTGCTAGGCGTGGGAACAATCAGGGAACTCCACACCCGCCCTGAGGACGCACTCACCGAGTCTGGTGTGAAGATATCACGGCGAGAAGTGATTGCCGTGATGGAGGCGGCTAGTACCGCTGATCGTAACGCGATTGCTGAACTCCGCAAAACTATCGCGCACAAACCGTACCACCAAGCCCTCAACTAACGACGTTCATATTCTTGTATCAGTGGAAGCGTTCGTGGATCTGAGTGGACAGCACCGTCCGTACACCATTGTAAGAATATGTTGATAGGGCTCTGTTGAAATCCTATTCTTCAGACAATTTCTCACCTGAAACACCCGGTCACTGAAGAGTGCGAATCAACCGGTCAAAAAATATTACATGGCGTACCCACAGCTGAGCGACCACAATTAGTGGGACTGTTCACCGATAACCCGTTTGCGGGTTACTGCGGTGAGTGTCCACAATAACATCCATAGGAACAATACTGTGATGACCAGCCCTGTCGAGGCCAACGCTCCAAGCGGGCTCATCACATCTGCCAACATCGGAAGCAAGAGCAGTAAGACAACCCCAGCTGAGATGCCTCCACCCAGACACTCAAGGAGTGGCCAGACCAGATTCTCACCTGTCTTATTGTTGTGGTCCGGGGGGGAGTACGATTCCGCTTCCGCGTTGATTGGTGTGGTCATACATACCACTCGAGCTAAACTAAAGTATTGATCGTTATAAATCTGCCGGCGAGTCTGTGGTTAAATCTGATAGGCGCAATTGACTCGAGGGAAACGCTGCTATCCTTAGAGAGCGTGAAACAGGAGATAGGGCACAAGAGATCACAAGGATTCCGTGCCATCGAGCAGCTTGTATTGACCGCATATGAGTTGGGAGTTCACTAGTAGAGAATTTTAACAGATCCGATACGTGGTCCATTCTCTGTATTTGATACACCTCTTGTAACAAGTTACAGGAAGATCAAGACTGACCACGAGATGTGTATTTTCTGTATTGACGATAGCCAGTCAAAATGTATCTCCTAATGAGGATTTCAACAAAGCCGGATTTCGGAAACACAAATCAACGAATCATCGACAGAGAGGTCAGAGGTACGTTTGGTATACGATGACGTTCCCGTCCCAATCCCCGTTTACCGCAGACTCAATACGATACTGTATGCTAGGTAATGTATAGTGGCGGTGAACCATATGCTCGTGCTATCCTAACCTCTGCTTGAATTCAAAAACCAGAATATACCCTTCGGGTCCTGTATTTAGCTGAAAGTAGGCGCTAAGCGGCGATGTTAAGTTAAGAACGAGGCGGTTGGTATTTCGAATGCTCTATGTCCGAATCCAACCGCCTCGACGTCTGTACTGATTGGATCGACTTGGAGTTTGTGGAGCGAGAGCGGACACCCCACGAGATCATTGAAACCGGTATTCAGCTCCACCTTGCTGGCCTATCACTTTCGAATACCAAACAGTATCTTGAGAGGTTGGGTGTCGAGCGAAGTCGAACAGCAATTCACAACTGGATTCAAAAGGCCGATCTACAGCCAGCTGACGGTGCGAGCCCGAATCGCGTTGCGGTCGACGAGACTGCGATTCAGATCGACTCAGACCGATTCTGGCTGTATGCCGCCGTAGATCCTCGTACAAACGAATTCCTCCATGTTGACGTATTTCCCGTTCAAAACCAACAATTTACTTTGGTGTTTCTCCGCGATCTCAGAGAGAAACACCACGTTGACGACGCGCTCTTTCTGGTTGATGCTGGCGGACATCTCACGGCTGCGCTCTCACGTACCTCGCTCCGATTTCAAATTACTCGTCATGGAAATCGGAATGCTGTCGAACGTATCTTTAGAGAAGTAAAACGCAGAACCTCTTCATTTTCAAATACATTCAGAAATGCGGAGCCGACGGCGGCAGAATCATGGCTCCGAGCCTTCGCCGTCTGCTGGAACCGATGCTTAAGTTAACACGACCGCGCTAAGCCCCCTTCCTCAGCGAGTGCCGACCGAATGGGAGGTGCGAGCAGGGAGGGGATACAGCGCCGCACAGTTCTCATACACGATTCGGTAGCAGGCCTACAGACCCACGCAGTCACAACGTTTTTGCAGTAGGGTAGTATAGTATTGATCGAACCCAATGGAGTACGTCCTCGACTCGGGAGCACACTCGACGTATTCCCTGCACTACCACCTGATACTCACCACGAAGTATCGGCGCGGAGTGCTAACCGAGGAGCGAACCCAATTCATTCACGAGGTCATCCGCGGGTTCACGGACAACTACGGTGTCGAAGTGACCAACCTCGACGGCGAGGACGACCACGTTCACATCCTCTTCCGAGCGAAACCCACCACAGACCTCGTGAAGTTCATCAACACGGTCAAGGGCGCGACCGCCCGCCGTATCCGTAACGAGTACGAGGATGAACTGAAAACCGAACTGTGGGGCGACTCGTTCTGGAACGACTCGTACTGCCTCATCTCGACGGGGCAGGTATCGCTGGATGTGCTGAAACAGTACGTCGAAGACCAGCGGGAGTAGATTGTCATGTACTACGCCTACAAGTACCGTCTCAAGCCGTCCGACGCCCACCGTGAGGAGTTGGACCGCCACCGAGACATTTGTAGGCAACTGTACAACCACACGCTCTACCGTCTCAACGAGTACCAAGACGAACACGGCGATCTGCCGTCCATGACCACCCTACGGTCGGAAATTCCCGACCTCAAGAAGTGGTGGGACGGCCTCTCGGACGTGTACTCGAAGGTTCTCCAGACCGTCGTGGAACGCCTGTTCGACAACCTCAAAGGCCTCTCCAAACTCAAGGAGAACGGCTACGCCGTCGGTCAACTCAAGTGGAAGCCGCCACGGGAGTTCCGCAGTTTCACGTACAGTCAGTCTGGCTTCAAGCTCGACAAGAAGGGCGGTCAGACTGTGCTGTCACTCTCGAAACTCGCGGACATACCGATTCGGCTTCACCGCGCCATCCCCGACGACGCGAACCTCAAACAGGTCACAATCAAGAAAGAACCGACAGGCGAGTGGTTCGCCACGTTCGGCGTCGAAATGGACCGCGAACCGCCCGAACCGTCTGAGAACCCCGAGAAGTGCGTCGGTATTGACGTGGGGATTCTCAAGTACGCCCACGACACCGACGGCACGGCTGTCGGGTCGCTCGACCTCTCAGACGAACGCGACCGCTTGGAGCGCGAGAAACGGAAGCTCTCGCGCAAACAGCACGGGTCGAACAACTACGAGAAGCAACGGCGTCGAGTCGCGGAGTGTCACGCCGACCTCCGACGGAAGCGCCGTGACTTCTTGCACAAGCTCTCGGCGTACTACGCTCGGGAATACGACCTCGTGGCGGTCGAAGACCTGAATGTGAAGGAGATGATGGAAACTCCGTCGAACAGCCGTAATACTGCGTCTGCCGCGTGGCGAACGTTCCTCTCGTTGCTCGAATACAAGTGTGAGCGAGAAGGGACGCACTTCGTCGCGGTCAACCCGAGAGGGACGACCAAGGCGTGCGCGTCGTGCGGCGTTTCGACCGACAAGCCGTTGTGGGTCCGTGAACACTCCTGTCCCGCCTGCGGGTTTGAGGCGGACAGAGATGCGAACGCGGCGTGGAACATCCTTTCTCGCGGCCTCGAAGACGTAGGAGTGGGATACTCCGAATCAACGCCTGTGGAGACTGCGCTCCCTGTGGACACGCCTGTATCTGCAAAGCGCGTCGTGGAAGCAGGAAGCCCTACCCTCAAGGAGCGAACGGCGTCAACCGTGAGCGAGTAGGGTAGGGTAGTTCACCTGCCTCTCTGTTCTATGTATCTTCGCTTCCGCCTGTGTCAGCTCTGAGGACTGCGTTCACGTATTCGTCCGCGGTTCGTCTGGCCGTTGCGAGCGTTTCAGTCTCGTCCAGAACGACTGCTCGAGTGCGCCCCCCGTCGACGATGGTCATGAGTGCCCGTGCTACGTGTTCGGAGTCAACGTCAGTGAATATGTCTTCACTAATGCCGTGATCAATCACGGTCCTAAGCAGGTACTGGACGTACTCGTCGTTCTGCTGGAATCGGTCGGCGAACGCTTCCTTGTACGGCGCTTGACTCCGCATCTCCAGCATTGCGATCAACAAGTCGTGGTGGTCCTCCGGAGCAACGAGCAGTTTGTCGAGTAGAAGTTCTAATCGCTGTTCGGGGGCGGTTGTCTGAACCTCATGTATCGTCTCGCCGAATTGGTCAAGGACATAATCCAGAAACGCGACAAGGAGGTCATCTTTCGTGTCGTAGTGGTAATGAACGGCAGCGGTCGATTTGCCATACTCCTCGGCAATACGTTTGATCGTGAGATCTGCGTATCCGTGGTCGCGAAGCGCGCGATAGGTCGCACGCATAATCTCCTCGTCAGAATCTGACGAAGTCCGGTCCGGCGGGTCGGCCATTAGTAGAATATTCGTCGTGCTCCCAATAACAGTTTTGACACACTCGTCAGAACCGTTGGCTCGATATCCTCCCGTAGCGGTTAGGTTGGACGGAAGTATCGATAGCTCCCGGTTGAGTTTTGTACTCCCGAAGTCTTTTGACTAACCGATTAGTAAGTATGATATCGACTACATGGCAAACGACCCAGCCACCGAGATCCTGGACGCCACGTATCGTGCCCTCTGCGAGCATGGCTACGCAAATATTACACTCCAGGATATCGCTGCCGAAGCAGACGCCAGCAAGTCGTCCATCCACTACCACTACGATTCAAAAGACCAGTTGTTCGTTGCCTTCCTCGACGACCTGTACGAGCGATTTACCGACCGAGTGGACTCTCCCGAGGGAGATACGCCCAACGAACAGCTTGAAGAGCTCCTTCAGGTTCTACTGACTACCGACGCTGAGCCGCCTCTGAGAGAGTTCCGAACCGCAATGCTCGAACTGAAGGCACAGGCCCCGTACAATTCGACTCTACAGGAACGTCTCACCGACTTCGATGAGTTCCTGATCGAACAGTTGCGAGAAATACTCGCGGCTGGCATGGACGACGGTGAGTTCGCCGACGACATCGAGCCGGCCCGCGACGCAGAATTCCTCGCAACGACAATCACCGGCGCACAGACTCGCCATGTCACAATCAACCAGTCCTCTGACCAGCTCTACGATACGATGACCAGATACATCGAGCGACATCTCCTCGCCGACGAGCAACCGGAGGTTGGACGGTAATGGGGTTGTTCAGCCGTATTGGTTCGCTCTTCAAGGGCCCAGAAGAGTTCGACCTCACATCGGGTGGAATCGCGAAACCACTGTTTTTTCTCTCGATGCCGATCGTCGTCACGAACCTCTTCCAGACCGCGTACAATTTGGCGGACACGTTTTGGCTGGGCCAGTACAGCACCGATGCACTAGCGGCGATCAGTTTTGCGTTCCCGATGGTGTTCCTGCTTATCTCACTGGGAATGGGGATTTCAGTCGCAGGAAGCGTCCTCGTCGCCCAGTTCACGGGCGCTGACGAGGAGCGGGAAGCCGAGTACGCGGCGTCTCAAACCGTGACCTTCGCAGTCATCGCGTCGGTGATCCTCGGCGTCATCGGATACTTCGCCATCGAAGACTTCCTCGCAGTAATGGGCGCGTCACAGGACGTCCTGCCGCTAGCGACGAGTTACATGGAGGTCATCTCACTGGGGCTGCTGTTTATGTTCGGTTTCGCGGTGTTCATCGCGTTAATGCGAGGGTACGGTGATACCATCACCCCGATGCTGGTGATGTTCGGGTCGGTCGTCCTGAATATCGTCATCGACCCATTCCTAATCTTCGGGTTCGAGAACAACCCCGTTTTCGGGATGTTCGGACTTGGTGGTCTCGAATCCACGCTATTCGCCGTAACCGGCTACAAAGGTTCCGGTATTACTGGTGCGGCACTTGCAACTGTCTTTTCCCGCGGGCTCGCGCTGGTCGTCGGCCTTGCAGTCATGTTCCGTGGGACACGCGGCGTCCAGATCCACATCCGTGATATGGTTCCGAACCTCTCCTATCTGCGACGCCTCGTCCGGATCGGGTTACCTGCTTCGATTGAGGGGATGGGTCGAGCGCTGTCGATGAACCTGCTCCTGTTCATTGTCGCGTTCTTTCCGGACGCGGTCGTCGCTGCTTACGGTATCGGCACGCGGGTCTTCTCGGTTATCTTCCTCCCCGCCATCGCGGTTGCTCGGGGAGTAGAGACAATGACCGGCCAAAATATGGGTGCGGACAAGCCGGACCGTGTCGAAAAAGCGGCGGGGCTGGCGTCGAAAGTGCTCTTCACCGTCCTCACAGTCGCGGGGGTCGTTGTCTTCTTCGTCGCGGCACCTATCGCCGACGTGTTCACGACCGACCCCGAGGTCGTCGACATCGCCGCGCAGTTCCTTCGCTACGTCGCGTTGACCTTCGGGTTCATCGGGGTTATGCGAGCCTATACGGGCAGCTTCCGCGGTGCCGGCAAGACGCTCACCGCGGCGGGGATCTCCGTGCTGATGCTCGGGATTATCCGGTTCCCGATTGCATGGATCGCCTCTGGACCGCTCGGTGAGCGCGGAATCTGGCTGTCGTTCGCGATTTCGAACGTCGTTGGAGCGATCATCGCCTATTCATGGTACCGGCGCGGCACGTGGCGCGAGAGTGACTTGACCGAATCCAAAGTCGACCTCGACGAGACCAGTGTCGAGACAGCAGCAGGTGATGACTGAAACCGATGACTGACACAGAGCCTGTTCACCCCTCACAGATCGAGCGCCACTTTGAACAGGTGCTCAGCACCGGGGACGAGGCCAATCTTCCGCTCGTTCACGATGTACTAGACGATAGCCCCGACAGATGGTACGGACAGTTGGTGGTGACCGTATACGATTCATTGTCAGATCACCAGGACCTTGCGGATGTCCTTCCTTACGCCGCCGCGGTCGAATTACTCCGGGGATACGTTCGTCTCCGAAATCGGCTACTCCTCACTCTCACTGATAAACACGCGTATTCGCTTACGCCGGATCCGACAGCAGCACTGCTGGCCGGGGATTACCTGTATACAGCGGCATTTTCGTCACTCGGTTCAAGACCCGACTCTTCGTCGAGTGAGTGTTTCGAGATACTGACGACAGCTCTCGAAACCGTCACGGAGGCATTTGCGCGCACCTACACCGCGGCCGGATTCACAGACCACAACCAAGCGAAATTTCTCGATGACACTGCGGGGAGTCTCGGTGAAGGTGCGGCGGCCCTTGGAGCGACACTGGCTGGTGTCGACGAACCGGTTCGCCGACACTGCGAACGACTCGGTCGCGGGCTCAGTACCGCCCGACAGATCAACTACGTGCTCGATATGGATCCAACCGAGGCGATGGTTGTCCCGCCCACGTTCGATGAGTCACAATTCCGTCAGTATGCAGAACAGCGGCGAGATGAGGCTGCTCTGGCTCTCGACACCCTGTCAGAGACCGTCGATGTAACGCGTCTGCGAGCGTTGGCCGATGTGACTGTAACGAGACACGACTAACAGAGCTGAGCTACTAATTACGACGCACTCAATTAACTATATAGACATCTGACAGATCCACACTGTAATCTACCACGCCCTGAAATGCGTGGCATTCAGCGTGAGATTCCTTTATAACCGCTGAGAGCGGTAGGCGAATACTCACCGTTCACTCACCCGAATTTCCGAATCAGACAGTAGAAGACATCGATTCATCTGCGAACAATCCAGTGATAACCGTGTCGATTAGTGCCTCCTCAACCTCATCATAGGTTTCGTTCAGGACGACAGGTGTGTCCCGGGCTTGCGTGACGAACAGCAGCGACCGTAGGAGTCCTCGTACGATGTCCGGATCGTCTATCCGGACATCATCGCGCGCAACCCATGCCTCCGGCTGCGGTAACACGCGGAAATCTGCTTCGACACCTGTGTCGGGTGTGTTGTCGCTATCGCCTTCACTAATCGTGCCCGTGTTATTGCCGTCTCCTGTGTCCGTAGCATCATCGTAGTTTGTTCCATTCAACAACTCGTCGATCCGTCGGATCTTACCCTCCACAAACAGACGTCTGATAAGAGGGTTCGATCGGACTTGCTCAAGCGTCGTCCGCAGGATCATTTCAGCTTCCGCCTGTGACGTCTCCACCTCACCGACTGCTGCTTCAATATCTTCAAATAACTGATCGCACTCAGAGACCAGCACAACAAGATACAGTTGCTCTCTCGAATCAAAAAAACTGGTAGAACGTACTAGTACTGATTCCCACCTCTTCCGTAATATCACTCACACGCGTTCGATCGTATGAGTATCAGACTCGCCCTGACGTTGACTTGGCTGAGTGGGACATTCAACAGGTTCGTGCGGTATACAGGCGTGATGAGTAGCGATTACAATTTGTCACTCCCACCACCATCGATCCAGAACCACTAGCGACGAGGTGACCAATGTTGACCCCGGAATCTATCTGCGGTGCGACGGGGGTTGTCGGGCCGTGGTAGAACGACCGACCTCCACGGACACAGCGAGTGTTTCGGGTGTCAATTCCAGCCGACCTCAATTGGGGAAAGACAGATGAAATTAAATTCACCTACTAGTGGCAATGCGAACTCAAAACGGTGATGCCTCGATGCTTGTCCCCGAGGTAGTTCACGAATCCTCGTCTAACGCCCCGTAGAGACCTTTTTGGATCCGCGCCGCGACTCCAGTGAGGTGCGCCTGTCCGAATGTCGCCACGATCAACGCCCCTACAGAATTGTACATCTGGTCGAGAACTGTGTCATCTAGCCCATGCTGAGCGAGCGGCATCGAGATCCCGGTCTTGGCGGCGACAATGTCAAGTGCGAACTCGAACAGTTCCCAGACGACGCCGAACGCGAGTACCACCACAAAGATGAACACAAACGCGAAACGCGCTGGGATCTCGACTTTATCGCTGTGGAGGTCAATCGCTCGTAGCGTCGTGTATCCTGCGCCGGCGACCAGCGACGCCGAGAGAGCGTGCGTGAGGTGATCCCACCACGGGATCAGCGCATAGAACCATGCCGATCCAAGCGTGTGGAGGAACACCGCCGACGTAATCCACACGCCAAGCCATGGGTTGGGAGGAATGTTGTAGTTGCGTTCAAGCAGCGCCGGAATGAACGTGACGAACAGACCGATCCCACCATTGGTGATCGCCTTCGGCTGGCCGAACACCACGCCGTAGCCGACGATAGCGACCAAGAGAACCTGCATCACCCTCGTAATCCGCCGCTGCGTCCGAAGCGACGAGTGATCCCGGGGGGTGCCCTGAACACTCATCGGCGCACCACCCACCCTATCGCTCGGCGAAGATATGCTTCGCGCCGCCGGAAGTACGCGTCGAAGAGGATCCCGGCGACGAGCCCGGCCAGCGTAACGTAGAGCCACTCGATCATCAGCGCCTCGTTGGTCGTCAGCAAGTTGGTACCGAGCATCCGATCGGCGTTCCATCGTAGGACCGTCCACGCCGCCGCCGTTGCTAGCGTCGTCATCACGACGAAAACCACGGCGAACCAGTGTGTCACGCGTAGCGTGGTGAACATCTGAAGTTCCACAGTAATGATCAGCGCGAACGCGGCGATCGCGAGATACGCTGCGAACGTTCCCATTTCTCCCCCGAAGAGCGCACGCACCAGAACCGGCAACAGCGCGAGCCCGAGCACCTCCCATGGGAGCATCACTTTCGGGTCTCGCGCCGCGACCGCCGGTGCGGCCACAACAATGATCATCGCGGCGATGATAGCCATCGGGAGGAGGTCGAAGTCGAACAGGCTCTCAACGAACACTCCCGCGAGCACCGTCACCATCGCCCACGCGACCAACGCGTTCGTCCGCCCGCTACGGAGCAACCGCCCCAGCCGACCCCCGATAGCGTCCCCTTCCAGAACGTCAAGTTCGGAATCAGACGGATCGACTCCGTCAATCTCAGCCCCAGAGTTTCCATCTGTGGCTTCCGAAGCGGATTCGTCGGAATTCATACTCATATTCGGTCCGCCCCTCAGATATGGATTGCCTTTACAACACGCCAGACAGGCGCACTTTTGCCCGTCACGTCTATCTTTCAGCCATGAATTATCGACGCTAGTGAATATTCACACGCTTGATTGCTGAAAAAATTCGCCACCGATTCGCTTGGTATGACCTCAGTACTAATCGACATCTGATCAGAGTATATCGCCTAGGGGAATTTCAACATAGGACTTGCTAGAGGAATAGAATCTTGAGTCCTGCCGAACAAAAAGTCACCCACCCCACACCAACATACCTTTCTTGTAATGTGGCAATTAGTAAGTAAATGGAATATAGCTCAGGACTACGACGGCGGATTCTCTTTGGAATTGGAGGGTTAGGATTAGTAGCTGCGGTCGTTTTTGTTTTAATCCAGTTTCAGGCAACGCTCATATTTGCAATCTTTCTTTACTACGCAAGCCGCCCAATTTATCGTAAACTCAAGAGCCTCTCGCTTCCGTCGCGACTCCAAGGCCATCGCGTTCCCTATCGCCGTCAAGTTCTTGCCATGGTTACAATTGCTATTTTCCTACTGCCGTTTCTCTTTTTGCTCACATACACCCTTGTACTGGTAGTACCCGAAATCCAACGGCTCGCTGGCGGGGATGGTCCTGGTGTAGCATATCTGTCTGCACTACAGTCGGCACAAGGAAGTGGACTTCCGGGTCCACTNCCTGGTGTAGCATATCTGTCTGCACTACAGTCGGCACAAGGAAGTGGACTTCCGGGTCCACTCGTAGGGCTAGAAATCAGTGACATACTTGTGCTGAGTCCTGAGGAAGTCGTAGCAATCCTCAACGACCCCGCAGTTCAGACATGGGTCGAACAAATGGTTGCTACGCTGACCGGTTCAGTCGGGTTCATCGCAAACGCAGCACTCCATGGATTCATTCTTCTGGCCGGGACATATTATATGCTTACTGACGGCTCACGACTTGTAGACTGGTTTCTCGACAATTTTGATGAATCAGGTGTTGTCGGGTCATACGCGGTAGCTGTTGATGATGAACTGTCTTCCATCCTCTTCGGTAATATCTTAAACGCATTTGTGACCGGTATCATCGGAATTCTTGTCTTTTCTGGATATAATCTCGTTGCACCAGGAGCAGTAAACGTTCCATTTGCGCCCCTAGTCGGCGCACTCACAGGAGCAGGAAGTTTAATACCAGTTGTGGGAATGAAAATTGTGTACCTCCCTGTCGGAGCAATTCTCGCGATAGCTGCTGTCACCAGTGGTCAGGCAAGCGCGTTCGGCTTCGTGATCCTGTTTCTCGTTTTGGCGTTCGTAGTCGTTGATACGATTCCTGACTTTCTAATCCGCCCGTATGTGAGCGGCAACCGGACACATGTGGGCCTACTGATGTTTGCCTATATTCTCGGACCGATCGCGTTCGGGTTCTACGGGATTTTTCTTGGCCCAATACTGCTTGTCCTCCTCGCAGAGTTCTTTAGAACTATTGCATCGTACGTTCTCACCGGCAGACAGCCACATGAACAATCAAGTCTCTCGGACTACTGAATAGCCCGCTAATAGCAATGTTTGTCTCCATATCTGTGAACAGAAGCCGAGNGACAGCCACATGAACAATCAAGTCTCTCGGACTACTGAATAGCCCGCTAATAGCAATGTTTGTCTCCATATCTGTGAACAGAAGCCGAGACGCATCTTACCGACCAACACCTAGAGACATCAAATACTACGTGGACACAGCGGTCATTTGGATACAGACGGAAACACATAGTTAGCTACGGGCCAACCTTCTAAGCATCCGTGTACACAATCGCTGACCTACCTATCGGGAATACACTCCAGACGGTTGAATACGATCTCGGGCTCGAATCGGCACTCCGTCAGATGTCTGATCACAGCTACACACAGATCGGTGTCGAACGCGACGGCGAGTTGGTCGGGATTGTCACCTACAGATCAGTCGTCCGGACTCTCCTTGCATTCCATCAACTGGAGGTCGGACACAAAACGCTCGATAAGATTTCGGTCGGCGCAGCAGTCGAAGATGCACACACCATCAGCGAGGATGAGAACCTTCTGGCCATATTCGATGCACTCGCAGAATACACGTACATCGTGGTCGATCGAGACGACGAGTGGCGGATTCTAACCGACTACGACCTCCTGACACGACTGAAACAGATGCTTGAGCCGTTTCTGTTGATCGAGTCCATCGAGATGCAGTTGCGCAAGATTTTCACGCGAGTGTTCGGTGATGCGCTGTCGGAGCAGCTAGCCGAAACGTTCGACGAGGAACACCCACTGCCAACGCCAGCGTCGATCGAGCATTGCAGTTACGCACACTATGCCCAATTCATCTCGATTCATTGGGGGGAATTTGAGTCGCTCTTTGATGATCAACAGGACGTGATCCGCGAGTTAGTGCTTGAAATCGGGGATATGCGAAATCAGCTCTTCCACTTTCGAGTCGACGACCCGGACGAATTTGACCGAGACCTGCTCCGCTTCGGTCAGTCGTACTTTTCCTCCGTGTGACTTCTGAGTTCGTGCGCGGGGGGTCCTGAGTATCATACGGCTTGTCGGCAAATCGAGCAACTGGCTTGGGCTCTATGTATTGAAAGAGCCAGTCTCAACTACTGGTGGACCCCCAATTTGATTCACGCACCCGCAAATCGCCAGACTACAGTCCATCAGCAATGTGTTACACAAGAGTTTAACGTCTATTTATTCACGAAATTAACGTTCGTGATCTCAAACCGTGCTCCACCGTCCGTCCCGTCCGTAACGCGAATCTGCCAGTCGTGAGCATCGACAATCTGTTTGACAATATTCAGTCCGAACCCAGTTCCATTTGCCGACTGCGAGTAGCCGAGCTCAAAGACAGCGTTGCGTTCGTCGGTCGGAATGCCTGCCCCATCGTCTTCAACATAGAACCCGTCGGTTAGTTCTCCGACCGTCACTGTCACTTCTGGCCCACCGTGTTCAACCGCGTTTCGAAACAGGTTCTCAAATACTTGCTTGAGACGACTGCTATCTGCCCACACGGTTCGATCGACGGTAGTAATTACGCGTCCCTGCTCCATCTGAACGTTCTCCTGGCACCTGTCAGCTATCGTCGCGAGATCAACCGGCTGAGTGTCACTCACCTCTTTATTATCCCGAGCCAAAATGAGAAGATCTTCAATCAGCGCCTCCATCCGCTCTAGTGCTCGGCGGACACTGTCGAGATGGTCGTTGTCACACTCGTCGGCCACCAAGTCAAGATGTCCGGTAGCAACGTTCAGCGGGTTCCGAAGATCGTGTGACACAACGCTGGCGAACTCTTCTAGTCTCTGTTGGCGTTCTATCCGCTGAGTAATATCTTGAAACGTGCCGCGCACACCAACGATTTTGCCATCCTCACGCCAAGGCTCGCCACGGGTACGAACCCATCGCACCTCATCGTCAGCTGTGACGATGCGTAACTCCAAGTCGCATGGTTCCCCGTCAGTTAACACTCGCTCGACGGCATCCTGAATCGTTGTCTGATCTTCGGGATGATAGAACTCGACTGTGTTCTCGACTGTTGGTTCGAAGTCCATGTTGACGCCGTGAATCTGGTAGACTTCATCGGTCCATCGGAGTGACTCTGTTCGGCGGTCAAGCTCCCAGCCACCGACGTCTGCGACGGTCTGGGTCTGTGAAAGGAACTCGTTGGCCTGCTCAAGTTCTTGATTTTGCTGCTTACGAGTCGTGACATCACGATATAACCATATGTTCGCTTCACCTTCGGGTAGGGTGTACGGCACGTAGTCACGCTCTACCACGCGGCCATCTGTGAGTTGGAGTTCCTCGTTTTGAACCAGCTCCCGGTGTTCAAGTCGCTCGGAAATCACTTCGATGAACGCCTCTGGGTCGGTGAATCGGGATTTAAATTCTTCAGCTGCTGTGGCGCAGTCGCGTCCAATTACTTCCTCACTGTCGATCGGAACGCCAAGTGTTTCGCCCAACTGGCCGTTTGCCATGAGTACGTCACGTTCAGCGTCTTCAACGAGTACGCCCATCGGCAGATTTTCGACGATTGTGCGAAGAACAGTATTTGTCTGCTCAAGCTCTTGTTTGCGCTCTTTACGCTCGCTGATATCACGCAAAATCCCAACTGACCCCTCGAAAGACTCCCCTTCGTAGGGTAAGACGCCCATGTGATCCTCACAGGGAATTGGCTCACCTTGATTGGGCAGAATCTCGATCTCAAACTGTATGCTGTCGGGACCGTCCGACGAGAGAATCCGCCCAAGGTGATTTTTCGAGCGGTCGACCACCTCCGATGATTTGATTAGTGTTGGTGACGCTCCAATAATTTCCTCACGCTCGTACCCAACCAGTTCGATGAACGCGTCGTTCACGTATTCGAAGTGTCCTGTTTCATCAAGTACGTAGACCGGGTCGTTGAGAGTCTCGACGAGTGTTCGAAATTGAGTGAGTGCCATCTCCTGTTCCTGTTCCACAGAGCGATCCCGTACCGAACAGACTAGCTCACTGGCGTCCGTCTGGGCAACGGTATGATCCTCGACGAAGGTCGTCTCATCGGCCCGGAGCCCAGTCGTCTCTCCGCTCCAGTAGCCGTCCTCGGCAACCGTCGGCAGGATAACGTCCCGTACGATCGCTGTGTCGCTGTCGGGGTAGACCAGTTCCCAGTGTTCCCCCTCCATCTCGTCGGGGTCATATCCGTAGATGTCTGCGTAGGCCTGATTGACGTAAATATACTCATCGTTCTCATTAAGGATGCTGATTCCTTCTTGCGCCGTTTCAATGGCTTTGCGCTGCCGTTTGCGCTCTTTCTCTGCACGATATCGTTCGACGGCGTTTCGTAGTCGGTTCGCCAATACAGTATACTGGTCAGCCACACGCTTTTTCTGGAGATAGTCAGTCACGCCAGCGGAGATAGCTTCACCAGCAATCTCCTCAGAACCCTTGCCCGTAAACAGCACGAATGGCAGGTCAGGGGAGTTCTCTCGGACAGATTTGAGAAACTCAATACCGTTCTGTGAAGGCATATCATAATCAGAGACGATACAGTCAAAGTCGCCACAAGAAAGGTGTTCTAGCCCCTCACTGGCGCTCGTCGCTGTCGTGACGGTGAAGTTATCATCCTCGCGTTTCAGAAACTCCGCAGTTAACTCAGCGAAGTCTGGTTCATCGTCGACATGAAGCACGTGGATGCTTGCTTCACTGTTCATGAACCAATACAACCATGGCTGGATAATAACACTATTCAAGCATTTCTCAAGACAGAAATTCGGAGGGTCGCTGACACGCGGCGTTTCACTGGGATAGCGGTGGAAACTCGACGGCACAGCTGACACTCGCTGACTCCGTTAGCCTTTGCGTAGCACATTGTTGATGGACTGCGGTCTTTCGGTTTGCGGTGTGTGAATCAAATTGGGAGTTCACGGTAGAGATGCTTAGAAGGTCGATTAGTTCCCCCGCTCAACTAGCGACGACTGTACCAACAATCTACAATCTCCTACAGAAGAGCGACCGTACAGAAAACGGGGGATTCTTGAACGTTTCAAACAGGATTTGAGATCCATAGTAGTAGGATTCTAACACATCTAGGGGCAGATCTGTTGAAATCCTCGGCCGCTAGTAGTTCGTCAAGCTCATGCCGAATACAGAGAGCGAATACAACACGATCCACTACACACACCAGATTTATTCGACTCCCAAGCCTCTCTAGAGTCATGAGTACACACATCGACGACCCCGGCGATGAGGAGCCCATACTGCCGGTCAACATTTCACTGTCTGTTGGCGAGAGCGGAGACGTGTGGATTGCTCGTGACGAAGACACCGGTGTCACGTCGCAAGGAAAGACCCGGGAGGCTGCGCTCGAAAACCTCGACGAGGCCGTCGCCGGCTATCACGGTGCTGGAGAGTCGCCGAGCGACGAGGAACTCCGTACGATGGGGATTAACCCGGAACAGAACAACTCTGGGTCACTGGACGAGTCTGACGTGTTCCAGTGACTGTATGGCAAAAGGAACGTTTTCGGGCAAAGAGATCGTGAAGGTGATGGTGAACAGCGGTATCTACGAGTGGGACCGAACGAACGGTGACCATGCGATACTCCGCTGGGAACCGCCTGCAGACCACGATTCGGACGCGCGTACTGTTCCGGTCCCTCTACACGACGAGGTCAATATGGGAACGTTGCGGAGCATCGCCGAGCAGGCCGGCGCAAAGGATTTCGACGAATTCTGTGCGTGGATCAAGCGTAACAGGTAGCTCATACCGACCTCTTCGGTCCAGTGATGACCGACTGCTGAATTGTAATTGTGGCGGCCATCCGTCTTTAGCTAATACTCACAGTAATACTATCTAGCCGTGATCTGCGGTCGAATTTCGCTCGTACACCTCGACAAAATGCCGAAAACACCAATCTTAGCGTTTCTAATCGCTTGTTTTCACGATGAACAGCGTCTCACCGGCTGGAATTGTCCTTCCCAACACCTTTAGTTATATTCTGAGCTTTGAATATTACTATCAGTCTTAGCTAAAGACGAATGTTGTGGCGGCAATGCGGGGTGGGAAGACACCGTAGTGCCGCCGTAAATAGCCGTATACGGGCTTCAAAGTCGAATTAAATCGCTATTTCTATTGTGTGAAACTCCCGGGAACTGGTGTATAGTATGAAAAAACACCCCCCACGGTGCCGCCGTAACGAAAGCCACCGCTGCGATATTTGTTCAGCTACTGAGCAAGCAACCCTCCGTCGACAATAATTGGCTGTCCCATCACGTAGGAGGAATCCTCAGAACAGAGCCAAACGACTGTATCGGCTATCTCTTCTGGCTCACCGAGGCGCCCTGCTGGGATACCCGCAGTAATGCGGTCCATCTCTTCGCTGTTGTCCTCTCCCGCCTGTTTGACCATTGGTGTGTCGATAACACCCGGACAGACAGCGTTGAACCGGATTCCATCTTTAGCGTAATCAACTGTTGCCCGCCGAGTCAGTCCAATAACACCGTGTTTGCTGGCCGCGTAGTGTGCGCTTCCGTTCGCACTCACACCAGCGACCGAGGAAGTGTTGACGATGGCGCCACCACCTCGTTCAACCATCTCTGTGATCTCGGCTTTCAGACATCGCCAAACGCCTTTCAGATTCACGTCGATCATCCGATCCCACTGTGCTTCGTCGTATTCAGCAAGGCGGGTACCCTCATCTGCGATGCCGGCGTTGTTGTGTGCGAAGTCAAGCCCGCCGTACTCGTCAAGCGCCGTCTGTACCATCGCGTCAACATCGTCAGAGTCGGTGACGTTTGTCTTGACGAACGTCGCTTCGCCGCCGTCACTCGTGATCATCTCAACCGTCTCGTGGCCACCCTCCTCGTCGATATCGGCGACAACGACGTTTGCTCCTGCTTCGGCAAACCGAAGTGATGACTGTCGACCAATTCCCGATCCACCACCAGTGACGACCGCAACTCCGTCTTGTATTCCGTTCATAATGTCTCCCACCACGTTGTTTCACGTGGAGTGTTAGTTATTAACAAACAATTATAATATACTTATCTGTAAGAGTTTATTCAGCATTGGCTGTATATCAACATTAACGAACACCAACTGGCGACTGTGCAGTGTCGAGACCTACAGCAGTGGCCAAGTGAAGACCAAGTACGCCCTCAGCGGTGAGGGAGAGTGATCGAAGTGCGCTGGCTGCTGTTGAGAACTTACTCTACGCGATGAATTTAGACAATAGTATAGAGTGCGTATAAATATGAGCAGTGAAAAAAATCTGTGCCAGTTTCACTCCCGTCGGAGTTGGTAGAACGCCTAGGCGCTCTTGTTGAGGATGGCGTCTTCGGCTCTCGGTCCGAAGCGCTGCGGTACGGCGCTCGACTGGTTGTTCGGGAGGAGCGCCTGAAGCGAGTCCACGACCAGCCTGTGGAGCGCGCTCATGAAGATCTCAAGGAGCGGCTGGAGCGCAAACGTGTGTCTTGATCTGAATGTCATTCTCGCCGAACTGAAGGAGGACGACTGACTCGCCAGCGAGGCCGATCTGGAGACGATAGATACCCCGAAAACGTCCATCGCTACCGGCATCGAACTCCAGTACGTGATGGAAGACGAATGGCCACGTGATCGGGTCGTGCGCGCTTATCAGGAGATCGCCGACTTGGGAATTGAGATGATCCCGCTCGGGGGCGATGCGTTAGATGCCGCCGCCAAACTGCGGTCGCAGTACGACTCGTTGAACATCTTTGACGGCGTCCATTTCGGAACCGCCCAGACACTTGATGATCCTATCGTCTCCACAGACACGCTCTATCCTAATATCCCCGAAGTGGAGAGTATCGACCTGAGGGATCTTGAGTAGCTGTTCTCGCACATGTAGAGGCAGTCGTCGCTGCCCATCTCCACGCCGGGCAGCTGCGTGGGCGTGTTGGAGTCACGGCCTTGCGACTTGTTTTTTTTTTTTTNTGTAGAGGCAGTCGTCGCTGCCCATCTCCACGCCGGGCAGCTGCGTGGGCGTGTTGGAGTCACGGCCTTGCGACTTGTTTTTTTTTTTTTTTCACCCAATTCTCACAGAATGCCCCGAACGACGGGTAGGCGACGTCGAGGTCGCGTTCCTCGAAGGTCTTCCAGGTCGCTTTTCGACACGCGCTCACCTAGGTGGTCGCATAGATACTCGTAGAACGCCAGCACGGTCTCCCCACGCGCCTCGTATTTCGGTCCGCTCCCCGACGGGTCCGAAGATTGAAGGAAATCATCAGCGTCCTCCTGCGCCGGCTCGGCGGTTTCCTGTTCTATTAGAGGTTATGGAGCGTTTCGGTGTACCGGGTGTTGGTAGGGGTCTCAGTAGCGCTTTTCACTGAATCGCGTTTTAGTATGGCGGTACTGTTTCTACAATATGAACAAGGCGAGTGTCCTGAGGCTTGACCCCGAGGCGGTTCATCAAAACTCACGGCAAAATCAACTCGACCGCGGCGTTACGGATCGGCGTTGACTACGCGGTCGCGTTGCCGGATGGGTCAGTCTCGTTGCCCGACGGCTCCGGTGGTTCAGGTGGCGGCGTCGTCCCGCCCGGTGGGACCGTTGCCCCCGGCGGAACTGCCCCACCCGGACCGGCTCCCGGTCCAAATGACACGTCGGGGTTCGGTCCGGTCACGAGGAAGTCCGCGATGTTGCCGATCAGCACGCTGTTGTCGGCGCGGCCGGCATTCTCCGGTTCGAGGAAGCTCGAGTCCCCGAACACTGCGAGTGAGTCGCTACGGACTGCGACACCGTAGGAGCCGGTCTCACGAGTCGTTGACAGTTGTGACGTCTTCGCGGTGGTGAACGTTGTCGATCCACCGGCCACGCCGATCGGCGCGGCGCCGCGGAAGACTGCCTCCTCAACGCCTTCCGTCAGCGACCCCGAGCCGGTCGGCTCGCCGAGTACGCTGAGGTAGTTCGCGTCGTTGTGCTCCATGTCGTATACGTACCCCGCCTTACCGTAGACGCCAAACGGCGAGCCGAAGTCGGTAAGCGCGCCGGTGCCGCCCGGATCGCTCGTCACAAGCGTCCGACCGCCGGCTTCGACGAACGACTCGACCGCGTCGGCGTCGGTCGCCGACAGCGCGCTGGGACTCGTGGTGACGAACGCGTCCGCGTCCGAGAGCAGCGATGGCAGCGGTTCCGCGCCGAAGGCCCCACCGTAGAACCGGACCTCATGGCCGTTCTCGACGAGCGCTGCGGTCAGCGGTGCGACACCGCGCCGGACGCCGCCGAGGGACCCGATGTCCGCTTCCGTGGGCGCGTCGCCGTCTTCGATTGGGAGGATCGACGTGCCGCCGCCGAGTCCGCTCGCTCCGCTGCTGAGGTGAACGACAACGGTGTTTGACGGTTCGGAGCTCTCCATTTCGACCTCGCCGCCCTCGCTGACGGTCTCCGGCTCGACCGTGTCCAACTGCCAGTGGTCGTCTACGACGGCGTCGGTCTCGGGCGATCCGCCGTCGAGGACGACGCCGCCGACGGCGGCGACGCCGACTACCGCGAGGAAGACCAGCGCGAACGCGCCGACCGTCGTTCGCAGGTCGACGTTCATTCGCCGTCACCCCCGTTGACCGTGGCCGTGTCGTCGATCATCGCGTCCGCTGCGTCGCCGTCTGCAGGTACCTGTCCGGTGTAGCTCGTCATGATCACGTCGTCGCCGACTGTTTCGTCCCATGCCTGCGGCGCGACTGCGAGTATCAGCCCGTCGCCGAATTGCTTTTCGGAGCCGTCGACGACGACGACCGTACCGTCGTCTTGTTCCAACAGCGGAATGCCGCCGGAGATGCGGCTCTCGGTGCGGCGGGTGTCGACCGCGTAGTCGTCGAGTCCCGCCTCGCTCGCAGCGTCGGCGACCGCGCCGTCGACGAACCCAAACCGGTCGGCGAAGCCATTCTCAACTGCCTCGGTGCCGAGGTACGCGTCGGCGTGGGCGATCGCCTCGCGGTCGAGTTCGATCTCCTCCCCGCGCTGTTCGAGCACGTTCTCCAAGAAGAGGTTCGCGAGCGTCTGTCGGCGCTCGCGTTGGGTGTTCGGGTCGCTCCCGCGTTTGTCCGGCCCGGTCGTTCCGGCGTTGGGTCCGCTTGGGGCCGGTGCGGTGCCGGCGACGCCGACGCTGCCAACCGCCTGCGCTGAGGGCGCAACGTAGATGCGGTCGGCCGGCGCGATCGCGAGGTAGGCGCCCGACGCGCCGAGCGTGTCGACGGCGGCGTAGACGGGCATCACCGACGCGGTGCGGTCGACCGCGGCGTACATCCGTTCGCTCTGTGCGGGGAGGCCGCCTCCGCTGTCAACCTCAAGGACAACCGCTTCGATTGAGTCGTTCGTGCGGGCGTCGCGGAGGTTGTCCTCAACGTGTTGGGCCGTCGCTGAATCGATCGTCCCGTCGATTTCGACCACAGCAACCGTTCCGTCGGGACCCGTCACGGCGCCGTACACGCCA
Source organism: Halorubrum distributum JCM 10118 (assembly GCF_000337335.1). Taxonomy (GTDB): domain Archaea; phylum Halobacteriota; class Halobacteria; order Halobacteriales; family Haloferacaceae; genus Halorubrum; species Halorubrum distributum. The sequence continues at coordinate 9,747 of NZ_AOJN01000001.1, read as the reverse complement.
GGTGCGACCAGCAGCCCCGCGGCCACCGCGAGGATTACCGCGACGCCGACCGCGTGTCGCGTCTTGATCCGATCGAACCCCGTCGCGCTCGTGTCTCCGGAGGCCGATCGCTCGGCGGTCGGCGGCGAGCGCGCGTCGGTCGACCGATCGTCCGCCGCGGCGTTCGCGTCGTCGGTGTCGTCCGGTGTTCTCGACGGCGAGTCGTCGGAACTCATCGATTCGTCCTCGTTCGGTGCCGCGGTCGCGGCGTCGTGTGCTGTATCGTCGTCATCGTGGATTCGCATGCGCGTTTGTCCGTCGATACGTCTGTACCTCTATCGCGATCGGCGGTGTCGTGGTAGACGCCGCCGCGGTCGTCGCCGCCGCTCACGCGTCGGTCACCTCGATCGGGTCGCCCACGGCTGCGTCGAGCAGCGACGCGTGGGACGCGAACAGCTCGCTCTCGGCGGCGGCGTCGACGATCACGGTCCGCCCGTGTCGGGTGACGGCCGCGTCCGACAGCGAAGTCTCTCCCTCGCGGGCCGCCCTTGCGATCGCCTCAGCTGTCTCCCTGTCAAGTCGACGAGGGTCCGCAACCGCGCCGTACCGCAACGCGACGCTCGGACCGTCTGAGCCGCCGCCACCGTCTCCGGGCGCGCCGCCGCTTTCGGACCCCTTGTCGGTCACACGGAGTGACGCTCCAACTGCGGCCGACGCGTCGACCGCGGTTCGGAGCTCGACCGGCGCGTCGGCCAGCAGACTCCTGAGATATTCCCGGGCGTCCGCTCCCAGATCGACACACACTGTCGCGTCGCCGTCGAGCAGGGGCGGAAGCGACCCGAAGCTCGCAGTCGTTCCTGCCCGACGCCCGCGGCCACCGTCGAGTCCAGCGTCGCGGTGTGTCGCGGCAACCGCAGGCGTTGGGCCGTACGCCACCACGAGTTCATCCGCCGCAACGGCGACCGCCGACCCCTGGTTCTGCGCTCGGAACCGGGCGAACCCGGAGTCGTCTTTCACCTCGCGGGCCACATCGGGGTCAGCGTCGAGTTCCCCAGCGAGCTCCGACGCGTTGATGTCACCGACAGCGACCGCGCACCCCTCTGGTCCTTTCTCGGTGAGCGCCGCGCTTCCGGCCGCCTGTCGCACGCCGTCAAGCGACACGCTCTCGTACCGATCGAGGAGGCGTTTAACTCGAGCCCCGATCCCACTTGGGAGCCCGGTCGCTGTCAGGACTGCCGGATCGATCCGGCCCGTCACGACGGTGTCGACGGCACTTGACGTGGTTGCTGCCGGGTCGTAGCTTCCGGCGGCGACCGCGGAGCGTGGCCTATCGGATCCCAGGCCGGCCTGGTCGCTCTGCGTCTCTCCGTCCGACTCGACGGTGGCCTCGGTCGAGCCAACCGCGAGGGACGAGTCGGGCGGCGGTTCGGAGGTCAGAGCGTCGATCTGTCCACCGATTCCAAACCCAGTCGCTGCGAGCGCGGCTACGCGCTTCGCGAACGTCCGTTTGGAGGGCATCATTTCAGGTGACTGCTGACAAGTAATAATACTACCGAGTGGCAACGCGGTGAATCGCCTCGGGGTCAATCCCCGTGGTATTCGCCTTGACCGCTGATAAAGAGAAGCCTCGCGCTTTAGCGCGAGGATGATGTCAACTCGACATGCGCTGTGGCTTAATTTCGGCGGTTGTTGCCCTGTTATCGGCTTCGTCCCCGCCGTGAAGGCGAGGCTTTCGCCTCGAAGTTCCGTATGCGCAACTGTGTCTAGCTTCCTAGCGCTCTAGCGGTCGCGTTCTCTGTGCCAGCAGTGCTGTTTGTTGGTGTCCGGATCTCGACCGATTCGTCGTCGTACACTGTCATTGTCTCGATCACAGTGCCGTTCTCAGCAACTCGCTGGACGATGACTGTCGGCGTCCCCGCAGTCGTGTCAGTTGGGTCCGTCTCTGTGGGTGTCTCAACTGGGGTCTCCCCTCTGAGGAACTGAGTGATTGCGTCAGTCTGTTCAAACGAATCCACATCACCGGACCGTGCGTCGACAAACGCGACGTATGCGATCCCGCTGTTGTCCTCGGGGACGACGCGTACTTGCCAGTACTCTCGATCGTCGATGACTGTGAGGATCGGCTCGGCCGGCGTAAAGCGGTCCCAGTCTGTCTGTGGCGCTGATTGTCTCACGAGGTCCGCTGCTCGCTGTGGGCCGAACAACGAGTCGTCCGGTACGTAGCGTTCGAAGGCTCCGCTTTGGCCGTCGATCGTCCACAGTTCCTGAAGTCCCTGTGCGTTGCCGTACGGTTCGACGGCGACAACGTATTGCGGACCTGACTCAGAGAGGATAAAGAACGGCTGGTCATTTTCGTCTCCGGGGAGCGGTGCGATCTCGATTTCGTCTTCGTGACTGGTGTAGGTGTTGAGAATTCCGTTGCGGTACTTCGTCGCAGCGACCGACTGAAGCGCCAAATTCTCAGGGTACAGCTGCTGATTGTCGAGAATTGGGCTGGCTGTAGCCTCGGAGGGAGAGAGCGTTTCGATCGACCCGCTTGGATCGATGATGGCGACGCCTCCCCACTGTGGTGTAGAGTGCGGAAGCGGCGTCAGGTGGAATGTTGGTTCCGAGTACGGGACGGCGATATATTGGGTATCGTTGTGAATGACCATCTTGGGGTCACCGTAGTCAACGAGATATGGCTGCGATTTGAGGAGTTCCCACCGGTAGTTTCGGTGGAAGATCGTTCCGACGCCGGTTTCGAGCTCGCCATCAACGGACCGTACATTCGCCTGCTGGGTTGTCATATCGACGAGGACGGTCCCGGCCTGTCGTTTGGTAATCGTATTAAAGAGGCCATCCGGAGCGAGCGGTGCCGCCCAGTAGGGAGTCCCGTTCACCACGCTAATGTCTGTGTCACCGACGCGGTACTGCGGCCGATTGAGCGTGTTCGATGCGTACCGATCGGCAACCGCTCGCGTGACGATACGTGGATTATCGGCATCAACATCGTCGAGTCGCTCAACGGTGGCTGCCTGACTCATTGTCTGGTCGCTCAATGTGACGCCGGCAACTGCGTTGGCGATGGGCATCAGCGCAAACGCAGTGATCACGAGGACGACTACCCCGACACGAAGTGGGGTAATCGTGTGGTCATTGCTGGTGAGCGCGTTGACGACCGTCTCAACGCCACCACCCGCCCGTGCGGTGGCCCACGCAGCGATGCTACCGGTAACGATACCAAACAGCAGTAGCGGCGTCGTGTATACCGCGTAGATGAGTCCATGGAGCCACGGTCGGAAGAACCACCCTATGGCAACAGCAACGATTCCAACAATACCAAGCGGAATCCACGGTGGGGACGACTCGTGCTGATCCGAGTCGTCTGGTGGCCAGTCGGTGAGCTCATCATCGGATGACTGTTCGTCTGGATCGTCGGATGGAGGGCGTGTTGACATTGATCTGGATCGTGAGGTTATGGCTCTGAAACGTGTATGTGTGGAGCCATGAGTTACTCAACTCGAATCCGCAAGTAATCAGGGCAACTCGCCGATTGAGAGAGGGAACCTAATGGAACCACAAGATGGAGTGATTTCTACCAGCAAATAAATATTGTACAACTGACTTCGTTGGAATCTCATCCTTCTAACAGAAGATAGGCTGAAACAGCTGGTAGCTGAGGACTGTATCTGGACCGCCTTCACGACAAACTACAGCGATAGGAGTCACGATTGACATCCGCCTCGCGCTGAAGCGCGAGGCTTTCTCCTTGTACTCCCGTAAGAGACAGATCCGACGCCGCAGTTACCCTCGTTGCTTCTTATAAACATTTATTTGTGATCTGTTACAGATTAAACTGATGCCCTCTGTACTCGAACGACCGGTGTTTCACTACGGAATTCCGTTCATCAACGCCGCGATTATCGCTGTAATCGGGTTTACCGTGTTTAGTGGCGTAGCGCGTCTGTTCGCACTCGCACTCGCCGGTCTCGAGGTTGTTGTGGTCCCACAGATACTGAAACGCGCAGCGTAGCTTAACCTACTCGCCGCCGAGTGGATATCCGCCACAAGTCAACTACCCCACCCTACTTCGCTCAGTCTACTGACTTCGCTCGTTGAGGGTGGGGCTTGTCCATGAACTCGGCCTCGAACCCGTCCGGGTGGGCGGTGAATCCGCCACTTGGCGTCACCGTTCCAGACTTCAGGGCGAGTTGACTGTCGCCCGTCCGCCGAGACGACTGTTGGCCTCGACGGACATACCGCATCCCGATGTTCTTCGCCGCGTTGTAGTCTGCGTTCGCTTCCGACTCACACTTCACACATCGAAAGTCGTTGCGAGTTCGGCGATTCTCGTCTGCCGTGAATCCACATTCGGCGCACCGTTGCGACGTGTACGCTGACCCAACTTGCTTCACCGAGATACCGACTGCTTCGGCTTTGTACTCCACTTGCTCGTACAGCGTTCGGAACGCCCACTTGTGTCCCCACGACGCTCTCGTACGGTCGCGGATATTGGTTAGGTCCTCGAACGCGATCACGTCGCACTCGTACCGGAGCGCTTCCGAGACGATAGCGTTGGATGCTCGGTGGAGTACATCCCGAACGTAGCGAAGTCCACGGCCGCTCGATCGTTCGAGCGTCCGGTGGGCACTCCTCGTCCCGGTCTGTTGGAGTCCGGCGCGTATCTTCTCGAACTCGCGGAGGTTGTGAGCCAACTCCCGCCCGCTGAAGAAATAGGCAGTGCTTGTGACGGCGAGGTTTTCGATACCGAGGTCGACCCCGAGGACCGTCCCGTCCTCGGCGGTGTTCCGTTCGGTGTCGGTCTTCGGTCGGCGAAAGCCGATGTGCAAGAGGTAGTCGCCGTCACGGACGGTGAGCGTGCTTTCCGTGACGCTCCAGTGGTCGGAGTCGAGATACTGCCGTTGGTAGCCATCGTCGGCGTCGGGAAGGGCGAGGTCGCACCGGACGCGACTCTCTGTGGTGGAGAGCGACACCATATCATCATCAAATACCGTCATGGTCCGGGTATCGTATTTCACCGTGGGTGCGGTGAAGGTGGGCTTACTCNTGGTGGAGAGCGACACCATATCATCATCAAATACCGTCATGGTCCGGGTATCGTATTTCACCGTGGGTGCGGTGAAGGTGGGCTTACTCACCTTCTTGTCCTTCGCCTTCCGTTCGATACAGCCGGTGATGGCTTGTGCGGCTTGATGGGTGGCGAGAATCGCGTGCTGACTTCCGAGGTCGGTGTGTTCGCGCACGTCGTCGTATGCGAGGGGCTGTACGTCGCTTTTCGCGTTGTATTTGCCCCACGCCATGTCCGTGGCGAGTTGGCATCCACGCTTCCACTCGGAGATTGTGTCTTCGAGGAGGTCGCGTTGCTCGTCTGTCACTTCAAGACGAGTGATTGCCGTCCGACGCACGTAGTCGTCTGCCACGTGTTCAATGTGATCAATAGGCTACTTATAGGTTGGTGTTTGCGACCAACACAAACGCGCTCCTCCCCTCCCTACTCGTTCCCTCCGGTCGCTCCTTGAGGAAGGGGACTCCGCGCTACCGCTTCAGTTGAGGATTTCAACAGAGCCTCTTACCGATACGAGTTCGATACCGACGGAGCCAGTCGTGATCGCGGCGATCGTTATCGATGCGATTCAAAAAAATTGAATCACCGACATAAGCCCGATTCACGACACGATTCCTTGGGTGTAGATATGTGCGTAGGCGCTTGTCAACACGATTGAGAGTAGTTCATTAACACTCGATGAGATGAGGCTCAAAACGGGGTTCAACGAGGCCAGACTCATCCTCATCTTGAGGAGATATGTTGGGAGAAAGAAGCTAGCTACACTTCCAATAGCTATCACCCTGATAAGCACGAATTTTCATCGGTAGTTCGTCGTGATGCGCCAACTTACTCGGGATGAATCACAAATTATTCAATACCGACTCACAATCTGACGAGTGGGACCATAGGTCCCTGACGAGAGCGGACCCATTCCGCCCACATCACGGGTCGGCTCTCAGAAACGCCGCTCTCTATCCATACCCGTCGGCCCACCCAACCCCGACGTGAGGGCGGCGCAACACGGGGCCGGTTGACATGCCCGGCTCCGCAATCTTCGATGACTCGTGCTCCTTGTGCGGACGATGAGTCTCAGTCAAGATCAAAAATTATTTCAAGAGTTTGTCCACTATGGCTCAGTAGGGACAATTGGTCCCTGATGAGAGCGAGGTTGCTCCCTCCGCTCTCGTTCGATCTGCCCTCCCCCATCCAATCGCCTGCCCGCGAATCCAAGGGTAGATCAACGCGATCCGGGTTGCCATCCCCGGCATCGCATTCTGATCTGAACGGCCCTGTTGGGATCCTCGATTAGTGATATGTTCTTGGAAACATCCTGAACACAGAGCGTGAATGTAGTGCGAACCGAGGCCAATCTTCGAGAGCGGACGGATACCGAAAAAAAGGGAGACTACAAGCCCAAATATCCCAGCGCTCGGGATCCCCCCACTTTCAGGCGGAGTTGATGTCAACAAAGGTCTCTCACACTCAAGCGGGAATCGCTCAGTACAGAGAATTTATCGACCGGCTGTTTCAGGTGAAGGTCTATCTGACGAATGGGATTTCAACAGAGCCCCCCAACGACACTAGTTGCGATTTCACTTCGATAGAATATGTTGTAAAAATTCACTACTTAATGATTGGGAATCACTAATTGTATAAAGTAAATCACAAGATCCTAGAGTATGAGCAGTTATATATCAACATCTTGTTGTGCTGTGTTACCTGCTTCATCAGTCACAGTAACACGAACGTAATCAGCAGTACTACCACCGGGGTTGAGATTGTCAGTTTCGCCAGCTGCTGCTCCACCAGAGATTCCCGAATCTGATATTGAATCAAGTTCATTATTCGAAGAATCCCGCAACGAGAATTCTATCTGAGCTAAATCAGAATCGGGGTCCGACACATCGTACGTCACTTTATATTGTCCGGATCCCCCGGGAGATTGAGTACTAAGACTATTTATAACTGGGTCGGAACCCCCACTGCCGCCGCCCTCGCTGTTTGGCGTGATAGTAAACGTCTTCGTCTCGGTTCCGCCGCTCGCTGGCTGGTACGTAATCGTGATTTCCACGTCCTCACCGCTCATGTCGACAGATGAAAAGCCGTTAGTGAACTCATAGAGGTAGAACGTGGCCGTTGCGCCGTCCGAAAGTTGTGCGTTCCCGTTATTAGTGAACCCGTCGGTGTCTAGATCGACAGTTTTCGGAAGGGCGGTTCCATCATTGTAATCAACGTAGGCATCGGCCAAGTCCGCGGCAACGTATACCTCACTCGTCACGGGTTCGCCATTCGGTAATCCGTCGTCGCTGAGGTCACTAATGGTGCTGTCCCTCGGTGCTACTCTGACATCAGTGATCGTGACATCTTCGCCAACGCGGTTCGTGACCGAGAAGTTTACCCCACCAGCGACAGCATCGAGATCGTTGCCGTCGTAGGCCACGGCATCGTTCTGGTAGATTAGCTCTTCAACCACCGGGGGCTTGTTCTCGCCGGGTGGCCCACCAATACGTGCATTGCTGTTCTGAACTGGCTCTTCAGGTACTTCCTGTACGCCGACAGTATCGATAGTTAGACTGCTGGTGGTTGTCTCAAGCGTTAGGTTGTGGATCCCGTCGTCGTTTGCGTCGTCTGTAACGCTATACTTATTATTTGAAATGTCTGTACTGTTCCAGTACTCTCCATTGCTCAACCGCGTTGGAACAGTAACATTTAGCTCAGTTTCGGGAATGTCGCCAATAACACTTTCAGCTGGACGGAGTTCGAGAGTGACTTGGCCGGTCCCGCTTCGGCGAAACTCATTTTGGAGAGCCGTAATTTGTACCTCACCGTCGCTATCGACAAGGTTCTGATCTTCAATTACTGCGATTCCACCGCCCTCGTCACGAGCATCAAGGTAGAGCACGGACGCATCATACCAAGTCGGGGAGCGATCGAGTTCATTGTATCTTGGTTGGTACTCAATAAATCGTGTTGGGATGGTCTCGATCACCGTTCCGTTAGATTCGTATGCGATTGTGATCGGATATGATTTGCTGGTTCGTATTGTCCCAGCCGGCGCAGGAGGATTTATACTGAATACACGGGTTGAATAGACAGTACCCAGTTGAACCGTCTGATACTGTGGCTGATCGATGCTCCCTGCTTGTAGAATCCCTGCTCTTAGCTCAACGAGGTCATTACGGACCTCCCCAGAGTGTTGGAACTCAGTCTCCGCGTTCTGCTGTGGAACGACTTCTACCTGGTACAGTGAAAGCGCGATAATCAAAAACCCAAACAAAATAACGACCCCGATGACTGACGACACAGCACGATTGTCGTCTATCGCTGATGTGCCGATTGGGTGGTCACTCATTGTGGACTCACCTGAACACGTTGTGTATCTTCTACCGACGGCCAAATGGCTAGTCGAATATCTGCAGGGCTGGGAATGATATAGAGGAACCAGTACGCTGTCATAAGATAATGGAGATAATACGGATCGGCGATTTTAATCTGTTGCCAAATTCCAGTTTGCATAGCAATGGCAGCAGCCACGCTGCCGACAAATAGAGGGGCAAGTGCAATCATCCGAAGTGTGGCCTTTGCTGGCAGCCTCTCAAAATCCAGACGAAGTCGGAACGGGACCCATGAAGTCTGTTCAATCGAAATCGGGCAGGCAATCCGGGCAACTGCGAGGTGGGTCAGTTCGTGGAGTCCCACCGCAAGAACCGGGAAACAGAGAGCAAGAAAGATTGCTTGAACTTCAGCCATACCAAGTCACTATTTGCTAAGCATTTAAATCTGGTACTGAGATTTGACGTCCGTGATAATCGGCTACAGTGCCAGATTTCGGGCTTGCGGCCCCTATCTCGACATGTAGTCCGCCCAAACACGTGACTGCCCACAATCAGTTGAGTCGCTATCCCATATTGAGACGATGCGTGTCACGCTCCGTCGTTTTCGCTACTGGCGTTCGAGAAGTTCAAGCGCCTCGCTAAGTCGTGAGATGTACTCGTCGGGTGGAAACCGCCACCAGACCTGTCCACTCATGTGAGCTAGCGGGAGTACGTGGGTGTCGATCGGATCGGAGATCCGGTGGAGTGTCCCATGGATGGACATAATGCTCTCCGGGTCGGCGTCGGTATCCACGACGAGTTCGGGCGCAGTCGAGCGTCGGAGTGCCGGCCACGCGTTTCCGCCGAAGGTGATCACAAGATCCGGATCCAACGCTCGGAGTTCCCGTTCGAGGAGGTGTTGATACGAGGCGTCGCTCCCAACGCGGCTGCTGGTTCGGATCGCCGGACTGGTTCCGGGTGTCGCCACCTCAAAGCAGGCGGCCGCCGAACGCCTCCAAACGCTTCTGGTGGAGCCGACGTACGGCTCTGTGAGTGGGCAATATATTGGCAGCGATGGCCCCGCAGATCCCGCACCCGAGGCGATGAACCAGGCGGTGCGACGGCGGCTCTGGGAAATGAGTGCCGAGCTGGTCGGTATTACATCCGACTGGCCGACGCCTAGTACCAACTGAGGTACGCTCACCGTTAGCATTGGTGACGATCACGTATCCCTGTCGTTGTCCAAATCGAAGAGACAGAAGCTCAGTACAACTCAGCAGTTGTACTCATTCCACTTCCTCTGTGAAGTGTCCTATCGCTCTTCTGTAGGAGATTGTTGATACTGCTGAGCTGCTGCTGTCGAGTCGAAGAGGACAAGGACACCGCGTCAGCGGTGTCCGACAC